>NZ_JBIVNL010000007.1:130485-638746 GCF_044753545.1 Streptomyces sp. NPDC088350 | reverse complement strand
GGAACGGACGCTTCCTTTGTACTCACCCTCTCGGGCTTTCCTCCGGGCTTTTCCCTTCGGTCTTGCGTTTCCGACTCTATCAGACCGTTTCCGGTCCCGATTCCCTGTCGGTTGGGATTGTCAAACGCTTTGGGCTTTCGCCTGTCGGCCTTTCGACATTCACTACGTTAGCCGATTCCCTCGCCAGCTCATAATCGAGTTCCGCAAGTTCGAATTCAGGCATGCAGACATGCCGAATGCGCCCCTGCTGAGAGGGAGTCGTAGGTAGTGGGTTGGCCGCTTCCGGCTGCAGGCGAATGCCGTACCCGGGTCAAGCGGCTCGGGCTACATTACGCACCCCGCCATGGCGCGTCAACTTGACCGACGCCTTGGCGTATGGGCCCGATAAGGGCTCACCGTAGGGTCGTTGGTGATCCAGAACCGCCACGGGTGGACCGCGCCCTCGCCGGACACTCCGGTGCGGGGACCGCTGCTTACCTGATGGGAGGGCACGGGTGTGCCGGCCAGCATGCGCAAGGGTGTCTCGCCCGTGGTGCACGCGTCCGTGCCGTCCAAGGAACGGTCGACGTCCAGGGAGGTGGCCAGGCGGGCGGGGCCTTTGGCCAGTTCTTTGTCATTTCGGGCCGAGAGTCGACGTTTGCGGGCCAGCTCGGCGCCCTCGACGATCTCGCCGGCGCGGAGCAGCACCGCCCTCGCCGTGCCCTCGGGACCGCACACCAGGTTCATGCAGTGCCACATGCCGTAGGTGAAGTAGACGTAGACGTACCCGGGTGGACCGAACATCACGCTGTTGCGGGCCGTCGGGCCGCGATACGCGTGGGAGGCGGGGTCGTTCCCGCCGTCGTAGGCCTCGGTCTCTGTGATGCGCAGGGCGATCGGACCGTCGGGGGTCGTGCGGACGAGGACGCGGCCCAGGAGGTCGGGGGCGACCTCCAGTACTGGGCGGTCGAAGAACTCTCTGGGGAGTGGCATACGGTCCGGGGGCGCGATCATGGCGTCCGAGCGTAGTCCAGGCCCACTTGTGCCAAGGGGTGGTCAAGGATCCGTCCGCTTGCCAGGGTGTGGCGCGGAACCGGTCGCGGTCGGATCGCGTTTGTAGGGATCAAGGGTCCATACGTAAAGGGAGAGTCATGGGGTTCAAGAAGCTGCTCGCGAGCCTGGGGGCCGGCGGGGCTTCGGTGGAGACGGTGCTGACCGAGGTCAACGTCGTTCCTGGTGGTGTCGTCCAGGGCGAGGTGCGGATCCAGGGCGGGTCCGTCAGCCAGGAGATCCAGGGGCTCTCGGTCGGACTGCAGGCCAAGGTCGAGATCGAGAGCGGCGACCAGGAGTACAAGCAGGACATCGAGTTCACGAAGGTGCGGCTGGGCGACGCCTTCGAGTTGCAGGCGGGTGCCGCGCACACGGTGCCGTTCGGGCTCGAGATCCCCTGGGAGACGCCGGTCACGATGATCGACGGTCAGGCGCTGCGCGGGATGCACATCGGGGTGAGCACCGAGCTGGCGATCGCCCGGGCTGTGGACTCCAGTGATCTGGACCCGGTCAACGTGCACCCGTTGCCCGCGCAGAAGGCGATCCTCGACGCCTTCATCCGGCTGGGCTTCCGCTTCAAGAACGCGGACATGGAGCGCGGTCACATCCGGGGGACGCGGCAGAAGCTGCCGTTCTACCAGGAGATCGAGTTCTTCCCGCCGTCGCAGTACCGCGGGCTCAACCAGGTCGAGCTGAGCTTCGTCGCCGACGAGAACGCGATGGACGTCATCCTGGAGATGGACAAGAAGCCGGGCCTGTTCAGCGAGGGCAGTGACACCTTCCGGTCCTTCCAGGTGGGTCTGCACGACTTCCACGGGACGGACTGGGCGGCGTACCTCAACCAGTGGCTGTCCGAGGTCGGCAGCAAGCGCAACTGGTTCTAGGCTCGGTACTCACTGAAGCGATCGATCAGGAGGTACCGAGGTGACCGAGCTCAAGCGGCGGCCGCTCCCCCATGACTTCCATCCGCCCGTGCCGTCGTTCACGGTGACGAGCGAGGACGTCGAGCCGGGGGCGACGCTCAAGGACGCTCAGGTCTACGCGGCCGGCAACACCTCGCCGCAGCTGCGGTGGGAGGGCTTCCCCGCCGAGACCAAGAGTTTCGCCGTGACCTGCTACGACCCGGACGCCCCTACGGGGAGCGGGTTCTGGCACTGGACGGTGTTCGACATCCCGGTCTCGGTGACCGAGCTGCCGACGGGTGCGGGCACCGGCAAGTTCGAGGGGCTGCCCGACGGCGCCGTACAGGTGCGGAACGACTACGGGTCGAAGGACTTCGGTGGGGCCGCGCCGCCGCCCGGGGACGGGTCGCACCGCTATGTGTTCACGGTGTACGCCGTGGACGCGGAGAAGCTGGGTCCGGACTCGGACGTTTCTCCGGCGGTCGTCGGTTTCAACCTGCGGTTCCACGCGCTGGCACGTGCCCAGCTGATCGGTGAGTACGAAGCGCCCACGGAAGACTGACGTTCATTGAACGTTTGCCCGCCTCTGGTCTTGGAATTGATCAGAGGCGGGCATTTTTTATTGCGTTGTCCATCTCGGCGTGCCCGGCCAGAGTTGATCCAAGCCCGCCACGCGGTGGGCCGATTGCACACGGGAGGTGGGCTGGATGCGGGACACGCTGGTGCTGAACGCGAGCTTCGAGCCGCTGTCGACGGTGTCGTTGAATCGAGCCGTCGTTCTGGTGCTCCAGGACAAGGCTGTCGTCGAGCAGGCCCACCCCGAACTGCGTATGCGCGGAGCCGAGGTTGATATACCGGCGCCCCGGGTGATCCGGTTGTGCAGGTATGTGAGGGTGCCGTTCCGAAGACAAGCTCCGTGGTCGAGGCGGGGTGTGCTGGTCCGGGACCGGCACCGGTGCGCGTACTGCGGCAGGCGGGCGACGACGGTCGACCATGTGGTGCCCAGGGCGCAGGGCGGTCAGGACTCCTGGCTGAACACGGTGGCCTCGTGCGCGGAGGACAACCACCGCAAGGCGGCGCGGACTCCGGAGCAGGCGGGGATGCCGCTGCTGCGACGGCCGTTCGAGCCGACGCCGGCCGATGCGATGTTGCTCGCGCTGGCGGTTGAGGATTTTGATGCGCTGCCTGGTTGGTTGGCTCGGGATGCTGCCTGACTAGTCGCCGTAGGGGCGTGGTTGGTCGTCGGGTGCGCGTTGTATGTGGCTGATCGCGCCCACGCGGCGGAGCCGCAAATTGATACAGCCCCGCGCCCCTTTGGGGGCGCGGGGCTGGCGTAGCTTCAGAAGTGGCCGCCGTCAGTCGATGGACGGCTTCTCTCGGCGTTCTGAATTGCCGCCCGAGTTGCCGGAGTTGCCTCCGTCGTTGCCCGAACCGCCGCCGAACGGGCCGACGTTGCCCATGGCGCCGGAGAGGCCCTTGAGGGCGTCGCCGATCTCGCTGGGGACGATCCAGAGCTTGTTGGCGTCGCCCGCAGCGATCTTGGGCAGCATCTGGAGGTACTGGTAGCTGAGGAGCTTCTGGTCGGCGTCGCCCGCGTGGATCGCCTCGAAGACCGTACGGACGGCCTGGGCCTCGCCCTCGGCGCGCAGGGCCGCGGCCTTGGCCTCACCTTCGGCGCGCAGGATCTGGGACTGCTTCTCGCCCTCCGCGGTGAGGATGGCCGCCTGGCGCGTGCCCTCCGCGGTGAGGATCGCGGCGCGCTTGTCACGGTCGGCGCGCATCTGCTTCTCCATCGAGTCCTGGATGGAGGTGGGGGGCTCGATTGCCTTGAGTTCGACGCGGTTCACGCGGATGCCCCACTTGCCCGTCGCCTCGTCGAGGACTCCGCGCAGGGCCGCGTTGATCTCCTCGCGGGAGGTCAGGGTCCGCTCCAGGTCCATGCCGCCGATGATGTTGCGGAGCGTGGTGACCGTGAGCTGCTCGATCGCCTGGATGTAGCTGGCCACTTCGTAGGTCGCGGCCCGCGCGTCCGTCACCTGGTAGTAGATGACCGTGTCGATGTTGACGACCAGGTTGTCCTGGGTGATCACCGGCTGCGGCGGGAACGGTACGACCTGTTCGCGCAGGTCGATGCGGTTGCGGATGGTGTCGATGAACGGGACGACGATGTTGAGTCCCGCGTTGAGTGTCCGCGTGTAGCGGCCGAATCGCTCCACGATCGCGGCACTTGCCTGCGGGATGACCTGGATCGTCTTGATCAAAGCGATGAAGACCAACACCACCAGGATGATCAAGACGATGATGACCGGTTCCATCGTGCTCCCCGTACCCTTCTCCGCCTCGGCGCTTTCGGAAGATCTTATGGTTGTTGAAGATCTTGCTGGTCGAGTCTGTCAGACCCTCGCGCAACTCGTGTGCTGTTCGGTTCAGTTGAGTCCTGCGAGGTCATCGGTCGAGTCCTGCGAAGTCAGATGACGATCGCGGTGGCTCCCTCGATCTCTACGACGTCCACCTCCTGGCCCGGTTCGTAGGCCCGGTCGGTGTCGAGCGAGCGGGCCGACCAGATCTCCCCGGCCAGCTTGATCCGGCCGCCGCCGGAGCCGTCGACGCGCTCCAGGACGACGGCTTGCTTGCCCTTCAACGCGTCCACTCCTGTGGCGAGTTGGGGCCGTGTGGAACGGTGCCGGGCCGCGATGGGTCGTACGACCGCGATGAGCGCGACCGAGACGACGGCGAAGACGAGGACCTGGACGACGAGGTCCCCGCCGATCCCGGCGGTGGCCGCGGCGGCGACGGCGCCCACGGCGAGCATGCCGAACTCCGGCATCGCGGTCACCACGAGCGGGATTCCGAGTGCTGCCGCGCCGACGAGCCACCACACCCATGCGCCGATGTCGTTCACATGGTCATGGTAGAGCTGCGGGTCCCGTCGCGGACAGGGCGCATATGCCCGTACGACCCGTATTTTTCAGGGGAGTTCGGTCAGGCCATGGGGAGACCGCGTGCGGTCCAGCGGTCGCCGACCTGCTCGACGAGGAGCGGGAGGCCGAAGCAGAGGGAGAGGTTGCGCGCGGTGAGTTCGAGCTCCAGCGGGCCCGCGGCGAGGACCTTGCCCTGACGGATCATCAGGACGTGGGTGAAGCCGGGGGCGATCTCCTCGACGTGGTGCGTGACCATGATCATGGAGGGGGCGATGGGGTCGCGGGCGAGGCGGCCGAGGCGGCGTACGAGGTCCTCGCGTCCGCCGAGGTCGAGGCCGGCGGCGGGCTCGTCGAGGAGGAGCAGCTCGGGGTCGGTCATCAGGGCGCGGGCGATGAGGGTGCGCTTGCGCTCGCCCTCGGAGAGGGTGCCGAACCTGCGGTCCAGGTAGTCGCTCATGCCGAGGCGGTCGAGGAAGGCGCGGGCGCGCTGCTCGTCGACGTCCTCGTAGTCCTCGTTCCACCCGGCGGTCATGCCGTAGGCGGCGGTCAGGACGGTCTGGAGGACGGTCTGGCGCTTGGGGAGCTTCTCGGCCATGGCGATGCCGGCGACGCCGATGCGGGGGCGCAGTTCGAAGACGTCGACCTTGCCGAGGGTCTCGCCGAGGATGGTGGCGGTGCCGCTGCTGGGGAACAGGTAGCTGGACGCGACGTTCAGGAGCGTGGTCTTGCCGGCGCCGTTCGGACCGAGGATGACCCAGCGCTCGCCCTCCTTGACCGACCAGGAGACCTGGTCCACCAGAGCCCGGCCCTCCCGGACCACGGTTACGTCCTCCAGCTCCAGAACATCGCTCATGAGCGCGCTGTCTCCCATTGCATCGTCGGCCTGTCTCGGCTGTCGCGTGCGCCGGTAGGCGCAGCCCTCGAAGAAATCTACGCCACCGGCCGGGCGGTCCATTCCATCGGTCCGGTCCTTAGGGTGGAGGCCATGCTTTCGGAACCACGTTCAGGACGCCTCGCCGCCTGGGGAAATGCCCTGTTGGCCGGACTTGTCTCACCGGACGACGCCGTGCTCGCCATCGTGGGCGAGGACGCCGTGCACCGGGTGGAGGGACTGCCCGGCGAAACGGCGCCCGTCGGACTCACGCTCGCGCTCGGGCGGCTGCGCACCCTCGGGGTGACCGGGCTGCGCGTGGCGCTGCCCACGCCGGGACACCCGCTGGGCCTGAGCGGCCCGCCCGACTTCAACGCCCGGGCGTTGGACGCCGAGGAGGCGGTGGTCTGCTACGGCGCCGCGCTCGGCCTCGTTCCCGAGGTGTACGAGGCCGGTCCCGCCGGCGACGTGCACGTCGAGGTCGTCTGGCACTGCCTGCCGGTGCGGGAGGCGCCGCCCGCCGATGTGCCCTCGCTCGGGGAGGCGGAGCGGGAGTTGGCGGAGGCGCTGCGGGATGCGACGGAGGTGTTGTCGCGGCTGGACGTGGCCGGGTCGGGGCCGGTCGCGGAGGCGGCGGTCGACGCGTATCGGGCGCGGGCGGAGCGGGGGCGGGAGGTTTTGGCCCCCGGGTATCCGCCGCGGGCTGTGCGGGTGTTGGAGCTGGCGCAGCGGGTGGGGTTGTTGGTGTCCCTCGCCTACGAGAGCGGGCATGGGGGTGCGGTGAGCGCGTCCGAGATGGCGGTGCGGGCGGGGGCGTTGCGGCCGGTGGAGCGGACGGCTCGGCGGGCGCAGGTCGCGGCGTACAACTCCGTTGTGGAGGAGCGGGAGAAGGGGGTGCGCTGATCGTTCCCTTGCGCGGATGCCGTGTGTTGGTGTGGGCGTCTTCTGGGGGCTCCGCCCCCAGGCCCCCGTATCGGCCCTGAAGGGGCCTCGTCCTCAAACGCCGGACGGGCTGGATTCTGGCGGCCCGTGCTGAGAGGTACCGCCGGACGGGCCGGATTTTGCCGGCCCCTGCTGAGAGGTACCGCCGGACGGGCCGGATTTTGGCGGCCTGAGTTGAAAAGGCACCGGACGGGCTGAGATCGCTGGGCCGAAAAGTTCTACAGCAGAGGGGCCCCGCGAGTCGTCGTTGACTCGCGGGGCCCCTCTTCAGTGCTGTGGGTGTCAGCCGTTGACGCCCTTGTTGCCGAACGTGGGGTTCAGCAGGCCGATGACGTTGACGCTGTCACCGACGACGTTGACGGGGACGTGGACCGGGACCTGGACGACGTTGCCCGAGCCGACGCCCGGCGACTTCACGGCCGCGGCATCGGCGCCCGCGTCGGCGACGGCGGCACCGGCGGAGGCGCCGGCGGCGATACCGGCGACGGTGAGGGCCACGGCGGCCTTCTTGGCGATGTTCATGGGAAGCATTCCTCCTGCGATTGCGTGACCGACCCGGCCGCGGGTCGTGCGCTGATCAACGCGGGGGGCGCCGAAAACGGCACGGGAATGCGCGTTTGACTGCCCGTTCGGATCATTGGGGCGACAAGCCGACCGGATGACCAGGTGACGAGCAGACCGGCCTCCCGGGGAGCGCCCAGGGAGGCCGGAGGTCACTGTCGCGGGGCGACGTGCGTCAGCGGTTGACGCCCAGGTTGCCGAAGGCGGGGTTCAGGACGCCGACGACGTTCACGCTGTTGCCGACCGCGTTGACCGGGACGTGGACCGGGACCTGGACGACGTTGCCCGAGCCGACGCCGGGCGAACCGATGGCCTGGCCGTTCGCCAGACCGTCGGCGGAGGCCAGCCCGGCACCGGCGGCCACCAGCCCGCCGGCCACCATCGTCACGGCCGCTGCCTTCTTCAGGTTCTTCACTTCTGAGTCCTCCTAGCGATCACCGCGGCAGGCGCCGCGGCACGCACTGGAGAACGGTGGAGATCCACGAAGGATGCGCCATCCGGGGGACATTCCCACGACGGTATGAATCTCAGCCCGGAACGGGACGCTCCGTGTTGCCGTCACTCCACCGCTGCGGTGCCGCTCACCTGGTCAGACCGTGGCGTACGGCGAACAGGGCGGCCTGGGTGCGGTCTGCCAGGTCGAGCTTCATCAGGATGTTCGAGACATGGGTCTTGACCGTCTTCTCGGACAGCACCAGGGCACGGGCTATCTCGCGGTTGGAGCGGCCGTCGGCGATGAGGCCGAGTACCTCGCGCTCCCGCTCCGTGAGGGAACCGCCTCTTCCCTGCCCCGAGTTGGACTCCTCCTGGGACAACAGGACACCGGCCACCTCGGGCTGGAGCAGGATGTGGCCGGCGTGGACGGAGCGGATGGCGCCGGCCAGGGCGTCCGGGTCCACGTCCTTGTAGACGTAACCGGCGGCGCCCGCGCGCAGGGCCGGGATCACCGTGCGCTGTTCGGTGAAGCTGGTGACGATCAGCACGCGCGCGGGGCTGGCCAGTTCGCGGAGCTTGCGCAGCGCCTCGATGCCGTCCATGCCCGGCATCTTGACGTCCATGAGGACGACGTCGGGCTTCAACTCCTCGGTGCGGGCGACTCCTTCGGCGCCGTCGGCGGCCTCGCCGACGACCTCGATGTCGTCCTGCACCTCCAGGAAGGTGCGCAGGCCCCGGCGGACGACCTGGTGGTCGTCGACGATCAGCACCTTGATCGGGTCAGCCACCGGGGACCTCCATCTCGATCGTGGTGCCCTTTCCGGGCGCCGATTCCACGGTCAGCGTGCCGCCGACGCCGTTCGTCCGGTCCCGCATGGAGACCAGGCCGAGGTGGCGTCCCGCGCGGCGGATCGACTGGGGTTCGAAGCCGCTGCCGTCGTCGGTGACCCGTAGCACCGCTCCGCAGCCGCTTCGCTCCAGGGTCACGGCGACGTGGTCCGCGCCGGAGTGGCGCAGCGCGTTGTGCAGGGCCTCCTGGGCGACGCGGAGCATGGCCTCCTCCTGGGCGGCGGGCAGGGCGCGGAAGCCCCGGCCGGTGAAGGTCACGCGGGCGGTGTGGGCGCGGTCGAGGACCTGGATCTGGGTGCGCAGGGTGGCGCTCAGTCCGTCCTCGTCGAGCGCGGCGGGGCGCAACTCGACCACTGCGGCCCGCAGTTCCTCGGCGGCCTCGGCGGCGAGCGCGGCCACCTGCTGGAGTTCGCCCTTGGCGCGGGAGGGGTCGCGGTCCACGAGGGTGGCGGCGGCCTGTGCGGTGAGGCGCAGGGAGAACAGCTTCTGGGCCACCGCGTCGTGCAGCTCGTGGGCGAGCCGGGAGCGCTCCTCGGCGATGGTCAGTTCGCGGCTGCGCTCGTAGAGGCGGGCGTTGGTGAGGGCGATGGCCGCGTGCTGGGCGAGGATGGAGAGCAGTTCCTCGTCCTCCTCGGTGAAGCCGCAACCGCCGTTCGGCTTGGGGCAGTTCTTGTTGGCCAGGAAGAGGGCGCCGATGACCTCGTCCTCGTCGCGGATGGGCAGGCCCAGGAAGTCGGACATGTCGGGGTGGGCCGCGGGCCAGCCCTCGAAGCGCGGGTCCTTGCGTACGTCCGCGAGGCGTTCGGCCTTGGCCTCGTGCAGCATCGCGGCGAGGATGCCGTGCTGGCGCGGGAGCGGGCCGATGGCCTTCCACTGGGCGTCGCTGACGCCGTCGACCACGAACTGGGCGAAGCCGCCGTGGTCGTCGGGGACGCCGAGGGCGGCGTACTGCGCGTCGAGCAGCTCGCGGGCCGAGGCGACGATCGTCTTGAGGACGTCGCGCACCTCCAGGTGCCTGCTCATGGCCAGCAGCGCGGAGCTCACCGCCGCGAGGCCGGACCGTGGACCTTGACTCATGTCCTCACGGTACCGGCGGGGTGTGACAACGCGGATCGGGCCGGTGACGGCCGTCGTCTGGTCCGGTGGGCCTAGGTCGAAGGGCCCCGGTGGGCTGCGGCCGACGCCCGACGCGGGGCGGGCTGGCCCGTTCCTACGGTGGGGGCACGCCGATGCAGGCGTGGTCGACGAGGGGACGTGTGTCATGTCGGTAGCGATCGTCACGGGGGCGTCCAAGGGGCTGGGGCGGGCACTGGCCGAGGCCCTCGCGGAACGGGGGTGGGACCTGGTGCTCGACGCCAGGACCGAGGGGGTGCTGACGGAGGCCGCGGTATCCGTCGCCGCGTACGGCACGCGCGTGGAGGCCCTTCCCGGGGATGTCACCGACGCCGCGCACCGGGCGGAGCTGGTGGCCGCGGCGGGGAAGCTGGGCGGCGTCGACCTGGTGGTGAGCAACGCGAGCGCGCTGGGCGCCGAGCCGCTCGTACGCCTTGAGGAGCTGTCCCTGGACGGGCTGCGGCGGGCGCTGGAGGTGAACGTGGTGGCCGCTCTGGGGCTGGTCCAGGAGGCGCTGCCGCTGCTGCGGGCCTCGCGGGCGGGTGCCGTGATCGCGGTCAGCTCGGACGCGGCGGCCGAGGCCTACGAGACGTGGGGCGGGTACGGGGCGTCCAAGGCCGCGCTGGACCATCTCGCGGCCGTGCTCGGCGTGGAGGAGCCGGGGCTGCGGGTGTGGGCGGTCGACCCCGGGGACATGGGTACGGACCTGTACGCGGCGGCCGTACCGGACGACGACGATCCCCGGCCGGCGCCGGCCGGGGTGGTACCGGCCTTCCTGCGGCTGCTGGACGAGCGTCCGGCGAGCGGTCGCTACGGCGCCCCGGCGCTGCTGGAGAGGCGATGACGATCGCCCTGCGGGTTCCGGAGGAACTGTCCGCGCGCGTGCCGGTCGAGCAGCGCGGGCCCGGGCTCGACCGGGACGCCGTGCGACTGCTCGTGTCGCGGGGTACCGAGGTGTCTCATCACGGGTTCCGGGAGTTGCCGCTGCTGCTGCGGGCCGGGGATCTGCTGATCGTGAACACGTCGCCGACGCTGGCCGCGGCGGTGGACGGGTGGATCGGGCACGCGCGCGTGGTGGTGCATTTCTCGACGCGGGGTGATGACGAGCGGTGGGCGGTCGAGCTGCGCGAGCCGGACGGGAAGGGCACCACACGCGCGCGTGCGGGCGGTCCCGCCGGGACGGTGGTGCGGCTGCCCGGGGGTGTGCGGCTGGCTCTGGAGGAGCCGGTGAGCGGGCGGGGCGAGCGGTTGTGGTGGGCGCGGGTGTCGGGTCCGGGGGCGGCGGGGCTGTTGCGGGAGCACGGGCGGCCCATTCGCTACTCCTATACGGAGCGGGACCAGCCGCTCTCCGTCTATCAGACGGTGTTCTCGTTGCCGTCCGGGGACGGGAGCGGCAGTGCGGAGATGCCGAGTGCCGCGCGGCCCTTCACGGCGCGGCTGGTGGCGGAGCTGGTGAGCAGGGGGGTGCAGTTCGCGCCGGTCACCCTGCACACCGGGGTGGCGTCGGCCGAGGTGCACGAGCCGCCGTATCCGGAGCGGTTCGTGGTGTCGGAGGTGTCTGCCCGGTTGATCAACGCGGCCCGGGCCGGGGACGGGCGGGTGATCGCGGTCGGGACCACCGCCGTGCGAGCCGTGGAGTCGGCCGCCGGGACCGACGGGGTCGTACGCGCGCGTGCGGGGTGGACGGATCTCGTCGTCACGCCGGAGCGGGGCGTGCGGGTGGTGGACGGGCTGCTGACGGGGCTGCACGAGCCGGAGGCCTCGCATCTGCTGATGCTGGAGGCGGTCGCCGGGCGGGCCGCTGTCCACCGTGGTTACGAGGAGGCACTGCGCGGGCTCTACCTGTGGCACGAGTTCGGGGACGTGCACCTCGTCCTCCCGGAGGAGGGCGCTCACGTTACGCATTGCTCACGCAACTGCGGGTGAGGTTGTCGTGCGGTCGATGTGAGCCCGCGCATAGGGCGCAGATCACGTACTACGGGACATAGGAGAGAAGCGCGACCCGCTTGAGCGGGACGGACATCCCCTTCTGTCCCGTTTTGCCCTTCACTGCTCCACTACCCGGGATCGTACGTCACACCTTTGCCACAGGTTTTTGCGACCGCTAAGAATTGCAGCCGTCGCTCAGCGCCGCGGATCCCGTCCGCGGCGTTTGTGCCGGAAGCACCCGCGTCCCCGCCGGACCGCAGAGCGACCTCCGCGCAATTCGAAGAGGTCCATCCGTCATGCCCAAGAACTCCAGCACTCCTGGTCATAGTCGCCTGACCAAGCTGCCCAAGCTGACCAGGCAGCACAGGATCGCGCTCGCCGGTGTCGCCACGCTCGGCGCCGCCGCCCTCGCCTTCTCGGCCGTGCCCGGCGACGCGGGGACGACCACGACCGACGCCGCGTCCTCGGCGAAGGTGGCGTACAGCTCGGAGCCGATCAAGGGCGTCAAGGCCAGCGTCACCGACCAGCTCGCCGGTGCCAGTGTGAAGACCGAGGCGATCCAGGCGAAGGCCGACGCGAAGGCGAAGGCGGCGAAGGCCGAAGCGGACGCCGCCGCGAAGAAGAAGGCCGCCGCCGAAGCCGCCGCCAAGAAGAAGGCGGAGGCCGCGCGCAAGGCCAAGGAGGCCGCGAGCCGCGCCAGCGAGCGCGTCACGATCGAGCCCGTCGCCGCGAAGACGTACACCAACAACCTCAACGGCTGGATCAACGAGGCGCTGGACATCATGAAGGCGAAGGGCATCCCGGGCTCGTACAACGGCCTGTACAAGAACATCATGCGGGAGTCCTCGGGCAACCCCAGCGCCGTCAACGGCTGGGACGTCAACGCGGTCAACGGCACCCCGTCGATCGGTCTGCTCCAGGTCATCCAGCCGACGTTCAACGCGTACCACGTCGCCGGTACCTCGACGAACATCTACGACCCGGTCGCCAACATCACCGCCGCGGCGAACTACGCGGCCGACCGGTACGGCTCGATCGACAACGTCAACAGCGCCTACTGAGGCCTCCGGCGGACCTCTGGGTCTCGGCAGCGACGCCGAAGGGCGGCACCCGTGTGAGGGGTGCCGCCCTTCGGCGTCGTACGGGAACCGCTACTTGCGCATGACCTCGGGCTCGTGGCGGCGCAGGAAGCGGGCCACGAAGAAGCCGCAGACCACGCCGAGGACGATCAGGGCGGCCATGTCCATGCCCCAGGCGCCGACTGTGTGGTTCCACAGCGGGTCGTTACTGTCGCCCGGCTTGGGCGGGCTGATCCTGTTGAAGTCCAGCGTGGCGCCCGCCGCGCCGACCGCCCAGCGGGACGGCATCAGGTACGAGAACTGGTTGACGCCGATCGCGCCGTTCAGGGTGAACAGGCAGCCGGTGAACACGACCTGGATGATCGCGAACATCACCAGCAGCGGCATGGTCTTCTCGGCCGTCTTCACCAGCGAGGAGATGATCAGGCCGAACATCATCGCGGTGAAGCCGAGGCCCATGATCGGGATGCAGAGTTCGAGCATGGTCTGGCTGCCGAGGACCAGGCCCTGCTTCGGGATCTCCCGGCTGGAGAAGCCGATG
Source organism: Streptomyces sp. NPDC088350 (assembly GCF_044753545.1). Lineage (NCBI taxonomy): Bacteria > Bacillati > Actinomycetota > Actinomycetes > Kitasatosporales > Streptomycetaceae > Streptomyces > Streptomyces sp. NPDC088350. The sequence continues at coordinate 625,574 of NZ_JBIVNL010000007.1, read as the reverse complement.
ACACCGACCATCAGGCCCTGGAGCGCGGTGATCACACCGAGCACGAACACCTTGGACATCAGGTACGCGGAACGGGACAGGCCGGTCGCGCGCTCCCGTTCGTAGATGACCCGTTCCTTGATCAGCTCACGGACGGAGTTGGCCGCGCCGGCGAAGCAGGCGCCGACCGCGAGGATCAGCAGGACCGTGGTGGCCGTGCCGTTCGGAATGATCTGGCCGTTCGCCCTGGGCGGGTTGGGCAGCAGGCTGTTGCCCGAGTCGATGAGCAGGCTCACCGCGCCCAGGACGCCCGGCAGGATCACCATCAGCGCCAGGAAGCCCTTGTCGGAGGCGATCACCGCGACATAGCGGCGCACCAGCGTCACGAACTGGGACATCCAGCCCTGCGGCTTCGGCGGCTTCATCGCCTGCATCGGCGGCATCTGTACGGACTGCGGAGCGATCGCGTCGATGTCGGCGGCGTACATCTGGTAGTGCTGCGAGCCCTTCCAGCGGCCCGCCCAGTCGTAGTCGCGGTAGTTCTCGAAGGCGGAGAAGACGTCGGCCCAGGTGTCGTAGCCGAAGAAGTTCAGGGCCTCCTCCGGCGGGCCGAAGTAGGCGACGGAGCCGCCCGGCGCCATCACCAACAGCTTGTCGCAGATCGCCAGTTCGGCCACGGAGTGGGTGACGACGAGGACCGTGCGGCCGTCGTCGGCGAGGCCGCGCAGCAGCTGCATGACATCGCGGTCCATGCCCGGGTCGAGGCCCGAGGTGGGCTCGTCCAGGAAGATCAGCGAGGGCTTGGTGAGGAGTTCCAGGGCCACCGAGACGCGCTTGCGCTGGCCGCCGGAGAGAGAGGTGATCTTCTTCTCTTTGTGGATGTCGAGCTTCAGCTCGCGCAGCACCTCGTCGATACGGGCCTCGCGCTCGGTGCCGGTGGTGTCGGCGGGGAAGCGCAGCTTGGCCGCGTACTTGAGGGCCTTCTTGACGGTCAGTTCCTTGTGCAGGATGTCGTCCTGCGGGACCAGACCGATGCGCTGGCGCAGCTCGGCGAACTGCTTGTAGAGGTTCCGGTTGTCGTAGAGGACATCGCCCTCGTTGGCGGGCCGGTAACCGGTGAGCGCCTTCAGCAGGGTCGACTTGCCGGAGCCGGACGGGCCGATGACCGCGACCAGCGACTTCTCCGGGACGCCGAAGGAGACGTCCTTGAGGATCTGCTTGCCGCCGTCGACCGTCACCGTCAAGTGCCGTGCGGAGAAGGAGACTTCACCGGTGTCGACGAACTCCTCGAGCCGGTCGCCGACCAGGCGGAACGTGGAGTGGCCGACGCCGACGATGTCGTTCGGGCCGAGCAGCGCCGAGCCGCCCTTGGTGATCGGCTGGCCGTTGACGTACGTGCCGTTGTGCGAGCCCAGGTCGCGGATCTCGAAGCGGCCGTCGGGCGTCGCGTGGAACTCGGCGTGGTGGCGCGAGACTTGGAGGTCGGAGACCACCAACTCGTTCTCCAGCGCACGGCCGATGCGCATCACGCGGCCCAGCGAGAACTGGTGGAACGTGGTCGGGCTGCGGTCGCCGTAGACCGGCGGCGCCCCCGCGCCGACACCGGGTCCCGGCTGCTGCGGAATCTGCGCGGCAGCCGCCTGCGGCTGATACCGCTGCTGCTCCGGCGTCTGCTGCGGCGGCGCCTGCTGTGCCCAGCCGGGGCCCGCGCCCTGTGCGGCGTACGGCTGTTGCTGCGGCTGGGCCTGCGGCGTGGCCACGGAGGCCGCGGCGCCGGACAGGTTCAGGCGCGGGCCGTCGGTCGCGTTGCCCAGGTACACGGACGAGCCGGGGCCGATCTCCATCTGATGGATGCGCTGGCCCTGCACGAACGTGCCGTTGGTGCTGCCGTGGTCGTCGATCACCCAACTCCGGCCGCTCCAGCTGATCGTGGCGTGCCGCCAGGAGACCCTGGCGTCGTCGACCACGACATCCCCCTGCGGATCACGTCCGAGGGTGTAGGGCCTGGACGCGTCGAGCGTCCAGGTCCGTCCATTCAATTCCACTACGAGTTCCGGCACTCCATGCCCCACTGAGTAGTCCCCCGAGTTACCCCCATCACAGGGAGTCTAGGGATGGCGAACATCGTCGGGAACTATTTCAGGCTGCACCCCCTGACCGAAAGTCGGGCCTTGTGAAGACCACGCCCGCACGCTTCCGCCGGTTCCGTTGACGGGGTGGAAACCGACCCGGAGAGTGGTAATCCACGCGAGGGGGGACACGCGTGGTGTCCGCACCGCGCCGCGGATCGGGGGGTCTGCCATGAACTCAGCGACGAGTGTCAGGACGGCGAACTACGACACGAGGGTGCCCTGGGGCGACGTCCTGCTGTCCGCGATCGCCGCGGTGAGCTGGGCGTTGATAGGCATGGCGGGCACGGCCGCGCTCGGCCTGCACCTGCTGGGCGCCGACGCGACGGGCTCGCTCGGCCCGATGACCGCCGCGGTGGTCGCCCTCGGCGCGGGCGGTTCGGTCACACCGACCGGCGATGTCTCCGCTTTCGGCCTGACCGGCGCCCAGGCCACCACAGCCGTCACGATCACCCCGTTGGGCGTGAGCCTGGCGGGAGCGCTCCTGCTGTCGTATTTCTTCCTACGGTCCTTGCGCGCGGCCGGAGTTGTGGTCGCCCCGGCCGAACTCCTCGCGCGCGGGGGCTCGGTGATCGCGCTCTTCGTGGCGATGCTCGGCGGGCTGGCCTGGGCCGGGCACGACGTCATCACGATCGACGGGAACAAGCTGGGCCTCGACAAACTGACGGGCGGTAGCGGTGGCGGCGGGGTGAACATCCCCGGCATCGGTGACATCGGCGGCCTGTTGCCGGGCAGGATCGGCGACCTGGTCAAGGCGAAGGCGGCGGTCGGCTTCACCGTCGACACGGCGCCGACGCTGCTGGGCGGCCTGGGCTGGTCGGCCGGCATCCTGCTGATCGCCCTGCTGGCGTCCCGCCGTACGCCCCTCCCCCGCGGCTGGGAGGCCGTCCACCGTGTCGTACGGCCGGCCGCGTCCGCGCTCGTCGCGGTGCTGCTGGTCGCGGTCGCGGCGGGGCTCGCGGCGGCGGCGTACGCGGCGGTCGGCGACGACCACCCCAAGCGGATCGCGGGCGCCGCGCTGTTGGGCGCGCCCAACGGGGTCTGGCTCGGCATCCCGCTCGGCCTCTTCGTCCCCTGGGACGGCAAGGCGACCGGCGAACTGGCGAAGCTGCTCCCCCACCCCCTCGACCAACTCCTCAGCGTGAAGTCCGACCAGCCGGTGACACTCGGGCGACTGGCCGAACTGGACGGCCGGGTATGGCTGTTGGGGGTCGCCGCGGCACTGATGATGCTGCTGGCGGGGGTGCTCACCGCGGCACGGACCCCTGTGGGGGCAAAGGGCGGGGCGGGAGCTCTCGGTTTCGCCGGGCGGTGTGCCGTACGGCTGGGGGTCGTGACCGCGCTGACACTGCCGTTGCTGGCCTGGCTGACGGACGTGTCCGTGGACGCGTCACTGTCGGTGCTGGGGTTCGACGCGTTCGGCGCCGGGATCGAGTTGCACGGGCATCTGGGCATGGCGCTGCTGCTCGGCGCGCTGTGGGGTGCGGGCGCGGGAGGCGTCGGGGGGCTGCTCGCGTACGCGACCGGGGCGGCCGGACGGCACGCGGCACGGTTGGCACTGGGTGACTCGGGGGCTACGGCTCCGGGGGCGGGACCGGGGGCCGGAGTGCCGGGGCAGCATGGGCAGCCAGGTTATCCGGAACACGCGCAGCCTGTGGGGAGCGCGGGAGAAGCAGGCCATCCGGAGACCGCCGGGCACTCGGGCCCCTACGTACCGAGCACGCCGTATCGCGCACCGAACCCCGCGACCAACCCGTATCTGCAACTGCCCGACGAGCTACGGCAGCCGGAGGACAGCAGGCCGCCGGGTGGAGCGTGGCCCGGTGGGAGGCCGGCACCGCGGAGGGGTGGGCCGGCACCCGGAGCCGCAGGGCCGGGCGGAGTCCCCCCGTACCCCGGAACCTCGCAGCAGCCCGGAGTCGTCCCTCCGGACGACGGCACTCGCTCCTACGACGACCCGCAGTCGCCCGGCGCCCCTTCGCCGCCGGTCGACTTGTACGGCGCTCCAACCATGGCCCAGCCCTACGAGCCGCCGTCCCGGTCGCCTCGGCGTCGGCCCGGGCCTGGTGCGCGGGACTGGCCGGGGGACGACTCGGAGGACGGTCAGCAGCCTCCTCCGCCCCCGCCACCACCACCGCTGCCTCCGGGGAGGCCCAAGGGGCGCCGGTGAGCCTCGTCGTCGGTGCCAGGAGGCCCAAGGGACGTCGGTGATCCTTGTCGTCGGTGCCGGGAGGCCCAAGGGGCGCCGGTGAGCCTCGTCGTCGGTGCCGGGTGAGCCGCGGGCGACGTCGGACGGTGTGCCTGGGCGTCATCCGTGGACCAACCAACCCCCGGGCACACCAATCCCTTAGGCAGACCAGCCCATGGGCCACGGCCCACCGCTCGGCGCCCCCACCCGTCCGGCCGTATCCGCCGCGTCCAGGGCCGTACCGGTCACCTCTTGCCCACTCCCCGTCCACTTCCTGATCGGCGCCGCGCCCCACCCCGATCGCCCCAGCCCACTCATGACCGCCCACCAGCACCTTCGTGATCGCCCCGTAAGCTGCGCGCCACCGACCCGACACCCACTGTTCCGTGTCCGCTAGGCGGACCTCTGCGGCATTAGGCACTCCGTGCCGGATACGGTGGGTACACCATGAGCGCTTCGCAGACCTCTGACGTCCCCACTCTCCTCGTCAAGATCTTCGGCAAGGACAGGCCGGGCATCACGGCCGGACTCTTCGACACCCTCGCCGCCTACTCCGTCGACGTGGTCGACATCGAGCAGGTCGTCACGCGTGGCCGGATGGTGCTGTGCGCGCTGGTGACGCCACCGCCCGCCGGGCTCGAAGGGGATCTGCGGGCCACCGTGCACAGCTGGGCCGAGTCGATGAAGATGCAGGCGGAGATCATCTCCGGCCTCGGCGACAACCGGCCGCGCGGACTCGGGCGTTCCCTCGTGACCGTGCTCGGACATCCGCTCACCGCGGAGTCCACCGCCGCGATCGCCGCCCGCATCACCAAGGCCGGCGGCAACATCGACCGTATCTTCCGGCTCGCCAAGTACCCCGTGACAGCGGTCGAGTTCGCGGTGTCCGGGGTGGAGACCGAGCCCCTGCGCACCGCCCTCGCCACCCACGCGGCGGCGCTCGGCGTCGATGTCGCCGTCGTGGCGGCGGGGCTGCACCGGCGGGCCCAGCGGCTCGTCGTCATGGACGTCGACTCCACGCTCATCCAGGACGAGGTCATCGAGCTGTTCGCCGCGCACGCCGGCTGCGAGGCCGAGGTCGCCGAGGTGACGGCCGCCGCGATGCGCGGGGAGCTGGACTTCGAGCAGTCGCTGCACGCGCGCGTGGAGTTGCTGGCGGGGCTGGACGCGTCGGTCGTCGACAAGGTGCGCAGCGAGGTGCGGCTGACGCCGGGTGCCCGCACCCTGATCCGGACGCTCAAGCGGCTCGGTTATCAAGTCGGTGTCGTGTCGGGCGGGTTCACCCAGGTCACCGACGATCTCAAGGACCGGCTCGGGCTCGACTTCGCCCAGGCCAACACGCTGGAGATCGTGGACGGCAGGCTGACCGGCAAGGTCACCGGCGAGATCGTGGACCGCGCGGGCAAGGCACGGCTGCTCCGCCGCTTCGCCGCCGAGGCGGGCGTACCGCTCGCGCAGACCGTGGCGATCGGCGACGGCGCCAACGACCTGGACATGCTCAACGCGGCCGGTCTCGGCGTCGCCTTCAACGCGAAGCCGGTCGTCCGGGAGGCCGCGCACACGGCGGTGAACGTGCCGTTCCTCGACACCGTGCTGTATCTGCTGGGCGTCACCCGCGAAGAGGTCGAGGCGGCGGACACGCACGACGAGGACTGACACCTGTCTTCACGACCTTCAGGGGCCCGGCAGCGCGTGGGATGCTCTTGGCGAACCCATGGGGGGCCGGGTACCAGTTCCGCGAATGTGACACTCCCGGTAGGAAGTGTCACATTCGCGGCGACACCATCCAGGACCTCCGGCACGGACTCACCATGGCCCGAGCCGTGGGTCTACTCGGACGGCGCCCAGTAGTCGGCCAGCGTCGCCACCCCCGGCTCCAGTGCCTTCCAGGAGCCGTTGAAGGTCAGGACGGCGAAGGCGGCGGTCGGGAAGCCGCGGCGGGTCAGCCACTCGCGGGCCTCGCCGGTGCCCGGGCCGGAGAGGACCTCGGTCAGGCCCTGCACTCCCGGGTTGTGCCCGATGAGGATCAGGTTCTGCGTGTCGTCGGGCGTCTCGTTCAGCACGGCGATCAGCTCGCCGGGAGAGGCCTCGTAGAGCCGCTCCTCGTAGACGGTTTTCGGCCGGTGCGCGAGTTCGTGGACGGCGAGCTTCCAGGTCTCCCGGGTACGGACCGCGGTGGAGCAGAGGGCCAGATCGAAGGGGATGCCGGTGTCGGCCAGTCTGCTTCCGGCGGTGGCCGCGTCCAGGCGGCCGCGGTCGGCGAGCGGTCGCTCGTGATCGGTCACCTCGGGCCAGTCGGCTTTCGCATGCCGGAAGAGGACAATCCTGCGGGGTTCTGCGACGCTCATGGGATCCAGCTTCGCATGAAACAGGCCATGGGGCGCGGGTAGTTGACGGGCGGCTCCGCCCGTGCTCAGCGGGCTATGAGCTGCTGTACGCGCTCGAAGAGATGGGTGATCATCGGGTCCGAGGCCGCCGCTTGCGCGTCCGTGGGATTGAGCATCATCACGAGCAGCACGATGAAGGCGAGCGCAGGCAGGGCGAGGGCCCACCACGGCAGCCTGATGTCGACGCCGCCCGTGGTCGCCGGGTGGGGCCGGGTGTGCGTAGGGGCCGACATGGATGCCTCCGCTGGTCTCCGAGTGGTCCGCGATCCGCTTCTCGCGGTCACACCTCGAAGTTACGGAACGCGCGGCCCCCAACCCATCCGGAGATCCACCCACTTGACCCTGAGCCTCACCCCCTAGGGGATGGTGGGGACAACCCCACCATCGGCCCGCGGAGGCGTACTCACGGGCGTCCGGTCACGGGGACGCGATCGTCGCGATGATGGCGATGACGATGAAGATGGCGAAGAACGAGCCGAAGACGATGAGCATCTTCCGCTGGCCGTTCTGGGGGTTCGGGTCGAGCACTGGCATACGGCAAGTCTCGCATCCGCCGTCCGCGCCGCGTCCGCCGGGGCGGGGTCAGCGCGCCGCCTCGTCCTCCACGGTGCGGTCGCGTCCCGCGAGGACGCCCACGGCCATCTGCGGAATCATCAGGCCTGCCATGAGGGCGATCGGCAGTCCCCAGCCGCCGCTGTGCTGGTAGAGCACCCCGACCAGGAGCGGTCCCGGGATGGAGATCAGATAGCCAGTGCTCTGCGCGAAGGCCGACAGCTGGGCGACTCCCGCGCCGGTCCTGGCCCGCATGCCGACCATCGTCAGGGCCAGCGGGAAGGCGCAGTTGGCGACGCCGAGCAGCACGGCCCAGGCCCAGGCTCCGCCGGCCGGGGCGAGGTACAGGCCCGCGTATCCGGCGAGTCCGCAGACGCCGAGCGCGATCACGATCGGGCCCTGCCGGGGCAGCCGGGTGGCCACGCGCGGGATGACGAAGGCCAGCGGCACGCCCATCACCATCGTGACCGCCAGCAGCAGCCCGGCGGTGCCCGCGGAGACCCCGGCGTCCCGGAAGATCTGCGCCATCCAGCCCATCGTGATGTACGCGGCGGTGGCCTGGAGCCCGAAGAACACGGCGAGCGCCCAGGCGGTACGGCTGTGGGTGATCCGCAGCCGGGGCTGCACATGCCCGGCCTCCCGTGCTTCCCGCGCGCGGGAGTGCTGGTCGGAGGGCGCCTCCCGGTGTCGCAGGAGAGCGGTCCACGGCAGTACGGCCGCTGCGGCCGGCGCCGCCCACACGGCCAGGCCGGAGCGCCAACTGCCGCCCAGGGCCTCGGTCATGGGCACGGTGACAGCTGCCGCGGCGGCGGTGCCGAGGGCGAGGGCCATCGAGTACAGGCCGGTCATGGAGCCGACCCGGTCCGGGAACCAGCGCTTGACGATCACCGGCATCAGGACGTTGCTGACCGCGATGCCCATGAGCGCGAGCGCGCTGCCGACCAGGAAGCCGGTAGTACCGCCGATGTACGGCCGTATGAGCAGGCCCGCGGTGATGGCGGCCATGCCGGCGCAGACCACGGCGGCGGGGCCGAAGCGGCGGGCCAGGCGTGGGGCCATGACACCGAAGAGGGCGAAGCACAGCGGGGGCACGGAGGTGAGCAGTCCGGCGACGCTGCCGCTCATGCCGAGGCCGTCGCGGACCTCTTCGAGGAGGGCGCCGAGGCTGGTGATGGCGGGGCGGAGGTTCAGCGCGGCGAGCACGATGCCGGCGGCGAACAGACGCGTCGTCCACGCGCGCGTGGACGCTCCTCCGGTCGGCTCCGGGGTGTCGCTCGCGGCGGAGCTGCTGACGTTCGTCGTGGACTTCACTGTCCGGGTTTCCTCGCTTGCCATGCCACCCATCATAGAATCATGGGATGATTGGTTGTCCATCCCCGGGTGGCCCGCTCCCGCCCCGCACATGCGAAGGTGTGCCATGCCCCTGAGCCACCCCCGTCGTTCGGCGCTGTCCGAGCAGGTCATCGCCGCGCTGCGGAACCAGATCACCTCGGGCGAGTGGCCGGTCGGCTCCCGGATCCCGACCGAGCCGGAGCTGGTCGAACAGCTCGGGGTCGCCCGCAACACGGTCCGCGAGGCCGTCCGCGCGCTCGCGCACAACGGCCTGCTGGACATCCGCCAGGGCTCGGGCACATACGTCGTGGCGACCAGCGAGCTGGCGGGCGTGATGCACCGCCGCTTCGCGGACGCCGACCCCCGGCACATCGCCGAACTGCGCTCCACGCTGGAGTCCGCGGCGGCGCAGCTGGCGGCCGAGCGGCGCACCGAGAAGGACCTCAAGCAGCTGGACGCCCTGCTCGTACGGCGTGAGGAGGCCTGGGAGTCGGGCGACACAGAGGCCTTCGTGACGGCCGACGCGACCCTGCACATGGCCGTGGTGGCGGCCTCCCACAACGACGTCATGACGGCGATGTACGCCGACCTGGGCGAGGTGCTGCGGGACTGGCTGCGCGCGGACGTCGGCGAGGAGCTGACCCCGGAGACGTACATGGACCACACGCCGCTCGTGGACGCGATCCGCGCGGGGGACGCGGGGGCGGCCGGGGCGGAGGCCGCGAGCTATCCGTTCGTGTGCCGCCCGGGGCGGTTCGAATCGCCCTCTTCGTAGTTGCCCTCTTCCTAGTTGCCCTCTTCGTAGTCGCCCTGTTCGTAAGGGCTCAACTCGCCCGCTTCTGGTGGCTGACCCACACCGCGCGGACGTCCTCCCAGCAGCGGCCCGTCAGTCGTACGGTCTGTGCCGGTCCGGCGTCGGTCCCGGTGCCGTCGCTGTCGACGTCCCACCAGCGGTCGCACTCGATGTGCAGGCTGACGCGGTCGGTCTGGGGGTACGGGTTGTGGCAGTACGCGATCACGTGCGAGCCGTGGACGGTGGTGTGGCAGGCGGCGCCGAACAGCTGGGGTGCGGCCGGTTTTCGGGCCTCCACGCGTGCGTGGGGGATCGCCTCGTACGCCATGGAGATGACGAGAGCGACGGCGACGGTCACTGAGGCCAGGCTGCGGGACAGGCGCACAAGGGGAACCTCCTCGGCGGTGCTGGGGAGGGAATCGCGTGGTGAACGCGTAATCCAGAGTGCGCAGTTGTGATGCGCCCCCGCCCGGCCGGAGGGGCCGAACGGGTGACGCCCCGCTCCCCGCGCGGTGCGGGAAACGGGGCGTCGACGCCGTAGGAGAGGCCGGGCCGGGAGGTCAGGCTCCGATGGCGTGGAGGCCGCCGTCGACGTGGATGATCTCGCCGGTGGTCTTCGGGAACCAGTCGCTCAGCAGGGCGACGATGCCCTTGCCGGCCGGCTCCGGGTCCTTGAGGTCCCACTCCAGGGGGGAGCGGTTGTCCCACACGGACGCCAGCTCGTCGAAGCCCGGGATGGACTTGGCGGCCATCGAGCCGAGCGGGCCCGCCGAGATCAGGTTGCAGCGGATGTTCTGCTTGCCCAGGTCGCGCGCGAGGTAGCGGCTGGTGGCCTCCAGGGCGGCCTTGGCCGGGCCCATCCAGTCGTACTGCGGCCACGCGAAGGACGCGTCGAAGGTGAGGCCGACGACCGAGCCGCCGTTCTGCATCAGCGGCAGGCAGGCCATGGTCAGCGACTTCAGGGAGAACGCCGAGACGTGCATGGCGGTGGCGACCGACGAGAAGGGCGTGTTGAGGAAGTTGCCGCCGAGCGCGTCCGGCGGCGCGAAGCCGATGGAGTGCACGACACCGTCGAGGCCGCCCAGCTCCTCGCCGACGACGTCGGCGAGACGCGCGAGGTGCTCGTCGTTCGTCACGTCGAGCTCGATGACCTTGGTGGGCTTGGGGAGCTTCTTGGCGATGCGCTCGGTCAGCGTGGGCCGCGGGAACGCGGTCAGGATGATCTCCGCGCCCTGCTCCTGGGCCTGCTTGGCGGCGTGGAAGGCGATGGAGGACTCCAGCAGCACACCGCTGATCAGGACGCGCTTGCCCTCGAGAATTCCGCTCATGGTGATCAGTGACCCATTCCCAGTCCGCCGTCAACGGGGATGACGGCTCCAGTGATGTACGAGGCGTCGTCCGAGGCGAGGAACCGCACCGTCGCGGCGACCTCCTCGGGCTGCGCGTACCGGCCGAGCGGCACCTGCTTGATGATGCCCTCGCGCTGCTCGTCGGTGAGCACCTTGGTCATGTCGGTGTCGACGAAGCCGGGCGCGACGACGTTGAAGGTGATGTTGCGCGAGCCCAGCTCACGGGCGAGGGAGCGCGCGAAGCCGACGAGGGCGGCCTTGGAGGCGGCGTAGTTCGACTGGCCGGGGCCGCCCATCAGGCCGACGACCGACGAGATCAGGATGACGCGGCCCTTCTTGGCGCGCAGCATGGCGCGGTTGGCGCGCTTGACGACGCGGAAGGTGCCGGTGAGGTTGGTGTCGATGACCGACGTGAAGTCGTCCTCGGACATGCGCATCAGGAGCTGGTCCTTGGTGACGCCGGCGTTGGCGATCAGGACCTCGACCGGGCCGTGCTCGGCCTCGATCTCCTTGTAGGCCTGCTCCACCTGCTCGGAGTCGGTGATGTCGCACTTCACGGCCAGGCAGCCCAATTCAAGGAGGGCGGCCGGCGGCTCACCCGAGCGGTACGTGATGGCGACCTTGTCGCCGGCGTCGGCGAACGCACGGGCGATGGCGAGGCCGATGCCCCGGTTGCCTCCGGTGACGAGAACCGAGCGGCTCAACGGATCACCCTTTCGATAGCGGTCCTGCACGCCTGCCCGGTACACCTGGTCGACAGGCGGCTTTATCGAAAACCTATCGGTCCGCTCCCGTCTCGGGACAATCGGGCACCGACAGTGGCTTACGGGACTCGCTGTCGGGTCCCTACAGAATGTGCCGACGCGGCGCGGAAACGTGTGGTCCCCGAACCCGCTCGCGCGACATGATCGGACCCGACAGGCCACGACAGCAGGGAGACCTCCGTGCCCCATTCCATCGACGAAGCCTTCACGGCACTTCCGCTACGCGCCCTGGCCGACGCCGCGCTGGCACGCGCGCGTGCGCTCGGGGCGGAGCACGCGGACTTCCGGTTCGAGCGGGTGCGCAGCGCGTCCTGGCGGCTGCGGGACGCGCGGCCGGCCGGTACGTCGGACACCACCGACCTCGGGTACGCGGTGCGGGTCGTGCACGGCGGCACCTGGGGGTTCGCGTCGGGGGTGGACCTGAGTCTCGACGCCGCCGCCAAGGTCGCCTCGCAGGCGGTGGCGATGGCGAAGCTCTCCGCCCAGGTGATCAAGGCGGCCGGGTCGGACGAGCGCGTCGAGCTGGCCGCCGAGCCCGTGCACGAGGAGCGGACGTGGATCTCGTCGTACGAGATCGATCCGTTCTCGGTGCCCGACGAGGAGAAGGCGGGGCTGCTCGCGGACTGGAGTGCCCGGCTGCTCGCGGCGGACGGCGTCAACCACGTGGACGCGTCGCTGCTCACCGTGCACGAGAACAAGTTCTACGCCGACACCGCAGGGACGGTGACCACCCAGCAGCGGGTCCGGCTGCATCCGCAGCTGAACGCGGTGTCGGTCGACGAGTCGAGCGGTGAGTTCGACTCCATGCGCACCATCGCGCCGCCCGTGGGCCGCGGCTGGGAGTACCTGACGGGCACCGGCTGGGACTGGGACGAGGAGCTGGCGCGCATCCCCGAGCTGCTCGCCGAGAAGATGCGCGCGCCGAGCGTCGAGGCGGGCCTGTACGACCTCGTCGTCGACCCGTCCAACCTGTGGCTGACGATCCACGAGTCCATCGGCCACGCCACCGAACTGGACCGCGCGCTCGGCTACGAGGCCGCCTACGCCGGCACCTCCTTCGCCACCTTCGACAAACTCGGCAAGCTGAAGTACGGCTCCGAGCGGATGAACGTCACCGGTGACCGCACCGCCGAACACGGCCTCGCGACCATCGGCTACGACGACGAGGGCGTCGAGGGCCAGTCCTGGGACCTCGTCAAGGACGGCACCCTGGTGGGCTACCAACTCGACCGCCGCATCGCCAGGTTGACCGGCTTCGACCGCTCGAACGGCTGCGCGTACGCCGACTCCCCCGGCCATGTGCCGGTGCAGCGCATGGCCAACGTGTCGTTGCAGCCGGACCCTGCGGGGCTGTCCACGGAGGACCTGATCGGCGGGGTCGACCGCGGGATCTACGTGGTGGGCGACCGGTCGTGGTCGATCGACATGCAGCGCTACAACTTCCAGTTCACCGGGCAACGGTTCTTCAAGATCGAGAACGGGCGGATCACCGGACAGCTGCGGGACGTCGCCTACCAGGCGACGACCACCGACTTCTGGGGGTCCATGGCGGCCGTCGGCGGTCCGCAGACCTACGTCCTGGGCGGCGCCTTCAACTGCGGCAAGGCCCAGCCGGGCCAGGTCGCCTCGGTCTCGCACGGCTGCCCGTCGGCCCTCTTCACGGGCGTCAACATCCTCAACACCACGCAGGAGGCCGGTCGATGAGTCCTCGTACGAACAAGCCGCACGAGATCGTCGAGCGCGCCCTCGCACTGTCGCGGGCCGACGGCTGTGTCGTCATCGCCGACGAGCAGTCGACCGCCAACCTCCGCTGGGCGGGCAACGCGCTGACCACGAACGGCGTCACGCGCGGGCGCACGCTCACCGTCATCGCGACGGTCGACGGCAAGGAGGGCACGGCCTCGGGGGTCGTGTCCCGGTCCGCCGTCACCCCGGAGGAGCTGGAACCGCTGGTGCGGGCCGCCGAGGCCGCCGCGCGGGGTGCCGCGCCCGCCGAGGACGCACAGCCGCTCGTCACCGGCGTACCGGAGTCGCCCGACTTCACGGACGCGCCCGCCGAGACCTCGTCCTCCGTCTTCACCGACTTCGCGCCGGCGCTCGGCGAATCCTTCGCACGCGCGCGTGCGGGCGGTCGCGAGCTGTACGGCTTCGCCAACCACGAGCTGGTGACCAGCTACCTGGGTACGTCGACGGGGCTGCGCCTGCGCCACGACCAGCCCAACGGGACGCTGGAGCTGAACGCCAAGTCCCCGGACCGTACGCGCTCGGCCTGGGCCGGCCGCTCGACCCGGGACTTCAAGGACGTCGACCCGGCGGCCCTGGACGCCGAGTTGGCCGTACGGCTGGGCTGGGCGGAGCGGAAGATCCAGTTGCCCGCGGGCCGGTACGAGACGCTGCTGCCGCCGACCGCGGTCGCGGACCTGCTGATCTACCAGATGTGGTCGGCGTCGGGCCGGGACGCGGTCGAGGGGCGCACGGTGTTCTCCAAGCCGGGCGGCGGCACCCGCGTCGGCGAGAAGCTCACCGAGCTGCCGTTGTCGCTGCGCAGCGACCCGAACGAGCCGGGACTGGAGTCCGCGCCGTTCGTGCTCGCGCACACCTCCGGCGGCGACCAGTCGGTGTTCGACAACGGGCTGCCGCTGACGGCCACCGACTGGGTGCGCGAGGGCGAGCTGGAGCATCTGCTGACCAGTCGGCACAGCGCGGGGCTGACCGGGCTGCCGGTGGCGCCGTCGATCGACAACCTGATCCTCAGCGGGGGCGAGGACCGCTCCCTGGAGGAGATGGTCGCGAACACCGAGCGCGGGCTGCTGCTGACCTGCCTCTGGTACATCCGCGAGGTCGACCCGGCGACGCTGCTGCTCACCGGGCTGACCCGGGACGGCGTCTACCTCGTCGAGAACGGCGAGGTCAGCGGCGAGGTGAACAACTTCCGGTTCAACGAGTCGCCGGTGGACCTGCTGGGGCGGGCGACCGAGGCGGGGCGGACGGAAAAGACGCTGCCGAGGGAATGGAGCGACTGGTTCACTAGGGCCGCGATGCCCGCGCTGCGGGTGCCGGACTTCAATATGAGCTCTGTCAGTCAGGGCGTATAACCTCGTACCTGATTCACGAGACCATCCCAAGGAGATACGAGAACCGTGACGGACATCGTCGACGAACTGCAGTGGCGCGGGCTCATCGCCCTCTCCACTGACGAGGACGCATTGCGCAAGGCGTTCGCGGACGGTCCCGTCACGTTCTATTGCGGTTTCGACCCGACCGCGCCCAGCCTGCACCTCGGCAACCTCGTGCAGATCCTGACGATGCGCCGGATCCAGCAGGCGGGCAACCGTCCGCTGGGCCTGGTCGGCGGCGCCACGGGCCTGATCGGCGACCCGAAGCCCAACGCGGAGCGGACGCTCAACTCGCCCGACGTCGTGGCCAATTGGGTGGAGCGGCTGCGCGCGCAGATCGCTCCGCTGCTGGACTTCGAGGGCCCGCACGCCGCGATCATGGTCAACAACCTGGACTGGACCCAGGGCCTGTCGGCCATCGAGTTCCTGCGGGACGTGGGCAAGCACTTCCGGGTCAACAAGATGATCGCGAAGGAGGCCGTCTCCCGTCGGCTCAACTCCGACGCGGGCATCAGCTACACCGAGTTCAGCTACCAGATCCTCCAGGGCATGGACTTCCTGGAGCTGTACCGCAGGCACGGGTGCACGCTCCAGACCGGCGGCAGCGACCAGTGGGGCAACCTCACCTCCGGCACCGACCTGATCCACCGGGTCGACCCGGAGGCCGTGGTGCACGCGCTCGGCACCCCGCTGATCACGAAGGCCGACGGCACCAAGTTCGGCAAGACGGAGTCCGGCACGGTCTGGCTCGACCCCGAGATGACCACGCCGTACGCCTTCTACCAGTTCTGGCTGAACGCGGACGACCGGGACGTCTCCAAGTTCCTGCGCATCTTCAGCTTCCGGTCCCACGAGGAGATCGAGGAGCTGGAGCGGCAGACCGAGGAGCGTCCCCAGGCCCGCGCCGCCCAGCGCGCGCTCGCCGAGGAGCTGACGACGCTGGTGCACGGAGCCGAGCAGACGGCCGCGGTGACCGCCGCGTCCAAGGCGCTCTTCGGGCAGGGCGAGCTGGCGGAGCTGGACGAGCGGACGCTGGCCGCGTCGCTCTCCGAGGTGCCGCATGTCCAGGTCGCCGAACTCGGCCCGGTCGTCGACCTGTTCGCCGAGGTCGGCCTGGTGGCGAGCAAGTCCGCAGCCCGCCGCACGGTGAAGGAGGGCGGCGCGTACGTGAACAACGTGAAGGTCGCCGCCGAGGATGCCGTGCCGGCGAAGGAAGATCTGCTGCACGGGCGGTGGCTGGTGCTTCGGCGGGGGAAGAAGAACCTTGCCGCGGTGGAGGTCACGGGCGCGTGAGTGCTTGAGGTATGACGAGGGGTGGTCTCCCGGTTCGGGAGACCACCCCTCGTCATACGACTGTCAGGCTCGTTGTTTGTTCTTGCCGATTGTCGCCATGTAGGCCATGTCGACCACGAAGACGATGATGATCGCGGCGATGAGCTGGAACGCGTGGCGGCTCCAGTCGATGCCGCTGGTCGCGTCGACGCCGGCCGCTCGGGCGATCGCGTTGCCGACGATGGCGCCGAGAATGCCGCAGATGGTGGTCAGCCAGAGCGGACTGTGCTGCTTGCCCGGGATGATCGCCTTCGCGATCAGGCCCAGCACGAATCCCACGATGATCGCCCACAACCAGCCCATGGCTGCCTCCTTGTACGGCTCGACGTACAGCTCGACGTTCGACGTGAGCATTACGCCAAGTGTGGGTCCGGTCGCCGTACGGCGCATGTCGGGTACGGCCATACGCGCTACGGCGCAGATCCGTCGCCCGGACCGGAGGTCCCCCGGTCTCGAAGGCGGCGGAGGCGCGGCGTAACGTAGGACGTGTCGGGGCCCGGTTCCCGGATCGGGTGCGAACCGGTGTGCGGGCCGGGGAGAGTCCGATGCGGGCGGATGGTGGAATGTGATGCGGAAGCTGCACGGCGAAGGCAACGCCCAGGTGTTCCGGATCACCGGAGCCCGGACGGGACTCGCGGAGGACATCCGCGGTCGGCAGCGCCGGTACGTCATCTCGATGTCGATCCGTACGGCGTCGGTGATCCTCGCCGTCTCGTTGTGGAACGTCGAACGGCACGTCGCGATCGTCGCGTTGGTGCTCGGTGTGCTGCTTCCCTATGTCGCCGTGGTGATCGCGAACGCCGGGCGGGAGAACGCGCCGGGGCTTCCGTCGACGTTCGTCACCGCTCCGCTGCGGCCGATGATCGCACCGCCGCGCTCCGACGGGGCGTTCGCGGAACCCGTCCCGGAAGGGGCCGTGCCCGAGCCGACGCCGGGTGCGGGAGGCGAACCGTACGACCGGTCGTGACCATGGCGAACGTGCCAGAAACGGAAGTCGGCTCCGCATCGAGCTCAAGAAAAGCTCAGATCAATCATGTTGTTCCGGTGCCGAGCGACCGGTTACCCGTGACATACTTCGTACGCGCTCCGCATCCCCCGTCGGAGCGACAGACCGACGCCGGGCAGCTCCCCCCGTGGCTGCTCGGCGTCGCCTTTTCAGCGCATCTGTGAGACGAATTCCGTGAGTTCCCGTGAGTGACGAGACACCGATCTGCTCCGCGAAGGGCTGCCGCTCCGACGCCGTGTGGGTCCTCGCGTGGAACAACCCGAAGATCCATACGCCGGAGCGACGCAAGACGTGGCTCGCGTGCGAGGAGCATCGCGAGCATCTCTCCCAGTTCCTCGGTGTACGCGCATTCCTGAAGGACGTCGTCAAGTTCGAGGACTGGGAAGCGCCCGAGGGTTCGTAAGCCTTGCGGGCCTGCGGGGGTCGCTCAGCCGCCGATCGCGGACATCGGGCGGTCGGGCTGGAGGAACGACGGGTCGTCCAGGCCCGAGCCCGCCTTCTTGCCCCACATCGCCAGGCGCCAGATGCGGGCGATCTCGGCGTCGGGGGCGTCGGAGCGCAGGGCGGTGCGGAGGTCGGTCTCCTCGCGGGCGAACAGGCAGTTGCGTATCTGGCCGTCGGCGGTGAGGCGGGTGCGGTCGCAGGCTCCGCAGAACGGGCGGGTGACCGAGGCGATGACGCCCACGCGGTGCGGGCCGCCGTCCACGATCCAGCGTTCGGCCGGGGCCGAGCCGCGTTCGTCGGAACTTTCGGGGGTCAGCTCGAAGCGGGTGCGGAGGGAGGCGAGGATGTCGCCGGCCGTGACCATGCCGTCGCGCTTCCAGCCGTGCTGGGCGTCCAGGGGCATCTGCTCGATGAAGCGCAGTTCGTAGTCGCGCTCGACGGCCCAGGCCAGCAGGTCCGGGGCCTCGTCGGCGTTGAGTCCCGGCATCAGCACCGAGTTGATCTTCACCGGGGTCAGGCCCGCGTCGTGGGCGGCTTCCAGGCCGGCGAGGACGTCCTTGAGGCGGTCGCGGCGGGTGAGGGTCTTGAAGACGTCCGGGCGCAGGGTGTCCAGGGAGACGTTGACCCGGTCCAGGCCCGCCTTCCTCAGGGCGGTCGCCGTGCGCTTGAGGCCGATGCCGTTGGTCGTGAGGGACATCTGCGGGCGGGGCTCCAGGGCCGCGACCCGCTCGACGATGCCGACCAGGCCGGGGCGCAGCAGGGGCTCGCCGCCGGTGAAGCGGACCTCCTCGATACCGAGGGAGGTGACCGCGATGTCGATCAGGCGGACGATCTCGTCGTCCGTGAGGAGGTCGGGCTTCGCCAGCCACTGCAGGCCCTCCTCGGGCATGCAGTACGTACACCGGAGGTTGCACCGGTCGGTCAGCGAAACCCTCAGGTCGGTGGCCACTCGGCCATAGGTGTCGATGAGCACGTGGGCCCCCTCCCTCGATTTTGATCGCATGTTTTCCGACACCTGCGAGCCTACGCGACACCACTGACAACGAGAGCGGCCCGATCCCACGAGGTACGACGAGGCCGCGTCGTAGGGATCTACGACGCGGCCGTCGGCGTGGGGGGACTCGGAGCGGATCAGTGGGCTCCGGTGCCGGTCAGGGACCGTACCTCCAGTTCCGCGTACTTGGCGGTGTCCGGCTCCTCCTTGGAGAGGATCGTGCCGAGCCAGCCCAGCAGGAAGCCGACGGGGATGGAGATGATGCCCGGGTTCTCCAGGGGGAACCAGTGGAAGTCGACGCCGGGGAACATCGACGCGGGTTTGCCCGAGACCACGGGCGAGAACAGGACCAGACCGACCGCGGTGACCAGACCGCCGTAGATCGACCACAGGGCTCCTGGAGTGGTGAAGCGCTTCCAGAAGAGGCTGTAGAGGATCGTCGGGAGGTTGGCGGAGGCGGCTACCGCGAAGGCGAGGGCGACCAGGCCGGCGACGTTCAGGTCGCGGGCGAGGGCGCCGAGGACGATGGAGACGGCGCCGATGCCGACCGTGGCGTAGCGGGCGGCGGACATCTCCTGCTTCTCCGTGGCCTGGCCCCGCTTGATGACGTTCGCGTAGATGTCGTGGGCGAACGAGGAGGACGAGGCCAGGGTCAGGCCGGCGACGACCGCGAGGATCGTGGCGAAGGCGACCGCCGAGATGGTGGCCAGGAGGATGGCGCCCCAGTTGGAGTCGACGCCGCCCAGATGGAGGGCCAGGAGGGGGGCCGCCGTGTTGCCCGCCTTGTTGGAGGCGATGATCTCGTCGGGTTTGATCAGTGCCGCCGCGCCGAAGCCGAGGGCCAAGGTCATCAGGTAGAAGGCGCCGATCAGGCCGATGGCCCAGATGACCGACTTACGGGCGGCCTTGGCGGTCGGCACCGTGTAGAAGCGGATCAGGATGTGCGGCAGACCCGCGGTGCCGAGGACCAGGGCCAGGCCCAGGGAGATGAAGTCCAGCTTGGTGGTGCCGGTGGCGCCGTACTTGAGGCCGGGGTTCAGGAAGGCGGAGCCCTTGCCGCTGTTGGAGGCGGCCTTGCCGAGCAGGTCGGAGACGTTGAAGTTGAACTTCAGCAGCACCAGGAAGGTCAGCAGCAGGGCACCCGCGATGAGCAGGCAGGCCTTGACCATCTGGACCCAGGTGGTGCCCTTCATGCCGCCGATGGTGACGTACACGATCATCAGGACGCCCACCAGGGCGACGATGCCGATCTTGCCGGCGTCGGTGGTGATGCCGAGGAGCAGGGAGACCAGGACGCCCGCGCCGGCCATCTGGGCCAGCAGGTAGAAGATCGACACCACGATGGTCGAGGTGCCGGCCGCCGTACGGACCGGGCGCTGGCGCATGCGGTACGCGAGGACGTCGCCCATGGTGTAGCGGCCGGAGTTGCGCAGCGGTTCGGCCACCAGGAGCAGGGCGACCAGCCAGGCGACCAGGAAGCCGATGGAGTACAGGAAGCCGTCGTAGCCGAAGAGGGCGATGGCGCCCGCGATCCCCAGGAAGGACGCGGCGGACATGTAGTCGCCGGAGACGGCGAGGCCGTTCTGGAAGGCGGTGAACTGGCGGCCGCCCGCGTAGAAGTCGGCGGCGCTCTTGGTCTGACGGCCCGCCCATACGGTGATGACGAGTGTCGCGGCGACGAAGACCGCGAACAGGGTGATGATCAGCGGCCGGTGCTGGCTCGCCTCGCCGGCGGCCAGGGTGATCGCGGGGCTCATGCGCCGCCCTCCATCCGGGACTTGATGGCATCGGCCTTGGGGTCGAGCTTCGTGGCGGAGTACCGCGCGGACCACCAGGCGATGAGGAACGTGGTCAGGAACTGGCCGAGGCCCAGGACGAGGGCGACGTTGATGTTGCCGACGACCTTGGTGTCCATGAAGTCGCCCGCGTAGTTGGACAGCAGGACGTACAGGAGGTACCAGGCGATGAAGGCGACGGTCAGCGGGAACGCGAACGAGCGGTGGGCGTGGCGCAGTTCGGCGAACTCCGCGCTCTCCTGGACCTGTTCGAACTCCTCGGTGGTCGGGAGTTTGCGTTCGGCTTTCGAGGGTGGCGGTGTCTCGGTGGCCACGGTGTCTCCTCGCGTTGCGGAGCTGCGGGTTCTGATCGGACTTGGCGCTTCCTGCCCAAGGGCACGGCGCGACACGTCGACCGGTTCAACGCCTTTGACTTCTTTCGGTAGTCGCCTTTGGGAAATCATTGCTGGCCGGCCGCCACGGGAGATAACTTCAGGTCTGCACCACTCGTCATGTACCTGCCCGAGCGCGCCACCACGTCTCGGGCCGTTTCGTTTTCGGATGATGTGGAGATCCCATGGCTCATCTGCGCCCCAGACGCCGGCTCGCCCTGGCCGTCCCGGTCGTGCTGTCGCTGACCGCCTCGCTCGGCTTCCTTCCGTCGGCGGCCTCGGCGGTCCCGGTCGCGGGGACCACCGCGCAGACCGCTGACGCGCCCAGCCTCGCGTATGTGGTCAACACTCGGTTGGACCACTGGACGATCAACTCGGTCAAGAAGGCGATCAATGCGGCCGGCGGCACCATCGTGGTGACGTACGAGAAGATCGGTGTGATCGTCGTGCACTCGGCGAACCCCGACTTCGGGACGGTCATCCGCAAGGTGCGCGGTGTGCAGTCGGCCGGTGCCACGCGCACCGCGCCGCTGAGCCTGGCCTCGACGACCGACGAGGGCTCGGTGCAGTACCTCTCCAAGGAGCAGGCCGCGAAGACGGCGAGGGCCTCCGCTGCCGCCGGTGACAGCGAGCCTCTTGAGGCCGACCAGTGGGACCTGCCCGCGATCGGTGCCGACAAGGCCGCGAAGATCAACCCGGGCAGCAAGAGCGTGACGGTCGCCGTCATCGACGTCGGCGTCGACGACACCCACCCGGACATCGCCCCGAACTTCTCCCCCTCGCAGTCCGCGAACTGCGTGGGCGGCAAGGCGGACACGACATACGGCTCCTGGCGCCCCGTGGACTCCGCCCACTACCACGGCACGCATGTCGCGGGTGAGATCGCCGCCGCCCGCAACGGCATCGGTGTGGCGGGGGTCGCGCCGGGTGTGAAGGTCTCCGGGATCACGGTGGCCGAGCCGGACTCGAGTCAGCTGTTCTACCCGGAGAGCGTGGTCTGCGCGTTCGTGTTCGCCGCGGATCACGGCGTGGAGATCACCAACAACAGCTACTACGTTGATCCTTGGCTGTACAACTGCATGGACGATCCCGATCAACGTGCCATCGTGGACGCTGTCAACAGGGCCCAGCTGTACGCCCAGAGCAAGGGCACGCTCAATGTCGCCGCGGCCGGCAACTCCAACGACGACCTCGACTCGGACGCCCTGGTCGACGACTCCAGCCCCGACGACTCGACCGCGGTGACGCGGACGGTCGACCCGCACGAGTGCTTCGACGTGCCGACCCAGCTGCCGGGCATCGTCACGGTCAGCTCGGTCGGCGTCAAGAAGGCCAAGTCGTACTTCTCCAGCTACGGCCAGGGCGTGATCGACGTGTCGGCGCCGGGCGGGGACGCGCGGCAGATCCCGGACACCCCGTCGAAGAACGGCCGCATCCTGTCCACGCTGCCGAACAACACGTACGGCTACCTCCAGGGCACCTCGATGGCGACCCCGCACGTCGCCGCCGTGGCCGCGCTGCTGAAGTCCACCCACCCGTACGCCACTCCGGCGCAGTTGCAGGCGCTGCTGAAGGCCGAGGCGGACAACCCGGGCTGCCCGACCGACCCGTACGACACCAACGGCGACGGCGTCGTGGACGCGACCTGCGTGGGCGGCAAGCGCGTCAACGGCTTCTACGGGTTCGGCATCGTCAACGCACTGCGGGCGGTGAAGTAGACAAGACACCCGTCGACGGGCCGGGCGGATCTCCGCCCGGCCCGTTCGTGCGTACAGGCATCCCTACATATATTGATTGAATCAATACTGCATAGTTCAATCATGACTGACATCAAGGTGGCATGGGCAGCGACGGGCGGCGATCCCGCCCTGGTCTCAGGTGTCTCGACCGTCGTGCGCCAGGGGGCGCTCGAAGCGCGGCTTCCCGTACGGGAGTTGGCGCGGGCCTGCGTGGGAGCGTGCGCGTTGGCCGCCGCCGAGTTGGGAGCGCGGCGGGCCGGGCTCGCGGAGGTGCCCGGGGTGCGGGTGGACGACGGGGCCGTCGCCACGGCGTTCGTCAGTGAGCGGCATCTGTTGATCGACGGGCGGGCGCCGGTCACGTTCGCGCCGCTGTCACGGTTCTGGCGGACAGCCGACGGCTGGGTCCGCACCCACGCGAACTATCCGCACCACCGGGCGCGGCTGCTGGGCGCGTTGAAGCTGCCGGAGGACGCGTCGGTCGAGGACGTGGCCGGCGTGCTCGCCGAGCGGTCCGCCCTGGAGGTCGAGACCGCGGTGTTCGGCGCCGGAGGTCTCGCGGTCGCGTTGCGGACGGCGGAGGAGTGGGCCGCGCACCCGCAGGGGGCCGCGGTGGCCGGGCGACCGCTCGTCGAGCGCGAGCGGCTCGGCACCGCACGCGCGCGCGAACTCCCGCCGCTCGACGGCGACCCGTTGCTGCCCGCCGCCGGGGTGCGCGTGCTCGACCTGACCCGGGTGATCGCGGGCCCGGTGGCCACCCGCACGCTGGCGCTGCTGGGCGCGGACGTGCTGCGCGTGGACGCCCCGCAGTTGCCGGAGGACCCCGACGCACACGCGGACACCGGTTTCGGGAAGCGGTCGACTCGGCTGGACCTCGGCACGGCGGCCGACCGGCGGGCCTTCGAGGAGTTGCTCGCACGGGCGGACGTGGTCGTCACCGGGTACCGGCCCGGCGCTCTGGACCGGTTCGGGCTCTCCCCCGAGGCCCTGGTCGGCCGCAGGTCCGGGCTGGTCGTGGCGCAGTTGTCGGCGTGGGGCGCGTACGGGCCGTGGGGCGGCCGGCGCGGGTTCGACAGCCTGGTGCAGGTCGCCACCGGTATCGCGGCGGTCGAGGGGTCGCCGGCGCGGCCCGGTGCGCTGCCCGCGCAGGCCCTCGACCACGGGACCGGGTATCTCCTCGCGGCGGCCGTGCTGCGGGCGCTCACGGAACAGTCGGAGCAGGGCCACAGCCTCGTCCTGCGGCTGGCACTCGCGCGGACCGCGGCCTGGCTGACGACGGGCGGGGGCGAGCGGAGAGGGGTTGCGGCCGGAGAAGCGGTGGCCGGAACGGCGCACGAGGGCAAGCAGGGCCGGACGGGACACGGGGAGGGCCGGGCGGCGGACAAGCACGGCGGGACGGCGTACGCGAGCAGCCCGGCGGCACACTGGCGGGACGGAACGGCGCACGAGGAGAGCGGGACGGCGTACAACCTGCCCGACGCCTGGCTGGTCGAGACGGGCAGCGGTATCGGGCGGCTGCGGCACGCGCTGTCGCCGGTCTCCTTCACCGGCGGGCCCGCGAACTGGGCGCGTCCGCCGGGTCGTTGGGGCACTGACGCGGCTCGTTGGGCTTGATCCGGGGGTCGGCCGGAAACGTACCTATGAGCGGAATACCGTTCCGCCAGTTGTTTTGTTGCACTTGCCCGGTTATGTGACGGCTGGTGAAGATCGTGGGGTGACCTTGATACGACCGACTGTCGAGGCGGCCGGCACGAGCGGCTCCGGGCGGCGCCCCGGTACGCGTCGGGCCGTCGCCGTACTGGCCCTGGTGGGGCTCGCCGCGTTGATCCCGCTGCTCGGGCCGTCCGCCGCACTGCACGGCACCGGGGAGGCCGCCGCGCCCGGTGTCGGCGGCATCGCGCTGCTGCGGGCGGTGCTGTTCGGGGCCCTGTGCGTCCCCCTGGGTGAGCTGTTCGTGAACCGGCTGGCCCGTACCGTGCCCGGTGCTCCCTCGAACGGCCCCCGCAGTTGGGCGCCGTACGCGGCCGGTGCCGGTTTCGTCGCCGCGCTGGGGCTCGCGTCGGTCGTGGCGACGGGCAACCTGGTGCCGAGCGGCCTCGCCCAGATCGACGTCGGCGGCCTCTACCAGTCCCGTGACGGCAAGCTGGCGCTCCTGGAGGTCAACGCGTTCGCCGTGGCGGCCCTGTGCGCCCGCTCGCGCCGGCCCGGCATCCAGGTGTGGCCGCTCGCCGCCGTGGTCGTCGCGGAGGCGCTGCGCGCGCATCCGACGAGCGAGCACAGCCCGCTGGTCGGCTCCGAGCTGACCCTGGTGCACCTCACGTGTGCGGCGCTCTGGGTGGGCGGTCTGCTGCACGTGCTGCGGACCCTGCGGACGTGGCGGGGCGAGGAGGCCGGGGCCGCGTTGTTGGGGCTCTACGCGCGCGTGGCCGCCGTGCTGCTCGCCGCGATCACCGCGACAGGGGTGTGGAGTTCGCTGCGCCGGATGCCGGTCGGCACGATCCTGGACCAGCTGACGACGACGGCGTACGGGCGCACCCTGCTCGCCAAGGTGATCCTCGTCGCCACCGTCGCCGTCCTCGCGCTGTGGTCGCGGTACCGGTTGCGGCGGGCCGCCGATCCGCTGACCGCCTGCTCACCCGCGCGGGCCGAGGTCGTCGCCCTGGGGGTGGTGGTCATGGTCTCCGGACTGTTGACGGCGTTGCCGCTGCCGATCCGCTGGCATTGATCAACTGTTGGTGACCAGGACCTTCAGGGCCGTGCGCTCGTCCATCGCCTTGTAGCCGTCGGGGACGCCCTCCAGTCCGACCGTCAGGTCGAAGACGGGCGAGGGGTCGATGGTGCCGTCCAGGATGTCGGGCAGCAGTTCCGGGATGTACGCACGGACCGGCGCGACCCCGCCGCGCAGCGCGATGTTCCGGTCGAACATGACCCCGAGGTCGAGACCCGTGCCGCTGCCGTGCGGCACGCCGACGAAGCCGATCGCACCGCCGTCGCGCGTGACGTTGACGGCCGTACGCATGGACTGCTCGGTGCCGACGGCCTCGACGACGGCGTGCGCGCCCTGGCCTCGGGTGAGTTCGCGGACGGCCTCGACGGCGGCCTCGCCGCGTTCGGCGACGACGTCGGTGGCGCCGAAGCGGCGGGCGATGTCCGTGCGGGTCGTGTGACGGCCGAGCGCGATGATCCGCTCGGCGCCGAGACGCTTGGCGGCGAGCACCGCGCACAGGCCGACGGCTCCGTCGCCCACGACGGCGACGGTGGCACCCTTGCGGGCCCCCGCGCCGAGGGCCGCGTGGTGGCCGGTGCCCATGACGTCCGACAGGGTCAGCAGCGCGGACAGCAGGTGGTCGTCGGAGGCGGCCTCCTTCGGCAGCCGTACGAGGGTGCCGTCGGCGAAGGGCACGCGTACCGCCTCGCCCTGGCCGCCGTCGTAGCCCACGGCGCCCCAGAAGCCGCCGTGCACGCAGGAGGTGGTGAGGCCCTCGCGGCAGTAGTCGCAGACGCCGTCGGACCACATGAAGGGCGCGACCACGAGGTCACCGGCCTTGACGCCGTTCACCTCGGAGCCCGTCTCCTCCACGATCCCGAGGAACTCGTGCCCGATCCGCTGCCCCGGCTGCCGGGCCGCCTCACCGCGGTACGCCCACAGGTCGCTGCCGCAGATGCAGGCGCGCAGCACCCGGACCACGGCGTCGGTGGGCAGCTGCACCAGGGGCTCGGGCACGTCCTCCACGCGCATGTCGAACGGGGCGTGGATGGTGGTGGCGCGCATGGCGAGGATCCTTCTCGTCTCTGGTGTGCTGGTGCGGTGCGCTCAGGGGGTGGTCGAGCGCACTTCACGGTACGCCGCCACCGGTGCGGGCCGCGCATCGAGGGCGCCCCGGACCAGCAGGAACTGGGCCGCCGCATAGGTGAGCATGATCCAGAAGTCGGGCCGGGGCAGCTGCGGCCAGTCGGCGACGCCGGTCGCGATCAGGGTGTCGGAGAGCATGAAGAGCGGCCCGCCGAGCCCGGCGACAGGGCCGAGCCTGGTGGCCGCGGTGTACGCCATGGCGGTCAGAAGAGTGCTGTAGCCGGCGACGGGGACACGGAGGCCTGACGGCAGGTCGGGCCACAACAGGACGACCAGGGTGACGAGGGCGACCGCGTAGCCGACGGCGAGCAGCCCCACACGTGCGCGTGGCGGACCATGGCGCCGGAACTGGACGAGGTAGCAGACGTGACCGGCGGCGAAGGAGGCCATCCCGGCCATGAAGGCGGGGCCGGTGTCCGAGAGCAGCAGGACGTCGCCGCCCCAGCCGCACAGCAGGGCGGCGACCAGGAGCCGAGGGCCGCCCGCGCGGGCGGCGAACGCGGCGAGCAGCGGCATGATCAGCGGTTTGGTGACCAGATGGCCGGCGCGGAAGCCCACGACGAGGGAGACGAGGTCGAGGGCGGTGACGAGGACGAAGGCACCCGACAGCGCCCGGGACGCTCTCACGCGGCCACGGACTCCTCGGCCCGTTCCACCGCGGCCGCCGGTGTCCAGCCCGGTCCCCGGAACACCCGCCCCGCGCGCTCGCGCCAACTGGTCGCCGCCTTCAGGTCCTTGGCGATGGCGACGTACTCATGGGTGGCGACCTTGATCGGGTTGAATGTGTTGATGTTCTTCGTCAACCCATAGACGGGCCGCTCAACCTCTGGCACGAACGACCCGAAGAGCCGGTCCCAGACGATGAGGATGCCGCCGAAGTTGCGGTCCAGGTAGCCGCCTTGGGAGGCGTGGTGCACCCGGTGGTGGGACGGCGTATTGAAGACGAACTCAAACCAGCGGGGCATCTTGTCGATCCGCTCGGTGTGGATCCAGAACTGGTAGACGAGGTTCACGGAGGAGCAGAAGGCGAGTGCGGCGGGATGCACTCCCAGGGCGATGAGCGGGACGTAGAACGGCCATACCGTGAGGGTCGTCCAGGGCTGGCGCAGGGCCGTGGTGAGGTTGAACCTGCGGCTGGAGTGGTGGACGACGTGGCAGGCCCACAGGATGCGGATGACGTGGTGGCCGCGGTGGGACCAGTAGTAGAAGAAGTCCTGCCCGAGCAGCATCAGCGGGATCGTCCACCACAGGACGGGCACGCGCAGCGGCGTGAGTTCGTAGATCGCCGTGTAGACCGCGACGATCGGGATCTTCCAGAGGAAGTCGAAGACGAGGCTCCCGAGCCCCATGCCGACGCTCGTGGCGGCGTCCTTCGCCTCGTAGCCCGCCGCGTCCTCGTCGGGATGGACGCGCACGCCGATCATCTCGATCACCGTGAGCAGTACGAAGGCGGGTATCGACCAGAGCACGGCGTCGGGCAGGTTCGGCATGGGTGAACCGTAGGCCCGCGCATCGGCCACGACCAGACGTTGTTACCCACAAGTATTACCTGGGGTACGCGCTTGCTTGTTGGCGATCTCCGCCAACCGGTCACACCCCCGCCGCCCCCAGCAGTGTGCCCGCCGCATAGGTCACCGCCATCGCCAGCGCGCCACCGGCCACGTTCCGCACGATCGCCGGTTTCGGACCGGCCGCGCCGAGCCGTGCGCCGGCCCAGCCGGTGAGGACGAGGGCCGCCAGGGACGAGAGCACGGTGACGCCGAGGCGCCAGCCTGCCGGGGGCAGAACGATCGCCAGGAGGGGCAGCAGGGCGCCGGCCGTGAAGGACAGGAAGCTCGCCCAGGCCGCGTGCCAGGGGTTGGTGAGGTCGTCGGGGTCGATGTTGAGCTCCACGCGCGCGTGGGCGCGCAGGGCGTCGCGTTCCGTGAGCTGGGCCGCCGCTTCCATGGCCACCTCACGGGTCAGGCCGCGGTCCTGGAGGAGTTCGGTCAACTCCTCCAGTTCGGCCTCCGGTTGCTCCTTCAGCTCGCGCCTCTCCAGGGCCAGGGCGGCCTTCTCCGAGTCGCGCTGGGTGGAGACGGACACGTATTCCCCCGCCGCCATCGACATGGAACCGGCGAGGAGACCCGCGAGACCGGCCGTCAGCAGTGCCGAGCGGTCGTCCGTGGCACCGGCCACGCCGACGACGAGACCGGCGGTCGACAGGATGCCGTCGTTCGCGCCGAGGACCGCGGCCCGCAGCCAGTTCAGGCGGGAGCCGAGGCTGCCGTTGTGGGCCTCGGAGTGGGACTCGCCGTTGGTTTCCGTCACCCCCGGAGGATTCCACCCCGGGTGTCACCACACCCGTACCGACGCCCCTCGCGCGAACACCGGGCTCGTCGCGTCGGCCGGCGGTTCGGCGAGCGGCTCCGCGATCTCGCGTACCGTGGGGCCGACCTTCGCCGCGATCGGGTCCAGGACGTCGAGGTCGAAGCCGTACACGCGGGCCGCGTTGCCGCCGATCATCGCCGCGACCTCGTCGCGCGGCACGCGCGCGTAGGCGAAGCGGAGGCCCTCCCTGGAGTACGGGTACGTGCCCTCGTCGTGCGGATAGTCGCTCCCCCACATGATCTTCTCGATGCCGATGCGCTCGCGCAGGGGCACCTCATGGGGGCGCATGAAACTGGCGCCCACGAAGCAGTTGTCGCGCCAGACCTCCGACGGGCCCTTGCCCATCGAGGCGGCCAGCCCCGCGCCGAACTTGGACTCCGCCGTGGACGCCTTCGCCGCAGCCGCGACCAGACGCCCGTGGTAGTAGTCCAGCATGTCGAGCACCCCGGGTATCCAGCCGGAGCCCTGCTCGGTCAGCACCAGTTTCAGGTCCGGGTGCCGGCGGAAGGCGCCGCCGAAGATGAGGTGCCACAGGGCGCGGTGCGAGAACCATGTCGTCTCGACCATGTAGACCGCGCGGGCGGCCGGTTCGTCGCCGAGGGGCGGGGACGCCGAGCCCGCGTGGTGGTTGACGGGGACGCCGAGCTCCGCGCACACGGCCCAGATCGGGTCGTATGTCGACGAGTGGAGCTCCGGCAGTCCCGAGCCGGGTGGAGTACCGGGCAGCAACAGGCCGCCCCGGAGGCCCGCCGCGACGGCCCGGCGGATCTCCTGGACGGCCTCCTGGACGTCGTTCAGGAGGACCTGGAAGACACCCGCCCGCCGGCCCGGCGCAGCCCCGCAGAAGTCGGCCAGCCAGCGGTTGTGGGCGCGCAGACCGGCCCAGCGGCGCTCGAACTCCTCGGGCGTCGGCGCGGGCGCCATGAGCGAGCCGGACGGGAAGAACGGCGGGATGGTGTTCGGGAAGACGACCTCCGCGACGATCCCGTCCTGCTCCAGCTCCGCGATGCGCCGCTCGGAGTTCCAGTTCTTGTCGGCCGTGTCGGCGAGGAGATCCTCGTACGGGTTGACGTACGTGGCCGCCCACGCGTCGAACTCGTCGTGGTAGCGCTTCTCCAGGTAGGGCCGGTAGTCCAGGAGATCGGCGCCCGCGTGGCAGTCGGCCGAGACGACCGTGTACCGGTCCTCACTCACAGAGTCTGCAACGCTCATGGCGTCACCCCCAGCACAGGGAAGTCGTGGTCGGTCAGCCAGTGCCGGCCGACCTCGCGTGAACGCGCCCAGGACGCCGTCACGGCCTCCTGGTCGTCCTGCTGGCCGAGTTCGGCAGGGGTGGGGCCGATACGGCGGGCCAGCGGCTCCAGCGCCGCCGTGTCGAAGCCGAAGGCGTCCGCCGCCGCCAGGCCCAGCATGCGGCGGGTCTCGTCCACCGGGATGTCGTGGAACGTCCGCTTCAGCCACGCGCGCGTGTCGGGCCAGGTGCCCTCGGGGTGCGGGAAGTCGCTGCCCCAGAGGATGTTGTCGACGCCGATCTCGTAGCGCTGGGCCAGTTCGCGGCGCTTGGTGTTTGTGGCGCAGATGAAGATCTGCCGGTCGAGGTACTCGCTCGGCGGCCGTTTCAGCTCCGCGAAGGGGGAGAGCTTCTTGCCGCCGTGGGCGCCCAGGTAGAGGCGGTCCATGAACCACAGCTGGTTCGGCAGCCACCAGCAACCCGACTCCGCGACACCGAACTTGAGGCCCGGGTGGCGTTCGAAGACCCCGGACCACAGGAGGAACCACAGCGGCCGGGCGGGCCACCAGGTGACCTCGCTGACGTAGATGCCCAGGTGGTCGCCGTACTCGTGGCGGGGCGCGGCCCCGGAGTGGGTCAGTACGGGCATCGCGCACTCGGCGGCGGCTGCCCACACCGGGTCGTAACGGCGGTCGTGGTAGGGCTCCTTGTCGACCCACATGGAGGGGATCATCAGGGCGCCGAGCCCTGACTCCCTGGCACGGTGGATCTCCGCGACGACCTTCTCCGTGGGAGCCGTCACCGGCAACAGGGCGACCCCGCAGTGCCGTTGGGGGTTCTCGGAGACGAAGTCGGCGAGCCAGCGGTTGTGCGCCTGGGCGCCCGCCATGCCCAACTCGGGGTCCTGGTCCCCGGAGAGGCCGAGACCGACGCCGAAGGGCGCGGCGGTCCGGCTGTCCACGGCGTCGGCGTCCGGGAAGACCACCTCGGCGGCGACCCCGTCCCCGTCCAGCTCCTTGAGGCGCTGCGCGGTGTCCCAACCCCCGCGCAGGCCTTCCTCGTTGTCCTGGAACCACTTGGTGGCGAACGCCTCGTTGCGGATGCCGAGCCGGGTCATCTCCTCGCGGCGCCGGTCGCGCCCGGCGAGGAACTCGTCGAAGTCCCGGTGGAACCGGGCGTCCAGATAGGGCCGGTACTCCTCGGTGGGCAGTCCGGCATGGCAGTCGGAGGAGATGATCAGGTACGGCTCCTGGTCGGTCACAACGGCCCCCTCAGTCCAGGATGAAGCTTTCGAGGTACGACGGGTTCGCCCGGTCGAGCATCGAGGCCGCCCGGGCCCTGATCTGGGCGTCGCTGTGCTCGCTCTCGGGCAGCAGCCAGAAGCGGTCCGCGCGGATCCCGTCCACGACGAGGTCGGCGACCTCCTCGACGGGCGTGAAGGCGACCTCCTTGCCCGCCTCCCTCATCGCGGTCTCCCACTGGTCGAGGCTGCGGTAGGGCGTCCTCCGGGGGCGCTCCTTGGCGTACCGGTCGGGCCGGTTGCGGTGCGACTCCCACAGGCCCGTGCGCAGCATGTGCGGCCCCGGGAAGAGCACCGAGGCGCCCACGCGCGCGTGCTCCGCCCTGAGATGGGCGTACAGGGACTCGGTCATCGTCACGACGGCCGCCTTGGTGACCGCGTACACGGAGGCGGTCGGCAGCGGGGCGATACCGCCGTCCCCGGAGGACGTGTTGACGACATGACCGGGTTGATTCGACTTGATCATCCTCGGCACGAACGCCTGGATGCCGTGGAAGACGCCCCACACGTTGACGGCGAACGCCCACTGCCAGTCGTTCGGTTCGTGCTCCCACATCCGGCCCTCGGCACCCGAGCCGACCCCCGCGTTGTTACACAGGACATGGACGGCGCCGTACGTCTCGTACGCCGACTCGGCGAGATCCAGGACCTGTTGACGTACGCCGACGTCAACCACGCGCGCGTGCACGTCGGCACCGTCCGCGCGCAGATCGGCGGCGGCCTTGTCGAGGGCGCCCTGCTCCACGTCGGCGAGCACCACCTTGAGCCCGTCGGCCGCGAACCGCCGTGCCATCGCGAGTCCGATCCCGCTCGCGGCCCCGGTGACGACGGCGACCTGCCCCTCCGTCAGCTCCATCACACACTCCCCTCCGGCGGTCCGTCATGGATCTGCTGCGGGTCGTCGTAGCGCTGGTGGATGTACGGCAACAGGGCCCGCGCGTCGACCCGTTCGACGACCTTGCCGCGCTGGTCGCTGGCCTTCTCGCCGATGGTGATGTCGACGAGGGTGCGCACGGGGAGGTCGGCCACCGGGTCGTACATGGACTCGCGCAGGACGACGTCTCCGGTGACGCGCTCCAGTCGGCGGACCTTCTCGTTGCGCAGGCAGTGCACGAGCACGGGGTCGGCGTCGAAGCCCGAACCGTCCACCGCGGGAAGGAACTTGAAGTAGAAGTCGGTCTTCTGTGTCGGCCCGGGGAGGGGCAGTTCCTCGCCGACCGCGCCCCGGACCTCTACGAAGGCGATGCCGTGCCGGGCCAGGGAGGCGTGCACGACGAGACCCACCCGCTCGACGGTCACCTCGCCGAGTTTCTTGGGTTCGCCGAAGACCTCACGGCCGCCGGTGAGAGCCCGCTCGTGGGTCATCGGCATCACCAGTGGATACCAGCCCTCGACGCCCTCGTGCGCGGCGGCGACCGCGAACGAGCCGGCGCCCAGGGGATATCCGGTCAGTTCGACCTTGCTGATGTTCACACGGACCAGGGGCCGCCCGGTGGGTTTGAGGGGCGGCGGCAGGACCGCCGCGACCGCGTCCGGGTCGCTCTCCCAGACGGCCACCACACCGGTGGACCAGATGTCGGGGAGCTTGGAGCTCGCTGTGCGTGCGGCGGCGATCTCCGCCTCGGTCCGTGCGCCGTACCGTACGCGTGCCATACGCCGTACCGCCCTTCGTAGGCCGTCATCCGTCAGGCGGGCAGCACGCTTGCACCGGGCGGGCAAAAGGTCCATAGCCACGCGTGCGTGCGTTCGGCGGACCCGAACGGGTGGGCGGAACAAGGCACCTGAGGGACGGGGCTGTCAGTGACGGCCCGTATCCTCAGTGACCATGCTCGAAGACCACGCGCCCGCAGTGTCCGCAGCCACTCCGTGGCCGGCCGCGTATCCCCAGGGATACGCGGTCGTCGACGTGGAGACCACCGGCCTGGCCCGGGACGACCGGATAATCTCCGCGGCCGTCTACCGTCTGGACGCGCTCGGCGAGGTCGAGGACCACTGGTACACGATGGTCAACCCGGAGCGCGATCCCGGCCCCGTGTGGATCCACGGTCTGACGAGTGACGTACTGGAGGGCGCGCCCCTCTTCAAGGACATCGCCGAGGAGTTCGCGACCCGCCTGGAGGGCCGGGTGCTGGTCGCGCACAACGCGGTCTTCGACTGGCAGATGATCGCGCGGGAGTACGCGCGCGTGGCGATCGAGCCGCCGGTCCGTCAGCGGCTGTGCACCATCGCGCTCTCCAAGGAGCTGGCCCTGCCGCTGCCCAACCACAAGCTGGAGTCCCTCGCGGCGCACTTCGGTGTCGTGCAGCAGCGCGCGCACCACGCGCTGGACGACGCGCGCGTGCTCGCCGAGGCGTTCCGGCCGAGCCTGCGGGCGGCGGCGCAAACCGGCGTACGGCTGCCGTTGCACGAGTGCCGGCCGCTGACCGAGTGGACCGCCGACCGGCCCGCGCCCCGGATCGGGCACCAGGGGGGCGGCTACAGCGGCTACGGGGCGGGCAGTTGGCGCCCCGCGCGCAAGCGGCCCGCGTGCCCGTACCCGAACCCGGGGCGGTTCGAGGACGGCAGGCCGCTCAAGCAGGGCATGCGGATCGCGTTCTCCGGGGACACGTCCGTCGAGCGCGAGCTGCTGGAGGACCGGGCCGTGGAGGCCGGGCTGCATGTCGCGACGAGCCTGTCCCGGCTGACCAGCCTGCTCGTCACGAACGACCCGGACTCGGGCACCTCGAAGGTGCTCAAGGCCCGGCAGTTCGGCACCCCGGTGGTCGACGAGGCGGCCTTCGGGCAGCTCCTCCGGGATGTCGAGCAGGCGGACTGACCGTACGGACGGGTGATTGGGGCGCGACTCGCCCCGCGCCCGCTCGCCCGTGCCGGGTGGACGGCCCACCCTGTGGCGCATGGCGAGATGTGAAGTGTGCGGCAATGACTACGGCATGAGCTTCGAGGTGCACGCGCAGGGCGCGGTGCGGCAGGTCGAGTGCGCAAGGACAGGTAGCCAACGAGGCCC
Source organism: Streptomyces sp. NPDC088350 (assembly GCF_044753545.1). Taxonomy (NCBI): domain Bacteria; kingdom Bacillati; phylum Actinomycetota; class Actinomycetes; order Kitasatosporales; family Streptomycetaceae; genus Streptomyces; species Streptomyces sp. NPDC088350. Next base: position 591,548 of record NZ_JBIVNL010000007.1, on the reverse strand, counting down.
CCTGGCTGACGAGTTGAGCCGTGAGACCCCTCGTCAACAAGCCGAGGGCCTCACCTGAAATGCCTGGCGTTCAGTCACTGGGACGTCCGAAACCACATGCCGAACTGCAGGTCCATGTCATACCAGTCGGCCCAGCTGCGACCGGCCTCCGCCTCGGTCGACCAGGAACAACTGGTCGCCCTCGATGGTGTTGCCCCACAACAGCGCGCCTCCAGGCGACGGAAGCACCCGATGCGGAACCGCGCGAGAACCCATGAAGTCAGAGCGTCAAACGAGCGTCACCGCCAGGCTCGGGTGTTGACACAGGCGACGGCGTTCGCCGACGTGGGCAGGCGGTAACACCGCTCCCCGATGTCCGTGTCGCGCATCCTGGCCCCCGCTTCGCCGCCCAGGCGCCCGTCGTGTCCGTCGAGACCGGGACAGAGGGCAGGGCCAGCAGTCGCCGGTGAGCAGGGTGGACGGTCCTCGGTCTCTTCCCAGTCGGGGGGGTGCTCTTATCTCTTTGGTCAAGGTCTGTGTTCTTGATCAGGCGGCTTGTTCGTGTGTCGGCTCGTAGATGACGCGGTGTTTGAGCATGGCGTGCAGGACGTCGACCCGATGGAGGTGAAGGTGTTTCGAGATCGGGCTCCCGGTCAGAGGTACCGGTTCGCGCCGCTCAGCGCATTACCGCCCGAGTCAGGGCCGATGTGCTCACCGAGTCCGGGCTCAGATGCGTTGCACCCGACACCGGCTGTTCGGCGACGACCACGAAGCGGACGTTCGGGATGTGTCCGTCGACCAGACGGGACGCCACGGCGGAGCGGGCCCCGGTGCCCGTGGTGACGATCGTGGAGCAGCGGAGCTGGACGAGGGTGTTGACGTAGGCGGCGGCGTTCGCCGACGTAGGCAGGCGGTAACGCTGCACGACGATGTTCGTGTCGCGTGTCCTGGCCACCTTCTGCATCGCCGCCCAGGTGCCCGTCGTGTCCGTGTCAGTGGACGTCAGGAGACAGGCTCGGGTGGCGGTGTCGACGTGCGACACCGGCACGGGCGGCGTCGCGTCCTCGCTGGATTCCGAGGGCAGGAGCAGCGCCACGACACCGGCCACGGCCAGGAGCACTGCGACACCCGCGCCGAGAACGACCCACCACCGTTCACGAGACGGGCGGTGGGCACGGTCAGAAGCCTTCAAGATCACCGTCCTCGTCGAGCAGGCTCCGTTCTTCCTCGCGCCAGGATTCGAACGCGGCCGGCAGATCAAGCCGGGCCCCGAGCGGCGGACGGATGTCGCCCCTCACCAGGCGAAGCAGGAACTCCGCCATTCCCATGTCGTACTCGTGGTCCCGGCGGCGGTCCCTGGGCCTGACGACCACTCGCCACTTGTCGGGCTCACCGGCGCACCGCCAAAGGAAGTCGTCACCAGCTTCGTTCGACGCCCAGGTCAACGTCCCGTCAACCGGCGGCCACTGAACGCCGTAGAGCAGGTGGTCGCCGTATGGATAGCCGTCGAATGGGGGCGTAAGGATGCCGATCGAGTCGCTGATCGAACCCAGCCCGTACGCCGCGACAAAGTCGCGATAGTCAGCCGGGAGCTCCCATCCCGTCTCAGCGCGCAGAGCATCCCAGTCGACCGTGTCGCCGCCGTCCGAGGGCGGCTGCACAACCCGGCTCAGCTCTTCCACAGCCCAGTGCATGATGTCCTCTCGTATCGATCGGATCCGTTGGTCATGAGGTCGGGACATCCCTGCCGGTGCGCGTGTCCACCACGGTGCCCAGGTTGCGCCAGCCCCGTGGCGTGTTCATCAGGTTGGGCACGCTGCGTATCGTGGTTCCGACCAGGTTGCCATCTCGGTCCCAGGCTGTGGCCGTCATCTCGTACGCCTCCGGCGTGACGCGATTGCCCGAATATGTGGGGTGGACGGAGTACAGGACCGTCTCGCCCTTCTCCACTTGGGCCTGCACCTGGTTCTCGAATTGAACCATGTTGTCCATAGCTCCCAGACCACCTCGCTTCGGGTAGGCGTTGGCATCACGACCGCAGGTCGACAGGTTCCTCAGGTCGGTTCCGGAGCCGGAGAGCTGGCTACCGAGGAGGTGGCAGTTGTTCACCGACACCCGGGGCACGGCGCCGAGGTGTCGGGCGTATCGCCGGGCCCAGTCGTAGCCGGGCGGACGAGTGTCCTGGGTCGTGTCCGATCCCGGATGGTCGTCCAGATACTGCTCGGTGAGGCACGCCGTGACGCCTTGGGCCCGGTTGCCGTGCGATGTATCGGTGCTCTGATAGTCGACCCACCCGTCACCGTTCGTCGCGCAGGTGGACGACTCGTCGTCCCGTGGAGCGCAGGCGCCGGTCACCACGCAGACGGCAGCTGTCGTGAGCCCCGCAGCGACCGCCGAGGCCGCGTTGCGCACCGAGTTCCCAATGTTGATCTTTGTGGTCGGGGGCTCGGCAGCTGCCGAGATCGAGTGGACCTTCAGGGTCGACTTGCCGATGGACGCGGTGATCTTGATGGCGTGGGCGCGGATCGCCGCGCGGCGGGCGGCCTCGGCCGCTGCCGCAGCCGCCGCTGCCCTGGCCGCCGCCGCGGCCGCTTCCGCAGGGCTGACTCCGCCACCGCCGCAGGAGTAGCACGTGCCGCCGCCGGAGCCGCCTCCGCCGTTTCCGCCACCCCGGCCCGTGCTGGACGAGCCGCTGCTCTGGAGGGACTCGCAGAACGAGTAGGAATGGGTTTGGGCGCAGGTACGGCCGTGGGCGGCAGCGTGGCCGGCGGCGGCCGAGGAGGAGTAAGTGTGGCTGTGCGACGAGGAACTGGAGGAGGACAGGGCGTCGGAGATGGTCCTGGAAAGCGCCGAGCAGTACTCGATGCAGGTGCTGATCAGGGCCGCGCCCAGGAGGTAGGCGCCCTCCGCTTCTCCGATGCACGCGTCCCAGAAGCAGTGCCCGCTCGGGTCCGTCCCGGTCATCGGCGTGTCGTTCGCGTAGGCGTAGTCGTTCGCGTTGGCGCTGTCCCCGACCGCCGGATTGTCCACCGTGTCCGCCGAGTCGAAGCCCCCCGTCCCCGGGCTGTACCAGCGGGCGTGCATGTTCACGTTGCCTGTCGCCGGGTCGGTGTACTCGCTCTGGTAGCCGGCGCTGCCGGTCAGGGTGGAGGCGGTGGTCGTGCCCCACGGGTCGTAGCTCGCCGAGCCGGTCAGGGTGGTGCCGGTCGCCGTGAACTGGCCGATGACGTCCGTGTGCAGGTCGGTCCAGGCCAGGGTGGCGCCGGTCGCCGAGGACTCGCCTGTCAGGGCGCCCGACGGGTCGCGGCTGTAGGTGCTCGTGCCGTCGGAGGCGACCGTGTTGTCGGTGCCGGAGTAGGCGAGCGTGGTCGAACCGGCGGCGATGGCGCGGCCCAGCGCGTCGTACGTGTAAGTCGTGGCACCGGCCGTGACCTGCTGGCCGTAGGCGTCGAAGGTGTATGGCGTGGAGCCCTTTGCCGAGAGGGTGCCGCGGGCCGTGTAGCTGTAGTTGAGCGTGCCGTCGGAGGTCAGCTGGTCCCGGGCGTTGTACGTGTACGTCGTCGCGCCCGCGGTCAGGCGGTTGCCGTCGGCGTCGTAGGTGTAGCCGGTGGTCGCGGAGCCCGAGGTCCAGGACGTGAGGCGGTTCGCGTAGTCGTAGGCGTACGAGTTCGTCGAGGCGCCCTGGACGCCGGTCGTGGTCTTGGTGGTGAGGTTGTCGTTCTTGTCCCAGTCGTAGGCGACCTTGGCGACCGTCGTGCCGGAGGCTGTGGCCAGGATGTCGGAGGTCAGCCGGTGCAGGGTGTCGTAGCCGTAGTTGCGCACGTCGCCCGCCGAGCCGTAGGTGACCGACCTGGGCTGGGAGAGGGAGTTGTACTGGTAGGTCAGGGTGGTGCCCGTCGACGCGTCGGTGTCGGTGTTCAGGCGGCCGTCCGTGTCGTACGTGTACGTGTTCGTGCCCGAGGCATCCGTCCTGGTCGCCGGGCTCTCGTCGGCGTTGTAGGTGAAGGACGAACTGCCCGCCTGGCCGGACGTGGTGAGGACGTCGCCGAGCGCGTTGGTGTCGTAGTACTCCGAGATGCCGCCGACCGCCGAGGCGACCAGGTGGCCGTTCAGGGAGTACGTGAAGTGGCGGTCGGCGGTGGTGGCGTCGGCGCCCGTGCCGGTCTGGGCGGTCAGGTCGTCGAGGGCGTCGTAGGTGTTGGTGAGGGTGACGCCGCCGGGGTCGGTCTCGGTGACGAGTCGGCCGCGCTCGTCGTAGGCGTAGGCGGTGGTCCGGTCGGCGTCGCCGGTGTACCCGGTGACGGCCGGGATCTCCTTGCTCGCGGGCAGGCCGAGGGAGTTGTACGTGTAGTACGTGGTGTCGCCGTTGCCGTCGGTGTACGCGGTCTGGTGTCCGGCGACGTCGTAGCCGTACGTGGTGACGATCGAGGCGCTGTCGGTGACCGGCTCGGTCTGCTTGGTCAGGTCGCCCACGGCGTCGTACTCGTAGCTGGTGGTGTGCTGGCGGGCGTCGGTCGTCGTCCGCAGTTCGCCGTCGTCGGTGTAGGTCGCCGACGTCGAGGACAGCACCGAGCCGCCGGCGTCCAGGTTCGCGGTGGCGGTCTTGCGGCCGGCCGCGTCGTAGGTCGCGGTCTGCGCGGTCTGGTCCGGCAGGGCGGTCTTGATGACGTCGTCGCGCAGGTCGTAGGTGTAAGTGGTGGTGTCGCCTGTGGTGTCGGCGGCCGTGTGAGTGCGGCCCAGCGCGTCGTAGGTGTATTTCGCGCTGACGCCGCTCGCCGAAGTGGTGTTCGCGACCTGGCCCGCGGTGTTGTAGGCGGTGTCGGTCTCCTGCTTCGTCTGCGCGCTGGTGGAGGTGTACACGTACGTCCAGGTGCTGCTGTCCCGGCCCAGGTCGTCGTAGCTGTGGTGGGTGACGGCGCCGTAGGGGGAGGTCTCGGTCAGGCGGTCGCCGGCGAGGTCGTAGGCGTAGGTGAGGGTGCCGCGGGTGGCAGTGCCGGAGATGCTGATCGCCGGGTTGGTCTGCTGGACCAGGTCGCCCAACTGGTCGTAGGCGTAGTCGGTTTCACCCTTGGCGTCGGTCTCGGTCAGGACGTCGCCGGAGGCGTCGTAGGTCCAGGCGGTGGTGGCGGAGGTGCCGTTGTACGACGGGAGGGTGGTACCGGTCCTGCGGCCGTCGCGGTCGTAGGCGGTGGCCGTGATGTGGCCGTTCGCGTCCTCGGCCGCGGTGCGGTCACCGAAGGTGTCGTAGCCGTTGATCGTGACGGGGTAGAGGGTGGCGGTCGCGCCGGTGCCGGGTGTGGTCGTGGTGATCGCCGGGCTCGTGGTCGTGGTCGGCCGGCCGGCCTCGTCGTTGGCGTACGTCGTGACGTTGTTCAGCGCGTCGGTCGCGGTGACCTTCAGGCCGCGCTCGTCGTAGGTGGCCTTGGTGGTGAGGGTGAGGGAGCTGGAGACGTACTGAGCGGCCGACAGCGGGTCACCGGCCGCGTCGTAGGTGTACGTCCACTTCTGTTCCGGGTCGCCCGCCGCGTCGGTCTGCGTCGAGGTCAGGGCCCGGGAGTCGTCGTCGAAGGTGTAAGCGGTGGTCCGCGCCAGGCCGGAGGGGTCCGTCGTGGTGGCCGTGGTGCGGTCGGCCGCGTCGACCGTGTACGACGTGGTGAGTGTTCCGTCAGCGGTGGTCTTCGCAGTGAGGTTGGCCGCATCGTCGTAGGAGTCCTGCTCGGCGACGTCGGTCGTGCCCGAGGAGCCGGTGCGGGTGATCTGTTGGGTCAGCCCGTTGTCGTAGTAGGTGTAGGTGGTGGTGACGCCGATGCCGTCGGTGATCGTGTGCAGGCGGCCGCCCGCGTCGTAGGTCCGCTGCTCCAGCAGCTTGGCGGCGGCCGTCTGTGAAGTGGCCGAGGAGCCGGTGTAGTTGGTGAGCGTCGTCGTGAGCAGGTTGCCGTTGGCATCGTGGGTGAAGGCGTAGACCTGGCCGTCGGCGTCGGTCTCGCCCTGCTTGTTGCCGTAGGCGTCGTAGGTGAAGGCGGTGGTGTGCTGCTCGGGGTCGGTGACGGTCTTCGGTTCGCCGAAGTCGTTGTAGACGGTGCTCGTGGTGCGGGCGGTGTCGCCGCCGGTGGTGTCGGAGACGGTGCTGGTGAGGGTGTTGCCGTCCGCGTCGTAGGTCCTGGTCGTGAGGGCCGTGTGGACGATGGCCTGGTTGACGGCGTACGTCGTGCCGGGGTCGAGTTCGGTGAGGACGCCGCCCAGCGGGTCGTAGGTGTAAAGGGTGACCAGGCCGGCCGGGTAGGTGTCGGAGATCTCGGTCTTCGTCAGGACGTGGCCGAGCTGGTCGTAGGTGTAGCGGGTGACCAGGCCCAGCGGCGAGGTCTCCTGGGCGAGATCACCGTTCGCGTAGTAGGAGTACGACGTCGCCGCGCCGCCCGGTGTCGTCGTCGAGGCCAGCAGGCCGCCCGGGGCGTAGATACCGGTGACCCAACTGGGCGTGCTGGAGCTGGTGTACGTCTTCTTCGTCGTCAGGCCCGCGCTGTGGCCGGTGACCGCAGGGGTCGTCGTGGTGAGCGGATTGCCGTTGGTGTCATAGGTGTTGACGGTCTGGTACGTCGTGTCCGACGAGCTGGACGAGCGGCCGTCCGAGGAGGTCAGCAGCTGGTCGTTGCGCGGGTCCGTATCGGAGTTGGCGTTGAGGTAGTACGTGAAGTACGACGTCGAGCACTTCGAGGCGGACTGGTCCTGGCAGGTCGTGCGGGAGACCACGTCGCCGCGGGAGTTGTGGCCGGTGGTGGTCACGTTCCCGTTGCCGTCGGTGGTCGTGTAGAGGAAGCCGGAGGTGTCGTAGCCGTAGGACGTGGTGGCTCCGGTGCCGTCCGTGTCGGTCAGGATCCGGCCGCCGTCGGACAGGTCGTAGGTGCTGGTCAGGGTGTTGTTGCCGGGGTCGGTGACGGCGACGGACTCGGTGGCGATGGTGCCGGTGGACTGCTTGTAGGCGTTCCACTGGGTGGCGACCTGAGCGGACGTCAGATTGTGGTCGTAGAAGGCGGCTTCCGCGATCGAACCCTTGAAGTGGCTGACGATTCCGGGCGAGTCGATCCAGTTCTTGGCGAAGCCCGCGCCGATGTAGGTGATGCTGTTGGACTGGTCGGCCGGGGTGCCGGAGAAGGTGTCCTGCTTCGTACCGTCGAGGAACAGCGCCTGGCTGTCGACGTCGCAGCTGAGCACCGCGTAGTGCCACGCGTTGTCGGTGACCGTCCCGGTGGATCCGAAGTCGGCGCTGCCCGAGCCGCTCACGCTCCACCAGTGGCCGTGCAGCTTGCCGTCGGATCCGACGTAGAGGACGGGCGTCCAGGTGCCGGAGGCGTCCGTGGCCCCGTCGATCGCGGTGGACTGGTCGCCGACCAGCACGCCGGAGGTGGAGGTCTTGAACCAGATGCCGATGCTTCGCTTGGTGTCGGTGTGCAGCGGGTCGGCCGGTACGGAGACGTACGAGCTCGTCCCGTCGAAGGAGGCCGCCGTACTCGCGGTGCTGTCCTTCGCACTGAACGGACCGCTCACGCCGAGCGTGACGTTGTTGTACGTTCCGTCGCCGCCGTTGACCTCGTCCGCCGCGTAGGTGGCCGCGCCGCCGGTGTTGTCGTCGCCCAACTGCCAGTACCCGGCGGGGTCCGCGCCGAGCACCGTACCCCGGTAGACCGCGCTGGAGCCCGCCACGGCCGGCGTGCCGAGCTTCCAGGTGCCGCCCTTCTCGTCGGTGACCTGGGTCAGACGGTCGGCGTCGGTGTCGTAGGACACGGCCGCGGTGGTGCGCCCGGCGGGGCTGGACGCCTTGGTGAGCAGGGCCGCGCTCGCGGTGCCGTCGGCGTACAGGTCGTCGACCTGGGAGGCGGTGATCGGGTGACTGTAGAAGGAGACGTCGGAGATGGAACCGGTGAAGTAGCTGACATCACCGGGCGAGTCGAGCCAGGAGGTGGCGAATCCGGCGCCGATGTAGGTGTAGGCGTTGTCCTGGTCGTCCGGGGTGCCGGAGAAGGTGTCCTGCTTGGTGCCGTCCAGGTAGAGGGTCTGGGTGCTGCCGTCCGAGCTGAGCACGGCGTGGTGCCAGGTGCTGTCGGTGACCGTGCCGGTCGAGCCGAAATCGGCACTGCCCGAGCCGCTGACGCTCCACCAGTGGCCGTGCAGCTTGCCGTCCGAACCCACGTACAGGACCGGGGTCCAGGTACCGGAGGCCGCGGTACCGGCGACCGCCTTGGACTGGTCGCCGATCAGGACGCCCTTCTTCGACGTCTTGAACCACAGGGACAGGGCGCGGGTGGTGCTGGCGTGCAGCAGCCCGGCCGGGACCTTCGCGTAGCCGGTGCCGGCGAGAGTCAGGGCCGTCGCCGTCGAGCCGGTGAGCGGGCCGGTGCCGCTGCCGAGCGTGGCGTTCTTGTAACTGCCCGCGTCCGTCTGCTCGTTGGCCAGGGCCGAGGAGGCCGCGGTGGTGCTGCCGGACGGCTCGTCGAGGCGCCAGTATCCGCTGGGGCCGGCGTCCAGAGCGGCGGAGGGGTAGTTGGAGCCCGCGATGTAGGTGTAGGCGTAGCAGGAGGTCGACGCCGTGGAGGGGCTCGTGGTGGACGGCGGGCACACGGCGGTGAGTTGGTCGCCCGTGTAGCCGTACGTCCACAGCGCGGCGGTCGTGGCGTCACCGCTGGTGGCGGCGTCGGTGGTGACCGTGTGGACGTGGTAGTGCGCGGCGCCCGAGGGCTTGCTCCAGGTGAAGGTCAGGGTGCGGGCGGAGACGTCGTTCTTGATGGTGCTCAGCCGGTAGGAGGAGTCGTAGGTGAGCGTCTCGGTCAGCCCGGCATGCGTCTTGATCTTCGACAGCAGCCAGATGTTGGTGCCGCCCGCGGTGTCGAACGTGTACGTCGTGCCCGAGGTCTCGGTCAGCGAGTAGCCGGCGGACAGCGCCTTGAACGTGCCGTAGGTGCCGGTCGGCGAGGTGTACCCGGAGGACGAATAGCCCCAGCGTTCCTGCTCGCCGCCGTCATCGGTGACCACCACGTTCTTGGAACCGTCGTCGTCCATCACGGCCCGCATGTCGGCCAGCGCCGACCAGCCCGCGCCGAAGGCTCCCGCGGTGCTGGTGTCCAGGGAGTTGTAGGAGCGCGTCACCTCCAGGGACGGGCCGACGGTCGAGACGGAGGCGTCGGTGGCGGAGGTGGTGTAGTTGCCGGCCTCCTCGTCGTAGCCGTGACCGCCGTTCTGCGCCAGCCGGGAGGCGACCAGTGGCTGCGCCACCAGCGTCGACAGGGGCTGGCTGCTGCTCGTGGTCGTCGTCCAGCCGTCGTATGCCGACACCGTCCAGTAGTACGACGTCGACCAGTCCAAGTCCCCTGACGGGACAGTCCACTTGCCGGACGTCTGCCAGCCGGAGGTGTCGAGCTGCTTGCCCGCCGAGGAGTACAGCGCGAAGTCGTACTTCAGCGGAGAGGTGGGCCAGGAGTCGGGGTCGACGGCCTTGACCTGCAACTGCGGGCGAAGGGAGGGAGAGGTGAAGTTCGCCTTGGGATAGGTGTGTTCGAGGTCCGGCGCGGAGTTCTTGCTGTACGTCACCGTGACGTACGGGGAGTGCGAGTCGACCTGGTCGGAGTCGAACTTCTTCCACTGACTCGAGCTGGTCCCCGAGGAGAACACGGACAGGCCGTAGTTGCTGGTCTGGCCCAGGGCGATCTTCTGGAAGTAGTCCGTGTCCAGACTGGTGGTCTGCCACTGGCCGGTGCCGGTGGACACCGAGGTGTTCCCGCACACCGTGTCGGACACCGTGCCCGACCAGGTGCCTATGGAGGCGGCCGTCGCCGGCCTGTCCGACCAGGACTTCTGGCCGGTCACCCACCACTGCTGCGTGATCGGCATGACGTGGTACGACGTGGAGGAGCTGCACGTGTACGCCCACACGTCGAAGAGGTGCAGGTCGGCGGCGGTGATGTGGTAGCCGTCGGTGTCCGGCAGCCCGAGGAACTTCATGAACGCCTGACCGATGTACGCGCCGCCGTCCGGGGTACCGACGCGCATGATCGTGTCCGACGAGTAGTCGGCGGTGTTCGGGTAGTAGACGTACGTCGTGAGGTTCTGGCCGGCGGTGGACACCGTCATCGTCGGGTCCACCGTCACCGGGAAGGCGATGTCGGAGCCGGCGAGCCAGGAGGGGTCCAGCGACATCTTCACGGCCGGGGTGCCGTCGACGTCGGTGACGCTGTACGTCATGGCCCAGTTGTCGTGGGACTCACCGGTGGCCGGGTCGACGTAGGAGTCACGGGCGAACGGCTGGGGCAGGGTCGCGGCGACCGTACCGCTGCCGTCGACCAGCTCCACGGTGCCGTCGGACGCCGTGGTCAGCGTGAGGCCCTTGAGGGACATCGGGAAGACCCAGCTGGTCGGCGCGTTCGCCGAGGTCAGGACCAGGGACTCCTTCACGCCGTCGGCGGTCGGCGCGAGGACGAGGTTCGTGTTGGTCAGGACACCGTCGTACTCGATGCCTGAGCCGGAGTCGGAGGCGGTGCCGGTCACGGCGTTCGCGCCGGCCAGCGACCAGGACACCGACTCGGAGTCGGAGACGGTCAGGGTCGCCAGCTCGCCCTGCGCCGAGGTCCCGGAACTGACGGTCGGGCTGGGGGCGGCTGTCGTCGGGTCATCGGCGGCGACGACCTGAAGGGCGGAGGCGGTCTTCCAGGTCAGGGCGGCGGGCACGACCGACCCCGCACCACTCTCCGCCCGCAGCGCGGACTGCCGTACGGAAGTGTCCGTCCCCGTGGAGGACGCGAAGGACACACCGAGGGAGTTCGCCTTCTCGTGCCAGCGGCCGTCGGCACCCTTCGCGACGGCGGTATCGATGGACTTCCAAGTACCGGAAGAATCAGGGTAGTTGATCCTGGACTGCGACATCTTCCGGGTGAAGGACCCGTCGACGTTCTGGAAGTAGTCGAACTGTGCACCGGACTTCGCGGCCACGCGCTTGCTCGTCTTCGCGTTGAAGCCCACGGCCGCGTCGCCGGAACGTTCCTTCTTGGCCTGGGTGCTCGGCGCCTTCCAGGCCGCCAGCTGGCCCTTGCCCTTGCCCGGCGCCTTCCCGGAAGGCCGTCCCCTGCCGGCCTTCGCGGCGCGTACGTCGTGGGCCGAACCGGTCTTCGACCGAGGCCCCGAACCGTCCGAGCCCGACAGCCACTTCCACACCTGGCCCAGCCCCGCGCCCAGCGAAGCCGACGGACGCGCCGCCGCGTAGGCCGCGCCTCCCTCCTGAGCCCAGAAGGACACCAACAACGGCACCACAGCCAGCCACACACGCCACCGCGACAGCGGACGCACCCCACCCACCGACCCTTTACGCATCGCATCACGACAGGAGCAGCCGATGCATCAGGTCATCCCCGTGATCACGCAAGCTGCGGCACCAAGTTGTAAGCGCAGCGTGAAGACAGAGACAAGATCTCTTGTGGCGACCTGTAGAGCCCCTTTACCAAGCCGGGAGGCAAACCACAGGATCGCGGCCCTCCGTTCACCGTGCCGCCACTCCGGAGTCATGTACGCAACGGGCGCTCCAGCGACCTCCTGCACCCCCAGCATCATGTACTCGGGATCGTCCTTGGGCAGAACCTTGAGTAGGGTCGGCGCCCGACCGGCGAGCACACGGACAACCCTCGACGTCAAGGCGTGCACGCAGAGAGATGCCGAAGCCGGCGGCGATCCGGCGCTCGTCATCAGACAGGTGATGACTAGGCCGTTCCCGGTGGCTCTTGGAGGGTGTCGCGGAGCCAGATGACGATCGCGGTGACTGTCAGGGTGAAGGTGCTCCAGGCCATGGCCATTCACCCCGCCAGGAATCGCGGCGGCTGGTTCGCCCTGGCCCGCGCCGAGCCAGTCCTTTTCGCACCCTGACCCAAGCGCCAAGGGACCCGTTGGCTACACGGCAGAGCCAACCTTGTCCACGATGCCGACCTTGCCCTCCGCACGGGCACAATGCGCGCCGCAGAACCAGTGACCATCCACCTCGACACCCTGGCCGATGATCTGCACCCGGCAGTGCTCGCAGATGGGCGCCATGCGATGGATCGCGCAAGCGAACGAATCGAAAACGTGACGTGCCCCATCCCGGGTCTCGACAGTGAACGCCAGCTCGTAGTCATTCCCACACACTTCACAACGTGTCATAAGCCGCATCGTCAGGGGCGGGGCGGGCACTCGCAAGCTGACATCGCTACGCCGACCAGGGGTTACCCCTGGTCGGCGTAGCGATGTCACTGATTGGCAGACCATTCGCCCGCACCCGTGTCAGATGTGGTCGATGTCGTCCAGATCATCCTCCGACAACATCGGCGCCCGTGACAACCAGTACTCAAGCCACTCACTCTTCGTCATAGTCACAGGTAACACACCCTCTTCGAGATATCAGTTCCCTCAAAGAGGAGAGTGCACGTCTTCGACTGCTTCTCCTGCGCGATCCACCGCATGGCCCCCATCTGCGAGCACTGCCGGGTGCAGATCATCGGCCAGGGCGTGGAGGTCGAGGGCCACTGGTTCTGCGGCGGCCACTGCGCTCGGGCGGAGGGGAAGGTGGGGATCATCGACAAGGTGTGAGCCGCCGACCCGCAGGACCCCCTTCCGGTACCCCCCTCATTGCGCCCCGCGACCGAGTTGTACGGTCGTGGGGTGTACCGCTTCCTGATGTCCCGGCAGTGGGTGATCCTCGCGTTGATCACCCTTCTCCTGATCCCCACGATGATCAGGCTGGGCATCTGGCAGATGCACCGCTACGAGATGCGCAGCGCCCGCAACCAGCTGGTGTCGGAAGCCCTGCACTCCAAGCCGGTCCCCGTGGAGACGATCAGCACCCCCGGGCACGCGGTCACCCGCACGGAGAAGTACCGCACCGTCACCGCGACCGGGACCTTCGACACCTCCAAAGAAGTCGTCGTCCGGCGCCGTACCAATGACGACGACGAGGTCGGCTTCCACGTCCTCACCCCGTTCGTGTTGACGGACGGCAAGGTGGTGTTGATCAACCGTGGATGGATCCCGGCGACCGGGGCGCAGACCGCCTTCCCGAAGATCCCCGCGCCCCCGGCCGGCAGGACCACCATCACGGGGCGCCTGATGGCCGACGAGACGACAGCGGCGAGCGGCATCAAGGACATCAAGGGCCTGCCCGACCGCCAGATCATGTTGATCAACAGCGAGGAACAGGCAAGACGGCTCAACGCCCAAGTGCTCGGCGGCTATGTCGAGCAGACCGCGCCGGCGCCGAAGGGCGACACGCCGGAGCAGATCTCCGACCCGGGCAAGGAAGACGCCCCGCTGAACTACGCGTACATGATCCAGTGGTGGCTGTTCGCCGCGGCCGTCCCGGTCGGCTATGTCGTCCTGGCCCGCCGTGAGGCCCGTGACCGCCGGGAGGCGGCGGCGAAGGAAGCGGAGACGGCGGAGGCCGAGCCCGCGACGGTGTGAGCTGCCCCTCGCTTCACCCGCCCGGCCCCGAACCTTGATTGCCCCACCGGTAGTCAGGGAACCCGCACCCCGTGCACCCACGTATCGAGGACTACGCCCTCATCGGCGACGAACAGACCGCTGCCCTGGTCGGCATGGACGGCTCGGTCGACTGGCTGTGTCTGCCCCGCTTCGACTCGGCCGCCTGCTTCGCCAGACTGCTCGGCGACGAGGAGAACGGCCACTGGCGCATCGCCCCCAAGGGCGCGGACCGCTGCACCCGCCGCGCCTACCGCCCCGACACGCTGGTGCTGGACACGGAGTGGGAGACCGACGAGGGCACGGTACGCGTCACCGACCTGATGCCCCAGCGTGACATCGCCCCCGACGTCGTACGCGTCGTCGAAGGCCTCAGCGGAAAGGTCACCGTCCACAGCACGCTCCGCCTGCGCTTCGACTACGGCTCGGTCGTGCCGTGGATGCGCAGGTCCGACGGGCACCGGGTGGCCGTGGCCGGACCCGACTCTGTGTGGCTGCGCAGCGAACCGGACGTGCGCACCTGGGGCGAGGACTTCGGCACGCACTCGGAGTTCACCGTAGAGGCCGGTCAGAAGGTCGCCTTCGTCCTCACCTGGCACCCCTCGCACGAGCCGCGCCCGCCACTCGTCGACCCGTACGAGTCGCTGCGGACCAGCGTCGCGGACTGGAAGCGCTGGGCGGCCCGCTGCCGCTACGACGGCCCCTACCGGGACGCGGTCGTACGCTCCCTGATCACCCTCAAGGCGCTCACCTACCGACCGACCGGCGGCATCGTCGCCGCGGCCACCACCTCGCTGCCCGAGGAGATGGGCGGCGTCCGCAACTGGGACTACCGCTACTGCTGGCTGCGCGACTCCACCCTCACCCTCGGCGCCCTGGTCTCCGCGGGCTACCTCAAGGAGGCCGAGGCCTGGCGGAACTGGCTGCTGCGCGCGGTCGCGGGCGACCCGGCCGACCTGCAGATCATGTACGGCGTGGCGGGCGAGCGACGGCTGCCCGAGTTCGAACTGCCGCACCTGTCCGGCTTCGGCGGTTCGACTCCCGTACGGATCGGCAACGGAGCCGTCAACCAGCTCCAACTCGACGTCTACGGAGAGGTGATGGACTCCTTGTGGCTGGCCCGGCGCGCGGGCCTGTCGCCCAAACCGCACATGTGGTCCCTCCAGAGCATCCTCCTGGAGTGGCTGCGCTCGCAGTGGCGGCAGCCGGACGAGGGTCTGTGGGAGGTGCGCGGCGGACGCCGGCACTTCGTGCACTCCAAGGTCATGGTCTGGGTGGCCGCCGACCGCGCCGTACGCACCCTGGAGGAGTACGGCGACCTCCCCGGCGACCTGTCGGGCTGGCGCGAACTGCGCGACGAGGTGCACCGCGACGTGTGCGAGAACGGCTACGACCCGGAACGCAACACCTTCACGCAGTCCTACGGCTCGCAGGAACTCGACGCCGCCCTGCTGCTCATCCCCCGCTTCGGCTTCCTGCCTCCCGACGATCCCCGGGTGATCGGCACGGTCGACGCCGTCCAGGAGGCGCTCGGCCACGACGGCTTCGTACGGCGCTACGACACCGCCGCCGACACCGTCGTCGACGGGCTGCCGGGTGACGAGGGCGCCTTCCTGGCGTGCTCGTTCTGGCTCGTGGACGCCCTGCACCTGACAGGCCGTACGAAGGAGGCCAAGGTGCTGTTCGAGCGTCTGGTGGGGCTCGCGAACGACGTGGGGCTGCTCGCGGAGGAGTACGACCCGGTGGCCGGCCGCCAGCTGGGCAACTTCCCGCAGGCGTTCAGCCACATCGGCCTGGTGAACAGCGCCCTCGCCCTGTTCGCGGACGAGGAGGCAGGATAGGGGCCATGGATCTTGGACTGAAGGACCGGGTGTACGTCGTCACCGGAGCCACCCGCGGGCTGGGCAACGCCTCCGCGCGCGAGCTGGTGGCCGACGGCGCGAAGGTGGTCGTCACCGGGCGGGACGAGAAGCGCGCCGCCGACGCGGCGGCCGAACTGGGGCCGAACGCGATCGGCGTGGCCGTCGACAACGCCGACGCCGGGGCACCGGCCCGGCTGATCGCCGCCGCGCGTGACCACTTCGGGCGCTTCGACGGCATCCTCGTGAGCGTCGGCGGGCCGCCGCCCGGGTTCGTCGCCGACAACACCGACGAGCAGTGGCAGGCATCGTTCGAGTCGGTGTTCCTGGGCGCGGTGCGGCTCGCCCGCGCGGCGGCCGGGGAGTTGGAGGCGGGCGGTGTCATCGGGTTCGTGCTGTCCGGGTCGGTGCACGAGCCGATCCCGGGGCTGACGATCTCGAACGCGCTGCGGCCGGGTCTCGCCGGTTTCGCCAAGTCCCTCGCGGACGAGCTGGGGCCGCGCGGCATCCGTGTCGTCGGGCTGCTGCCGGCCCGTATCGACACGGACCGCGTGCGCGAGCTGGACGGGATGTCCGCGGACCCGGAGGCCACACGGAGGGCCAACGAGACGCGGATTCCGCTACGGCGGTACGGCACTTCTGACGAGTTCGGCCGGGTGGCGGCGTTCCTGCTGTCGCCGGCCGCGTCCTACCTGACGGGGATCATGGTGCCTGTTGACGGTGGGATGCGGCATGGGTTCTGAAGTCGTATGACTGCGGGCCCCCTGGGGCTGGGCGCGTCCACGCGGCGGAGCCGCCCATCAGACACAGCCCCGCGTCCTTAGGGGGATGCACCTCTGCCCGCTTCAACTCACCCTCTCCGCGCGGTGCTTGACGCCCTTCAGGCGGACCTCCGTCGGCAGTGCGTCCAGGCCCGCCGAATCGCGGGCGTGGCTGAGGGCGTTGGCCGTCAGGTGGTCGAGGGCCGCTCCGGGGTCCACATGGGGTTCCAGGTGGAGTTGGACGCGGGCCTCGGGTGCCGTGCGGGTGCCGGCGAGACGCACGTGCGCGTGGGCCACGCCGTCCAGGTCGCCCGCGTCGGTGGCGAGGACGCCTTCCAGGGCGCGGCCCCGGAGCAGCGCGCCCTCGCCGTCGCCGGTGCGGACGGCGACCTCGGTGAGCCGACGGCGTCGTAGGACCGCGACGAGCCACCACAGGGTGAGCAGGACGAGGACGGCGAGCGCGGCGAGAACCGTAGGCCACCACCAGCCGTCGCCTCGCCAGCGGGTTCGCCGGGCGGCGCTCAGCAGGACGTCGTGGCGGCCGTCGTAGATCCACCAGGAGGGTGGCTTCACGCCGCGCCCGACGGCCAGCACGGAGCCGCCGAGGACGACCAGGACCAGGCCCACGACACCGGTCACCACACGGTTGACGATCCTGAGCACCGACCTCACCCCTTCCGTCCGGAACGGCCGACGCGCACCGTCAGCGCGGGCGGCCGGGCCAGCCCGAGCCCGGTGATCGCGTCAGTGAGCACGGCGTCCAAGTCGGCCCGTACGTCGTCGAGTTCGCGGAAATGGGACACCGCGCGGACATCGGTTCTGGTCCTGCTGGTCCGTACCCGTACCGACTGCACGCCCGAGACCTCCATGGCCCGGTCGCGCAGCACCATCGCGGCGGCGGCGCGTTGCAGGCCGGCCCGGATGTCGGCGTGGGTGCGGCGCATCGGCAGCACCTGGCGCAGGCCGGGCGTGACGGCGAGCACGATCAGCCAGAGGCCCAGGGCGGCGGCGACACCGGCGCCGACGAGGACCCAAGTGTCGTCCAGGGGGCGCTGGGCGAGTTGCCGGGCCAGTTCCCGGCGCCAGTGCGCGGCGGGCCGTTCGGCGCGCACGGCGGTGACGTCGTAGAGCAGGGCGCCCGCGCCGACGAGCAGCAGGGTGGCGACGATGCCCGCGGGGACGCGGCGCGCCGACCAGAAGCGGCCGTCCTTCCCGTCCCCCACCACGGGTACGGGATCGTGGTCCACCGCCGGGACGTACCCGCCCCGCCCTGGATCGGTCTCCTTCTCGATGACCGGTAGTCGTTGGGTCGTGCCATCGGAGCCCTGGGGCTCGCTCATCGCGTCCTCCCCTGTGCCGCGCCGTGCGACCGTGCCGGATGCAGCCGTTCCACTTGGACGGCGACCTCGGGCACGTCCATGCCCACCAACGCGCGTACCCGCTGAACCACCTGTCGACGCACCTGAAAGCAGCGGGCGCCGATGTCGCAGGGATAGTCGAGTTCGAGGTGCACGCGCACGCGTGCGGTCTCGTGGTGGACGACGACGGTGGCGTGCGGCGGTGCGGCCTCCGGGGGCAGTGGTCCGAGCGCCTCGCGGGCCGCCTGCGCGGCGATCTTCGCGACGACCCGGTCGGCGATCCGGGTGGCGCCCCGCTCGCCGGGCGCGACGACCGTCGGGGGTCTGCCGCGCTCGTCGACCGTGCCGTGCCCGCCGCTCATGGACGTCATCGCCGCCGGTCGTCGCGCGAGCGGAAGAAGTCGCCGAGTTCCAGGTCCCCCTCCAGGAACCGGCCGACGACGAACCCGATGGCGCCCAGGGCCGCCACCAGCAGGAACGCACCGAACCCGCCGAAATACCCGGCGAAGCCCAGCGCCATTCCGGCGATCATGCCGACCACGGCCCTGCTCATCCTGCGCTCCTCAGCTCGTTCGTCGGCCCGCTCATCGGCTCGTCCGTCGGCTCGCTCGTCGGCTCGGTCACTGGAGTCGGGGTTCCGGTTCCTCGTCCTCTTCGTCCGGGAGCTTCACATCGCTCACCGCGATGTTGACCTCGACGACCTCAAGGCCGGTCATCCGCTCCACGGCCGCGATGACGTTCTCCCGTACGGCCCGGGCGACATCCGCGATCGACACTCCGTAGTCGACGACGATCTCCAGGTCGAGCGCGGTCTGCACCTCGCCGACCTCGGCCTTCACGCCCCGGGACACCGACTTCGAGCCGCCTGGCACCCGGTCGCGCACGGCCCCGAAGGTGCGGGACAGCCCGCTGCCCATGGCGTGCACGCCCAGGACGTCCCGGGCGGCCAGCCCGGCGATCTTCTCCACGACCCCGTCGGCGATGGTGGTGCGCCCGCGGGACGCCGGGTCGCCTCCGCCACGTTTGATCGGGGTCTTGCGGGTCTGTACCGGCTCCCGCTCGCCGTCGGGGTCCTGCGTCCGGTTCCGCTCCGTCATGTCGGTCATCGCCGTACGTCCCTTTCGGTCGTCGTCCTTCGACCACGGTAAGTGCGGTTGCGGTCTCCCGCGCCGGGGATGCGGCAGGCTGGAGGAATGACGGCGGACGCGTGGACGCGAGCGGTACGGCATCAGTTGCGGCTCGGCAGGCTGCTGCCCCTGGGCGACCGGCGCGACGGCGCGTGGATCGCCGAGCGGGCGGCGGAGACGGTGCTCCGGAGCGCGGCGCGGCATGTGCGGGGCGTGCGGCTGGGCGCGCTGCGCATCGCGCTCGCCGATCCGCAGGACGCGTACGAACCCGCCGTGCCGGCCCCGCCCGGCGCCCTGCCGCCCGGCCCGCTACGGATCGCGGCGGACTTCGCGGCCGTGGCGACCGAGCCCCTCCCTGCCACGGCGTCCCGCCTGCGCACGACCCTCGCGGCGGCTGCGGCGGAGCGGCTCGGTCTGGAGGTGGCGGAGATTGATCTACAGGTGACTGCCCTGCTGGACCATATGGACGACCTGGACGGTGTTGACAGTGTTGACCGTATGGTCGACACGGAGTCCACCACCACTGCCGACATTGATCATGTTGATGACATTGACCGTGTGGACGGCGTTGACGAGAGCGGCGAGGTCCTGATCGCCGCAGCCGCACTCGCCGTCCCCGGTGTGGCCCGGCTGACCAGCACACCGGGCGGGCTGGGCCGGGCGGTGCACATCGAGGAGCAGCAGGGCGAGGGCGCGCTGCCGCGCCTCCACGCGCGCGTGGAACTCGCGGTGCGCGCGGACCGCCGGGCCCTGGATGTGGCCCGGGAGGTCCGCGCGAGGGTCGGCGAGGTGCTGCCCGGTCGCCCGACCGTGGCGGTGCTCATCACCAGGATCGGCTGAACCACGACCGGCTGTGCCACGACCCGCTGACGCCTGTGCGCCTATTCGCCGACGCCCGCCAGGTCCCGCAGCCGTCGCGCCTGTGCGGCGCGCTCGGCGGCGCGCTGGTCGTCGTACGTACGGCCCTGAACGCCCTGGAGGAGCGCCTTGGTCTCGATGAGGGCGTCGCGCGGTGCGGCCAGCAGCGCGGTCGTCAGGTCGCGTACGGCGTCCTCGACCTGGTCGGCGGGTACCGCGATGTTGGCGAGGCCGGTGCTCACGGCCTCCTCGGCCAGGACGGAGCGCCCCGTCGCGCAGATCTCCAGCGCGCGGGCGTAGCCGACGAGGCCGACCAGCGGGTTCGTGCCGGTCAGGTCGGGCACAAGACCGAGGCTGGTCTCGCGCATGGCGAACTGCACATCGTCGGCGACGACGCGCAGGTCACAGGCGAGGGCGAGTTGGAACCCGGCCCCGATGGCATGCCCCTGGACGGCGGCGATGGACACGATGTCGCTGCGCCGCCACCAGGTGAAGCCCTCCTGGTACTCGGCGATGGTCCCGTCCAGTACGGCGTCACCGCTGTGCGCGAGGTCGATGAACGACGGTTCGCCGTCGAAGCCCTCGGGTGTGAACGCCTGCCGGTCGAGGCCGGCCGAGAAGGACTTGCCCTCGGCACGCAGCACCACGACACGGACGGAGCCCGGCAGCAACCGTCCGGCCTCCGCCAACGCCCGCCACAGAGCAGGACTTTGAGCGTTGCGCTTGGCCGGGTTGGTCAGCGTCACCGTGGCGATCGCGTCGTCGACGGTGAGCCGTACGCCGTCCTTGTCGAGTACGGGACCGAGGTCCTTGTCGTCCTGTTCGGGCGAAGCCATGGGGCGCCTCCGATGTGTGCGGTCAGCAGAGCAGAGCTAAGTGACTGCACAGTAACCACCCGGCCGGTCAGTCGTCCGACCGGGTGGCCACCATCGAAGCCGATGGGCCGCCCGGGGTCAGGCCGAAGCCTTCTTGCCCCGGGTCGCCCCGCCACGCCCACGGAGCGTGACGCCGGACTCGCTGAGCATCCGGTGGACGAAGCCATACGAGCGGCCGGTCTCCTCGGCCAGCGCTCGGATGCTCGCACCGGAGTCGTACTTCTTCTTCAGGTCTGCCGCGAGCTTGTCGCGCGCGGCGCCGGTTACCCGGCTGCCCTTCTTCAGAGTCTCGGCCACCCGTGCCTCCTCATGGGAAGTGCGCTCTTGGTCTCCTCATGATCACCCCTCCAAGCGTTCATGGCCACCCATTCGGCAAGGTCCGTAAGACAAGGTTTTGACGACAGGAGTGCGTCCCCACAAGTGGAATATGGAATTCCACAGGGTCGTGTCCGTACGGCCGAACGAGTTGTTCCGCGAAGTACCTGGTCAGAGACGCAGGACGGCCGAGCCCTTGTCGATAAAGGGCTCGGCCGGGAAATCGATGTACGACACACCTCGGTACGAGGAGATCTCACACAGATGGTGGATCACCGGTAGGCCGAATGATCCATACGCCGTTGATCAAGCAATCGGTCAGGAGCTTTCGGTCACCGGCTTCGGGTCACGCCAGGGCGACGAGGTCCGCGTAGTCCGCGCCCCACAGGTCCTCGACGCCGTCGGGCAGCAGGATGATGCGCTCCGGCTGGAGCGCCTCGACGGCGCCCTCGTCGTGGGTGACGAGGACGACGGCGCCCTTGTAGGTGCGCAGCGCCCCGAGGATCTCCTCACGGCTGGCCGGGTCGAGGTTGTTCGTCGGCTCGTCCAGGAGCAGGACGTTCGCCGACGACACGACGAGGGTGGCGAGCGCCAGGCGGGTCTTCTCGCCGCCGGAGAGGACCCCGGCCGGCTTGTCGACGTCGTCGCCCGAGAACAGGAACGAGCCGAGCGTCTTACGGACCTCGACGAGGTCCAGGTCGGGGGCGGCGGAGCGCATGTTCTCCAGGACCGTGCGCTCCGGGTCGAGGGTCTCGTGCTCCTGCGCGTAGTAGCCGAGCTTGAGGCCGTGGCCCTCGATGACCTCGCCGGTGTCGGGCTTCTCCGCACCGCCGAGCAGGCGCAGCAAGGTCGTCTTGCCGGCGCCGTTCAGGCCGAGGATGACGACGCGCGAGCCCTTGTCGATGGCCAGGTCGACGTCGGTGAAGATCTCCAGGGAGCCGTACGACTTCGACAGGCCCTCCGCCATGAGCGGGGTCTTACCGCAGGGCGAGGGCTCCGGGAAGCGCAGCTTGGCGACCTTGTCGGAGACGCGCACCGCGTCCAGCCCGGCGAGCAGCCGGTCGGCGCGCTTGGCCATGTTCTGCGCGGCGACCGTCTTGGTGGCCTTGGCGCGCATCTTGTCGGCCTGCGAGTGCAGGGCGGCGGCCTTCTTCTCGGCGTTCTGCCGCTCGCGCTTGCGGCGCTTCTCGTCGGCCTCGCGCTGCTGCTGGTAGAGCTTCCAGCCCATGTTGTAGTAGTCGATCTGGGCGCGATTGGCGTCCAGATAGAACACCTTGTTGACGACCGTCTCGACGAGGTCGACGTCGTGGGAGATCACGATGAAGCCGCCGCGGTACGTCTTCAGGTAGTCGCGCAGCCAGACGATCGAGTCGGCGTCGAGGTGGTTCGTGGGCTCGTCGAGCAGGAGCGTGTCCGCGTCGGAGAACAGGATGCGGGCCAGCTCGATACGGCGGCGCTGACCGCCGGAGAGCGTGTGGAGCGGCTGGCCGAGCACGCGGTCCGGGAGGTTCAGCGCGGCGGCGATGGTGGCGGCCTCGGCCTCGGCGGAGTAACCGCCCTTGGTGAGGAACTCCGTCTCCTGGCGCTCGTACTGGCGCATGGCCTTCTCGCGGGTGGCGCCGCTGCCGTTGGCGATGCGCTGTTCGTTCTCGCGCATCTTGCGGATCAGGGTGTCCAGGCCGCGCGCGGAGAGGATGCGGTCGCTGGCGAGCACGTCCAGGTCGCCGGTGCGGGGGTCCTGCGGGAGGTAGCCGACCTCGCCGGAGCGGGTGACGGTGCCGCCGGCGGGCTGGCCCTCGCCGGCCAGGACCTTGGTCAGGGTGGTCTTGCCGGCGCCGTTGCGGCCGACCAGGCCGATGCGGTCGCCCTTGGCGATACGGAAGGTGGCGGACTCGATGAGGACGCGGGCACCGGCGCGCAGCTCGATACCGGAGGCGGAGATCACGGTCAGACTCCAGAGCGGGGTCGTAGGCGGAAGGGGCGGCTGAGGACGTTCCCGCCGTCTAATGCGCGAGGAGAATGGCCATAGGCCAAGTCTAACGGGGCAGTGCAAGCGCTTTTTCTGTCCACGGCGGCTCGTTGCCGGGGTGCGTGCGGCCCGAGGTGATCCGGCTCACGCGGTCCACGGCGGTGAGCTGGGCGGTCCGGGCCGGCGCCCGAACACGGCCGGGCGGCGAGCGACGCCGCGCCGTGACGAACGGCACGCGCGCGTGAGGGGTGTCGCCCGTTCGGACGCCTGTCCGGCGCCCCGGTGGGGGTGGCGGGCGAGGATGACGTCAGGGGGCTACGACTGCGGAGAGCGGGGCCCATGCAGTTCGACGACGATGCCGATCTGGACACCTCCGAGGTGCAGGACGTGCGCGGCAGCCGGATTCCCGGTGGCCGGGCGACCGTGGGCGGGGGTCTCGCCGGGCTGATCGCACTGCTGCTGGGGCTCTTCTTCGGGGTCGGTCCCGACAACCTGGGGTTGTCGTCGGGCAGCGACTCACCGGCGGCGACCGCGTCCTCGCCGGCCCAGGTGCAGTCGGCCTGCCGTACCGGGCAGGACGCGAACACCAAGGAGGACTGCCGCATCGTGGCGGTGGTCAACAGCGTGCAGGACTTCTGGACGCAGGAGTTCCGGCGGCGCAGCGGTACGTACACGCGGTCGCCGACGGTCTTCTTCAGCGGGCAGGTCGCCACGGCGTGCGGGACGGCGACCTCCACGGTGGGGCCCTTCTACTGCCCCGGCGACCGGAAGGTCTATCTGGACCTGGGGTTCTTCGACGAGCTGCGGACGAAGTTCGGCTCCAGCGGCGGGCCGTTCGCGCAGGCGTACGTCGTGGCCCACGAGTACGGGCACCACGTACAGGACCTGATGGGCACGCTCGGCCGGTCGCAGGACGGGCGGACCGGGGCGAACAGCAACGCGGTGAAGGTGGAACTGCAGGCGGACTGCTACGCGGGGGTCTGGGCGCATCACGCGACGACCACGAAGGACGAGTCGACCGGGCGGCCGTTGATCACGAGCCTCACGGACGCCGACATCCGGGACGGTCTGGACGCGGCGGCGGCCGTGGGCGACGACCGGATCCAGGAGCGGTTCCAGGGCCGGGTGACGCCGGAGACCTGGACGCACGGGTCGGCGGCGCAGCGGCAGCAGTGGTTCCACCAGGGCTACCGGACCGGGGACATGGCGCGGTGCAACACGTTCCGCTGACGGGCCGAAGGGCGCTGTCGGGGCCGTTGTCAGTGGCGGGTGCAAGACTCGTCGAAAGCGCTCAGAGCAGCAGAAACACCAAAGACACCGAGGCACGACAAGCACCCGAACACAAGGAAGTGATCGGCATGACAGGTACGGACGGCACGGACAGCGGGCGGCCCAGCATCTACCCGTCGCTGCTGTACGCGGACGCGAAGGCGGCGATCCGGCAGCTCACGGAGGCGTTCGGATTCAGCGAACTGGCGGTGTACGAGGGCGAGGACGGCTCGGTGATGCACGCGGAGCTGGTGCAGGGCAACGGCGCGGTGATGCTCGGTTCCAAGGGGCGCGGCGGCCGCTTCGACGAGGCGATGAAGAGCGCGGGACCCGCCGGGGTGTACATCGTCGTGGACGACGTCGACGCCCATCACCGGCGGGCCGCGGAGCACGGCGCGGAGATCCTGATGCCCCCGACGGACCAGGACTACGGATCACGGGACTACATGGCCCGGGACATCGAGGGCAACATCTGGAGCTTCGGTACGTACGCCCCTGGCATAGAGGCCTGACCCCGCCTAGCTGCCTCCTGTGTGCACCTGGAAGGCCGCCCGGCGTACGGCCTTGGCGAGCGCCGGGTCGGGGTGCGCGGCGGCGAGCGCGACCAGGACCTGCACGGTGCGCGGGTGGCCGACGGCGCGGACCTCGTCGAGGAGCATGGGGACGGTCGGCTGGATCGCGGACTCCAGGTGGCGCACGAGCAGCGGGGCCTCACCGTGGTCGGCGACGGCGGCGGCGGTGTCGACCCACATCCAGGTGGCCTCTTCGCGGGTGAGGACCTCGTGGGCGTCCTCGGGGTCGATCCCGTCGTGCTCGGCGAGCCAGAGCAGGGCGTACGGCCGGAGCGTCGCCTCGTCGACCGCGGCACGGACGTCGGGCTCGGCGGGGGCGCCGACGACGCGCAGCGCCTCGAAGGCGAGGCCGCGCAGCAGGGCGTCCTCGCCGCGGGCGGCGTCGATCAGCTCGCCGACCGCGCTGCCCACGGTGCGGGCGGCGAGCCAGGCGCGGTACTCGGCGCGGGCGGCGTTCGGGCGGAGCTGGGAGCAGCCGCGGAGCATGTCCTCGGCGGACTGCTCGATGTTCCCGGCGGGGCTCTGCGCGGCCACGCAGATCTGCTCCAGCTTGACCCAGACCGCCCAGCTGCCGAGCGGGGTGAGGGTGGCCTGGGCGTCGCCGTAGGTGAGGGCGCCGACGGAGGCGAGGGCGTGCAGGGCCCAGTCGAGGAGGGGGTCGAGGGGGGCGTCCGCGGCAGGCGTCTGCTGGACGGGCTCGGGCTGCGGGCCGTAGGGGATCTCGCAGCGCTCGGTGCGCAGTTCGGTGACGCGTTGTTCGAGGAGATCGAGGAGCTGTTCGACGGGGACGGGACCGGCGGACAGCTGGAGGAAGGAGAGCACCTGAGGCATGGCCGAGACGACCTCGGCGACGGCGGAGGGCTCGTGCTCCCGGGGTTCCGGGTGGGCGAGCGACCAGGCGTCGAAGAGGGCGACCCAGCCGCGCAGTACGGCACTGTCGTCGCGGTCCCAGGCACGCAGCCGCCAGCCGGGGCGGGCCTCGTCGCCGTGCACCTCGACGAGACCCGCGAGGCGGGCGGTGTCCCAGTCGGCGCGGACCTGAGCCGGGGTCAGGCCCAGATCCTCGGCCGCGAGTTCGGCGGTCGCGTCGGAGAGGGTGCCCTTGCCGTCGGGGCTCGCGCTGTCACGGCCGGGGCGTAGTGCGGCGTCGGCCCAGTGGGCGACGCGGGCCGCGCCGGCCAGGCCGGAGCGTGCCATTCTGGCCAGTTCCGCGGGGGCCGGTGTGCCCTCCGGAGGGCGGGGCGCGGGGCGGCGCGAGCGCCGCTGGTTCATCGCTCGGGGGGCGGCGGCCAGGGGTCGCGGGCGGACGAGTCGAAGCCTGGAGTCGCGCGGGATACGGGACGTCACGGGTGCAGTCTTCCGGTTGACGGTCCGAAAACCCAAACGGAATGTCACGGCGGGCGACGGGGATGGCCAAGGCACGAGGGCCCGGGGGCTGCTGGGGACCGGGATCAGGCCAGTGGTAGAGGGCTAAACGGAAGGGTTGGAGGGGGGTGGCGGGGGTGGGGGGCGGTGTCGGTGGAGGGGTGGGACGGGGATGGGGGACGGAGTAGGCGTAGGGATGGGCACGGGGGTTTGGTGCGGGTGAGGGGTGGCTGCCCGGCGACAGTAAGAGGCGGCCGGTGCCGTAAGCGGTTCAGGGTCACATCAGCGGTGTCAGGAAGCGGCGCAGGATTTCCTCGTAGCCGGCCGGGGCGGCGTTCCACATGGCGCTGTGGGGGGCCTGGGCCACCGGTTGGAGGGTGATCAGGTCGGGGCGGTGGGCGGCGAAGCGGCGGGAGAGGGTCCAGGGGGCGACCGTGTCGTCGGGGCCGTGGAAGATCAGGGTCGGGACCCTGAGCCGAGTGGGGTCGGCGGCCTCGGCGATGCGGTCGCCGTGGAGACCGGTGCGGCCCTGCGCGGCGCGTACCGCCAGCGGCAGCAGCGCGCTCGGGGTGTGCCGGGCCGTGGCGAGGGCACGCAGCGTCGTCTCCCAGTCGAGCACCGGCGAGTCCAGCACGAGGCCGGAGACGCGGTCGCGCATCGCGGAGTGCGCGGCGGCGCGCAGCGCCATGGTGGCGCCGGTCGACCAGCCGTACAGGACGACCTGCTCGGCGCCGTACCGCACGGCGTAGCGGATCGCCGCGTCCAGGTCGCGCCACTCGGTCTCCCCGAGGTGGCCCAGGCCGTCGGGGTTGCGGGGTGCGCCCAGGTCGCCGCGGTAGGCGAGGGCGAGGACCGGGAAGCGCTGGCGGTGCAGGAACTCCATGACGTTCAGGGAGAGTTCGCGGGTCGCGGCCAGACCGTGCACCGCGATCACCCAGGTGCTCCGCGCTCCGGGCACGAACCACGCGGGCAGGGAGCCGAGTTCACCTGGGATGTCGATGTCGGCGTGGTCCAGACCGAGGGCGGCGCTCGGGTTGCCGATGTGGACGTTCGGGGTGAGCCACACCTTGGCGCCGGGGCCCAGGGTGCCGTGAGTGACGCGTTCCAGGCGGCGTACGACGGCGTCGGCGGAGGGGGACGCCGTCGCGACGACCGGGCCGACGACCGCGTGGGAGCCGTCGCCGGCGAGGCCGTAGGTGCCGGGGCGGAGGGAGGCCAGGTCCCGGGTGAGGGTGATCTGGCCGGCGGCGGTGGAGTGCACCGTGAGCCGGGGTTCGGTCGGCAGGGGGCGGCCGGGCGGCGCCTTCAGCGCGGCGTCGCTGGCGTACCGGCCGACGACGACGCCTGCCGCGCCGGCCGCGAGGGCCACGGAGACGGCCGCGGCCGTCGCTCTGACTGTGCGCACGGCTCCAGTGTCCCGGCGGACCGGGCGGGCGGCCAGCCGGAAGAGGCTCGGGGTCCGGGGTGATGACTGGCGGGGGTGTCTGTGGCGGGAGGACGGTGCCGGTGGTGTGGGGCGGTACGGGTTGGTGCGGGAGGTGCGGCGGTACGGCGGTACGGCGGTAGCGCGGGCGGTACAGGCGGTACGGGCGGTACGGGCGGTACGGGCGGTACGGGCGGTACGGGCGGTACGGGCGGTACGGGCGGTACGGGCGGTACGGGCGGTACGGGCGGTGCGGGCGAGCTTGGCTCCGCCGGAAAGGCTCACCGCGGCCCGGCATCGTCGCGAAGGCTGGACGGCGCCGGGGGCGCGAGCAGTACGGGCGGTACGGGTAGTACGGGCGGTACGGAAAAGCTCGGCTGCGCCGGAAAGGTTCACCGTGGCCCGGCGTCCTAGCACAGGCCAGACGGGGCCGGAGGGAGAGAGCAGCCCGACACGAGTCCGGCGGGAGACAAGTCGGCCCAGCAGAACGCCACGGCGAAGGGGACGCAACGGGGGCCGCCCGGAAAGACGTCGGCACCCTGAAGAAGCGGGCCGCCAACACCAACCCTCACCCCGCGGCCCTCACCCCTGCCGTCTTCACCCCCACTGCCCCCACCCCTACCGCCCTCACCCCCGCCGCCCCCACCCCTACCGCCCTCACCCCCACTGCCCCCACCCCTACCGGCCTCACCCCCACTGCCCGTACCCCCGCAACCGCTCCCCCGCCTCCGCCACCTGCTCCCCCGAAAGCAGCGTCGGCGACAGCCCCGGCACCGAAGACGCCGTCAGCCACAGCCGGCACATCCACTCCAGCTGGGCCGTGCGGTCGTAGGCCTGGTCCAGGGAGTCGCCGTAGGCGATCGTGCCGTGGTTCTGGAGGAGGCAGGCGGAGCGGTCGGCGAGGGCGTGGAGCATGTTCTCGGCCAACTCCTCGGTGCCGTATGTCGCATACGGGGCAACCCGGACCGGGCCGCCGAGGGCGCCGGACATGTAGTGGACGGAGGGGAGTTCGGGGACGAGGGTCGAGACGGCGGTCGCGTGGACGGCGTGGGTGTGGACGACTGCGTGGGCGTCGGTGCTGCGGTAGACGGCGAGATGCATGGGGAGTTCGCTCGTGGGGAGCAGGGTGCCGAGCACCTGGCGCCCGTCGAGGTCGACGCCGACCGTGTCGTCAGGGGTCAGCCGGTCGTAGGGGACGCCCGAGGGTGTGACCAGGACGATGTCGCCGACGCGCGCCGAGACGTTCCCGGAGGTGCCGACCACCAGGCCGTCGGACACCGTCCGGCGGGCCGTCTCGACGAGCGCGTCCCAGGCCTGCGCCTCCTCCGCGCGCACACGCCTCCGCCACGGCTCCCCCGCGGTCTGTGCGCCCTCCCGGGCATCCCGTCCGTCCCGCTGGTCCCGCCGCTCCTCAGCCATGTCGCGATCCTGCCAGCCGACGCCCCGACACGCGTTCGGGCGCGGGCACTTTAGGCCGTGAGCCGCGCATCCGAAAGAGCACGTATGGGCATATGTCGCCCGCCCGGGCCGCTTGGCCGGAGGCCGACCGGCATCGACAGACCTTCCCATAACCTCTGGGGGATTTGTCGTGCACGTCGCCATTCCCGGGGGAAAACATGGCCCGTGATCGCAAACCGTCCCGCCGCCGCGCCCGCCTCCTCACCGCCTCCACGGCCGCGCTGACCCTCGCCGGGGTCGCTCTCACCGAGATTCCGGCCGCCGCCGCGAGCCCCGCGAAGGGCCACGACGTCTCCGCGCACCAGAAGAACGTCGACTGGCCGAGCGCGAAGGCGAAGGGCGCCACGTTCGTCTACGTCAAGGCGACCGAGTCCACCACCTACCGCAACCCCTACTTCGGGCAGCAGTACGACGGCGCCCGAGCCGCCGGCATCATCCGCGGCGCGTACCACTTCGCACTCCCGGACAAGTCGTCGGGCGCCACCCAGGCCGCGTACTTCGTGGCGCACGGCGGCGACTGGAAGGCGGACGGCTGGACGCTGCCGCCCGCGCTCGACATCGAATACAACCCGTACGACAAGAAGCACGGCTGCTACGGCCTCACCAAGGCCGGGATGGTCGGCTGGATCAAGGACTTCAGCGACGAGGTGAAGCGGGAGACCGGCCGCCGTCCGGTGATCTACACGACCGCCCACTGGTGGAACACCTGCACGGGCGACAGCACCGCCCTGGCCTCGACGCACGCGCTCTGGATCGCCCGCCACGAATCCGCGGACACGGGGTCGCTGCCCGCCGGATGGTCGTACTGGACCTTCTGGCAGTACGACAACAGCGGCAGCCTGCCGGGTGATCAGAATCTCTTCCACGGGACGGCGAGCCGACTGAGGAAGTTCACCCGGGGTTACTAGGCGGTTCGGACACCGCAGGGACCCCCTCAGTTCATCTTCCGTTCATCCAGGTTGCCTACGGTCAACGCGCCAATGACCTCGAACGATTGCCTGGGTAAATGGAAAACTTCTCGCTGATCCTCGCGATTGTGGTGGTAACCGCACTCGCGTTTGATTTCACGAACGGTTTCCACGACACCGCCAACGCGATGGCCACCACCATCTCGACCGGTGCGCTCAAGCCCAAGGTCGCGGTGGCCATGTCGGCCGCCCTCAACCTGGTGGGCGCTTTTCTCTCCGTGGAGGTCGCCAACACGATCTCCAAGGGGCTCGTCGATGAGAGCGGCATCCGTCCCGAGGTCATTTTCGCCGCCCTGGTCGGCGCGATCCTCTGGAACCTGGTGACCTGGCTCGTCGGCCTGCCGTCCAGTTCCTCGCACGCCCTGATGGGCGGCCTGATCGGTGCCACCATCGCCTCCGCCGGCACCGGTGCGGTGCACGGCGATGTCCTGGTCACCAAGGTGCTGCTGCCGGCGGTCGCCGCCCCGATCGTCGCGGGCGTCGCGGCGATGCTGGCCACCCGGTTCTCGTACGCGCTGAGCCGGAACGCGAACGGCAAGGCCGCCGACAAGGGCTTCCGGGTCGGCCAGATCGCCTCCGCCGGACTGGTCTCGCTGGCGCACGGCACGAACGACGCGCAGAAGACGATGGGCATCATCACCCTCGCCCTGGTCGCCGGCGGTTCCCTCGCCCCCGACTCGGACCCGCCCACCTGGGTCATCCTCTCCGCGGGCCTGGCCATCGCGATGGGCACGTACATCGGCGGCTGGCGCATCATCCGCACCATGGGCAAGGGCCTGACCGACCTCCGGCCGCAGCAGGGCTTCGCCGCCCAGACCAGCGCCGCCGCGGTCATCCTGGCCTCCTCGCACATCGGCTTCTCCCTGTCCACCACGCACGCCGTCTCCGGCTCGGTGATGGGCGCGGGCCTCGGCCGCAAGGGCGGTGTCGTCCGCTGGTCGACCGCCACCCGGATGTTCGTCGCCTGGGGCCTGACGCTGCCGGCCGCCGCGCTGGTCGGCGCGCTCGCCGAGTCCGTGACCGGCCTCGGCGACTGGGGCACCGCGCTGGTGGCCGTCTTCCTGGTCGCCTCCAGCGCCGCGATCTGGCTGCTCTCCCGCCGCCAGGTGGTCGACGCCTCGAACGTCAACGAGGTCGAGGAGCCGCCCGGCGTGGTCACCGCCGCGATCGCCGCCGTGACCCCGCCCCCGTCGGTCGCCCTCTCCGAGGGCCTCACGGCGACGATCCCCTCGCCGCCCGTGAACCCGGCCCCCGTCGCCACGTCCGACCCGGCGACCCCGCCGGCCGCCGCCGTCTGAGCCCGGACACCCGGTCAAGAAGGAACAAGAAAGAAGCAGAAGCATGCACATCGACTGGGCGGCCCTCGGCTCCGTCTTCGGCGTCAGCCTCGTGTCCACCGTGGCCCTCGTGGCCGTCTTCACCCTCGGCATCACCGCCCTCTCCCACCGCGAACGGGCCACCGCCCAGGGCGACTCCGCGAACCTCGCGCTGACCGGCGCGTACGCCTGCTTCGCGGCCTGCGCGGCGGCGGTGGCGTACGGGATCTATCTCATCGTGGCCTGACCGGCCGCCAGTTGGACCCACCGTGGGGGGGGGGGGGGGGGGGCCCCCCCCCCCCCCCCCCCCCCCCCCCCCCCCCCCCCCGGGGGGGGGGGCGCCCCCCCCCCCCCCCCCCCACCCCACGCTTTCGTGACCCGCCGACGGCGGACGTGTGGGCATCAGCACACTCCTCCCCCGCAGGTCAACGGCAAGTTGACGCCCCTTCCAACACCGTGGTGGACTGCCGGAGCCATATACGGCGGCAGGAGAGGAAGCCGGTGCGAATCCGGCGCGGTCCCGCCACTGTCACCGGGGTAGGTAGCCCCGGGAGCCAGGAACTCTCACCGCCGGTCTCGTCGAACCAGGGCGTGGACACCCTGAGTGAGGACATGTCGCCATGCTCGGCTGCCGATTGAGCTCCAGTACCAGCGCAGTGCCCGACTCCGCGATCGGCTGAGCCGATGCGTGCCGATCGCGTCTTCGCGTACGGCGCCGCCGCCGGCCTTCTCGGCGACCACCTGCTCGGCGATCCTCGCCGCGGGCATCCGGTCGCCGCGTTCGGCCGCGCCGCGAGCGCCGTGGAACAGGTGCTGTGGCGCGACCACCGCGGGTGGGGCGCCCTGCACACCACCGTGTGCGTGGGTGGCACCGTCGCCCTCGCCGCCGTAGCCACTTCGGTCCTACGACCTTCCCGTACGGCCTCTGCCGCGCTCACCGCCGCCGCCACCTGGGCCGTCGTCGGCGGGAGCTCCCTGGCCCGCGAGGCCGGGGTCATCGGGCGCGCGCTGGAGGCAGGCGACATCGATGCGGCTCGGGCACGCCTGCCCCACCTCTGCGGGCGGGACCCCCAATCCCTCGACGCCGACGGGATCGCCCGGGCCGTCGTCGAGTCCGTCGCCGAGAACACGTCCGACGCGGTGGTGGGCGCCCTGGTGTGGGGCGGCATCGCGGGTGTCCCGGGGCTGCTCGGCTTCCGGGCCGTGAACACCCTCGACGCCATGGTCGGCCACAAGTCGGCCAAGTACCGCCGCTACGGCTGGGCTTCGGCCCGCCTCGACGACATCGCCGGCTGGCCGGGCGCCCGCCTCACCGCCGTCCTCGCGACCGTCGCGGGCGGCGACCCGCGCGGCGCCGCCCGCGCCTGGCGCACCGACGCCCGCAGACACCCCAGCCCCAACGCCGGTCCCGTGGAGGCCTCCTTCGCGGGCGCCCTCGGCGTCCGGCTGGGCGGGACGCTCTCCTACGGCGGCCGGGTCGAGCACCGGCCCGTGCTCAACGGCGACGGACGCGCCGTCGCCGTACCGGACATCGCGCGTGCCGTACGGCTGTCCCGGCGCGTCGGTCTGCTCGCGCTCGGCGTCAGTGTCGCCGGGCGGCTCCTCGTGAAGGGACGGACGTCATGAGCGGCGGCGGACTGCTGGTCGCCGGCACCACCTCGGACGCCGGGAAGAGTGTCGTCACCGCCGGGATCTGCCGGTGGCTGGTGCGGCAGGGCGTGAAGGTGGCGCCGTTCAAGGCGCAGAACATGTCCCTGAACTCGTTCGTGACGCGGGAGGGCGCGGAGATCGGGCGGGCGCAGGCCATGCAGGCACAGGCGTGCCGTATCGAGCCGACCGCGCTGATGAATCCCGTCCTGCTGAAGCCGGGGAGCGACCGGACCAGTCAGGTCGTTCTCATGGGCAAGCCAGTTGGCGAGATGAGTGCGCGCGGCTATCACGGCGGGCGACAGGAGGCGCTGCTCGGGACCGTGCTGGACTGTCTCGCCGAGTTGCGGGGCACGTATGACGCGGTGATCTGTGAGGGGGCCGGCAGTCCCGCCGAGATCAATCTGCGGCGGACCGACATCGTGAACATGGGCATCGCGCGCAATGCCGGGCTGCCCGTTCTCGTCGTCGGCGACATCGACCGCGGGGGCGTCTTCGCCTCCTTCTTCGGGACCGTCGCGCTGCTGTCCCCCGAGGACCAGGCGTTCGTCGCCGGGTTCCTCGTCAACAAGTTCCGGGGCGATGTGTCGTTGCTGGAACCGGGGTTGGAGATGCTGCACGGCCTCACCGGGCGGCGGACGTACGGCGTGCTGCCGTTCCGGCACGGGCTCGGGATCGACGAGGAGGACGGGCTGCGGATCTCGCTGCGCGGGACCGTCCGCGAGTCGAACACCGCCCCGCCGGTCGGCGAGGACGTGCTGCGGGTCGCCGTCTGCGCGATCCCCCTCATGTCCAACTTCACCGACGTGGACGCGCTGGCCGCCGAACCGGGCGTCGTGGTGCGGTTCGTGGACCGGCCCGAGGAACTGGCCGACGCCGATCTCGTCGTGATCCCCGGCACCCGGGGCACGGTGAAGGCGCTGGAGTGGCTGCGGGAGCGGGGACTCGCGGACGCGATCGTCCGCCGGGCCGCCGAACAGCGCCCGGTCCTCGGCATCTGCGGCGGCTTCCAGATCCTCGGCGAGCACATCGAGGACGAGGTCGAGAGCCGGCAGGGTTCGGTCGACGGGCTCGGGGTGCTGCCGCTGCGCGTGCGGTTCGCGCGCGAGAAGACCCTCACCCGGCCGGTGGGGGAAGCCCTCGGCGAGCCGGTCGAGGGGTACGAGATCCATCACGGGGTCGCCCAACTCACCGGAGGCGAAGCCTTCTTGGACGGGTGCCGGGCCGGCCAGACCTGGGGGACCCACTGGCACGGCTCGCTGGAGTCGGACGGGTTCCGGCGGGCGTTTCTGCGCGAGGTGGCAGCTGCCGCGGGCCGCCGGTTCACGCCGGCCGCCGACACCTCGTTCGCCGCGCTGCGCGAGGAGCAGCTCGACCGGCTCGGCGACCTCATCGAACAGCACGCGGACACGGACGCGCTGTGGCGGCTCATCGAGTCCGGCGCGCCGCAAGGACTGCCTTTCATTCCACCGGGAGCGCCCGCATGAGCACAGTGTTGTTGTTGTCGACCGCCGACACGGATCTGCTGGCGGCGCGTGCCTCCGGCGCCGGGTACCGAATCGGCAACCCGTCCCGCGTGGACGCCACCGAGGAGCTGCCCGCGCTGATCGCGGGCGCGGACATCGCCGTCGTACGACTGCTCGGCGGCAAGCGGGCCTGGGAGGACGGGCTGGCCGCGCTGAAGGCCTCGGGCATCCCGACCGTGCTGCTGGGCGGGGAGAGCGTCCCGGACGCCGAGTTGATGGCCGAGTCGTCGGTACCGGCGGGTGTGGTCGCCGAGGCGCTCAGGTACCTCGTCGAGGGCGGCCCCGACAACCTCACCGAACTCGCCCGCTTCCTCTCCGACACCGTGCTGCTCACCGGCGAGGGCTTCGAAGAGCCGCAGAAGATGGCCGAGTTCGGCGTCCACGGCGAGCGTGCCTTCGTCGAGGGACGGCCGACGGTCGGCGTGCTCTTCTACCGGGCGCATCACCTCTCCGGCAACACCGCCTTCGTGGACACCCTGTGCGAGCAGATCGAGACGAAGGGCGCCAACGCCCTTGCCGTGTACTGCGGTTCGCTGCGCGGCGCCGACTCCGGGCTGTACGAGATCCTCGGCACGGCGGACGCGCTGATCGCCACCGTCCTCGCCTCCGGCGGTACGCACGCCTCGCAGGCCTCGGCCGGCGGTGACGAGGAGGCGTGGGACATCGGGGCGCTCGCCGACCTCAACGTGCCTGTGCTGCAAGGGCTTTGCCTTACGTCGTCCAGGGCCGCCTGGGACGAGTCCGATGCCGCGCTCTCCCCCATGGACGCGGCGATGCAGGTCGCGATCCCCGAGTTCGACGGACGGCTGATCACGGTCCCGTTCTCCTTCAAGGAGCAGGGTCCGGACGACGTCCCGGTGTACGTCGCCGACCCCGAGCGGGCCGCGCGGGTCGCCGGAATCGCCGTACGGCACGCGAAGTTGAAGCACAAGCCGAACGCCGAGAAGAAGCTCGCGGTCGTCTTCACCGCCTATCCGACCAAGCACTCGCGCGTCGGCAACGCGGTCGGCCTCGACACCCCCGCCTCGGCGATCCGGGTGCTGGACGCGCTGCGGGACGCCGGGTACGGGGTCGACGAACACCCGGACAACGGGGACGAGTTGATCCACCGGCTCATCAACGCCGGTGGGCACGACGTGGAGTGGCTGACGGAGGAGCAGCTGGCCGCCGCGCCCGCGCGGGTGCCGCTGGCCGACTACCGGGCGTGGTTCGACAAGCTCGAACCGGACCTCAGGCAGGGCATGTTGGACGCGTGGGGCGAGCCGCCCGGCAACCTCTACGTCGACGGCGACGACATCGTGCTCGCATCCCTCCAGTTCGGGAACGTCGTGGTCATGATCCAGCCGCCGCGCGGCTTCGGCGAGAACCCGATCGCGATCTACCACGACCCCGACATGCCTCCGTCGCACCACTACATGGCCGCGTACCGCTGGCTGGACAACAGCTTCGGCGCGGACGCGATCATCCACATGGGCAAGCACGGCACCATGGAATGGCTGCCGGGCAAGGGACTTGGGCTCAGCAGCGGCTGCGCGCCCGACGCCGTGCTCGGTGAACTCCCCCTGATCTACCCGTTCATCGTCAACGACCCCGGCGAGGGCACCCAGGCCAAGCGGCGCGGGCACGCCACGGTCGTCGACCACCTGGTGCCGCCGATGGCGCGTGCCGACACGTACGGCGACCTCGCGAAGCTGGAGCAACTCCTCGACGAGTACGCCATGGTGTCCGACCTGGACCCGACGAAGGCCCCGGCCGTGCGTGCGCAGATCTGGACGCTGGTGAAGGCGGCCGAGCTGCACCACGACCTGCATGTGGACGACCAGCCGGACGACGCGGCGTTCGACGAGTTCGTGATGCACATCGACGGCTATCTCTGCGAGATCAAGGACGTGCAGATCCGCGACGGACTGCACATCCTCGGCGGCGGCCCGGTCGGCGAAGCAC
The DNA here is from genome assembly GCF_044753545.1 of Streptomyces sp. NPDC088350. Taxonomy (NCBI): domain Bacteria; kingdom Bacillati; phylum Actinomycetota; class Actinomycetes; order Kitasatosporales; family Streptomycetaceae; genus Streptomyces; species Streptomyces sp. NPDC088350. The sequence goes on along the minus strand of NZ_JBIVNL010000007.1, from coordinate 555,474 downwards.
GCGTGAACCTCGTGCTCGCCGTGCTGCGCGCCTCGCAGGTGTGGGGCGGGCAGGCGAACGCGCTGCCGGGTCTGCGGGCCGCGCTGGCGCAGCACTTCGGCCTGGTCGAGAAGGAGTTGCTGGCCGAGCCGGGCGCGCCGGTGAAGGTGCCGGTGGAGCTGAGCGAGTTGGTCGACGGGCCCGCCCGTTCCGCCGCCGACGCGGTCGATCTGCTGGAGCAGCTGTGCCGCCGGTTCGCGGAGGGCATGGAGGCCCAGGAGTGGGACGTCACCGCCGTTCCGGCGCTCGTCCGTGCCGTCATCGGCGCCGAACTCCCGGACGCCGTCGCGGTGTTGGAGTTCGCCTGCGACGAGGTCGTGCCCCGGCTCACCCGGACCACCGACGAGATCGACCACATCCTCCTCGCGCTCGACGGCGGTTACGTCCCGGCCGGCCCGTCGGGCTCCCCGACCCGGGGCCTGGTCAACGTCCTGCCGACCGGCCGGAACTTCTACTCGGTCGACCCCAAGGCCATTCCGTCCAGGCTGAGTTGGGAGGTCGGGCAGTCGCTGGCCGACTCGCTCGTGCAGCGGTACCTCCAGGACACTGGCGAGTTCCCCAAGTCGGTCGGCCTCACGGTGTGGGGTACGTCGGCGATGCGCACCCAGGGTGACGACATCGCCGAGATCCTCGCGCTGCTGGGCTGCCGTCCGGTCTGGGACGACGCCTCGCGCCGGGTGACCGGCTTCGAGATCGTGCCCGTCACGGAGCTGGGCCGGCCGCGCATCGACGTCACGGTGCGGATCTCCGGCTTCTTCCGGGACGCGTTCCCGCACGTCGTCGGGCTGATCGACGACGCGGTGCGGGCGGTGGCCGAGCTGGAGGAGCCGCCCGAGTCCAACTACGTCCGCGCGCACGCCGACGAGGACACCGCCGAGCACGGCGACCGGCGCCGGGCCACGGCCCGTATCTTCGGCTCCAAGCCGGGCGCGTACGGCGCCGGTCTGCTGCCGCTGATCGACGCGCGCAACTGGCGCAGCGACGCCGACCTCGCCGAGGTGTACGCGGTGTGGGGCGGATACGCCTACGGGCGCGGCCTCGACGGGCGGGCGGCGCGCGGGGACATGGAGACGGCGTTCAGGCGAATTGCCGTGGCCGCCAAGAACGTTGACACCCGCGAGCACGATCTCGTCGACGCCGACGACTACTTCCAGTACCACGGCGGCATGGTCGCCATGGTCCGCCACCTCACGGGCACCTCCCCCGAGGCGTACGTGGGCGACTCCGCGACCCCGGACCAGGTGAAGACCCGCACGCTGGGCGAGGAGACGCACCGGGTGTTCCGGGCGCGTGTCGTCAACCCCCGCTGGATGGCGGCGATGCGGCGGCACGGGTACAAGGGCGCCTTCGAGATGGCGGCGACCGTCGACTACCTCTTCGGCTACGACGCGACGGCCGGGGTCGTCGACGACTGGATGTACGAGAAGCTCAGCGCGGAGTACGTCTTCGACCCGGAGAACCGGGACTTCATGAAGAAGTCCAACCCGTGGGCGCTGCGCGGCATCACGGAACGGCTCCTCGAAGCCGCCGAGCGCGGTCTGTGGGCCGAGCCGGACGCGGACACGCTGGAACGACTGCGGGCCACCTACCTGGAGCTCGAAGGCGACCTGGAGGGCGACGACCAGTGACAACTCCCTTTCCGTTCACGGCCGTTGTCGGCCAGGACGACCTGCGGCTCGCGCTGCTGCTGAACGCCGTGTCGCCGGCGGTCGGCGGTGTGCTGGTGCGCGGCGAGAAGGGCACCGCCAAGTCGACGGCCGTACGCGCCCTTTCGGCGCTGCTGCCGGAGGTCACCGTCGTGCCCGGCTGCCGTTTCTCCTGCGACCCCGCCGCGCCCGACCCGGCCTGCCCGGACGGGCCGCACGAGACCGGACCCGGGGCCCAACGCCCCGCCCGCATGGTGGAGTTGCCGGTCGGCGCCTCGGAGGACCGGCTGGTCGGCGCGCTCGACATCGAGCGGGCCCTCTCCGAGGGCGTCAAGGCCTTCGAGCCGGGGCTCCTGGCCGACGCGCACCGGGGGATCCTGTACGTCGACGAGGTCAACCTCCTCCACGACCACCTGGTCGACCTGCTGTTGGACGCGGCGGCGATGGGCGCGTCGTACGTCGAACGCGAAGGCGTCTCCGTCCGGCATGCCGCCCGCTTCCTGCTCGTCGGCACCATGAACCCCGAAGAGGGCGAACTGCGACCGCAGTTGCTCGACCGGTTCGGGTTGACGGTGGAGGTCGCGGCCTCGCGGGAGCCCGATCAGCGGGTGGAGGTCGTGCGGCGCAGGCTCGCCTACGACGACGATCCGAACGGTTTCGCCACGCGCTGGGCGGACGAGGAGTCCTCCGTACGGGCGCGGATCATCGCCGCCCGTGCGCTGTTGCCGTCCGTACGGCTGGGCGACGGGGCGTTGCGGCAGATCGCGGCGACCTGTGCGGCCTTCGAGGTGGACGGTATGCGGGCCGACATCGTGATGGCGCGTACGGCGACCGCGCTGGCGGCCTGGGCCGGGCGGACGGATGTGCTCGCCGAGGACGTTCGGCAGGCCGCGCTGCTCGCGTTGCCGCACCGGCGGCGGCGAAATCCCTTTGACGCGCCCGGACTTGACGAGAACAAGCTCGACGAGACGCTGGAGGAGTTCGCGGAGCAGGAGCAGGAGCAGGGGCCCGAAGATGATGATCCGAGGCCTGACGGTCCCGACGGCCCGGGTGGCGGCGGCGGGCAATCGCCCGGGGACGACTCGGACGGTCCTCAGGGCGGTGACTCCGGTGCGCAGCCGGAAGCCGGCGAGGGCGGTCAGCCGCAGAACTCCGGCGAGCAGCAGCCCGTACGGGCCTCCGAGCCCTTCCGTACCAAGGCGTTGAGCGTGCCGGGAATCGGTGAGGGTGCCGCCGGGCGGCGTTCGCGGGCGCGGACCGAGCACGGGCGGACCACCGGGGCCCGGCGGCCCCAAGGGGCGCTCACCAAGCTGCACTTGGCGGCGACCGTGCAGGCCGCGGCGCCGCATCAGCTGGCGCGGGGGCGTTCCGGGCGTGGGCTGGTCGTGCGCCGGGACGATCTGCGGCAGGCGACGCGGGAGGGGCGTGAGGGCAACCTCGTGCTGTTCGTCGTGGACGCGTCCGGGTCGATGGCGGCCCGGCAGCGGATGAGTGCGGTGAAGGGGGCTGTGCTGTCGCTGCTGCTGGACGCCTATCAGCGGCGGGACAAGGTGGGCCTGGTGACTTTCCGGGGGGCGAGTGCCGATGTCGCGCTGCCTCCTACCTCGTCCGTGGACGCCGCCGCCGTACGGCTGGAGTCGTTGCCGACCGGGGGGCGTACGCCGCTCGCGGCCGGGCTGCTCAAGGCGCGTGACGTGCTGCGGGTGGAACGGTTGCGGGATCCCGCCAGGCGGGCGTTGGTGGTCGTGGTGACCGACGGGCGGGCCACGGGCGGGCCCGAGCCGGTCGCGCTCGCCGGGCGGGCCGCGCGGTTGTTCGCGGCCGACGGGGTCGCCTCCGTGGTCGTGGACTGCGAGTCGGGGCCCGTACGGCTGGGGCTGGCCGGGCAGTTGGCCGGCGAGCTGGAGGGGACGGCGGTGACGCTGGACGAGTTGCGGGCCGACTCGATCGCCGGCTTGGTGAAGGACGTACAGAGGAGGGCTGCGTAATGCCGCAGGGACAGCCGAGTGTCGTACCGGACGACGGGCTGACGACCCGTCAGCGCCGTAATCGGCCATTGGTGGTTGTGCACACCGGCGTGGGCAAGGGAAAGTCCACCGCCGCCTTCGGGCTCGCCCTGCGTGCCTGGAATCAGGGGTGGCCGATCGGGGTGTTCCAGTTCGTCAAGTCGGCGAAGTGGAAGGTCGGGGAGGAGAACGCCCTTCGGGTGCTGGGTGCTTCCGGCGAGGGCGGGTCCGTCGACTGGCACAAGATGGGCGAGGGGTGGTCGTGGGTGCAGCGCGACTCCCAGATGGACAACGAGGAGAAGGCCCGCGAGGGCTGGGAGCAGGTCAAGCGGGATCTCGCCGCCGAGACGTATCAGCTGTACGTGCTCGACGAGTTCGCCTACCCGATGCACTGGGGGTGGGTCGATGTCGATGAGGTGGTCGCTGTGCTGCGGGAGCGGCCCGGGACGCAGCATGTCGTGATCACCGGGCGGAACGCGCCCGAGAAGCTTGTCGACTTCGCCGATCTCGTGACCGACATGTCGAAGGTCAAGCACCCGATGGACACGGGGCAGAAGGGGCAGAGGGGCATCGAGTGGTGATGTCTTCTGTGCCTCGGCTGGTCATTGCCGCGCCCGCTTCGGGCAGCGGCAAGACCACCGTCGCCACGGGGTTGATGGCCGCGTTCGCCGCGCGGGGGCTCGCCGTGTCTCCGCACAAGGTCGGGCCGGACTACATCGACCCCGGGTACCACGCGCTCGCCACCGGGCGGGTGGGGCGGAACCTCGACGCGTACCTGTGCGGGCCGGAGTTGGTCGGTCCGCTGTTCGCCCACGGGGCGCGCGGGTGTGATCTCGCCGTCGTCGAGGGTGTGATGGGGATGTTCGACGGGGCCGCGGGGGAAGGGGAGTTGGCGTCCACCGCGCATGTGGCGAAGTTGCTGCGGGCGCCCGTTGTGCTTGTCGTCGACGCGTCTTCGCAGTCTCGGTCCGTTGCCGCGTTGGTGCACGGGTTTGCTTCCTGGGATCCGGAGGTTCGGGTCGGGGGGGTGATTCTGAACAAGGTGGGGTCGGATCGGCACGAGGCGTTGTTGCGGGAGGCGTTGGACTCGGCGGGGATGCCGGTGTTGGGCGTGTTGCGGCGGGCGCCTCAAGTGGATACGCCTTCTCGGCATTTGGGGTTGGTGCCGGTCGCCGAGCGGCGGGGTGCGGCGGTGGGGGCTGTTGCCGCGATGGGGGCGCAGGTGGACGCCGGGTGTGACCTGGAGGCGTTGCTTGCGCTGGCGCGTAGCGCGGGTGCGTTGTCGTGTGCGGCTTGGGATGCGGGTGAGGTGCTGGCTGCTTCTTCGCCCCCGCCGCCCCTACCCGTCCCCTCCCTGGGGGCTGCGCCCCCAGACCCCCATCGGCCCGAAAGGCCTCGTCCTCAAACGCCGGACAGGCTAAAAATCGCCGTTGCCGGCGGAGCTGCCTTCAGCTTCTCCTACGCCGAGCACACCGAGCTCCTCACCGCCGCCGGTGCCGAGGTCGTCGTGTTCGACCCGCTCCGGGACGAGCGACTCCCGGACGGGACACACGGGTTGGTCATCGGGGGCGGGTTTCCCGAGGTGTACGGCGCCGAGCTGTCCGCCAACGAGCCGCTGCGCAAGGCCGTTGGCGCGCTCGCCGGGAGCGGGGCTCCGGTGGCCGCCGAGTGTGCCGGACTGCTGTATCTGTGCCGGGAGTTGGACGGGCGGCCGATGTGCGGGGTGCTGGATGCCTCCGCGCGGATGAGCGAGCGGCTGACGTTGGGGTATCGGGATGCCGTCGCGCTGAGCGACAGTGTGCTGGCCGTGGCCGGGACGCGGATGCGGGGGCACGAGTTTCATCGGACCGTCGTCGAGCCCGGCTCGGGGGCGGCTCCCGCCTGGGGGGTGCGCGCCCCTGACCGGCGGGTCGAAGGTTTCGTACAACAGGGTGTGCACGCGAGTTATCTGCACACGCACTGGGCGGCCGAGCCCGGTGTGGCCCGTCGGTTCGTGGAGAGGTGCCGGACGTCATGAGCAGCAGCAGGTTGATCGGAGTCGGGGTGGGTCCCGGGGATCCGGAGCTGGTGACCGTCAAGGGCGTCAACGCTCTGCGGGCCGCCGATGTCGTCGTCGTGCCGGTCATGGCTGCGTCTGATGGAAAAGACGGCGGTGAGCGGGGGCGGGCCGAGGCCACCGTGCTGCACTACGTGCCCGAGGAGAAGGTGCTGCGGGTCGTCTTCGCGCTCAACGAGCGGACCGACCGGGCCCGGCGCGAGGCCGCCTGGGATGCGGCCGGGGCGAAGGTCGCCGAGTTGCTCGCCGCGCACGAGGTCGTCGCGTTCGCCACCATCGGGGACCCCAACGTCTACTCCACCTTCACCTATCTCGCCCTGACCATCGGGGAGTCGGTGCCGGGGACCGTCGTCGAGACCGTGCCGGGAATCACCGCCATGCAGGATCTCGCCGCGCGTTCCGGGGCCGTACTCACCGAGGGGACCGAGCCGCTCACGCTGGTGCCGGTGACCGCCGGGTCCGCCGTGCTGAAGGACGCGTTGGCGGGGCCGGGGACGGTCGTGGCGTACAAGTTCGGGCGGCAGGCCGGTGAGGTCGCCGAGGCGTTGCGGGAGACCGGGCGGATCGAGGACGCGGTGTGGGGGTCGGCGCTCGGGCTGCCCGAGGAGTCGATCCGGCCCGCCGCCGAGCTGGACGGGGAGCCGTTGCCCTATCTGTCGACGCTCATCGCACCCGCGCGGCGCGAGGGCGGGCGGGGCGGGAAGTTGTGACCGGTCGTACAGGACGTGGGTCAGGCCGCGAGGCCTACCACCAGCCAGATGAACGCCGCTCCCGCGACCGTGCACAGCAGCGTCGCGGGTGCGGGGTGTTCGTGGTGGGCCTCGGGGAGGATCTCGGCGGCGGCGAGGTAGAGGAGCACGCCACCGAAGAAGCCGAGATAGCCGCCGAGCAGCGGGGCCGGGACGGTCAGGAACGCCGTCGAGGCGGCGCCGGCCACCGGGGCCGCCGCGTCCGCGACCAGCATCGCGATGGCCTTGCGACGGGCGTTGCCGTACAGGCTCGTGATCGTGTACGTGTTGAAGCCGTCCGCGAAGTCATGGGCGACGACCGCGAGCGCGACCGCCGTGCCCATGCCCCCGCCGACCTGGAAGGCGGCGCCGATCGCGACACCGTCCATGAAGCTGTGCCCGACCATCGCGGCGGCTGCCGTGAGGCCCACTTCGGGCGCGCGGCCGTTGTTCTCCTCCGCGCCGTGCGCGGCCTGGCGGGCGGCGAGCAGGCGTTCGACCAGATGGGCCACGAGGAAACCGGCCACGAAGAGCAGCAGGGCGGCCGGTACGCCGAAGACCTCGCGGCCCGCCGCACGCAGCGCCTCCGGCAGCAGGTCGAGGCCGACCACGCCCAGCATCAGGCCGCCGGCCAGGCCCAGGACGAGATGACGGCGGTCGGTCACACGCTGCGCCGTCCAGCCGCCGGCCAGCGTCATCAGGAACGCGCCGAGCGCGACGAAGACCGCCATAGTCCCCTTGCTATCCGATCAACCCCTGTTCGCGCACATCCTGGACCACTCCACCCCCACGTGTACTGACGTTCCCGTTCTGTTTGTCCCGCTTGAGAGGATCCGACCCCATGGCCGATGCCGTTGCCGATACCCCCACCGGCAAGGTGACCTTCGTCGGTGCCGGCCCCGGCGCCGCCGACCTGCTGACGTTCCGTGCCGCGCGCGCCATCGCCGAGGCCGACGTCGTGATCTGGGCGGCCAGCCTGGTGCAGGCGGAGGTTCTCGACCACGCGCGCGAGGGCGCCGAGATCCTGGACTCGGCGACCATGTCCCTGGAGGACGTCGTCGCCGTCTACGAGCGGGCCCACAGCGATGGGCTGCGCGTCGCCCGTATCCACTCCGGCGACCCGGCCCTGTGGGGCGGTACGCAGGAGCAGGTCGACCGGTGTGCCGAGATCGGGATCGCGACCGAGATCGTTCCCGGGGTTTCGGCCTTCTCCGCTGTCGCCGCCCTCGCGCAGCGCGAGCTGACGATTCCCGAGGTCGCGCAGTCGGTCGTCCTCACCCGGCTCGGCGGCGGCAAGACGCCGATGCCGCCCGGGGAGGAGGTGCGGGAGTTCGCGCGCCACGGGACGACCATGGCGATCTTCCTGTCGGCCGCGCGCAGCGGGCAGTTGGTGCGGGAGCTGCTGGAGGGCGGCTATCCGACGGAGACGCCCGTCGTCGTCGCCTACCAGGCGACCTGGCCCGAGGAACTGGTCGTGAAGTGCACGGTCGCCACGCTGGAGGAGACGGTCAAGGAGCACAAGCTCTGGAAGCACACCCTCTTTCTGGTCGGCCCGGCCCTCGACGCCCACGGCACCCGCTCGCACCTCTACCACCCGGGCCACTTCCACGGTTACCGCAAGGCCGACCCGGAGGCCCGCAGGGCCCTGCGCTCTCGGGGTGCGAGCACGTGATCGCCGTCGTGGGGATGGGGACGGGGGTTCGCGCCGTGGACGACGTGCTCGCCGGTGCGCGGCTCGTCGTGGGCGGGCGGCGGCATCTCGCCGCCGTCGCGGTCCCGGAGGGCGCCGAGCAGGTCGTCCTCGGTCCGCTCGCGCCCGCCCTCGACACCATCGAGGCCTACGTGGGGAAGGGCGAGCCCGTCGTCGTGCTCGCCTCGGGGGACCCCGGGTTCTTCGGGATCGTACGGGCGCTGGCGGAACGGTTCGGCAGCGATGCCCTCGACGTGCGGCCCGGAGTCTCCTCCGTCGCCACAGCCTTCGCCCGGCTCGGGCTGACCTGGGACGACGCGGTGGTGGTCAGCGCGCACGGACGCGATCTGCGTACGGCGGTCAACGCGTGCCGCGCGCATCCCAAGGTCGCCGTGCTGACCGGGCCGGGGGCCGGGCCCGCCGAACTGGGCGCCGCGCTCACCCACCGGGTCACCGGGAGGGTCCTCGTCGTCGCGTCCGCGCTGGGCTCCGGGGCGGAACAGGTGGAACGGGTCACGCCCGCCGAGGCCGCCGCCCGGGACTGGGGTACGGCGGTGAGTGTGGTCCTGTGTCTCGACGAGTCACGGGCGACGGGAGTCGTGCGGACGGTCGCCGGAGCCGCCGTCGGACCGGCCCGATGGGCGCTGGACGAGCGGGAGTTCGCGCACCGGGACTCGATGATCACCAAGTTCGAGGTACGGGCCCTGGCGCTGGCCCGGCTCGGGCCGCGGCTCGGCGAACTGGTCTGGGACGTCGGCTCGGGCTCCGGCTCCGTGGCCGTCGAGTGCGCGCGGCTCGGTGCCGCCGTCACCGCGGTCGAGAAGACCCGGGACGGTGTCGAGCGGATCCGCGCCAACGCCGAGGCGCACGGCGTCGATGTGCACACCGTGCACGGGGCGGCGCCGACCGTGCTGTCCGACCTGGACGATCCCGACGCCGTGTTCGTGGGCGGGGGCGGGCGCGAACTGCCCGCCATCGTCACCGCGTGCGCGCGGCGGGCCCGGCGGACCGTGGTCGTCGCGATGGCCGCGCTCGACCGGGTACCGGCGGTCCGCGAGGTGCTCGGCGGTGCCGGGTTCGCGGTCGACGGGGTGCTGTTGCAGTCGTCCCGGCTGGCGCCGCTGCCGGGTGACGTGACCCGGCTCGCGGCGACCAATCCCGTCTTTCTGCTGTGGGGCGTCCGGCCTCCGGCCTCTGTTGAAGGAGTTGCTCAGTGATCGGCCTCATCTCCGCCACCGCGGCGGGAGCGACGGCACGGGACCGGCTGGCCGCCGCGTGGCCGGACCGTACGCGCGTGTACGAGGGTCCCGTGGGGGACGCCGTCCGGGCCGCGTTCGCGGAGTGCGAGCAGCTCGTGTGTTTCCTGGCCACGGGAGCCGTTGTACGGCTGATCGCCCCGCTGTTGGGCGACAAGCGGACCGACCCGGGGGTCGTGTGCGTCGACGAGGGCGGCCGGTTCGCCGTGTCGCTGGTCGGCGGGCACGGCGGCGGGGCCAATGAACTCGCCGTGGAAGTGGCTGAGTTGCTCGCCGCCCGGCCCGTGGTGACCACGGCCACGGACGCGGTGGGTGTGCCCGGTCTCGACACGCTCGGGTTCCCTGCCGAGGGGGATGTCGCGGGCGTCTCGCGGGCTCTGCTCGACGGCGAACCGATCGCCCTGGAGGCCGAGTTGGCGTGGCCGCTGCCGCCGCTGAAGGTGTCGGACCACGGCTCCTACGTCATCCGCGTCACCGATCGTGCCGTCGAGCCCGTCGAGCGGGAGGTCGTGCTCCGGCCGCCGTCGCTCGTCGTCGGGGTCGGCGCTTCCAAGGGTGCGCCTGTGGACGAGGTGCTCGGGCTCGTCGAGAGTGCGGTACGTGACGCGGGGCTGTCCCTCGCGTCCCTCGCCGAACTCGCCACCGTCGACGCCAAGTCGGACGAGCCCGGCATCGTCGGGGCGGCTCAGCGGCTCGGGGTTCCGCTGGTGACCTACTCCGCCGAGGAGTTGGCCGCCGTGGACGTGCCCAACCCGTCCGACGCGCCCCTGGCCGCCGTGGGCACACCGTCCGTCGCGGAGGCCGCCGCGCTCGTACGGGGAGATGAACTCCTCGTCCCCAAGCGGAAGTCGGAGCGTGCCGACGGGCAGCCCGCGATGGCGACCTGTGCCGTCGTACGGCGGGTCGCGCGCGGGCGGCTCGCGGTGGTCGGGCTCGGGCCCGGCGCCCGGGATCTGCTCACCCCGCGCGCCAAGGCCGAACTCCGGCGCGCGGCCGTGCTCGTGGGGCTCGACCAGTACGTCGACCAGATCCGCGATCTGCTGCGGCCCGGGACCGTGGTCCTGGAGTCGGGGCTCGGCGCCGAGGAGGAACGGGCCCGTACGGCCGTCGCCGAGGCACGCAAGGGACAGGCCGTCGCGCTGATCGGCAGCGGTGACGCCGGGGTGTACGCGATGGCCTCGCCCGCGCTGGCGGAGGCGTCGGACGACATCGACGTGGTCGGAGTCCCGGGCGTGACGGCCGCGTTGGCCGCCGCCGCGATCCTCGGGGCGCCGCTCGGCCACGACCATGTGTCGATCAGCCTCTCCGACCTGCACACTCCGTGGGAGGTCATCGAGCGGCGGGTGCGGGCCGCGGCCGAGGCGGACATCGTGGTGACGTTCTACAACCCCCGCAGCCGGGGCCGTGATTGGCAGCTCCCCAAGGCCCTCGCGATCCTCGCCGAGCACCGGGAGCCGAGGACGCCGGTCGGTGTCGTACGGAACGCCTCGCGGGCGGACGAATCCAGCCGACTGACGACACTGGCGGCGCTCGACCCGGCGACGGTCGACATGATGACGGTGGTGACCGTGGGCAACACGGCGACCCGGGACATCGCGGGGCGCATGGTGACGCCGCGCGGCTATCGCTGGCAGGCAGCACAGACAGCCGAGGAGGCCGTCAAGTGAACGCTGTGGACCGTGTGGACCGCGTGGTTCATCCGATCGAGGTGGAGTCCTACCGGCGGATGCGCGCCCGTCTGGACACCTCGCACCTCCCGCCGCTGACCCGCGCGGTCGTCGAGCGGGTCGTCCACTCCGCCGCCGATCTGGAGTACGCGTCCGATCTCGTCCTGGACGAGGGCGAGTTGACGAAGGCGCACTCCGCGCTGCACGCGGGGGCGCCGGTGGTCGTGGACGTGGCGATGGTCGCGGCCGGGATCACCCGGCTCCGGACCGTGTGCCGGCTCAAGGACGCCAAGTCCGGGCCGGGGCTGACCCGTTCGGCGCACGCCATCCGGCTCGCCTACGAGGAGGTCGGGCCCGGCGCCCTCTGGGTGATCGGCAACGCGCCGACCGCCCTGGAGGAGTTGCTGAAGCTGGACGTCTCCCCCGCACTCGTCATCGGGCTGCCCGTCGGCTTCGTCGGCGCGGTCGAGTCCAAGGCCGCGTTGCGCGAGAGCGGGCTGCCCGCGGTGAGCAACGTGTCCGAGAAGGGCGGTTCGGCGGTGGCCGCGGCTGCCCTCAACGCCCTGCTGTATCACCCCACTTCACCTTCCGATTCACCTTCCGACTCGTACCATCAGGAGAAATCGTGACCACCCCGCCGCCCGCCCTGCTCATCGCCGGACACGGCACCCGGGACGAGGCCGGAGCCGAGGCGTTCCGGGACTTCGTAAGGGAGTTGGGCCGCCGTCATCCCGAACTGCCCGTCGCGGGCGGGTTCATCGAGCTGTCGCCGCCGCCGCTGGGCGACGCGGTGACCGAGCTGGTGGAGCGCGGGGTGCGCCGGTTCGCCGCCGTACCGCTGATGCTGGTGTCCGCCGGGCACGCCAAGGGGGACATCCCGGCGGCACTGGCCCGCGAGAAGGAGCGGCACGCGGGGATCTCGTACACGTACGGGCGTCCGCTGGGCCCGCATCCGTCGCTGCTGAAGGTGCTGGAGCGGCGGCTCGACGAGGCGCTCGGCGAGTCGGTGCGCACGCCCGCCGACCGGGCCGATGTGACCGTCCTGCTGGTGGGGCGCGGGTCGACCGACCCGGACGCCAACGCCGAGGTGCACAAGGCGGCGCGGCTGCTGTGGGAGGGGCGCGGATACGCGGGCGTGGAGCCGGCGTTCGTGTCGCTCGCGGCGCCGGACGTGCCGAGCGGCCTGGACCGGTGCGTGAAACTGGGCGCCCGGCGGATCGTCGTCCTGCCGTACTTCCTGTTCACCGGCATCCTGCCGGAGCGGGTGCGGCACCAGACGGAGGGCTGGGCGGCGGCGCACCCGGAGATCGACGTGCGGTCGGCCGAAGTCATCGGCCCGGAGCCGGAGTTGCTGGACCTGGTGATGGAGCGGTACCGGGAGGCGGTCAAGGGCGATCTGCGGATGAACTGCGACTCGTGCGTGTACCGCATCGCGCTGCCCGGCTTCGAGGACAAGGTGGGGCAGCCGCAGCAGCCGCACTTCCACCCGGACGACGACGGCCACCACGACGGTCACCACCACGGGCATCACCACCACGGTGGGCACGCCCATGCACACTGACAGAACCCACGGTGCCACGGACAGGGCCCACGATCTCCGCCATCACGGTGACGCCGAAGTCCGGGACGACGGCGCCCAGTTGACCGACCTCGCTGTGAACGTCCGCGCGGACACGCCCCCGGTGTGGCTGCGCGAGCGGATAGCCGGTTCGCTGGCCGGCCTCGCCGCCTACCCCGACGGGCGGGCGGCGCGGGCGGCGGTCGCGGCACGGCACGGGCTGCCGGTGGAACGGGTCCTGCTGACGGCCGGCGCCGCCGAGGCCTTCGTGCTGCTCGCCCGCGCGCTGAAGGTCCGTCAGCCGGTCGTCGTGCACCCGCAGTTCACGGAGCCGGAGGCGGCGCTGCGGGACGCGGGGCACTCGGTGGACCGCGTGCTGTTGCGGGAGGCGGACGGTTTCCGGCTGGATCCGGGGGCGGTCCCCGAGGACGCGGATCTGGTGTTGATCGGCAATCCGACGAACCCCACGTCCGTCCTCCACCCGGCTGCGGCGATCACTCGACTCGCGCGGCCGGGGCGGACGTTGGTGGTCGACGAGGCGTTCATCGACGCGGTGCCGGGCGAGCGCGAGGCCCTCGCGGACCGGACCGACGTGCCCGGTCTCGTGGTCCTCCGCAGCCTCACCAAGACCTGGGGTCTGGCGGGGCTGCGGATCGGCTACGTCCTTGCCGCCCCCGAGACGGTCTCGGAACTGGAGCGGGCCCAGCCGCTGTGGCCGGTGTCCACGCCCGCGCTCGCCGCGGCGGAGGCCTGCATGGAGCCGCGGGCTCTCGCCGAGGCCGCCCACGCCGCCCACCGGGTCGCCGCCGACCGGGCCCATCTCGTCGCCGGGCTGGCCGAGTTCGCCCCCGACGGACTCCGGGTCATGGAGCCCGCCGAGGGTCCCTTCGTCCTCGTCCGTGTCCCCAACGCGCTGGCCGTCCGGCGGCATCTGCGCGACCTCGGCTTCGCCGTGCGCCGTGGGGACACGTTTCCGGGGTTGGGCGGGGAGTGGCTGCGGTTGGCTGTGCGGGAGCGGGCTACGGTGAACCGGTTCTTGCAGGTGCTGGATCAGGCGGTGACGCTGGCGGGGAAGTGACGTCCCGCACCAGGGGGCTCCGCCCCCTGGTCCCCCGGCCTGTGCCCACCCGCGAGACGGGTCGGCGGGTGGGAAAGCAGTTGCCTCAGCCTCGACGGCGGCGCGCTGTCAGCACCGCTCCCCCGCCCAGCGCCAGCAACACCACCGCCCCACCCGCGACATACGGCGTCACGGAGCTGCCCCCCGTCTCGGCCAACCCCGCCTCCGCAGGCGCCCCCTGTGGCTTCGCGTCCGGCGCCGAAGCGACTTCGGGTGACTCACAAGTCGCCTGCGCCAAAGTCACCGCGCCCTCCACATCCGCCACGTTCAGCTTCAACGGGTTGACGGAGACCTTGAGTTCGAGGGCCGTGGCAGCCGCCGTACGGGACGTGGTCGACGTCTTGGACAGGTCGAGGCGGACCGAACCGACCCCCGGCACCTGAACCTCCGTAGGACCGCTCGCGGTCACCGTGACCCGCTTGCCGAGCACCGTCACCGCACCCGGCAGATGCGACGTGGCGACGGGCGCCTTCCCCGCCTCGCACGTCGCCTTCGACGTGACCGCGTCGATCTCGATGAGCGAGAGCAACGGCAGGCCGGGAACATGGAGCCGCGCGTGGGCGAGGTTCGTGTAACCCTCGGCCTTCGTCGCGGACACCGTCGCCCTCGCCGTGGCGACGTCCGCGCTGAGCACACTGAAGGGCTGCCCGCCGTTCACCCCGTCCAACTGGGCGGTGAGCGCGGTCTTTTCGGCACTCCGCGGCGCCTGGACCTCGTTGAGGGAGACTGCGAGCGGGACGTCCACGGTCTTGTTGAGCAGCGATACGTCGAGCCCGGTGCGCAGTACGACGGCGCTCGCGCGACCCTGGTCGGTTCTCGCGTGTGCGGACCCCGCGCCGGCCAGCGCCACGGGTCCGGCGGCGAGGGCGGTGGCCGTGGCCACGGTGGCCCAACGGCGTGCGGGCATGCGGAAGTTGGTGCCGTTCAAGGTGTGGGACCCCCAGAAGAGACATGCTTGGGACCCGGTAAGAATTACCCACGATGGGTGAACCGTCAGCGATCCCGGGTCACTTCACCCCATCGAGGGTTTTCCGTGAACGCATTCGAATCGCCTGGCGACTATTCGACCACCAGCCCGTTCAGCACCACCCGACGCGGCGACGCCAGCACCCGTACATCGGCGCGCGGATCCGTCTCGTAGACGACGAAGTCCGCCGGCGCCCCCTCTTCGAGCCCGGGCCGCCCGAGCCACCGCCGCGCGCCCCACGCGGTCGCCGACAGCGCTTCTACGGCCGGGATGCCGGCGGTGACCAGTTCGGCGACCTCGGCGGCGACCAGGCCGTGCGCCAGGGAGCCGCCGGCGTCGGTGCCGACGTAGACCGGGACGCCCGCGTCGTAGGCGGCGCGGACGGTGTCGTAACGCCGCTCGTAGAGCCGGAGCATGTGGGCTGACCAGCTGGGGTACTTGGCCTCGCCGCCCGCGGCGAGGTGCGGGAAGGTCGCGATGTTCACGAGGGTCGGGACGATCGCCACGCCCCGTGAGGCGAACAGCGGGATCAGGTCCTCGGTGAGGCCGGTCGCGTGCTCGATGCAGTCGATGCCGGCCTCGACCAGGTCGCGCAGCGCGTCCTCGGCGAAGCAGTGCGCGGTGACGCGCGCGCCGAGCCGGTGGGCCTCGGCGATGGCCGCCTCCACCGCTTCGCGCGGCCAGCAGGCGGACAGGTCGCCGAGGTCGCGGTCGATCCAGTCGCCGACCAACTTGACCCAGCCGTCGCCGCGTTGGGCCTCCCGGCCGACGTAGGCGACGAGTTCGTCGGGCTCGATCTCGTGGGCGAAGTCGCGGATGTAGCGGCGGGTGCGGGCGATGTGCTTGCCGGCGCGGATGATTTTCGGGAGGTCTTCGCGGTCGTCGATCCAGCGGGTGTCGGAGGGCGAGCCGGCGTCGCGCAGCAGCAGGGTCCCGGCGTCGCGGTCGGTGAGGGCCTGCGTTTCGGCGGTGTCCTTGTCGACGGGGCCGTGGGTGCCGAGGCCTACGTGGCAGTGGGCGTCGACGAGGCCGGGGAGGGTCCAGCCGTCGACGGTTCGGATGTCACGGGTGTCGACGGGGCGGTCGTAGGAGATGCGGCCGTCGACTACCCAGAGGTCGTCGCGGATGTCCTCGGGGCCCACCAGGATCCGGCCCTTTATGTGCAGCACGGCTTGATCGCTCATGGAACGCACGATAGTTCGTCGGGTGCGGGTTTCGTTGTGGCTGGTCGCGCCGTTCCCCGCGCCCCTTAAGGGGCGCTGTCCTCGTCCTGTACTTCGGCCATCGCCGGGTCCAGTAGGCGGGACAGGAAGTGGCGGGTGCGGTCGTGCCGCGGGGTGGTGATGACCTGGGCCGGGGTGCCGTCCTCGATGATCACGCCCGCGTCCATGAAGACCACCCTGTCCGCCACCTCTTTCGCGAACGTCATCTCATGTGTCACCACCATCATCGTCATGCCCTCGTTCGCGAGCATCCGCATGACCGCCAGGACGTCGCCCACCAGCTCCGGGTCCAGCGCCGAGGTCGGTTCGTCGAAGAGCATCACCTCGGGGCCCATCGCCAACGCCCGGGCGATCGCGACGCGTTGCTGCTGTCCGCCGGAGAGGGACGCGGGGTAGGCGGTGGCCTTCTCCGAGAGGCCTACGCGGCGCAGGTTCTCGGCGGCGACCTTCGCGGCCGTCGCCTTGTCGCGGCGGAGGACCCGGCGTTGGGGCAGGGTGAGGTTCTCGGTGACGGACAGGTGCGGGAAGAGGTTGAACTGCTGGAAGACCATGCCGATACGACGGCGTACGGCGTCGATGTCGACATCGGGGTCGGTGATCTCGGTACCGCCGACGAACACCCGTCCCTCGGTGGGTTCTTCGAGCAGGTTCACGCAGCGCAGGAGGGTCGACTTGCCGGAGCCGGACGGGCCGATGACGCACACGACCTCGCCCTGTCCGATGTCCAGGTCGATGCCGCGCAGCACCTCGTTGGTACCGAACGACTTGTGCAGGCCGCGGACTTGGATCTCCGGAGTGCCCTTCACCGGACTGTCGTTCACCGGACCGCCTCCCCCGTCTTCGTCTCCATGCGGCGCACCACGAAGCTCAGCGGGATCGTGACGAGGAGATAGCACAGGCCCGCCACCAGGATGGGCGTGGAGTTGGCGGTCGTGCTGGCCAAGTCCCGTCCGTATTTGGACAGTTCGCGTTCCTCCAGGGTGACGCCCAGGAACAGGACCAGGGAGGAGTCCTTGAAGAGGAGGACGAGTTCGTTGGTCAGCGGCGGGAGGATGATCCGGAAGGCCTGCGGGACGATGATCGACACCATGGCCCGTGCCTGGGAGAAACCGAGCGAACGGGCCGCCTCCAACTGGCCCTTGGGCACCGCCTGGATGCCCGCTCGGATCGTCTCCGCCATGTACGCGGCCGACACCAGGCCGAGCGCGAGGGCGACCTTGCCGTAGGTACCGCCGACGATCTCCGTACCGGGGAAGGCGAGGGGCACGGCGACGCCGACGAAGATGAAGATCAGCAGGGCGGGCAGGCCGCGGAAGATCTCGATGTAGATGCCTGCCAGCCAGCGGTACGGGCCGACGGACGACAGCCTCATCAGCGCGACGACCATGCCGAGGACCAGTCCGAAGACGAAGCCCGAGAGGGTGTAGAGGACGGTGTTCTTGAGCGCCAGTGTGATGACGTCCGGGAACATCTGCTTGGCGATGCTCCACTGCGCGAACTGGTTCTTCAGGCGGCCCCAGTCGGCGGTGACCGCGAAGGCGATCACGGCGGCGAGGAACACGGCGTACTGCGCGCCTTGGGACACCTTGCGTCGCTGACGGCGGGTCAGGCCCTTTGCCTTCGGCTGGAGTTGCAGGTCGGTCATGAGGCCGAGGACGAAGGTGAGGGTGAGGGCGAGGCGGCTGTGGCGTCGTAGGGGCCGATCCACTTCTCGTACAGCTTCTTGTACGTGCCGTCCGCCTTCGCGTCCTTGATCGCCTTGTTGATGGCCGCGAGGAGTCTCGTGTTGCCCTTCTTGACCGTGAAGCCGTACTGCTCACCGGTGTTGAGGTTGTCGACGACCTGGAAGGCGTCGGCGTTGGCCTTGGTCTTGAGCCAGCCCTGGACGACCGGGTAGTCGATGATGACGGCCTGGACCTGGCCGGTGCGCAGGCCGTTGAGGACGGCGTCGGAGGACTCGAAGGAGACGGGGTCGAAGCCCTGTTTCTTGGCGTAGTCCTCGCCGGTGGTCTGCGCCTGGGCGCCGAGCTTCCTGCCCTTGGTCTTCACATCGGCGAGGGAGGTGATCCCGCTCTTCTTGTCGACGAGGACGGCCTGGGTGGCGTCGAAGTACGGGTCGGAGAAGTCGACGTTCTTCTTGCGCTCGGCGGTGATGGTCATGCCGGCGGCGGCCAGGTCGCACTCGCCGGCGTTGAGGAAGGCCCCGGTCTTGAAGTTCTCGAACGGGGTGTCCAGGATCTCCTGCTTCACACCGAGGTTCTTGGCGACCAGGTCGATGAGGGAGACATCGAAGCCCTGCACCTTGCCGTCGATCTCGGACTGGAAGGGCGGGTAGGGCAGGTGGGTGCAGGTCGTGAGGTGACCGGCCTTGACGAGTTCGACGCCACCGGCGGCGGTCTTCGTACCGCTGCCGCCGCTGTCGCTCGACGTACAGCCGGCCGCGAGGGCGAGTGCGAGTGCGGCCGTCGCGGTGGTGGCGGCCAGGGTGCGGACCCGGCGGCCGAGGAGCGTGTTCACGGAGGCCTCCTGTGACGGAACTGTGGCTTCCGATTATTGGGAGGGGCGGGGTGACCCGCTCGCGGTGAGGCGCCGGGAACGGGGCCGTACGGGCTAAGAAGTCGCCGGTCGGAGGGGGCTCGGGGGCGCCGGTTACGCTCGTCGCATCGGTCCCCGGGACACCTTCGGTCCCCGCG
Organism: Streptomyces sp. NPDC088350; assembly: GCF_044753545.1. Classification (NCBI taxonomy): domain Bacteria; kingdom Bacillati; phylum Actinomycetota; class Actinomycetes; order Kitasatosporales; family Streptomycetaceae; genus Streptomyces; species Streptomyces sp. NPDC088350. The sequence goes on along the minus strand of NZ_JBIVNL010000007.1, from coordinate 536,828 downwards.
AGTGAAAGAGCACCTCCGTGACGCACCCCTTCCTCGACCTGGCCCCGCTGAGCGCCGCGCACTTCGCCGCGATCGAGGACCGGGTGGCCCGGCTGCTCGGCACCGAACAGGATGTCGTGATCATGCAGGGCGAGGCGCTGCTGCCGCTGGAGGGCGCGATCCGTTCGACGGCGGGTCCTGGCACGGTCGCGCTGAACGTCGTCACCGGCCCCTACGGGCAGACCTTCGGGAACTGGCTGCGGGACTGCGGCGCCGAGGTGATCGACCTCGCCGTCCCGTTCCACACGGCGGTCACCGCCGACCAGATCCGGGAGGCCTTCGCCGAGCGCCCCGACATCGACTTCGTGTCCCTCGTCCACGCGGAGGCGGCGACCGGCAACACCAACCCGGTCGCGGAGATCGGCGAGGTCGTGCGCTCGCACGGCGCGCTCTTCTACCTCGACGCGGTGGCCTCCATCGGCGCGGAACCGGTGCTGCCGGACGCGTGGGGTGTCGACCTGTGTGTGATCGGCGCACAGAAGGCGATGGGCGGCCCGGCGGGGGTGTCGGCGGTGTCGGTGAGCGAGCGGGCGTGGGCGCGGATGTCGTCCAACCCGGGGGCGCCGCGCCACTCGTACCTCTCGTTGCTGGACTGGAAGGAGCGCTGGGTGGACGCCGGCCGCAAGGCCCTCCTGCACGCACCGGCGCAGCTGGAGATGCTGGCGCTGGAGGCGTGCGTCGAGCGGATCGAGTCGGAGGGCCTGGACGCGGTCATGCGCCGCCACGCTGCCGCCGCCGCGGCGACACGAGCGGGCGCGGTGGCCCTGGGCGGCGGCTTCGAACCGTACGTCCACAACGCGACCCAGGCCGCACCGGTCGCTACGACGCTCAGGACACCGCCGAGTGTTGTCGCCTCGGAGCTGGTGGCCCGGGCCCTGTCATCGGACCCCGCCCTGCCGTTGGTTGCGGGTGGAGGCGCCCTGGCGAAGGAGATGATCCGGGTCAACCACTACGGGGTGGACGCGACGGTGGAAGTGGTGGAGGCCTGCCTGGCGGCACTGGGCGCGGCACTGGCCGCCGAGTTCTGATTCCCATGCAATTACCGGGGAATTGTCTTCCCGCCTTTTTCAGGCAGCTGCCCGCGCAACCCCATTCCCCCATGCAATTTTGAATTTCTCTCGGTAAATTCCATTCGCATGACCGCCACCCGAGCGGGACTTCGCTCCGGTCAGGTGACGTTCACTGCTGGGTGCCCGTCCGTGCGGCGGCCGGAAAGGGCGTCCAGCAGTCCGTCCACGTCTTCCGGGGTGTTGTGGAGGTGGAAAGCGGCGCGCAAGTTTCCTGCACGGTTGGAGACTTCGACTCCGGACGCGCTCAACTCGCCCTGCCTCACGCCTAGTCCGGGTACCGACACGATCGGTGAGCCGGGGGACGGCACCGGTTCGTGGCCGAGAGTGTGCAGGCCCGCGCGGAAGCGGTCGGCGAGGGTCAGGTCGTGGGTGCGGATCGCGTGGGTGCCCAACTCCTCCAGCAGCGCGAGCGAGTGGCGGGCGCCGGCGTAGGAGAAGAGGGCCGGGCTTTGGTCGAACCGGCGGGCGGAGTGGGCGAGTTCCTCGACCGGGCCGTAGCAGCTGTCCCAGGGGGCCTCGCCGGCGACCCAGCCGGCGAAGACCGGTGTGAGGTCGCCGAAGTTCTGCGGGGTGACCAGGAAGGCGACCCCGCGTGGGCACAAGAGCCACTTGAAGCCGGCGGCGACGACGTAGTCGTAGGCGTCCGCGTCGAGGTCCAGCCAGCCGGCCGCCTGTGACGCGTCGATGTACGTCCGTGTTCCGTGTTGGGCCGCCGCGGCCCGGATCGCCGGCAGGTCGGCGATCCTGCCGTCGGCCGACTGGGCCGCGCTGACCGCTACGAGGGTGGTGCCGGGGCGGATCGATTCGGCTATGCGTTCCAGCGGGACGCCGCGGACCTTGAGGTCGGCGCGTATGTGGAAGGGGGTCACCACCGAGCTGAAGTCGGCCTCTGCTGTGAGGACTTCGGCACCCGCGGGAAGGGAGGCTGCGATCAGGCCGCTGTAGACCGCTACGGACGCACCGGCCGCCACCCGGTCGACCGGCACGTTCGTCAGGCGGGCGAAGGCGGCGCGGGATGCCTCGACGTCGTCGAACATGTCGGTCGGGGTGCCGATCGCCGCCGCCTCTATGGCGGTGCGCATGGCGGTGACCGTGCGGGTCGGGAGGAGGCCGGTGCTCGCGGTGTTGAGGTAGGTGTTCTTCGGGGCGAACTCGGCGCGGACGAGGCTCTCGAAGGTCTCCATGGCACCACTCTGCGGCGCCCTGGAGTCCTCGTCCATTGCGGGTTTTTGCCTGGATCCCCTAAGGAACGCTTATGGATCAGGCCTGAGCTGCGGGTTTCAGCTCTGCGGTACCGCGCAGCCGTCGGGACCGCAGGCCTCGGCGTCGCCGTTGTCGATCAGTTTGAGGGGTGTGTGCTCGCCCCACGCCTGGGTGAGTGCCTGGGCGAAGACCTCGGCGGGCTGGGCGCCGGAGACGCCGTACTTGCGGTCCAGGACGAAGAAGGGGACGCCGTTCGCGCCCAGCTCGGCGGCCTCGCGCTCGTCGGCGCGGACGTCGTCGGCGTACGCGGTGGGGTCGGCCAGTACCTTGCGGGCGGCTTCCGCGTCCAGGCCCGCGGCGGTCGCCAGCTCGACGAGGCGCTCGTCGTCGCCGAAGACAGAGCGTTCCTCGGCGAAGTTCGCCTTGTACAGCGCCTGGATCAGCTCGTCCTGGTGGCCCTGCTCCTTGGCGAAGTGGAGGAGGCGGTGCATGTCGAAGGTGTTGCCGTGGTCGCGGTCGCGGGTGCGGTAGTCCAAGCCCTCGGCTGCCGCCTGGGCGCCCAGGTTGTCCTCGCCTGCCTGCGCCTGTGCCTCGCTCATGCCGTACTTCTTGGTGAGCATCTTGAGCACGGGCTGGATGTCGGTCTTGGCGCGGCCCGGGTCCAGCTCGAAGGAGCGGTGCACGATCTCGACGTTGTCGCGGTGCGGGAAGGCTTCGAGGGCCTTCTCGAAGCGGGCCTTGCCCACGTAGCACCAGGGGCAGGCTATGTCCGACCAGATCTCGACGCGCATTCTTCGGCTCTTTCCAGGGCGTGCGGGGTAGGAGGGTTTCTCCGTTTCCCCCGTGAACGTTCAAGCATCTTGGTTCATTCCCTGGTGCGGCTGTGTGGGGGTGCGGCTTCGCGCCTGCGGTCTGTGGGGGGGGTCGGGGCCGCGCCGTACGCGGCTGCGGGCTCGTCCGCCTTGCTGCCGCTACGTGGTCAGCGGCAGGGTCATGGGGAGGTGGTGACCGCCGTCGGGCGGGGCGGCCACCCAGCCCTGGCGGGTGTAGAAGGCCTGGGCGCGTTCGTTGTCCACGTGGACTTCGAGTACGGCCGTCTGTCGGGCGTCGGCTCGCCATCGGTCGACGCAGGCCCTGTGCAGGGCCGTGCCCAGGCCCTCGCGCCAGTGGTGGGGGTCCACGTGGAACTGGAAGAGCTTGACCGTTTCCGGCGGGGCCTCGTCCGGGGTGCGGAAGGAGGCTACGGCGACGATGTGGTCCTGTTCGATCAGGCAGAGGACTTCGGCGTGGGGGCGGACGATGACGCCCTGCCATGCTGCCGGCCAGTCCGTTCCGTCGTCCGGGACGCCGTCGGGGTAGTAGGTCGAGCGGGCGCGGAAGTGCAGGTCGGTGATGGCCTGGGCGTCGGTGGGCAGGGCGGTTCTGATCACCCGGGTTTCGTTGACACGGTCGCTGATCATGCAACCGATGACGTGGGGGAGGCTCCTTCGGTTCCTAGGCGCGTGAACTGGGTGCGGTAGGCGCTCGGGGTGAGGCCCGTGCGGCGGATCAGGTGGGCGCGCAGGGAGTCCGCCGTGCCCAGGCCGCAGGCTCGGGCCAGCTGGTCCATGGGGAGGGTGGTGGTCTCCAGAAGTTCCCTGGCTCGCTCTATGCGCTGGTGGAGGAGCCATTGGAGGGGGCTTACGCCGCTCTCCGCGTGGAAGCGGCGGGTGAGGGTGCGGACGCTGACGCCGGCGTGCCGGGCCAGGTCGGTGAGGGTGAGGGGTTTGTCGAGGTTGCGCATGGCCCAGCCTCGGGTGTCGGCGCACGCCGTGCCGCGTTCGGGCGGGAGGGGGGTGTGCGTGAACTGGGTCTGGCCGCCCGGGCGGACGGGGGCGACCAGGGCGAGGCGGGCCACCTCGTTGGCCGCGGCGGCGCCGTAGTCGGTGCGGATGATGTGCAGGCAGAGGTCGATGCCGGCGGCGTATCCGGAGGCGGTCAGGAACTGGCCGTCCTGGACGTAGAGGACGTCGCCCGTGAGGTCGACCTCCGGATAGCGCCTGCGCAGTTCCTCCGCCTGGTTCCAGTAGGTCGTGGCCCGGCGGCCGTCCAGGAGTCCCGCCTCGGCCAGGGCGAACGCGCCGCTGCAGATGGAGGCGATGCGCTTGCCCGCGGCTGCCGCCGCACGGAGGGCGGTCACCGTGCGCGGGTCCGGTATGTACCGGTGGCCCGTGCCGACGACGAGGACCATGTCCGCGTCCCGTACGACGTCGAGGCCGTGCCGTACGTGCAGGTCGAGGCCGCCCGTGGTGGGGACGGGGCCCGGTTCCGGGGCGCAGATGACCGTCTCGTAGCCCGGTTTCCCGTCGATCTCCACTCGGTCGAACAACAGCTCCGGGATGGCCAGGTTGAACATCGAGACGGGGGTCGCCGCGACGACGGCGACCCGACGGGGGCGGGAGCGGGAGCGGCGGTTGGGGCTGGGGGGCATGGCCAGAACCTCCGGATGTATGGCGTTCCGGCCACTACTGTACGGCGTCGTGTGTCCGCAGCATGGAGGGCATGACATCGACCGCCGGCCAACTCAAGCCCCGGACGGGCGGTTTGACCTCCTCGTCTCCCGCCCTCACCCTCACCGCGTCCCTCCTCGGCTTCGCGCTCATCACTCTCGACGCGTCCGTGGTGAATGTGGCGCTGCCGTCGATCGGGCACGCGCTCGGTGGCGGGATGTCGGGGCTGCAGTGGGTGGTCGACGCGTACACGTTGTCCTTCGCGGCCCTGATGCTGTCCACCGGCGCCTTCGCCGACCGGGTCGGGGCGAGCCGCGCGTACGCGATCGGCATCGCGGTCTTCACCCTCGCATCGGCGGCCTGTGGGCTGGCTCCGGACCTGCCGGCGCTGATCGGTGCGCGCGTGGTGCAGGGGGTGGCCGCGGCCGTCGTCCTGCCTGCTTCGCTGTCCCTCGTACGGCAGGCCTACGCCGAACCGGTCAAGCGGGCGCGGGCGGTGGCGAGTTGGGCGGCGGGCGGTGCGGTGGCGATCGCTCTCGGGCCGGTGGCCGGGGGTGCGCTGACCACGGTGTGGGACTGGCGGGGCATCTTCTTCATCAACCTGCCGCTGGGCGCGGTGGCGTTGGTGCTGCTGGTCCGGGCGCCGCGCTCGGAACGCCGGCCCGCGCCGCTGGACCTGCCGGGTCAGCTGACGGCCGTCGTCGCTCTCAGCGCCGTGACCTTCGCGGTGATCGAGGGCGGGACGACGGGAGTTGTGGCTCTGCTGGTCGCGGTCGTCTCGGGCGCGGTCTTCGTCCGGATCGAACTGCGGCACGCCCATCCGGTGGTGCCGTTCGGTCTGTTCCGCAGTCGTGCGGTGTCCGTCGCGGTCGCGGCAGGTGCCGCGTGCAGTGCCGCCTTCTACGGCTTGGTCTTTCTCTTCTCGCTGTTCTTCCAGCAGGTGCAAGGGCGTTCGGCGTGGTACGCCGGGCTGATGTTCCTGCCGATGACCGGTCTGATCGCGGTGACGAACGTCCTGTCGGGCAAGCTGGCCGGTCGCTTCGGCGCCCGGGTGCCGATGCTGATCGGGCAGGTGCTGGCCGCGGTGGGCGTGCTCGTCCTGCTGTACGTCGACGCGCGCACGCCCCCGCTCCTGGTCGCCGTGCTCCTCGTGCCGATGGCCCTCGGCTGCGCCCTGACGGTCCCGCCGCTGACCGCCGTGATGATGGACGCGGTGCCCGCCGAACGGGCGGGGCTCGCGGCCGGCGTGCTCAACTCCGCGCGGCAGGTGGCCGGCGGGCTGGGCATCGCCGTGTTCGGGGCCCTGGTCGCCGGCGGGTTCACGGCGGGACTGCGGGAGAGCCTCGCGATCAGCGCGGCCCTCTTCGCGGTGACGGCCTTCCTCAGCTTCCGTCTCTCAGGTCGTTCGGCCAACTGGGGCGGAACTCGATGTGGTCGTACGTGACGACACACCCCTCCCCCATCGGCGACTGCGTCATGAAGCCGACCAGCGCCGCGTCCGTCTCCTTCTCGTCACCGAGGGTGAAGAGCCGGATGAAGGTCCAGCGCTTCCCGTCGAGGGAGGCGTGGAAGGCGAATGCCCGACCGGTACGGCTGACCCGCAGCCACACCGAACTCCCGTCCACCGTGAAGGAGTTGGCGTCGTCCGAGTGTCCCCGGGTGACCACCGTGCACACGGTCGGTACGTCCGGCGAGTACTCCAGACACAACTTCGCCCAGGCCCGCTCCCCGACATGGACATAAAGCACCCCGGCATCGAACGACCCCGCGAACCCCACGGTCACACGGGCGATCAGCTGGAAGTCGCCATGGGGTGCCCCGAGCAGCCGAGGCGCGTCCGACGCGGGATCCAGCGCCTCCCCGGTGGGCGACACGAACCGATCCTGCCGGGGCCCGGCCCACCCGGTGAGCACACCGTCCTCGAACGACCAGTGTCCGTCGGGCCCATAAGTGCGGAGGGGGAAGGGCAGTTGGGAGAGTTCCAAGTCCATCCACTAATCATCTCAGGACCAGCTGACTTGCGTAGGGGCGCGGGGCGGTGTCGATATGCGGCTCCGCCGCGTGGGCGCGACCAGCCACAGCGGACCGGCACTCCGAAATCCACCGCACCCCAACGGCGCTACCGCTCCAAGTGCCCGTCATAACGCCGAGGCAGCCCCAGCGGATTACCGTCCCGCAACTCCAACGGCAGCAGCGCTTCAGGCGTGTTCTGGTAGGCAACAGGCCGCAGCCACCGCTCGATCGCCGTACCACCAACGGAAGTCGACGTCGACGTCGTGGCGGGGTACGGCCCCCCGTGATGCTGCGCCGGCGCGACCGCAACTCCCGTGGGCCACGCGTTCACCAACACCCGCCCGGCCAACGGCGTGAGTTCGGCCAGGATCTCCGCCCCACGCCCCTCCCCGGCCGCCTCCTCCGCCGAGAGGTGAACCGTCGCCGTGAGATTCCCCGGCAGCCGCGACAGCACCGCGTTCGCCTGCGCGTCGTCGTCGTAGCGGGCCACCACGGTGACCGGACCGAAGCACTCTTCGAGGAGCAGGTCGTACGCCCCCTCCGACGCGAGCTTCTCCGCCGGCACCGTCAGGAACCCGGGGCTGACCGTGTGCTCGCTGCCCGCGCCCGGGGTCACCGGCGAGTCCACGTCGGGGAGTTGGGCGCGCTCGGTGACGCCGGCGAGGAAGTTGTCACGCATCCGGTGGTCGAGGAGGACCCCGGAGTCGGTGTTGCTGACCGCGTCGGTGAGGGACTTGACCAGGCCGTCACCGGCGGAGCCGGAGGGGACCAGGACCAGGCCGGGCTTGACGCAGAACTGGCCGACGCCCAGGGTCATGGAGCCGGCGAGGCCGGTGCCGATCGCCTCGGCGCGTTCGGCCGCCGCCGCCTCGGTGATGAACACGGGGTTGAGGGAGCCCAGTTCGCCGTGGAAGGGGATCGGGACGGGACGGGCCGCCGCCGCGTCGAACAGGGCACGACCGCCTCGTACGGAACCGGTGAAACCGGCCGCCGAGACCAGCGGGTGCTTGACCAGTTCGACGCCCGCCTCGAAGCCGTGCACCAGGCCGAGGACGCCGTCCGGGATGCCCTGCTCGGCGGCGGCGCGGCGCAGTACCTTCGCGACCAGTTCGGACAGGCCGGGGTGGTCGGGGTGGGCCTTGACGACGACCGGGCAGCCGGCGGCCAGCGCGCTCGCGGTGTCGCCGCCGGGGACGGAGAAGGCGAAGGGGAAGTTGGAGGCCGAGTAGACGGCGACGACGCCCAGCGGCACCTTGTAGCGGCGCAGGTCCGGGATCGGCGGGGTCGCGGTGTCGTCGGGGTGGTTGATGACCACGTCGAGGAAGGCGCCCTCGTCGACGATGTCCGCGAAGGCCCTCAACTGGTAGCAGGTGCGGGCGAGTTCGCCAGTCAGCCGGACCGGGCCCAGCGCGGTCTCCGCGTCGCCGACCTCGACCAGGTGGTCCTTGGCCGCTTCGAGCTGGTCGGCCGCGCCGCGCAGGAAGGCCGCGCGGACCGTGCGGTCGGCGAGGGAACCGCGCGCCGCGTACGCTGCGCGGACGGTGGCGTCCACCTCCTGGGCTGTGGCCTCCACCGCAACCTGTTCCCGCTGCTTCCCGGTTCGGGGGTCGACGCTCCAGACTGGTGCTGCTGCCACCGGGGGTCCCTCCACATGTAATGCCGCAGTTCTGGGTCATTCACCAGGGTCGTTCGATATGCTGAACGCTGTCTCTGATGATGAATATGCTCTCGGAGACTATTTCCCGTCGAACGAAGGGGTCAAGGGCGATGTCGGCAGGCGAGACAGGCGGCGGGGCACAGGTCAAGTCCGCGGTGCGGACGGTGGAGCTGCTCGAATACTTCGCGGGCCGGCCCGGCATGCACTCCCTCGCGGCGGTCCAGGAGGCCGTCGGTTATCCGAAGTCCAGTCTCTACATGCTGCTGCGCACGCTGGTGGAGCTGGGGTGGGTGGAGACGGACGCCACGGGCACCCGGTACGGCATCGGCGTGCGGGCGCTGCTGGTGGGCACCTCCTACATCGACGGTGACGAGGTCGTGGCCGCCGCGCGGCCCACGCTGGACCGGCTCTCCGACGACACCACGGAGACCATCCACCTGGCCCGGCTCGACGGTACCAACGTGGTCTATCTGGCCACCCGCCAGTCGCAGCACTATCTACGGCCCTTCACCCGCGTCGGCCGCCGGCTCCCCGCCCACTCGACCTCGCTGGGCAAGGCGCTGCTGAGCACCTACTCCGACGAGCAGGTCCGCAAGATGCTCCCGGAGACGCTGCCCGCGCTCACCGAGCACACGATCACCGACCGCGAGAAGCTCATCGAGGAGCTGCACACGGTCCGCGAGCAGGGCTTCGCCGTGGACCGCGAGGAGAACACGCTGGGGCTGCGCTGCTTCGGCGTCGCGATCCCGTACCGCACCCCGGCCCGCGACGCGATCAGCTGCTCGGTGCCGGTGGCCCGGCTGACCCCCGCGCACGAACAGATGGTCAAGGACGCCCTGTTCGACGCCCGCGACCGGCTGACCCTCGCCACCCGGAGGCTCTGAACTCATGCAGGTCGCGCTCCGCCCCGTCCACGACAGTGACCTGCCGGTCTTCTTCCGCCAGATGAACGACCCCGAAGCGCTGCGCATGGCCGCGTTCACCCCGCCGGACCCGGCCGACCGGGACGCCTTCGAGGCCCACTGGAAGCGCATTCGCGCCTCGGCCGGCGTGCTCAATCGCACGGTCCTCGTGGACGGTGACGTGGTGGGCAGCGCGGCGGTGTACGGGGAGCCGGACGAGCGCGAGGTGACGTACTGGATCGACCGCGCCTACTGGGGCAAGGGCATCGCGACGGCCGCGCTGCGCGACCTGCTGGCCGAGGTGCCCGAGCGCCCGCTGCACGCGCGCGTGGCGGCCGACAACGCGGGCTCGCGGCGCGTGCTGGAGAAGTGCGGGTTCCGCGTCAGCGGGCACGATCGGGGGTTCGCGAACGCGCGGGGCGAGGAGATCGACGAGCTGGTGCTGACGCTGGATTCATGAAGCCAGGGGGAGTCATCGGCGCTTCATGAACGACCCCGGACTTCATGAGCGCTCGATGAGAAAGGGCCGCGCAAGGGAACGATTCGCGCTCGTCCGGTCGTCTTCAGAGCGGGATGAACAAGACGATCAGGCGCACCTCCGTCTTCGTACTGCTGCTGGTGTTCGCTCTCCTCGTGAGGGCGACCTGGGTGCAGTTCTACGACGGCCAGGCACTCGCGAACGACAAGGACAACCGGCGGAACGCGATCGAGACGTACGCGGACCCGCTCGGGAACATCATCGTGGCCGGGAACGCGATCACCGGCTCGGCACGGACGGAGAGCAGCAGCGACCTCGCGTACAAACGCACGTACACGAACGGCAAGCTCTACGCGGCGGTGACGGGCTACGCCTCGCAGAGCTATGCGCCGACCCAGTTGGAGGGGATCTACGCGGATCTCCTCGACGGCACGGACAGCGGCGTGAAGACCGTCATGGACACGGTCACCGGCGAGCGGGCCGCTCCGGGCAACGTGGTCACGACGATCGACCCGGATGTGCAGAAGGCCGCGTACAACGCGCTCGGCGACAAGAAGGGTGCCGCCGTCGCAATCGATCCGACGACCGGCAAGATCCTCGCCGTCGTCTCGACTCCGTCCTACGACCCCTCGTCGCTGACCGACGCCAACACCGCCGCGTCGGCCTGGAAGCAGCTCACCGCGGACTCCGACAAGCCGCTGACCAACCGCGCGCTGCGCCAGCCGCTGCCGCCGGGGTCGACGTTCAAGCTGGTCGTGGCGGCGGCAGCCCTGGAGGACGGGCTCTACTCCTCGGTGGACGAGAAGACGACCAGCCCGTCGCCGTACACCCTGCCGGGCACGGTCACCCCGCTGAGGAACGAGAGTTCGTCCGCGCCCTGCACGAACGCGTCGATCCGCGTCGCGCTGCAGTACTCGTGCAACACCGTGTTCGCGAAGATGGCCGTCGACCTGGGGCAGGACAAGGTCAAGGCGATGGCGGAGAAGTTCGGCTTCAACGACGACAAGCTGGACGTCCCGGTGCGGGCGTACACGAGCGTGTACCCGTCGAGCATGAACAAGTCGTCCACGGCGCTGACCGGCATCGGCCAGTACGACGTGACCGCCACCCCGCTCCAGATGGCCATGGTGTCCGCAGCTATAGCCAACGACGGCAAGCTGGTGTCCCCGCACATGGTGTCGGAGACCACCAACAGCGGCGGAGATGTGGTCCACAACTACGACAACAGCACGACAACGAAGGAGATCGTCAGCTCCCACACCGCCCAGCAGCTCCAGTCGGCGATGCAGACGGTCGTCGAGGACGGCACGGGCACGAACGCCCGGATCTCCGGCGTGACGGTGGGCGGCAAGACAGGCACGGCCCAGCACGGAGAGAACAACGACCAGTCGCCGTACGCCTGGTTCACGGCCTACGGCAAGTCCGACAAGACCGGGAAAGAGGTCGCCGTGGCGGTAGTGGTCGAGCAGTCGGACGCGGCAAGGTCGGAGATCAGCGGCAACGGCTTGGCGGCTCCGGTGGCCAAGGCCATGATGAAAGCGGCGTTGCAGTGATGCCCTGTTTTCGCTTTTAGGGGCGCGGGGAACTGCGCGACCAGCCACGACGAACCGTCAGCCGATCGCGCAGCGCCCCCTACTTCTACTTCACACCCAGAATCTGCTCCACCGGGTCGATGGCGAAGTACACGAGGAACAGCGCCGACACTCCCCACAGCAACCAGTTGACCTCCTTCGCCTTACCGAGCACCGCCTTGATCACGACGTACGAGATGAACCCCGCCCCGATCCCGTCGGTGATCGAGTACGTGAACGGCATCACGGCGATGGTGAGGAACGCCGGGATGGCGATCTCGTACTTGTCCCAGTCGATGTGCTTGACGTGGGTCATCATCAGGAACCCGACGGCGATCAGCGCGGGCGCGGCGGCCTGCAAGGGGACGATCGTCAGCAACGGCGTAAGGAACAGCGCGAGCCCGAACAGCCCACCGGTGATCAGGTTCGAGAACCCGGTACGCGCTCCCTCACCGACACCGGAAGCCGACTCGATGTACGCGGTGTTGGAGGAAGCGGACCCGATCCCGCCGGCGACGGCTGCCGCACCGTCGATGAACAGGACGCGACCGATGTTCGGCACCTGACCGTCGTCGTCCAGGAGACCGGCCTCCGCGCTGATACCCACGATCGTGCCCATCGCGTCGAAGAAGTCCGACAGGATCAGCGTGAAGATCAGCAGGATCACGGTGATCGCGCCGGTCTCGCCGAAGGCCCCGAACAGGCTGAAGTGGCCGATGAGTCCGAAGTCGGGCGTGTCCACGATCTTGTCCGGCACCTTGGGGGTCATCAGACCCCAACTCTTGATGTCCGCGGCGGAGTTGATGATGATCGCGAGGACGGTCATCGACACGATGCTGATCAGGATCGCGCCCTTCACCTTGCGGGCGACCAGCGCGATGGTCAGCAGTACGCCGAGACAGAACACCAGGACGGGCCAGCCGGTCAGCCTGCCGACGGCACCGAGTTGCACGGGGACCGTGGTCTGCGCGACGTCCGGTATACGACTGACGAAGCCGGCGTCGACGAAGCCGATGAACGCGATGAACAGGCCGATGCCGACGCCGATGGCCTGCTTGAGCTGTTGCGGGATGGCGTTCATGATCGCTTCGCGGAGGCCGGTGAGGACCAGGACGCAGATCAGGACGCCTTCGATGACGACGAGACCCATCGCGTCGGGCCAGCTCATCAGCGGCGCCAACTGGAAGGCGACGACGGCGTTGAGGCCGAGGCCCGCGGCGATGGCGAGGGGCAGGTTGCCGCCGACGCCCATGATGACCGTCATCACACAGGCCACCAGGGCGGTGGCGGTGACCAGTTGGCCGGTGTCGAGGGTGTGCCCGAACTTGTCCTTGGCGCTGCCGAGGATGATCGGGTTCAGGACGAGGATGTAGGCCATCGTGAAGAACGTGGCGAAGCCGCCGCGTATCTCACGGCCGAAGGTGGATCCCCGTTCGGAGATCTTGAAGAACCGGTCGACGCCGTTCGCCGCCGGTGGTTCAGCACTTGGCCGGTCGGCCACCTTCTGTGACTCTGACATGCGGGTACTCCTCGTTGCCTCAATGATCGGTGCGCGGATGCTGGCTGGATTGTTCCCGCGTTGAACCTGTTTCAGGTTTTCCCCGTGTTACGGAATCGGGGTCGGCCCGCCAGACGATGTCCGAAGGCCTGTACCAATCCGCCCAGTTGATCACTGCTACGCTCCCGATCTGGTCGGGGTCCTTCCCGAATGATCACGTGTCATCTACATGACACGCACACACCACAGCGAGGAGAGGTCCGCCGTGGGCACAGTCGTCGACGACGCCGCCTCCGTGGAGTTCCACGCCTTCTTCGAACGCCACTACGCCGAACTGTCCCGGCTCGCCCACCTGTTGACGGGTGAGGCGGACGCCGCCGACGATCTCGCGGCCGACGCGCTGCTGGCGCTCTGGCACCGCTGGGACCGGGTGCGCGCCGCCGACCATCCCGCTGCCTACGCCCGCGGGGTCGTCGCCAATCTGGCCCGCACCCGGATCCGCAGCGCGGTGCGCGAGCGGCGGCGGGTCGCCCTGTTCTGGTCGCAGCGCGAGGAGAAGACCGAGAACCCGGACGTGGCCGGTGTGGTCGACGTCCAGGAGGCGTTGCGCAGACTGCCGTTCCGCAAGCGGGCCTGTGTGGTGCTGCGGCACGCGTTCGACCTGTCGGAGAAGGACACCGCGCTCGCCCTCGGTGTTTCCGTCGGTACGGTTAAGAGCCAGACGTCGAAGGGCATGGCGGAGTTGCAGCGGTTGCTCGGTCCGCAGAGCCCTCCGCTGCGGATGCACGCGACGATGGCACGCGGCGGCGAGACCGGAGGGAGGAACCGATGAGGCACCAGGACGTGCACGACGACGAGTTGATCGCGCGACTGCGCGAGGCCGGCGAGGGGCACGAGCCCGACCGTTCTCGCATCCTGGCGCGGCTCGAACGCGGTATGGCCGCGCAGTCCCGTCCCGACCACCGGGCCACCCGGCCGCCCGTGTTCGGCTGGGTGCGGGTCGTCAGCGCCACGGCCGCGGTGGCGAGCGTCCTCGCGATCGGCGGCTACGCGGTGGCGTCCGCGGTGAAGGGCAACTCCCCCGCCGAGCAGACCGTGTCCGTCTCGCCGACACCCACGCCGTCACCGGCCGCGACGAGCCGCGCGCCGGTCAAACCGGTTGTCCCGAAGCCGAGTTCGGGTTCCGGCGGCACCTCGCACAGCTCCCCCACGGTGAGCGCCTCGCCGACTCCGTCCGCGACCGCCTCGGCCTCCGTGCCCGTACTGCCGCCCGCTTCCGGCGTCCAGGACGGCCCGCTGTGGTCGGACGGCTCGGTGGACCCGGGCAGCAACGACTTCTGGGCGCAGAGCGACGTCACCCTGAAGACGACCAGGAAACTCACCGCGCTCACCGTCCAGTTGAAGATCAAGCTGACCGGCGGGGTCAGCTCCGCGGGCGCCTGGCGCTCGTTGCCCGAGCAGGACTTCACGCAGACGGTGGCGGAGCAGGACGGGTTCCTGGTCTACACCTGGGTGCTCAAGGAGGGCCGTACGGTCGCGGTCGGCCAGTGGGTCTTCGCCGGGCAGTACGAGCATGAGCGCGGCGGGCGGGACGCCAAGGACGACAGCTACTCGGCGGCGGCCACCGCGGGCGGCCAACAGCTCGCGGTGAAGGGCGACTTCGCGGCGCAGAAGTCGTAGCAGTAGGTCGTAGAAAAAATCTCGGGCGGGCGGCAACCCTTTCTCCGGCGGTGGCGACCAAGAGGCGCAAGGTTCCTCTCGCACGGAGCACACGGAGCAAGTCGCTTGAGCACGCACAAGAAGCACCTCACCCGCAGGCGGGTGCTCGGGGCCTCCGCGATCGGTGTCGCCGCCACCGGCGCGGCCGTCGCGGGCGGTACCGGTCTCCTCTCGTCCGCCTCCGCCGCCGGCTTCGGGTACACCGACGACGGCTCCCACTACGTGATCACCACGGGCGCTTCGCTCGTGTTCAAGGTCTCCAAGTCGACCGGTGACCTCACCTCCCTGACCTACAAGGGCAAGGAGTACGAGGGCTACGGCGGCAAGCACTCGCATGTCGAGTCCGGGCTGGGCGCCTCCACGGTCACCATCAAGCAGTCGGGTTCGACGATCCTGGTGAAGGTCGTGCACGGCGCGATCACCCAGTGGTACGCGGCCCGCAGCGGCCAGAACAACGTCTACCTGTGGACGAACAAGGCGGACGCCTCCTTCACCGCGACCCGGTACATCGTGCGCGTGAAGGCGGGAGTGTTCCCCAACTCCGGTTCGGACGCGTGGAATTCGACCACCGACACGATCATCGAGGCCGGTGACGTCTGGAAGCACCCCGACGGTACGACCCACTCCAAGCACTACTCGGGCAAGCGGACCATCGACTACGACCACGTCGGCTTCACCACCGGCTCGGTCGGCCTGTACGTGGTGCGCTCCAACCACGAGAAGGCGTCCGGCGGCCCGTTCTACCGCTCCCTGCTGCGCCACTCGAACGAGGGCGGCGCGGGGCTGTACGAGATCCTGCACTACAACGAGGCCCAGACGGAGGCCGAACGCTTCGGTCTGCAGGGCCCGTTCGTGGTGGCGTTCACGGACGGCGGGACGCCCTCGTCCTCGCTCTTCGCGGCGAACCTCGACACGTCGTGGGTGGACGCGCTGGGCATCACAGGCTGGGTGGGCAAGGCGGGTCGCGGGAAGGTGGCGGGGGTCGGCCTGAAGGGCATGGACGCCAAGTACCCCTACACCGTGGGCTTTTCCAACACCGACGCGCAGTACTGGGCGAAGGCCGCGGCCGGCACCGGCGCGTTCTCCTGCAAGGGGATGCTCCCGGGGACGTACACGCTGACCGTCTTCAAGGGTGAACTCGCCGTGCACACCGGGTCGGTGACGGTGACGGCGGGCGGTACGACGTCCCTGCACACCCTGAGCCTCACCGGTGACCCGTCCGCCGCCTCGGCCGTGTGGCGGCTGGGCAACTGGGACGGTACGCCCGGGGAGTTCAAGAACGCCGAGCTGATGACCTACGCGCATCCCTCCGACGCCCGCGCGGCGAAGTGGACCGGGAACGTCACGATCGGGAGCGGGAGCGAGGCCGCGTCCTTCCCGGCATACCTGTGGAAGGACGTGAACAACGGTGTCCTCGTCTACTTCAAGCTGACCGCGGCACAGGCCGCCGTCGCGCACACGCTGCGGGTCGGGGTGACGACGGCGTACATCAACGCCCGTCCCCAAGTGACCGTGAACGACTGGGTCTCGGCCGTCCCCACGCCTCCCACGCAGCCCTCGACGCGCGATCTCACCACGGGTTCCTATCGCGGAAACAACCACACGTTCGTTTTCAACGTCCCTTCCAGTGCGTGGAGTTCGGACGTCACGAAGGACAACGTGCTGAAGATCAATGTCGTCAGTGGTTCGACGGGGTCGGGGTTCCTCAGCCCGGGTACGTCGTTCGACTGCGTGGACCTGCTGGCCTGAGCCCCCCTCGGTCAGCAGAGCGACGCCCCTGCCGGTGACGACCGGTGGGGGCGTTGTCCCCTAGATCTCAGGGACTCATGCGCCATGGTGTACCAGACACGCGGAGCTTAGATAGACAAGTCGAACACCGACGCAAGGCTTGCTCGAATCTCGAAGAGGTTGATCCGCGGCTCCAGAACGGAAACTCATGGCGTCAGGAGAGATGGGCCATCAGATCGAACATCAGTCCACACCCGCTGATCATCAACACGCTTGCCGCCACGCAGTGTCTTTACTCAAGTGCCTCATTCCATCCCTCAGTCGACCTTCGCGAGTTCGAGTCCATCCGCAAGTCCGTCCGTGGGCACCAATTCGGCGAAGTCGTCGAGACGGCGCAGGTAGTAGCTGTTGAACATCCCCTTCCGATCCCGATCCAAAAGGGCTCCCCTCAGTGTTCGGTGCCTACTCCAGAGGCAATTCGACCAGCATCACGGCGAAGACCGGGGAGTCCGGGAAGGGCTGCTGTTCGCCCACCTTCTTGAAGCCCCAGTCCTCGTACAGTGCCTGGACGCGGGGGTGGGTGACGTCCACCAGAAGAACGGCCAGTTCTTCCGGCCTGTCCTCCAGCAGAGCTCGGGAGAGCAGGTCGGCGATGCCCCGCTTCCGGTACGCCTGACGGACGGCCAGTTCCGAGTAGGCGAAGGTTACGGTCCTCTCCGGCGCCGGCTCGACGTACTCGCGCCACCACTCCCTCCTCTCCACCGCCGGAGCGCCGTACGCGAACCCGACAGCCGTGTCCCCGTCCCACGCGATCACGCAGGAGTAGCCCTCGCGCGAGCCCCACTGGTCGACGAACCAGGGGAACTTCTTGCGAAACCCGTCCGGCCGCTCGCCCTGGGCGTCCGCGTGGATGTCGATGATCGTTTGCCGGATCTCCGGCAGGTCCTCACGGCGGTAGCGACGGACGTCCAGGTCTGCCATCAGGCTCGGCTCCATTCGGATCGGTAGCGGTCTCCCCACTCTCGGGCGATGGACGCGTCCGGCGCAAGAGTGATCAAGTCCCGGTAGAAGTCGCCGAGTAGGGATCGCATACGGCCGGGGATCGGGTGGCCGGACATCAGCTCGAAGACTTCCGAGGCCGACCTGCACGCAGGGTCCAGGTCCCGCTGGTGCACCTGCGTCAGGGCGAGTCGGGCCGTGGCCAGGGCACGGTTTCGCTTGAAGGGTTTCGGGATGCCGCTCAGTGCCTTGTGGGAAGCCGCTTCCGCCTCTGCCGAGTCTCCGATTCGGTCCCGGGCGATGGCCGTCATCGCGGTCAGCTCGGCCACCCCGTAGAAGCCCACCCAGCTCGGGCGGGTCTCGTCGTCGGTCGACTTGCTCAACGCCTCCTCGGCGTACCCGAGGGACCTGATGGTGGCCTGGCGGTCGCCTAGGGTGGCGTGGGCGAGGGCCGTACGGGCGTGGGCGAGGGAGCCGTAGAAGGAGTCCCGCCTGGCGATCGCAGTCGACTGGGCCGCGTACCCGGCGTCCACAGCGTCGGTGAACTTGTCCCGCTGGTGGGCGAGCATCGCGTACGAGTTCCAGACGCGCAGTTCTACGACGGGGTCCTTGGCCATTCCGGCGAGGTACAAAGCGCGGTCCAAGCGGCTCTGGGCGCGGCCGAGTTGGCGGCCCATGCGGCAGTCGACAGGTAGTTGGCGGCCACCGAGTACAGCCGCTGGCGGATGCGCTGGGAGGCGGCGTGCCCCACCTTGCCGAGTGCGTCGTCCGCGCCGGCGAGCGCCGACCGCTCCAAGTCTTCGTGTCCGCCTCTGGACGCGTCCAGGGCCATCAGGGCGTCGAGTCCACCACGGAGGCGGATCACATCGGAGGTACCGACTGAGGTCGGCCGCGAATCCAGGATGGGCGCCGCGACGGCGGCAGCGGTGCCGGTGAGGAAGTTCCTGCGCCTCACTGATGTCTCCGGTTCGGTGGTGATGCGGCTTGCCGCTGGCGGCTGAAGCCCAACTCCTCGGCCGTACAGCCGAATACTGCCTCTAAGGCTTCACGCTGACGCGGGTGGGGCCAGCGGGTCTTTCCGGTGAGCCAGTTGCGGACGGTACGGTCACTCACCGTTCCTTCGTCTCCGCGAGCGCACAGGAAGTCGTTCACGGTCTCGGCCAACTCGGCCTGTTTGAGGGCCGACTCGCGCATGGCGTTGATGAGGCTCGCGTTGCCCTCCATGCACCCACGGTAGCCAATTCGACCCCGTGAGTAGGTGTGAGAGGCGAGAAATTTCCGGTTGCCCACGATGCGCATGAGGCCGACTTTTCCTCCTCGCCACGGGTGTACGGCCGTTGACTGAGGCGAGGCCGTCGTCCACCGACACCCCTGAGGTCCAGATGATCGTGTCAGCGCAGCCACGCCCCATCGGGCACCCCGGATACTCCGAGTCCTTTCCTGCACTGGAGGAGAGCGCCGTTGCAGCTCGCACGCTCGTCAGAACCGCACTGGCCGCGTGACACCTGGACGATCTGACGGACTCGGGGATTCTCCTCGTCACGGAGTTAGTGGCCAACGCGATCAAGCACACGAACACCCGGCGCATCCGGGTCGTGGTCTCCAGGCCGAGTGAACGGTTCGTACGGATCGGTGTGGTCGACAAGGCCCGCGCGTTGCCGCAGATGGTCAAGCCCGGCGACGACCTGTCCACCAGTGGTCGGGGTCTCCTGCTGATCGATGCCCTGGCCGAGCGCTGGGGGACGGACATGTATCGCTGGGGCAAGCAGGTCTGGGCCGAGCTGCTGAGCGAGTCAACGGTATGAGCGAGAAGAAGCCCCGAGCGTGGGTCGGCGACCAGGTCTACGACGCCGACGCGGGCAGGGAAGGCATCGTCACCGACGTGACGGGCGACGGAACGTACGTCCTGGGCCCCGTTCATATGTGGACGGCCACCTGGACAGCTCCCAGTGACGAGAACCTGGAGGTCGTCCTCCCCCGCGACGAGCGGCTCAAGCGACACCGGGAGTTGGGTTGGTGACCCACCCCGGAAAGAAAGGGAAGGCCCCGGTCAGCTCACAACTACCGGGGCCCTTCGCGCGTCAGCCCTGCACATCGCCCCCCTGAAAAGCAGAGCTCGCAGTGAGCGGCACCTCAATCCATCGTCGCGCCGATGGTCGTCGACCCCGTCGTAAGAAACGTCGTCGTCGGCAGCGTCCCGCTCGACGACCGCGCGCCGTACGCCGTCGTCGCGTCCGTCGACTTGAAGGACGGAGTCGTGACGCCGCCGTCCCAGTTGTTCGCCGCGGACACCGTCCCCGAACCGAGCTTGTCCAGGCCGCCCTTGTTGCCGACCGCCAGGTTGCGGGCCAGGCGGGACTTGCTGGTGGCGAAGAAGAAGCCCGCCGCCGCGTTCGAGTACGCCGTGTTGCGGTTGAGGACGATCGCGCCGGTGTTGGAGTTCTCGGTGAAGCCGTTGAGGCTGTTGTCCCAGGCCGCGTTGTCGTTGGCGACGTGCGCGACCGCGACGCCTCCGCCGCCGAGCTTGAAGCCATTGCCGTTGCCCTCGAAGGCGGAGTCGTTCCAGCGGTTCTTGCCGTTGCCGAACGCCCAGGAGTGCTCGATGGTGACCGGCGAGGAGAACTGCCACAGGTCGAGGCCGTCGTCGGAGTTGTTGTAGAGGCGGGCGCCGGTGACCTTGTTGCCGGTGCCGGAGCCGAACTTGATGGCGATGCCGTCGGCGTTCTGGCCGTGTCCTGCGGCGTCGTAGTTGCCGTAACTGTCCAGGTTCTGCACGAGGTTGTTGGTCGTGCCGTCGCCGCGCAGGGTGAAGCCGGAGTCCCCGTTGTTCGCCGTGACCAGGTTCTTGAAGACGCCGTCGGCGGAGGACGTGGCTACGAAGCCCTGCGCTGGGGAGTTCTGGAAGGTGAGGTTCTGGACGGTCCAGTAGTCGCCGTAGATACCGGCCAGCCACTGGCCCGCGGGCAGCTTGGAGCCGTCGATCCTCACCTTCTCCGTGCCGTACGCCTCCAGCGTGATCCGGGCCGAACTGGTGCCGTTCGCCGTGGACTTGAGGGTCGCGGCCGGGGTGTAGGTGCCGGCGCGGACCTGGATGACCGTACCGGCTACGGCGTTCGCCACCGCCGACTCCAGCTGCGCGGTGGTGGACACGGTGACCGTCGACGAAGCGGCTTGCGCGCCGCCGCTGTTGAGGCCGAGGTAGACGCCGCCCGCCCCCGCGGCGACGGCCACCGCGGCGGCGATCGAGAGGGTGCGGGTCCTGCGGTGGCGTCCGGTGCTCGTACGCACGGCGTTGGTTCCTTTCCTGGATGACGAGGACGAAACGGACCGGAGGGGCCGCCCCTGCCCGTTTCTGAGTCCTGGTCGCCGCCGTGGCCGGAAAGGGTTGCCGCGGGCACCGGAAAAGAAGCAAAACTATGTGCCATGCGCACTCAGGAGCACCGCCCGTGACCCGACCCCCGTACGCCGGCTACCTCTTCGTCTACTTCACCGGGGAGGACACCGCCGACGGCGAGCAGATCCGCTACGCCCTCAGCCGTGGCAACGACCCTTTGCACTGGCGGGAGTTGAACGGCGGCCGGCCCGTCCTCTCCTCCACGATCGGCGAGAAGGGGCTGCGCGACCCGTTCGTGATCCGCTCCCCCGAGGGCGACAGGTTCTATCTGATCGCCACCGATCTGCGGATGTACCGGAACGGCAGCGGCAGTTGGGACGATGTCCAGCGGCACGGCAGCAGGTCGGTAATGATCTGGGAGTCGACGGACCTGGTCCACTGGACCGACCGGCGGCTGGTGCGGGTGGCCCCGGACAACGCGGGCAACACCTGGGCGCCGGAGGCCTGTTGGGACGACTCGCTCGGTGAGTACGTCGTCTTCTGGGCGTCGAAGCTGTACGCCGACGACGACCCCGGCCACACCGGCTCGACGTACAACCGCATGCTGTACGCGACGACGAAGGACTTCCGCACCTTCAGCGACCCGAAGGTCTGGGACGACCCGGGTCACTCCGTCATCGACTCGACTGTCGTGCGGTACAAGGACACTTACTACCGCTACACCAAGGACGAGCGCGATACGGCCGCCGGCTCACCCTGCTCGAAGTTCATCACCGGCGAGAAGTCGACCTCACTGACCTCCACTTCGTACGACTTCGTCTCCGAGTGCATCGGCAGCGGGGCGATCGAGCGGGGCGAGGGGCCGACGGTGTTCAAGTCCAACACCGAGGAGAAGTGGTACCTGTTCGTCGACGAGTACGGTCTGCGCGGCTACGTCCCCTTCGAGACGACCGATCTCGACTCCGGTGAGTGGATTCCGTGCACGGATCACCAACTGCCCCCGAATCCCCGCCACGGCACCGTCGTACCTGTGACGCGGGCGGAGTACGACCGGCTGTCGGCCGCCTGTCCGGTGACCTCGGCATCGGTCGTTGACGCGACGGTCGAGGGACAGCGCGGGTACGCCGTCGTCACGGAGGCCTCGTCGAAGGTCGTGCTGCCGATGCAACCGGGCGTGGATCCCAGGCACTTGGCGCCCTCGCTCGCCATCGGTACCGGTGCGACGCTCAGCCCGCCGTCCGGTACCGCGCGCGACTTCCGTGAGCCGCAGTCGTACACGGTCACGGCAGCAGACGGAACGAGCCGGGCCTGGACAGTGGAGGCCGTGGAGACGCGAAGTCCCGTACTGCCGGGGCTGACCGCCGACCCGGACGGGCACTTTCTCGACGGGCGGTACTGGATCTACCCGACGAGCGACGGCTACGCGGACTGGGGCGGCACCAACTTCAAGGCGTACTCCTCAACGGACTTGGCCCACTGGCAGGACCATGGAGTCGTCCTCGACCTGGGGTCGGACGTCTCCTGGGCCGACAAGAACGCGTGGGCGCCGGCGGTAGCGGAGCGCGACGGGAAGTACTACTTCTACTTCTGCGCGGAGCAGCAGATCGGGGTCGCGGTGGCGGACTCGCCCGCAGGCCCATTCAAGGACGCGCTGGGCCAACCCCTCATACAGAAGGGCCAGTTCACAGGTCAGATGATCGACCCTGCGGTCTTCACGGACGACGACGGGCAGTCGTATCTCTACTGGGGCAACGGGCACGCGTATGTCGTGCCGTTGAACGACGACATGACGTCGTACGACGTGACGGAGGTGAAGGAGATCACGGCGGGCGACTTCCGTGAGGGGTCCTTCGTGGTGAAGCGCAAGGGGACTTACTACTTCATGTGGTCCGAGGACGACACCCGCAGCGAGAACTACCACGTGGCCTACGCGACGGGACCGTCCCCGCTCGGTCCGTGGACCGAGCGGGGCACGATTCTGTCCAAGAACCCCGAGTACGGCATCCTGGGCACCGGCCACCACTCCGTGGTGAATGCTCCGGGGACCGACGACTGGTACATCGTCTACCACCGGTTCGCCCTGAACGGGCCAGGAAAGCCTGGTGGGGACGGCACGCACCGGGAGACCACGATCGACCGCCTGCGGTTCGCGGCGGACGGGACGATCCTGCCGGCGGTGCCCACCCTCGGGTCGATCAGCCCCGTACGGACTGCCCGTACGGACTAGCTGACGAAGTAGGTCGGGTTCGGGATCTTGTACGTCTTGTCGGCGTAGCCCCCGTCGAGGTCCGAGTACTGGTCGCCGAAGTTGGCGATGATGTTGTACCCGAGGTCCTCAATGTGCTTCCGGGTGCCGGACTTGTACTGCACGGTGGTGCAGGTCCAGGCCGTCACGGTGGCGCAGTCGCTCAGGTACGCCGGCGGGTTGGCCGTGTCCTTGAGGAACATGTGGTCGGCGTCGAGGTTGACGTCGGCGCCGACCTTCTTCAGGTTGTCGACCGCGTAGGTGCGCTGCGACTCCTTCAGACCCGAGTTGTAGAAGACCGTGACGCCCTTGGACGCGGCGTACTCGACCAGCTCGGGGGTGCCGAAGACCTCCGGGCGGTTGGCCTGGGCCACGTAGGTGGCCCAGGTGGCCGAGCTGTAGCCGTAGTTGTTCTTCTTCTCGTAGTCCAGGCTGAGCAGCAGCGTGTCGTCGATGTCGAAGACGACCGCGGGCTTGGCGCCCTTGTGGTGCTTGCGCACGGCCTCGTCGATGTACTTCTTGGCCGACGCGTCGATGCGCGCCAGGTCCTTGGCGTACGGGCTGGTCGCCGAGGCCTGGTACACACCGTTGCTGTCGAGCGTGGTGCCGTAGTAGGTGTCGATGTCCTTCGTCAACAGCCCGATGTTGTAGGGCTCGTGAGTCGAGTTGGCCGTCGACTGGCCGGCCGTGGCGACGCCAGTGCCGTACAGGGCGGCACCGGCGACGACACAGGCGGCGCCGACGGCGGCCGCTCTGAGGGACTTCCGCATGGGATCTCCGGATCTGGTTGATGGGTGATGCACCAGGTCAGGGACTATCTACGCGCATCACAACCCAGTACGCGAGGACCTTTATCCGATCGATACACAACGCACAGGCCGGGGAATTGCCCGCGCATGGGGCGCACTCGACCTCCTCTTGGTCATCCTCTCCCGGGGTTGTGGACGCGACTGCGAACGGGGGAACGCACAATGGGTGACGGCGAGGACCTGGTCCAGCGCGGCGGGCACGCTGGTGCTCGGTCTGACGGGCATTCACGAGGCGTTGGTCGACATGGCGGACGGTCACGTGGACAACGACGAGTTGATCGCCGGAATGTTCACCGACGTGAAGGTCACCGAGGCGGACGGTGCCGGTGAGCGTTGCGGACGAGGCTCGGAAGATCCTGCCCGCTGCCTCCCGCGACCCCGCTGCGCTAAGGAACACCCATGGGATCCACGCCGGCCGCCCGGACCGACCTCCTGCTGCCCGACCACCATCCGGTCGCCGTCTCGGGGCCACCCCTCCCCTACCGGCCGCGCTTCACCCCGTTGGGCGGGATCGTATCGGTCTCCCCCCACACGGATCAGCGCGGCCACGAGTCACTGCTGTCGGAGACCTTCGGCAGCGTCGACTGGCTGTCGTCCCCCAACGACGAGTTCCGGTTCGGCAAGGCCGACGAGGAGCTGAAGGGAGTCACCCTGACCGTGCCGGACGAGGCGTTCCCCGCGTCCCGGGCCCCGATGTCCTGGCTCGACGCACCACCCGTCGAGGGAAGCCTGCGCTCCCTCAGGCCCGAGAACTTCGACGCACCGCCCACGGACCTCCGCTGGACCGGTCCGGGCGGTGATCTTCTGCTGTGCGCCTACGACAACCCGTCCACCGCCCCCCGGGAACTGCTCCGGCTCCGCGTCGCCCGCGACCTGGACCTCGTCTTCGCCGACGGGGGTTACGCGGGCTGGATCCTCACGCACCCGGCCGCCCATCTCGCCCACCCGGGTGAGACACCCGCCGCGCACGAACCGCCGGTGGCGCAGGTCCGGGCGATGAGCGTCTTCTTCGACCTGTTCGTGGAACCCGGGATCGACCGCATGCAGGACGGTGACCCGGAGCTGCTCGGGGAACTCGACGCGCTCCTGGCCGGACTCGCACCGCTGGCCGACGATCCCCGGGCCTCGGTCCTGCGGGACCGGGTCGCCGAGTTCCGCGAGAACTGGTTCGAGTAGCGCGACAGCACAGGAAGTTCGTCCTGGCGACCGGGCCCGGTCTCGGTGCCACCACACCGCGACCGAGCCCACGCGCCAGGTCAGTTCATCGTCGCGCCGATCGTCGAACTCCCCGTCGTCAGGAACGTCGTCGTCGGCAACGTGCCGCTGGACGAGCGGGCGTTGTACGTCGTCGACGCGTCCGTGGAGACGAAGGACGGGGTGGAGATGCCTGAGTCCCAGTTGTTGCCGGCCGAGGTGACCGCGGAGCCCTTGCTGACCGAGCCGCTGCCGTTGCTCACCGCGAGGTTCTTGCCGAGTTTGGCGGAGCTGGTGGCGAAGTAGTAGCCCCAGCCGCTGTTGGCGTACGCGGTGGTGCGGTTGATGACGATCGCGCCGGTGTTGGAGTTCTCGGTGAAGCCGTTGCCGGCGTTGCCCCAGGCGGCGGAGTTGTTGACGACGTGGGCGACGGTGACGCCGTTGCCGCCCAGCTTGAAGCCGTTGCCGTTGCCCTCGAAGGCGGAGTCGCCCCAGCGGTTGACCCCGTTGCCGAAGGACCAGCTGTGCTCGATGGTGACCGGCGACGAGAAGGACCAGAGGTCGATGCCGTCGTCCGAGTTGTTGTACAGGCGGGCGCCGGTGACGAGGTTCCCGGTGCCGGAGCCGAACTTGATGGCGACCCCGTCCGCGTTCTGGCCGTGCGTCGCGGCGTCGTAATTGCCGTACGAGTCAAGGTTCTTGACCGTGTTGTTGACGGTGCCGTCGCCGGTGAGCGTGAAGCCGGAGTCGCCGCCGTTGATGGTCTTGACGTTGCTCCAGTTGGTGCCGGTGCAGGACTGGCACACGACCGCGCTGTCCGGGGAGTTCTGGAAGGTGATGTTGGAGACGTTCCAGTAGTCGGCGGTCAGCTTGAAGATCCAGGACCCGGACGGCAGCGACGAACCGTCGATCTTCACCGTCTCCGAGCCGTACGCGGTGAGCGTGACCGGCGAGGACGAGGTGCCGTTCGTCGTGGACTGAAGGGTGGACGTCGGGTAGTACGTGCCGCCGCGCACCTGAATGACAGTACCGGCGGTGGCACTTGAGATGGCGCTGGTCAGTTCGGCGGTCGTGTCGACGACGACCGTGGCGGCCTGGGCCTGGGTGGGGAGGACGGCCAGCCCGGCGCCGAGCGCGAGGGCCGTGGCCAGGGTGAGAGCGGTACGACGAGACATAGGAGTGCGGTCCTTTCGTCGTTCTCTTCTTTGCTGCGGATGGAGGATTTCAGGGACGCCAGTCACCGAGGTACGTCGCAGGGGTGTGCAACTGGGCCTCGGCAGCCGTGAGTTGGGGCCGGTTCTCCGGGACGGTGATCACGGAGCCCGGTCCTGTGTTGCGGTACTCGTGGAAGCGCATCGACTGCCAGGGATAGGCGTCGCGCATGTTCGCGTAGGGCGCGACCGGGTCGATGCCGGGCCCGATCCGGGTGTCCCGCACCACGAGGGACGGCCAGGCCGTCGTCTCGTACGACGGGACCCACGGCCGGGCCAGCTTGTACGCGGCGTCCTCGGCACCGGAGGTGATCCGCGAGCGGACCGCGAGGATGCCGTGCGGGTTGGCGCGGGCGGTGGACGGGGCGAACACCATGCCCTTCGGGGTGAAGGCCACGTCCCGTTGCAGCGTGTGGAAGTGGCAGTCCGCGAAGACGGCGGTGGCCCGCCCGAAGACGAAGTCGACGTCCCCCTCGATGTAGCAGCGGGAGAAGTACTGCCGGTCGAAGGCGTCCAGCGCCGACGTGTCCACGAACAGCGTGTCCTGGTGGGCCAGCAGCCGGACGTGCGAGAACCGCGAACGGTCCCCCGTCACATACGCGGCCACCGCCTGCGTCCCCGTGATCTCCGGATGGTCCGCGCGCAGCCAGTCGTTGGCGAGGGTCAGGTCCCGTACGGTCAGACCGGGCGCCGCCGAGGTGAAGGTCGCGGAACCCGCCGTACCGTACGTCCCCGAACCGTCCGGCTTCTGCGTCCCGTTGGCGTTGTCGTGGACGATGACGACGTCACGCGGGTCCCGGGTGGCACCGCACAGGGTCAACTCACCCACCCCCGCAGGCACGTTGACGACCTCGCGGTACGTCCCCGGGTGCACGACGATCGTCCAGCCGCCGCCGTCCACCGCGTCCACGGCCGACTGCACCGAGTCACCGGGCCGCACATGCAGCACACGACGACGGTCGAGCGCTACGGCGGGCACGGCAACGGCGGGCACCAGCCCACCGGCGATCCCCGTCAATCCCGTCAATCCCGTCAGGAGTGTGCGTCTGCGCAGGGTCATCTCAGCGCCTCCGCCCCGGGGTTCCAGTCGCCGAGATAGGCGGCAGGGGTGTGCAACCCGGCTTCGGCGGGCGTGAGTTGGGGCCGGTTCTCCGGCACGCTGATCACGGCACCCGGGCCCGAGTCGCGATATTCGGCGAACCGCTGGCTCTGCCAGGGATAGGTGTCCGACATGTTGGTGTACGGCGCCACCGCGTCGATCCCCGGGCCGAGCACCGTGTCCCGCACGGTGAGCATCGGGCGGGCGGTGGTGTCCGAGCCGGGCACCCAGGGCCGGGCCAACTTGTAGTAGGTGTCCGGCGCTTGGCTGCTCACCCGGCTGCGCGTCACCAGGTATCCGCGCGGGTTCGCGACCGCCGTGGAGGGCGCGAACACGAAGCCGTACGGCGCCGTCGCCAGGCCGGTGCGGTTCAGGGTCCGGAAGTGGCAGTGGTCGTAGACGGCCGTCGCCCGCCCGAAGACGAAGTCGACGTCTCCCTCGACATAGCAGCGCGCGTAGTACTGGCGGGCGAAGACCCCGAGGGCGAACGAGTCGGCGTACAGCGTGTCTTGATGGCCGAGGAAGCGGCAGTCGAAGAACGCCGAACGGTCGCCCTGCACCTTGATCGCGACCGCCTGTGTGCCGGTGATGTCGGGGTGGTCGGCACGCAGCCAGTCGTTGGCGAAGGTGATCCGGCGGGCGGTGAAGCCGTCGGTGCGGATGAGGGTGGTGGCCGAGCCGGAGGTGCCGTAGGTGCCCGAACCGTCGGGTTTCCGGGTGCCGTTGGCGTTGTCGTAGACGATGACGACGTCACACGGGTTCTCGCTCGCGCCTATCCAGGTCATCTCGGAGGCGGCGGGGGTGAGTTGGCCGGTGGCGGGGTCGGTGACTCCGGCGGTGACCGTCTCGCGGTAGACGCCGGGCGCGATGACGAGGGTGTACCCGGCACCGGTCGCGGCGGTGACGGCGGCCTGGACGGTGGTGACGTCACCCCGGCCGCGCGGGTCGACGTACAGGGTGAGCGGGGTGAGGCGCGCGGACGGCGAACCGTACCGGCCGAACGGCGGGTGCGGCCGGCCGACGGCGAGAGCGGGGACGGCGCCGAGGCCGAGCGCGACGCCCGCGCCGGCGCTCGCCATCAGGAATCCCCTTCTGGAAAGCGGGAGTTGGTGGTGCGAGGGCATGCGGGTGCTCCTTCGCGGTGTGGCTCGTGAGGTGGGCGCCGGTGCCGGGCCGGTCGGAGGGGACCGGCCCGGTCCCGGTGCGGTGGTGGTGTCAGCGCAGGCGGCCCGCGCCCGCGCCGCGGTCGACGACGCACGGCACGGCCTTCGCGGGGTCGATCTTCGTGCGCAGGGTCGGTGTCCAGCCCGCGCCGGACTGGAGGATCTCGGTGGGCACACCCGCGTTGTGGACGGCGATCAGGTCGGTGAGGGTGCCGTTGACGTAGTTGTCGTCGGCGGTGAGCGGCGCCTCGGACCACTTCTTGAGGACGGTGGCCTGCGAGATACCGGCCGGGACCGTGAACGCGTTGTGTTCCGCGACGAGTTGGGACTCCTTGCCGATGCCGTAGCTGTAGCCGTATCCGGGCTCGGCGACGAAGTGGTTGTTGTAGGAGTCGACTTGGCCGAAGCGGACGCGGGGCGCGCGTTCGACGAGGTTGGCGAACAGGTTGTGATGGAGCGTCACCTTCAGATGGCCCCGGTCGACGGCGGCGGTGGAGGCGCTGTCGCTGTTGCCGATGAGGATCGTCTTGTCGTGGTCGCTGAAGACGTTCCAGGAGGCGGTGACGTAGTCGGCGCCCTTGACGATGTCGAGTTCGCCGTCGTGCTGTTCGAAGATCCGCCCGAAGTAGGTGGGCAGCGAGCTGTCCGGGTGGGCGCCGTCGGTGAACGTGTCGTGGTCCAGCCAGACATGGGTGGAGCCGTAGATGACGGCGCTGTCGTACTCGGAGTTCCAGTTGCCGGTGGCGCCGTCGGTCGGGTCCCACTGCGGGAAGCAGTCGAGCGGGCTCTCGAACGAGAGATTCCTGACGATGACGTTGTCGACGGCCTTGATCTGCAGGCTGGCGCCCTTGAAGCCGGCGTTCCCGCCGATGCCGATGATGGTGGTGTTGGCGGGGATGTAGGCCTTGATGGCCGTGTCCTGGTTGGCGGCCGACACCCGGCGCAGGCCCTCGGGGCTGTCGGCGGGCTCGTTGTCGAGGTTCTGGCCGTAGCCCCAGACGGCGGGGTCGTAGGTGGCGAGGTACTGGGCGAAGTCGTAGCCGGGCGCGGCGAAGGAGTCGCAGCCCTCGGCGTTGGCGTCGATCGTCCCCTTGATGCCGATGATCTTCGGCGCGGTACCGCCGTCGGCCAACGCGGCTTTGAATTCGGCCCAGTTGGTGACGGTGTAGACGTGATCGGGGGTGGCGGCGGCGCCACCGCCGGTGCCGGTGCCGTAGGAGGCCCAGCCGTCACCTGCCCCGAGTTCCTCGCGGGCGAGGCTGCGCGGATGGGCCTGGGCCGTCGTGGTGGTGACCGCGACGACCATGGCGGTGCAGCCCACCAGCGCAGCTATGACGCGTCCATGACATTTCTGTGTACGCATGGTGCGGGTCTCCTTGCTCAGACGTCCGAGGCGTCCGTCGCCTCGGGCCAGGTGATCCAGGACGTGGGGATGTCCTCGTGCAGCCGGACGACGTCACGCGGCGCGAGCACCCGAGTACGCGCCAACTCCCGCGCCACGAGCCGCGCCACGGCGATCGCACCGGGCGGATTGAAGTGCGTGTTGTCCTGCTCGGTGCCGGTCCAGTTGAAGTAGACCTTCGTCTCCTCGACTCCGAGCCGCTGCCACAGCGCGAGCGACAACGCCTCGATGTCGAGCAGCGCGACACACTCCTCCTGCGCGAGCGCCCGCATCGCCGCCGGGTAATCACCGTGCGTCGGCACGGCGTTGCCGTCGACGTCGAACCTGCGGCGCTCGACCGGGGTGACGAGCACGGGCCGGGCGCCACGGCCCCGGGCCCCGTCGACGTACAGCCGCAGATAGTCCTGGTAGGTCGTCCAGGGCTCGGTGTAGCGGGTCGGATCGGCGCTCTTCTCGTCGTTGTGCGCGAACTGGACGAGGAGGAAATCGCCGGGCCGGATGGCGGCGAGGATGGCGTCCAGCCGCCCCTCGTCGACGAAGCTCTTCGAACTCCGCCCGTTGACGGCCTGGTTGGCGACTTTCACTCCCTTCCTGAGAAAGAAGGGGAGCGCCATTCCCCACCCTGTTTCCGGGGCTTCGGTGGAGTACTTCTGGGCGGCGGTGGAATCACCGGCGATGTGGAGAGTACGGTCCTTCTGCCGACCAGCTCGTAATGGAACGGCAGCGAGACCAGCAAGGGTGACCTGTCTGCGGGTGAGAGACACGATGGTTCACCTTCCGGCTTTTGTCTTTCAGGGGTGCGGGGAGCTGCGCGACCAGCCACAACGGGCCGGCAGTCCCCCGCAAACCGAAACCACCCGAACTCAGTGGTTCTTCTTCCAGTCCGCCTGCGCCTTGTTCAGCTGGTCCGCGAGCGTGTCCAGAAACGCCTTCGCCGTCATCTTCCCCAGCAACAGCTTCTGGAAGTTCGGCTCGTTGTCCGCCTTGGAGATCGTGTTCCAGTCCGGCAGGTAATACGGCAGCTGCACAATCTTCGTGTCGGCCCCGTTGAGCGCCTCCGCAGCCAACTGCGTGGGCTCGGACTTCTGAATCCACGCGGAGCGTGCCGCGTCCGTGTTCGCCGGAACCTGCCCCGCCGACTCGTTGTACTTGGAGTTCTCCGCGGCGGACACCGCGAACTCGATGAACTTCCAGGCGGCCGTCTTGTTCTTGCTGGACTTGAACAGACTCAGCCCGTCAACGGGGTTGGAGATCTGCACCCGTGTGCCGTCCTCCAGCGTGGGATTGGGAATGCCCTTGAACTTGTCCGCGCCGAGAGCCTTCAGATGATCCTGATACGACCCGAGATTGTGACTCAGCATCCCGATCGTGCCGCTGTCCCACTGCGCGACCATCTTGGTGAAGTCGTTGTTGAGGTCGGCGGACGGAGTGTCCTTCTTGTACAGGCCGATATACTTCTCCAACGCGGCAACGTTCTTGGGGTCGTTGACCGTCGTCTTGTCCCCGTTCCAGAACGACGTGATCCCGGTCTGCCCGTACACCGCGTCGAGCGCCGGCGCGATCGACCCCTCACCGCCCCGGATGGTGAACCCGAACTTGTTCTTCGCCTTGTCGGTGAGCTTGTCGGCGGCGGCGTAGAACTTCGCCCAGGTGGTCGGCGCGTCCAGCCCCGCCGCCTTGAACAGGTCGGTGCGGTACCACAGCGTGCCGTTGTTGGCGGAGGTCGGGATCTGGTACAGCGTGTCCCCGCCCCCCGCGGACTTGCTGACGTCGATGAGATTCTGGCTCAACTTGCCGTTCAGCGAACTCGACTTGAGCCGACTGTCCAACGGCTCCAGCGCCCCCTGCACCGCGACCTCGGCGAGCACCGCGGTCCCCACTCCGCCGACGTCGGGCAGACCGCCGCCCTGGATGGCGGTGTCGTACTTGGACTGGGCGCTCGCGGCGGGTATCCCGACGTACTTGACCTTGATGTCGGGGTACTTCTTCTCGAAGTCCGCGATGATCTGCTTCCAGATGTCGGTGCGGACACCGCCGTTGTTGTCCCAGAAGGTGATCGTGCCCTTGCCGGAGCCCTCGCCGCCCTTGTCCCCCGCGCCGCCGCTGCCGTCGTCGCCGCAGGCGGTGGCGGTCAGCGCGAGCACGGAGCCCAGGGCGACGGCCGTGGCGGCACGCCTGCTTCTGCGGATGCTGGTCTTCATAGGTCGGCTCTCTTCCGGTGGATCCAACGGGGTGTTGACGTCACGAAGGGCTGGCAAGCGCTTGCTACGGAGGTGCGTCATGGCGACTCCCAACAGGCGTACGGGCAGGCTGAGTCAATGAAGAGGCGTGATCCGGAACCACGTGAACGTGGCCGCGCCGGCATGTCCCGTGCCGACGGGCGCGAGCGCGAAGAGCCCGAGCAGGGCGCCGACCCAGCGCCAGGGGGTGGCGGCGAACACCTGGCCGGTCGGACGCGGCCCGTCCCCGACGTCGTAGAGGAAACGGCAGCGCGCCCCGGTACCGATCTCGATGCGCAGCCGGACCCGCCCCTCGGGTGCGAGGCACGACTCCCCCGCGTCGCGTTCGCGCTCGGCGACCGGCTCCGCGAAGCGGTGCACGAACCGCACCAGCCCGTCCGCACCCCGCTGGAGTCCGATCCAGCTGTACGCGTCCCCGAGCACGGCCAGCCCGGCCCGCGCCCCCAATTCCGCGCTGTGCAGGCATAGTTCGGTCTCGACCACGACGGGTGTGCCGGGGAGCCGCTGGGTGAGCAGGTTGGGGAGCTTGCGCAGGTCGTGCGCGTCGGCCGAGCGGACACACGTCAGCCGCAGGCCGTCTCCCGAGTGGTGGGTGGCCCAGCCGTCCCGCGGGTTCGCCGTCCACTGCCACTGGCGGCCGTACCGTCCGCCGGGGAAGTCGTCGTCGGTGGCGGGCGCGGCGGCCGGCTGCGGCGGCAGGTCCGGTTTCCGGTGTACGGCTACGGGGGCGCCCTCGTCGCCGACGACCGGCCAGCCCCCATCACCCCAGCGCATCGGCTGGAGGTGGACCAACCGGCCGTAGGCGCCCCGCTGTTGGAAGTGCAGGAACCAGTCCTCGCCGGACGGGGTGCGCACCCACGCGCCTTGGTGCGGGCCGTTGACCGAGGTGTCCCGTTGCTCCAGGACGACCTTTTCCTCGTACGGTCCGAAGAAGCCGCGGGAGCGGAACACGCCCTGCCAGCCGGTCTCGACTCCCCCGGCGGGGGCGAAGATCCAGAACCAGCCGTCGTGTTGGTGGACCTTGGGGCCCTCCAGGGTGAACCAGCCGGGGATGCGGTCCGCGTCGACGATGACCTTGCCGTCGTCGAGCAGAGTCGTGCCGTCGGGATGCATACGGTGGCCGGTGAGGCGGTTCTTGATGCCCGCGCGGGAGTTGGCCCAGGCGTGGACGAGGTAGGCCTCGTCGTTGCCGTCGTCCCACAGGGGGCAGGGATCGATGAGGCCCTTGCCCTCCTTGAGGAGGTGCGGGCGGGTCCAAGGGCCGCGTATCTCGGGGGCGTTGATCTGGAAGATGCCCTGGTCGGGGTCGCCCCAGAAGATCCAGAAGCGTTCGTCGTGGTGTCTCAACGCCGGTGCCCAGACCCCGCAGTCGTGCCGGGGAGACGTGAACTCCCCTGCCGGTTCGAGGCGTTGGAGGGCGTGGCCGATCAGGGTCCAGTTCACCAGGTCGCGGGAGTGCAGCAGCGGCAGGCCCGGTACACGGCCGAAGCTGGACGCGGTGAGGTAGAAGTCGTCGCCGACGCGAACGACGTCCGGGTCGGACCAGTCGGCGTTCAGGACGGGGTTGGTGTACGTCTCGTGCGTCACTGGCCGACCGCCTTCCGCACCAGCGCCGCCGCCTCGGCCCGGTCCAGGCGGCCGTCGGCGACTACGGTGACGATCCGCCGTACGACCGTGTCGCCGGGCGGTACCGGCAGCCGCTCGGCCCAGGCCAACGACCCGCCCACGCCCGGGTATTCGGCGGTGCGGACGAACCACGGGTCCTCGCGGGAGCGGTCCGTGGCGCCGGCGAACACCAGCGTCCAGCCCGTGCCGGCGAGGGCGAGCCAGTCGGCGCGGGTGCCGTGGATCTCCGGTTCGCCCGCACGGTCGGCGGTGAAGACGTGCGGCGTCTCGGCCTCCTTGCGGGCCCGCCAGAAGAAGCCGCCGTAGGCCGCGCCGGGGCGGCCGTTGGTGGCGGGGCTGCCGATGGAGAGTGGGGTCGGTGTCACGTTGGTGAGGGAGAACGTGAAGTCCAACGCCCATGCCGTGTCGGTGAGTTCGGTGGCCGCGACCGTACGGCGTTCGCGCAGCAGCTCGGCGCCGGACGCCATCCAGCGCAGTTCCTCGACGAAGCCGTCGGGGTCGCGGAGCTGGAAGGCGGTGTGGCGTTGGGCGCCGTGGTTGTCCAACGCCACCGGCCCCTGCTCACGCACATACGTGCGTCCGCCCCAGAAGTTGTGCCCCTCGACGTCGGGAACGGCGACACCGACGCCGAGGTGGTGGGTGTGGTCGGCGGGGCTCAGCTCGGTGACCGCTGTACCGGCCAGGGTGGTGACGGGGTGCAGATACGGGCGCGGGGAGAGCCGGGCGGGCAGCTCGGGCCGGGTGACGTACCGGGCGACCGGGCGGCCCGCGACGCGCAGCACCGGCGTGTCATGGGTGATCATCAGGGGCTCACCTCTTTCGGTGGGGCCCAGGGGGCGCCCAGCTCGGAGTAGAGGGCGAGGGTGTCGGCCGCCGCCGTGACCAGCGCGTCGATGCCGGGGACGACCCGGCGGTTCTCGGCGGGGATCAGGTGCCAGGCGTCGGCGGGCAGCGGGGCCGGGTCGGGGGCCTGGCGGATCGCCTCAACGACCTTCATGAAGGCGCCTGTTGAGTCCGGTTCGACCAACAGCTCCTCGCCGTCGGCGAGATGGGCGACCAGGTTCTCCAGCAGGTCCGTGCTGCCGTACTCGAACTCCTCGGGGCCGTGGTCCGCCCGCTGGAGCAGTGCGCGGTCCTGCTTGTACCAGTAGGTGATCCGGCCGTGGCTGCCGTGCACCACCACGTAGGGCTCGCCGGGGTGTTCGGCGCACAGGGTCACGGCGACGGTGACCGGGCGGCCCTGGACGGTGGTGACGCGGACGCAGGAGGTGTCGTCGGACTCGATGTCGTTGGCGCGGACGAGTTCCGTCTCGATGCCGGTGACGTCCTCGGCGCGGGTCGTGCCGTTCAGCGCGAGGGCGGTGGCCACGGCGTGGGCGAGGGGGTTGGTCAGCGCGCCGTCGATCACGTCGACGCCGTTCAGGCGCCGCTTGCCCGCCCAGGGGGCGCGCCGGTAGTAGGCCTCGTCGCGCGCCCAGGCACCGGCCCCGCCGACCCCGGTCAGCGTGCCGATGGCGCCCTTGGCGATCAGCTCACGGATCGCGGGCACGGCGTGCGAGCCGAGCGACTGGAACCCGATCTGGCAGGCCACCCCGGCCGCGGCGACCCCGTCGGCCATCCGGCGGAACTCGGCGTACGACGGCGCGGGCGGCTTCTCCAGCAGCAGGTGGACGCCCCGCTTCGCGGCGGCCAGGGCGAGGTCGGTGTGGGTCGGGATCGGGGTGCAGATCACCGCGACCCGGGCGCCGGTGGAGTCGAGCAGGGCGCCGAAGTCCGGTGACTGCGCGGGGAGTCCGCCCCCGAACTCCTCCTCCGTCAGGGGCGTCAGCTCACAGATGCCGGCAAGGCGTACGAGTCCCTTGTCCTGGAGTCGGCGGATGTTCTCGACGTGCCAGCGGCCGTGGCCTCGGGCGCCGGCGAGGACGACGGGGACGGGCAGGGTGACGGGCGCGGGGGCCGTCGTAGGAGCCTGCGCGGTGACGGTCGTAGGGCCGGTCTTGGATGTCATGGGATTCTCCCTGCGTCGACGATCTTCGCCAGCAGGGTAAGCGGTTGCCTCATCCCTTCACCGCCCCCGCGCTGAACCCGGTGATCAGCCACTTCTGGATGAAGGCGAACACGATCACCACCGGTACGGCCGCGACGATGCCGCCCGCGGCGAGGGCGCCCAGGTCGACGCTGTCCGCGCCCATCAGGGTGTTGAGGCCGACCGGGATGGTCTGCTTGCTCTGGTCGGAGAGGAACATCAGGGCGAAGAGGAAGTGGTTCCACGCGTGCACGAAGGCGAAGGAGCCGACGGCGATCAACCCCGGCCGCAGCAGCGGGAGGACGACGATACGGAACGCGGCGAAGCGGTTGCAGCCGTCGACCCAGGCGGCCTCCTCCAGGGACTGCGGGACGTTCCTGATGAAGCCGCTGATCAGGATCATCGACAGCGGCAGCTGGAAGACGGTCTCCGCGATGATGACGCTGCCGAGCGAGTTGATCATCTGGAGCTTGGCGAAGATCTGGAACAGCGGGACCAACA
Organism: Streptomyces sp. NPDC088350; assembly: GCF_044753545.1. Taxonomy (NCBI): domain Bacteria; kingdom Bacillati; phylum Actinomycetota; class Actinomycetes; order Kitasatosporales; family Streptomycetaceae; genus Streptomyces; species Streptomyces sp. NPDC088350. The sequence goes on along the minus strand of NZ_JBIVNL010000007.1, from coordinate 500,612 downwards.
GCAGGGCGCCCGGCACGAATTGGGAGCAGAGCAGGGCCAGCATGAAGGCGCGCTTGATCCTGAACTCGAAGCGCGCGAGGGCGTAGCCGCCGGCCAGGGCGACGACCGTGGTGAGGACCAGGGTGGCCACACCGACGTAGACGCTGTTCTGGAAGTAGACGCCGAAGCCGCGTTCGGTCCACACCTTCTGGAAGTGGTCGAAGGTCATCGGCCAGGGCACCAGGGAGGTCGAGCCGGCCGGGCGGAACGCGAAGAGCAGGATCCAGTAGAAGGGGATCAGGGTGAAGACGAGGTAGATGCCCAGGGGGACGTAGATCTGCCAGCGCGGGACCTCGTCCCAGGCGCGGCGGACCTTGCGCGGCTGGTGCGGTGCGGCGGTCTCCCGCTCGCGGGCCGGGGCGATCTCGGTGATCACTTGTCGCCGCCTCCGAACTTGCTCAGGCGCAGATAGACGATCGAGAAGAACAGCAGGATCACGAACGCGACCGTGGTGAGGGCCGACGCGTAGCCGAAGTTGTGGGCCTCGACACTGGTGTTGGCGACGTAGAGCGGGAGCGTGGTCGTCTCGCCGGCCGGGCCGCCGCCGGTCAGGGTGTAGAGGAGGTCGACGTTGTTGAACTCCCATACCGCGCGCAGGAGGGTGGAGAGGACGATCGCGTCCTTGAGGTGCGGCAGCGTGATGTGCAGGAACTGCTGGAAGCGGCTCGCGCCGTCGACCTCGGCGGCCTCGTACAGGTCCTTCGACACGGACTGGAGGTCGGCGAGGATGAGGATCGCGAAGAACGGGACGCCTCGCCAGAGGTCCGCAACCACCGCTGCGGAGAAGACCGTTGAGGGGTCCGAGAGCCAACTCGTGCCGTACTGGCCGATGCCCATGTCCGCGAGGTAACGGGTCACGCCAGTCTGGGAGTTGTAGAGCAGGACCCAGATCGCGGAGGTCAGTACGCCCGAGACGGCCCACGGGGAGAACACCAGCGCGCGGCCGATGGACCGGCCCACGAAGGTCTGGTTGACGATCAGCGCGAGTGCGAGTCCGAAGAGCAGTTGGAGGCCTACCTCGACGATCACCCACTTGGCGCTGAAGGTCAACGTGTCCCAGAACTGGGGGTCGTTGGTGAAGGCGTGGGTGAAGTTGTCGAGGCCCGCGAAGCCGTTGCGCCACGGCTTGGTGGGGTTGTAGTTCTGCAGGCTGTAGTAGAAGACGCTGATCACCGGGTAGGCGATGAAGCCCAGCATGAGCAGCGCGGCCGGGGCGATCAGCAGGTACGGGAGCCTGCGCGGGGTCGCGGAGGCACGGCGCTGCCGGGGTGGCGCGGGCGGTTTCGCCACGGCTGCGGCTTGGGCCATGACTGTTCTCCGTTCCAGTGGGGCGGGTGGAGCAGGTGCGGTTCAGGTACGGGGGCGGTTCAGGTACGGGGGCGGTTCAGGTACAGGTGTGCGGTTCAGGTATAGGAAGCGCTTGCTCAACGGACATGCAAAGAGCGAGGGTGCTCAACCGGCGTACGGGTCCGGCACCTTGCCCGGCCGGGCCAGGAACTCGAAGTCGCAGCCGGTGTCCGCCTGGGTGATCTGGTCGTTGTAGAGCGCGCCGTAGCCGCGCTCGTACCGTGCGGGCGGCGGTGTCCACTCCGCCCTGCGTCGCGCCAACTCCTCGTCGTCCACGTTGAGTTGGAGGGTGCGCGCCTCGACGTCCAGGGTGATGGTGTCCCCGGTCCGGACGAGCGCCAGTGGTCCGCCGACGTACGACTCGGGCGCCACGTGCAGCACGCACGCGCCGTAACTCGTGCCGCTCATCCGGGCGTCGGAGATCCGGACCATGTCCCGGACGCCCTGCTTGAGCAGATGGTCGGGGAGCGGGAGCATGCCGTACTCGGGCATGCCCGGGCCGCCCTTGGGGCCCGCGTTGCGCAGCACCAGCACACTGTCGGCGGTGATGTCCAACTCCGGGTCGTTGATGGTGCGTTGCATGGTCCGGTAGTCGTCGAAGACGACCGCGGGGCCGGTGTGCTTGAGCAGGTGGGGTTCGGCGGCGATGTGCTTGATGACGGCGCCGTCCGGGCAGAGGTTGCCGCGCAGGACCGCGACCCCGCCCTCGTGCGCGACCGGGTTGCCGCGGGGTCGTATGACGTCGTCGTTGTGCACCCGCGCGCCGGCGAGCTGTTCGCGCAGGGTGTCGTGGGAGACGGTCGGGCGGTCGAGGTGGAGCAGGTCCGTGATCCGGGAGAGGAACCCGGGGAGGCCGCCGGCGAAGTGGAAGTCCTCCATCAAGTACGTCTGTCCGCCGGGCCGTACGTTCGCCAGGACCGGGACCGTGCGGGCGATGCGGTCGAAGTCGTCGAGCGTGAGGTGGACGCCGGCGCGGCCGGCCATGGCGATGAGGTGGATCACGGCGTTGGTGGAGCCGCCGAGGCCGAGGACGGTGGTGACCGCGTCCTCGAAGGCGTCCTGGGTGAGGATCGACGAGAGAACACGCCCCTTGTGGACTTGTTCAACAATCCTCATGCCGGATGACGCGGCCATCCTGTCGTGCCCCGAGTCCACCGCGGGAATGCTCGACGCCCCCGGCACGGTCACGCCCAGCGCCTCCGCCGCGGCCGTCAGCGTGGACGCCGTCCCCATGGTCATGCAGTGACCGGGCGAGCGCGCGAGGCCGCTCTCCAGTTCGGTCAGCTCGCAGTCGCCGATGAGGCCGGCGCGCTTGTCGTCCCAGTACTTCCACATGTCGGTGCCGGAGCCGAGGATCTCGTTGCGCCAGTGCCCCGGCAGCATCGGCCCGGCGGGCACGAAGACAGTGGGCAGGTCGACGCTCGCGGCACCCATGAGCAGCGCGGGGGTCGACTTGTCGCAGCCGCCCATGAGCACGGCTCCGTCGACCGGATAGGACCGCAGCAGTTCCTCGGTCTCCATCGCGAGGAGGTTGCGGTAGAGCATCGGGGTCGGCTTCTGGAAGGTCTCGCTGAGCGTGGAGACCGGGAATTCGAGGGGGAAGCCGCCGGCCTGCCACACGCCCCGCTTGACCGCCTGGGCGCGCTCACGGAGGTGCACATGACAGGGATTGATGTCCGACCAGGTGTTGAGGATCGCGATGACGGGCTTGCCGAGGTGTTCCTCGGGGAGGTAGCCGAGCTGACGGGTCCGGGCCCGGTGGCTGAAGGAGCGCAGCCCGTCGGTGCCGTACCACTGGTGGCTTCTGAGTTCCTCGGGACGCTTTCTGGTGACAGGGGCATTCATATGGACCATCCGGCGGCTATCGCGGCGACCTCGGCGCGCTCGCTCTCGGGCAGGGGCCTGCTGGGCGGGCGAACGTCACGGCGGCACTGGCCGAGGGACGCAAGCGCTTCCTTGACGATCGTGACGTTGTTCGCGGAGCCGTTCGCCGCACGGAGTTCCTCGAACCGGCGGATCTGCTCCCACACCTTCATCGCCCCCGGATAGTCTCCTGATCGAAGCGCTTCGATCATGTTCAGCGAGACGGACGGGGCGACGTTCACGAGCCCCGAGGTGAAGCCGGTGGCGCCCGCCGAGAAGTAGGAGGGCGCGTACGGTTCGGCAAGACCGGCGACCCACACGAAGCGTTCGAGCCCCGCGTCCCGGGCGAAGGCTGCGAAGCGGGCCGCGTCCGGGACGGCGTACTTGACGCCGATGACGTTCGGGCAGTCGTCGGCGAGTTCGGCGAGGCGGGCGCCGGGGAGCTGGGCGTTGCGGATGTACGGGACGACGCCGAGGTCGGGCACGGCCCCGGCGATGGCGCGGTGGTAGTCGACCCAGCCGTCCTGTGAGACGTAGGGGTGGACGGGCTGATGGACCATGACCATGTCCGCGCCCAACTCGCGGGCGTGCCGGGCGGATTGGACGGCGGTCGGCACGTCGTGACCGACACCGACGAGGACGATGGCCCGGTCCCCCGCCTCGTCGACGGTCAACTCCGTCACCAGTTGCCGCTCTTGAGGGGTCAGGGCGTAGAACTCACCGGTGTTCCCGTTGGGCGTGAGGATCCCGACCCCGCCGTCGAGCAGCCGGCGCAGCAGGGCCCGGTGGGTGTCCTGGTCGACGGTGCCGTCCTCGGCGAACGGGGTCACCGGGATCGCCACCACGTCGGCCAGGGCCGCCCGCCTGGTCTCGAACGCCGCTGTCATGCCTGACCGTCCTCTCCCTGGTCCCCGAACTCCGCGTCGGGGAAGGCCCGTCGCACGAACGACGCGATGTGGGCGTGCAGCGCGGTGGCCGCGCCGTCCGCGTCGCCGTCGAGGGCGAGCCGCAGGATCTCCCGGTGTTCGCCGGCCTCGCGTTCCCAGGAGGGCGAGGCGGCCCAGGCGACGGCGGAGACGAGGGCTGCCTGGTCGCGGACCTCGTCGAGCATCCGGCCGAGCAGCGGGTTGCCGCACGGCAGGTACAGGGCGCGGTGGAACTCCCGGTTGGCGAGGGAGCGTTCGGCGGTGTCCGTGGCCTCGTCGGCGCGGGTCAGCGCGTCGCGCGCGGCGTCCAGGGAGGCCTTGCGCCGTACGGCCCGCCGGAGCGCCTCGGGTTCGAGGAGCAGCCGTACGTCGTAGACCTCGCGCGCCATGTCCGCGTCCACCATGCGCACCGTGACGCCCTTGTACTGGTTCATCACGACGAGTCCGGTACCGGCCAGGGTCTTGAGCGCCTCGCGCACCGGGGTCTTGGACACCCCGAACCGTGCGGCGAGTTCGGTCTCGACCAGTGGCTGACCCGGCGTCAACTGTCCGGTGAGGATGCGGCGTTTGATCTCCTCCTGCACGTACTGCGTGCGGGAGGGGATCGGCGTGGGCACAGAGGTCATGCGCGCCTCTCGGATGTCACGTGGCTGCGGTCGCGTATCTGATCTCGCGTATCGCGTCTCATATATGACGTACGAAGTACGACGCGTTGAAGGTAGGAGCGGCCCTGTGTTTCGTCAATGCTTCTGACAAAGGAACGGGAAAGGACGTCACATGATCTTGGTGACGCCTTCGAGGGCGGCGGAGGTCCGGCCCGGGAAGATCGCGGCGGCGCGTTCCAGGGCCGATTCCCTGGTGAGGGTGGGTCCCACGTGGGTGATGAGGAGTTCGCGCGCGCCCTTCGCCCAGGCGCCCGCGTCCTCGGGCGTGAGATGCACCTGCCGTTCGCCTTCGCGATGCCGGTCGATGTCGGCCTCGCAGAGGAACACGTCGGCGCCGCCCGCGAGTTCGGCCAGTGCGTCGCAGGGGCCGCTGTCCCCGGAGTACCCGAGGACACTCCCCTGGCACTCGGCGCGCAGCCCGTACGCCTCGGTGTCGTGGACGACGGCGCGCGCGGTGAGCCGGAGGTTCCAGTGCCGGACGGAGTGGCCGTCGTAGAGCGGGCGGAAGTCGAAGACGCCGCTCAGGAACCGTACGTCCGGCTGCCCGAAGAAGCCCGCGAGCCGGCGGGCGCAGTCCTGCGGGGCGTAGAGCGGGATCGGTGCGGCCGGGGTCATCCCGCCGAAGGCGAACGCGTAGGCCGCCGCGAGGAGATCGGCGCTGTGGTCGGCGTGCAGATGCGAGATCCAGATCGCGGTGAGCCGCGCCGGATCCGTGTGCCGCTGCAATTCGGCGAACGTCCCGGTCCCCGCGTCCACCCACACCTCGGCGCCCCCACCGCGCAGCAGATACCCGGAGCAGGGTCGGCCGGGACGCGGATGCGGGGAGGCGGTGCCGAGGACGGTGAGACTGAGAGGCATGGTGGGGAAGAGTACGGTTCCGGGGGCCGGGACGCTCACATTTCGGGGCGTTCCCTGGCGCCCGGCCTCGGGATGTTCTACGGCTTCCAGCCCGGGTCCCGTCCGCTCAGGCCCACCGCCCGGTCCAGCAGCGGCGCGTCCACCGGTACCCGCACCACCGGGCCGAAGATCCCCCCGCCCCCGGTCGGGTCCTCGGCCGCCGCCAGCAGGAAGGTGTACGACGCCCGGAGCGCGGCCGGGTCGGGCTCGTAGGTCTGGCCGGTGGCGTGGGCCAGGTCCCAGCCGTGGATGACCAGTTCGTCGGCCACGACGGCCGCGGCGACCGCGGCGGGGAGGTCGATGCCGCCCGCGCGGGTCATGCCGGTCCAGGCGGCCGGGTCGCGCCAGGCCTCGGCGAGTCCGTCGAGGACCTTGGGGAAGTCCTCGCGCCAGCCGGGGCCGATGTCCGGGACGGCGGCGTCCGGTGCGGTGTCCGTCATGACGCCCAGGTCCTTGCGCGCGGCGTCGCGGAAGGCGACGGACAGGCCGAGCAGATGGCCCAGCATGTTGCGTACGGCGGTGCCGGGGCACGGGGTCACGTCCTTGAGCTGCTCGTCGGTGACGCCCTCCACGAGACGGGCGACGACACGGGTCTGCGGGCCGAGGTCGAAGATGCTGTCGGTCATGCGCTTCCCTTCGGGGGATCGGTCTCCTGTCGTGAGGTGGACCGACGGCGGACCCGAAACTCATCGCGCGCCTCCGCGACCCCGTATATGTAGGGCACCTGCCCGATGCCGTCTCCCCCGCCTTAGACCCACGATGACCAGGCATGACGACAAACTGGACGGTGACGCGCATCCTGCGGGACCGCGACGCGGGGCTGTATTTCACGGGCCTGGTGGTGTCCGCCTTCGGCACGTCCGCGCTCGGGCTCGCGGCCGGTGTGTGGGTGAAGGACCTCACCGGCTCGAACGGCCTCGCCGCGTTGTGCGTGTTCGCCGTCTGGGCGCCGACCCTGTGCGGCCCGGCCCTGGGCACGCTCGCCGACCGCGTCCGCCGCAAGCCGCTGCTGATCCGGACGAACCTCGGCCTGGCCGCCCTCCTCCTCACCCTCTTCGCCGTCCACTCCCGCGCCGACCTGTGGCTCCTGTTCACCGTCCTGTTCGTCTACGGCACCATTGCCGTCGTCCAGGACCCCGCCGAGTCGGCCCTCCTCGCCACCGTCGTCGACCGGGACCTCCTCGGCGACTTCAACGGGCTGCGGATGACGGCCGTGGAGGGCATGAAGCTGGTGGCACCGCTGACGGGCGCGGGCCTGTACGCGGCGTTCGGCGGGCCCGCGGTGGCCGCTCTGGACGCGGTCACGTTCGTGCTGGCGGCCTGCCTGTGGCTGTTCGTCCGCGCGCACGAGGAGCGGCCCGAGCGTCCCGCCGGCACCTGGCGGGCCCAAACCGCCGAAGGCGTACGCGAGTTGTGGCGGCACCCCCGGCTGCGCCCGCTGGTCCTGGCGGGCGGGGCCACGATGTTCCTCGCCTCCCTGAGCAGCAGCACGACCTACGCGATCGTCGACGCCCTGGGGCACGCCCCGGCCTACACCGGCGTGCTGTACGCGGCGCAGGGCGCCGGCTCGGTGGCGGTCGGACTGGTCTCCGGGCCCGCGCTACGACGGCTCGGCGCGCGCCGGTTCGGGGCGGCCGGGATCGCGCTCACGGCGGTCGCGGTGGCCGCGCGGGCGGTGCCGTCCGACCTCGTGGTCCTGGCCTGCAGCGCCGCGATCGGACTGGGGCTGCCGTGCGTACTGATCGCCGCGTTCACCGCTGTGCAGGGCGAGTTGCCGGGGCCGCTGCTCGGCCGGGCGACCGCCACCGCCAACACCCTGATCTTCACACCGAACGTGATCGGACTGGCGGCGGGGGCGGCACTGGTCGAACTGGCCGACTACCGGCTGCTGTTGGTCCTGATCGGCCTCGCGCTGCTCGCAACGGGCCTTTCGCTGGCGCTGCTCGGGACGAGAACGCCCCCGCCTCAGAGCCCGCCCAACGCCTCCCGCACCCCTGCCAGGTCCCCTTCCGACGCCAACCCCGCGTGATAGAGGCGCAGTTCGGTCGCCCCCAGCTCCCGCGCCCGCGCCGCGTCCGCCGCAAGCGCCCCCGGCCGTCCTCCCATCCCGGAGACCACCGTGAAGTTGGCGGCCAACACCGCCCCGTCCCGGCCCTGTTCGGCGAACGGGGTCAGCAGACCCGCGCCTGCCGTGCAGGGGACGACGACACCGTCGGCCACCGAGAGGATGTGCGCGGGGTCGACGCCGGCGTTGGCGCCGCAGTGGTACGACTCCGGGTCCGCGTGCAGCAGTACCTGGAAGCCGTCGGGTGCGGCGGCCCGGACCGCGGCCACCGCCGTCTCCTGGAGTGTGCGGGCCCTGTCGTCGCGCCAGGCGCGGGTGGCCGTCGCGTTCGCCTCGCCGAGGAGTTTCTCGACCCCCGCCCAGCCGCCGTCGGAGGGTGCCCCCTGCCACACCGGTTCCAGCGCGGTCCGTACGGCCGACGCCAACTCCTCGGCGTCGAGGCCCTGTTCACCGTAGCCCTCCCGGCAGACCGGGCAGAAGCAGAGAGCCATCAGGTACTGGCCGGCGTCTCCGAGCCCGATGCCGGCGGTCTTGTCGTGGGCGTGCAGGTGGGTGAGGCCGTACCAGCCGAGGGACTCCAGTTCGGTGCCGCGCGCGCCGGGGCGTACGGCCGCCTCGGCGGCGAGGTCGACGAGGTACGCGCGCGTGGCGGGCTGGGCGACGCAGGGTGCCCAGGGGTAGCGGTCGCCGTAGGCGTTGACCACCGAGGTGTCCGGATGTTCCGCGCCCAGGCGGGAGTTGTGGGCGAGCACGACCCAGGTGTGCACATCGAGGCCCGCGTCGGCGAGGGCGGTGGCTGCCTCGCCGTAGGCGTCGCCGGGCGCCCAGTCGCCGGCCGGGTAGGGCCTCAACTCCCGCCCCTGCCAACGGGAGTCCGGCGGATACAGCACGGCGGCGTGCTCGGCGGTGACGACGCGGTGGCGCGGGTGGCGGGGGGTCAGCGCGCGCGTGGAGTGGTACGCGGAGGCGAGGGTCGCCTGCTGGACGCCGAGCGCGGCGATCCTGCCGCCCGCCTCGGGGTCGCCGTTGATGTCCCAGGGGTAGACGAAAGCCGATGCCTTCACGCGTCCTCCTCGATCAATGTCCCGCTCAACGTATCGATCAACGCGTAGCCCCGCTCGATGAGTTGGGCGAGCTGTTTGACGTGGTCCTCGGCCGGTTCGGTCAGCGGCGGGCGCACCTCGCCGACGTCCAGTCCCCGCAGGCGCACCCCCGCCTTGACGAGCGAGACGGCGTAACCCCGGCCCAGGGCACGGAGTTCGACGAACGGCCGGTAGAAGCCGTCCAGGAGGCGGTTGGCCGTGGTGTCGTCGCCGGTCGCGAGTGCCCGGTGGAAGGCGAGCGCGATCTCGGGGGCGAAGCAGAACACGGCGGACGAGTAGAGGGTGATACCGATGCCCCGGTAGGCGAGCTGGGTCTGTTCGGCGGTCGGCAGTCCGTTGAAGTAGAGGAAGTCGCCGGGGACTTCGGTGCGTACGGTGCTCACGATCCGCTGCATCAGGTCGAGGTCGCCGAGTCCGTCCTTGAAGCCGATGATGCCCTCGGTGCGGGCGAGTCCGACGACCGTCGACGGGGTGAACACGGCGTTGTCGCGCTGGTAGACGATGACGGGCAGCGCGGTCGCCCCGGCCACCTCCCGGTAGTGCCGCAGCAGTCCCTCCTGCCCGGCGACCACCAGGTACGGCGGCATGGCGAGCAGCCCGTCCCCCCCGGCACTCTCCGCGAGCCGCGCGTACCGTACGGCGAGCGCGGTGCCGTAGCCGGCGCCCGCGACCACCGGCACCCGCCCGTCCGCCGCCTCCACGGCCGCCCGGACACACGCCTCGAACTCCTCGGGCAGCAGCGCGTGGAACTCCCCGGTGCCGCAGCACGCGAACACGGCGGCGGCACCCGCCTCGACGCCCCGGCTGACATGCGCGCGGTAGACGTCGAGATCGACGGAGCCGTCGGGGCCGTACGGAGTGACGGGGAAGAACAGCGGCCCGCTGGGGACAGAGAGCCGGTCGGCGAGAGGGGCTGGCGTCACGGGCTCTCCCTTGAACAAGCGCGTACGTTCTTCTGATCAATGTCTACATCTCTGAACAAGCTCACCCTAGGGAGCCGCCTCAGGATGGGTCAAGCGCGCGAATGAGCAACAGGGGAGCGGATTTCCCAGGTCCGCGCCACACTTGACGGGCGCGACGACAGATCCTTAACTGGTCCACGCATGTGAATACCATCCACACATGAGGCCAGCAACTCGCCGACCACTCAAGGAGACCCGAGGATGCCCGCTCCCCGCACCGTTCTGCTCACCGGCGCCGCAGGCGGGCTCGGCACCCTGATGCGGGACCTGCTGCCCTCCTACGGCTACGACCTGCGGCTGCTGGACATGCGCCCGGTCGAGGGCGAGCCGGACGCGATCACCGCGGACCTCTCCGACCGGGCGGCGCTCCGCGAGGCCGTGCGGGGCGTCGACGCGGTCATCCATCTCGCGGGCATCTCCCTGGAAGCCTCCTTCGACAAGGTCCTCAAGGCGAACATCGAGGGCACGTACAACCTCTACGAGGCCGCCCGCGAGGAAGGCGTCCCCCGTGTCGTCTTCGCCTCCTCCAACCACGCGGTGGGCTACACCCCGAGGCCTCAAGGCGACGACCCACTCGTCCCGGTCGACACCCCGCACCGCCCCGACACCTTCTACGGCCTGTCCAAGTCCTTCGGCGAGGACCTGGCGCAGCTCTACTGGGACAGGCACGGCCTGGAGACCGTCTCCGTGCGCATCGGCTCCTGCTTCCCCGAGCCCAGCAGCGTGCGCATGCTGTCGATCTGGATGAGCCCCGCCGACGGCGCCCGCCTCTTCCACGCGGCCCTGACCGCCGAGGACGTGGAGCACACCGTCGTCTACGGCTCCTCCGCCAACACCCGTCTGTGGTGGGACCTCTCGACCGCGCGGGCGCTCGGTTACGAGCCGCGGGACGACTCGGAGCCGTACGCCGAGAAGCTGATCGCCGAACACGGCGAGCTGGAGCCGGGCAAGGAGGCCCACGCCTATCTGGGCGGGCACTTCGTGAACGACCCGCCGATCTGGCCGTACTGACCGGAAAAGGAACTCCGGACAGGCGGGCGGGCACCGAACGGGCCCGCCCGTCGGCGTGTTCGGGCACGGACACTGCCCGATCCCACGCCCCGGTGGACAGCCGCGCAGGTCCGCGACGGGCACCGCGTGCGGCAAACGGTCACACACGGGCAGCATCGGGCGTGCAACAGGCCTGGTCAGTGCCGCACGTCGGCTGTAGAACTTCCCCCAGGGTCCCACCGGGCCCGAACGGGCAGTACTCCAGGTGAGCGGGGAAGGCGGTGTCGGCCATGGGCGCGAGTTCGGCGGAAGAACGTCAGCGGGAGATCGTGCGGGCCGCCCGCCGCACCGGCTCGGTCGATGTCACCGCGCTCGCCGCCGAGCTGGGCGTGGCCAAGGAGACCGTACGGCGCGATCTGCGCGCCCTGGAGGACCACGGGCTGGTCCGCAGGACCCATGGCGGCGCCTACCCCGTGGAGAGCGCCGGTTTCGAGACGACGCTCGCCTTCCGCGCCACGAGTCATGTCCCGGAGAAGCGCCGGATCGCGGTCGCGGCGGCCGAGCTGCTCGGGGACGCCGAGACGGTCTTCGTCGACGAGGGCTTCACCCCCCAGCTCATCGCCGAGGCGCTGCCCAGGGACCGGCCGCTGACCGTGGTGACCGCCTCCCTGCCGGTCGCGGGCGTGCTGGCCGAGTCCGAGAACACCTCGGTGCTGCTGCTCGGCGGCCGGGTCCGGCACGGCACGCTCGCGACCGTGGACCACTGGACGACGAAGATGCTCGCCGGCTTCGTCATCGACCTCGCCTTCATCGGCGCCAACGGCATCTCCCGCGAACACGGCCTGACCACCCCCGACCCCGCGGTCAGCGAGGTCAAGGCACAGGCCGTCCGCGCCTCCCGGCGCACCGTGTTCGCGGGCGTGCACACCAAGTTCGGGGCGGTCAGTTTCTGCCGGTTCGCCGAGATCGGCGCCCTGGAGACGATCGTCACGAGCACGCTGCTCCCGTCGGCCGAAGCCCACCGGTACTCCTTGCTGGGGCCACAGGTCATCCGCGTCTAGCACGCCGTTTGGAATTCCAACTGAGTCTCTACGTAGGGCGCGACCATGCCCGGCCCGCGCTTTTTCTCCCCATATGTGCAGGAGCGATCCATGCGAACCCAGAGCCGACGACGGCCGCCGCGAGCCACGCTCGCCCTGGCCGCCGTAGGGACGCTGCTCGCCCCGCTGCTCTCCGGCTGCTGGGTCGGAGCGGGCGGCGCCGGATCCGGCGGCAACTCGATCAACGTCCTCATGGTCAACAACCCCCAGATGACCGAACTCCAGAAACTGGCCCCGCACTTCACCGAGGAGACCGGCATCAAGGTCAACTTCACGGTGCTGCCCGAGAACGACGTCCGCGACAAGATCAGCCAGGACTTCGCCAACCAGGCCGGCCAGTACGACGTGGCGACCCTCTCGAACTACGAGATCCCGATCTACGCCCGCAACGGCTGGCTGCACGAGATGGACTCGTACGTCGCGAAGGACCCGGCATACGACGAGCAGGACATCCTCAAACCGATGCGGCAGTCCCTGACCGCCGACGACGGCAAGCTCTACGGGCAGCCGTTCTACGGCGAGTCGTCCTTCCTGATGTACCGCAAGGACATCTTCGCCGAGAAGGGCCTCACGATGCCCGCGCACCCGACCTGGACCCAGGTGGCCGACCTGGCCGCCCAGGTCGACGGCGCGAAGTCGGGCATGAAGGGCATCTGCCTGCGCGGGCTGCCCGGTTGGGGCGAGGTGATGGCGCCCCTGACGACCGTCGTGAACACCTTCGGCGGCACCTGGTTCGACAAGAACTGGAAGGCGCGGCTCGACTCCCCCGCGTTCAAGAAGGCGACACAGTTCTATGTCGACCTGGTCCGCAAGCACGGCGAGTCCGGCGCGGCCCAGTCCGGTTTCGCCGAGTGCCTCAACAACATGACCCAGGGCAAGGTCGCCATGTGGTACGACGCCACCTCGGCGGCCGGATCGCTGGAGGCGAAGGGCTCCCCGGTCAAGGGCAAGCTCGGCTACGTCCCCGCGCCCGTCGAGAAGACCGCGTCCTCCGGCTGGCTCTACACCTGGGCCTGGGGCATCCAGAAGGCGTCCCACAACTCCGACAAGGCCTGGAAGTTCGTGTCCTGGGCGTCCAGCAAGCAGTACGAGCAGCTGGTCGGCGACACGGACGGCTGGTCCAACGTGCCGGCCGGCAAGCGCGCCTCGACGTACACGAACCCCGACTACGTCAAGGAGGCCGCCGCCTTCCAGGAGATGACGAAGGCGGCCATCGAGGGCGCCAGGCCCACCGACCCGGGTGTGCAGCCGCGCCCCGCGCCCGGCATCCAGTTCGTCGACATCCCCGAGTTCACCGACCTCGGCACGAAGGTCTCCCAGGAGATCAGTTCGGCCATCGCCGGACGTCAGTCCGTCGACTCGGCCCTGAAGAAGTCCCAGAAACTCGCCGAGAAGATCTCCAAGGAGTACGAGGGACGATGACCGCCACGACAACGGCCCGTCTGGCCGCCACTCCGACCCGCACCGCGCGTCAGCCCTCGGACAGGCTGCGCGCCTGGGCCACCCGCGCCCCGCTGCTCCCCGCCCTGATCTTCATGATCGTCGTGACCCAACTCCCGTTCGTGGCCACGCTGGTGATCTCGTTCTTCGACTGGAACGCCCTCTATCCGAAGGCCCGTCACTTCACCGGTTTCGACAACTACCAGCAGGTCCTCAGCGACGCCGACCTGCGCCACTCAGTGTGGACGACCGTCCTGCTCACCGTGGCGGTGGTGCTGGCCAGCCTGGTCTTCGGCCTACTCCTCGCACTGCTGCTGGACCGGAAGTTCCGCGGCCGGGGCTTCGTCCGCACCCTGCTGATCGCGCCGTTCCTGGTGGTGCCGGTGGCCGCGGCCCTGCTCTGGAAGCATGTGCTCTACAACCCTGAATACGGCCTGTTCAATGGGCTGTTGCACTATGTGGGCGGCCCACAGCCGGACTGGATCTCCACCAACCCGCTGCTCGCGGTCGAGGCCTCCCTGGTGTGGCAGTGGACGCCGTTCATGATGCTGATCCTGCTGGCCGGGCTGCAGAGCCGCGACCACCAGCAGACCGAGGCCGCGAAGGTGGACGGCGCCAGCGACTGGCAGGTCTTCCGCTATCTGACGCTCCCGCATCTGCGCCGCTATCTCGAACTCGGCGCCCTGCTGGGCTCGATCTACATCGTCCAGAACTTCGACGCGGTCTTCACGATCACGTCCGGCGGCCTGGGCACCGCCAACCTGCCCTACACCGTCTACCAGAGCTTCTACCAGGCCCACGAGAACGGCCTCGCCTCGGCGGCCGGCGTCCTGGTCGTCATCGGCTCCATCATCATCGCGACCTTCGCCCTGCGCGTCGTGTCGTCCCTGTTCCGAGAGGAGGCGTCCCGCGCATGAGCAGCATCGCCGTACGCGTGCGTGCCCGCCGCAAAGGAGCGGGCCTGGGCCTGGTGGCCTGGGTGCTGGGCATCCTGTTCTTCCTGCCCATCGCCTGGATGGCGCTGACGTCCTTCCACTCCGAGCCCGACGCGGCCACCAACCCGCCGTCCTTCGGGGCCGCCCTCACCCTGGACGGCTACCGGGAGTTCTTCGGCACCGGCGGCGGCGCGAGCCCCTGGCCCGCGCTGGTCAACTCCCTTGTCGCGTCCGTGGCTTCGACGCTCTTCGTGCTGCTGCTGGCGTTCCCGGCGGCCTACGCGCTGTCGATCCGCCCGGTGAAGAAGTGGACCGACGTCCTGTTCTTCTTCCTGTCCACGAAGATGCTCCCCGTGGTGGCTGGCCTGCTGCCGATCTACCTGTTCGCGAAGAACGCCGGGATGCTCGACAACATCTGGCTCCTGGTCATCCTCTACACCTCGATGAACCTGCCGATCGCGGTGTGGATGATGCAGTCCTTCCTCTCCGAGGTCCCGGTCGCCGTCATCGAGGCGGCACAGATCGACGGCGCCCGGCTGCCGACCATCCTCGCGCGCGTGGTGGCCCCGATCTCCCTCCCAGGTATCGCGGCAACCGCCTTGATCTGCTTCATCTTCAGCTGGAACGAGCTGCTGTTCGCCCGCGTGCTCACCGGCGTGGTGGCGGAGACCGCGCCCGTCTTCCTGACCGGGTTCATCACCAGCCAGGGCCTGTTCCTGGCGAAGGTGTGCGCCGCGTCGCTCGTGATCTCCCTGCCGGTGCTCGCCGCGGGGTTCGCCGCCCAGGACAAACTGGTCCAGGGCCTCTCCTTGGGAGCCGTCAAATGAAGGCCGCCGTCATCGAGTCCGTGGGCCGCGCCGTCGTCACCGAGGTCCCGGACCCGACGCCGGGCCCCCGCGAGGTCGTCGTCGAGGTCGCCGCCTGCGGCCTCTGCGGCACCGATCTGCACATCCTCCAGGGCGAGTTCGCCCCCAAGCTGCCGATCGTGCCGGGCCACGAGTTCGCGGGCGAGATCGTCGCGGTCGGCACCCAGGTCACCGAGGTCTCGGTCGGCGACCAGGTGGCCGTGGACCCGTCCCTCTACTGCTACGAGTGCCGGCAGTGCCGCAACGGCCACAACAACCTCTGCGAACGCTGGGCCGCGATCGGCGTCACCACGGCGGGCGGCGCGGCCCAGTACGCCCTCGCCCCGGTGGCGAACTGCGTGAGGCTCCCCGAGCACGTACGCACCCAGGACGCGGCCCTCGTCGAACCGCTCTCCTGCGCGGTGCGCGGCTACGACGTCCTCAAGTCCCGTCTCGGCGCGCATGTCCTGATCTACGGCTCCGGGACCATGGGCCTGATGATGCTGGAGCTGGCCAAGCGCACCGGCGCGGCGAGCGTCGACATCGTGGACCTGAACCCGGCCCGCCTGGAGACCGCCCGCACGCTCGGTGTCTCCGGGTCGGCGGCGAACGCGGACGAGCTGGACCGGCCGCGGGGCTGGGACCTCGTCGTCGACGCGACCGGCAACGCGGCGGCGATCCAGGACGGCCTGGACCGGGTGGCGAAGGCGGGCACGTTCCTCCAGTTCGGGGTGGCGGACTACGCGACCCGGGTGTCGATCGACCCGTACCGTATCTACAACCAGGAGATCACCATCACCGGCTCCATGGCGGTGCTGCACAGCTTCGAGCGCGCGGCGGAGCTGTTCGCGAACGGGGTCCTCGACCCGGGGATCTTCATCAGCGACCGGATCGAGCTGGAGCGGTATCCGGAGGCGCTGGAGCAGTTCGCGGCCGGGGTGGGCCGGAAGATCGTCGTGGTCCCTTAGACGTCATCCGCTTGTCGATCACGGGGCTGGTCCGGCCGAACAGAGTTCCTGATCGGGTGATCGCGTGAGGCCGAGGCAGGACAGCAGGGCAGCAGGGCAGCAGGGCTTCTTGGCAGTTCATCGAGTGCCAGGAGGGCCTGTCTGCGCGCCGGGCAGGCCACCGCGAAGGAGGTCGCGGGCCGGGCTCGCGCGCACGGGGTCATCGAGAACACCGTCCGCCGGATCGAGGACGTCACCTTCGGCGGGGGGCGCCGGTCTGGTCCGCCGTCACGGCCCGTCGCCGTGAGCGGCTTGCGCGGTCCGGCCCGCAGACAGGCCCTCCACCGGGCGGGTGGGTCGGCATCGCCGGCGGATGACGTGCTTGCGCCCAGTCGGTCCGACGCCCGGCCCGAAGCGGTCCCCGCTCTCCGCGGAATCCGGTGAGTGATCACATCGGACGCCCGCGCCGCGACGCCCCGAGGATCTCCTGTGTGCCGTCGCGCTCCCCGCGGATAGGGTGGACGGTGATCGACGGGGACGGGCTGGCGAGGGCGGCGGACGGCGTGGGCGGTGCCGAGGAGAGCGGGAACACGGGCACCGGGCGCCCGACGTCACGGGACGTCGCCCGGCTCGCCGGTGTGTCGCACACCGCGGTGTCCTTCGTGTTCAACGGCCGGGCCGAGGGCAATCTCTCCCCCGCCACCCAGGAACGCATCCGGCAGGCCGCGACCCGGCTGGGCTACCGGCCCGACCCGGTGGCCCGCGGTCTGCGCCGTCGCCGTACGGCCGTGATCGGGCTGGTCACCGATGAGATCGCGTCCTCGCCGTTCGCCGGCCGGCTGCTGCGCGGCGCCATGGAGACCGCCTGGGACAGGGACCATCTCGTCCTCACCGTGGACTCCGGCGGTGACCCGGTCAAGGAGGACGCGGCCGTCGCGGAACTGCTCGACCGGCGTGTGGACGGCATCATCTACGCGGCCATGTCACTGCGCCGGGTCCGCGTCCCCGAGGGCCTGCACCGCACCCATTCCGTGCTGGCCAACTGCCTGCCCGAGGACGGCTCCCTGCCCGCCGTGGTCCCCGCCGAGCGCGCCGGTGGCCGTACCGCGGCCAGGCTGCTGCTCGGTGCGGGCCACCGCCGGCTCGCCGTGATCGGCGGTCTGGACGACATCGCCTCGGTGGAACGTACCCGTGGTTTCCGGGAGGTGCTGCGCGCCGAGGGCGTCACCGTGCCGAAGGAGTGGATCGTGCGCGGCGGCGGGGAGATCTCCGCGGGATACGCGGGGGCGCTGCGCCTGCTCGACGGGGTCGGGCCGGACCGTCGCCCCACTGGCGTCCTGTGCTACAACGACCGGGTCGCGGCAGGTGTCCTGCACGCCGCGACCCGGCTCGGGATCGATGTGCCCGCCGATCTGTCGGTGGTCGGCTACGACGACCAGGAGCACATGGCCGCGTTCCTCACCCCGCCGCTCACCTCGGTCGCGCTGCCGCACCGGGCGATGGGCGAGGCGGCGGCCCGGCTGCTCCTGGACGCCATCGAAGCAGGCCGTACGCCACCCGCGACCGTCCGGCGCCTGGCCTGCCCGGTGGTCAGCCGCGACTCGGTGGGTCCGGCACCGACCCGGTGATCCGGACGCCGGGCCCGCGCGTGACCTACCCCGTGGTCAGCCGCGCCTCCCTGAGCTCAGCGCCCATCCGGTGACCTGAGCACCCGGCCCGTGCGTGGTCAGTCGTGCCTTCGCGGGCGCGGCCCCCATCCGGTGCCCCGGGCGCCCGGCCCGCGGTGGCCTGCGCTCCGGTCAGCCGCGCCTCCGTAGGTCCGGCCGCCCACCCCGCGACCTGGGCACCCGGCCCGCGCATGCCCTGGCCCGTGGTCAGTCGTGCCTCCCAGGGTCCGGCGCCCACCCCGTGACCCGGGCGCCCGGCCCGTCGACGACCAGCTCGGGGATGTCGCCGGGGCGCCGGTAGACGCGTTCGGTGACCATGGCCCGGTCCGCGACGAAGAGTTCGAGGAGCGAGCCGTCGACGAGCAGCCGGAGCGCGAGTTCCGGCCCCTTCGGCACGTGCACGGTGATCGGGGCGGAGCCTTCCCTGCCGGTCCGGGGCCAGGCGCTGCGGTCGAGGACGACGGTCCCCGAGGCGGGGTCCGCCCGGACGGTCAACTCCCGGCCCGCCGCGTCCCGGAGCAGGCTCACCGTGGTCGGTCCGCAGGCGGTGACCGTCAGGTCGTAGGCGCGGGGAAGCGGAACCCGGCCCGGCGTGGTGACGAACGGCTCCGCCGGGCGCAGGAGGTCGAGTTCCGGGGCCGGACTCACCCGCAGTGAACCGTCGGGGTGGACGTCGACGACCCGGGGTGCCGTGAGTACGCCTGCCCACCCGGCCCGGTCCACCTCCTCCTGCGGGCGGGCCTCCCACGACCAGCCCCACAGCAGTGCGCGGTCCGGCTCCTGGAGCACGGCGGGGGCGTAGAAGTCCCGCCCCTGGTCGAGCCGGCCGCCGGCGCGCGGAACGAACCTCAACTCGCCCAGGCGGTAAGCTTCCAGACGACCCGTCAAGTATCCGGTGGAGCAGGGGTCTCCGTCCCACAGGGACACCAGGAGCACGTACTCGCCGCCCGCCGTCCGGTACAGGTGCGGGCACTCCCAGCCCACCGACTTGTCGCCGAACACACCCGCGGCCACCGGGTCCTTGCCGTCCAGCAGCACACCGGCGAACCGCCAGTCGGTCAGGTCGTCGCAGTCGTAGAGCAGGACCGACGGTGTGCCGTCGGCGTGCCCGGCGCCGACGAGGGCCCAGCGCCGGTCCGCGTGGCGGAAGACGAACGGGTCGCGGAACATCACCACGTCCAGGCCGGGCGGCGGCCCCGCCACCACCGGCGTCGGCAGCGGCTTCCACTCGGTCAGCCGCTCGTCGTCGGAGTCCGCCGCCCGCGCCAGGCAGATGGTGCCGAGTCCGGTGTGGGCACGGTCAACTCCCGTGTATACGGCGGTCGGTGTGCCGGCGTCGTCGGTCACGCAGCCCGACCAGCAGCCGGCCTCGTCGGGGCCGCCGGGCGTCGGGGTGAGCGCGATCGGATGGTGCTCCCAGTGCACGAGGTCGGCGCTGGAGGCATGCCCCCAGTGGACGTTCGCGTGCACCGGTGCGTCGGGGTTGTGCTGGTAGAAGAGGTGGTGGCGGTCCCGCCAACGGAACGGCCCATTGGGGTCGTTGATCCAGCCGGCGGGCGGACGGACCCTGAAACGCGGCGCGTTGGGGTCATGGCTCAACGGTTGACTCCTGCCGAGGTGATGCCCTCACGCAGCGGGCGCTGGCCGACGACGAACACGGCGAGGGCGGGGAACATGGAGAGGACGACACCGGCGAGGACGACGGAGATCGAGCCGGTGCCGAGGTTGCCCTGGAGGGAGACCAGGCCCAGTGGAAGCGTGTAGTTCTGGCTGGAGGTCTCCAGGATCAGCGGGCGGAAGAACTCGTTCCAGTGGTAGTTGAAGGCCAGTACGCCGACGATCGCCAGGCCGGGCGCGGCCAGCGGCGCGTACACCGAGCGGAAGATCCGCCAGGGCCCCGCGCCGTCCAGCATGGCCGCCTCGCCCAGGTCCTTCGGCATACCGAGGAAGTACTGGCGCATCAGGAAGGTGCCGAAGGCCGTCGGGAAGGCCGGGACGATCAGGCCGAGGAGCGTGTCGGTGAGGCCCATCGACTTCAGCACCAGGAACACCGGCACGATGGTGACCTGCAAGGGCACCATCATGGTCGCCAGGACCAGGCCGAAGAGCGGCCTCTTGAAACGGAACTCCATGCGCGCGAAGGCGTATCCGGCCAGGCCCGCCGTGATCATCTGACCGACGGCGACCAGCGCCGTCACCAGCGTGGAGTTCAGGGCGAGCAGCCACACGTCGATCTGATCGAAGACCCCGCGGTAGGCGGCGGTCGTCGGGTGCGTCGGGATGATCTGCGGGGGCAGGTCGAAGGAC
Organism: Streptomyces sp. NPDC088350; assembly: GCF_044753545.1. Taxonomy (NCBI): domain Bacteria; kingdom Bacillati; phylum Actinomycetota; class Actinomycetes; order Kitasatosporales; family Streptomycetaceae; genus Streptomyces; species Streptomyces sp. NPDC088350. The sequence goes on along the minus strand of NZ_JBIVNL010000007.1, from coordinate 480,514 downwards.
TGGGCCGGCGTGCGCAGCGAGGTGGAGACGGTCCAGACGACCGGGCCCAGCGTCAGCAGGGCGCACACGGTCAGTGCGGCGATCCGGGCCCAGGGGGTGAGTGAATAACGTAGGCGGCTGAGGGTCGGGGTTGCTTTCAGGGTCGGGGTTGCTTGGCTCATAGCGCTCATGCGGCTCACCGGCTCACTGGTAGTGGACGAAACGCCGGCTGAGCCGGAACTGGAGGGCGGTGACCGCCATGATCAGCGCGAAGAGCAGCACGCCCACCGCGGACGCCTCGCCGAAGTCGAGCTGCTCGAAGGCCCGTTCGTAGATCACCATCACCACGGTGCGGGTGGCGTCGCCGGGGCCGCCGTCGGTGAGGACGTAGGGCTGTTCGAAGACCTGGAGGGCGTTGATGATGCCGACCACCGACGCGACGAGCAGCGTCGGCGACAGCAGCGGCAGCGTGACGCCGAGGTGCTTGCGCAGGCCGGTCGCGCCGTCGAGGGCGGCGGCCTCGTGGATCTCCTTGGGGATGTTGTTCAGACCGCCGACGAACAGCAGGAACGAGAAGCCGAACTGCTGCCAGACGTAGACCAGGATCACCGTGGCCATCGCCGCGTGCTCCGAGGTCAGCCAGGGCACGGGCGCGACGCCGACCAGGCCGATCAGCCAGTTCACCACCCCGAAGTCCTGGTTGAACAGGTACTTCATCACCACCGAGATGGACGCGGCGGACAGCACCAGCGGGAAGAAGAAGGCCGAACGGAACAGCGACCGCAGCCATCCCGGCATCCGCCCGTTCAGCGCGAGCGCCAGCGACAGCGCGATCAGCAGTTGCAGCGCGACCGCGAGGACCATGAAGACGAGCGTGTTGCGGAAGGAGACCAGGACGGTCGAATCCGTGAAGGTCGTACGGTAGTTGGCGCCGCCGGCGAAACGGGGCGGGTCGATCACGTTCCAGTGGAACAGGCTCAGCACGATCGACCCGATGATCGGCACGACCGTGAAGACGACGATGCCGACGACCGTGGGCGCCAGGAACAGCGTGGCCAGCAGCCGGGCACCGCGGTCGCGGACGGACGGCCGTACGGTGACGGCGGGTGGCGTGGTGGGCCGCGAACGCACGTCCTGTACTTGGCTGTTCGGGACCTCGGTGTTCGTCATATCTCACGCTCCATGGCCTGCTCCAGGTCGCCCTGCATCCGGCGCAGCGCGGGACCCACCGCACGCGGCGAGGCCAGCGCGGTGCCGGTGTACTTGAGCAGGACGTCGGTCACCTCGGCGACCTGCGGCGGCGCGGGGATCGGGCCGGTGTCGGGAAACCTGTCGAGGGTGTCGTAGAAGACCCGCCAGTGCGCCGGGCCGCTCTCGGCGTAGCGGGCGGCGTTCAGCATCGAACGCCGGGCCGGGGTGGTCTGGTTGCTCCGGAACAGCCGGGTCATCGTGTCCTTGCGGGCCGCGTACTTGATGAACTCCCAGGCGGCTTCCTGCTTCTTCGAGGTGCGCAGCAGCGCGTAGCCCGCCGCGCCGAACTGGTGGCGCTGGGTACGCCAGCGGGGGAAGTACTGCACGTCGTAGCCGTCGGCCCGCATGCCGGCCTGCTGCAGGCCGCCCGCCCAGAAGCCGCCCGCCGGTGTGACACCGACGCGGCCCGTGGAGAACACGCCGACCAGATTGCTGCCGTTGCCGCCCTCGGGCCGGGTGCACAGGTTCTCCTGGACGAGGGAGGCGAGATAGTCGTACGCCTCCTCGACCCGGTCGGCGGTGGCCTGCGGGGTGCTCCAGCGGAAGCCTCCGCCGCGCCCCTGGCGGTCGGCGGCCGGGTAGAAGGTGTCCCACAGCCAGGAGCCGCCGGGTGCCTTCGACTCCTTCAGCAGGTTCGTGCCGTTCGCGAAGAGCCAGGGCACGACGCCGCCCCACAGCCGGTTGGTCCAGAAGTACGGCGTGAAGTGCGCGCCGCCGGTGCGTTTCATCTCCCGCAGCAGCGCGGTGAAGTCGTCGCGGCTCCAGTCGGCCGCCGGGAAACCCGCGCCCGCCCGCTTCAGCACCTGCTTGTTGAGGTAGATGTCGGCGGCGTTGAACTCCATCGGCAGCTGGTAGAGGTTCCCCTCGTACATCATCGACTCCACCAGCGAGGGGTGGACGTCGGCGAAGTACTCACGCAGTTCCGACGCGTCCCGCCGTACCCAGCGGTCCAGGGCCACGCCGAGCTTCCGGGCGAACAACTGCACGCCCTCGGTGGCCACATACACCAGGTCGGGGGCGGTGCCCGCGGCGATCTGGGTGAGGATCTTCGCGAAGAAGTCCGACCAGTCGACGGCCTGCACCGCGTTCACCCGCAGCGGGATGTCGGGGTGGAGCCGGTGGAAGCCCTTGGTGAGGGCGTCGATGGTGGCCGGGTCGAAGGCGGCGCCGAGGGTGGCGACGACGAGGGAGCCGTCGTCACGGCCGGGGATGTCGGCTCCGGTGAGCCGGTCCCAGCTCGCGGCGGTCGCGGCCAGAGCGGCTGCTCCGGCCCCGTACGCGCCGTACCGCAGCAGCGTGCGGCGGGGGAGGTGCGAGTCAGTCATCAACGGGCCTAACTCGTGTTAGTTCAGGGGTGATGCCCCAGATGATGGAAACCGGGCGGCAGACCTGTCAAGGGTCGGGAACGCTTGACCTTTAACGAGTTAGGTCTACAGTCCTCGTTCGCAGGAGCCGCTTTTCACGCCCTCTGCTCTGCTCTACTCCGTGAGCCGCCACGAGAGGAACGATGCGTCATGCCCGGAACATCGGGGATTTCCAGGAGATCACTGTTCGCGGGATCCGCGGCGGGCACCGCCGCCGCGCTGCTGCCCGCCGGAACGGCCACAGCCGCCCCGAAGCCCAGGCCCAAGCCCGGGGCGACGGCCAAGAGCGCGGCCAACTCCGCGGTAAGCGGGGCGAGTTACCGCGCCGCTTACCACTTCACGGTTCCCGACCAGTGGAAGAACGACCCGCAGCGACCCGTCTGGATCGACGGCGAGTACCACTACTACTACCTCTACAACGCCGACTACTTCACCGGTGTCGTCGGCACCGCGTGGCGCCTGGCCACCACCAAGGACCTGGTCTCCTTCACCGACCGCGGGGTCGCCGTACCCAAGGACACCACGCCCAACGGCGATCTCTGGTCGGGTTCGGCGGTGGTCGACACCGGCAACACGGCCGGATTCGGCGCGGGCGCGGTCGTCGTCATCGTCACCATGTCGCCCGGCGGCGGCACCGACGACCAGGAGCAGTTCCTGTACTACTCGACCGACGGCGGTCTCACCTTCACCAACTACGGGACCGCCCCCGTCCTGCCCAACCCCGGCGTCGCCGACTTCCGCGACCCCAAGGTGATCCGCGACGAGGACCGGGGCCGCTGGGTGATGGCCCTCGCCGAGAACGACAAGATCGGTTTCTACCACTCCGACGACCTCAAGTCCTGGACGTACGTGAACGGTTTCGTCCACGACGGCATCGGCGTCCTGGAGTGCCCCGACCTGTTCCGCGTCACCGCCGGCGACGGCACCGTGAAATGGGTGCTCGGCGCGAGCGCCAACGGGAAGAGCTCGGGGCTGCCCAACACGTACGCCTACTGGACGGGTTCCTTCGACGGCAGCGCGTTCACCGCCGACGCGAGCGACCCGCAGTGGCTCGACCACGGCTGGGACTGGTACGGCGCCGTCACCTTCGAGAAGCGGGACGCGAGCGGCGCGGTGGACGCGTCCGCCCGGTACGCGATCGGCTGGGTGAACGACTGGGACTACGCCGACACCACCCCCACCATCGACTGCGACGGCTTCAACGGCACCGACTCCGTCGTCCGCGAGATCACCCTGAAGAAGGCGTCCGACAGCACCTACTACCTCGCCTCCCGGCCCGTCGCCGGTCTCGACGCGTATGTCTCCCGCACGGTGAACCTGGGCGACGTGACCGTGGACGGTACGAAGGTGCTCGACTACACCGGTATCTCCTACGAGGTGACGACCGAGATCACGTGGTCCCAACTGACCGGCGCCGGCCTTCAGTTGAGGCGCTCACCCAGCGGCGGCCGGCACATCGACGCCGGGATCTACGCCGACTACGCCTTCCTCAACCGACGCAACACCGTGAACGCCGACACGTCCGGCAAATGGCAGGAGAGCCACACCCCGTTCGACCCGTCCGCCGGCACGGTGAAGCTGCGCATCCTGGTGGACCGCACGTCGGTGGAGATGTTCGTCGACGACGGCCGCTATGTGCACACCAGCCAGGTGTTCCCGTACCTGCTGGACACCCGGCTCGCGCTGTTCACCATCGGCGGCAGCGCGGTGTTCCGCAACACGGTGATACGTGAGTTCTCGGTCTGAGGCCGGCCGGCGGCACGGGTGCACGCCAGGCACCTCGGTCACTGTCGTCCGGGCATCCACCGACCGCTTCAGCCCGGGAGAATCGACGGGATTCGGGCTGGAACTTCCAAGGCTTGGCAATTGGTCGCTTGGTAAGGGAACGGCAAAATGGTCCCGGTCGTTCACGAGGCATGACAGCTATGACCCCCGGCTCGAACATCCCTCTCTCCGCCGCGCGCGTGACGGTGGACGTCGCCGCCCCGGTGCGGCTCGACGTATCGGGCCTGCTGCTCACGGGCGACGGCAAGGTGCGCTCCGACGACGACTTCATCTTCTACAACCAGCCGACGGGCCCCGGCGTGACCTACCGCTCCGGCGGCGGTACGGCACCCGACGCGATCACCGTCGACACCGGCGCCGTCCCGCCGGGCATCGAGAAGATCGTCGTCACCGCCAGCCCGGACGCGGCCGGCCAGAGCTTCCAGGGCATCGAGCCCACGGCCACGATCCGCGACGCGGACGACAACAGCGTGCTGGGCACGTTCACTCCCCCGCAGCTCGGCGCCGAGACGGCCCTGGTGGTCGTCGAGATCTACCTGCGCAACGGCGTCTGGAAGGCCCGCGCGGTCGGCCAGGGATACGCGAACGGCCTGGCGGGCATCGCGGCGGACTTCGGCGTCTCGGTCGAGGAGCCGGCCCCGGCTCCGACGCCGGTGGCCCCGCCCGCGCCGGTGGCCGCCGCGGCTCCCCCGACTCCCCCGCCGCCGCCCGCCGCACCCCCGCTCGGCGCCGGAAAGATCAACCTCGACAAGGGCCGCGTCAGCCTCCAGAAGAACCAGACGGTGTCCCTGGTCAAGGGCGGCCGTCCGCTCCTCTCCCAGGTCAAGATGGGCCTCGGCTGGGAGCCCGCGTTCCGCGGCAAGGACATCGACCTGGACGCCTCGGTCATCGCCTACGGCCCTCAGCGCAACCACATCGACAGCTGCTACTTCGGCAAGCTGTCGATCCTGAACGGCGCGATCAAGCACTCCGGCGACAACCTCACCGGCGAGGGCGGCGGTGACGACGAGGTGATCGTCGTCGACCTCGGCCGCATCCCCCAGGAGGTCACCGGCCTGGTCTTCACCGTCAACTCCTTCTCCGGCCAGAAGTTCACCGAGGTCGCCAAGGCCTACTGCCGCCTCCTGGACGCCGCGACCGGCGAGGAACTGGTCCGCTTCGACCTCACCAACGCCGAGGCACAGACCGGGGTGATGATGGCCAAACTCGTCAAGCAGTTCTCCGGCGAGTGGGACATGACCGCGATGGGCGACTTCGTGAAGTCCCGCACGGTACGCGGCATGGTGAAGCCCGCCGCCCAAGCACTGTAACCACCCCGAACACAGCCCTACGACCGCTGCGGGCGCCCCTGAGCGAGGGGCGCCCGGCGTTCACTCCCCGTGGGCGGACGACCCCTCGCTGGACGGCCGCAAGCCGTCGGTCAGCAGCGACAGGTACCGGCGGATGTGCTTTCCCTGCCCGTTCGCCAGCTCCGAGGCTGTGGACACCCCGTGGGCCAGCCGCAGGACCTCGATCGGCTCGATGTCCTGACGCAGGGTCCCCTCCCGCTGCGCCGCCTCGACCAGCCGCTGTGCCGCGCCCTTCATGGAGGTGGCGCAGGCCGTGAGCGCGACCTGGCTGCCGTCCGTGACGGCCGAGCCCAGCAGGGTCTTCATCCCCCGCACCTGGATCGTGCCGACACAGACCTCGTACAGCCACTCGGCCAGCGCCTCGCCCGGCGGGAGTTCCTTCGCGAGCTCGTCGGCGCGGGCTCCGAGCGCCTCGATCCGTTCGACGTAGGCCGCCTCCAGCAGCGCCTGCCGGGTCGGGAAGTGCCGGTACAGCGTGCCCGACCCGACGCCCGCGCGCTTGGCGATGTCGTCGAGGGACGCGTTCTCCCCATGCTCGGCGAAAGCCTCCGCCGCCACCTTCAGCAGTCGCTCGTAGTTGCGCCGGGCGTCCGCGCGCATGGGCCTGACCTGCGCCATCCAGATACTCCTTGCGAACCGGGGACCGTCTCCGTATCTTACCGAGTACTAAACGGAGACAGTCCCCGCTTATCGATGTGTTCGTGACGGACAGTCCGTGCTGCCCGCACGCCGCTCAGCCGGGGACGCCAGACCGGGAGAACTCCATGTCCACCCCGTCCGCACCGTCCACCACCGATCCTCTCTCCGCACCACCCGGGCCCGCCAGGCTCGGCGCCGTCCTCTTCGTCATCGTGACCGCCTATCTGATGGTCGGCGTCGACTCCACCGTCGTCAACGTGGCGCTGCCCGCCATCCAGAAGGACCTCGACTTCAGCCCCACCGGCCTGTCCTGGGTGCTCAACGCCTACACGCTCGCCTTCGGCGGGCTGCTCCTGCTGGGCGGCCGGGTCGGCGACATCGTCGGCCGCCGCCGTACGCTCACGATCGGCGTCCTGCTCTTCGCCTCGTCCTCCCTGCTCGGCGGACTGGCCACCGACAGTGCCTGGTTGCTCGCGGCCCGCGCGCTCCAGGGCGTGGGCGCCGCGCTCGTCGCGCCCAACACCCTCGCCCTGCTCACCACCAACTTCCCGGAGGGCCCGCGCCGGCACCACGCGCTCGGGATCTACACCTCCATGGCCGGCATCGGCGCCTCGATAGGCCTGGTCCTCGGCGGCATGCTCACCTCCTGGGCGTCCTGGCGCTGGTCCCTGCTGATCAACGTGCCGATCGGCATCGCGGTCGCCCTCGCCCTCCCCCGCTTCGTCGCCGAAACCCCGCGCCACGCGGGCCGGTTCGACGCGGCGGGCGCCCTCACCGGCACCGCCGGAATGACCTCCCTGGTGTACGCGTTCATCCGGGTCTCCTCGGACGGATGGAGCGATATCCAGGCGCAGTTGGGGTTCAGCGCGGCGGCTGCCCTGCTCGTGGGCTTCACCCTGGTCGAGTCCCGCGCCGACCAACCGATCATGCCGCTGCACCTGTTCGCGAGCCGCGACCGCGCGGGCGGTTACGTGGGCGTCCTGTTGCTGCCTGCGGGCATGTTCGGCGCGTTCTACTTCCTCACCCTGATCAGCCAACGGGTCCTGGACTACAGCCCGTTGCGCGCGGGCTTCGCCTTCCTGCCGATGACCCTGGCGCTGTTCACGGTCGTACGTTTCGTACCGCGCCTGCTCGCCCGCCTCGGCGCGAAACCGATCCTGCTCACCGGTATGGCCCTGCTCGTCACCGCGGCCGTGTGGCTGTGGCAACTCCGCCCGGGTGACGGCTACTTGACCGGCCTTCTCGGCCCGCTGCTGCTGATGGGTGCGGGCGTCGGCCTCAGTTTCATGCCCCTCAACGCGACGATCCTCGCGGGCATCGCACCCCGCGAGGCGGGCGCCGCGTCGGGCCTCCTGCAGACCCTGCAGTGGCTGGGCGGCACCCTCGGCCTGTCCGTCCTGGTCACGGTCTTCGGTACGGCGACCCGGCACGCGACCGGATCGCCGTCCGACATCCTCGTGCACGGCGCGGCCCGCGCGTTCGGCGTCGGCGCGCTGATCGCCCTGACCGCGCTGCTGGTGTCGGCGTTCGTGATCACAGGGAGGAAGACCGAGGGAGCCTAGGACAGGGAATCCAGGACCGGGGGTCTGAACAGCGGGTCTAGAACAGCGCGCTGTACGCGTTCAGGGCGGGCTGTCCGCCGAGGTGGGCGTAGAGCACGGTGGAGTCCCGGCCGATCTCCCCGCGTGCCACGAGGTCGATCATCCCGGCCATCGACTTGCCCTCGTACACGGGGTCGGTGACCATCCCCTCGGTGCGGGCGGCGAGGCGCATCGCTTCGAGGGTGGTCTCGTCGGGGATGCCGTAGACGCCGGCGTGGTAGCGGTCGTCCAGTTCGACGTCGTCGACAGTCAACTCCCGCTTGACACCGATGAGTTGACCGGTCCGCTGGGCGATACGGGCCACCTGCTCGCGGGTCTCGGCGGGCTTGGCCGACGCGTCGATGCCGAGCACGCGGCGCTCGCGCCCGCCCGCCTCCTCGATCGCCCGGAACCCGGCGACCATGCCGGCCTGGGTGGAACCGGTCACCGAGCACACCACCACGGTGTCGAAGAAGACGCCCGACTCCCGTTCCTGCTCGGCGACTTCATGGGCCCAGTTGGCGAACCCGAGGCCGCCGAGCGGGTGGTCGGAGGCACCGGCCGGGATGGCGTACGGCTTGCCGCCCGACTCCTCGACCTCCCTCAACGCCTGCTCCCAGCTCTCCTTGAAGCCGATGCCGAACCCGGCCTTCACCAGCCGTACGTCCGCTCCGGCGAGCCGGCTGATCAGGATGTTGCCGACCTTGTCGTAGACGGAGTCGGGCCACTCCACCCAGCTCTCCTGGATCAGCACGCACTTGAGCCCCGCGCGGGCGGCACAGGCGGCGACCTGGCGGGTGTGGTTGGACTGCACACCGCCGATCGAGACGAGGGTGTCGCAGCCCTTCGCGAGGGCGTCGGCGACGAGGTACTCCAGCTTGCGGGTCTTGTTCCCGCCGTACGCCACACCGGAGTTGCAGTCCTCCCGCTTGGCCCACAGGGCGGCACCGCCGAGGTGCGCGGTGAGGCGCTCCAGCGGGTGGACGGGCGAGGGGCCGAAGAGGAGGGGGTAACGGTCGTACGAGGAAAGGGACATGGGATCTCCAGGGTCAGTCGGCGTCGGCCAGGTCTGCGAGGGTGTGCCAGATGTCGGCCGTGACGCGGACCGCACCGTCCGTGTCACCTTCGGCGCAGGCCTCGATCAGCCGCTCGTGCAGTCCGGCCGAGCGGCACGAACCGCCCTCACCGAAGCGTCGTCGCTCCAGTCGGCGGATGAGCGGGGTGTAACGGGCGACAGTGGCGGCGGCGGCGCGATTGCCGCTCACCCGCACCGGTACGTCGTGGAGTTCGTCGTCGGCACGTAGGGCCGCGTCCACGTCACCGGCGGCCACCGCGGCGGCGAACCGGTCGTTGGCCGCGCGCATCACGTCGATGTCCGTGTCCCGCAAGAGGGGTATGGCGACCCGGGTCACCAACTCGTGCATGGCTCCGACCACGGCGGCGGCATCCCGCACCTCGGCGGCCACGACCGGCGTCACCCGGGTGTAGCTCTGCGGCTTGCTCTCCAGCAGCCCCTCCTCCACCAGCCGCGAGAACGCCTCCCGCACCGGTGCGCGCGACAACCCGAGCCGCTCGGCGAGATCGGCGTCCCGCACCACCGCCCCGGGCTCGATCTCGCCGGCCACGATGGCGTCCCGGATGGAGGCGTAGGCGTGGTCGCGGAGGAGGGTGCGCGGGACGGGCCGTAGGGCGTTCATGAACTGAAATGTTAGATGTCAATCTCCCGTCGGACAAGGGTGTGACCCGCACCCGTGTGGGGGTGCGGGTCACACGTCACACGTCAGGCGGCCCAGGGCCAGTCCGCGTCCCGGTACCCGGCGAGGTTCCGGGTGCAGACCGGCACATGGGCCGGGACCTGCTCGGTCGGGTCGCCGTAGTGGCTGTACGCGGCCTGCTCGTCGGTGATGATCAGGACCCGGTCCTGGCCCCGGTAGTGCGAGCGGACCGCCGAGGTGGTGTCGGTACCGCCCAGGTCGCCGAAGCGGCCGAGGACCTTGAGCACCGACTCGCCCGCGCCGAAGTCCAGGCGCTTGCTCGTGGTACCGAACTCGACGAGGTCCGCGTCCGCCGCCCGCAGCGCGAGCGCCGTGCCGAAGATCGCCGCCGCGTCGGCCCGGTTGAGCTCCGAGCGGTCGGACAGCCGCGAGAAGAAGTAACCGCCGCCTTCGCACCGGGAGGCGCGTGCTGTCGTGATCTCAGAGCAGGAGGCACAGCCGATGGTGGGCGAACGAATTGACTAGCCGCGCTTCTGCCGCTTCCAAGGCCCCGTGATCGCCAACATGATCCCCGGGGTCTGGATGTTCGCGTACAGGGTGCGACCGTCCGGCGAGAAGGTCACCCCGGTGAACTCGCTGTACTCCGGCTTCTCTGCGGTGCCGATGTTGAGTTCGTTGCGGGCGATCGGGTAGGTGCGGCCGGAGTCGGTCGCGCCGAACAGGTGCTGGACGCCCTCGCCGTCCTCGGCGATGACGAGGCCGCCGTAGGGGGAGACGGTGATGTTGTCGGGGCCGTCGAACGCACCGTCCACGGACGGGGCGGGGTTGACGCCGAGGAGGACCTTGAGAGTGAGGGTGCGGCGCTTGGGGTCGTAGAACCAGACGGCGCCGTCGTGCTGGACGGGGCTCTCCGTGCGGGCGAAGGAGGAGACGATGTACGTGCCGCCGTCGCCCCACCACATGCCCTCCAGCTTGCGGGCGCGGGTGACCTGGCCCGCGGTGAACTGCTTGCGGACGGAGGTCGACCTGGCGTCGCGGTCGGGGACGTCCACCCAGTCCACGCCGTACACCGTGCCGATCTTCGTGGCGCGGGAGAGGTCGTCGACGAACTGGCCGCCGGAGTCGAAGCACTTGAAGGCCTGGAGGACGCCCGCGTCGTCGGCCAGGGTGCGGAGCCTGCCGCGGCCGTGGTGGAAGTGCTCGGGCGGGGTCCAGCGGTAGAGGAGGCCGTTGGGGTTCGACGCGTCCTCGGTCAGGTAGAGGTGGCCGCGCTTGGGGTCGACGACGACGGCCTCGTGGGCGTAGCGGCCAAGTGCCTTGATCGGCTTGGGGTTTCGGTTGGCGCGGCGGTCGACCGGGTCCACCTCGAAGACGTAGCCGTGGTCCTTGGTGAAGCCGTTGGTGCCGGCCTTGTCCTCGGTCTCCTCGCAGGTGAGCCAGGTGCCCCAAGGGGTGTTGCCGCCCGCGCAGTTGGTGGCGGTGCCGGCGATGCCGACCCACTCGGCGACGTGGTCGCGGCGGACCTCGACGACCGTGCAGCCGCCGGCCGCGGCGGGGTCGTAGACGAGGCCCTCGGTGAGCGGGACGGGGTGGGGCCAGTTGGCGCGGGGGCCGGCCAGCTCGTGGTTGTTGACGAGGAGGGTGGCGCCGCGCGGGCCGTCGAAGGTGGATGTGCCGTCGTGGTTGGAGGGGGTGAACTCCCCTGACTCCAGCCGGGTCTTGCCGCTGTAGGTGATGACGCGGTACTTGAAGCCGGCGGGGAGGGCGAGGAGGCCGTCCGGGTCGGCGATCAGCGGGCCGTAGCCGACGCCGACGTGACCGGGTCCGTGTCCGTATTCGGCCGCCGACTCCTCGGTGTCGGTGGACGCGAGGGCGTTCGGCGCGGTGGCGAGAGCGCCGACGCTGCCCGCCAGGGCGACCCCGGCACCGGTGATCGCGGATTTCGCGGTGAAGTCTCTGCGGGTGAGCGACATGGTGTCTCCTGTGACGGTGGGTGTGCCGTGGAGAGTGGCGGACCTCGGTCGGCGCCACGCTTCCGCCCATGTCTGAACGGGAGTTGAACGCGGGGCGACATCACCTGCCTCTCTTCCATGAATCCGTATGCACTCCCCCACGGGACCCAAAAGTCCTCCGCATCGGAGGACTTGCCCGGCCGGCACTTCGGAAGCAAGGCCAAAAGGAGTAGATCGGATGGAAAGTACGGATCGGGGCGAAACCCGTGATTCATTTCAGATTGCCTGGACTCTGCCTGCCACCTGGCCACAGACCTGAAGTGCCCACCGCGGAGGGCCGGTTCACGCAGCCGGCCCGTGTGAGCGGGAAGTGCCCCCTGAACGGCCCTTTCGAGAGGCGCGATCGCCGCAGCCCATAAGGGACCAAGAGCCGTAATCCGATGAGGTGATCTGGCGTGAGCCGGCCCGAGATGATGCGAGGACCGACTGGCGGCCGGCCGAGTGACAGCTCCCGCCGGCCTACCGGGGTACGTACGGCTTCAACGGGGACACCTCGTCGTTCAAGCACACGACGAGCCACCACTGCTGAGGCGGTGAACGGTCGGGGTGTGGGGAGTCCGGCGGCCCCGCACCCCGGCTTTCCGCGTCAACTCCCTTGCTGGGAACGCGCCTTGAAGGCCGCCTTCCGTGCTTCCTTCGCGATCCGCTTGTCGGGGTGGAGCCGTCCCATCGCCTCCAGGACGTCCGCGGTCGCCGGGTGGTCCACCCGCCAGGCCGCCGCGAAGAACCCGTTGTGCTGCTGGGCCAGTCCCTCGACCAGGGCCTGCAACTCCTCGGAGTTGCCCTCGGCGGCCAGTTGGGCGGCCACGGTGTCGACGGTGAGCCAGAACACCAGTTCCTCGGAGGGTGCGGGGACGTCGCTCGCGCCCTGTTCGCTCAGCCAGACGCGGGCGAGTCCGCCCAGTTCGGGGTCGTCGAGCACCTCGCGCAGCGCGGGCTCGGCCTCCTCACCGACGAGGGAGAGCGCCTGCTGACAGAGCAGCCGCCGTAGCGGTGCGCCCGTGTCGCTGCCACGGGCCGCCGCCAGCAACTCCCGTGCTGCGGCGAGGGGTTCACGGCCGGCCAGCCACTGCTCGGTCTCGGCCCGCGCGGCCCCCTGCGGGAAGCTGGACGTCCCGTCGAGCAGCGCGTCCGCGCCCTTGTCCGCGAGATCTCCTACGGCGGGGGCGGCGAAGCCGGCCTCCAGGAGGCGGGCCCGCAGGCCGTAGAGGCCGAGCGGGGTGAGCCGCACCATGCCGTAGCGGGAGACGTCGGTCTCGTCGACAGGTGTCGCGGGTTCGTCGGCGGGTTCGTCGAGGTCGGTCATCAGGGCCTCGTCGACGGGCTGGTACTCGACGATCCCGACCGGTTCGAGGAGCCGGAACTGGTCGTCGAGGCGCATCATCGCGTCGGAGACCTGTTCCAGTACGTCGTTGGTGGGCTCCCCCATGTCGCTGGGCACGATCATCGAGGCGGCCAGCGCGGGCAGCGGGACGGGGCCGTCGCCGGGGCCGTCCTCGTTGACGGTCAGCAGATAGAGGTTGGCGAGGACGCCGTCGAGGAACTCGGCCTCCGCCTCGGGATCCCAGTCGAGTGACGAGAAATCGACCTCGCCGCCCTCGTCCACGGCGTCGACAAGACCGTCCAGATCGGGCACGCTCGCGTCCGCGAGGAGGGTGTCGAGGGCGCCGAGCCAGACCGCGAGGACGTCGTTCGGCGAGCCGGAGGTGAGCAGCGCCAGCTCCTCGCCCGCCGCCACGGTGCCCTCCTCCTCGTCGACGACCTCGACGAGCCCGGTGTCCACGGCGACCCGCCAGGCCTCGCTCGCGTCGGCCGCGGCGTCGTCACCGGTCAGCCCGAGCAGTTCGGCCGCGGCGGGCAGTTGCTCGTCGACGAGGCCCCCACCGGCGTCGACGCGGGTGCCGGGTCCCGCCCAGCGGGCCAGCCGCGCGGCCCGGGCGAGCAGGGGGGTGGACAGCGCGTCGCGCGCCAGCTCCGCTTCGGAGTGCAGCCGCACCGGCGGCAGGGGGGAGCTGTCTGACATCGGCGGGTTCTCCTAGGGCGCCTCGATGGCCGTACGACGGCCGTACACGACACACGACTCAGCCGCTCAGCCTAGACGGATTTCGACCCATGCCGCCCGGTTCATGTGCTGGCCACCCGGCGTACATGGCTGAAACCTTGACAACTGGGCGGCCCAGGAACGAGATTGACGCGCGTAGAAATGTCATGGACACACGTCTTCGGTATCTTCTACGCGCGTCGCTACCGCCCCACCGGTCGCGGCTCCCACCGCCGCTGTACCCGCTCCACCCACTCTCGTCCCGGCACTCATGCATGTCCCCGGAGGGATCCCGTTGCCGAGCAAGACCTCCGCGCGTCTCGCCGCGCTCACCGTCGCCGCCGCCTGTTCCGTGGCGTCCACGATCGTTCTCACCTCGCCCGCGCACGCCGACGGCGTCCGCATCCACGACATCCAGGGCACGACCCGGGTGTCCCCGTACGCCGGCCAGAAGGTCGCGGACGTACCGGGCGTCGTCACGGGCATACGCACGTACGGCTCGTCCAAGGGCTTCTGGTTCCAGGACACGACCCCGGACGACAACCCGGCCACCAGTGAGGGCGTGTTCGTCTTCACCGGCTCGGCCCCGAAGGTCGCCGTCGGCGACGCGGTCACCGTCTCCGGCACGGTCTCCGAGTACGTCCCGGGCGGTGCCTCCACGGGCAACCAGTCGCTGACCGAGATCACCAAGCCGACGGTCACCGTCGTCTCCAGCGGCAACGCGGTACCGGCCGCCACCGTGATCGACGCCAGGTCCGTGCCGAACGAGTACACGCCGGCCGGTGACACCGCCGCGAGCGGTTCGATCAACGGGCTGACCCTGGAGCCGACGAAGTACGCCCTGGACTACTACGAGTCCCTGGAGGGCATGAACGTCCAGGTCGCCGACGCGCGCGTGGTCACCGCGACCGACCCGTACTCCGAGCTGTGGGCCACGGTGAAGCCGCACGAGAACGCCAGTCGCCGCGGCGGCACCGTCTACGGCTCCTACACCTCGCAGAACACCGGCCGCCTGCAGATCCAGTCCCTGGGCGCGACGGCGGACTTCCCCGTCGTGAACGTCGGCGACAAGCTCACCGGCACCACGTCCGGTCCGCTGGACTTCAACCAGTTCGGCGGCTACACCCTCGTCGCGAACGAGATCGGCACCGTGAAGAGCGGCGGCCTCCAGCGCGAGACGACGAAGAAGCAGTCGCGGAACGAGCTGGCGGTCGCGACGTACAACGTCGAGAACCTCGACCCGTCCGACGGCACGTTCGCCGCGCACGCCGCCGCGATCGTGAACAACCTGCAGTCCCCCGACATCGTGTCCCTGGAAGAGATCCAGGACGACAACGGTGCCACCGACGACGGCACGGTCGACGCGAGCGTCACGGTCAACAAGCTGATCGACGCGATCGTCGCGGCGGGCGGCCCGAAGTACGACTGGCGCTCGATCGACCCGGTCAACGACCAGGACGGCGGCCAGCCCGGCGGCAACATCCGCCAGGTGTTCCTGTTCAACCCGCAGCGGGTCTCCTTCACCGACCGCGCGGGCGGCGACTCCACGACGGCCGTCGGCGTCACCAAGGTGCGCGGCAAGGCCCAGCTGACCGTCTCCCCGGGCCGGATCGACCCGGCCAACGCGGCCTGGACCGCGAGCCGCAAGCCGCTCGTAGGCGAGTTCGTGTTCAAGGGCAGGACGGTCTTCGTGATCGCCAACCACCTGATCTCCAAGGGCGGCGACCAGTCCCTGACCGCGCAGTACCAGCCGGTCACCCGCAGCTCGGAGACCCAGCGCCACGCGCAGGCGACGGCGGTCAACGCCTTCGTCAACGAGATCCTCGCCACGCAGAAGAACGCGGACGTGCTCGCGCTCGGCGACATGAACGACTTCGAGTTCTCCGACACCGCGAAGATCCTCGAAGGCGACGGCGAACTCTACTCGGCGATCAAGTCCCTGCCGAGGAACGAGCGTTACACGTACGACTACCAGGGCAACCAGCAGGTCCTGGACCAGATCCTGATCAGCCCGTCGATCCGCAAGGACTGCTTCGAGTACGACAGCGTCCACATCAACTCGGAGTTCAACGACCAGATCAGCGACCACGACCCGCAGGTGCTGCGCTTCCAGCCGTAGCACCTACGGGCCCACGGGGGTGGGTGGACGGGGTCTCGCCGACTTGCACCAGGTCAGGCGAAGGCCCCGTCCAGCCAGTTCTGCCAGGCGAGTTCGTTCGCCTTGGCGTCGGCGTCCGGGGCGAAGTCGTGGACGCTGACGCCGACCGGGGCACCCCAGTGGTTGCGCCCGAAGAGACGGATCAACGCGCTGTCGGTGCGCAGTCCGATGAAGTACGGGTCGCGGAAGTCCAGTACGGCGTCCAGGAGTTGGCCCTCGGGCCCGCGGGCCTGGACCCGTGCCCCTTGCTCGGTGTCGTCCGCGAGGCCGAGGGCCCGGCCGACAACTCCGAAGGCGTCGGCGGTGGTTGAGGCATCAGGGCCGTTGAGCGTCGCGAACGCGACCGGCCGGCCCGCGAAGTGGGTGACGTACTCCCGCAGGGTGTGCAGGTAGAACGCGTTGTGCTTGCTCGCTCCGTCGTACTGGTTGTCCCAGTCGTCGGTGAAGATCCCGCTGTGCACGTACCGCACCCAGGCGCGGCGGCCGTCGTCGCGGGGTTCGATGGTCTCGTCGATCTGGTTGAGGCTCTGGGTCGGGAAGCCGACGTCCTCGCTGAGGGCGGTGAGCCGGTGCGGCGGGTCGAAGTTGGTGAGGGTGGACCCGAAGGGCCCGACACGCCTCTCCCCGTCGAACTCCATCGGCCACAGCCAGCCGCCGGTGCCGTCGGTGATGGCCTCCCACACCTCCTCCGGAGTGGCGTCGACCTCGAACTCGTAGACGATCTCGAATTCCTTGGACATGGCTGGCTCCTGAGTACTACTGGCTCTACTGGTCCAGTTCCGGGGTGGACGGTTTCTTGACCGTGGGGTGGACGGCCACGACGATCCGGTGGTCGCGGCCCTCCTCGGCGTCACCCGCGTCATACTTGCGGATGAGGGCGCTCACCCCGGCGGTCAGTTCCTGGATGAACGCGGCCCGGTCGGCGGCCGAGGCGAAACGGACCTCGCCGTCGAGCGCGTAGGTCGCCAGCCGCTTGTGGGCCTTGGTCGCCCCGGTGATCAGCGAACCGACGTCCCGCACCAGCCGGGCGCCGAGCGCCAGCAGCCAGCGCGCGGAGAGCTGGTCGCGGAACCGGTCCGGGTCCGGCTGCACGGCGGCGAGCGCGAGCGGCGAGATGACGTACGACGCGGCGGTCGCCCGCATCACCCGCTCGGTGACATTCCCCTTGCGCCGCTCCCCGGCCAGCTCGACCAGGCCGTGCCGCTCCAGCGCCTTGAGGTGGTAGTTCACCTTCTGCCGGGGCAGTCCGACCTTGCCGGCGAGCATGGTGGCGGACGCGGGTCCCGCCGCCAGCTCGGCGAGCAGCCGGGCCCTTATGGGGTCCAGCGAGACGGCGGCGGCCTCGGGGTCCTCGATCACGGTGACGTCCAGCATGCCTCCACCGTCCCACCGAACACTTTTTTTGTCCAGGGGGTTGGGGTTGTCGGCGGAAGCCGCCTCCGCGCTCAGTCGGGGACGAGGCCGAGCGCGTGGTCGTAGCGGCTGACCGTGCCGCTCTTGAGTCCCGGCCAGGTCTGGACGCGTTCCCAGAGGGCGGTGGCGGAGCCGATGCCGTCGCCGGGGGCCGCGAGGGCCTCGATGTGGGACCGGGCGCTGTCCCACTCGGCGTAGTTGAGGACGCGGGTGCCGTCGGTGGAGAGGTGGAAGTGGGCGGAGATGCCGCCGGGATGCGGGGCGGGCTCGTTCTCCAGGGCCTCGAAGACGGCGTCCACCCAGGCGCGTTGGCGGTCGGGGTCGGGCCCGTCGAACTCGATGTCGACGATCACGACGCACCCGGGGACACGGCTGTCTCCCCCTTCCGCCGGGCCGCCGCCGCTGCGGTAGTGCCGGTAGCGGCCGAGGGCGAGCCGCTCGATGCCGGGTACGGCGGTGTCGATCTCGTCGACGCGCTCCTGGCGGAGGGCCCGCAGCGAAGCCGCTGATGGATGCAGCAGGAACCTCTCGTAGGCCTGCTCGCTCGTCCACTGCGAGTAGTGCAGGAGGGTGGAGGTGTCGTGCCCGGTGTAGACGTGGTGGCCGAGGAGGTCACCGGCGGGCCACGGCCGACGCTCCCAGGCGCGGGCGACCGCCTCGACGGCCCGACGCCGGCGCAAGGGCGTACCCACGCGCCAGGTGCTGAAGACGGGGGCGCCGACGCGGGGGTCGGCGAGGTCGGGGTGGGAGTCGGTACGACGGGTCATGCGGGCCTCCGGGGTTCGGTACGGGCGCGTGTACCGACCACCCTTCAACCTCGACAGGCATTGAGGTCAAGGCCCTGCCTGTTTCTGCGCCCCGCCCCCTTCCAGATGTGCCAACCGGCTCTGGAACCAGTCGAGCCTGGCCTGCAACAGGGCGGCCTCCGCGACGAGTTCGGGCACACCGAGCCCTTCGGGCAGCCCCGGGTCGACGGTCGCGACCACCCCGTCGCTCCCCGCCACCACCCGCAGCCCGTCCCCGGCCAGCCGCGCGAACGTGGCGAGCGAGACGGACGTACGGCCGCGGACGCAGCCCGCGCACACGGCGGCCAGGGCGCGCCAACCGGGCCTGCCCCAGCCGGCGTCGGCGAGCGCGACGGCCCGCGCTCCGCAGGTACAGGGGCCGACGGTGGCGGTGCGGACGCGCTGGCGGGCGTAGCGGAAGCCGCGTTCGAAGCGGATGTAGGCGCCGAGCACGGTGATGTCGAGGAGGACCGCCGCGCGGTGCTCCTCGGTGCACAACAGGGCTTCCGCCGCCGCCCGTTCGTGCACACAGTGGAATCCGCAGTCGCACAGCCGCGCGGGTGCCCGGTGCCGTCGGCCGTACACGCAGGATGCGTCGGCCACGACTCCGTACGGCAGCGCGCCGCCCAGCGACACACCGGTGAACCCGGCCCGGGTGCCGTCCTGCGACAGCACCGGGTGGGCGATCTTGAATCCGGTCGGCGGCTCCGTCGGACGTTCCTCGGGGAGCCGCAGCCTCATCGGGCGACCGGGACCTCTTCGGACGCCTGCGCTCCCTCGAACTCCGCGGCCTGCTCGGGAAGTTCGAGTTCCTCCTCGTGGATCTGCGGCCGCTCTTCGGCGACTCCGGTGGCCAGTGCCTTGCCGAGCTTCATGACGCCTCCCGTGACCAGGGGTGGACCGACTTCCCACGTCCATGACCTTCCCGGCCATGGTGACCCATGAGGGGGCCCATTGGACATAGGGCCTTGGCGATCCGCGCGAGACGACCCATTCCGCAGCATCTCTTACCAATACAGGGTAGAAGAATTAAGTAGTTCTTCACTGTCGCCCTGCCGACACTACTCCCATGACGAACACGACCCCCTCCGCCCCGCCGCCCCCCTTCGGCCGCGCCCTGTGCGCGATGGTCACGCCCTTCACCGAGGCGGGGGCGCTCGACCTCGACGGCGCCCAGCTCCTCGCCGCCCGGCTGGTGTCGGAGGGCTGCGACGGGCTCGTACTGTCCGGGACGACCGGCGAGTCGCCGACCACGACGGACGCGGAGAAGTCCGCGCTCATCACGGCCGTCCGCGAAGCCGTCGGCGACGGTGTCCCCCTCGTCTCGGGCGTGGGCACCTTCGACACCCGGCACACCGTGGAACTCGCCCTGGAGGCCGAAAAGGCGGGCGCCGACGGGGTGTTGGTCGTCTCGCCGTACTACAGCCGACCCCCGCAGGACGCCCTGGAGGCACACTTCCGCGAGGTCGCCGACGCCTCCGGACTCCCCCTCGTGCTCTACGACATCCCGGGCCGCACCGGCACCCGTATCGAACCGGAGACCATGATCCGACTCGCCGAGCACCCCGGGATCGTCGCGGTCAAGGACTGCTCCTACGACTTCCTCGGCACCCAAAAGGTGCTGGACCGCGCCGGCTTGGCGTACTACGCGGGCTGCGACGAACACATTCTCGCGCTGTACGCGGTGGGCGCGGCGGGATACGTCAGCACGGTCGCCAACGTCGTGCCCGCCCAACTCCGGGCGATCCTCGACGCGTTCGAGGCGGGCGACACCCCCGTGTCCGCCCGCCTCCAGCAACGCGCCACGCCGCTCATCGAGTTGATGATGTCGGCGGGACTGCCCGGGACGGTCACCGCCAAGGCCCTTCTCAACTCGCTCGGCCTGCCCGGCGGTTCGGTCCGCGCACCGCTGCGGCCCGCCGGCCGCGAGGCGGTCGACGGGCTGGTGGCGGCGTACGAGGCGTTCGTGGCGGGCTGATCAGCGGCGGGCGAAGACGGGCTTCCACCGTCCGGCGCTGACGTCGGTGCCCTTGTGGAAGCCGCTCAGCGGTACCTCCTTGTCGCTGCCGATGGTGACCAGTACCAGACGCTGGTGGAACTCGCTCTTCCCCGTTCCCGCCCTCTTCCCGATGTCCCAGGCGATGAGTGTCCTGTCGTCGGCCCAGGCGAGCAGTTCCTGTCCGTGGATCTCGGTCTTCGCGCCGGTGGCGGAGTCGATGACGTAGGACGAGGTGTGCCATTTCTCGCCCGCGAAGTCACCGGCGACGAGCTTGCCGTTCGGTGACCGCCCCGCTCCGAGGAACCAGGTCAGGTACTTGTCGCCGTTCTCCGGTGCGGGGACCTCGGTGCCCGTGAGGTCGTAGAACAGCTTGCCGGTGTCCTCCGAGGGGACGCCGCCCCAGACGTACCTGCCGTCTCGGGTGAGGGTGAAGTCCTGACGGTTGTTGATCTGGCCGTTCCTACCGTCCGCCCGCCGGCCGTCGCCGACCGCGACCGGGCCCCAGGGGCCCTTGCCGGAGGCCACGTCGAGGACGTAGAAACCGGTGCGGCTCGACGGTCGTTCGATCTCCCCGACGTTCGGGTCCGCCGGTTGGAACTGCGCGTCGGGGTTGTAGGTGTAGGTCGTCGCGACCAGTTTCCGGCCGTCGGCCGAGAACGACAGACCACCGACCTTGTGGTCGACCTGGATCCACCGCTTCACCTCGCCGGTGGCCAGGTCGAGCAGGCCGATCCGGGAGGCGGGCAGGGTCCGCTCCAGGACGGCGGCGGTCTTCATGCCCGGGGCGACGGCGACGAACGACCACTTGGGCGCCTTCGCGTAGGTTCCGGTCTTCTGGTCGAGCAGCCAGTAGGTGCGCTCGGTGACGGTTTCCGTGGCCGACTTCTTCACCGTGGTCGGGATGTAGTAGGCGGCAAGTGCCGTGCTCCCGGCGGCGATCAGCTCGTGCGGCGGCGACTGGCTCGGGTGACCGCTCACCTTCTCCCGGTCCACGACACCCGACGGACGGACGTCGCCCTTCCCCGAGTCGAGCCGCGGCACGCCCACAGCGACGGCGACCACCGCAACCGCGGCGGCGACCACGGTCACCAGCCTCCGGTTACGGCGGCGCCGGCGGACGGCGAGTACCCAGTCGGCGAACCCCGGTCCCGCCGGGGGCTGTTCGGCGGCCTGCTCACGCAGCGTGTCGCGGACGAGATCGTCGACGTTCACGAACGCACCTCCACGGGCGAGTGGTCACGGGACGAGCCGCGCTCGGTGTCGGCCGGGCCCAGGACGGCCAGTTCGGGCGCGAGGACACGCAGCCGGGCCAGGGAGCGGTGGGTGGTGGACCGTACGGTGCCGACCGAACAGCCCAGCAGCCGCGCCACTTCGGCCTCCGGCAGGTCCTCGAAATAGCGCAGCACGAGCACGGTGCGCTGGCGGGCGGTGAGCCGGGACAGTGCCTCGCGCATCACGACGCGCAGTTCGGCGGCGGACGAGGCGTCCGGGGCCGCGCGGGTCTCCGGCGGTTCGGCGACGGTCAGTTCGCGTCTTCGCCACTTCAGCCGCCACCGGCTGACCTGCTGGCGGTAGAGGATCTGCCGTACATACGCCTCGGGTTCGTCGATCCGCTCCCACCGTCCGGCCGCCTTGGCCAGCGCGTTCTGCAGCAGATCCTCTCCGGCGTGCCGGTCTCCCCCGCTGAGCAGCACAGCGGTCCTCAGCAGCGCCGAGGACCTGTTGTCCACGAAGTCCCGGAAACCTTCCAGCCCTTCGGCATCCATCGTCACCTTCACTCACTTCCCCGACGGCACCCGATGCCCCGCCCCTGTGATCCCTGGGACGCGTACGGACGACGGCCGCTATGCCTGCCGGCCCGGGAAAAATTCCGCCCGCCTCGCCCAACCGCTGCCCTACGGTGGCCACATGAGCCGCCGCCCTCTGCTGTTCCTCGACGTCGACGGCCCCCTCAACCCGTACGCCGCGAAGCCGGAGCGCCGCCCCGAGGGCTGTACGACGATCAGGGCCGCCGTGCGCCCGGGCCGCCCGCTACGGGTCTGGCTGAACCCCGCGCACGGCCCGGCACTCCTCGGTCTCGACTACGACCTGTGCTGGGCGACCACTTGGATGGACGCCGCGAACCGCTGGATCGCCCCGGTCGTCGGCCTGCCCGAGCTGCCGTACGTCGACTTCGGCGCCGGTCTGTTCGCCGAGCGGCCCGACGGTGTGCACTGGAAGACGGAGACGATCGTGGCGTACGCCGACGGTCGTCCCTTCGCGTGGGTGGACGATGAACAGGGCCCGGCCGACGGCGACTTCGTGACCGCCCACCATCCCGGCCCGGCGCTGCCGCACCACGTGAGTCCCCGACTCGGTCTGCGCGAGGGCGACTTCACGGCCCTGGCGGAGTTCGCGGCGACCGTCCGCGCATGAGGCCCGGCACAGGTCGGGCGCCCTTCCGGTGAACGGAAGGGCGCCCGACTGCACTTGTGCCGGTGGTCAGTTGTGGCTGTGCAGGATCTCGTTCAGGCCGCCCCAGACCGCGTTGTTCGGGCGGGCCTCGACCGTGCCGGTGACCGAGTTGCGGCGGAAGAGGATGTGGGAGGCGCCGGAGAGTTCGCGGGCCTTGACGATCTGGCCGTCGGGCATGGTGACGCGGGTGCCGGCGGTGACGTAGAGCCCGGCCTCGACCACGCACTCGTCGCCCAGCGCGATACCGACGCCCGCCTCGGCGCCGATCAGACAGCGCTCGCCGATGGTGATCCGGACGTTGCCGCCGCCGGACAGCGTGCCCATGGTGGACGCGCCGCCGCCGATGTCCGAGCCGTCGCCGACCACGACGCCGGCGGAGATCCGGCCCTCGACCATCGACGTGCCGAGCGTGCCGGCGTTGAAGTTGACGAAGCCCTCGTGCATGACCGTGGTGCCCTCGGCGAGGTGCGCGCCCAGGCGGACCCGGTCGGCGTCGGCGATGCGGACGCCCTTGGGGGCCACGTAGTCCGTCATGCGCGGGAACTTGTCGATGGACGTGACCTGGAGGTGCAGGCCCTCGGCGCGCGCGTTCAGCCGCACCGTCTCGACGTCGTCCACGGCGACCGGACCGAGCGAGGTCCAGGCGACGTTGGCGAGGAAGCCGAACATGCCGTCCAGGCTCTGGCCGTGCGGCTTGACCAGGCGGTGCGAGAGGAGGTGCAGGCGCAGGTACACGTCGTGCGCGTCGAGCGGCTTGTCGTCGAGCGAGGCGATGACCGTGCGGACCGCGATCACCTCGACGCCCCGGCGGGCGTCCGGGCCGATCGCCCTGGCCGCACCCTCGCCGAGCAGCTCCACGGCACGCTCGGCGGACAGCCGCTCCGTACCGGCGGGCCCGGGTTCGGCGGACAGTTCGGGCGCGGGGAACCAGGTGTCGAGAACGGTCCCGTCGGCGGCGAGGGTGGCGAGCCCGGCGGCAACGGCGCCGGTGGTGCGAGCTGCGGTCGTGTCGGTCATGAGGGAAACCTAACCTGGCGGGGGCGGCGGGGACCAACTCGTCCACGGGGCGTCTCAGGGAACGACACGCACGGGCCCGGCGGCCCGACCGGGCCGCCGGGTCAGCCTCGTTCGCCGGCCTTGTCCGCCACGGCCCTCGCGGAACGCGGCGAGGAACGTGTCGGCGATGGGGCCCCCGCGAGCGCATTCGAGTGTGGGGGAGTCGTCCGCCGCGCCGTCGCCCAGACGTCGGGCGGCGTAGCGGTGGATGTCCGGCGCGTACCGGTCGTAGAGCGGGGCGAACAGCTCCGGTCTCTCCGCCGACTGGGCGACGATCTCCGCGTCGTCCCCGGCCCGCGCCGCCGTCGGCGGTGCTCCACTCACAAGGCTTCCCCCGATTCGTCAGGGCCGAAATGCCGTGGTGTCGCCGCCTGTTACCCGGTGGGGGCCGAGAGTCCACGGAGGACGCGGGCGGACTTCTCAGTTCCCCGCCGGCCGCGGAATCACCCTCCCCAGCACCTCCCGCGCATACCCTTCGTCGTACGGCGCGTCCGTCAGCAGCACCTGGAGACAGATCCCGTCCATCAGCGCGACCAACGCCCGCGCGGTGACCGGGTCCGTCCGCCGGGAGAGCCGCTCGGCGAGGTCGCGGGCCCACTCGTCGGCGACGGGGCGCAGCGCGGGGCGGCGCAGGGCGGCCAGATACAGCTCGTACTCCAGCTCGACGCCCGTGCGGTCACCCGCGAGCCACTCCGCCATCCAGCCGGCCAGTTCCCCGGCCAGGTCGGTGTCCGGGTCCTCCAGCCCGCCGCGCGCGGCGATCACCTTGGCGAAGCCCTCGTTGGCCTGGCGCAGTGCGGCGACCATCAGCTCGTCGAGGGTCGTGAAGTGGTACGTCGTCGAGCCGAGCGGAACATCGGCCTCGGCGGCGACGGAGCGGTGGCTGAGCCCGGCGATGCCCTTCTCCCCGACCACCCGGATCGCCGCGTCGATGATCCGCTGCCGCCGCTCGGGGTCGTAGCGCCGGGCCATCAGTGCGCACCGCCCATGTTGAGCACCACGACTCCCATGATGATCAGCGCGATTCCGGCGGCCTTCGCGACGGTCATGCCCTCGCCGAGGAACACCGTCCCGATTCCCACGATCGCCGCGGTACCGAGCCCCGACCAGATCGCGTAGGCCGTACCCACCGACATGGACTTCAGCGTCTGCGCGAGCAGCGCGAAGGACACGGCGTACCCGAGCACCGTGAGAACCGACGGCCACAGCCGGCTGAAGCCGTGGCTGAACTTCATGGCGGTGGTGCCGCCCACCTCCGCGGCGATCGCCGTGAGGAGCATCAGGAATCCCATGTGTACGAGTGTACATAACAGCGGTGGCACAGATGACCCACAGAGCGGTCGTCCAGATGCCGTCCGGCCTGTCCGGCTCGCGGATCAGGCACCGGGAATGGGACGCGACGTCCCATACGTCACGCAAGAGTCCGCTACGGCGCACCGGAGCCCGGGAATCTCCTAGAAACCGCTCGCTGAAACGGCTGCTCGGAGTCCTCTCGCTCCACTACTGTTTCACCGTTCACACACCTGGCTCACACGGTCACGGCCGTCGCCATGGGCGCCGCTGGAGGAACAGCGCATGCCAGACAGTTCGCCCCCGCCTTCCCCCAACTCCCCCTGGGAGAACGGCTGGACCCCCGACAGCTCCCGGGCCCCCGGAACCCGCCGGCTCTGGCTGGCCGGGGCCCTCGCCCTTACCACCGTCCTCACCTGTGTCGCCGCCATCGCCGTGATGGACAAGTCACCGGACGAGGCAGCACGCACGAAGGAGGCCGATCCGACGGCAGCGGTCGGCACGGACGGTCCCGGCCTGCTCTCCTACGCCTCACCGTCGAAGAAGAGCACCCCCACACCCGACGAGCACACGCCGGCCTCCCCGAAGGCGCCCAGCACGTCGACAGCCGCCGCGGAACACAGCTCCAAGCCCTCCGCGAAGGCGCCCTCGCCGTCCAAGTCGACCTCGTCCCACGGGGGTTCGTCCTCGTCCGGCTCATCCGGATCGTCCGGCTCGTCGAGTTCCTCGGCCGCCTGGAAGTCGGTGCGCTCGGTCAACTACCCGGACCGCTACTGGCAGGTGAACGGCGACTACGTCAAGCTCAACCCGATCGGCTCCGCCGCCGCCCGCCGCGCCGCCACCTTCAAACTGGTCAAGGGCCTTGCCAACAGCTCCTGTTACTCCTTCGCGACGGCCGACGGCAGCTACCTCCGCCACCGCGACTTCATCCTCCGCGCGGAACGCAACGACGGCTCGCCCCTCTTCAAACAGGACGCGACCTTCTGCCCCCGCCCCTCGTCCTACCCCGGCGCGGTGATGCTGGAGTCGGTCAACTACCCGGGCCGCTTCCTGCGCCACCAGAACTTCCAGCTCAAACTGGACAGGTACCAGAACAGCGGCCTGTACCAGCAGGACTCGGCGTTCCGGCTGGTGGACGGGCTCAACTAGGGCCCCTGGACGGTCACGTCACGAAAGGCGATCAGCGAGGCCTTGGGCAGCCGTACGCAGAACTCGTTGCCCTCGGGGTCTCCCAACACACGGAACTAGTAGTTCTGGAGTGTTGCCGTGGTGGCATCGGTGCTGGTCAAGGGCGAGAACGTCAGGAACTCTCTGGTCCCCACAGAGAGCATGACCACTACCCGCAACCCCCTGGTAGGGACGGTCTTCACCGAGACCCTTCGGGGGGTGCGGTGCGTCCGGCTGTCTGTACTCACTGACGAGACCACCAGCCCCGAGCGGCAGCGCGAAGCCGACGACATCGCGGCGGCAGCCCTCGGAATCGATTTCGGCGAGGGTGACGCGCTGCGCGAAGCCGTCGACCTGGACGTGAGCGCGTCCGCGTTCGGCCCCTTCGACCGTCCGCAGCTCGGCGGATGGCTCGCCCGCCCCGACGAGTACGACGCGCTTGTCTGGTGGCGGTTCGACCGTGCCATCCGGTCCATGAGCCACATGCACGAACTCGCGAAGTGGGCGCGCGAGCACCGCAAGATGTTGGTCTTTGCCGAGGGCATCGGCGGGGGTCGGCTGGTGTTCGACTTCCGCAACCCGATGGACCCCATGAGCGAACTCATGATGCTCATGTTGGCCTTTGCGGCACAGGTGGAGTCGCAGAGCATCAAGGACCGGGTCACCGGTGCCATGGCTGCCATTCGCAAGATGCCGTTGCGGTGGCGCGGCTCGCGTCCGCCGTACGGCTACATGCCCGCCCCGATGCCCGAGGAACAAGGCGGGGTGGGCTGGACGCTCGTACCGGACCTCGATGCCGTCAAGGTCATTGAGCGCATCGTCCGTGAGCTGTTGGAGGGCGTGACGGTTGCCGCTATCGCCGTGGGCTTGAACGTGGACAAGATCCCGACCCCGCGTGACCACTGGGCGATCAAGAAGGGGCGCGCGACCGGCGGCAAGACCGGCGGGGAGAGGGGCAAGACCAAGGACGCGTTCCAGTGGAACCCTGCGGTCATTACGCGGATGCTGCGCAATGAGTCCTTGCTCGGCTGGAAGATGCACAGGGGCAACCCCGTCCGGGACGCGCAGGGCAACCCGGTCATGGCGACGGAACAGCCGATCATGACGCGCGAGGAGTTCGACCGCATCGGCGCGGTGCTGGACTCCCGCAGCATCGACAACCGGGAACGGTCGGACACGGACGCACTGCTGTTGCGGGTGATCCACTGCGACTCGTGCGGGGGCCGCATGTACCTGTCCAAGCCGACCCGCAACGGCGCGAGCGTGAACCCCTTCTACAAGTGCAACAGCCACGCACGGGGCGACCTGTGCACGCTGCCCGCCAACATCCGCGCGGACTGGGCGGACGACCACGTCAGTGCCGAGTTCCTGCGGCTGGCCGGCTCCGTCCAGACCACGCATGTGGTCGAGATTCCCGGCTACGACCCGGAACCCGAACTCCGTTCCACCATGGCCGAGTTCGCCGAGCACCAGGAACAGAAGGGGCGCCAGAAGTCCAAGCACGCTGCCGCACTGTGGCAGGAACGCGCGGACGCGTTGGACGCACGCATAGCCGAGTTGGAGACCCGCGAAAAGGTCGACCCGCAGCGCGTCGTGACCCCCACGGGCCGCACGTTCGCCGACGAGTGGGAAGCCGCAGACACGGCGGGCCGGCGAGCCATGCTCATTGAAGCGGGGGTGCGGCTGGACGTCCG
Source organism: Streptomyces sp. NPDC088350 (assembly GCF_044753545.1). Lineage (NCBI taxonomy): Bacteria > Bacillati > Actinomycetota > Actinomycetes > Kitasatosporales > Streptomycetaceae > Streptomyces > Streptomyces sp. NPDC088350. The sequence continues at coordinate 452,783 of NZ_JBIVNL010000007.1, read as the reverse complement.
GCGCGGTACTCGCGGCGGATGGCGGAAGCTGGACACGTCCCGCGTGGACTTCACCATGATGGGTGAGCTGGACCCCGCCGCGGAAGGTGTGGCCGTAGCCGCTGCGGACACCGAAGCCGAAGCCACCGGAGCGGACGTCCCCCCGGTGCCCGGTGCCGTGGCACGGCTTGCGGAGACCACGGCCGAACCGGTGCACACCCTCGCCGAGCCCGTCACCGACCCTGCCCGAGAGCACCCCGAGCGCGTTCCGGTCCTCACGTAGCACCCTTGTATGGCCCCGTGACAGCCCCGGTAGTCCATGTGACCGCCGGGGCTGTCCCATGCCCGCGCACGGACGACCGAGGGGCTGCGAGGGGCAGCACGACCAGCGGGCAGCCCATGACGGTATGACGGATAGACCTACTTTTTTGAATGCACAAGAAAAAATAGAGAGAAAACCAAAACGGCATCCGAACCGTCATTCCGCCATGGACCAGCAGACGGGAACCAACTGCCCGTTGGTGCACCGCAGGAGGCAGCGAGCCCCGAACCCCGGGCCGAGTCCGGGAACTTGCCGCTCTACAGCACATAGAGGGACTGGATCGCGTCCGTCCCCACCTGTCCCGGAGAGAGCACCCCGGGAATCTGCTGGTCCCCACAACAGAGTGGGGGACCGGAACGGCGTCCCGCCGTACAGCAGATGCCCGCTCACACAGCGGGATCCCTCACGCGCCGAACACGAACGATGGAGAAAGCAATGAGTCACATTCTGAGCGAAGTCGGTTTCCTGGACGGTCCGCGCAACAAGGGTCAGAGCCGCGCAGACGCCTGGAAGCGAGACGAGCGGATGGAAGAGCTTGCGAAGCTCGAAGCTTCCCACCCCGAGATCTTCGACCGGATGGGCATCTCGGCTCGTATGAGTCTCGGCTACTACCAGAACGACAAGGAAAATGCCGCCGCGCACGGGCGTGACGTGAACAAGGAAGGCAACTGAGCATGACGACCGAGATCGAAAAGGCTGCCGAGCGAGTAGCGAAGCTGCGGGCCCAGGCGGAGAAGCTGTCCGGCCCGCTCGCTGACGCGCAAGCCCAGTTGGAGGAGGCGCAGGGGGCGGAACTGGCACGGCGCACCGAACGCTCGGCGGAGTACAACCGTGGCCTTGCCGACACGTGGTGGGAACGAGCCGATACCGCCGCTCGCTCCGGCGACAATGCGCACGCACGATTCGTTGAACTGCTCACTGCGGAGCCGTGGTTCGCGGCGTACGTCGAATACCGGGCGGCACGTTACAAGCGCGGTCACGTCGTCACCGAAGCCCAGCGGGCACAGACCGCGTTGGGCGAGCCCGTTACGGCACCCGAGCAGCGTTGGTACGACGTGCGGATCCTTGAGGAGGTCGTGAGCGCGGTAGAGAAGCAGGCGGCGGCACAAGGCGCAGAGTTCGCCCGCGAGCTGGACGAGGCGCGCGAAGCCTACGTCTCGGGGACGGGCTGACCATGACCACTGATGCTCTCGACCCCGGACCGGACGGGGATTACCCGTACTTCCCGCGCGACGCGCAAGGTCGGCCCATCTGGCCCGAGTTGGCTGCCGACAACCCCGAGGACGGAACATACATGCCGCGCGGTGAGCAGCGGATGCGTGCTCCGGGCACTGCTGGCCGGCTCATCCTGGTAGATCTCACGCCACGACTTCCGGACGGTACAGAGATAGCTCCGCTGATCGTCCCTCCAGATGGCTACGACGCGGCGTAAGTCCCCGCGCCCTCCTGATACCGGGTGTGGCAGGCCGCCGCTCGGCTCCGTGCTCTGGTTGGTACCCGTGGTGGTGCTCGCTGTGCACGGTGCGGGTTGCTCGTCCTCGCGGACGTGGTGGATGTGGACCACCTGTAGCCGCTCGCCCTCGTGGCGAGGCTACGGACACGAACGTTCAACCCCTCTGCCATGGCTGCCACTTGGTCAAGACAGGTGAGGACTTTCTGCCCGCACCCAATCCCCGCTGATGTGTACCAGACCGGCACCAACGGCCAAGAACGCTACCCCCAGCCACGCAATGGGGTTGTTTGGCACGTGGTGCACGCTCACATCGACTCCATCGGGGTGGAGTTCGAATGGATGGGTCTGGGAACGGCCATTGCCGCCGCCACTCGTGTTCCTGGTCATGGATGCAGGACACCGTGTCTCGGACGGCACGTCAAATTCCACAGATACCGGGGCGTTCATATGATCAAAAACGAACAGAGCGCCCGATCCGATGTGGGTCACCGGGATGTGAGCCAAGCCGCGAGTCCGCTACCTGTGGTCGTGGCGAGAGCTGCCACCAGCCATCCGGGGACTCGCTGGATCGTCAAGTGAAGCCCTCCCACCCTGAGTTCAAAGGCTGGTATCTGCTGCTGTTGGCGGGCGGTCTGGCGCTCCATCGAGTCCCCTCTACATCGGTGGTGCCCGGTGGCATCGGTCCTAGCTTGCCCGGCAACGGCGTAAGGAACGCGTTAGGTGTTTTACGCGCAGTGACTGAACTCCTTATCTAATCTTTATGTCCAAGTTGCCGGCCTGGGCCCTCGCTGGAGGTGGTTTCCCATGCACTGCAAGCCCCACCCACCTTGCTCGGTACCCGGCTGCTTTGAGCGTCACCGTCGGGACGTAAGCCACGCCGCGAGCCCGCTTCCTGTGGCAGTGGTGAGAGCTGCCACCAGCCATTTTGAAACGCGCCAACGAGGGATGCGCTCGATGGTCAAATGCAGACCTCCACAGCGGAGTTCGAAGGCGGGTGCACGGCGCTCGGGTTGGCTCGTCGATGTCATGGCCTAAGCGCACCATGTGTGACGGTTGAGCACCACGGCTCAGCGGTAGTCCCGCTGTAGTCCCGTTCGTGTCTCTCCGACGATTACCCCAAATCAGCCCGAGTCGCACCGCGCGCTGGTCGCCAAAGATCCGGACTCGTTCTCTCGGCTCCATCCGCTGTGCACGACGTGCCACAACAAGGAGACCGCGAAGCACCAGCCGGGCGGTTGGGCTTCCAAGCGCGTCCAGCCCCGTCGGTCGTAGCCGACCAGGCGGGTGCCCCCCTCGCCCTTCCGTAAAAGAACGGCAGGGAGGGAAAAAGCTCGCGTGGCTCATTGAGGTATTTGCGCGGGGAAGATTTAACAAATTCCGTTGCGCGAGAAAGCCCTACTTCCCGACTCGAGGAGTAGGGCTTTTCTTGTTTTCTGCACGCTTTAAGCTCTGCGTCCCACCAGGCGGACATGCGATGCAATCCGGACAACCTCGGTCAGTCGATACCCGTCCGGAATCGCGGTAGTCCTTCCAGCATCCTTCCCCGGTGAATAAGAGGGCGGAGTCTGCGGCAGATAGGAGATCACCTGATCAACCATTCCGGCTGAAGCAATCCGCGAAAAATTATCGACTGCACCGGATAGCAAAATAGATCGCACCCCTGTACCTCTGACCGCATTTGCCATTTCATCAAAGTCGTTGCCCAGCACCCCATGCGGAAGTCGGAATACATCCTCACCGTGACTCCCCGGATCGCCTTCTTCGACGCCGCCTTCCTGGTTAACCACGAGATCATAAGACCTTCGCAGCATGTCCGCTTCTTCAAAGGCAATATCCTGCGCGGAATTAAAGTCAGGTTTCCCGTCTGCGCTTGCTTCGTAGATCCATGTAATGAATGGCCGGCCGTGACTCAGGGAAGCTTGCCAAGGGCCCAGAACTAGAAGGGCCTCATCTTTTAGGAAGTTCTTTTCAACTTCTACTCCTGATTTCCGTAGAAGCGCTGCTCCGCCTTCACCGCGAGAGGTCGGGTCCATTATGGCAATGAGCACTTTTGCCACATTCGCATTGAGTAGGGCTTCGCGGCAAGGTGGTGTGCGTCCGTAGTGATTACACGGTTCCAGCGTTACGACGGCTGTTCCACCTTCTGCCTGCTTTCCCGCGGCATTGAGTGCGTTGACCTCTGCGTGTGGTTCACCCTTGCGTGCGTGATATCCCTCGCCGACCGATCGTCCTTCACTGTCGAGAATGACACAGCCAACAGGTGGATTCGGGCTGGTTGACCCCAGGCCCTGAGCAGAAATTGCGATTGCGCGACGCATGGCCGCCATCTCGTACGCGTTCGCCACTTCAGAAATTCCCCTCTTCCTTAATGGCGTCAAACAGTTGAGAAACCGCCTGTGAGGTTTGAACTTCCCCAAGCGCGTTAACTGCGGAGACCGTCTCGTGCATCGTGCGCAATGATCCGGAACTCCGCGCGACGCTCAGTGCGGAGGTGGCTTGCGCTGCCGCCGAGTCGTACTCTCGTATCCCGGCGTACGCCAGCGCCAGACGGGCTTGGGCGAGACCTCGGTCACGCTGATAGGCGTCGGGAAGTTCGTCGAGCGCAGTTTCAAAAAGTGGCACGGCTAGATCGGGCCGCCCTAGGGTTAGCCAGCAGTTAGCGCGCTGAATCTCGATGTAGCTTGCAGTGCAGAAATCTCCGTGCCCTGAACGAGCGTCTCCCTTTGTGTCAGGCGAGGCTGCAAATTCGTGGGCAGTGTCCAGACGGGCGTGGCAAGAAACCTCGTCTGAATCCAATGCGTACCCGTGTGCCTCCTGCTGCATGGCAGCCGCTCGCATGGGTCTTGTGAGGACGGAGCTATTTCGTTGGGCTGCTTGAGCAAGACTAATAGTCTGTGCTGCATTCCTCTTCGTAGTGGCTTGCTGACTCTTGCGGAAAAGCGTCCACGTCACCATTGCTTGATCGCCGGACTCGGTTGCCCATTCCATGGCTTGGCTGGTCCACTTTGTGGCGTTCGGCATGTCCGCCGAGTCTTCATGCAGCCATGCAGCGGACTCAGCATATTGGGCGGCTAGTCTCAGCAACTCGGAACGCTGCGCACCTCTGGTGTATTCCAGAAGCGATTCGAGGATGGATAGCTGTTGATGCACTGACATGAGAGCGTGCCGTGGACCGAAGAGATTGTCGGCCCGGACAAGAGAATGCCACATGTCTCGGAGGTGTTCTATAGCTGCTTCGATGCGGGTTGCGTCGAGCTTGGGCAAGGGTGCGGAGACTGGATTGGCCTCATTAACGGGTTCTGGAAATGGCGCTAGGTCTGCTGCTTGTAGGGCAGCGCCGATCGCGCCAGTGATCAGGGTTCGCCGGCTGATGGACACGATCTGTTTCCTCCCCCCGATCCACACCGAGACCAGAAGCACATCAGAATGAGTAGTGGTAAGAGTTCCTTCGTCGCTCCGTGGGAAGAGATGCGTTGCGTCCGCCGCCTCTTGACTTGGGTCAGAGTAGGTCGGGGATTGACGCAGACGGCCTTTTTCCGGGGAACCCTCCCACGGTCGCTGAGGTAACCCAAGCATTTCACCGGGGATGCCGAAGCCGTCAGCTACGCGTTCGATCACTTCCTGCCCGCGAATTCTCCGTACGCCACGGATTACATCACTTACACGTGAACTGGTCATCTTGCCGACTGCGGCAGCCATCACTGCGTAACTGGATCCCGTGCGTCTGTTGACGAGACGAAAGATCTCCTGAAAGTCACGGGCCGCGCAAGCTCCGCGCATGGCATCGCTCTGTAGCAGCGTGTCAGGGAGCGTCAGCGAGTAACCGATGCGCCGTGTCTCGCGATCGTCCATGAGCGCCACCACCTTGCGGGGACGGAAGTGATCTCGTCTCAGGGTAGTCCGGGTGCTTCCGAGGGGTTCCCCAAATGGGCTTGCGGGGTTCCCCGTTCGCGGTTCCCGGAGGTGCCTTGTACGGCTGAAGCTTTTCAGACGGCGCGACCCACGTGCCGAACGGTCAGACCCCCGCGACGCGGCGAACGTCCGGGGGCGTGGCCACCAACCGGTAGGAGGTTGACGGCAATGCCCAAAGCTACAACCAGACTTCAGGGAAGTCCCCAGCGCGCAGAGGCTGACACCGACGCGAGACAGGGGGAGTACACGACCTACGCACCCTCAGGTGAGACGTGCCCCGACTGTCAGCAGCGAATCGAGTCGCTCGAACTCTGCCGCCGGGTTGAGTTTCGGGAAGCCTCACTCAGTCCCGCCGTTCGGTACCGGCACTTGGAGTGCCCCCAGTGACCGCCCCTGTGAAGCGGGCCTGCGTTCGTGTGGGCGCGTTACCTGCCCCCAAGTTGGTCAGTCTCGTAGATGATCCGGACGGGCCGTATGCGGGTTCGCCCGAGGGCTGGTGGACGCAGTACGGCGGAGCGCTCGACACTGAGGGTCCTCCGTCTCCTCGCCCCCAACTCCCCTCCCTGCCCGCTCCCTTGTCCTTGGCGGCAGGGGGTGAGCAATAGGTGAGCGAGCCACCGCTGTTGCTCTTGGGCGCAGACCTGAGAACCCCTCGCACCGACCAAGTTGACCCCGACATCTGCCCGGTGTGTGCCCGGCTACGCGCAAGTCTGACGGCCGCAATCGCGACGAACAGTCCCGCGATGGCTCGCCAAGTCGTGATCGACATGCACACCCACACGTTCTCCGGCCACCCGAACGACCCCCGCAACGCAACCAGAGAGACCAGCAAGTGACCATGACCGATGACCAAGACCTCCTGGCGCCCACTGGCGAACTCACCGGCACGGCCGGGGAGGATGTTCTGACCGTTCACAGCCTCAGCGAGGGAAAGCCGGTATGCGGCGCTACCGGCAAGGTGACCGAGTGGCAGCGAGCCGTCACGTGCCCTGAGTGTTTGGAGACGGACGGGAACTGATGCCCTGAGGTCCTCGCTGGACAAGCCCCGTCCGCGCACATGAAAACGCCCCGTTCGGACACTCGTCCGGGCGGGGTTCCTACGTGTTGGAATCAGACGTTTCGCCCTCGCAGCAGGGGCATCCGTCGATACCGTCTCTGCCATGGCGAATGAAGAACCCCTCGGAATCTTCGAAGCAGCGGGAGTCACGCACGAAGACCTAGTTGCGGTCACTGATTGGGGCACCCGCGGAGCTATCGCCTTCGCCCGGTCCGCAGTTGACTTCCATGGTCCTGAGTCCCCGCAGGCAGACCAGTGGTACACAGAGATTCAGGATCAGCAAGCGGATCGTGCGGAATGGGGGCTCGCTCCCGTCGACTAGGGCACTCCCAGGTAGCTGCCCATGCGGCCAACTGCCGGGCAGGGCTTCTGTGTTGCCTGACCAGCCGATACGCTCAGAACTGGTAGTCAGAAGTGTTGGGATCGGCGAGCACCACCCAGCCCACGGCCTCGCCCGGCCCGATGACGACTTCGCGTGCTCTCTCCGAGGGGAATCCGCCAGTCCAGCACATCCCGCACCCCGCACCCCGCACCCCGCACCCCGCACCAGAAGATGCAGCGAAACGGCCATACCCGAAAGGTATGGCCGTTTCCAGTGGATCCAGAAGAACCCGAGGGCTCAGACGTTGAACCCCAGCGCCCGAAGCTGCTCGCGCCCGTCGTCCGTGATCTTGTCCGGACCCCACGGCGGCATCCACACCCAGTTGATGCGGAGTTCGTTGACGAGGCCGTCCGTGGCGGACTTGGCCTGGTCCTCGATGACGTCCGTCAGCGGGCACGCCGCCGAGGTCAGCGTCATGTCGATGGTCGCGATGTTCGCGTCGTCGATGTGCACGCCGTAGATCAGGCCGAGGTTGACGACGTCGATGCCCAGTTCGGGGTCGACGACGTCGAGGAGGGCCTCGCGGACCTCCTCCTCGGAGGCGGGCTTGATCTCCATGGTCTCGGTGTCACTCATGCCGTCTTCCTTTCCGCGTCGGCGTCGGCTCCGCCCAGGGCCTGGGCCGTCGCGTCCTTCCACGCCATCCAGCTGAGGAGGGCGCACTTCACCCGTGCCGGGTACTTGGAGACACCGGCGAACGCGATCGCGTCCTCCAGCACCTCCTCCATCGCCTCGTCGGGCTCGGTGCGGCCCTTGGACTGCATCAGCTCCAGGAAGGTCTCCTGGATCCGCTGCGCCTCGGACAGCTCCTTGCCGACGAGGAGGTCGTTCAGTACGGAGGCCGAGGCCTGGCTGATGGAGCAGCCCTGGCCCTCGTAGGAGATGTCGGTGATCTGCTCGCCGTCGTACTTCACGCGCAGCGTGATCTCGTCGCCGCACGTCGGGTTGACGTGGTGCACCTCGGCGTCGCCATCCCGCAAGCCCCGGCCGTGCGGGTGCTTGTAGTGGTCCAGGATGACTTCCTGGTACATCGAATCCAGCTTCACGATCTCAGCCAGCCCCTCAGCCGAAGAAGTTCCGTACGTGCTCCAGACCGTCGACCAGTGCGTCGATCTCGGCCGGCGTGGAGTACAGATAGAACGACGCTCGCGTGGTCGCAGGAATTCCGTAGCGGAGGCAGACCGGCCGCGCGCAGTGGTGGCCGACCCGGACCGCGATGCCTTCCTCGTCCAGCACCTGGCCCACGTCGTGCGGGTGGATGTCGCCGAGCGTGAAGGAGATCGCCGCGCCCCGGTCCTCGGCCGTGGTGGGGCCGATGATCTTCAGGTCGGGGACGTCCAGCAGGCGCTTCACCGCGTACTCGGTCAGCGCGTGCTCATGGGCGAGGATCTTGTCCATGCCGATCGCCGACAGGTAGTCGATCGCCGCGCCGAGCCCGACTGCCTGGGCGATCGGCGGGGTGCCCGCCTCGAACTTGTGCGGGGCGGGTGCGTACGTCGACGAGTGCATCGACACGGTCTCGATCATCTCGCCGCCGCCGAGGAACGGCGGGAGGTCCTCCAGGAGCTCCTGGCGGCCCCACAACACACCGATACCCGTCGGGCCGCACATCTTGTGGCCGGTGAAGGCCACGAAGTCGGCCTGGAGCGCCTGGACGTCCAGCGGCATGTGCGGCGCGGCCTGCGAGGCGTCGATCAGGACCAGGGCCCCGACCTCCTGCGCGCGGCGCACGATCTTCTCGACCGGGTTGACCGTGCCCAGGATGTTCGAGACCAGCACGAAGGAGACGATCTTCGTCTTCTCCGTGATGACCTCGTCTATGTTCGAGAGGTCCAGCCGGCCGTCGTCCGTGAGGCCGAACCACTTCAGCTTCGCGCCCGTGCGCTGCGAGAGCAGCTGCCACGGCACGATGTTGGAGTGGTGCTCCATCTCCGTGATGACGATCTCGGTCTCGTGGTCCACGCGGTAGGGCTCGTCGGCCCAGCCCAGCATGTTGGCCACGAGGTTGAGCGACTCGGAGGCGTTCTTGGTGAAGATCACCTCGTCGCGGCTGGGCGCGTTGATGAACGCGGCGACCTTGTCGCGCGCGCCCTCGTACAGCGCCGTGGCCTCCTCGGCGAGCACATGCACACCGCGGTGGACGTTGGCGTTGTAGCGCTCGTAGTACTCGTTCAGGGCGTCCAGCACCTGGCGCGGCTTCTGCGAGGTCGCCGCGTTGTCCAGGTACACGAGCTTCTTACCGTCGTGGACCGTGCGGTCCAGGATGGGGAAGTCCTTGCGGATCGCCTCGTCGAGCAGCTGAGAAGTACTCGTGAGGAGGCCCGGCGTCTGCGTCACGCGGATACGCCACCCTTCGTGTAGACCTCGTAGCCCTCGTTCTCCAGCTTGTCGGCGAGCTCGGCGCCGCCGGACTCGACGATCTTGCCGCCGGAGAAGACGTGCACGAAGTCGGGCTTGATGTAGCGCAGGATGCGCGTGTAGTGCGTGATCAGCAGGGTGCCGACCTCACCGGTCTCGCGGACCCGGTTGACGCCCTCGGAGACGACGCGCAGGGCGTCGACGTCCAGGCCGGAGTCGGTCTCGTCGAGGATCGCGATCTTCGGCTTGAGCAGCTCCAGCTGAAGGATCTCGTGGCGCTTCTTCTCACCGCCGGAGAAGCCCTCGTTGACGTTGCGCTCGGCGAAGGCGGGGTCCATGGAGAGGCGCTCCATGGTCTCCCGGACCTCCTTCACCCAGGTGCGCAGCTTCGGCGCCTCACCGCGGATGGCGGTGGCGGACGTACGGAGGAAGTTGGAGACGGACACACCGGGGACCTCGACCGGGTACTGCATCGCGAGGAACAGGCCGGCGCGGGCGCGCTCGTCGACGGACATCTCCAGGACGTCCTCGCCGTCGAGGGTGACGGTGCCGCCGGTGATCGTGTACTTCGGGTGGCCGGCGAGCGAGTAGGCGAGGGTCGACTTGCCGGAGCCGTTCGGGCCCATGATGGCGTGGGTCTCGCCCTGCTTCACGGTGAGGTCGACGCCCTTGAGGATCTCCTTCGTGGCGTTGTCGGCCTCGACGGTGACGTGCAGGTCGTGGATTTCAAGCGTTGCCATGGGTTCCTCAGGACTCCTGGGTGAGGGAGGCGCGTACGTCAACGAGGACGCTGCCCCCTTCGATCTTTACGGGGTAAACGGGTACGGGGCGCGTGGCGGGAAGGCCGGACGGCTTGCCGGTGCGCAGGTCGAACGCGGAGCCGTGCAGCCAGCACTCGATCTGGCAGTCCTCCACCTCGCCCTCGGAGAGCGAGACGTTCGCGTGCGAGCAGATGTCGTTGATCGCGAACACCTCTCCCGCGGTACGGACGACCGAGACCGGCGTGCCGTCGAGTTCCACCCGCTTCGGGGTGTCCTCCTCCAGCTCGCTCAGCCCACAGGCGCGTACGAACGACATCAGACCGACGCCTCCAGCTCCGCGTCGATCTTCTCCAGCAGCCGCTCCTGGATGTCGGCGACACCGATCTGCTGGACCAGTTCGGCGAAGAAGCCGCGGACCACCAGACGGCGGGCCTCGTCGGCCGGGATGCCGCGGGCCATCAGGTAGAAGAGCTGCTCGTCGTCGAAACGGCCGGTCGCGGAGGCGTGTCCGGCGCCGACGATCTCGCCGGTCTCGATCTCCAGGTTCGGCACGGAGTCGACGCGGGCACCGTCGGTCAGCACGAGGTTGCGGTTCATCTCGTACGTGTCGGTGCCCTCGGCCTTGGCCTCGATGAGCACGTCACCGATCCACACGGCGTGGGCGCCCTCGCCCTGGAGCGCGCCCTTGTAGACGGCGTTGGACTTGCAGTGCGGGACGTTGTGGTCGACCAGGAGGCGGTGCTCCTGGTGCTGGCCGGCGTCCGTGAAGTACAGGCCGAACAGCTCGGCCTCGCCGCCGGGTCCTGCGTAGGCCACGCGCGGGTGCAGTCGTACGAGGTCGCCGCCGAAGGTGACGACGAACGACTTGAAGGTGGCGTCGCGGCCGATCAGCGCGTTGTGCTGGCCGACGTGCACGGCCTTGTCGTCCCAGTCCTGGACGGAGACGACGGTCAGCCTGGCGCCGTCGCCGATGACGTAGTCGACGTTGGCGGCGAGGACCGCGTCACCGGTGTGGTCGATGACGACGACGGCCTCGGCGAAGGCTCCGAGTTCGACGACCTGGTGGCCGTAGGCGACCCCGCCCTCGCCGTGCACGGCGATCCGGATCGGCTCGGTGAGGACCGTCTCCTTGGGGACGGTGATCACGCCGGCCTTCTCGAACGCCGAGTACGCCTGGGCGGCGACGCGGTCCACGGGGGTGCCCGCCCTGCCGAGGCGCGCGTCCTCGCGGCCCACGGTCTCGACGGTGACGCCCTCGGGGGCCTGGACGTCCACCTTCACGCCCTCGCCGGTGGCGACCGCGGTGCCGTCGTGCAGCCCGCGCAGGCGCTCCAGCGGGGTGAACCGCCACTCCTCCTCGCGGCCGTGGGGGACCGGGAAGTCCGCCACGTCGAAGGAGGGGGGCGCGCTCATGCGCGTGGCGACGGTCGACTCGGCGGCAACTGCCACCGCGCCGGCGGTGGTGGACCCCACCGGAATACTCTGAGCCTCAGCCATGGCTGTCGGTCTGCTCTCTTTCCTGCGTCAGAATTCGCTTGCTGCTTCTTAAAGAAGACCGGTGTTAACCGACCGCGCCTTCCATCTGCAGCTCGATCAGCCGGTTGAGCTCAAGGGCGTACTCCATCGGCAGCTCCTTGGCGATCGGCTCGACGAAGCCGCGCACGATCATCGCCATCGCCTCGAACTCGGTCAGACCGCGGCTCATCAGGTAGAAGAGCTGGTCCTCGGAGACCTTGGAGACGGTCGCCTCGTGGCCCATGGACACGTCGTCCTCGCGGACGTCCACGTACGGGTACGTGTCCGAGCGGGAGATCGTGTCGACGAGCAGCGCGTCGCACAGCACGTTCGACTTGGAGCCGTGGGCGCCCTCGCCGATCTCGACGAGACCGCGGTAGGACGTACGACCGCCGCCGCGCGCCACCGACTTGGAGACGATGTTGGAGGAGGTGTTCGGCGCCATGTGGACCATCTTGGAGCCGGCGTCCTGGTGCTGGCCCTCGCCCGCGAAGGCGATGGAGAGGGTCTCGCCCTTGGCGTGCTCGCCCATCAGGTAGACGGCCGGGTACTTCATCGTCACCTTGGAGCCGATGTTGCCGTCGATCCACTCCATGGTCGCGCCCTCGTAGGCGACGGCGCGCTTGGTGACCAGGTTGTAGACGTTGTTCGACCAGTTCTGGATGGTCGTGTAACGGCAGCGGGCGTTCTTCTTGACGATGATCTCGACGACCGCGCTGTGCAGGGAGTCCGACTTGTAGATCGGCGCCGTACAGCCCTCGACGTAGTGCACGTAGGCACCCTCGTCGACGATGATCAGGGTCCGCTCGAACTGGCCCATGTTCTCCGTGTTGATCCGGAAGTAGGCCTGCAGCGGGATCTCGACCTGCACGCCCTTCGGCACGTAGATGAACGAACCGCCGGACCACACCGCGCTGTTCAGCGACGCGAACTTGTTGTCACCGACCGGGATGACGGTGCCGAAGTACTCCTTGAAGAGCTCCGGGTGCTCCTTCAGGGCGGTGTCGGTGTCGAGGAAGATGACGCCCTGCTCCTCCAGGTCCTCACGGATCTGGTGGTAGACGACCTCGGACTCGTACTGGGCCGCGACACCGGCGACGAGGCGCTGCTTCTCCGCCTCGGGGATGCCGAGCTTGTCGTACGTGTTCTTGATGTCCTCGGGCAGGTCCTCCCAGGACTCCGCCTGCTTCTCCGTGGAGCGCACGAAGTACTTGATGTTGTCGAAGTCGATGCCGGAGAGGTCGGAGCCCCAGTTCGGCATGGGCTTCTTCTCGAACAGGCGCAGGCCCTTGAGGCGGAGCTTGGTCATCCACTCCGGCTCGCTCTTCTTGCCGGAGATGTCCCGGACGACGTCCTCGTTGATGCCGCGCTTGGCGGAGGCACCGGCCACGTCGGAGTCGGCCCAGCCGTATTCGTACGTGCCCAGACCCTCGAGCTCGGGGTGGGCGGTCTCCTCGATGGGGAGCGTCATGCGGGGTTCCTCCCGGCGGTACTGGCAGATGCGTGGGGTAGATCAGAAACGGTCTTGGAAATCTTTGGGATGAACGTGGTGCACACACCGTCGCCGTGGGCGATGGTCGCCAGTCGCTGGACATGGGTGCCGAGCAGCTGGGAGAAGAGCTCTGTCTCCGCCTCGCACAGTTGCGGGAACTGCTCGGCGACATGGGCGACCGGGCAGTGGTGCTGGCAGAGCTGCTCACCGACCGGTGCGCTACGCGCCGTAGCAGCGTACCCGTCCACGCTCAGGGCCTTGGCCAGGGCTTCCGCGCGGTTCTCGGGCGCGGCGGCCTCGACGACCTCGCGGTACGCGATGGCCTGGGCGGCCATGCGGTCGCGGGCGAAGGCCACGACGGCCTCGTCCCCGCCCTCACGCTGCGCGATCCAGCGCAGCGCGTCCGCGGCGAGCTTGTCGTAGGACTGGTCGAAGGCGTCCCGGCCGCAGTCGGTCAGGGCGAACACCTTCGCGGGCCGGCCGCGCGTGCGCGCTCCGTAGACCCGCTGCTCACGTGCTTCCACGACGTCGTCGGCGACGAGTGCGTCGAGATGACGGCGTACGGCGGCCTGGGTCAGCCCCAGCCGGCCGGCGAGGTCGGCCACGGTCGACGGGCCGTGGTCCAGGATGGAGCGCGCGACACGGTTGCGGGTGGACCGCTCACCGGTCGCGAGTTCCTCCTGCGGAGCCTCGCCAACGTTTTTCACAACGCCATTGTTGCGTAATTCCTCAGAGCCTGACAACCCGCGCCCGACGGATGGACGGTGCGCTGCATCACTTAGGCATACCTAATCTGACCTGCGAAAACGATCTTTGATCGATCAATTCACTGGCGCCACCGACCCCCTTACGGGACACTCCACACCCATGCCCACACCCCCTCCCACCGGCCCACTTGTCACCCGGGACACAGTCGCCGCACACCTGCGCGACCTGGGCGTCCGCCCCGGTGAGATCCTCCTCGCGCACACCTCCCTGAGCTCACTCGGATGGGTCTGCGGAGGCGCCGTGGCGGTCATCCAGGGGCTCCTCGACGCACTCGGCCCGGACGGCACCCTGGTCGTCCCCACCCAGTCCGGCGACCTCTCGGACCCGGCCCACTGGGCGAACCCTCCGGTCCCCCGCGAGTGGTGGGACACCATCCGCGCCTCCATGCCGTCCTACGACCCCCTCGTCACGCCCTCGCGCGGCGTGGGCGTCGTCCCGGAGACCCTGCGCACCTGGCCCGGTGCCCGGCGCTCCGCGCACCCGCAGACGTCCTTCGCGGCGATCGGCCCCCGCGCGGCCGAGATCCTGGACGGCCACGCGACCGACTGCCGGCTCGGCGAGCGCAGCCCGCTGGCCCGTCTGGAGGCCCTCCACGCGCGCGTGCTGCTGCTCGGCGCGGGCTACGACACCTGCACGAGCTTCCATCTCGCCGAGTACCGCATCCCGTCCCCGCCGGCCGAGGTCGGCCGTCCTGGACCGGCCGGCTGGGAGACGGTGACCGAGGTGTCGATCTCCTCGGACCGCTTCGACGAGCTGGGGCACGACTTCGAACGGGACCGTCCGGTCGTACGGGGGCGGGTGGGCGCGGCCGACGCACGGCTGTTCCCGGTGGCCGACGCCGTGGCCTACGCGGAGCGCTGGCTGCCCCTGCACCGCCCCCGTGAGGAGGAGATCCCGCACCCGCCCGCCTGAGCCGCTCGCCGCGTACCTAGACTCGGGCGCATGCGAAGCGAGCCCGTGCTCCAGGTCCAGGCCCTGGTGAAGCGGTACGGCACGAAGACCGCGGTGAACGGCCTCGACCTGGTGGCCAATGCGGGTGTCACCGCGGTACTGGGCCCCAACGGGGCGGGCAAGACGACCACGGTCGAGACCTGCGAGGGGTACCGGAAGCCGGACTCCGGCACGGTGCGCGTCCTGGGCCTCGACCCGGTCCGCGAGTCCGCCGCACTGCGCCCCAGAATCGGCGTGATGCTCCAGTCCGGCGGCGTCTACTCGGGCGCCCGCGCCGACGAGATGCTCCGCCACGTCGCCAAGCTGCACGCACACCCGCTGGACGTGGGCGCGCTCATCGAGCGCCTGGGTCTCGCCAGTTGCGGCCGCACGACGTACCGCCGCCTCTCGGGAGGCCAGCAACAACGCTTGGCCCTGGCCATGGCCGTCGTAGGTCGCCCCGAACTGATCTTCCTGGACGAGCCGACCGCCGGCCTCGATCCCCAGGCCCGCCGCGCGACCTGGGACCTGGTCCGGGACCTCCGCGCGGACGGCGTCTCGGTCGTCCTCACGACCCACTACATGGACGAGGCCGAGCAACTCGCCGACGACGTCGCCGTCATCGACGCCGGCAAGGTCATCGCGCAGGGCTCCCCCGAGGAGCTGTGCCGCGGCGGCGCCGAGAACACCCTCCGCTTCACCGGCCGCCCCGGCCTCGACGTCGGCTCCCTGCTGAAGGCCCTCCCGGCCGACTCCACGGCCGTGGAACTGACCCCGGGCTCCTACCGCGTCGGCGGCAAGGTCGACCCCCAACTGCTCGCCACGGTCACCTCCTGGTGTGCGCAGCACGGGGTGATGCCGGAGAAGATCTCGGTCGAACGGCACACCCTGGAGGACGTGTTCCTGGAACTCACCGGCAAGGAGCTGCGCTCATGACCACGGCGACCTACGCGCCCGCACCGGGGGCGGCCCCGCTCCCCCGCATGATCGCGGCCCAGGCGGTCCTCGAAACGAAGATGCTCCTGCGGAACGGCGAGCAACTCCTCCTCACGGTGGTCATCCCGACCCTCCTCCTGGTGCTGTTCAGCTCGGTGGACATCGTGGACACCGGCAAGGGCAGGTCCGTCGACTTCCTCACCCCGGGCATCCTCGCCCTGGCCGTGATGTCGACGGCCTTCACGGGCCAGGCCATCGCGACGGGCTTCGAGCGCCGCTACGGCGTCCTGAAGCGCCTGGCGTCCTCCCCGCTGCCCCGGTGGGGCCTGATGGCCGCGAAGACGGTGTCGGTCCTGGTCACGGAGGTCCTCCAGATCATCCTGCTGACGGCGATCGCCTTCGCCCTGGGCTGGTCCCCGCACGGCACCCCCGTCGCGGTGTTCCTGCTCCTGATCCTCGGCACGGCGGCCTTCTCGGGTCTCGGTCTGCTGATGGCGGGCACACTGAAGGCCGAGGCGACGCTGGCCGCCGCGAACCTGGTGTTCCTGCTGCTGCTCGTCGGCGGCGGGGTGATCGTGCCGATGGACAAGTACCCGGCGGGCGTGCAGGACGTGCTCGGCCTGCTGCCGATCTCGGCCCTCTCGGACGGGTTGCGGGACGTGTTGCAGCACGGCGCCGGGATGCCGTGGGGGGACCTGGGGGTTCTGGGCGTGTGGGCGGTCGTCGGGCTCGCGGCGGCCGGGCGCTTCTTCCGCTGGGAGTAGTCACGCGCCGGGGGACCCTCGTGAAAGCGTGCACAAGCACCCCCCTACGATGGTCCCCGTGCCCAACGTGACCCCCGCCGACGTCGTAGCCGCCGCGCGCAATCCCCTCGCCTTCATCGCCGCACGCTGGACCCCGGATCCCCGGACGGTCCGGCGGGCCGCTCTCGCCGCGCTCGTCATGTCGGTGGTCATCGTGGTCACCGGCGGTGCCGTGCGGCTGACGGGATCCGGGCTCGGCTGCCCGACCTGGCCCAAGTGCACGGACGACTCGCTCACCACGACCAGCGCGATGGGCTTCCACGGAGCCATCGAGTTCGGCAACCGGATGCTGACGTACGTGCTGTGCGCCGCCGTCGGCTGGGCGATCATCGCCGCCCGCTCGGAGAAGCCCTACCGCCGTACTCTCACCCGGCTGGGCTGGGCGCAGTTCTGGATCGTGATGAGCAACGCGATCCTCGGCGGCATCGTGGTGCTCGTCGGCCTCAACCCGTACACGGTCGCGGCCCATTTCCTGCTCTCCTCGGCGCTGATCGCGGTCGCCACGCTGACGTGGCAGCGCAGCCAGGAGGGCGACGGCGAACCCAAACCGCTGGTCGGCAAGGCCGTTCAGCAGTTGGTGTGGTTCCTGGTCACCGCCTCCGTGCTGCTGATCGCGGTCGGCACGGTGGTCACCGGCGCGGGACCGCACGCGGGTGACTCCAAGGAGGTCGACCGGATCCCGATCGACTGGGAGACGGTCGCCAAGCTGCACGCGGTGCTCGCCTGGATCGTGGTCACGCTGACGTTCGCCCTGTGGTTCGTCCTCAAGGCCGTCGACGCCCCCAAGGGCCCCCTGGACCGCACCCGCGACCTGTTCCTGATCCTGCTCTCCCAGGGCGTCATCGGTTACGTCCAGTACTTCACGAACCTCCCCGAGGCCCTGGTCGCCCTCCACATGCTCGGTTCCTGCCTGGTGTGGATCGGGGTACTGCGGGTGCTCCTGTCGCTGCGCGAGCGGCCCGATGTCCTCGCGGATCTGCCCGGACCCTCGACGGAGCAGTCGGTGCCCACGCGCGCGTGAGGCATCACCCCTGACGGCTCACCTGGAGGACGTCACCCGTAGCGGGTCACCAGGTCGTCGATCGCCGGGCCCAGGTACGCCCGGGTCAGCTTCGCCCGGCGGTCGAGCCAATCGCCCTCTACGGAGTCGGCGGCGGACGGTACCGGATCGTCGTAACGCCGCCGTACGACGTCCTCGACGACCTCCACCGGGGCGCCGAGGCCCGGCAGTACGTCGAGCGCCTCGCGCTTGGTGATCAGTCGGCCCTCCCTGCGGGTGACGGTCGCCCGGGCGAAGGTGAGCAGGCCCAGGTCGACCCAGATGTCCTGACGCCACAGCTGCGCCTTGTCCACGGACGGCCGCCAGAACTCCCGCTGGTCCCGTACGACGAACTCGCCCAGCTCCTGGTCGCTCACGGTCGGCAGCAGGTCCTTCGGTGAGCCGCCGTGCAACACCCGCCCGAAGTCGTGCAGTTCACGCCGGGTGACGGGCGTGACGGGCCGGCGGGTGACGTGGTTGTGCGCCCAGGTCAGGTGCCGCTGGTTCGGGGCGTCCTGGGTGCCGGGCGCGAGGTAGCTGCAGTGCAGGCGGGTGGCGAGGGGGTCGGTGCGCAACCCGCGGTGCAGGGCGACGAGTTGGCGGGCGGTGCTGGGCTTGAGGGGATGGTCCAGGATGGCTATCAGGTCCAGGTCGCTGCGGCCCTCCTGGTAGTCGCCCCCGGCGAGCGAACCGTGGGCCCACACCGCGACGGGTTCCAGCGGGGCCAGTTCGTTCAGGAAGCGGGTGAGCAACGCGTCGGTCGGCATGCGCCCAGTCTGTACAGCTCACTCCAGCCCGTACACCCTCTTTGCGTTGCCGACCGCGATCAGTCCCGCCACGCGTTGCGCGTCGGCCGGCGACCAGGCCCCCTCCGCGACCCAGTTGCCGAGCACCCGCCCGAGCGCCTCGCGGAACAACCGGGCGCCCACGACGTGCAGTTCGGGCAGTCCGTGGGCCCCGCTGGAGAAGAGGATCTTGCCGAAGGGGGCCAGCTCCAGGATCTCGGCGAGCACGGTCGCGGCGCGGGCACCGGTGCGGACCAGCGCGGCGCCGGAGTCGGCGTAGACGTGCGGGAAGACACCGGCGAGATGAGCCGCGTGCCGGTGGTACGGGTAGCTGTGCAGCAGCACCAGGTCCGTGCCGAGCCCGGCCGTCGCGCGCACGAAGTCGGTGAGCAGGACGGGGTCGGTGCGGTCGATGCGCAGGCCCGGTTCGCCCAGTCCGGCGTGCAGTTGGAGGGGCAGCCCGGACGCCACGGCGATCCAGAGCAGGTGTCGCAGGAGTACTGGATCGCTGAGCGGGCCGCCGACGCGCCGCCCGGCCAGCCAGCGGCCCGCCGCGCCCCGCACCTCACCCGGGCCGGGCGGTTCGGGCGCGAGCGCGAGACCGTGCCGTACGCCCGCCACGGAGGTGAAGGCGACCGCGCTGCCCGCGGCGCCGTGCACCGACTCGGCGAGGTTGGCGAGGAAGGACTCGACGGTGCCGGAGGTGTCGGCGACCTGTTCGGCGAGGAGTTCGAGGCGGACGATCTCCCGCGCGTCCGCCTGCCCTGCCGTCGCCATCTCGGCGGGTCCGGTGAGGTCGCCGGGCAGGCCCGTGTCGATCAGATACGTCGTGATGCCACTGCCGCGCAGCAGCCTGCGGCCCGCCTCCAGTACGCCGAGTTCACGGCGCCGGGCGAGATAGCGGGCGGGCGGGCAGTGCGGTTCCAGACCGAGCAGGGGCGGGCACCATCGTCGTACGGCGAAGCCTGTCTGGGTGTCGAACAGGGTGGTGCCGGGTGCGGGTGGGCCCTCGGTGCGGGCGAGTTGGGCCTCGAAGGTGCCGAGGCCCAGCTCCGTTCTCAGTACGCCGTGGCAGTACTGGTCCACGAGGGACGGCGTTTCGATCATCCGGGCTCCCCATGGCTGGACCTTGCGCTCCTCAGGTCCTAACGGGTGAACCGGGGGTGAGGTGTTGCTGGTACGCACCCCGTGTGAGGGCGGGCGACAGCCAGCGCCCGTTTCAGGTGTTGCTCGGGCCGCCCACCTGGATACCCGCCATGCGGGTCCATTCGTACGGGCCCGTCTTCACCTTGGCCGCGAACTCGCCGTCGAAGTCCTCGTGGGCGGTGATGCCGGACTTCTCGACGGCCTGCTGGGCGATCTCGTAGGTCGTGGCCACCAGGTCGCCCCAACCGCCGTCCTCGCCGACGAGGACGATGCGGGCGCCGCGTTCCCCGATGTAGGCGACCTGGCCCTCGGCCCCGCCGTGCGCCTTGGAGAAGGTGCCGATCTGCTTGGCGAGGCGGGCCACCTGGCGCTCGGCCTTCGCGTCAACCTGCTGCGTGTCTGCCATGGCCAGGATGCTACCGACGGGTAGATCGAAGGGCGACGGGCGGGGGGAGTGACTCCCGCCTCAGCAGGCCCCTTATCGGAGGAAGGGGTCGACCGCGATCGCCACGAACAGGAGGGACACATAGGTGATCGACCAGTGGAACAGCCGCATCTCCTTGAGCTTGCCGCCCGTCACCTCGGCCTTGGCGCGGTTCTGCAGCCCGTGCGCCTCCCACAGCCAGAAGCCGCCGGCCAGCAGCGCGACCAGGGTGTAGAACCAGCCCGTGTAGCCGAGGGGCGTGAGGAGGAGGGAGACGGCCACCATGACCCAGCTGTAGATCACGATCTGCCGGGCGACCACCTTGTTGGAGGCGACGACCGGGAGCATCGGCACGCCCACGCGCGCGTAGTCGTCCCTGACCTTCATGGAGAGCGGCCAGTAGTGCGGCGGCGTCCAGAAGAACATGACGAGGAAGAGAATGATCGGGGCCCAGGACATGGAGTCCTTGACCGCGGACCAGCCGATGAGAACCGGGAGGCAGCCGGCGATGCCGCCCCACACGATGTTCTGTGAGGTACGGCGTTTGAGGATCATCGTGTAAACGACGACATAGAAGAGGAGCGCTCCGAGCGACAACCAGGCCGACAGCCAGTTGACGGTCAGGCCGAACAGGAGGGTCGAGACGACCGCCAGCGTGAAGCCGAAGGCGAGGCACTCTCGAGGGCTGACCATGCCGGTGACCAGGGGGCGCTGCGAGGTGCGGTCCATGAGCGCGTCGATGTCGCGGTCGATGTACATGTTGAGCGCGTTGGCGCCACCGGCGGAGAGGTAACCGCCGACACAGGTGAGGAGGACCAGCTTGAGGTCGGGCACACCCTGCTGGGCCAGGAACATCACCGGGACGGTGGTGATCAGCAACAGCTCGATGATCCGTGGCTTGGTCAGCGCCACGAACGCCATGACCCGGGCCCCGATCGGCCGTCGGCTCGGGCTCTGACTCGCCCCGACAATCCCCGCTGGACGGGATTCAACGGCCGTCACGCACACCCCTGACAGAGACATCCCAGCAAGCCTCCGGGTGTGAACTCCCCGTAAAGGCTCGCGCGTACCACGCCACTGTAGACGTTGCCCAGACCCGGACATTCGCGGGGGTGGGGTCGTGTTGAGCGGCACTCCCGGAAGAGCTGATCACCACTCTGTTGAGCACTCGAACGAGCACCTCCGTATTCAGTTGCCGAATGTGAAACGACCCAGTCGGGAGGCGGATCCGCGAGAGTCCCGGCAGTCTGGAATGACTCGAAAAAATGCGCGTTCTTACGGGGGTAGGCTCGACAACGGCCGGTGGGCGCCGCGTGCACCGGCATTCGACATGCGTGACATGTGGAGAGGAGCCCTGACCCAGGGTGAGCACCAAGCCGACCACCACAGACCTCGAGTGGACCGAGTTGGACCAGCGGGCGGTGGACACCGCCCGCGTCCTGGCCGCCGATGCCGTACAGAAGGTCGGTAACGGCCATCCCGGTACGGCGATGAGCCTGGCCCCGGCCGCGTACACCCTCTTCCAGAAGGTGATGCGCCACGACCCCGCCGACGCCGACTGGGTCGGACGCGACCGGTTCGTGCTGTCCGCCGGCCACTCGTCCCTGACCCTCTACACACAGCTCTACCTGGCCGGGTTCGGCCTGGAGCTGGCCGACCTGGAAGCCTTCCGTACCTGGGGCTCCAAGACTCCGGGTCACCCCGAGTACGGCCACACCACCGGTGTGGAGACGACGACCGGCCCGCTGGGCCAGGGTGTCGCCAACGCCGTGGGCATGGCCATGGCCGCCCGCTACGAGCGTGGTCTGTTCGACCCGGACGCCCCGCAGGGCGAGTCCCCCTTCGACCACTTCATCTTCGCCATCGCCGGTGACGGCTGCCTCCAGGAGGGCATCTCCGCGGAGGCCTCCTCCATGGCGGGCCACCAGGAGCTCGGCAACCTCATCCTCCTGTGGGACGACAACCACATCTCCATTGAGGGC
Source organism: Streptomyces sp. NPDC088350 (assembly GCF_044753545.1). NCBI lineage: Bacteria > Bacillati > Actinomycetota > Actinomycetes > Kitasatosporales > Streptomycetaceae > Streptomyces > Streptomyces sp. NPDC088350. The sequence goes on along the minus strand of NZ_JBIVNL010000007.1, from coordinate 430,739 downwards.
GACACCGAGACCGCGGTCTCCGAGGACACCGTCAAGCGCTACGAGGCCTACGGCTGGCACGTCCAGCGCGTCGCCCCGAAGCCGGACGGCGACCTCGACCCGCACGCCCTCTACAACGCCGTCGAGGCCGCGAAGAAGGTGACGAACAAGCCGTCGTTCATCGCGATGCGCTCGATCATCGCCTGGCCCGCGCCGAACGCGCAGAACACCGAGGCCGCGCACGGCTCGGCGCTCGGCGCCGACGAGGTCGCGGCCACCAAGCGCGTTCTCGGCTTCGACCCGGAGAAGTCCTTCGACGTCTCCGACGACGTCCTCAAGCACACCCGCCAGGCGCTGGACCGGGGCCGCGACGCCAAGGCCGCGTGGGAGCCCTCGTACCAGGAGTGGCGCAGCAACAACCCGGAGCGCGCCGCCGAGTACGACCGCATCGCCGCGGGCGAGCTGCCGGCCGGCTGGGAGGACAAGCTCCCGGTGTTCGAGGCGGGCAAGGGTGTCGCCACCCGTGCCGCGTCCGGCAAGGTGCTCCAGGCGCTCGGCGCGGTCATCCCCGAGCTGTGGGGCGGCTCGGCCGACCTCGCGGGCTCGAACAACACGACGATCGACAAGACGTCGTCGTTCCTCCCGGCGGACAACCCGCTGCCGGAGGCGAACCCGTACGGCCGCACGATCCACTTCGGCATCCGCGAGCACTCCATGGGCGCGGAGCTGAACGGCATCACGCTGCACGGCAACACCCGTGCCTACGGCGGTACGTTCCTCGTCTTCTCCGACTACATGCGCAACGCGGTCCGTCTCTCCGCGCTGATGCACCTGCCGGTGACGTACGTGTGGACGCACGACTCCGTCGGCCTCGGCGAGGACGGCCCGACCCACCAGCCGGTCGAGCACCTCGCGTCCCTGCGCGCCATCCCGGGCCTGAACGTCGTCCGCCCGGCCGACGCCAACGAGACCGCGATCGCCTGGCGCGAGGTCCTGCGCCGCTACACGAAGGTCTACGGCGAGGGCGCCCCGCACGGCTTCGCGCTGACGCGCCAGGGTGTGCCGACGTACGAGGCCAACGAGGGCACCGCCAAGGGCGGTTACGTCCTGTTCGAGGCGTCCACGGGTACGCCCGAGGTGATCCTCATCGGTACCGGTTCCGAGGTGCACGTGGCCGTCGAGGCGCGTGAGCAGCTGGAGGCCTCCGGTGTGCCGACGCGGGTCGTGTCCATGCCGTGCGTGGAGTGGTTCGACGCGCAGGACCAGGGGTACCGGGACAGCGTGCTGCCACCGTCCGTCAAGGCACGGGTCGCGGTCGAGGCCGGTATCGGTCTGACCTGGTACCGGTTCGTCGGGGACGCCGGTCGCATCGTTTCCCTGGAGCACTTCGGGGCTTCCGCCGACGGCAAGGTGCTCTTCCAGGAGTTCGGCTTCACTGCCGAGAACGTGGCCGCCAAGGCCCGGGAATCCCTCGCCGCCGCCCAGAGCTGACGCTGACAAACGACACGTAGGAGATGCAATTTCCATGACAGACGCACTCAAGCGCCTCTCCGAGGAAGGCGTCGCGATCTGGCTGGACGACCTGTCGCGCAAGCGGATCACGTCCGGCAACCTCGCCGAACTGATCGACCAGCAGCACGTCGTGGGCGTCACCACCAACCCGTCGATCTTCCAGAAGGCCATCTCGTCGGGATGGGGGTCCCCCCGGTCGAGCGAAGCCGAGACTGGGGGAGGTTACGAGCAGCAGCTCACCGACCTCGCCGCCCGCAAGGTGACCGTCGAGGAAGCCATCCGCATGATCACCACGGCGGACGTCCGCGACGCCGCCGACATCCTGCGGCCGGTCTTCGACGCGAGCGGCGGCCAGGACGGCCGGGTGTCGATCGAGGTCGACCCCCGGCTGGCGCACAACACGGCGGCGACCATCGCCGAGGCCAAGCAGCTGGCCTGGCTGGTGGACCGCCCCAACACCCTGATCAAGATCCCGGCCACCCGGGCGGGCCTCCCGGCGATCACCGAGGTCATCGGCCTCGGCATCAGCGTCAACGTCACGCTGATCTTCTCGCTGGCCCGCTACCGCGAGGTCATGGACGCGTTCATCGCCGGCCTGGAGAAGGCCAAGGAGCGCGGCCTGGACCTGGCGAAGATCCACTCTGTGGCGTCCTTCTTCGTGTCCCGCGTGGACACCGAGATCGACAAGCGGATCGACGCGCTGGGCACCGACGAGGCCAGGGCCGCCCGCGGCAAGGCCGGTCTGGCCAACGCGCGGCTCGCCTACGAGGCGTACGAGGAGGTCTTCTCCACAGACCGCTGGGCCGCCCTGGACAAGGCGCAGGCCAACAAGCAGCGTCCGCTGTGGGCCTCGACCGGCGTCAAGGACAAGGCGTACAAGGACACGCTGTACGTGGACGACTTGGTGGCGCCGAACACGGTGAACACCATGCCGGAGGCCACCCTCGAGGCCACCGACGACCACGGCCAGATCACGGGGAACACCATCTCCGGTACCTACGAGCAGTCCCGCGCCGAGATCGCCGCCGTAGAAGCGCTCGGCATCTCGTACGACGAGGTGGTCCAGCTGCTGGAGGACGAGGGCGTCGAGAAGTTCGAGGCGGCCTGGACCGACCTGCTCAAGTCGACCGAGGCGGAGCTTTCGCGCCTCGCCCCCTCGGAGGGCTGAAACCTTGTCGAGCAGCAACCCGCTGCGTGACCCCGCCGACCGACGGCTCCCGCGTATCGCGGGGCCGTCGGGCCTGGTCATCTTCGGCGTCACAGGCGATTTGTCACGCAAAAAGCTGATGCCCGCCGTGTACGACCTCGCGAACCGGGGTCTGCTGCCGCCGGGTTTCTCGCTCGTCGGCTTCGCCCGGCGCGAGTGGCAGCACGAGGACTTCGCACAGGAGGTCCACGACGCCGTCAAGGAGCACTCCCGTACGCCGTTCCGTGAGGAGGTCTGGCAGCAGCTCGTCCAGGGGATGCGCTTCGTCCAGGGCACCTTCGACGACGACGACGCGTTCGAGCGGCTGCGCGGCACGATCGACGAACTGGACAAGGCGCAGGGCACGGGCGGCAACTTCGCCTTCTACCTGTCGGTGCCGCCGCGCTCGTTCCCGGTCGTCATCCAGCAGCTGAAGAAGCACGGTCTCGCCGACCAGGACAAGGGTTCCTGGCGCCGCGCGGTCATCGAGAAGCCCTTCGGCCACGACCTCAAGTCGGCCGAGGACCTCAACAGGGTCGTCCACGAGGTGTTCGCCGCGGACCAGGTGTTCCGCATCGACCACTACCTCGGCAAGGAGACCGTCCAGAACATCCTGGCGCTCCGCTTCGCCAACACGATGTTCGAGCCGATCTGGAACCGGTCCTTCGTGGACCACGTGCAGATCACCATGGCCGAGGACATCGGCATCGGCGGCCGGGCGGGCTACTACGACGGCATCGGCGCCGCCCGTGACGTCATCCAGAACCACCTGCTCCAGCTGATGGCGCTGACCGCGATGGAGGAGCCCTCCTCCTTCTCCGCCGACGCGCTGGCCGCCGAGAAGGAGAAGGTGCTCGGCGCGGTACGGCTGCCGAAGGACCTGGGGAAGAACACGGTCCGCGGGCAGTACGCCGAGGGCTGGCAGGGCGGCGAGAAGGCCGTCGGCTACCTCCAGGAAGACGGCATCGACCCCAAGTCGAAGACCGACACCTACGCGGCCATCAAGGTTGAGGTGGACAACCGCCGCTGGGCGGGCGTCCCCTTCTACCTGCGCACCGGCAAGCGCCTGGGCCGCCGGGTCACCGAGATCGCGGTGGTCTTCCAGCGTGCCCCGCACTCCCCCTTCGACCACACGGCGACGGAGGAGCTGGGCCAGAACGCGATCGTCTTCCGCGTCCAGCCCGACGAGGGCGTCACGGTCCGCTTCGGCTCCAAGGTGCCGGGCACCTCGATGGAGATCCGGGACGTGTCCATGGACTTCGCCTACGGCGAGTCGTTCACGGAGTCGAGCCCGGAGGCGTACGAGCGCCTGATCCTGGACGTCCTCCTGGGCGACTCGAACCTCTTCCCGCGCACCGAGGAGGTCGAGCTGTCCTGGAAGATCCTCGACCCGATCGAGCAGTACTGGGACAAGCACGGCAAGCCCGCGCAGTACCAGTCGGGTACGTGGGGTCCGGTCGAGGCCGACGAAATGCTCGCACGAGAGGGACGGAGCTGGCGCCGGCCATGAAGATAGACCTCACCGACACCACTTCCAGCAAGATCAACAAGGGCCTGGTGAAAGCGCGCCGCGCCATCGGCACCCCGGCCGTCGGCATGGTGCTCACCCTCGTCGTCGTCACGGACGAGGAGAACGCCTACGACGCCCTGAAGGCCGCCAACGACGCGTCGCGCGAGCACCCCTCGCGCACACTCGTGGTCATCAAGCGCGTCTCGCGCTCGCCTCGGGACCGCACCCAGTCCCGCCTCGACGCCGAGGTACGGGTGGGCACGGACGCGGGCAGCGGCGAGACGGTCGTCCTGCGGCTGTACGGCGAGGTCTCCGACCACGCCCAGTCCGTGGTGCTGCCGCTGCTGCTGCCGGACGCGCCGGTGGTCGTCTGGTGGTCGGTGGACGCGCCGCGCGATCCGGCGAACGACCCGCTGGGCGCCCTGAGCCAGCGCCGGGTCACCGACAGCTACGCGGCGGAGAAGCCCGTCGACGAACTGCGGTCCCGCGCCGAGAGCTACGAACCGGGTGACACCGACCTGGCCTGGGCCCGGATCACCCCGTGGCGTTCGATGCTGGCCGCCGCGCTCGACCAGGTCGACTCGGAGATCGTCTCCGTCGAGGTCGCGGGCGAGGAGTCCAACCCGAGCGTCGAACTGCTCGCGATGTGGCTCGCCGACCGCCTCCACGTGCACGTACGGCGGGCGGTTTCCGCCGGTCCCGGTCTGACCCAGGTGCGCCTGGAGACGACCGGCGGGCCCATCACGCTGCACCGGTCGGACGGGGCGATGGCCACGCTGGCACTGCCCGGCCAGCCGGACCGCGCGGTGGCGCTCAAGCGCCGCGAGACCTCCGAGCTGCTCGCGGAGGAGCTGCGCAGGCTCGACCCGGACGACACGTACGCGTCCGCGCTGCGGTTCGGCGTGGACCGGCTGGGCGGCATCCAGTCGGCGGCGGAGCGGGCCGAGGCGGCGGCTCAGCCGGTACCGGCGCTGCCGGTGCGCGGGGTACCGGACACGACGCCCGCGTCGGCTTCTGCCTCCGCTTCGGCTCCGGTGTCGGCTTCTGCTCCGGCGTCGTCGGCTTCGTCCTCGTCGGACCAGGGCGGCGCCGAACGGCCCACCCCCGCGAAGATGCCCCCGGTCAAGAAGCAAGAAGGCTGATCCGCAGTGAGCACTCCCCAACTCGTCGTCCACCGCGACAAGGAGCTGATGGCCCAGGCCGCCGCGGCCCGGCTGATCACGAAGATCGTGGACGCGCAGGCCTCGCGCGGCTACGCCTCGATCGTGCTCACCGGCGGTCGCAACGGCAACGGTCTGCTGGCGGCCCTGGCGGGACAGCCCGCCCGGGACGCCATCGACTGGGGCCGGCTCGACCTGTGGTGGGGCGACGAGCGGTTCCTGCCCGAGGGCGACCCGGAGCGCAATGTCACCCAGGCCCGCGAGGCGCTGCTCGACGCGGTGCCGCTGGACCCGAAGCGCGTGCACGCCATGCCCGCGTCGGACGGTCTCTACGGCGCCGACGTGGAAGCGGCGGCGGCCGGCTACGCCGAGGAACTCGCCCGGTCCGCCGGACCCGAGAACCATGGTTCTGTACCGACCTTCGACGTCCTGATGCTGGGCGTCGGCCCGGACACCCATGTGGCGTCGCTCTTCCCGGAGTTGCCCGCCGTACGGGAGACCGAGCGCACGGTCGTCGGCGTCCACGGCGCGCCCAAGCCGCCGCCGACCCGGGTCACCCTGACCCTGCCGGCGATCCGCTCCGCCCGTGAGGTGTGGTTGCTCGCGGCTGGCGAGGACAAGGCGGAGGCCGCGGCGATCGCCCTGTCGGGCGCGGGCGAGATCCAGGCACCGGCCGCCGGTGCGCAGGGCCGCTCGCGCACCCTGTGGCTGCTGGACGCGGCGGCGGCCTCACAGCTGCCGCGTGCGCTGTATCCGCCTGCCTCACCCTGACACCCGCGTGCTGCCGAAGGGCCCGTACGGCTTCTGCCGTACGGGCTCTTCGGTGTCTCAACGGCCGCGCAGCTCGCGGTACTTGGCGACCAGGGCCGTCGTCGACGCGTCCAGGCCCGGTACGTCCGCGCCTTCGGTCAGGGCGGGTTCGACGCGCTTGGCGAGGACCTTGCCCAGCTCGACGCCCCACTGGTCGAAGGAGTCGATGTTCCAGACGGCACCCTGGACGAACACCTTGTGTTCGTAGAGCGCGATGAGCTGGCCGAGGACCGACGGGGTCAGCTCGCGGGCCAGGATCGTGGTCGTGGGGTGGTTGCCCTTGAACGTCTTGTGCGGCACCAGCTCCTCCGCCACACCCTCCGCGCGCACCTCGTCCGGCGTCTTGCCGAAGGCCAACGCCTGTGTCTGGGCGAAGAAGTTGGCCATCAGCAGGTCGTGCTGCGCCTTGAGCCCGTCGCTCAGCTCTGCCACCGGCTCGGCGAAGCCGATGAAGTCCGCCGGGATCAACTTCGTGCCCTGGTGGATGAGTTGGTAGTACGCGTGCTGCCCATTGGTCCCCGGGGTGCCCCACACCACCGGCCCCGTCTGCCAGTCGACCTCCTGGCCGTCCCGGCCCACGTACTTGCCGTTGGACTCCATGTCCAGCTGCTGCAAGTAGGCGGTGAACTTGGAGAGGTAGTGGCTGTAGGGCAGCACCGCATGGGACTGGGCGTCGTGGAAGTTGCCGTACCAGACGCCCAACAGGCCGAGGAGCAACGGCGCGTTGGACTCGGCGGGCGCGGTGCGGAAGTGCTCGTCGACGGTGTGGAAGCCGTCGAGCATCTCGCGGAAGCGGTCCGGGCCGATGGCGATCATCAGCGACAGCCCGATCGCGGAGTCGTACGAGTAACGGCCGCCGACCCAGTCCCAGAACTCGAACATGTTGGCCGTGTCGATGCCGAACTCGCTGACCTTCCCGGCGTTCGTCGACAGCGCCACGAAGTGCTTGGCGACCGCGTCCTGACCGGCCTTCAGCTCGGTGAGCAGCCAGTCGCGGGCCGAGGTCGCGTTGGTGATCGTCTCGATCGTGGTGAAGGTCTTGGAGGCGATGATGAACAGCGTCTCCGCCGGGTCGAGGTCACGGGTCGCCTCGTGCAGGTCTGCGCCGTCCACGTTCGACACGAACCGGACCGTCAGGTCGCGGTCGGTGAAGCTGCGCAGCACCTCGTACGCCATCGCCGGGCCCAGGTCGGAGCCGCCGATGCCGATGTTGACGATGTTCTTGATGCGCCTGCCGGTGTGGCCGGTCCACGCGCCGGAGCGGACGCGGTCGGCGAAGCCGGCCATCTTGTCGAGCACGGCGTGCACTGGGGGCACGACGTTCTCGCCGTCGACCTCGATGACCGCGTCGCGCGGGGCGCGCAGGGCGGTGTGCAGGACCGCGCGGTCCTCGGTGACGTTGATCTTCTCGCCCCGGAACATCGCGTCCCGGAGGCCGAACACGTCCGTGGCGGCGGCCAGCGCGTGCAGCAGCCGGAGTGTCTCGTCCGTGACGAGGTGCTTCGAGTAGTCGAGGTGCAGGTCACCGACCCGGAGCGTGTAGCCGGTCCCGCGCCCTGGATCGGCGGCGAACAGCTCCCTCAGCTGCGCCTCGCCGAGCTCCTCGCGGTGCTTGGCCAACGCGGTCCACTCGGGCGTCCGGTTGAGCCTGGTACGGCCGTCTGCGTTCATTGCGACTTCAGCCTTCTTTCCTACCGACCTGGGGGCCGGTTCCAACCTAATTGATCAGCCCGTGACATGAGCGGTCGTCGCGTCGTCCTGCGGGGCAACAACAGGTACGTCCGGCTTGACCGCAGGTATCAGCGCGATGACCGACAGGACGAAGAAGGCGGCGGTGAGCAGAGCGGGTGTGTTCAGGCCCCAGGCCGTGGCGGCGGCGCCACCGAGGAGGGCGCCCAGCGGGGCCCCGGCGACGGCCAGGGTACGGAAGGCGGAACTGACCCGGCCCAGCATGTCGGCGGGGGCACGCTGCTGCATCAGCGTGGTGGTGTTGACGTTCCACAGCATGCTCATGGAACCGAAGACGGCGAGGGCCGCCACGACCGCGATCAGGCTGCGCACGGAGCCCATGACGACGAGGGCGCCGGTCTGCACCAGGCCCGCGAGCAGCACGCTCCGCATCGGGCCGAGGCGGGTGATGATCCGCCGGTTCACCACTCCCCCGGCCAGACCGCCGACGGTGAACGCGGTGGTCGCCGCCGCGTATCCGGCGGTACCGGCGTCCAGCCAGCCGGTCACCAGGACGACCAGGGTGGCGATCAGCGCGCCCATGCCGATGTTGCACAGGGCCGTCGCGGCGCACAGCCCGCGCAGGGGCCGGTCGCGCCACAGGGTGCGCAACCCGTCCGCGATCTCTCCGCGCAGCGTGCCGCCCGCCGGTCTCGCCGCACGGTCGGGCGCCCCCGTCCGCAGCGAGGCGACGAGTGCGGCGGCCAGGAGGAAGGTCCCCGCGTCGGCCACGAAGGGAACCGCGGCCCCCGCGGCGATCAGCAGGGGCACCACGGGCGCTCCCATCAGGCCGCCCGCGATCTTCTGCCCGGTCATCAGCCGGGCGTTGGCGCTGCCGAGCGCCGCGCGGTCCACCAGGGCCGGGAGCAGGGCCGTAGAGGCGTTGTCGAAGAGGGTCTGCAACGTGGTCAGCGCGAAGGCCAGCGCGATGAGCAGCAGGATCGAGGCGTGGCCGAGAGCGACGGCCAGGGCGAAGGCGGCGACGAGCAGCCCACGGACCGCGTCCACCGTCCACATCGCGCGCCGCTGGTCCACCCGGTCCGCGACCGCGCCGCCGAGCAGCCCGAAGACGATCCAGGGCAGATACCCGCAGGCGGTCACGGACGCGATGAGCAGCGGGCGGTCCGTCAGCGAGACGGCGAGCAGCGGCAGTGCCGCACCGCGCAACGCGTCCCCGAACCGCGAGATCACTGCGGCGCTCCACAGCCGCCCGAACCCCCCGCGCCACGCGGGCGCATGACCGCCCGTCACGTCGACCGTCGTCACAACTCCCCCTCGCGGTTCGCCGATTCACAAACCGTAGAGGGCGCCACTGACAATCGGTCCGGAGCCGGTCGGCCGCCGGGGTGCGAAACAGCTCCGGCCAGACACCTTGTGGGCGTCCGGCCGGTTCAACTCCTAGATTTCTCCCCGCAGTTTGGCGAGCGCCTCGGCGAGGATCGCCTCGCCGTCCGCGTCGCTGCGCCGCTCCCGTACATACGCGAGGTGCGTCTTGTAGGGCTCGGTGCGCGGCGGGTCCGGCGGGTTGTCCCGGTCCTGTCCGGCGGGAAAGCCGCAGCGCGGGCAGTCCCAGGTGTCGGGGACCTGCGCGTCGCTGGCGAAGCTGGGCTGCGTCTCGTGCCCGTTGGAGCACCAGAAGGAGATGCGCAGCCGGGGCGCGGACTCGCCACGCTCGGCCTCGCCCATCGGCCCCGCCCCGACCCGGCTTCCACGGATCGCGTTGCCACTTGCCACGGTCGTAACTCCCTGCGTGATGGTGCCGCGAAGCGAGTCGGCGTTTTCGCTCCGTTGCGAGCGCCTCAGTCTACGTAAGGCCCAACGCGCGTCCAGTGGTTGGAGTTACAGCCCCTACACCTAGACGCAAGCCCCATGATAGGCCGCGCTCAGCTGCGCGTACCGAACATGGGGCCTTACGTACAGAATGTGCGTATGGAACGTGCGGTCAGTTCGTCTTCATCAGCAGGCCGAGCACGACGATGCAGGTGAACCACAGCAGACCGAGCCCGACAGTGATGCGGTCGAGGTTGCGCTCGGCCACCGAAGAACCACCGACGGACGACGACATTCCGCCACCGAACATGTCGGAGAGACCGCCGCCCTTGCCCTTGTGCATCAGCACCAGCAGCATCAGCAGCAGGCTGAAGACGATCAGGGCGATCGAGAACCCCAAAACCACGGCTGGACCAACTTCCTCGGATTCGGATGACGACAGGGGCACAGCGACTGGCGCCATGCCCCCGCAAGAGTACGACGGATCGCCGCTACCGCATACTCACTGTTCGACTCGCCGGTCGACTCACTGGTCGCGGAAGCGCACGATCTTGACGAACTCGTCGGCGTCCAGCGAGGCACCGCCGACCAGAGCGCCGTCGACGTCGGGCTGCGCCATGATCTCGGCGACGTTGCCGGACTTCACGGAGCCGCCGTACTGGATGCGGACCTGGTCGGCCAGCTCCTGGGTGTACAGCTCGGCGAGCTTGCCGCGGATGGCCTGGCAGACCTCCTGGGCGTCGTCGGCGCCGCAGACCTTGCCGGTGCCGATGGCCCAGACGGGCTCGTAGGCGATGACGACCGACTCGGCCTGCTCGGCCGGGACGTCCTTGAGACCGCCCTCGACCTGGGAGAGCGTGTGGGCGACGTGGTTGCCCACCTCGCGGATCTCCAGCTCCTCGCCGACGCACAGGATCGGGGTCAGGCCGTGCTTGTAGGCGGCCTTGACCTTGGTGTTGACGATCTCGTCGGTCTCGGCGTGGTACTGGCGGCGCTCGGAGTGTCCGACGGCCACGTAGGTGCACTTCAGCTTGGCCAGCATCGCACCGGAGATCTCGCCGGTGTAGGCGCCGGAGTCGTGCGCCGAGATGTCCTGGGCGCCGTACTTGATCTTGAGCTTGTCGCCGTCGACCAGGGTCTGCACGGAGCGCAGGTCGGTGAAGGGCGGCAGGACGGCGACCTCGACGGCCTCGTAGTCCTTGTCCGCGAGGGCGAAGGCGAGCTTCTGGACGTGGGCGATGGCCTCAAGGTGGTTGAGGTTCATCTTCCAGTTGCCCGCCATGATCGGCGTGCGCCCAGAGGCGGTAGATGGAGCCATGAGTGGTCAGTCCTCCAGTGCGGCGAGGCCGGGGAGCGTCTTGCCCTCGAGGTATTCGAGGGAGGCGCCGCCGCCGGTCGAGATATGGCCGAATGCGGTCTCGTCGAAGCCCAGGATGCGGACGGCCGCGGCGGAGTCGCCACCGCCGACGACCGTGAAGGCCGGGGAGTCGAGAAGGGCCTGGGCGACCGCCTTGGTGCCCTCGGCGTAGTCGGGGTGCTCGAAGACGCCCATGGGGCCGTTCCAGAAGATGGTGGCCGCGTCGGCGAGCTTCGAGGCGTACAGGGCACCGGTCTCGGGACCGATGTCGAGGCCCATCCGGTCGGCCGGGATGGCGTCCGCGGCGACGACGGTGGGGTTGGACGGGGCCTTGGTCTTCAGGTCCGGGAACCCGGCCGAGGTCACGACGTCGACCGGGACGACCAGCTCGACGCCGTTCTTCTCGGCGCGCTCGACGTACTCGGTGACGGCGGGCAGCTGGTCGTCCTGGACCAGGGAGGCGCCGATCTCGTAGCCCTTGGCCTTGAGGAAGGTGAAGGCCATGCCGCCGCCGATGAGGATGCGGTCGGCCTTGCCGAGCAGCTGGTCGATGACGGCGAGCTTGTCGGAGACCTTGGAGCCGCCGAGGGCGACGACGTAGGGCCGCTTGACGTCCTCGGTGAGCTTCTTCAGGACGCCGACCTCGGTGGCGATGAGGTAGCCGGCGTAGTGCGGCAGGCGGGTCGGCAGGTCGTACACGGAGGCGTGCTTGCGGTGCACGGCGCCGAAACCGTCGCCTACGTAGATGTCCGCCAGGGCGGCGAGCTGGTCGGCGAACTCGCCGCGCTCGGTGTCGTCCTTGGAGGTCTCGCCCGCGTTGAAGCGCAGGTTCTCGATGACGGCGACCTGGCCGGGTTCGAGGCCGTTCACCGCGTCGTGGGCGGCGGGGCCGACGGTGTCCTGGGCGAACGCGACGGGCGCGCCGAGGAGTTCGGCGAGGCGCTCGGCGGGCTGCAGCAGGGAGAAGGCCGGGTCGGGGGCGCCCTTGGGGCGGCCGAGGTGCGAGGCGACGACGACCTTGGCGTCCGCCTCGACGAGGGCCTTGATGGTGGGCAGTACGGCGCGGATGCGGCCGTCGTCGGTGATGAGGCCGTCGGCCAGCGGGACGTTGAGGTCGGCGCGGACGAAGACCCGCTTGCCGGCCACGCCTTCGGCGAGGAGTTCGTCGATCGTCTTCATGGAAAGGGGCTCCTAGGGAGGGCTCTTCGGATCCGAGAGGGCTGATCGATCCCTACGTAGTAGCCGATCGATCTCTACGCAGTACAGGGCTCGGACAGCGCGGAGTGCGCTGCCCGAGCCCTGACTCACATCGAGTTGCCTGCTCTGGGAGTTAGAGCTGGCCGCCGACGAAGACCGTGAGGTCGACGAGGCGGTTGGAGTAGCCCCACTCGTTGTCGTACCAGCCGAGGATCTTCACCGTGTTGCCCTCCTGGACCATGGTCAGGAGGGAGTCGAAGGTGCAGGAGGCCTGGTCGCCGACGATGTCCGAGGAGACGATCGGGTCCTCGGTGTAGGACAGGTAACCCTTGAGGTCGCCGTCCTCGGCGGCCTTCTTGAACGCGGCGTTGACCTCGTCCTTGGTGACCTCGCGCTGCAGCGTCACGACCAGGTCGGTGGCCGAACCGGTCGGGACCGGGACGCGCATCGCGATGCCGTCCAGCTTGCCCTTGAGCTGCGGGAGGACCAGGGCGGTGGCCTTGGCGGCACCGGTCGTGGTCGGGATGATGTTCTCGGCGGCGGCACGCGCGCGGCGCAGGTCCGAGTGCGGGAAGTCCAGGATGCGCTGGTCGTTCGTGTACGCGTGGACCGTCGTCATCAGGCCCTTGACGATGCCGAAGTTCTCGTCGAGGACCTTGGCCATCGGCGCCACACAGTTGGTGGTGCAGGAGGCGTTCGAGATGACGTGGTGCTGTGCCGCGTCGTACTTGTCCTGGTTGACGCCCATCACGATGGTGATGTCCTCGTCCTTGGCCGGAGCCGAGATGAGGACCTTCTTGGCGCCGCCGGCGATGTGCTTCTCGGCGTCGGCCTTCTTCGTGAAGATGCCGGTCGACTCGATGACGATGTCGACACCGAGGTCGCCCCACGGGATGTCGGCGGGGTTGCGCTCGGACAGGACCTTGATCGTGTGCCCGTCGACGGTGATCGTGTCGGCGGTGTGCGACACCTCGGCCTGCAGGCGGCCCAGGATGGTGTCGTACTTGAGCAGGTGAGCGGTGGTCGCGGTGTCACCCAGGTCGTTGACAGCCACGATCTCGATGTCAGCACCCTGCTTCAGCAGCGCGCGGAAGTAGTTACGACCGATGCGGCCAAAGCCGTTGATGCCTACGCGGATCGTCACGAACCGATCTCCTCGTTGGTACGCCGGCTCAGTGCCGGCGAGTTGTATGGGATGTCCCCGACCGCCTACGACCCTACCCTCCTGAGGCGTCCGGGGTGACATCGAGATGCCCCATACACGGCAGGGCGGCCCGTACCCGCCAGTAGGGGTACGGACCGCCCTTGATGTTCATGACATCGACATACCGAGTCAGCTCTTGAGGGCCGCGAGTGCCTTCTTGAGCAGGGCCGCGCGGTCGGCGGGAGCGGTGACCTGTTCCAGGCCGAAGCCCAGCAGTACGGTCCGGTCGGTGGTGATCGCGCCGTACGTCTGGAAGAGGGTTCCGGTGCGGGTCCAGTCCTTCAGGACCGCCGGGCTGCCCGGGGGCGGTCCGGTGACGCTCCAGGCGCCGAGGGAGGTCTCGAAGCCCTCGGTCTGGGTCGCCGTGCCGCCGACGACGAGCGAGGCGTCGTCGGCGAGGACGCCGTGGCCGCCGGTGCCCGGGTCGGTGATGTAACTGAGCGACACCTCGACCGACTTGCCGGCGTAGGCACTCAGGTCGAAGTTGACCTGCTGCCAGCCGTTGGAGGCGCCGGTGAAGCTGTTCCACGAGCCGGTGGAGCCGGTCGCGGTGCAGCCGCTGCTCGCGACCGTCAGGTAGTGCTTGAGCCAGGGGTGCTCGGCGACCAGGAACCCGGCCTCGCACTCCGCCGGTACGGCGGTGCTGGTGGCGCCGCCCGCCTCGGGGAGCGTGGTCCAGTCGTCGGCCCCGGTGGTGTGGATCTCGACCACGGCGTGGTCGTAGCCGGGCTCGGTGTCCCACAGCAGCTCGCTGCGCAGCGTGGGCTTGTCGGCCGCGCTCACCCCGGTGAGGTCGATGGTGCGGGTGAGGCGCTTGTAGGCGTCGTCGGTGTGGACGGCGGCGGCCATGTAGGAGCCCGCGTAGGGCCCGTACGGGTTGACCGTCCCGGCGAACTGTCCCGCCCCCGCGCTCGCGAACTGCGGATACGTGGTGGGCGACAGCGAGTCGGAGGTGACGCTGTAGGTGCCCGCCCGGTCCAGCGGGTTGCCGGGCGCGCCGCTGAGCGGTCCGATGAAGCCGTCGAGCTTGCCGGAGCCGGTGAAGCCGGTGGCCCCGGGGGTGGACGTACGTGAGTAGGCGCCCAGGTAGTACTGGCTGAAGTCGTTCGAGGGGGTGCCGTCGCCGAGGTCGACGGAGCCGCCGGCCCGCTCGCCGGCCTCGATCAGCTTGCCGCCCTCGTTGAGGAAGGCGCGCAGCTGGAGCTGGGTGTCGTTGCCCGGTCCTGCGGTGCCCGAGTAGTGGACGACCGTCTTGAAGTGGTCGAGCACGCCGAGCGCGTCGGGCGCGCCCTGGGTGGCGACGTCCCAGACGACCGCCTTGCGGCCGTTCGCCGTCAGCGCGTCGACGTAGGTCTGCGCCTGGGTGGCGGCGGCGCCCTCCTCGGCGACGACGAGGGTGTCGGCGGCAGGCCTCTTGGCCACCGTGTAGGTGAAGTGCGCGCTGGAGGTGGGCTTCCCGGCCTTCTTCCCGCCGGTGAACCACACCTCGACCTTGTCGCCCGGGTGCCCGTCCTTGACCTTGGCCCGGTACTCGTCGAAGTACAGGTTGTCGTGCCCGCCGTAGGTCCGGCCGCCCTTCCAGGGCTTGAGGGCCACGTCATGCGTACGGCCGCCGTTGACGCGGTACTTGAGCTCCTTGTCGCGCACGGACTTCCGTACGACGACGGAGACCTCCTGGTCGGCGCCGCGCGCGTACGACGTCGGGAAGGTGGCCGGGGTGAAGTCCGCGGCGCTGAGGCCGACGGACGACTTCGGCTGGTCGGGGTGGGCGGCGGTCTCGGCGACGGAGAGCGCGAAGGGGATGTTCTTCGCGAACTCGTCCTGGATCAGCTTCTCGTCGTCGGGGAAGTTGAAGACGGACTGGCAGTCGGCCGCGTTCCAGGCGTCGTTCGGGTCGATGTTCGACGCGGTCTGGCAGGTCGACATCTCGGGGGTGAACATCGCCATGCCGTTGATGTTCGAGGCGTGTCCGTCCGCCTCGCCGTTGGTCGTGTACAGCTCCGAGGAGACCTGCGAGTGGTAGCCGGGGATCGCCGGGTTGTCCGGGGTGCCGGCGAGGGCCTTGTAGAGGACGTCGTCCGGGGTCGGCGTCGCCACCTGCCAGCCGACTCCGTAGAGGAGCAGTTCGGCGGCCGAGTGGTAGTTGATGCCGTAGGAGAAGCCGATCCGCTTCTCGAAGCTGTCGAGCGCCTGGGTCTCCGGCTCGGAGGCCGGTGCCGTGCCGCGGTAGGTCTCACTCGTGGGGTTCGGGGAGGAACCCTCGTCGTCGTAGCCCCACTTGTAGGCGAAGTTGCGGTTGAGGTCGACGCCGTCGCCGGTGGAGATGACGCCGTCTCCGTTGACGTCCCGCAGGTTCTTGCGCCACAGGCGGGTGTCGGAGTTCTTGAAGGTGTAGTCGTAGCCGTCCGGGTTGGCGGACAGCACGAACCACAGCTCGGTGGAGTCGACGATCTTCTTGATCCGCTTGTCGGTCTTGTAGTTGTCCAGGTAGTAGTGCATCAGCCGGCGGGTCATTTCCGGCGTGATCCACTCACGCGCGTGCTGGTTGGACACGTACAGCACCGAGGGCTTGGAGCCGTCCTTGGTCTTCTTCGCGTTCTTGGTCAGTTTGAGCGCGAGGATGTCCTGGCCGTCGATCGTCTTCCCGATGGACTCGACCTTGGTGAGCCCGGGGTTGGCCTGCCCGGTCCTGACGATCTCCTCCTTCAGACCGCCGCTTCCGCTGTACGGCCGGAACACGCCCTGCGCCGCGTCCTCGACGCGGGTCTCGGCCTTGGCCGAAAGGGTGTGCTCGGTGAGGTCGACGCCCTGCTTCTCCAGCTTCTGGGCCTGCCGGTCGGTCAAATAGACCTCTACGGAGGTCTTGCCCGCGGCCGAGAACTTGTTGTCGCCGAGTTCGTGCGCGTCCTGGCCGGCCTTCAGGAGCAGGGGTATCTGCTTCTGGGTGACATCGGCGTGGAAGACCTTGACCTCGTCGGGGTCGGCCTTCGCGGAACTCCCGCCCTGCGCCTGGGCGATCGGCGCGATGCTCGCCCCTGCGATCAGGAGCGCGCCGACAGCGAGGATCGATCTCGCTCTGTGTCTCATGAACCCCCCTAGCAATTCTTCGCCACAACGGCGAACAGTTGCCAGGCTCATGACACTTCATGATCGAGTCAAGAGTGCCTCAAGGACATATGAACGCCGGTGCCGACGCCCCGACTGGGCATCCGCACCGGCGTGTTGAGGGATCGTCAGCAGACAGATCGTCAGCCGACCATGTTGTCGGCCATCTCCTCCGTGATGCTGGACTCCGTGCCCGGGATGCCCAGGTCCTGCGCCCGCTTGTCGGCCATCGCCAGCAGGCGGCGGATACGGCCCGCCACCGCGTCCTTGGTCAACGGCGGGTCGGCCAGCGCGCCCAGCTCCTCCAGGGAGGCCTGCTTGTGGTCCATGCGCAGGCGGCCTGCGGCGGCGAGGTGCTCGGGGACCTCGTCGGCCAGGATCTCCAGCGCGCGCTGCACACGGGCGCCGGCGGCGACGGCCGCGCGGGCCGAGCGGCGCAGGTTGGCGTCGTCGAAGTTGGCCAGCCGGTTCGCCGTGGCGCGGACCTCGCGGCGCATCCGGCGCTCCTCCCAGGCCAGCACCGACTCGTGCGCGCCGAGCCGGGTGAGCAGGGCGCCGATCGCGTCGCCGTCGCGGACGACCACCCGGTCGACCCCGCGCACCTCACGGGCCTTCGCCGCGATCGACAGCCGGCGGGCGGCGCCGACCAGGGCGAGCGCGGCCTCCGGACCCGGGCAGGTCACCTCCAGGGAGGAGGACCGGCCGGGCTCGGTCAGCGAGCCGTGGGCCAGGAAGGCGCCGCGCCAGGCCGCCTCCGCGTCGCAGGTGGCCCCCGAGACCACCTGCGGCGGCAGGCCCCGGATCGGGCGTCCGCGGCCGTCCACGAGCCCCGTCTGCCGGGCCAGCTGATCGCCGCCCGCGACCACCCGGACGACGTAACGGGAGCCGCGGCGCAGGCCGCCGGGCGCCATCACGATCAGTTCGGAACTGTGGCCGAAGATCTCCAGGATGTCCCGCTTGAGCCGGCGCGCCGCCATCGCGGTGTCCAGCTCCGCCTCGATCACGATGCGCCCGCTCACCAGGTGGAGGCCTCCGGCGAACCGCAGAATGGCGGAGACCTCCGCCTTCCTGCAGCAGGTCCGGGTGACGGGGAGCCGGGAGATCTCATCCTTCACCGCTGCCGTCATCGCCATGGGCCGATCCTTCCATGCATCCGAAAAATACGGTCGTACGCGGCGGCCAACAGCTCCGGATCGTGCCTTGGAGTACCGTCGGTCCGAGCCACCGGCGCCAGCTCGACCGCGGCGTCCAGCCGCTTGGCGGCTTCGGTGAGCGACGCGCGATCGGGCACGGCGGCCTCGTCGGCCAGCACCACGTCCAGGGCGAGTTTAGGGGCGTGTCGTCCCAAAACCTCCAAATGACGCTGCGGGGAGAAGCCATCGGTTTCTCCGGGCTGCGGCGCGAGGTTCAGGGAGAGTACCCGGCGCGCCTTCGTCTCGGTGAGCGCGTCGAGCAGTTCCGGCACCAGCAGGTGCGGGATCACCGACGAGAACCAGGAGCCGGGACCGAGGACCACCCAGTCCGCGTCGAGGACGGCGGCTACGGCCTCGGGCACGGCCGGCGGGTCGTGCGGCACCAGGTGCACGGACTGCACCTCACCGGGCGTGAGCGCCACGGTCGCCTGCCCCCGCACGGTGTCGACGTCGTCGGGCCGCGCCGGGTCGTGCCCCTTGACCAGGGCCTGGAGCTCCAGCGGTACGGCGGACATGGGCAGCACGCGCCCGTGCGCGCCGAGCAGCTTGCCGACCAGGTCGAGGGCCTGGACGTGGTCGCCCAGCTGCTCCCACAGGGCGACGATCAGCAGATTGCCGACCGCGTGCTCGTGCAGGTCGCCCTTGGACTGGAAACGGTGCTGGATGACCCGGGCCCAGGTCTGGCCCCAGTCGTCGTCGCCGCACAGCGCGGCGAGGGCCTTGCGCAGGTCGCCCGGGGGCAGCACGCCCAGTTCGTCGCGCAGCCGGCCGCTGGATCCGCCGTCGTCGGCCACGGTGACGACGGCGGTGAGGTCTCCGGTGATCCGGCGCAGTGCGGTGAGCGAGGCGGACAGTCCCATGCCGCCGCCGAGGGCGACCACCTTGGGCTGGGTGCCGCGCCGGCGCGGCCTGCCGCCGCGGGCCTCGACGGGCCGGGTCGTACGTCCTTCGGGCACCACGCGGCGCAGCCTGCCCAGCCGTGGGCTACGTCCCGTCATTCCCGTCCCATGTCCCGGTGTACGACCACCGTCTCCACGCCTTCGGCCACGAGCCGCGCGGCGAGCTTCTCCGCCGTGGCGACCGAGCGGTGCTTGCCGCCGGTGCAGCCGATCGCGATCGTCACGTACCGCTTGCCCTCACGCCGGTAGCCGGCCGCGATGAGCCGGAGCAGCTCGGCGTACCGGTCGAGGAACTCCTTGGCGCCGGGCTGGTTGAAGACGTACGCCGACACCTCCTCGTTGAGGCCGTTGAAGGGGCGCAGTTCCGGGATCCAGTGCGGGTTGGGCAGGAAGCGCATGTCGGCGACGAGGTCGGCGTCGACAGGGAGGCCGTACTTGAAGCCGAAGGACATGACGGTGGCCCGCAGTTCGGGCTCCTCCTCGCCGGCGAACTGGGCGTCCATCTTGGCGCGCAGTTCGTGGACGTTGAGGCTGGAGGTGTCGATGACGAGGTCGGCGTCGCCGCGCAGTTCGCGCAGCAGTTCGCGCTCGGCGTCGATGCCGTCGACGATGCGGCCGTCGCCCTGGAGGGGGTGAGGGCGACGCACCGACTCGA
Source organism: Streptomyces sp. NPDC088350 (assembly GCF_044753545.1). NCBI lineage: Bacteria > Bacillati > Actinomycetota > Actinomycetes > Kitasatosporales > Streptomycetaceae > Streptomyces > Streptomyces sp. NPDC088350. The sequence continues at coordinate 411,474 of NZ_JBIVNL010000007.1, read as the reverse complement.
AGCGGCGCACCAGGGCGTCGTCGGAGGACTCCAGGAAGACGATCCGCCGGGTGACGCTCTTGGACTCCAGGTCGGCGAGGGACTCGCGGAGGTTGTCGAAGAAGCGCCGTCCGCGTACGTCGACGACGACCGCGATCCGGGCCACGTTGCCCTGGGAGCGGGCACCCAGCTCCACCATGGTGGGGATGAGGGCGGGCGGGAGGTTGTCGACGACGAACCAGCCGAGGTCCTCCAGACACTTGGCGGCCGTGGACCGCCCGGCCCCGGACATGCCGGAGATGATCACCAGCTCGGGGATGGCCGCCTCGGGCACCCCGGCTGTCGTGCTGTCCGTGCTCACCTGTGCTCCGTCGTCCTGGACCGCCTGCTGCGAGGCCTGATCGTCGCCGGTTTCCTTGTGCGTGCGATCTCGGTCCGCTGTGGGCTGCTTCTCTTGTTCGCTCATGTCTCCTGCCCCCGTCGCTCGTCCGGGGCTCCCGCGGGTACGGGCTCCCCTGGGGCACCCTCCGTCGTCTTGGGTGTCCCGTCTTCCATGTCATCCATGATCTCTCCAGTCGCCGTGTTGACGGCGGGTGCGGCCGGGGCCGCCTGGGCGAGGGCCACCGCGATGGTCTCGGCGGTCTTGCGACCTATGCCCGGAACCTCGCAGATCTGATCGATTGTGGCGGATCGCAGCTTCTTCACCGAACCGAAGTGCTTGATCAGCGCCTGCTTGCGGGTCTCGCCGAGTCCGGGCACGTCGTCCAGGGGGCTCGCCCGGAACCGCTTGGCGCGCTTGGCGCGCTGGTAGGTGATCGCGAAGCGGTGGGCCTCGTCGCGGACGCGCTGGAGGAGGTAGAGGCCCTCGCTGGTGCGGGGCAGCACCACCGGGTCGTCCTCGCCGGGCAGCCAGACCTCCTCCAGTCGCTTGGCGAGTCCGCACACGGCGATGTCGTCGATGCCCAGTTCGTCGAGGGCCCGTTTGGCGGCGGCGACCTGCGGCTGCCCGCCGTCGACCACCACGAGCTGCGGCGGATAGGCGAACCGTTTGGGACGGCCCTCCTCGTCCTTCAGCTCGTCACCGTCCGCCCACTCCCCCGTCTTCTCCTTCTCGGCGAGATAACGCCGGAAGCGGCGGGCGATCACCTCGTGCATGGAGCGGACGTCGTCCTGGCCCTCGCCGTGCCAGACCTGCGTGTCTCCGACCCGACCCTTGATCTGGAAGCGGCGGTACTCGCTCTTGCGCGACAGCCCGTCCTCGAAGACCACCATCGACGCGACGACGTCGTCGCCCTGGAGGTGCGAGATGTCGTAGCACTCGATCCTGAGGGGGGCGCTGTCCAGGTCGAGGGCCTCGGAGATCTCCTCCAGGGCGCGTGAGCGGGTGGTGAGGTCGGAGGCGCGCTTGGTCTTGTGGAGGATCAGCGACTGCTGGGCGTTGCGCGCGACGGTCTCCATGAGGGACTTCTTGTCGCCGCGCTGCGGGATGCGCAGCGACACGTTCGACCCGCGCCGGTCCGTCAGCCACTGCTGGACCGGCTCCACCGGGTCGGGCAGGGCCGGTACGAGGACCTCCTTGGGGACGGAGTCCCCGGTCTCCTCGCCGTAGAGCTGCTGGAGGGCGTGTTCGACGAGGGCCGCGGTGGTGACGTCCTCGACCTTGTCGGTGACCCAGCCGCGCTGGCCGCGCACGCGTCCGCCGCGGACGTGGAAGATCTGGACGGCCGCCTCCAGCTCGTCCTCGGCGACCGCGATCAGGTCGGCGTCGGTCGCGTCGGCGAGGACGACCGCGCTCTTCTCCATGGCCTTGCGCAGGGCCTCGATGTCGTCGCGCAGGCGGGCCGCCCGCTCGTACTCCATCTCCTCGGCGGCGTCCGTCATCCGCGTCTCCAGGCGGCGGATGTACGTGCCGGTGCGGCCGGCCATGAAGTCGCAGAACTCCTCGGCCAGTTCGCGGTGTTCCTCGTCGGAGACACGGCCGACGCAGGGGGCGGAGCACTTGCCGATGTAGCCGAGCAGGCAGGGGCGGCCGGTGCGGGTGGCGTTCTTGAAGACGCCGGCCGAGCAGGTGCGGACGGGGAACACCCGCAGCAGGAGGTCCACGGTGTCGCGGATCGCCCACGCGTGTCCGTAGGGCCCGAAGTAGCGGACGCCCTTCTTCTTGTGACCGCGCATCACCTGTACGCGCGGGTACTCCTCGTTCATCGTCACCGCGAGGTACGGGTAGCTCTTGTCGTCGCGGTACTTGACGTTGAAGCGGGGGTCGTACTCCTTGATCCAGGAGTACTCCAGCTGGAGGGCCTCGACCTCCGTGGACACCACCGTCCACTCCACTGACGCGGCCGTGGTGACCATCGTGCGCGTGCGCGGGTGGAGTCCGGCCAGGTCCTGGAAGTAGTTCGCCAGGCGCTGGCGCAGGCTCTTGGCCTTTCCGACGTAGATCACCCGGCGGTGCTCGTCGCGGAACTTGTAGACCCCGGGCGAGTCCGGGATCTCTCCCGGCCTGGGGCGGTAGCTGGAGGGATCGGCCATGTTTCACACCCTACTGGCGCGGGGTGACAGTGCGGCGGGGCTGTGGACAACGCCGACCGCGCCCGGCGGAACTCCCGGTGGAAGTCCTGCCGGAACGCCTACCGGAACGCTTGTCGGAACTCCTATCGGGACTCCAGAAACGTGAGAACGGCGAGGACACGGCGGTGGTCGTCGGAGGCTTCCGGAAGACGGAGTTTGCCCAGGATGCTGCGGACGTGCTTCTCGACGGTCCCCTCGGTGACCCACAGCCGGCGGCCGATGCCGGCGTTCGAGCGGCCCTCCGCCATCAGCGACAGGACCTCGCGCTCGCGGGCGCTGAGGAAGGACAGCGGGTCGTCCCTGCGCCGCGCCGAGAACAGCTCGTGCACCAGGGAGGGGTCGACGACAGAGCCGCCCTTGTGGATGCGGTCGAGGGCCTCGATGAAATCGTCGACGACCGTGACGCGGCTCTTCAGGAGATACCCGACCTTGTGCCCGCCGGCCAGCAGCTCCAGGGCCTCCTCCACCTCGACGTACGCCGAGAGGACGAGGATGCCGGTGCCGGGATGGCGCTCACGGATCGTGCGGGCCGCCTTCAGACCCTCGGTGGAGTGGTCGGGCGGCATCCTGATGTCGACGATCGCGAGGTCGGGCCGCTCGGCGCCGACCAGTTCAAGGAGCCGTTCCGCGTCGCCGGCCTGGCCTGCCACCTCGAACCCCAGGCGCTCGCAGAGGCTCGCCAGGCCCTCCCTGAGCAGGACGTCGTCGTCGGCAAGGACGACCCGTCCCCGCGCGGTCTGCTGCGATGCGTCCATCGTCACGGCTCCCCCTGCCCGACCGGTGCGGTGCGCCACGCACAGCCTGCCGGACCGGGTCGGGTACGGCTAGCGGGTACGGGAATTGGGGGGTGGCAGTGACGACAGGGGGCCGCGTCCGAGCGATTCTCGTAGCCGTGCGGATGCGAGCGGACCGGTCTCCTCGGGCGAGAGCGACAGGTCCGACCCTCGCGGCACCCCTGGAGCCGGACGGTCGCCTCTCCGTCCGAGGAGACCGCCCGAGGCGTACGCGACGTCACCGAGTCCACGGCTCCCCCGACCTGGACCCCTCGCGTACGCCTCGGGCGGTCACATGTCCCTCCGGGGCAGCGGCAGTCGTACCGTGAGGGTCGTGCCCTCTCCGGGTGGGCTGTTGACGCGGAGCCTGCCGCCGATCGCCTCGACGCGGTCGACGAGTCCGATGAGCCCGGAACCGTTGCCGAGGTCGGCGCCCCCCGCTCCGTCATCGGCGATCGTCACCTCCAGGACGTCGTCCTCGACCCGCGCCGACACCCGCACGAAGCTCGCGCGCGCGTGCTTGGCGGCGTTGGTGAGGCACTCGGAGGTCACGTAGTAGACGGCGACCTCCGTCTGTTCCGGGAGGCGGCCGGAGGGCAGCCGCAGATCGAGTTCGACGGGGACGGCGGAGCGGCGGGCCAGCGCGCGCAGGGCCGGGCCCAGGCCGCCTTTGGAGAGGATCGCGGGGTGGATGCCGCGCGCGACCTGCAACAGGTCGGCGAAGGCGTCGTCCAGGCCCTTGGCGATGTGGTCCAGCTGCCCGGCGAGTTCCTCCGACTGCTCCTCCAGCATCGACTGGGCCGTCCTCAGGTCGAGTTGGAGCGAGACGATCCGCTGTTGGACACCGTCGTGCAGATCGCGTTCGATACGGCGTCTGGAGGCGTCCCCGGCGGCCACCACACGCGCGCGTGACGCCGTGAGCTGGTCGCGGCTGTCGGCGTTGGCGAGGGCGGTGGCGACGAGTTCGGTGAAGTCCGCGAGCCGGGACTCGGTGTCCGGGGGCAGCGGTTCGGGTCCGGCGACGGACGCCACGACGGCGCCCCACAGCCGGTCGTCCACGACGATGGGGGCACCCACCGAGCGGCCCACGCGCGCGGGGCACGCGGTGCGCGCCACCTCCGCGGCGGCGGCCACCTCGGCCTCGGCGGCGGGGCGGTGGGCGGAACCCAGGACGGTGGCGGCTCCGTCGGCGCCGTAGCGCAGGACCGCGGCGGAGCCGCTGCTCAGGACCTTGCCCACCTGGTCGGCGACCTCGGAGAACACCTCGGGCGGTGGCACCCCGCGCGCGACGAGGGTGGCGACCCGGCGCAGCGCGCTCTGTTCGCGGGCGGCGCGGCGGCTCTCGGTGACGTCACGGGCGGCGGCGTAGATCAGGCCCTCTCCGGTGACCGGGCGGGCGCTCCACTGGAGCCAGCGTTCGGTGCCGTCGTCCCGGAGGAAGCGGTTCTCGAACTCGGCCAGTTCGACGCCGCTCGCCAGCCGGGCGAGGGCGGCACGCGTGCGTGCCCGGTCCTCCGGGTGCACGAACTCCAGCCACGGTCTGTCCAGCAGTGACGCGGCGGAGTGGCCGAGGGTCCGCTCGAAGGCGGGGTTCACGCGCTTGAAGTAGCCGTCGAGTCCCGCGATGCACAGCAGGTCGAGGGAGAGGCGGAAGATGCCCGCCAGCTCCCGCTCGGCCTGGCGGCGGCGTCCGTGCGCGGCGGCGAAGGACGCCATGGTGCCGTTCATGCCGTCCAGCAGGTGTGCCCACGTCCCCTCGAACGCGGCGACGTCCGCGCGGTGGCCGAGCCGGTTGTCGTCGATCGCCGTGTTCATGGTGTCGATCTCGGCGGCGAGCCGCTCGGTGGTGACCCTCAGTTCGCGGAACGTGTCGGCGACGGCGCCGAGTTCGTCCCGGCCCGTGTACCGGATGTCGTACGACAGGTCGCCGTCGGACAGGGCCCTGGCGCCCGCGGACACCTCGCTCAGCGGGCGGGTGATCGACAGGCGCAGGGTCAGCGCGAGGCCTGTGACGGCGGCCAGCACGGCCAGCGACACGCTGAGGTCGCGCGTCTCCCGCTCCCGCGCGGTGTCGAGGTCGCTCTCGGCGTCACGGCCCAGTCCGGCGGCGGTCCGGCGCTGGATGACGCGCAGTGCCTCGATGCGCCGGGTCGAGGCGGTCAGCCAACTGTCGTACGACGGCCAGGCGTTCCTGTCGGTGTGCGGGTCGGCGAGGGTCTCGCGGGTCTTGCGGACGACGAGGCCGGGGTGCTGGAGGAGGACGACGTACAGCCTGCTCCTGAGGTCGGCGGGGGCGGTCTGGCGGAAGTCGTCCAGGAGGGCCTTCTCCAGGGCCGGCCAACGGTCCGTCGCGATGGCGTGCGGGGCGTTCGGGGTGGCGAAGAGCACGGCCAGTTCGGTGCGTTCGCGTTCGGCGGCCTCGATGGCGTTCAGGAGCGCGATGTGGGCGTCCGCCGCCTGCCCCGACCCGCGGGTCGGACGGCCGGACTCCAGTGTGGCGGCCGTCTCCAGGAGGTCGTTCTCGATCGTGTCGTACTGGTCGGCGAGTTGGGGTGCGGTGAGGGAGCCGGTCCCGATCTGCAGTCGCAGGGCGCGGAGTTGACGGTTCCGCGCGTCGAGCCGGCCCCGCACGTCGGGCTGCCCGGTCCAGCCGGCCGTGCCCTGGAAGGCGGCGTTCAGGGCGCGGTCGGTGGCGCGCCGCGCACCGGAACGTTCCTTCAGTGCCGCCGGTCCGGGACGCAGCCGTGCCTTCACGGCGGCGATCCGTTCCCTGGCGACGGCGTCGGTCAGCGCCGTGACCCTGAACGACAGCTCGGTCGCCGTACGGAAGTCCCGCATCGTCCGGGCGTCCCGCCATTGCGAGACGGCGCCGAACACGGTGAACGCCAGCATGCCGGTCACCGGGAGCAGCACCAGGAGCATCAGCTTGCGCCCGACACGCAGCCGGGCGAGGAAGGGGATCCCGAGACGGGCGGGCCGGGAGCCGCGCCGCACCGGGGACGCGGAGAGGCCGGGCTCGGGGCGGCGCGCCGCACGCACCCTACGGAGCGGGCCCGGGGACCGGGGGCGGCGCACGGTGGGCTCTCAGCGGCCGGTGGGCGGTGGATAGCGGCGGTGGTCGGTCACGTGCCCAGCCTGCCCCGAACCGGCCATGATCGTCAGGGTCTTGACGAGGTATCAGGAGGATCGAAGCGGGGCACGCACGCGTGGCGCCCGTTTTCACGACGTGTTCGGCGGATAGCCGTCGTGCGCCGCGAGGTCCTTGTCGATCTTCCTGGCGGCCTCGTCGAGGGTGGCCCTGACCGGCGCCCGGTCGAAGATGATCTTCGCGAAGGCCCGGGAGAAGGCGTCGGTGATCGCCGGATAGGCGGGCGTCTGCGGCCTGGGGCGGGCCACTCCGTCCTGGAGCTGCTCGATGAAGAGATGCTCGGCGCCGCCGGGCGCGTACTGCGGCGACAGCTTGACCGCGCTTCGGGTCGCCGGGATCGCCCCGTTGGCCACGGTCATGCGGTGCACCTGGTCGGGCCGCAGCAGGAAGGACAGGAAGCGCCATACGGCGTCGCCGTCCGCGTTGCCCGCCGGGACGCCCCACTGGAAGGAGCCCATGCCGGTGACGGTGCCCTGTCCGAAGTCGGGCAGCGGGACGATCGCGACGTCCCCGGGGAACGCCTTGTCGAACTCCGGGTACACCCAGTGCCCGCACCAGGAGATCGCGCTGCGGCCACTGACGAACGCCTTGTCGTCCTTGACCATGTCGACGAGCCCCGCCTTGGCCCAGTTCTGCATGACGGTGAGCGCCTTGACCGAACCGGGGCCGTTCACATAGCCGTTGGCGGTGCGGTGGTTCCCGGGCTCGATCAGGTCGCCGCCGGCCGACCACACGGCGGGCGCGAAGCCGTACGTGTTCCACTCCTGGCCGGGCTGCGAGTAGACGAGCCGCAGGTCCAGGGGTGCCTTGTAGCCCTGGGTACGCAACGTACGGAGGATGCCGGTCAGTTCGGAGGCCGTCCAGGCGTCCTTGGGGCCGGTCGGAATGCGCACACCGGCCTTCTTCAGGACCGACTTGCGCACATACAGGCCCATGCCGGAGTCGAAGGTGCCGATACCCCACAACCTGCCCGCGTAGGTGCCCTGTTGACGGATCGTCGGCAACAGGTCGGCGCGGACGCTCGCGGGGACACAGGAGTCGATCGGCCGGAGCTTGCCCGACCAGGCGTAGCTGTAGAGGTTGGGCCCGTCGAAGTCGAGGAGGTCGGGCAGGTCCCCGCTGGCCGCGGCGGAGAGCACCAGGTCGGTGTAGGCACGGTTCTCCGGGAGGGTGACCAGCTCGACCCGCACCTGCTTCTGCGCCCTGTTGAAGTCCTTCACCTGGTTCCGCAGCGTGGTGAACTCGCCGCTGGGGCCCGCGTGGAACCACACCGTGATGTGCGCGGTGCCGTTGATCCTCCCATCGCAGGTGGTGTCCTTCGGGGACGCGCTCGCCCCCTTGGCGTCGCTCCCGCCGCTGTCGCACGCGGCCAGCAGCAGGGCCGCGCACACCACCCAGGGGGCCAGGTTTCCACGAACCCGACGGGCCTCGCGAAGCCGACGGACTCCGGGCCACGCGCGCGTGGCGCTCGTACCGTTCATGGCACACCCCCACTCGACCACACGACTCGGTCCCCCCAGGGCGCCGCCATGCTACCGCCCGTCGCCCCGCCATCGCCCTGCGTGCACGAGAACCTCCTTTCACGCCACGGGACTTCAGCACTTTCCGGCTAGCTGGAAGGCGCGACCGACCGCTCGTTGGCAAGCTGTGCACATGTCGCTGCGCTGTCTCCTCGTCGACGACAGCGCCCGGTTCCTGGAGGCGGCTCGCGCCCTGCTGGAACGCGGCGGGGTGGAAGTCGTCGGTATCGCCTCGACGGGCGCGGACGCCGTCTCCCAGGCCCGGGAGACGGCCCCTGACGTCGCCCTGGTCGATCTCGACCTCGACGGCGAGAACGGCTTCGACGTCGCGCGCCGGCTGGTGGGCAGCGTACCGGCGGTGATCCTCATCTCGACCCACTCCCGGGAGGACTTCCAGGAACTCATCGCCGCCAGTCCCGCGCGCGGTTTCCTGCACAAGTCGACCCTGTCCGCGCGGGCGATCAGGGACGTACTGAGGGACGCCGGGCCGCCCACGCCACCGTGAGACCACCCGTCGCGACTCGGCCAGGTCACATATGCCCGATGGGCGACAGGTGTTGTCGGGACTTGGTCAACACGCTTCAATGCGGGGGATGTCGGGGCGTGAACGACGGCGTACGGATGTGAAGACCCTTCTCCGGCGCCGACGGGGGCCCCGAAAGCAACCCGCGTGAACGGCCTGACCAGCCGTTGTGAACATTCACAGAAAGGGCCCCTGCATGCCGCACGCCACACAGCAGGCGGACGTCGCCACCGCGGAGCTGGACTCGGTCCTGCGCGGCGGCCCCTTCCACGTCGCGCTGCGCGCCGCCATCGCCGCCCGCGGACTGCCCCTGCAGCGCGTCCAGCACCACCTCACGCGCTACGGGGTCAAGGTCGGCGTCACCAGCCTGAGTTACTGGCAGCAGGGCGCCCGCCGCCCACAGCGCCCCGAGTCGCTGCGGGCCGTACGGGCGCTGGAGGAGATTCTCCAGCTCCCGGAGGAGTCACTGATCCGGCTGCTCGCCGAGGCCGAGGAACGGGCGGTCGCACAGCGCCCGGCGGCCCGCTCGTACCGCTCCTTCGTCGAGGCCTCGGGCGTCCTGGAGGAACTGCTGGCCGAGCTGGAGTCGTCGCTCGACAGCGGCCTGCACACCCTGGGACACCACGAGCGCGTGCGCATCGGCGCCCATCGCGAACTGACGGGCCGTGAGTCGCAGCACATAGTGCGCGCCCACCGCGACGGCGTCGACCGCTTCGTGGCCGTCCACTACGGCGACCCGGGCTGCGTCCCGGACCGCATGGCCGTGCACGCCCTGGAGAACTGCCGCACGGGCCGCGTCCGCCGCCACCACGACACCGGCGTGCTGGTCGCCGAGCTCCTCTTCGGCACGCGATTGCGCTCGGGAGATACGTTCCTCTTCCGCTACGGCGTCGAGGACGGCACCGCCGGCGTCTCCCGCGAGTACGTCCGTGACGTCGGCATCGCGGGCGGCCAGTACGCGCTTCAGGTCAGTTTCGACGAGAACGCGCTGCCGGTGCGCTGCCACCGTTTCACCCAGCACTCGGCGGCGGCCCCGCGCAACGGCCGTCAGGAACTGCGCCTGGCCGGAGGGCACCACTCGGTGCACCTCGTCGAGCCTCGGATGCGGTCGGGGATCGTGGGGATCGGCTGGGACTGGGAGTGAGCCGCCCAGCTGGCTAGGGCCGGACGCCGTGCGGGTCAGGCGCGCGGGCCCGCGACGATCCTGCCGTTCTCGGCCGTCACCGTCAGCTCCCGCAACGGCTCGGTGGCCGGGGCCTGCAGTACCTTGCCGGTCGTGGCGTCGAACTGGCTGCCGTGGCACGGGCAGACCAGAGTCGTGCCGTCCAGCTTGTTGATGGGGCACTGCGCGTGCGTGCAGATCGTGCTGTACGCCTTGAGGGTGCCGTTCGCGGCCCGGCTGACGACGACGTTGTGATCCCGGTAGAGCTTGGCGCCCCCCTTGGCGACCTCGCTCTCCGCGCCGAGTTCCACGGGTGCGGTCGGCGTCGCGGAGGCCCCTGAGCCGCCGCCCGAGCAGGCGGTGAGTCCGAGCCCGGCGACGGGCGTGAGGGCCGCTCCGCGCAGGACGGTACGACGGCTGGGGGCGGGGCGGCCGGACATGCGGGTCTCCAGTTGTTCGCGCTGTTCAGTCTGTTCGGGCTGTTCGGGCTGTTCGGGCTGTTCGGGCTGTTCGGGCTGTTCGGGCTGTTCAGGGGTCGGTTCCGGGCGACGATACCCGTACGGTTCCGCCCGCTTTGCGGTGGGTTCGCCGGACGGCGCTCACGGTACGTAAACGTTTGCGCAAGCGTTTACGTCGAGCGGCGGATGGGATACGTTCCCGGTCAGAAGGCTCGCCGCTTCTCAAGGCTCGCCACACCTCGGGGAGGGGGACCCGCGATGGCCACCATGGTCGATGTCGCACGGAGCGCCGGTGTGTCCGTCGCGACCGTCTCGCACGTCCTGAACGACACCCGCCCGGTGCTGCCCGGCACCCGGCAGGCCGTGCTGACCGCGATCGAGGAACTGGGTTACACGCCCAACACCCTCGCGCGCTCCCTGGTGACGTCCCGCACCCGTTCCATCGGCCTCGCGGTGTCGGCGATCAGCAACCCGTACTTCACGGAGATCCTCCAGGGCGTCGAGGCCGGTGCCCTGGAGCACGGCTACAGCCTGCTCATCGCCGATCCGCACGACGACCCGGAGCACGAGCGCAAGGTCGTCCAACTCCTGCACGAGCGCCGGGTGGACGGCATGATCGTCGCACCGTCGGCGGACCCGGACGCCCTTGTCAGCTACCTCGGGCGGCACTCCGTACCGACGGTGTTCCTGGACCGGGTGGTCGAAACGCCCTCGGCCGACGCGCCCCCCTTCGACCAGGTGTGCGCCGAGAACGTCGAACCGACGGCCCACCTCGTCACCCACCTCGCCGGACTCGGCCACCGCCGCATCGGCCTCGTCGCGGGTCTGCCCGGGCTCAGCACCACCCGCGAGCGGATCACCGGCTACCGGTACGGCCTCGCCGCCGCCGGACTCCCTTACGACGAACGGCTGTTGGCGCACGGCGACTCCGAGTCGGCCGCCGCCGAGCGGGCCACCGCGACCCTGCTGTCCCGCGCCGCCCCGCCCACGGCCCTGGTCACCGCCAACAACGCGATGACCATCGGCGCCCTGCGCGCCCTGCGCGAACGCGGTCTGTCCACGCCCGGCGACCTCGCGCTGTGCTGCTTCGACGACTTCGCCTGGGCCGACCTGTTCGAGCCCCGGCTCACCGCGGTCGCCCAGCCCAGCAGGGACATCGGCGCTCACGCCGTACGGCTCCTGCTCGACCGGCTCGCCGCGCCGGACCGGACCGCCCGCGTCCTGCGGCTCCCCTGCGCCTTCGTCCACCGCACGTCCTGCGGCTGCCCCGACCAGTCCGAACAGTCCGAACAGTCCCAGAAGGGAAACATCTCGTGATCGTCGTAGCCGGTGAGGCCCTGATCGACCTGGTGCCGCAGGGCACGGGCCCCCTCGCCGCCCTCAAGCCGGCGCTCGGCGGCGGCCCCTACAACACCGCCGTCGCCCTCGGCCGCCTCGGCTCCCCCACCGCCTTCTGCTCCCGCGTCTCCTACGACGCGTTCGGCGAGGCCCTCCTCGCCGGGCTGCGGGAGGCCGACGTGGATGTCCTGGACGTGCAGCGCGGCCCGGAGCCGAGCACGCTCGCGGTCGCCACGCTCGACGCGAACGGTTCGGCCACGTACTCCTTCTACGTCGACGGCACCGCCGACCGGCTCTTCACGGTGCCCGCGGCCCTGCCCGCCGAGACCGAGGCGGTGTCCTTCGGCACCTGCTCGCTCGTCCTGGAACCGGGGGCGACCGCCTACGAGGAGTTGATGCGGACCGCCTCCGCGCGGGGCGTGTTCACGCTGCTCGACCCGAACATCCGGGCGGGCCTGATCCCGGACGCGGACGCGTACCGGGCGCGCTTCAAGAGCTGGCTGCCGTATGTGTCACTCCTCAAGCTGTCCGAGGAGGACGCGCTGTGGCTGGGCGGCACCCCGCTCGAGTGGCTGGACGCCGGTCCCTCGGCCGTCGTGATCACCCAGGGCGGGGACGGTCTCGCCGCGTTCACCCGGGGCGGCACGGTGTATCCGGTGCCGGGCGAGAAGGTCGACGTCGTGGACACGATCGGCGCGGGCGACACCGTCAACGCGGCCCTGCTGCACGGTCTGTCCGCCCGGAACGCCCTGTCCCCTGAGGGGCTGGCGGGCCTGGGCCGCGACGGGTGGACCCAGCTGCTGCGGTTCGCGGCACGGGCGGCGGCGATCACCTGCTCGCGGGCGGGGGCGGAGCCGCCGTACGCCTCTGAACTGGGCGGTTTGTAGGGGGTGAGCGGATGCGGTGCCCTGCGGGAAGTTCCGCGGGGCACCGCATCCGTGTGTCTGCTCCGTGCCGGTCAGGCCTTGCGGGCTCGCGTCGTCCTCTTCGCGGGCGTGGCCTTCTCGGCGGGAGCGGCGGCCTTCTTCGCGACCGCCGCGGTCTTCTTGGCGGCCGTCTTGCGCGGGGCCTTCACCGGGGCTCCGTCGCTGATCCGGTCGGCGTCGAGGATCTCGCGCAGGAACTTGCCGGTGTGGCTGGCCCCCACCGCGGCGACCTGCTCCGGAGTGCCCTCGGCGATGACGAGACCGCCGCCCGCGCCGCCCTCGGGACCCATGTCGACGACCCAGTCGGCCACCTTGATCACGTCGAGGTTGTGCTCGATGACGATGACCGTGTTGCCCTTGTCGACCAGGCCGCCGAGCACGGTGAGGAGCTTGCTGATGTCCTCGAAGTGCAGGCCGGTGGTCGGCTCGTCCAGGACGTAGACCGTACGGCCGGTGGAGCGGCGCTGCAGCTCGCTGGCGAGCTTGACGCGCTGGGCCTCACCGCCGGACAGCGTGGTCGCGGACTGGCCGAGCCGGACGTAGCCGAGGCCGACGTCCTTGAGGGTGTTGAGGTGGCGGGCGATCCCGGGGACCGCCTCGAAGAACTCGGTGGCCTCCTCGATCGGCATGTTCAGGACGTCGGCGATGGACTTGCCCTTGTAGTGGACGTCCAGGGTCTCCCGGTTGTAGCGGGCGCCGTGGCACACCTCGCACGGGACGTAGACGTCCGGCAGGAAGTTCATCTCGATCTTGATGGTGCCGTCGCCCGCGCAGTTCTCGCAGCGACCGCCCTTGACGTTGAAGGAGAAGCGGCCGGGCAGATAGCCCCGCACCTTCGCCTCGGTCGTCTCCGCGAACAGCTTGCGGACGTGGTCGAAGACTCCGGTGTACGTCGCCGGGTTGGACCGGGGCGTGCGGCCGATCGGCGACTGGTCGACGTGCACGACCTTGTCGACGAGGTCGTCGCCGTCCACGCGCGTGTGGCGTCCCGGCACGCTCCTCGCGCCGTTCAGCTCGCGCGCCAGGTGCGTGTACAGGATGTCGTTGACCAGGGTCGACTTGCCGGAGCCGGAGACGCCGGTGACCGCGGTGAACACGCCCAGGGGGAACGAGACGTCGATGTCCTGGAGGTTGTTCTCCCGGGCGCCGTGCACCGTGAGCCGGCGGGAGGGGTCGAGCGGACGCCGGATCTCGGGCAGCGGGATGGCCTTCTTGCCGGACAGGTACTGCCCGGTCATCGACTCCTCGTTGGCGAGCAGCTCCTTCAGGGAGCCGCTGTGCACGACCCTGCCGCCGTGCTCACCCGCGCCGGGACCGATGTCGACGATCCAGTCGGCGACCTTGATGGTGTCCTCGTCGTGCTCGACGACGATGAGCGTGTTGCCCATGTCGCGCAGCCGGACCAGGGTCTCGATCAACCGGTGGTTGTCCCGCTGGTGCAGGCCGATGGACGGCTCGTCGAGGACGTACAGGACGCCGACGAGTCCGGAGCCGATCTGGGTGGCAAGGCGGATGCGCTGGGCCTCGCCGCCGGAGAGCGTGCCGGCCGCGCGGTTCAACGAGAGGTAGTCGAGGCCGACGTCGACCAGGAACCGCAGCCTCTCGTTGCACTCCTTCAGCACCCGCTCGGCGATCTTCTTGTCGCGGGCGTCGAGCTTCATCCCGCCCAGGAACTCCGCGCAGTCGCTGATGGACATGCCGGAGATCTCGGCGATCGACTTGTCCATGATCGTGACCGCGAGGACGACGGGCTTCAGGCGCGTGCCGTGACAGGTGGGGCAGGGCACCTCGCGCATGTAGCCCTCGAAGCGCTCTCTGCTGGCGTCGCTCTCCGCCTCGCCGTGCCGGCGCTTCACGAAGGGGACGGCGCCTTCGAAGGGCGTCGTGTAGACACGCTCGCGGCCGTACCTGTTGCGGTACCGCACCTCGATCTGCGTCTTGTGGCCGTAGAGCAGGGCCTTCTTGGCGCGCTGCGGGAGGCCCGCGAAGGGGATGTCGGTGCGGAAGCCCAGCGCGTCCGCGAGGGCGCCGATGAGACGGCTGAAGTAGTCCTTGGTGTGGCCGTGCGACCACGGGTGGATGGCGCCCTCGTCGAGGGACTTGTCCTCGTCCGGGACGATCAGTTCGGCGTCGACCTCCATGCGCGTGCCGATGCCGGAGCACTCGGGGCAGGCGCCGAAGGGCGAGTTGAAGGAGAAGGAACGGGGCTCCAGCTCCTCGAAGGACAGGTCGTCGTACGGGCAGTACAGGTGCTCCGAGTACATGCGCTCGCGCTCGGGGTCGTCCTCGGGGAGGTCGACGAAGTCGAGCACGATCATGCCGCCGGACAGGCCGAGGGCGGTCTCGACGGAGTCGGTGAGGCGGCGCTTGGCGGAGTCCTTCACCGTGAGGCGGTCGATGACCACCTCGATGGTGTGCTTCTCCTGCTTCTTCAAGACGGGCGGCTCGGAGAGCTGGATGGTCTCGCCGTCCACGCGCGCGCGGCTGTAGCCCTTGGTCTGGAGGTCCGCGAACAGGTCGACGAACTCGCCCTTGCGCTCGCGCACCAGCGGCGACAGGACCTGGAAGCGGCTTCCCTCCGGCAGCGCGAGGACCTTGTCGACGACGGCCTGCGGCGACTGGCGCGTGATCGGGCGGCCGCACTCCGGGCAGTGCGGCTTGCCGATGCGCGCGAAGAGCAGACGCAGGTAGTCGTAGACCTCGGTGATGGTGCCGACCGTCGAGCGCGGGTTGCGCGAGGTCGACTTCTGGTCGATGGAGACGGCCGGGGAGAGACCCTCGATGAAGTCGACGTCCGGCTTGTCCATCTGGCCGAGGAACTGGCGGGCGTACGAGGAGAGCGATTCCACGTAGCGCCGCTGGCCCTCGGCGAAGATCGTGTCGAAGGCCAGGGAGGACTTGCCCGACCCGGACAGGCCCGTGAAAACGATGAGCGAGTCGCGTGGAAGGTCGAGCGAGACATTCTTCAGATTGTGCTCGCGCGCGCCACGGACGATGAGACGGTCGGCCACGCCGGTCCGCACCTTTCTTGAGAGAAGTGACAGGGGCGGGGCCCCCGTCGTTCTCAGACTAGGGGGAGCCACTGACAACGCCGGTCGGAATCCCGGCCGAGGCATAACAACCTCCGGCCTTCCAGCATGCCCGACGCCGCACCCGACGATATAGCACGTGCATTCGATTTATGGCACCGCTTCACCACCTTCACCCAAAGGTGTGGCGGGACTAGGGTCAGCCGCATGATTGATCACGCTCATGACCTGGCCTCTGTACGTGACGCGACCGATCGAGTGCTCACCGCAGCCGCCGCACTGGACAACGCTTCCGTGGCCGAGCCGTCACGGCTCCCCGGCTGGAGCCGGGGCCACGTCCTCGCCCACCTCGCCCGGAACGCGGACGCCCTCGTGGACGTCCTGGAGGGGCGCCCCATGTACGCGACGGCGAGCGTCCGTGACGCCGACATCGAGCGCGACGCCCCGCGCCCCCTCGACGTCCAGCTCGCCGACGTGCGCGAGAGCGGGGCCCGTTTCCAGGCGGCGGGTGCCGCTCCGGCGGACTGGTCGCGCACGGTCGAGCTGCGCAACGGGGTCGTCGACTCGGCGTCCCGGATCCCGTTCCGGCGCTGGATCGAGGTCGAGCTGCATCACGTGGACATGGGCATCGGGTACGAACTGGAGGACCTTTCCGGGGAGTTCACCGAGCGGGAGATCGACTTCCTGGCCGAGCGGTTCACCGGGCACCCCGATGTCCCGTCGACCCACCTGACGGACGGCACGCACGCGTGGAGCACGGGCCGCCCCGCCGAGAAGCCCGAAGTCACGGTCACCGGCAGCCCGGCGGATCTGCTCGGCTGGCTCTGCGGTCGCCGCGACGGGTCCGGTCTGACGGTCGACGGGGGCTCCTTGCCGACGCTGCCCCCGCTGTAGGCACGGCTATGGAAACCGATCACGGACACACGGCCCGGTCGTGGAACCGCCGGTGCCAGTCGTTGGCGTCGGGAGCGGGCCGGGCAGCGATCAAGCGCCTGGGCTCTCTCTCCGGTGACCGGCTTCGGGATCGCGTGGAGCCGGAATACTCGGCCTCCGTCGCCATCGCGAGCAAGGCATAGCCGTCGGGCACTCGAACTCCCCAAAGACGCCGGTCTCTTCGGAACGTGCTCGGGAACGGATTAGGCTGACCGCCATGACGTACAGCGGAGAGGTGACGGTCGGCGGTCCGGCGGACGTGCATGAGCTCACGGACCTGATGATCACCAAGATCGCGGTCGGGCCCATGAACAACAACGCCTATCTGCTGCGCTGCCGCGCCACGGACGAGCAGTTGCTGATCGACGCGGCCAACGACGCGGAGACCCTGCTCGGCACGATCGGCGACGACGGCATCGTGTCCGTCGTCACCACCCACCAGCACGGCGACCACTGGCAGGCGCTCGCCGAGGTCGTGACGGCCACGCGCGCGCGTACGTACGCGGGCCGCGACGACGCCGACGGCATCCCCGTGCTGACCGACGTCCTGGTCGACGACGGCGACACGATCAGGGTGGGTCAGGTGGAGCTGACCGCACGCCACCTCGTGGGCCACACGCCGGGCTCGATCGCACTCGTCTACGACGACCCGCACGGGCACCCTCATGTGTTCACCGGGGACTGCCTGTTCCCCGGCGGCCCTGGCCGGACAACACAACCCGAGGACTTCAAGAGCCTCATGAGCGGGCTCGAAGCCAAGGTGTTCACCCTGCCTGACGAGACGTGGATTTACCCCGGGCACGGCAATGACACCACCCTGGGCGCAGAGCGCCCGCATCTTGCGGAGTGGTGGGCGCGCGGCTGGTAGGCCGGCCAGACTCCCCCACCTTCCAGGTAGTTACAGCGAAGCCCCCCAGTCCTATTGGGGGGCTTCTGGCTTGCGCGCTATCGGCTCGACTGGCGCAGATGTCAGTCGCTCAAGGTGCCGTCGAGGTACTCCTGTACCGACCCGTACAGGCCGTTCGGCAACAGTCGCGGGATGTCGTCACGGGTCAGCCAGGCGACCTCTGCGACTTCCTCCGGGGCCGCGGCGCGCGCCTCGCCGGCCGTGGCCGTGCAGGCGATGTACGCGATCGGCCGGCCGGTGTCGGGGTGGACGCGCCTCCCGAGAAGGCGAGTTGACTCGACCGTGAGTCCCGTCTCTTCGAGGACTTCCCGCACCGCGGCAGCTTCGGCGGTCTCCCCCGGCTCAACCTTGCCGCCCGGGAAGGCCCACAACAGCCGCCCTTCCCGGACCTGTCGTCGGATCATCAGGACACGGCCGGAGGCGACGACTACGGCCATGGAGACCCCGGCTTGTTCAGGCGCCGTCATCGGTATCGGCCGGCTTCGACCACGGGCCCGCAGGCGGGCGCTCTGGAAGCTTGGCTCCAGGGCGTCGCATGTACCAGCGCATGAACTCCCGCAAGACCTTCCCCCGGGGACTGCGCCCCTCAGGGTGCACGGCACGCGTAGCCGTCTCGAAAGGCAGCCATTCACTGTCAGGGACGCGGAAGTTCCGCGCGGGATCGTACTCGGTCTCCGGCTCGGGGTTCATGGTCGGAGGGTACAGCCTTGTACCTACGAGTTCCAGACACACGCATGCCGTTTGTAGGTACAAGATTCTTTGCCGCACGGCTTGCTTTGTAGGTACAACGGGGCTAGCTTCGTACCTACAAGACCAACCCCGGAAACGGGGGCGGCCCAAGGCCGGTGCTACCAACACCGACCGAGGGCCTAACGGAACACCTGCTACCAACAGGAGAACCGCTATGGCACATGCTGCCATGCTCCGACAGCGCCACATCCGCGCCGCCCAGGCTGTTGACCTCGGTGTCCTCTACACCTCGATCTCGGCCGGCATGCTGCTGGCCCGCCGGTACCTCACCGGCCGCGGCATCGACCAGGAGTTGCCGGACCGCTACGGGTCCGCCTTCGGTCGCACCGCCGCCAAGATCTACCGCAGCGCCACGGGCAGCGAGCCCCGCCGCGCCTGGTCCCTCGTCTCCGGCAAGTGGCGCCGCGTGAACGGCTACCTCCCCGCCGAGACCGACGTCCTCGACGAGGCCTTCACCACGTACAAGCGCACCGCCGAGTACGTCGTCGAGGCCGCCCCGGTCGAGGCCGAGGACGGCTGCCGGATCCCGGCCTGTGTCGGCACCTGGCACTACGACAAGACGTGCGTCGCGGGGCTCGCCGAGGTCGCCTTCGACGGCCCCGACGTTGCGCTCGCCGCAGAACTGTCGGCGCCCACCACCGGCGGCACGCCGTCCCTCGTGGCCTTCATCTACAACATGTCGAGCCTCAACACCCGCCGCGAGATGCGGGACCGCGCGTCGGCCGCCGAGTTCTCCGCGCAGCTGCGCCGCCTCGCGGACGCCATCGACGGAGCCTCCGCCTTCCTGCCCGCCTGACCACAGCTTCAACGGCCCCCGCACATGCGGCGGCCCCGGCGAGGAGTCATCACCTCCCGCCGGGGCCTCGGCCGAACCCCTCTCAACCAGGGAGAACGACCATGCAGGACACCGTAGCGCGCGCCGCGCAGCAGACCGTCGAAGGCCAGCCCGGCTGGCACCTCGCCCCCGCCCGATTCGGCAAGCCCGGCAGTCAGGCCGACGCGATGGTGCCGTGCCCCGACTTCTGCGGCGAGAACCACGTCGAGGACTGGAAGCACCACCTCGTCGACCTCGACCACTGGGGGCCCACCGTCGCCGACTGGGACGCCGACTCCATCCTCAACCCCGGCGCCCGCCTGCTGGCCCTGTCCGCCCGCCTGTACCTCGACCCGAACAGCGACGACCCGCGTATGTCCGGCGCGAGCGTCCGTGTCGACGACGAGTCGGTCGACGCGTTCTGGACGCCGGAGATGACGGAGCAGGCCGCTGACGGCCTGATCGCGTTCGCCGCGAAGCTGTACCACCTCGCCCGCCAGGCCCGCACGTTCAACGAGAAGGCCGGCCGGACGGACGACACCGAAGCCCGCGCGTGGCAGTCGCTGACGCGCGACGACCTCACCCGCCGACCGATCGCCTCCCTGCTGAAGGTGTTCGGGGTGGACGTGGTCGAGGCCGACGTCGAGTCGGTTGTCCTGCGCGGGGAGCCGGGGGCGATGAAGCTGCACGTTCTGCCGGACGTGCCGCAGTGCCTGCGGGAGGACTTGGCCCGCCGCGCCCTGTTGGCCTGGTTCGACGCCCGCCAGGGTGGTGACGTCTGATGCCTCGCCGCAACAGCAACGTCGTTCAGAGCCGCGACGAGCACCGCATGGAGATGGTGGCCGCGGACGGGATGCCCCTGCGGGTGCCCGGCCGCCGCGTCAGCCGCAAGGCCCGCCGCAAGGGGTGCGCGGCATGAACGAGGAGCAGAGGGCCCGCAAGTTCGTCGAGCGCCACTTCCCGGTGACGGCCGCGTTCCTCGCGGCCGAGGCCGGCGAGGGCGAGCCGCCGGTGTTCGGGCCGGGCGGTGTGCAGAACGCTCACGATGACCAACCCGAGCCGTTCGTCGTCGTCCGTGTCGCCTATCGCTTGTCCCGCTTCGAGCTGTTCGCGGCGCTGGCGGACGGCTACGCGACCACCAACACGGGCGCGAACCCCGATGACATGACCGTTCAGCAGATCCGTTCCGACGTCGAGTCCTACCTGTGCGGCGCGTCGTGGCGGGACATGGAAGACCTCGTCGAGACCGTCGCCGGGCAGATCGAGCGCGGTGACCACCCGGAGCAGATGGAGGCCCTGAAGCGGGCCATGGACCGCGCCTACCCGCTGCACCACGAGGCGCCCGCCATGCAGTCGCCCCGCTATGCCGAGGGCACGGTCACCTTGCAGACCCTCGACCGCGGCGAGGTCACCATCGGAGAACCGTCGTGGTGCACGGGCCATGAGGGCGAGTTGGTCGGGCCGCTGTCGGAGGTGTCGCACGACGGGCCGGAGACCGCGGCCTTCGTCGACGCGGGGCGTCTCGGTGAGGTGCCGCTGATGCGGGCCAACCTGACGCACGCCCCGTATCTGGAGATCGACCGGGAGCCGCACCCGCTGGTGTACGTCGAGGCGCTTGAGGCGGCCTCGTTCGACGCCGACGGTCTGCGGGCGCTCGTCGCCACCGGCCGCACCTACCTCGACCGCCTTGGGGCCCTGGCCGGCCAGCTCGACGAGCTTGCCGAGGAGGGGTCGTCGTGAAGAAGCGATGGCCGATCCCGCGGCCCACGGAGCACGCCGCTTTGAGGGCCTGCACCGGCTCGCCGAGCCTTCCGTCGTCGCCGTCCCTGTTCGCCGGCCTGGTGACCGCGCAGGCACTTGGGGACCGGCACGGCCAGAACCTGTTTGCCCACGCCATCGCCCGCCTCGGCGGGGAGAGGGGTCAGTGATGGACGCTCAGCTGGAGAAGCCGTTCATCTTCACGTGGACGGGTGCCGAGGCCTCGTCGCTGCGCCAGGCCCTCCGTGTGACGCAGGACCAGTTCGCCGAGTACCTGGGCGTCTCGGTTCGGACCGTCTCCCGCTGGGACACGACGCCGGCCGCCCGGATCTCGCGGGGCATGCAGGACGCTCTCGACACCGCCTACGAGCGGCTGAACACCTTCCAGGTGCAGCGCTTCCTGCACGCCCTCAAGCGCAGCCAGCCGCGCGAGGTGACGTCCCCGGTCGTCATGGCCGCCGAGATGACCCTCATGCAGGCCCGCATCAACGAGCTGCAGGAGCAGCTCGATTCGAAGGAGCACCAGTCATGACCGTGACTCTTGAACGCCTGACGGACGTGCCGGCGGTTCGCGGCATGACCGCTCAGCACACCCTCGTCGACCCCTACGACGAGCCGCACGCGGTCATCGGCCTGCGGGTCGTCGTGAGCCGCGATCTCCTGGCCGCCGCCGTCGACATGGGCGTGAACAAGTACTACCGGCCCGGCGAGCGCCACCCCGACGACCTGACGGTCGAAGAGGTCCGCTACTTCGCCGAGGCCTACCTCCTGTCAGAGAGCGCGCTGGACCTTCAGCAGGGCGCCGAGGCGATGGCAGAGATGGCCGCACCCGACTTCTACGACCGGCGCACTCACATCCTCGTCCTCGCCATGTACCGGGCCGTCGACCGCGCATACCCGAAGGCGGCCGGCGCATGAACACTCCAAAGCTGCTGGCCCATACATCGCTCGCGGCCGGCGTCATCTTCACCGCGACCGCCGAGTACAGCCTCGCCCGGAAGATGGGCGCCATGGAGCCGGTAGCCGTCATGCTGCCGGTCGCCATCGACGCCTACGCGGTCGCCGCGCTGAAGCGTTTCCGGTCGTTCGACATCACGCTGTCGCTGCTCCTGATGGGGGCGGCGCAGGTGTCGGCGCACCTGCTCGACTCGCACGTGATGAAGGTGAACGGCTGGCTCGTCGTCGTCGTTTCGCTGCTCGTGCCCGTTGCGATCTGGCGTACCCACGCCCTCGCTCGGGACGACGACCAGGCGCCCGCCGAGCCGGGAACCTTGGATGTTATCCAGGGTTCTCCGACCGCCACGGTCGAGCGCGTACCTGCCGCCCCGGAGGCGTACCCGGCGATCGAGGCGCCCGTACCTGCCGTACCCGAGGCCGTACCTGCGGGCGCCCGACTGCTGCCGACGTTCGACTGCCCGGGAGAGCTGAGGCGTGCCCTGCGGCACGAACTCCCGGCCCCTGTACTCGCCGCCGAGTACACCCGTCCGCGTCCCGAGGTACGGGCTGAGTACGTACCCGAGCCCGCGACAGAGCCCGTACCCGACTGGACGGTCCCGGGCGACTACGCCGACGAGCACGGCCAGCCGACCGAGCCGGAAGAAGAGGTCGAGTACCCCGACCCGCTGATCCCGAAGGTACGGGCCGACTTCCCCGACGACGTACCCGGAGTACGGCGCCTCAAGGAGACGTACAGCATCGGCCAGCCCCGCGCCCAGCGCATCCGCGACGAACTGATGGGAGTCCGGTCATGAAGTGGCTTCTCGTAGGCGCCCTGCTCGGCCTGCTCCTCGTCTTCCCGTCCCTGCTCGCCCTGGTCGTCACCGTCGTCGCGGCGCTGCTGTCCAAGCCCGTCCTGGTGGCGTTCGGCCTCGGCCTGACGGCCGGTGTCCGCTCCCGCCGACTGCGGAGGTGGGCGCCGTGAGCGAGGCCCTGGAGAAGGCGGAGGCCGCGGCGAGAGAGGCGGCGACGAACACGGCCGCCGTGCAGCTGGCGCTCGCCGCCGTCGAGCTCGCCAAGGTGGCCACCGCCCAGCAGGCGCCGGCCTGCCAGCGCCAGCACGAGGCCAAGTCGACGTTCGACGCGAAGAAGTGGTGGACGATCGGCGGCCTCGCGATCGTCGGCGGCTGCGTCGCCTGCGCCCTGGCCCTCGCGTTCGCCCTCGCCTCGGTCGCCGTCGCCATCGGCGCGACCTGCGCCACCGCCTGTCTGGTCGTGCTCCGCAGCATGTGGCGCGACTTCACCAAGACCCGTTGACCAGGAGGAATCCCATGGACCGTGCCAAGCACCTCAACCTTGCGGACGCCGCCGTCCGCCGTGCCGAGAACCTCGCCGGGGACGCCGAGAGGTACGCCGGCGGCAACGACTACCTGCACAAGGTCGCCCCGTTCGCCGCGGCTGGCGCCTTGTGGGCCGACATCGCACGCGCCCATGCCGCGGTCGCCGCGGCGCTGACCACCACCGAAACGGAGCGCTGACCATGCGCAGCTCATACACGCGCGGCGAGAAGGTGCGCCTGGCCTGGCTCGTCGCGAAGGCCGCGAAGCAGTCCATGGCTGGTGACCGCAACGTCGACACCATCGACCCGCGCATCAAGCGGGAGGCCGACCAGATCGAGAAACGGGCCGCCGAACGCGGAGAGGCCGAGGTCAGGGCCGTTCAGCAGCGCCTCGGGCAGGCCCGCCAGGACGCCGCGACCGCGAAGGTCACCATGCGCACCAGCAAGGGCGCGGAGCGGGCCGCCGCCCGACGGGCGATGCACGACCACGAAGCCACTGCCCGCCGCCTGCAGCGAGAGCTCAACAGGTACACCTGACGCCGCCACGGGGCGGCCGGAGGTTCCTAGGCCGAGTACGGCCGCCCCGTGTACCCGATCACCCATCGAGCAACCGGAGAAGCCAGCATGACGGATCTTCACGTACCCGCCAACGACGAGGAGGCGGGTACACCCGTACCCGTCGTACTCGACAAGCCAAGTACCCCGAGTACGCCCGCACCTGAGCCCGTACCCGCCGAGGTACACCCTCGCCGCCGGATCCGTGTCCCGTCCCTGCGCCGCGTCGTCGTCGAGACCCGACAGAACCCCGCCTACCGGCTCGCTGTCCGGCACGGCGCCTACACCTGGGGCGGTGTCCGCATCCTGACCCGCCGTACCTGGGAGGCGCGCACCGCGGCCGTGCACCACCGCATGATGCGGATCGCGGAGGCCGCGGGCAACGAGGAGATGGTGCAGAAGTGGGAGCAGCGCGCCTACGCGTACAGGTTCGCCAGGCACAAGCGGCGCATGGACCTGCTACAGCTGGCCATCAACCTGCCAAAGGCCGTGTTCACCACGGTCGTTGCCGGTACGGGCGTACTCCTGATGCTGGGGATCATGATCGCCTGGCACAACCACGACGTCGCCGACGTCCTCGGTCCGCTCGACGCTGTGATTCAGCTGGTGGCGTGGCTGGGGTTCGTCGCCTCGGTGATCTGGGATCCGTTCCTGTACTCGCTGCCGTTCCTCGCCCTGGCCGGCGCCTGGATGGTCGGGAAGAGTCAGCGGACGGCCCCCACGTGGGCGCTCCCGGCTGATGGTGACGAGCGGGACGTCGTGCCTGATGAGAACGCCATCATGCGCGCGCTGGGCAAGCTCGGCATCGCCCCGCTGAACGCAGCCCTGAAGGAGGGCTGGAAACCGCGTTGGGTGCAGCCGTCGACCCGGTCCGGGAACGGGTGGCACGCGCAGCTGCAGCTGCCGGAGGGTGTGCCCGTCGAGATGATCGCCGACAAGAAGTCGACGCTGGCTCACAACCTGATGCGCAAGCCGATCGAGGTGTGGCCGACCGAGCCTCGCGACCAGGCCGGCGTGCTGGACCTGTGGGTCGCCGACCCTGGTGTACTCACCAAGCCGGTACCGTCCTGGCCGCTTCTGACGGAGGGCACCACCGACTTCTTCAAGGGCGTCCCCGTCGCACTCAACGCGCGCGGCGAGCAGGTCATCGGGAAGCTGATGGCCGCGAACTACCTGATCGCCGGAATCATGGGCTCGGGTAAGTCGTCGCTGGTCGTCTCGCTGCTCCTCGGCGCGATGCTCGACCCGCTGGTCGAGATCGACGTGCACGTACTCGCGTACAACAGCGACTACGACCCGATGCGCCCTCGCCTGCGAAGCCTGGTCAAGGGCGACGACGACGAGCACGTGGTTGCGGCCATGGACACGCTGCGCGCCCTCGCTGCCGAGGTGTCCCGCCGAGGGCAGGAACTGGAACGCATCGGCACGGACACCAAGGTCACTCGCGAGATGGCGGAACGCGACCCGTCCATGCGGCCCCGGATCGTCGTGATCGACGAGTGCCACGAGCTGTTCACCCACAAGGAGCACGGCAAGGAGGCTAAGGAACTGGCGCTCAAGGTCACCAAGAAGGCCAGGAAGACGGCCATCGTGCTGCTGTGGGTCACCCCGGATGCGGATGCGGCGAGCCTGCCGCGCGGGATCTCCAAGACCGTCTCCCACCGGGTCGCGTTCGCGATCAACGACCACCAGGGCAACGACGCGATCCTCGGCACCGGCATGCACAAGAACGGCTACTCGGCGACCACCCTCGTCGCAGGTGAAGACGTCGGCACCGCCATGGCCGCAGGGTTCGGGAAGACTCCCGGGCTGATCCGCTCCTACTACGTGCGGAAAGAGGCTGGCATCGACGAGGTGACGCCGGTCGTCCAGCGGGCTATGGCGCTGTACGACGGCACCGGGCCGGCCGACATGCCGACGTTCGAGCCCGTTGACCACCTTGCAGACATCGCCACCGTCCTCGGGCACGAGCCGAAGATGCTCACTCTGGACATGCTGCACGGACTGAAGGACCGCAATCCGATCGAGTACGGCTCGTGGTCGCCCCGGGACCTGAAGGCCGTCCTCGATGAGGCCGGACACGGCGAGTACAAGACCGGCGGCAAGATGCACGTCGCCCTCGACCGCATCCTCGACGCCATCGCCGCCCGCGACGACGACGCCCCGGACGACGAAGACGACGAGGGAGGCGCCGAGAACTGAGGGAGTTCTCCCTGCCCGCCTCCCTACCCCGCCTCCCCGTGCTTGACCTGGGAAGACAGGGGTTTAGGGAGGCAAGGGAGGCAGTCGCGCCTGTACCCCAGGAAACGGGAAACGGGCACTTCAGCCTCCCCCTCTGCGCCTCCCTCCCTACTTCCGAAAGGGGCACTATGACCACCACTTGGGACTCGCCGCCGGAGACGCTCGGCGAGCACATCGCCCGCCTCGCCGCCATCGAGGCTGGCGCGGACAGCGTGGACGTGTGGCAGCCGATGGTCATACCCGGGCTGCTGCAGAGCTTCACCTACGCGGCAGCAGCCATCCGCGGCACGGTTCCGGCCCTGCCGCTTGAGGTCGTCGGCGAACGCGCCGAGGAACGTCGCCACCGCCTCGACCGGCTCGGCCGGCCTGGAGCCCGCAGCATCACAGCCGTCATCGACGAATCAGCCCTGCACCGGCCCGTGGGCGGCTACGCGGCCCTCGTCGACCAGTTGGAGCACGTGCTTGCCCTCGCAGCGCTGCAGCCGTCCCTGACGGTCCGTGTGCTGCCGCAGGGGCTTGAGGCCCACCCGGGCCTGGCCGGAGCCTTCACCCTGTACCGGGCAGGCAGGCAACGGGCGGTGCTGATGGAGTCGTTGACCGGCTCGACGATCAGCACCCGGCCGGAAGACGTCGCCGCCTACAGTGGCGCCTGGGAACGGCTCCTCGGCCTAGCACTGCCGGAACGGGAGTCAGTGGAACTGATCGAGGGAACACGGGAGACGCTTTGCCGCAGGTGGAGGACGAGCCGCTGAACTGGGCGACGTCGAGCTATACGGACAGCACCAGCTGTGTCGAGTGGGCGCGGCCCGCCGCGGGCGTCCTGGTCCGTGACACGAAGGACCGCGGGCGGGGGTGTGTACGGCTCACAGAGCCCGCCTGGCGCGCGTTCGCCGACTGGGCGAAGACCGCGACCGTCTGACACGTAAAGGCCCCCTGCACGGTCGTAACGGCCGTGCAGGGGGCCTTTCTTTGTTCCTGGGGTACGCACCAGGTGCGTACCCCTGTCAGCCGTCGAGGGGCTCGGCTCCGTGCGCCGCGGCGATGCCGTCGATGCGATGGGCGAGGTCGAAGTCCGCCTCGGTCAGCTTGTGACCGGCGTCGTGCGTGGTGATCCCGAACCGGATCTTCCCCCACCGCAGATCGATGTCCGCGTGATGGCTGATGAGCCGCTCGACGTCCGCGACGTGCACGATCATCGCCACGCCCCCGTGATAGCGGATCGAGTAGCTGCGGGTGATCTCGTCGCCCTCCCGCCGCCAGCCCGGCGCGCCGTCCAGCGCGATCACGATCTCGTCCTCGGTCAGCGGCACCGGTGCGTCAGCCACGCGTCAGTTCCCCTCGGTCACGGGCGCCAGAACCCCTTCAAGGTCCCGGCCGACCGGGGCATCCTGCCACGGCCGCATCGCCCTCTGAAGAGTCACCAACTCCCGTCGCATACGCGCCGAGCGGGTCTCTACCGCGATGTCAGCCACCTGCCGGGCAATCTCCAGCGCCTGATCCGGTTCGCCCGCCCACGCTGCCGCTGTGGCGTGCCTGGCCATGTAGACGCCGCGGTCCCGTCGTGCGGTATTGGGGACGATGTCGAGGACCTGCTGCCACAGTGAGGCCGCCTCGGCTCCGAGCCCGAGACGCCCGTAGCAGGTGGCCCGCTGCACTTCGAGGTAACCGGGCGTGCGGCGGCAGGCGTTGCCCCACGGCAGATCGTCGTCGACACGGCCGAGGAGCCCGTCGGCCTGGTCTATGAGCCGGTCGACCGCCGTCCGGTCCTGGGTCAGGCTCGCGCCGTGGGCCTGCTGCTGCATGGCCATGATCCGCACCTTCGGCACCAGCCGGCGGGAGTCGTCGAGGGCGGCCTCGCACAGGTCGATGACCGCATGCCCGTCGCCCAAGTCGGTTCGTACCTGCGCCTGATTGACGAGGGAGTAGCCGATCAGGTGCGGGTCCCGGGAACGCACCGCGATCTCCTGCGTGACGCCCCGCCAGAAGCTGGCGCCTTCCATGTCGCCGGCGTCCTGGAACAGCCAGCCGACGAGGGCCGCGTAGGCGGCACCGACCCGCAGCAGGCCGCGGCGGGTCTCACCCTTCGCCGACCGGATCAGCTTGTCGATCAGCTGGTACTGCGCGGACACGGTGCCGATCAGGTCGTGAGGGCCGAGGAACATGTCGGCTCGGTAGTGGCCTTCCAACTGGGTCTGGAAGTAGTCGATCAGGGCGGGGTCGACGTGCTGCGGGGCGACCGGTCCGGCGACGAGCGCAGCAGCGGTGACGGAGACGAACGCACGGCGCTTCACATCAGCCTCTTCGTGGTGCTCGGGCCGGATCCACCCGGGCGGGGTGGTGAATCCGAGATCTTCGGGCCACCGGCCGAGCGCGTCGTGCAGGACGATCGCGGTCTCTTCCGCCGGCCAGCCAGGGCGGTCGCCTTCCCACCGCCGCCAGGTGCGCGCGGACACGGTGAACTGGCGGTCGTCGAGGAGCTGTTGCCCGTGCGTGGTCAGCCTGGCCGCGGCCTGCTCGATGGTGCGCCAGCCGGCCCGGAGCCGTGCAGCTCTCAAGGCATCGTTGCGGCCCATTCGCCCAGTCTGGAGTGTCATGGCGCCCGTTCCCGGCCATGGCCGCCACGTGGCCACGGATGGCCACGGCTCGGCCTAGTTGCGTCTCACCGTGCCCACCCATCATCGCGTTGTGGCTACAGGACGTACACAGAACGCAGCAGAAGACGATGCGGCAGAGCCCGGCGAACCCCCGCCCGACATCGAGACCATGCGGGCCACCGCGCACCGGGCGCTCGCCCTCGCCGCCCCACCCACCGCGACGGACGTCACGCTGCTGATCGAGCAGCTGCGCGGGCAGGTCGAGCTGATGGTCACCGAGGTCGAGCCCCTCGCCGCCCAGCACGCCGCCACCATGACGGGTGCACTCGCCACCGTCTGCGTGGGCGAGGGCCGCCGCAAACTCGCCGCCGGCGCAGACATCCGCCCCCTCGCCTCCGCGCGGCTCGCCTACGCCCGCCGCCTGGCCCGCGTCCTGTTCGCCCTGTGTGACCACCACCGCAACCTCTCTGGTGCCGACTCATGAGCGGGACGACGACGGACGACGACGCGACCTTGTCGGCAGAGTGCATCGTGGGCCAGCAGCACGGCTACGGCACCGTGCACGACATGTGCCGCCAGACCAAGGACATCCCACTCCCCTACGGTCGCGGCCTGCTCCTTCAGCCGCGGTGCACGTGCATCTGCCATCGCCACCGGAAGGCGGACGCGTCATGACGCCCTTCTGCCGGTATTGCGACGGACCGCTGACCGACCCGGACGACACGGTCCTCCTGTGGCACGAGGAGGGCATGAGCGGACCGGGGCGGGACGTCTACGCCCACCGCGCCCATGCCGACCTCGTCGAGCCTGATCCCGTCCTGCTCCGCATCTTCGCCCGCGTCCTGATCGCGAAAGCCGCACGATCGGGCGACTGAACTCCCGCCCGTCCCCGTACCCCGATCCCCACTGGGGGCGGGCGGGGGCAGGCCCCGACCGGACGCCGATCCGGCCGGGGCCGCTCCGTGGCCTACGGCTTGCGGCCGACCTTCTTGGTGCACTGCTCGCAGCGTTCCCAACCCAAGAACGTCTTCGCCCAGTCGTGCTCAGCGTGGACGCGGACTGTGCCACGGGTGATGGGGTGGGCAGGCTTGCCGGCGTCGATGTCGTATGCGTGGCCGATGACCGCGCGGGGCACAGACCTGCCTGCGGGGTCGGGGTCCTGGGTCTCTACTGCTACTCGCCAAGTTGTCATGGCGGCACCGTAGACCGGTCAGTTCGCCGTGACTGAATCGTCACTCGCGAGCGGCCTCCCTCAACCGCCCCGCCACGGATTGCGGCACGGACCGGCGAGGCAACCATGCCGAGCGGAAGGTGATGGTCGCCGCAAGACGTGCGCCAAGCGAGTGCCATCACCCCGGTAACGCCGCAGGTCAAAGCCCGCACATCGCATGCTCTATGCGGTTAGAGGGCATGCGCGTGGTTGTCAATCACGCGCATGCCACTGTCCAACCCTCAAATGGAACGTAGGCCTCAGCAAGGATCGGTGCGCCACCGCTTTAGGGACTTGATGCGATTGGCCTCGTAGTAGCGGGCAAGATCTTCCTGGCTGATCAGAATCAGCCCACCCTTCGCTTCCTGGCTGTAGGCGAGCCTCCCGGCCGCCAGCCGGCGCCGGACGGTGCGAACGCTGCACTTCATGAGCCAGGCGACCTCACGGACGTCGAAGTATGGAGCGTTGAAATCCGCTGGCCGGGTTGGGGTTGCACTGCGGACCACCACGGCCTACGCCGCCCCGTGTCGTTCCTGACGACTCCTCCGCCGCGAGAGGCGCGGTTCCGGCGGTCTCATCTCAGGGATCGGAGGTGAGTTTCTGGCGGCCTGGTACTGGCCTTCAAGGTAGGCGTCGAGGTCGGCGATCTTGTAGGCGACGTAGCCGCCGACCTTGAAGCTGACGGGCCCGTACTCGATGAGGCGCCACCTTCGGAGGCTGTAGATGCTGGCGCCGACGTGCTCGGCTGCCTGCTCGATCCAGAGGCAGCCCTTGGGGGGATTGGGCTTGGGTCCCTTCCGGTTGCGCATCGGGGGTGCTCCTTGACCTTTGCTCGGCTTCAGTGCCGGGTAGGGCGCTTGCGCGTCAGACGCGGCTCAGGCGGCCGGGCGCTGTGAACACGGTCTGCCTCGTTCACGTCGCCAGCTTCAAGCTCAGCCTTGATAGAAGCCTCGATGTCGGCGATGGCGTAGACAAGCCGGCCTCGGTAGCGCTTGGCCTGGGGGCCCTTGCCGACGTGCCGGTAGTTCCAGAGCGTCCTGAGGCTGAGGCTGAGCCGGCGGGATGCTTCATCGCTCCAGACGTAGCCAGCGGGCGGCGGCGGGGCGCCTTCCTTTGAGGGCCTGGGCATTCGTCTCACCCCTTGCGTTCACTCAGCCGAGTGAACGGCTGGACCGTGAACTGCTCTGTGATCTCACGGATGTTGAGGCCGGAGAACCAGATCTTGTTGCCGTTGTTCACGTGGGGGATTTCTCGGGCGAACGCCTTCAGGGCGAGCGTGCGGGCGGAGAAGGGGAGCCAGAGCGCAGCCTCGGTGGGCTGGTAGTGGAAGAGCAGGCCCTCGACAGTCTGGGGCGCCGGGAGGTTCTCGCCGATCTTGGGCGTTCGAGCCATGCCTCATGGCTGTCCAAGCCGACTCGCGAGAAGACCACTCGATAGTGGGGTTAGAAGATGCCGATTTGAGCCCATTCATACGGAAAGAATGGATCGAACGAGGCGCACGTGGAGAACAGGCCCAGCCAATGCAACAGTGATCAATGCTGCCTAGTGGATGTCATACTCCGCCTCACAGAGGCCGTCGAGCAGCTCACCGTCCGGCAGACGGCCGCCGACCTCGAACTCCGCTGCTTCACCCCCGAAGAAGCCGCGCGACTCCTCGGCAAGACCGAGAACTGGGTCGTCGAAGCGATCCGAGAACGGCGTATCCCCTTCACCTACGTCGGCCGCTCGCCGCGACTCACCGCGGACCACATTCGATGGGTCCAGGCGAACGGCGAAGTACGGCCCAGCAGATACGCCAAGCCCGCCCGGTGACCCCAACTTGGCGGTACCTACACGGGAAGCCGGGGTCTCCGCGCTCAGCCGCTCTGTTCTTCGCCGGCCGGCTTGGCCCGGTCGTCGATGACGATGCGCACGGGGTCGGCGCCGTCGCCGCGGTGCGGCTGGTCGATGACGGCCTGGACGGTCTCGCTGAACCGGCGGTGGAGGTGTTCGGCGATGGCCCGGGTGCCGGGCTCGTCGTCGCTACTGCTGACGCGTTGGAGGCTGGTGAGGGCGGCGACGATGCTCGGCCCGGAGACCTGCACGGTGACCGCTCCGTCCACTTCCTTGACGGAGCCGGGGACACGGAAGTGGCGGTCTCCGGCGGCGTGTTCGACGAGGAAGCTCCAGGCGTCTCGGTGCATCTGGAGTTCGGCGGCGGAGATACCGGCGGCGGCGCGCAGGAGGTCGCCGTCGTTGGCGCCCGGCGCCTGGACGGTGATCTCACGGTCCGGTTCGGTCGAGGCTTGGACAGGTGCGGGCTGTTCGCGTCCGAGGTCGTTGACGCCGGCGCGGATGGCCACCAGTTCGCCACTGATGCGGTTGAGCGGGTCGCCGATCATCTCCTGGTGGCGCTGGAGTCCGTCACGGACGACGGCCCGGGTTTCGGCGAGGCCGGTGTTGAGCGCCGCGGTGGTGTCGCCGCGAAGCTGCTCGATGACTTGCTGCTGGCCCGTTACGCGCTCGCGGAGTTCGCCGAGTTCTCGCAGGATCTGGTGCAGGAGATCAGAGTTGTCCTTACCGAAGATCGCCACGTGCCCCCCTATGGTCGTCGGCCGACCTGGAAAGGGTGAGGTCGGGACATGTCTGCGACAAGGGTGCGAATCAGTCACCCGGAAGCCTCATGCCCATCTCCCCCAGGCTCGCCGCCGCTCCCCGGCGAGCCCGCCCTCCGTGCGTTCCCGTGGAGCAAAGTGGACCTCTGCGAGTACCCGACTACGGCTACCTGTGCAGAGCTGGAGGAAACGGGGTGACGGTGGCCCCGCTCCAGCGGCTGGGTGAGCGTATCCATCCTGCGGCAGGCCTGCGCGTGACCGACGTGGCCTGCAGACTCACATCGAGCACCGCACACCCGGCGAGGTCGCGGAGACCCGCTCGGCGCGACTCAGGGAGCTGTCGGAGTGACCTACGGCACATAGAGAAGCCGCACGGCGGCACTCTTTACAAGATCTATCCGTTCATTGCCTGGTGCGAGCTACCGACGTTGACCTGGGCTTTTAGGCGGCAGACCATACAGAAAGATACTAGATCTTGAGAAACTGTAATGGACTATCTTAGACCTTTGAAGTACCTTCCAACTATGACCACCATGCCCGCTGAAGCGAACTTCTCGGAGCTCATCCAGAAGCCCACGGACACTGTTGCGCGCATGCAGGGCACCCTCCGTCAGGGCATCCGTCTGCATCGCCGGGGCGGAGAGGCAGACCTGTACCTCACAACGGCCGAGCGTGCAGATCAGGTTGTTGAAGTCGTCGACTCCACCACGCGGCTCTTCGTCGCTCTCATGAAGAGCGATCCGAAAGCTATAGAGATGCTGACCAGCGTGTTTCCCGAGGCGTTCCCCTGGGTGCGCTTCCTGCCGGACGACGCGGTGCGAGAGTTCCTTGTCGAGTTCATGGATACGGCCCGAGCTGCCACGGAGCTGGGAACCGTCGCCCCCCTCGCCCCGGTGATCGCATCCTGGAAGGCGACAGCCGAGGTGTACTCGGATCCTGACCTGGCGAAGCGGCTACTGACGTCCACAGAGGGCGACTTCGGCGACGCCGAGCCACCGGAAGTGCCTCCGGCCGAGTGAGATAATGGCCGAGTGACACCTAAGAGAGGCGACGACGCCGCTCCCCCGCCTACCGGTGACGAGTACCGGATCGTCCTGGCAACATCCGAAGCCGCAAAAGGCTGGGAAGACTTCAGGCGCCAGGAGCCGGCGAACCTCCGCTGGGCCTACGACCAGATGCGCGACAACCCGGGCTGCTGCAACCAGCCTCCGAACAGCCGTCACAGCAAGATGAAGCGGGAGTTCGCCACGGGCACGCACGGGGGCCGCACACTCCTGCAGTGGCAGCTGGAAGTAACAGGGGCAGGCAGGATCTGGTACCTGTGCGACGACGAAGAGAAGACCTGCTGGGTGAAGGAAGCTAGCCGAGGCCACCCCAAGGCGACCGAGTAGCCACGCAAAAGGGCCCGCACCATCCGGTGCGGGGCTTCGTCGTTTTACGGCTTCCGATCAGTCCTCCTGCGTCGCGTGCAGCAGTTCGGCGGCGAGCCGTCGCAGTGCCCGGTCCGCGTTGGCGGGCACCTCACGCATGTCTTCGTCGCCGCTGGCGGTCACCACGTCCAGAAGGGCCCGAACTGGCGCCTGGAGTTCGAGGAGGGCTTCCCGGAGTTCGAGGATGATCTCCTGTGCCGTGTCGGCGTCCGCAGGCAGATTAGCGACGTCGAGCTTGGCCGCGGCGGCACGGATCTGGCCGGCAACTTCCTTGCTGAGGCGGATGTTGCGGCTCACTGCTGCTCCTTCTACCGGTGGAGTTGGTCGAGGTACGGCCTGAGCGCCGCGAGCACCGTGTCCGCGTTGGCGAGCCGGACACTGCGCTGATGCGGATCCTGGCCCGCGTCCTAGTCTCCTGCGACCTCCGTCGGGACGGCGGCCTCACGATCTCCCGCCCGTCCTCGTACCCCAGTGCTGTTGAGGGCGGGCGGGTCTCTCAACCTCGGCCAGCTGATTCCTCTTCCTGGGTCAGAGGCGCTATACATCTACGTCGTATGCCATTTACGTTGCGCCATTCAGGCCAGCGGCGGCCAAGTGTGGAGTACCGCCCGCGACAACTGATTCGTTGAAAACCCGCTCTGAGTGGCGAAGCGCTACCTACTGCGTGAGGCTAGACATGCGCGGAAATTCTCCGACTCCAGGAGGTGACCGCCTTGGACAGCGCACTCGTCGGCGTCATAGTCGCTGGTGTTCTGGCACTCATGGCGTTGTGGCATGTCGCCCTCGAAGGACGCAGAGTTCAAGTCCGGAATTTTGAGCAGTTCTACCTAACTCGGTACTGGAAACTACTCGACATTCTTCCTGCCGAGGCTCTGGCGCAAGGGCTGGAAGGACCACGGACGCTCACCGAAGAACTCCGGCTCGAATGCCTCCGATACTTGAGAGCGTGCCAAGACACCTGCGAGCTGCGCAGGCGCGGGGACATGTCGGACTGCACCTGGCAGATTCGGTCGGAGGCCATGCGGAATCAGCTTCATCGGTGGCCACTAGAAGACGTGTGGCTATCAGTTCGCGATAATGGACAGTTCAACGATCTCGTCGAACTCATGGTCAGCGCCGACCTATACGACCCCTGCCGATTCCGGGGGCCTAAGCGGTACTTGCGAGGTCTCGGTCCACCACTGACCAAGCATCACCACTGAGCGAGCTTCCTTTCTCTGCATCTTGGCGACCGCTACCGGCCCGACGCCGTCACTTCGACGGCAATCATGAGGATGCGTCGAAAGCTGGGAATCCAGTAACTTTCGGCATCTGCACTGCCTGAGAGGCCTAACGATGAGCACCGTGCAGCCCTACGCGACCAGCGACAGGTGGAAGTTCAGCAGCCTGGCGAGCGGCCATGAGCGCACCGTGCAACTAGCCCTCGAATGGGAGCCTGACGGTTCTTCGATGAGCGACGACTTCACGGTCGAAGAGGCCAACGCCGCAGAGCTGTGGCACATCTGGGTCGACCGCTACGGCAACCGATACCACCTGGACAGCCCGGAGGTGTACGCCCCTTGGCACGTTCCCGTCTCCTGGTACGTCTGCTCCGTGGGTGGCGGCGGCACCTTCGAGGCGGCACCGCATCAGAGCCTCCCGGACGATTTCCCGCTCCGGGAGGACTTCTTGACGCGCTACACGCACCCGCTGCACGCGAGGAGCAGCGTACCCGTCAACTGGCTCCGCCTGCCCGTACTCGACCACGGATGGAACGCGACACAGGCCGACAAGGGCGGCTTCATCCAAGAGGTCACGGGGTGGAAGCCCTCGCCCCTGCTGCCAGCCATGGACGTGCGCCAGGTCGCGAAGGCCGCTGGCGCCTACGTGCCTTGATTCCCTCCGGACGGAACCTGCGCGCTGCTGGGGATCCCGGGACCTTGCACCAGACGACTACATCCCGCTCACGGCCGCAGCCCTTCGACTTTGACGGGAAGGGCCTCGCGGACGGGTGGGAGAGGCCAATACCCGCATCAGTGTTACCTGTAGTACTCTGCGGCAAAACAGAACACTGAGTTCTACTCCCGAGACGCGTTGACTGGCGCAAGGCCGGACCGCAGGTAGGGAAGAACGGCAAAGCAGGCGCCAGCGCAAAGCGGCCTGTACAGCCCGCAACGGGAAGCCGAGACGACTGAGACCCATCAGAGGTCAGTCGTGCTCGGCGTTCGTGTCTCTAGGAGACATTCCCGATGCCTCGGTACTTCTCAGGCCAGCTCCTCCGTGAATCCCGGAAGGCAGCCGGCGTCTCCATCGAACAACTCGCCATCAGCACCGGTCGCTCCGCCTACTCGATTCAGGAGTACCAGCGCGGACGCGTCACGCCACCCGTCAACGTCATCGCCGCCATGGCCGACGTCCTCGGCCGCCCCATCGAAGCACTCCTCGAAGACGAGGAAGTCCACGCTGCCCCAGGGGCCGCCGCGTGAAGCGTCGCCTGTTCTGCACCTCCGCCAGGCCGCTCGGCCGCGAAGAGGCCGTGCGTAAGACACGTCCTGGCTACGGCAACACGCACCTCCGGCAGTGCCCCAACCGTCCAGCTGTCCCCGCGACCGGGGAGGCGTCATGAGCGGCCTCGACCCCGTCACGGAGGTGGCTGCGTCGTTCGGCGTGGACGCCCTCATAGCGCTCGACGAGAACGGCGTGCGCCGCGTGTGGGTGGACCCGGAGCAGCTGCGGTCGATCGCCCGCACAGCGCCATGTGGGCAGGCCCGGGCGCACGCCATCGTCGACAAGATCCTCGCCGCCTGCGCGCAGGGGGTGGTGAGCGATGACTGACCGCACAGTTCGGGTACGGGTCATCGCCGAACTCCCGGGTGTCGCCGCGGCGATGCGCGGGGGCGCGGCCTCCATCGCCACCGTGGGCGAGGCCGCCACGCTCGCCGGGCGGGGGCTGCGCACGATGGGCGCCGACGCCGCGGTAGCCCGAGGCGGCATGGCGGCCGTGGCAACAGGGGCCCGCGGCGGGGCGGCCGGCATGCGGGAGGCCGAACTCGCGGCGACGCGCGCCGGGCGCGGCATGGGCGGCCTGCGTTCCGGCGTCGAATCCGTCCTCGGTCCGGTCAAGCACCTGGGGGCGCTGCTCGCCGGGGGCGCCATCCTCTTCGGCCTGCACGACATCATCCACGCGGGCAACGAATACACCGACTCAATGAACAAGTTCTTGGAGGTGACGAGGGCATCCGGCGCGCAGATGGCGGCAGCCGGGCGCGAGGCTCAGGCCCTCGGCGCCGACATGAAACTCCCGTCAGCGAACGCGGCCGAGGCCGCCGACGCCATGGTCGAGCTCGCCAAGGCCGGACTCAGCGCTTCGGACGCCATCAAAGCGACCCGCGGCACCATCCAGCTCTCGGCCGCGGCCCGGACCGATGTGTCCACGGCCGCCAAGATCGAGGGCGACATCATGGACCAGTTCGCCCTCAAGTCCTCGGAGGCCGCGCACGTCGCCGACGTCCTCGCCAACACGTCCAACTCGGCGTCCGGCGAACTCATGGACATCTACTACGCCATGAAATACGTGGGCCCGATCGCCCACACCATGGGTGTTTCGATCAAGGACACGGCGACTGCCGTAGGTCTCCTCGGGAAGTCCGGCATCATCGGCGAGACGGCGGGCACCGCTCTGCGGTCCGCCCTGGTGAACATGGCGAAGCCCACCAAGCAGGTGAAGACCGGCCTGCACGAGCTGGGCATCGAAGCGTTCGACTCGAACGGCAAGTTCAGGGGTCTGCAGTACGTCATCACGCAGCTGGGCAAGGCCAACGAACATCTCACCACCCAGCAGTTCACCTCCGCCGCCGCGATGGCGTTCGGCAAGCCCGCCCTCGCGGGCATGGTGGCTCTAGCCCACCAGGGCGGGGAGGCCTTCCAGACGTTCGGCACGCAGGTGGGCCGTGTCGGTGGCGCGGCAGCGCTCGCGGCAGCCGAGTCGAAGGGACTCGGGGGCGCGATGCGCGGCCTGGGCAAGCAGCTGTCCAGCGTGTTCCTTCAGGTGTATCTCGGGATCGCCCCCAGCCTTGAGGGCATCACGCGCGGGATGACGTCGTCGGTGTCGAAGGCCATCCCCTACGTGAAGTCCGGCATCCGCATCGCGGGCGACCTGTGGGACATCTACGGGCCGACGGTCGAAGCGAAGCTGCACGCGGCCGAGAGCGGCATCGGGCGGGCCGCCGAAGGGCTCGCGAAGCCCCTGAAGGCCGCCATGGCGGGCGTAGCGGGCGCATCCATCCCGCTGGCCATCACGGGCGTCCAATCCCTCGACAAGGCCTTCGGGAACGCCTCAGCAGCCGCTACACCGCTCCTCGGCGGTCTGCACGACCTGACCACCTCGGTCACGTCCGGAGCGGGCGCCCTCGGCGTCCTCACGGGCCGGCTTCAGGTGGGTGTCGGACTGCTCGGCGACATGACGGGGGTTCTCCGTCCCGTCGGCGACCTGGTGGGCGGCATCGCCCATGCTTTCGCCGCCCTGCCGGGTCCGATCCAGCTGTCGGTCCTCGCCATGCTGGCCATGCGCCCGTTCCGCGGTCAGATCCAGGGCATGCAGACCGCCGTAGCCGGTTACGGGCGGTCCGCGGTGGCCTCGTTCAACAGTGTCCGCGGTGCCATGCAGACGCAGCAGATCCTCGCCACCCAGGCGGGCGTATCGCTCGGCCGCTGGGGTGCCGGGCTGGCCGCCCTCG
Source organism: Streptomyces sp. NPDC088350 (assembly GCF_044753545.1). Lineage (NCBI taxonomy): Bacteria > Bacillati > Actinomycetota > Actinomycetes > Kitasatosporales > Streptomycetaceae > Streptomyces > Streptomyces sp. NPDC088350. Next base: position 373,271 of record NZ_JBIVNL010000007.1, on the reverse strand, counting down.
AAGCCCGCAACCCGACGATCGCCGCCATGGGTACCAGCTTCCGCAACGTGTCCACGTCGATTCAGGAAGCCGGGGGCCGCCTGGTCGGCTTCCGGTCGGCAGCCGGCGGGGCAGCCTCCGCGCTGGGAGTCGGTGCGGCCCGCGGCCTCATGGGCGCCTCACGCTCCCTGGTCGGCTTCCTCGGCGGCCCGTGGGGTATCGCGATCGGCGCCGCGATGATCGGCCTCGATCTGCTCGCCAAGCACCAGCAGGAAGCCGCGGCAGCTGCCGCGGCGCACCAGGCCCGGATCTCGAGCCTTTCGCAGGCCTTGCAGGAGTCCCAGGGCATCGTCAGCGGCAACGTCCGCGCGAGCGTCGCGCAGACCCTCATGGACGCCAAGCTGAAGGACGGCAAAAAACAGTTGATGGACGTCATGCACAAGGCGGGCGTCAACGCCACCGAGCTGACCGACGCCTACATGGGGCAGGGAACCAGCGTCGACACGCTGCGCAAGAAGCTGATGGCCGTGGCCCTCGCGAACCGGGAATGGGTGGCGTCAGGGAAGAACGGCCGCAAGGTCGCGTTCACCCCGCTCGGGCAGTCCTACAAGGACGCGGCCGACGCGCTCGGCGGTCTGTCCGGAGAGTTCCCGGACGCCATCAAGAAGCAGAAGGAACTCGCCGCCGCGATCAAGGGTGGCAGTGATGCCAGCAGCAGCGCCACCAACCCGACGACCCGCCTGAAGACGCTCATCGACACCCTGGGCAGCGCCGAGTCCGACGCGGCCACCAAGACCAGCGCCCTGCACTCCGCGCTGCAACTCCTGTCCGGCGGCGAGCTGGACGTCGAAGCGGCCGTCACCACCATGAACGCGGCTCTCCTCGACCTCAACTCGACATGGAAGGACGGAGTCGACCACGCGCAGGGCTACGGCAAGGCCCTGTTGCAGGTCGACGGCAGCCTCAACACCACCACCCAGAACGGCCAGACGCTGTGGAACAAGCTCCAGTCGCTGAACGAGGGAGCCGCAGGGGCGGCGCAGTCGACCTACGACTTCGAGCAGGCCACCAAGGGCACCGTGCCCGCCCTCCACGACGCCGAGGGCGCCATGGAGAAGTCGTGGAAGGCCGCGGTCACCGCCGGCGAGAAGTTCGGACTCACCGCTGATCAGGCCAAGGTGATGGCCGCGCAGATGGGATTCATCCCCTCCAACCTGGCCATCACTCTGGCGGTCAAGGATCTGACCCCGACCGAGCAGGCCCTGCTGTACGTGCAGGGGCTCGCCGACCACCTGCCCAAGGGCGCCACGGTGAAGGTCGCCGCGCTCACCAAGGACGCCGTCAACGAACTCACCTCGGTCGGCATCAAGGTGCGCACCCTGCCGGGCGGACGGCAGATGGAGATCACCGCGCCGACCGCGAAAGCGCAGGCCGCCCTCGACGCGCTCATCGCCAAGAAGATGCCCGGCAAGAACGTCCCAGTCACCGCCCTGACCGGCAAGGCCCTGTCGGACCTGCAAGCAGTCCAGCGGAAGGTGGCCAACACCAGGGGCAAGAGCATCACCGTCAACGCCCTGACCAAGGGCGCCGAGGGAGCCCTTGCAGGCCTCGGGTTCAAGGTCGCCCACATGAAGAACGGGCGCGTGTCGATCAGCATCCCGACGGGCGGCCCGGCCTCGGCGGTCAGCACGATCCAGGGCTACATCAACGGCATGCGCGGCAAGACCGTGACCGTGACCATCAACGGCGTGAAGACCGGCGTCGACCCGAACCAGTACTTCAGCTACGGCCCGCACAAGGCCACCGGCGGCCTGGTCGGGCGGTACGCGGTCGGCGGCGCCGTGCAGGCGATCCCGTTCGGCGGCGCCGTGTCCGGGCCGGGCACGGGCACCTCGGACAGCATCCCGGCGCTCATCTCCAACGGCGAGTACGTGGTCAGGGAGGCCGCGGTTCGCAAGTACGGCGTGGCCATGTTCGACCGGCTTAACGCCGGCCGCTACGCCTCCGGTGGTCTCGCGGGCTTCACGTACTCCCCGACCGGACAGCCGGTACTGGGCGGCCCGTCGGACGCCAAGTCCCGCTACGACCAGGACGTCCAGAACCTCAAAGACGCCTGGGGTGTCCTCAACACGGCGCTGAAAGAGCAGAAGAAGGCGGCCGACAGCCTCACCGCCGCCGAGAAGAACCTGTCGAAGGTTCGGCACGAACACCACACCGCCGCCCAGCTGCGGGCAGCCGAGGACCGCGTCGAGAAGGCGCGGTCGGCTAAGAAGGCAACCGACAAGACGGTCAGTGCGGACCGGCAGAAGGTGTATGCGGCGGATGCGGCCCTCGGCGTGAAGAGGGGGGCGAAGGCGCCCACCGGCTTCGATCTGAAGGCCTACGAAAAGCAGCTCAACGCGTCCGTGGCCGCTACGGACAAGTGGCGCACCAACCTGGCGAAGATCTCCAAGCGGGGTGGCGCCGAGGTCGAATCGCTCCTGGAGAACATGGGCCAGGACGGTTACGCCCTCGTCAACTCGCTGGCCGGCGCCAGCGCCAAGCAGTTCAACGACATCGTGAAGAAGCTGCAGAAGACAGGCGACGTCGCCAAGGCAACGCTCGCGGACTTCGACAAGCAGCTCAGCGCGTCCACCCAGCAGAATCAGCAGTTCGCCGCCGACCTGCAGAAGTTGGCGGCCGAAGGCTTCGGCGATCTCGCCTCGGCCCTCGCGGCACAGGGCGACTCCAACGCGATGACGCTCGCACACGAGGCGGCAGGCAACAGCAAGTCCGCGTCGGCTGCGAACAAGAACGTCAGCAAGGCGCAGTCGACACTCACCGGGGACGATCTGGCGAACTCGCTGATCCTGCTGTCCACCCTGCGCGGCGGCACGGGCCGCGGCTACGCGGACCTCATATCCGCCGGCCTCGACACGGCCACCATCAAGGCATTGGTGCCAAAGATGACCAAGCAGATCGGGGCGCTGCCGGACGCCAACAAGGCGACGTTCGTGCGGCAGTGGGTGGCGCAGGGCGGCCAGCCGATGGCGCTCGGCGGCATCCTCACCAAGCCGACCCCGGTCCTCGCCGGCGAAGCGGGCGTCCCGGAGGCGTTCATCCCGCTCAACAACACCCCGCGCAGCCGGGCACTCCTCGCCGCAGCGGCAGCCGCCAGCGGCTACCACCTCGTACCCGCCAGCCGGTGGGCCGCGGGATCGTCCGCGTCCGCAGTCGCCCGCGAAGTCGAGAAGAACATCACCGTCATCCTCAACGGCGCCAAGCAGACCGCCGGTGAGCAAGCCGCCGACATCGCCAGGCACATGGCGTTCGTCGGCTGATCCCTAGGAGAATCACCATGACCGATATGGACATCAAGGCCCGCCTGGCGGCGATGTTTCCGCAGTCCGAACCCGACTACAGCACGCTGCTCGCACCGAAGCCCAAGGCGAAGGCGAAGCAGGCCAAGGCTGAGCCCGAGGCGCAGGAAGAGAACGACAGCACCGACGTCGGCGAACCTCAGGCCGAGGTCGAGCCTGAGCCTGAGCGCCAGTACTTCGTCAGGAACCGCCAGAACGAGCGCCTGCCCACCGACCAGTTCAACATCGAAGAGGGCAAGCGGTGGGTGGCTGATCACTTCGGCCCGGCCAAGCAGCCCGCCTTCGAAGACGTACCCGACGGCCACTACGCGAGCGACGACGTGTCCCAGGAAGAGTACGCCGCGGCATACGAGCGCTACACCGGGAGCCCCTACCGCCCGCGCTGCTACACCATCAAGTCGAACCGGCCACTGTGAGACCGAGTGGCCGGCGCGGTCTCCACTCCTCGACCGCGCCGGCCACCATCACACGGCGTGACCAGCAACGACGCCCCGACCATGATCGACCAGGGGGAGGACGGTCCGGGCGATCAAGCAGCGGACCGCCGGGGATGTCTACACATGGTCGAGCAATGCTTGATCTTGCTTTTTTGGGATTGATCTTGATCCGGGATCGCGGAGAGTGAGGTGGCTATGGGTATCTCGGAGACCCCGGACGGGCTCGGCGAGGCCAGCTTGAGTCTGTGGCAGGAAGTGCAGGGCACGTTCGAGCTGGGGCCTGGCGAGACGGCCCTACTGGTCGAGGCATGCCGGACGGTCGACGAGCTGGAAGCGATGGGGCTTGCCCTGGCCGCCGGCCCCGCGTTGGTGCAGGGATCGACAGGGCAGCCCAAGGCGTCACCACTGTTCGCCGAGGCGCGCGCCCACCGCCTGGTGCTGGGCAAGCTGCTTGAGCAGATGGCGCTGCCGGACGAGGGCGAGGACGTCGGCAGGACGCCGAACCAGGAGCGCGCGTCGAAGGCAGCGAACGTCCGATGGGACCTGGAGAGGCGGCGCCGTGGCACGGCGTAGGCGCCCCGAGCCCGTTCCGCTCGACTACGAGCCTCCTGACTGGTTCTGGGAAGGCTGCAGTCTGCGGCGCTGGCTGCGGGAGCACGATGGCGTCCTGGACGGCTACCACGCGGCCAAGCAGGAATGGCGCGAGCGCTGTCGTGAGTGGCTGGAGGTGCGCGGCCTCGTTATGTACGGCATGTCCGGGCTGACATGGGAGGACTACAAGCGCGTCGAGCGCGAGGAGCCGCACCGCATCCTGCGCCGGCCGTGACCGGTGGGGAGTTGGGGTCTCCCCCGGGTCGCAGACCGGACCTTCGGGGAGGTGTCTGTCCTCGTGTACGGGTCCCCCAATCCCGGGCGATCTTGATCCGGGGTCTGTTACTCGGCGTGCGGAAACACGAAAGGCCCCGTCCTGGACGACCGAGGCGGGGCCTGGTAACTCGTCAGTGCCGCACGTTGAAGTCGTCGAGGCGCCGTTCGATAACGTCGCCAACCTCGAACTCAGCGGCGAGGGTCAGAGCGTCCTCGATGACGTCGTCGATGTCGTCTTGGTCGAAGTAGCTGAGCCAGCCGGACTGTTCGAGGGCCGATCGTATGGCTTCTGCAGCGTCCTCTCGGCTGAAGTCGATGTCTTTGACGAGTGCGGTGGTCGTGGCCTTGCTGCTGTTAAGTCCGGCGAAGGAACGTCCGCAGCCGCAGCCGCTGTCGGGGTCTTTCCTGTCTTGCTCGCAGATCAGGCCGGCGACGATGACGAGTTCGCCCTCGACGCAGAAGCTGAAGTCGTTGTCCCTCGCCCCCTGGGTGCGGCTCGTGGCGGTGAGCAGTTTCATGCGGCTTCCCTTCTCTTGTTCCGTCCCATTGTCGGCTGGCTTGCGCTCGTGACGTTTGATGATCCTGTGCCCATCCAGGCGCCCGCGCCAGCATCGAGACCGGCATCCGCCGCGTTCATGTCGTGGTCCTCTTCAGGGGGGTTGAGGTGGTCGCACTGCCCGCCGTGCACGTCACTGCACTGGGGGACGTGGCGGCTACGGCAGAGCCGGGCGCCACAACCACGGACACAGGGCCTACTGGCGCCTGCCTTGAGCGGCCGGTCGCACACGATGCAGCGGTGTCGAGTTCGGGCGGTCACGGACTGGCCTCCAGGGACGTGACGATGGCGTACCGGGCGCCGCATGGGCCGCGCCGTAGGCCGGTGTCGAGGTGTCGGTGAACGCCGTTGCAGCGAGGGCAGTCGACGAGCAGTTGCGCGCGTCCGGCGGTGACGAGGGGCCGCGCGGCTACCTCGACGGGATGGTTCGGGGTCATGGGGCTTCCAGGGTTCAGGCCGCTACCGGGGCGATGCGGGGGCGTTCGGCGCGCACGAGCCACATCAACTCGCAGGGCGGATGGGGGCACTTGACGACGTCGTGCGGGGCTCCGGAGACGATGACGGCGGTCACGAGTCGCGCGGGCCGCTCGCAACGGCAGGCCGGGCAGCAGGCGACACGGAGTGCTGGAGGCATGGGTGCGTTCTCCTGTGGGGAGTTGGGGGTTTCCTGGGATCCCCGGAAGTCGCTGGCAGCGAGGTTGCGCAGCTTCTGCGCGTGGCGTCGGGCGAGGCCGGCGGTACGGGGTGCGGTGAGCCTGGCGCGCTGTTCCCGGTCGCGCTCGCTGCGCTGCCGGGCGTCGGTTATCTGTTGCTGTATGCGGGTCTCGACGGATGCGAGGGCCGCTTCGATGAGTTCACGACTGATCGCCGCGCTCATGATCTCTCCACGTTCCGGGCGGGGCTGGGGGAGGCTAGGGATAGGCGGGCCCTGCTACGGACGGGGCCCGCCGTCGTGCTTGTCAGCCTGTTACAGCTGGCGGAAGTCGGTCGGCACGGTCACGCTGCGGTCCTCGGGGTGCGGGTAGTAGACAGTCGTTTCTCCGACGTCCGGGTGCTCCCTGAAGAGGGCGTTGTCGAGGCTGGCCCGAGCCCGGTTGAGCGCTTCCTCTGCGGCCCTGAGGTGACGGTAGGACTCGCCTTCGACGCCGCTCCTCGGGTAGGCGTTGGCGAGTTGGGTCACGCGGCGAACGAGCTCGGTGTGGATGGCTGCGAGGGTGAGGCCGAGGTGTTCGTGCTCTTCGAAGGTCAGTCGGGGCTTGGTCATGAGTGGTGTCGTCTCCTCGATCGGGGCAGGTGCGCAATCGGCGGTTAGGCGCCGCTCCGGCCGTGCTCGAAGCGGGCTGAGGTGGCTGCCTCGTAGGCGGCCAGCAGCCGCGGGGTCCGGTGGGCGAAGCGGGGATAGGGGACGCCGTGGGCGGCGGCGTGCTGGTCTTCATCCAGGTGGCTGAGGGCTGGGCAGAAGCCCACCTGGCCGTCGAGCTTGATGATCGCCCGGCCGCAGTGGTGGCAGTCGGTCCACCACCAGAACCCGCTCTTGGGCTCGCGGCCGGCGGCCTTCGGGCTGGGATCGAAGCGGAAGGCGGTGGGCATGAGGTCGAGCTGCCAGACCGGGGGCAGCGTGGGGTACTCACGCCAGCCGCTGTCGTTGGTCCACACGTAGCCGTCGCGGTCGAAGCCGCAGTATTCGTCGTGTGTGAGGTGGGACAGGTCTGGCGCCGGCACCTTGGGCTTCGCCCAGTACACGTAGGTGTCGAGGCGGGAGTCTTGGGCGAGGCCGCGGGCTTTGGTGAGTTCGTCGTCGGTGGGGAACGTGCCTTTGATCTCCAGCCAGAACGCATTGTCGGTGTTGGGCCAGACCAGAAAGTCGGGCAGATAGGGCTGGCCTTGGACGATGTAGCCCTGAGGCTCGTAGTCCCACGGAACGTCAATGTGGTCCATGAAGACGGCCCAGCGGGCTTCGAGACGGGAGCGGAATCTGTGGCCCTTGTACCGGGTCTCTATGGGCTGGATAGCCATGTCTCTCCTGGGTGGGTTGGGGCCGGTCTGTGCTGTGACGGTACGGCCGACACTGGCTGCCCGTCCGGGAGTTGATCAGGTCAGAAGGGCGGCTCGTCGGAGTAGCCGGAGCCCTGCGCGGCGGGCTGCTGCTGGGCGGGCGGGCTACCCCAGCCACCGCCCTGCCGCTGAGCCTGCGCCTGGCCGTTGGCGGGCTGGGCTCCTGCCCACGGGTCACCGACGCTTCCGTTCGCCGGTACGGAAGCGTTGCCGCCCGCCGGGTTCTTCAGCACCTTCGCGGTGGCGCGGGCGAGGGTGGGCCCGACCTCGTCGACGTCGATCTCGTACACGGTCCGCTTCACCTGTTCCTTGTCCTCGTAGGACCGCTGCTTGAGCCGGCCCTGGACGATGACGCGGACACCGCGGGCGAGGGACTCGGCGACGTTCTCGGCGGCCTGCCGCCACACCGAGCAGGTGAGGAAGAGGCTTTCGCCGTCGCGCCACTCGTTGCTCTGCTTGTCGAAGACGCGCGGGGTCGAGGCGATGCGGAACTTGGCGACCGCGACGCCGGCCGGGGTGAAGCGGAGTTCGGGGTCGTCGACCAGGTTGCCGACGATCGTGATGACGGTCTCGCCAGACATCAGGGGGTCTCCTTCGGAACGCGGCCGGTGCCACGGCAGTTGGGGCAGGGATCGGTGTCCGGTGGCGTGAGACGTCCGCTGACGCGAGCGCGGGGGCCAAGGTCGACACCTGCGGCACTGGCTTCCAGTGCGCGGCGGCGAGCTTCCTGATACGCGGCGTGCGCGCTCATCTCGCCGGAGACCACCTTCGGCATGAGATCGGGGGCGTAACGCTCCACGGTCTTCACACGCTCGGTGGTGCGACCGGATGTGCCGCCGACTACGGCCGCGAACCGTTCGCTGCTCTTGCGTGAGCGCCGGTTGGCGCTCGGCTGCGTTGCCACCGGGATCCCTTTCTGTGGTGTGCTGGTTGGGAGGCCGGGCCCGATTCCCGCGGGCCCGGCCGCTGTTGTGCGGGTCAGCCTTCGGCTCGCGGGGCGAGGGAGCGGTGCCCGTCGGGCAGGTGGCCGTCGCACCAGGTGCTGATCGTGAGGTGCAGCCCGTGGTCCTCGACGACCTTCCACACGGCCATGTCCGGGCAGTTCTGCCTGCCGTCGGAAATGCGGTTGATGGTGCAGGGCTGGACTCCGGGCTCAAAGGAGAACGTCCAGCCGGCGTCGCGGCGAAGGACGCGCACCTCCGGCCCCTCGTCGGCACCGGTGCCGTTGGCGCCGTCCAGGTCTTCGACGACGTCCAGGTCGAGGGTCGCGGCGATGTCCCCGAGGGTCACGTAGGTGTCCTCGTCGACCTGATCGATCACGAGCTGTGCGGCTTGGTTGAGCGCGGCGGCGGCGTAGGCACGGCCCACGGCTTCCAGGACGGCGGCGACTGCATGCGCGTCCGCCTCGCGGCCGGTGAGTTCACAGCGGGCGGCATCGGCCTGGCCGCCGATGTATGCCTCGACGGCCCGTTCCTGAATGCGCCTGAACGCCAGCTGCCCATACGGGTCGCTGTTCACGTTGGGCACGTAGCGGGTGGCGGGGTTGCCGCAATCGGTGTGAGCGTAAATCGGGTCGCCGGCCTTGATGCCGCAGCCGCAGCACTGAAGGAAGCTGCCGCCCTCTTTCGTCTCGGGGTTGAACCAGCTGCCGAAGTGGACGTTGTCCGGAGTGCCGCAGTCCTGGCAGTTGGTGGGCCCGGTGTGGCCGTGGGCTCGGGCGATGTCGGTGGTCGTGGTCATGAGGTCTCCCTGTGGTCGGTCGGGACGGTGGGGTCGTTGAGGACTTGGGTCATGTGGCGGGCGTGGTCGACGTCGGCCTGCGTCGGGGCTACGTACATGACGAGCCCGGTGTCGAGTTCGTCGATGGGGTAGCTGGCGCGGGTGTGAGTGAGACACAGGGCGATGTATCCGACGGGACCCGCGGCTTCCCCGTCGGTGAGGTCGTTGGTGGGCACGGGGCTCCGTTCAAGAGCGGCCACTTGTGACGCTGCGTGGTGTCGGAAGTTCGGGCGTCGGAAACCGAACTTCCGACAGGGGTTCGCTGACTGACCTGGGAGTTCGCGCGGTACGTGATTCCCCCCCTGAGTGTTTTGTGTATTAATGTCCACTTTCACGGCGAGGGGCTGTCGGAAGATTGCTTCCGACGCTTCCGACATTCCGACAGCACTCCCCGTAGTCACGACTGCTCCGGAGCGACAGAGCCAGCAGCCAGCAAGCCGCCGTCCAGCGGCACCAACCACCCCTGCTCGCAGCCGTGTCGGAGCGCGGCCGTCCACAGCGATTCCGTCGCCCCCGACGCCCGGTACCGCTCGCGGTCCGTCTTCGCCAGACACGCCCGGTTCACGTCACGCACCGGGATCTCGCCCTCATGGCGCGTGAGGTAGCGGTGAGCTCGCTTGGCGACGTTCACGACGGACGGATGCACACCGTTGACGACCTCGAACACAGCCGCATGGGACTCTGCGGCCGTCAGGACGGCCTCCGCCCGGCGCGCGTCCATCTCGGCCTGCGTGCGTCGCCTGGCTGCTTCTTGAACGCTGTCGCGGACCTTCCTGGACGTCTCCCACATAAGGGCCGCCCCGTCCCAGTCCTCGGACGTGATCGAGGTCCGCCCGTGCAAGAGGGCGAGGAGCGCGGCGCACTTCAGCCGCCACAGCGGTTCGTGCGTGTCGAGCGGCGATTCGGCGCCTCGGCCGAAGGAGATCGCCAAAGCCAGTTGGTCGAGTTCTTCGGTGACGTGCTCGGGTACTGGGATCGTGAGGTTGCGGAGGTAGGCAACCCAGGTGGTGACGGGGGTCTCGGATCCGTCTTGCTTGGTGACGGTGATGGGCCCGGTGATCGCCGGCCTGTGCTGTGGGGTGTCGGGGCCGAGGGTGGCGTGCGCCCACGCGAGGCGCTGCGGGAGGCCGATGGAGCCCATCTCCAGCAGCTTCGCCGCGGGTTCCTCCTGTACGCCGAGCGACATGGACAGGGTGTAGGCGTCCTCGGGCAGGGCCCGGCGCCGCTCGACCTCGGCGTTCGATGTGCCCTGACGCTCGCTCATCCACGCTTTGCACAGCACGCCGTTGAGCGAGGCGGCGGCGGACATCTGTGCCATGGCGTCGAGGACGCTGCCCTCGGTGGCCAGGGCATAGCCGCGGGTCCTCTTCTGTACGAGAACCTTCTTCTTCCCGCTGTCGTCTTCGGGATCGGCCTCAAGGTCGAGGTAGGCAGCGATGATGCCCTGCCCCGTAGAGATGTCGATGTACGCGAGGTCGATGCCCGGGAACGGGGTGAGCTCCTTGGCCGCCTTCTCGGCCTGGCCCTTGCCGCTGCCGGACGGGCCGAACAGTCCGCAGTACCAGCCGAGGGTTGCGGGCTGATGGATGCCGCTGTCGACGCGGACCGTGGGGTCCGCCATGGCGGCAGTACGGGCGAGGACGGCGTGAAGGACAGCGTCCGGGGACGTCCGCCGAGCCTGCGCCATCTGCCGGATTTGCCGCAGAACAGCGGTGGCACCCCAGAGAGTTGCGGGGAGCCGGTCCACTGACTCGGCGGCCAGCCCGGCAGGTTCGTCGGGCGGCTGCTCGTCCTCATCGCCCCAGTGGATGGGTTCGTCCGGAACGGTGAGCCCTGGGCGGGGTGCAGACTCGTCAGGCAGGCAGCGCCGCTTGACCTCGTCGAGGACGATGGACGGCAGGCCGCCCGCTGCTCCGTGGGCTGCCCGCCCGGCGGCTGCACGCAGGATGTCGCTGGCCGCCGCGCTGGCGTCGCCGCCGTAGTTGTAGTGGGCGTACAAGTAGGGGACGGTGAGCTTCCGCCCGGCAGGCTGCGCACCCACCGGCAGGTCGGACCGCTCGGACCAGTTGACGGCAACATGGTCGTCGCAGAGCAGGCTGTAGGCGCTGCTTGCCGAGTCGCCGCCAGCGGACGGGCGTAGCCATTTCTGACGTCCGTCGCTGTGGGTTCCCTCGTAGGTGAAGCCCGCAGGTTCGAGGACATCGGCGAACTCAAGGTGCTCGGCGAGGACATCGAGCGGGCCATCCCCGGTGGGGACGATCGTCCGCGGGGCGCGGCGGGGGCGCCGCGGAACAGGCTTGACGCCGAGCCGCTGGTTACGGCGGATCTGCTTTTCCCGGGCGGCCTCCGCAAGGGCCTGGCGGGCGCCGGGCCCAAGGTCCGCTGCGGTCGCGGCTAGATCTGCGAGGTCGTAGATGACTCCGCTGCCGGGTCCGATACCGGTGGCCCGGTCGAGTCCCTCCTTCCGGTTGACGCTGCCAGGCAGCTTCATCAGCCGGTCGACGTTGCCGACCTCCGCGTCCCATGACCAGCCGTACCGGTAGGCCTGCGCGGCAAGGATCGCCTGCCAGATCATCGTGAGTTCTTTGGTCCTGACGCGGTCTTCGTCGTCGCCGATTACGTGCAACTCGGCGAGCAGCCATACCGGGTTGTAGCCGCCCCCGGAATGAACCCAACCGCTGGGAGCGGGCAGCCCGGATTCCGTCACGACCTTCGTCACGGCGTCCTCGTCGGGCGGTGCGGGGAGGTCGTCGGGGCCGGGCTTGTGGCCGATAGTCCCGAAGTCACCGTCTGCCCAGAGGTGCGTGAGGGCGTGAGCGAGGTCTTCGCCTCCCCGGCCTTCTTCGGGGCGCTCGCGCAGGGTGGTGACCTGCGCGTAGATACCCTTGGGCCGCCGCCCATCGAGCTTGACGGCGTACTGGGTGGCTGCCGCGAGCCCGGCTTCGTCGGTGGGGAATCTCCGGCCGGCCCACTTGTCGCCGTCGGAGCAGATGCTGAGGAAGCCGGGGGCGTCTGCGTACACGTGCGACAGCCACGTCTTGACGACGTCCGGGTCCGCGGTAAGCGGCGGCTGTTCGGTGCTCACTCGTGCTCCTGAGTCATGGCGCCGACGACGTCGGTGACGAGGTGGTTGATGTCGTTGATCCAGCGGCGGGCGCAGGCTCTGACGGCGCGGGGATTCGGTTGCTCCGCGAGGTGACTGCGCAAGCTGGCCGTGACGAACTCGCGGCGTGCACGCTCCCGCATGAACTGCTCGCGCAGCTGGTCGCTCACCGAGGCTTCCGGCAACTCGCCAGGCCCGCGGCTGTCGTCGTCAGCGACGACCGCCGAACCCCTTTGTCGTGTGGTCACGTTCGTGTCCGTTCGAGGGGCGGGGCCGTGAGGGTTGGAGCGGTCCCGCGATTGGGTGGCCGCGCCCGCTGTCGAGCGCGGCCGGGGCATCAGAGGGCGCGTCCGACTCGGCCGAGCTCGACGTAGGCGGCGAGGAGTTCGGGCAGATGCCTCGCCTGCTGTTCGGCGTCGAGCTGCGCCCACGCCTTGAGCCCGACCAGGGAGGCGGGCAGGCCGGGGTTGAGCTGCTCGGCCTGCATGACGGCCGCGTGCAGGTCGTTGTCGTCGTAGCCGCTGATGACGTCGGCGAACTGCGTCTCGTCGTCGCCCGCCGACTTCACGGCGACCTGACGGCCATGGACGCTGTCGCCCCATCCCTCGTCGGGAACCGTGAACGAGCGCCCGGCGATGCGGAGCAGGTTGCGGGTGATCGCCTTGGTCTCCGCGTTGTTGAACTTGGAGGGGCTGCGCTCCAGCTGGTGAGCGAGCGCGAGCCACGCCTCGTCGGCCGCGGTCGAGCGGAGGTAGGCGGCTCCGCAACTGGCGTGCCACCACGCGTAGAAGATTTTCGTGATGCGCTGGCCGGCCGCAGGAACCTTGTCGCACCCGGGGCAGACGCTGCCCCAAGCGGCCGTCTGGACGGCCTTGCCACCGGTGTCCTCGCGCCAACCGCCGGGGATGGCGCCTTTGGATTCGGAGATGGCGAGCCGGATGGGCTGTGTCATGATGCTGGAAGTCCTTTCTGTTGAAGCCCCGGTCGCTGGCGAGCGAATGAGCCGGGGCTTCGGCGTGTGTGGAATGGGCTGGGCCCCTGTCAGCTGGCGTTGGCGCGCCGGTCTGGTGGGGGCCGCTTCATGCGGCTTCGCTTCGGGGCTGGTCGAGGTCGGGCGCGAAGACGTCGCGGAGTGCGACCTTCTCGGCGTCAGTGAGGGGTCCCCGAGCGCGAGCGACGCGCTTAACGAAGTCGGCAACCGACTCCCCGGGCGCGGGGCGAAGCCAGAGGGTGTCTCCCTCGCGCCATTCGTAGGGCTGCTCGTCGACCGTCACCGGCGAGCCCCGATCGTGCCGACTAGGGGGTTGTAGGTCATGCGGCAGCACCGGAGCCCGCGGGGCGCTGGGCGAGCCAAGCGTCCGTGTCTGCCCGCATGTACCGGACGGGGGCCTTCGGGCCGTCGCCAAGTTTGATGAAACGCGGTCCCGCGCCCTGGATCCGCCAGTTTGCGAGCGTCCGTGTGCTGACCTTCAGCCGAGCCGCCACAACTGCTGGCGTCTCAGGCTCGTCGTCTTCGCCCACGCGAAACATGAGTCACCTCCGTCAAGACACCCTCGTCAAAGGGTGCTCACGGTGGACCGTAGCACCTGTGGGCATTCCTTGACGAGAGATACCCGCCATGTCACGGTGTCCCCGTGCGAATCACTCCGAGCTGGGACCTAGCCGCAGACCCGCCAGTCCACATTGCCGCTGGACTCGACGGCCCATCGCGGGCAACGATCACCGTCGAGGACTTCGAGGGTTACGACCTCAAGGTGACCGTCGCCCTGGTTGGCGGGCGGTACGAATGCACAGAGCTGTGCGTGCGGCAACGCGAGGGCGGGCAGCAGATCACCGGCCAGGCCATACGGAGCATTCCTATCGCCGGCATCATCCGGCGAGGCGTCCACGACTTGTTCATCCGCGTCATGGAGAACCCACCTGGCGGCGGAGGCAGTGAGCCACTCGGCTGGAACGTGCCTCCGGGCTTGGCGGACGGTGGCCCAACAGACGAGGCACTCCGTTGGGTCACGCGGGTCTACCGGATTGCGCAAGCGCTCGGGCAGGCTCCGACACAGCAGGTTCAGGAAGACCTCAACTTGCCACGATCGACCGCAGGGCGCTGGATCTCCCTGGCCCGCCAGCGTGGCCTGTTGGAGCCGCCACCCGTGAAGCAATACCCGGGTGTATCCGGAGAGGCATAGAGGGGCCGCCGAAGGACGATCAGCACCCGTAGTCGCAACTCATTGAGGCCTCGCGCCACCACGGCGCGGGCCCCTTTACTCTCCGGCCCGTTAGATCCCTAGGGATCCCCTCTGGCTCCTGATAATCTTTATTCTCTGGAGTCAGAATGGGCCGGTAGCGAGGGGGAGTTCATGACCGACATCGAGCGGCGCCAGGCGCCCGGGGCCGTATCGAAAGACCGGCTCTCGCCCGAGGCGCAGGCAGCCCTCGCCGCCGGCCGCGCCGACTCGACCCGACGCGCCTACCGAGAAGACCGCGAGGCGTACATCGCGTGGTGTGCGGCCCGAGGCGATCAGCCGGTGCCCGCCACTCAGGAACTGCTCATCGAGTACGCCACCCATCTCACGCTGACGCCCCGCCAGCGCACCGGGCAGCCGTCCGCGCCGAGCTCGATCGAGCGCATGCTGTCCGCCATCTCGACGATGCACGCCGAGCTGGAACTGCCGAGGCCGGAGACCAAGGGCGCCCGCCTCGTCATCTCCGGGTACAAAGACCGCCTGGCCAAGACCAAGAGCCCCCGCGCCCGGCAGCAGCAGGCGAAAGCAGCCGTGCCGAGCGCCCTGCGGCAGATGCTCGCCGTCCTCGACCGCGACACCCTGATCGGTAAGCGCGATGCCGCGATGCTGTTGCTCGGGTATGCGGGCGCGACCCGCTCATCGGAACTCGTCGGCCTCGACATCGGCGACCTCGCCGAGTGCGAGGAAGGCTTCGAAGTGCAGATCTACCGCGTGAAGATGAAGGCCTTCACGGACACGGCCGTCCCCTACGGCAAGAACCCCAGCACCTGCCCCGTCCGCGCGCTTCGGGCCCTGATCGGCGCCATGCGCGAGGCAGGCCGTACCGAGGGGCCGCTGTTCGTGCGCATCGACCGGCACGGCCGTATCGCCCCGCCGATGATGCGGCGCGGCACGCCGATCGGTGACCCGTCCGGCCGGCTCACCGCCGACGCGGCCTCGGACGTCATCGAGCGCCTGGCGGAAGCCGCAGGACTCGATGGACGGTGGCGCGGGCACTCCCTGCGCCGAGGGTTCGCGACCGCGGCCGTCCGCAGCGGGGCAACGATGGTCCGCACCGCCAGGCAAGGCGGCTGGGCGGACAACTCGACGTCCCTCGCCCGCTATTACGAGGCAGGCGATCCGTGGGAGGACAACCCCGTCACCGGGCTGTGAGCGGCAACGGCGGACGTCGGCCTGTTAGTCGGCCTTGCCGTAGAAGGCTGCCCGCAGCTCACGGACAGCGGCCGTGATCTCTTCGTCGCCCTTGTCTTCCAGTGCGGCATCCATCAGCCGCTGCGCTGCCCCGGCTATGGCCTTGTCCTCCACCATTCCCAGCGGAAGTCCAACCGCCGACACGCGCGCCATGTGCGCTGTCATCTCGACGCCTTCGGTGAGGGTGCGACGGTCCCACGCATCTACGATCCGCATAGCCGGCGCCAACGCTGCGGAAGCCGCTTCCCAGTTCCGCCCTCGCGCGCTCCATGCCGACCAGAACTCCACTCCGGCCACCGACAAGGTGCGGAACTTGGCCCTACGGCTCAAGTGGGCCTCGCGGTAGATCCTGCGCGCCCGCTCCAGATCCATCACCTCGACGACCAACTGCTGCATCAGGGCGAGTAGGCGCGCCCGCTCGGCCTTCTTGTCGGAGCGCCGCTGCTGGAAGTACGACAGGCAGAACCCTATGACGATCCCCAACGGCCCTGCGATCAAGCCGTTGACAACTACTTCTCTCATGGGCACAGCATGCCGGGTGCCGGAGGCCGTCTCGCGCGGTGTGGCAGGCGGCAAGGGGCACCCAGCTTACGTACCCCTTCGTCATGCAGCGGTGCGCGCCGGGTGGTTGTGTCCGGCGTCGTCGACCGCGCAACCGAGCAGCAGTGCCGCCTCGTCGCCGTCGAGGGCGAGCACGACACACAGGGCCTGCGCCACGGCGACGGACGGGCACCGGGCGGAGCTCTCCAGCTTGGTGATGTACGCGCGCCGTACACCGGCGGCCGTGGCGACCGCGGACTGCGACAGGCCAGCGCGGTTGCGAGCAGCGAGCAGCATCGGGCCGATTTCTTCGGGCGGCGTGCGCCTCTCGCGGATCATGGTCAACTCGGGCTCCACGGGTGCCGATTCGGAGGTACTGGCTCCATTGTCCCCTCCGAATCAGCGGCCACATAGGTATCGGCGCCTGCACCTACGCAGCGAGTTCCCTGCCGTGCCATCCGACGTCGATGGTGGTGTGGTCGAAGCCGGGCCCGCGGCGTGAAGACGGGTGGATCCGGACCCTGAACTCAAGAGCCTCAAGGACGCGCCGCTTCCGCTGCACGGTCAGCGCCGGCCACTTCTCCCGCACCTGCTCGCCGATCAGCCCGTCGAGCGCGGTCAGGTCGACCGGCTGCAGCCTCTTCGCCTCCGCCTGCGCGGCCGTGATGTCGTCGGCCAGCCTCCGCGTGATCCGGTGCAGCTGGTCGCGGGTGATGCTGCCGTCCGCGTAGTCGTCGGCCGCCTGGCCCTGCCGGATCCGCAGCGCCTCGACCCGCTCCATTGCGGCCAGGGCGCCGGACCTGTCACCGGCGAAGATGTCCGCGGCGGCCGGATCGGACAGCACCTCGATGACGATGCCGTCGATGTACCCGTCGAGGGCTTCCTCGTTGCGTCCGACGCAGCCCTTCCCGTCGCAGATATAGGTGGGCTTCTTCGTGCCGCGCTTGGCGTTGCCGCGCAGGGCCACCCGGATCTGCTGCCCGCACGGCCCGCACGTCGCCACCTCGCCCCACGTCAGCAGGTGCCTGCGCTGCCCCGGGCTGCTGCTCGTCGCCTCACCGCCACTGAACATGTCCTCAAGCCGGGCGTGCTGCTCGATAGACAACAGCGCCGGCCACGCCGCCTTGTACTCAACGCCCTGGTGCACGCGGACGCCGATGTTGGCCTTCCGCAGGACCAACTTCTTCACGCTGCCCTTGCCCCAGCGCCGGCCGTCCGCGCTCTGGAGGATGCTCCGCCTCTTCCGCTTCATGCCCGTCCCGGGGGCGGGCAGGTCGCGGTCGTTGAAGTCGTCCTCGATCGCCATCTGCGCCTCGCCGGACAGGAGTCGGCGTGCTGCTTCGCGGACGACCCCAGCCTGATCGGGATGCTCGATGTCGTCGAAGCCGATGACCTTGCCGTCATCGTCGTGCCGGTAGACGCGGCGCCAGCCGTAGGAGACGGGCCCGTTTGCGCGGCCTTCCTCGGCGCGTTCGAGGGCGGCCCGAGCGACGCGCTCGGACTTCACCTCGGATTCGGCGGTGTCGCTCTCGCCGAGGTTCGCCAGCTGCGAGCGGTCCGAGGCCTTGGCCATGTTGAAGTAGCCGCCAGACTCGAAGCCCACGAACGCCTTGACGCCCCGCAGATCTTCGATCGCCTGCGCTCGCTCGACGCGCTGCCGCCACAGCCGGGAAGGGTGATAGGCGCCGACGACGACCCGCACGCCCGGCTGTTGTGCGGCGGCGAGCGCGGCGGCCATCATCTTGTCGTACTCGGGACGCTCTTCCCCGCTGTGTGCAGAGCGGTCGTTCTCGATCCATTCACCTGCGATCTCGCCGCCGATCTCCTCAAGGGCCCACCGGCGCAGATCCTTGATCTGCCGCGCGACGCCGCGCCGTTGGTCGAGAGGGTCCTCGCTGATCCGGGCGTACAGGAAGACGAGGATGCGAAGCGCGGTGACGGTGGCGGCCATGCTCAAGTATTACCCGGCAAGTGCCTTTCGGATTCCCGGGCGGCGTGGGCAACACCCGCAAGGACCCCGAGGCGTTCGCCAGCCTGCTCCACGACGTCGAGACGAAGATCTTCGACACACTCCCGGACGAGACGTGGGTCTATCCCGGCCACGGGAACGACACGACACTCGGCGACGAGCGCCCGCACCTCGCGGAGTGGCGAGCTCGCGGCTGGTGATCGGCCGGACCTTGTCGGGGCCGCCCTGAAATGGGCCGGCCCCGCTTTGGTGCGGGAGCACAACACGTCTGGGTGAATCCCACGACAGGCGGCAACCGCACGTACGGACAGCCCCCGTTCCAACCGCAGCCCCCGAAGAAGCGCTCTGTCGGAAAGGTCGCCGGCCTCTGCCGTCTCGGCATCGGGTCCGACTCGGACACCCGCAAGGGCACGTTCAAGGACGGCAAGTTCGAGGCGACACTGCCCCTCGGCAAGAACGCCGTGTACTACAACGTCAACGCGCAAACTCCAGGGCTCCGGGGACATCAACTGCAGCAACTTCACCGGCGGCTGGTCGTAGCCGGTGCTGCGGGGCCAGGGGGCGGGCACTACGGACCTCGCGGCGAGCCCCGGTCGCCAACCACAGGCGGCACTCCCGCCAGGCACGCACACGTCCACGCAGACGGCACTCACCCTGCGGGCCACGCTCCCGGCGCGAACCGTTCCGCGCACGCCCCGTACGAACCCCGCGCACGCACCCCGTGTGAATCCTTCACACGCGCCGGCGTCCCGCGCGCGCTCCCCGCGCACTTGGTTGCGCGGTCAACTGGAAGCAGCCCCGCTCGGGATGACGGCTCCTGGGCGGATGGGCCGCCGGTCCATCGATCCCCGCCCTCGACCGGCGGCCCCGGCGAACGCCGTCGAATCGGCACCGCACAGGAGTCGTTCACAAGAGCGCAACACTTGTTCCCACTATGCGGACAATCGGGGCTGTGACCTGGACAATCAGGACGTCCGACTGTCACTCTCCCGCCATGCACCTTGCCCCTCGCGTACTGCGCCGCGCGGTAGCCGCCGCAACCATAGCCCTGCTCGCCACCGCCGTCGGCTGTGCTCCGCAGCCGGAGGACAAGGCCTCCGACAAGGCCTCCGGGTCGACCGGGACCACCTGCGCCAAGGGCAAGTTGGCCACCCAGACCTCCGGCAAGCTGACGATCGCCACGGACGAACCGGCGTACGAGCCGTGGTTCGAGGACGACAAGCCCGCCAACGGCAAGGGCTTCGAGTCGGCGGTGGCGTACGCGGTGGCGAAGCAGCTCGGCTACGACAAGAGCGCCGTCGTCTGGCAGAGCGTCCCCTTCAACAAGGCCTTCGCGCCCGGCGTGAAGACCTTCGACTTCGACATCAACCAGGTGTCGATCAGCACCGAGCGCAAGAAGGCCGTCGACTTCTCGTCCGGCTACTACGATGTGCGTCAGGCCGTCATCGCGCTCAAGGGCAGCAAGGCCGCCAAGGCGACGGGCATCGCGGGCCTCAAGGGCCTCAAGCTGGGGGCCCAGGTCGGCACCACGAGCCTGAACTACATCAGCGACGTGGTGAAGCCGACGCAGCAGGAGGCCGCGTTCTCCAAGAACGACCAGGCCGTCTCCGCGCTCAAGAACGGCCAGGTCGACGCGATCGTCGTCGACCTGCCGACCGCCTTCTACATCACCTCCGCCGAGGTCACCAACGCCAAGATCGTCGGTCAGTTCGAGAACCAGGGCGGCACGCCGGAGCAGTTCGGGCTCGTGCTCGACAAGGGCAGCGACCTCACGTCGTGCGTGACGTCGGCCGTGGACGCCCTCCGCAAGGACGGCACGCTGGCCGCGCTGGAGAAGCAGTGGCTGTCCGACGCCGTCGACGCCCCGGTCCTCAAGTGACCGTGGTGAAGGACGACTCCGGCCGGGAGGCCGCGGACGACAAGGGCGACATGCCCGGCGGGGGCGACGCGTACGTCCCCTCGCAGCGCCGCCTGGACCGGGAGCGGCACAAACGCGCGCGTGCCCGTCGCGCGACCGCGATCGCCGCGGTGTCGACCCTGGTCACGGCCGTCGTCCTGTACGTGGTCGTGGTCAGCGCGCCGGGCTGGGAGCGCACCAAGGAGACGTTCTTCGACGGGCACTACGCGCGCGAGGCGTTCCCCAAGGTCCTCGAAGGCCTGTGGCTCAACATCCGGCTGCTGCTGATCTGCGGTGTCCTGGTGCTCGTCCTGGGCATGCTGATCGCCGTCGCACGCACCCTGCGCGGACCGGTTTTCTTCCCCCTGCGCGTGCTGGCGGCGGCCTACACGGACTTCTTCCGCGGACTGCCGCTCATCATCAACCTGATGATCGTGGTCTTCGGAGTGCCCGCGTTGCGCCTCCAGGGCGTGACCGTCGACCCCGTGTGGCTGGGTGGCGCGGCGCTGACGCTCACGTACTCGGCGTACGTCGCCGAGGTGTTCCGCGCCGGCATCGAGTCCATTCACCCCTCGCAGCGCGCCGCGGCCCGCTCGCTGGGCCTGACCAACCGGCAGGCGTTGCGGCACGTGGTGCTGCCCCAGGCCGTACGCCGACAGGTGCCGCCCTTGTTGAACGATCTCGTGTCCCTCCAGAAGGACACCGGGCTCGTGTCCATCGGCGGCGCGATCGACGCCGTACGCGCGTCCGACATCATCGCGCAGCGCGCCCTGAACTACACGCCGTACATCGTCGCGGGGCTCGTCTTCGTGGCGCTGACCATCCCGATGACCCGCTTCACGGACTGGGTGACGGCCAGGATGGACCGGCAGCGCGCCCAGGGAGGCACGACATGAGCACCGCCGACATCTCCGCCACCGCTCCCGTGCTGCGCATGGAGTCCGTCCGCAAGACCTTCGGTACGTCCGTCGTCCTGCGGGACGTCGACCTGGAGGTCCCTCCGCACACCGTGACGGCGCTGATCGGCGCCTCCGGCTCCGGCAAGTCGACGCTGCTGCGGTGCGCGAACCTCCTGGAGGACATCGACGACGGCGCGATCTGGCTGGACGGCGAGGAGATCACCGACCCGCGCGTCGACCCGGACGCGATACGCCGCCGTATCGGCGTGGTGTTCCAGGCGTACAACCTGTTCCCGCACATGACCGTCCTGGAGAACATCACCCTCGCCCCGCGCCGGGTGCACGGCGTGTCCCGCGCGGAGGCCGAGGCACACGCGCGTGAGCTGCTGGAGCGGCTCGGGCTCGGGGACAAGGCGGGCGCCTACCCCGACCGGCTGAGCGGCGGTCAGCAGCAGCGGGTCGCGATCGTGCGCGCTCTCGCCGTACGCCCCCGACTGCTACTCTTCGACGAGATCACCGCCGCGCTCGACCCCGAGCTGGTCGGTGAAGTGCTCGCCGTGGTCCGGGACTTGAAGGACGAGGGCATGACCATGGTGCTGGCCACCCACGAGATGGGCTTCGCGCGGGACGTCGCCGACCAGGTGTGCTTCCTGGACGGAGGCGTCGTCCTGGAGCGCGGCACCGCCCAGCAGATCTTCGGCGACCCGCAGCAGGAGCGCACACAGCGCTTCCTGCGACGGATCGTGGAGGCGGGCCGCCTGTAAGGGGCGTGCGCCAGGAGGCCGGTGCTTACGCAGTACGCCCTACGCGTCGGCCGTCCCCGCCCCCACCAGCGCGGCGACTCGCTCCACACCGAACACGTACCCCTGCACCCCGCACCCCGCGATGACACCGTCGGCACGCAGCGAGACGTACGAGTGGTGCCGGAACGACTCGCGCTGGTGGATGTTGGAGATGTGGACCTCCAGCACCGGTAGCCCGTCACAGGTGTTGAGGGCATCCAGGATCGCGATGGAGGTGTGCGAGTACGCCCCCGGGTTGATCACGATGCCGCAGTGGTTCAGCCGTGCCTCGTGGATCCAGTCCACAAGCTCGCCCTCGTGGTTGGACTGCCGGAAGTCCACCGTGCCGCCGTGCGTGGCCGCGGCCTTGGCACACAGGGTCTCGACGTCGGCGAGCGTGTCGGAGCCGTAGATCTCCGGCTGGCGCTGGCCCAGGAGGTTCAGGTTGGGGCCGTTGAGGATCATGATCGGGGCGTTGGCCAGGGTGCGGGGCACGGTTCCTCCGGTCCGTTCGGACATGTCGTTCGAGGTGGGCCGCCGGTCGACGGCCGCTGCTCGGACCCGGTCTATCACGACCCCTCCGCGCCTCCGCACGCCCCCGTAACCGTTGTTCACTGTGGGTAGTTGACGCGGCATGCACGATGTACACACCGTAAGAACACCCTCCATGCTCCGGCTCGCGGCCGCCTCCCTCGCCGGGACCGCGATCGAGTTCTACGACTTCTTCGTCTACGGCACGGCGGCGGCCCTGGTCCTCGGGCCGCTGTTCTTCCCGACGTTCTCGCCGGTGGCGGGCACGCTGGCCGCCTTCGCGACGTTCGGTGTGGGCTTCGTGGCGCGTCCGCTGGGTTCGGTGCTGTTCGGTCACTTCGGGGACCGGCGCGGACGCCGGCCGGTCCTCGTGGCCTCCCTGCTGCTGACCGGTGCCTCGACGGTCGCGGTCGGCTGCGTGCCGTCGTACGGCTCGATCGGGGTGGCCGCTCCCGTGCTCCTTCTGGGCTTGCGTTTTCTGCAGGGGCTGGGGCTCGGCGGGGAGTGGGGCGGGGCGGTGCTGCTGACCGCCGAGCACGCGCCCGCCGGGCGGCGCGGGCTGTGGTCGAGCTTCCCGCAGGCCGGGCCGGCGGTGGGGTTCCTGCTGGCCAACGGTGTGATGCTGGCGCTGTCGGCGACCCTGACCGACGCGCAGTTCGCCCAGTGGGGCTGGCGGGTGCCGTTCTGGGTGGCCGGGGTGCTGGCCCTGGGCGGGCTGTGGCTGCGTTCGTCGCTCGCCGAGAGCCCGCGGTTCCTCGAAATCGACGACCACGCGCGCGTGCCCCTCGCCGAAGTCGTGCGCGAGCACTGGCGACTGGTGCTGCTGACCGCCGGGGCGCTGTCGATCGGGTACGCCGTCTTCTACGCGGTGACGACCTGGTCCCTCGCCTACGGCACGGAGCGGCTCGGGGTCGGCCGTACCGTCATGCTGACCTGCATCATGGCCGCCGTGGTGGTGAAGGGTTCGCTCACCCCGCTGGTGGCGCTGCTGAGCGACCGTTACGGACGGCGGACGCTGTGCCTGCTGGGGTGCACGGCCGCCGCGCTGTGGATGTTCCCGATGGTCGCGCTCCTCGCCACGGGCACGCCGCTGCTGATGTTCCTCGGCTTCCTCGGGGCGCTGCTCGCGTTCGTGATGATGTTCGCGGTGCTCGGCGCGTATCTGCCGGAGCTGTACGAGCCTCGGGTGCGCTGCACGGGTGCCGCCGTGGGCTACAACCTCGGCGGGGTCCTCGGCGGCGCGCTCACCCCGATCGTGGCGACGGCGCTCGCCGAGCACGGCGGGCGGGTCCCCTGGGCTGTGGGCGCCTATCTGACGGGGGTCGCGCTCTTCAGCCTGGGTTGCTTCGCGCTGCTGCCGGAGACCCGGCCGGTGGAGGTGGTGGCCGTGGAGCCGGTCGCCGGGTGAGGGCCCGCGCGGCAAGGGACGTAAACGCTTGCGCAAGCGTTTACGCGCCGTCCGGAACGCCTCGCGCTACGGAACTCCGCACGCTACGGATTGATCGCCAGCTCCAAGTACGCCGCGAACAGCACCAGATGGACTCCGCCCTGGAGCGGTGTCGCCCGTCCCGGCACCACCGTCAGCGAGCTCACCACCACGGTCAGGGCGAGCAGCACCATGTGCGTGGAGCCGAGGCCGAGGACGAGCGGCCCGGAGAGCCACACCGACGCCAGGGCGACGGCGGGGATGGTGAGGCCGATGCTGGCCATGGCCGAGCCGAGCGCGAGGTTGAGGCTGGTCTGCACCCGGTCGCGGCGGGCGGAGCGCAGGGCGGCGATGGTCTCGGGGAGCAGCACGAGCAGCGCGATGATCACACCGACGACGGCGTGGTGCAGCCCTGCCGCCTCGACGCCGGACTCGATGGTCGGCGACACGCCCTTGGCCAGCCCGACCACACCGATCAGGGCGAGGCCCAGCAGGCCCAGGCTGATCAGGGCGGTGCGGGCGGACGGGGCGTCCGCGTGGTGGTCCTTGGTGATGACCTCGCCCTGCCGGGAGACCGGCAGGAAGTAGTCGCGGTGCCGCACGGTCTGCGTGGCCACGAAGAGGCCGTACAGGGCGAGTGAGGACAGCGCGGCGAAGGTGAGCTGGGCGCCGGAGAACTCGGGGCCCGGTTTGCTGGTGGTGAAGGTCGGCAGGACCAGGCTGAGGGTGGCCAGGGTCGCCACGGTGGCGAGGGCGGCGCCGGTGCCCTCGGGGTTGAAGACCGCCGTGCCGTGGCGCAGCGAGGCGACGATGAGGACCAGGCCGACGATGCCGTTGCAGGTGATCATGACGGCGGCGAAGACGGTGTCTCTGGCGAGGGTCGAGCTCTTGTCGCCGCCGTCGGCCATCAGGGTGACGATCAGGGCGACTTCGATGATCGTGACGGCGACGGCGAGGACCAGGGAGCCGAAGGGTTCGCCGACGCGGTGGGCGATCACCTCCGCGTGGTGCACCGCTGCCAGCACGGCGCCGGCGAGGACCAGGGTCACCAGGGCGACGACCACGCCGGGCAGATCCTTCCGCCCCCAGGTGAAGGCCAGCAGGACGGCTGCGAGCACCGGTACGAAGGTCGTCCACCGGGTGGTGAGCGACCTGAACCGAGTGATCATGAAGAGATCCTCGCAGAGGCGTACGGGCCCCGCACTCCGGCGCCGCGGAGCCCGTCGCGCGCTACTTGAACTCGGTCATGTCCAGTACGTCGCAGTCGGTGAACGACGGCGGCCTGGTACACAACGCGGCCATCCGCTCGGCCATTTCGGTGGTCTCGGGGGCCTGACTGTTGCGCATGGCGTCCTCGTACGAGTCGAACTCGATCACGACGAGGACATGGCCCGGCTTGTTCCGGTCCCGCAGGACGAGGCGGTGCGTCGGGCCGCCGGAACGGCCTGCGAAGCGCTTGTCCGCCTCCTCCGCCACCGCTTGCATCTCGTCGAAGCGGTCGGTCTCGAAGTCGACGATCTGCACGAACTTCTTCGATGCGTCCATGGATGCCTCCACCCGGCCGTGGCGCTCCCGGGCAGGGCGCGCTCGGTATCCAACGAAGCACCGGGAGCGGTGGTCGGCAATTCATCGTGCGGTGCTCCCGGTGATCGTTGTTCCTACGTCCGGCGTGGTCAGGCGTCGATGCTGTCCTTCGGAGCGCCTTCGGTCCCCGACTGCGCCGCCTCGGCCGCCGCCTGCTTCTTGTTGGCCATCAGGCTGGTGATCGTGGTGACGACCAGGACCCCGCAGATCACGCCCAGCGAGACCGGGATGGAGATCTCCGGGACATGGACGCCGGACTCGTGCAGCGCGTGCAGCACCAGCTTGACGCCGATGAAGCCGAGGATGACCGACAGGCCGTAGCTGAGGTGGACCAGCTTCTTCAGCAGGCCGCCGATGAGGAAGTACAGCTGCCTGAGGCCCATCAGCGCGAACGCGTTGGCCGTGAACACGATGTACGGGTCCTGGGTCAGGCCGAAGATCGCGGGGATGGAGTCGAGGGCGAACAGCACGTCCGTCGTACCGATGGCGAGCATCACGACGAGCATCGGGGTCATGACCCGCTTGCCGTTCTCCTGGATCCACAGCTTGGTGCCGTGGTACCGGTCGGCCACGCCGAAGCGGCGCTCGGCGGCCTTGAGCAGCTTGTTCTCCTCGAACTCCTCGTCCTCGTCGTCGGCCCGGGCCTCCTGGATGAGCTTCCAGGCGGTCCAGATGAGGAAGGCTCCGAAGATGTAGAAGACCCACGCGAAGTTGGCGAGGACGGCCGCGCCGGCCGCGATGAAGATGGCCCGCAGGACCAGGGCTATGAGGACGCCGACGAGCAGCACCCGCTGTTGGTACTGCGAGGGCACGGCGAACTTCGCCATGATCAGGACGAAGACGAAGAGGTTGTCGACGCTCAGGGACTTCTCGGTGATGAAGCCGGCGAAGAACTCGCCGCCGGCCTGGCCGCCACCGAAGATGAGCAGGCCGAGTCCGAAGAGCCCGGCCAGGGCGATCCAGACGACTGTCCAGATTCCGGCTTCCTTGATCGACACGTCATGCGGCTTGCGGCCGATGAAGAAGTCGACGGCGATGAGGGCGGCCAGCCCCACGATGGTCAGGACCCACAGGGTCACGGAAACATCCACTACTGCTCCTCCGGCGGTATTAACGGCAAATGGTCAGCGTCGTCGCTACCGGAGGTCTCTTCCACCTTGGACGGGCGTCCAGGGCCGACGCCCCGGGATCTGGCCTGATCCGTATTGACGGGTACGCCGCAGCAGATAGGGAGTACTCCCCTCCGTACGGAAGAGCCTACCCCAATCACCAAGGAAAGGTAAAGCGATTACCAAAGAAAGGACAAAGACGCAGGTGGAGGCGCTTTACCTGTACTTGGAGCGGGCCGTCGCGACCTCGGTCAGCACCTGCCGCAGCACCTGACTGCCCGGCGGCACGAGCGAGGGCTCGTACGTCCAGGCGTGTCCTACCCAGGGGTCGGCCAGGTGGTCGTCGGGCAGCGGGGTGAGTCGCATCAGCGAACGCCAGAGGGGGTCGAGCAACGGGCCGTAGCCGGCCGCGTCCTCGCGGTCCGCGACCATCATCAGATGGACGCCGACGGACGGGCCCTCGTCGGCGAGATAGCGCAGCTGGGTCACGGCCCGGTCGTCGAAGCCGTGCGGGAAGTCGTTGACGATCAGCAGTTGCTCTGCCGTGTCGAGACCGGGCGGCAGCGAGTCGGCGGCGCCACCGCGCACGGCCATCTGCACCAGGTCCACCCGCTGGGTGAGCCGGGTCAGGACGTCGGTCACTCCTGCGGCCCCGACGGCGGGCGGCGCCGCGAGCACCCCCGTGTGGACCAGCGGGACCAGTGCCTGCGCCGCCGAACCGGCCGGGTCGATGACGTGCACGGCGAACTCGCCCACCGGATAGACGGCGAGCAGCCGGGCCGCGTGCGCCACGGCCGTGTCCAGCGCGAGGCGCCGCAGCTCGTGGGAGTCGGCGAACGATCCGTCGAGGGAGTCGTTGCCGCTGTCGATCCACAGGCCGCGCTCCAACGGCAGCCGCATCAGCATCGGGATGCGCAGCTCGGGGCTCTCCGGGAGATGGAGATCGCCCAGGCGCAGGGCCATGGGGATCTCCATCGGGACGCGGTAGCCGTGCCAGACGGGGTTGTCCCAGCCCGCGAACGCCGGTGGGAGCGCGGGTTCGACCACCTCGGACTCGGCGGTCAGCTGGGCGAGATCCCGGTCGAGGGCCGCCCGTGCCTGGTCGACGAGTTGGGCATGCTTGGCCTGGGCCGCCTCGCGGGCCGCGTCACCCTGCCCGCCGATCCGGCTGCGCGGGTCGGACAGGGCATGGTCGAGTTCCTTCTCCATGCGTGAGTCCGCGAAGTCGACCGCGCTGCGGTACGCGGACATGGTGCGCGCCAGGTCCTCGAACATGCCCCACACCTGGTTGTAGAGCCGCTCCTCCATCGACCACCCGGTCGCGTCACCGGCAACGGGCTGCGCCGCCTGTCCGGGCGGAGCCGGCGGCGCGGTCGGCGCGGGCTGCGGCGGCGCCCCGGTCTGCCGACGCGGGTGGCTGTAGTCGATCGGACCGCCGGTCGCGGGGGCGGCGGGCTGGGCGGGGGCTGGGTCCGCGGGATATCCGGACGACGGCGCCACAGCACCTTGGGCACCGTACGGAGAGGTCGGCGGCTGCGGCGCTGCGGCGCCGGGGGCGCCCTGCGTCGTAGAGCCGCTCCCCTCAGGGCCGAGGGCCGGGGTGGCCGTCTGGCGGGTGCGATCGGCGTCCGGGGGGCGGGGCGGGGGTGCCGCCACGGAGCGGGCCAGGCCCTGGGCCACCGCTTCGTTGATGCTGCCCGCGAGGTGCGGGGCCTGGGGCAGGCCCTGGTCGGTGAGGAGTTCGGCGAGGCCGCCCGCGTAGCCCTGGCCCACCGCGCGCACCTTCCAGGCGCCCTGCCTGCGGTACAACTCCAGGGCGACGACGGCGGATTCGGCGTCCAGGCCGGTGATCGTGTAGCTGGCGACCTCGGTGCCGTCGAGGCCGGTGACGGCGACGAAGGGCGCGGCGACGGCGCCGAAGCGGGCGGGGCCGCCGACGCCGAGGGGAAGGGCGAGGAGCACGCTGACGCGGTGCACGGCCTCCGGCATGGCGCCGAGGTCCACCGCCAGGCGGTGGTCTGCCGCGGCCTGCTTGGAGACCTCCAGTCCGGGCAGGGTGGGTGTGCCCGGGTGGGCCACCCACTCGACGCCGTGGATCCTGCCGTGCTCGTCGCCGAGCGTGGCGGCGGCCACGACCGGCTTGCCTGCCGTGACCCGGATCTCCAGACGCACCTGGGAGAGCGGGTGGTTCTGCCCTCGCACCAGCTCGGCCGCCATCGCTCTCGTCCCCCTGCTCAGCCGTGTCGTGTGGTGTGTGCCGGGGCGCCCTAGAGGTGCGGCAGGATCGCCGGCATCAGGTCCTGGAAGGTGCGGCCGTTGGTCGGCGTGCCGAGGGCCGTCAGTGTCCAGCCCGAGCCGGAGCGGTGCACCTTCGCCATGATCTGGGCCGTGTACTGGCCGCCGCCCGCCAGTGTGTAGCGGGCCAGCTCCTGGCCGTTGGTCTCGTCGACCAGGCGGCAGAACGCGTTCTGCACTTCCTGGAAGGTCTGGCCCGTGAAGGAGTTCACGGTGAAGACGATCTGGTCGATGTGGACCGGCACGCGCGCGAGGTCGACGAGGATGGCCTCGTCGTCGCCGCCCTGGCCGACACCGCCCACGAGGTTGTCCCCGGTGTGGCGCACGGAGCCGTCGTCGCTCACCAGGTGGCGGAAGAACACCACGTCGACCGGCTGCTTGTCCGCGAAGAGCACGGCGGACGCGTCGAGGTCGATCTCCCGGGTGCGCGAGCCGAACAGGCCGCGCCGGGGAGCCGCCTGCCAACCGAGACCCATGCGCACCGCGGTCAGGCCGGTCCCGTCGTTCTTCTGCAGACTGATGGCCTGACCCTTGGTCATGTTGACGGTCACGGCTGTTCCCCTCTCGAACTGTCCCCTGTTGCCGCGGAATCCGCGGATGTTCAGAACCCTACGCAGCGGCACTGACAGTGCCGAACCCCGGTTCCCGCTTTGTGTCGGTCTTGCAACACAGAGCGCATACCCCGAGGTCCGGCGGTCCACCCGGGCGGTCAGGCCAGACCGCCCTCCTTCATCTGCCGCAGTTCCTTCTTCATCTCGTGGACCTCGTCGCGCAGCCGGGCCGCGACCTCGAACTGCAGGTCGGCGGCGGCGGCGCGCATGCGTGCCGTCATCTCCTCGATCTGTTCGGCGAGTTCGGCCGCGGGGCGGTCGGTCGGCGCCCCGTCCTTGGCCTTCCCCTTGACGGACTTGGACGCCTTCGCGGCCTTGCCGCCGAGTGAGGGCACCGGGGCCTTGGCGCCCTTTCCGTCCTTGGCCTTGCGGTAGCCCGAGCCGAGCAGCTGCTCCGTGTCGACGTCCTCGCGGGCGATCTGCGCGACGATGTCGTTGATCTTCTTGCGGAGCGGCTGGGGGTCGATGCCGCGCTCCGTGTTGTACGCGACCTGCTTCTCCCTACGGCGGTTGGTCTCCTCGATGGCCTTCTCCATCGCCGGGGTGATCCGGTCGGCGTACATGTGGACCTGACCGGACACGTTGCGCGCCGCGCGGCCGATGGTCTGGATCAGGGAGGTGCCGGAGCGCAGGAAGCCCTCCTTGTCGGCGTCCAGGATGGCGACCAGGGACACCTCGGGCAGGTCGAGGCCCTCGCGGAGGAGGTTGATGCCGACCAGGACGTCGAACTCGCCTGAGCGCAGCTCGCGCAGCAGCTCGATGCGGCGCAGGGTGTCGACGTCGCTGTGCAAGTAGCGGACCTGGATGCCGAGTTCAAGGAAGTAGTCCGTGAGGTCCTCGGCCATCTTCTTGGTGAGCGTGGTGACCAGGACCCGCTCGTCCTTCTCGGTGCGCTTGCGGATCTCGTGCACCAGGTCGTCGATCTGGCCCTCGGTGGGCTTGACGACGACCTCGGGGTCGATGAGGCCGGTGGGGCGGATGATCTGCTCGACGGCGCCGTCCGCGCGCGACAGCTCGTACTTGCCGGGGGTCGCCGACAGGTAGACCGTCTGTCCGATGCGCTTCTGGAACTCCTCCCACTTCAGGGGGCGGTTGTCCAGGGCGGAGGGGAGCCGGAAGCCGTGGTCGACGAGGGTGCGCTTGCGGGAGGCGTCGCCCTCGTACATCGCGCCGATCTGCGGGACCGTGTTGTGCGACTCGTCGATGACGAGGAGGAAGTCTTCCGGGAAGTAGTCGATCAGGGTGTTCGGCGCGGAGCCGGGCTCGCGGCCGTCGAAGTGCATCGAGTAGTTCTCGACGCCGGAGCAGGAGCCGATCTGGCGGAGCATCTCCAGGTCGTACGTGGTCCGCATCCGCAGGCGCTGGGCCTCCAGGAGCTTGCCCTGCTTCTCCATCTCGGCCAGCCGCTCGCCGAGTTCCTTCTCGATGTCGTTGACGGCCCGCTCCATGCGCTCGGGGCCCGCGATGTAGTGGGAGGCCGGGAAGACGTAGAGGTGCTCGTCCTCGCTGATGATCTCGCCGGTGAGCGGATGGAGGGTGGAGAGGGCCTCGATCTCGTCGCCGAACATCTCGATGCGGACGGCCAGTTCCTCGTAGACCGGGAAGATCTCGATGGTGTCGCCGCGGACGCGGAAGGTGCCCCGGCTGAAGGCCACGTCGTTGCGCGTGTACTGGATGTCCACGAAGCGGCGCAGCAGCTGGTCGCGGTCGATCTCGTCGCCGACCTTGAAGGGGACCATGCGGTCCACGTACTCCTGGGGAGTACCGAGGCCGTAGATGCAGGAGACCGAGGCGACGACGATGACGTCGCGGCGGGTGAGCAGCGAGTTGGTCGCGGAGTGGCGCAGGCGCTCGACCTCCTCGTTGACCGAGGAGTCCTTCTCGATGTAGGTGTCCGACTGCGGGACGTAGGCCTCGGGCTGGTAGTAGTCGTAGTACGAGACGAAGTACTCGACCGCGTTGTTCGGCAGGAGCTCGCGGAACTCGTTGGCCAGCTGGGCGGCCAGGGTCTTGTTCGGCGCCATCACCAGGGTGGGGCGCTGGAGCTTCTCGATCATCCACGCGGTGGTGGCGGACTTGCCGGTGCCGGTCGCGCCCAGGAGGACGACGTCCTTCTCACCTGCCTCGACGCGCCGGGCCAGCTCGGCGATGGCCGCCGGCTGGTCGCCGCTGGGCTGGTAGGAGCTGACGACCTCGAAGGGCGCCACCGTGCGTTCGATGTGGGAAACGGGCCGCATGGAACCAACCGTACGACCCGCCACTGACAACGGGGTCGGATCAGCGGTTCTGCGGGGTGCGGGAGCGGCGGTGCCCGAGGTCGCGGTCGGCGCGGACGGGGGCACGCCGGGGGCGCGGGACGAGGGCACCGGCCGGGACGCCGGGCTTGTGCTCGACGGCGGGCCGGTCGGGCTTGCCCATGACCATCAGCGGGTCGAACACCACGACGACACCGGCCAGGCAGAGGAAGACAAGGGGGCCGATCATCATGGGCGCGAGCAGTGACGCGGCCGACACGCCGTCGGTGGTCGCGGCCGTGCCGTGGACGTGGACGCTGAGGGCGGCCATGCCGGTGTAGTGCATGCCGGTGACGGCGAGCCCCATGACGAGGCTCGCGCCCACGCTCCACAGGATCCCGCGGACCTGTCCGGCCGCCCACAGGGCGCTGATCGCGGCCACGACCGCTATGACGACGGACACGGAGACGGTGAACGTGTTGTATTCGAGTTTTCCGTTGAGGCGCATGCTCGCCATGCCCAGGTAGTGCATCGAGGCGATACCCAGGCCGGTGAGGGTGCCGCCGGTGAACAGGGCCGTCCCCTTGGCGCCCCTGTAGCCGACGATGAAGATCCCGACGCCCACCATGATGATGGCGACGGCGAGGCTCGCGTAGGTCATCGGTTTGTCGTATTGGACCGGTGTCTGCCGGACCGAGAAGCCCATCATCGCGATGAAGTGCATCGTCCATATGCCGGAACCGATCGCCGCCGATCCGAGGGCGAGCCATCCGGGGCGCCAGGACTGGGCGACGAGCATCGATCTGGTGGTGCAGCGCAGGCCGAGGGCGCCACCGAGGCACGCCATGAGATAGGCCACCAGCGGTGTGACGAGTCCGTAGCCGAATCCGTCGACCGTGCCCTGCATGCGCAGTTACCCTTCCGCCCTGTTCCGTTCCGGAATCCCTGAAACGCGCCCGGCCCCAGGACCGTGGGAACGGTCAGGGTCGACGCAGAGAGTATGACCCCCACCGGAATGGTCGAACGATTTTCCGGCAAAGAAACACGGCCCTGCCCCAGTTGTGCGGCACCGGTGAGCGGACTTGGGCAACTCCATTCATTCTGTGTCCATCCTGTACCCCACGGGTAGTGACGTTCCGCTGTCACTCTTGAGCTGTATGTGATCGCCCGATGCGAGGAGTACGCATGCACCTGCGCGCAGTTGCCGCCTCGACCACCGCGCTCCTGGGGGCCGCCGCCCTTCTGCTCCCCTCCCCCGACGCCCTGGCGGGCGACGCCACCCAGTGGCCCACGGTCGTCGCCCACCGGGGCGCGTCCGCCTACGCCCCCGAGAACACCCTGGCCTCCATCGACAGGGCGGCCCGGCTCGGCTTCCAGTGGGTCGAGAACGACGTCCAGCGCACCAAGGACGGTGAACTCGTCGTCATCCACGACGACAGCCTGAAGCGCACCACCGACGTCGCGAAGGTGTTCCCCGACCGGGCCCCCTGGAAGGTGAAGGACTTCACCGCCGCCGAGATCGCCCGTCTCGACGCGGGGAGCTGGTTCGGCGCCGCGTACAAGGGCACACGCGTGCCGACGCTCACGCAGTACATGCGCGAGGTGGAGCACAACCACCAGAGCCTGCTCCTGGAGATCAAGAACCCTGAGCTGTACCCCGGCATCGAGCAGCAGACCCTCAAGCTCCTGGGCAACGAGGGGTGGCTGGACGAGGGGCACCTCGGCAACCGGCTGATCGTGCAGAGCTTCAGCGCGGACAGCATCCGGGTCGTGCACGACCTCAAGCCGGGCATCAGGACCGGCTTCCTCGGCACGCCCTCCGTGTCGGCCCTGCACGACTACGCCGCCTTCGCCGACCTGATCAACCCGTCGTACGGCTCGATCTCCCACAGCTATGTCTCCGCGGTGCACGGGTTCACCGGCCCGCACGGCGGTCCGATGGAGGTGTACGCCTGGACCGTGGACGACGCGCCCACGGCCTGGAAGGTCGCCGGGTACGGCGTCGACGGGCTCATCACCAACAAACCGGACGTGGTGCGGTCCGCGCTGAACGGGTTCTGAGGCCGCTCGCGGGGCGTTGTCAGTGCCGGGTCGTACGGTGGGCGCATGGACAGCCATGGGCAGAACGAGCAGCGGGTCGTGTGGACCGTCGTCGGCACCGACATCGGTCCGCTGCTGCTGGCCGCGACACAGGACGGCCTGGTCAACGTCGTGTTCCACGCCACGGACGCGGTGCGCGACAGGACACTCGACCGGCTGGCGTCCCGGCTGGGCACCGAGCCGGTCGAGGCGCCCGACTCCCCTCTGCTGGCCGAGGCGATACGTCAGGTCGAGGCCTACTTCGCCGGTACGCGGCGCGACTTCGACCTGCCGCTCGACTGGTCCCTGATCTCCGGCTTCAACCGGCAGGTGCTGCGCGAGCTGGCGTCCGGGGTGCCGTACGGCTCGGTCGTCGGGTACGGCGATCTGGCCGGACGCGTCGGTCAGCCGCGCGCGGCCCAGGCGGTGGGCGTGGCGATGGGTTCCAATCCGCTGCCGGTCGTCGTGCCCTGCCATCGGGTCGTCGAGAGCGACGGCGGCATCGGCGGGTTCGGGGGCGGCCTGGAGACGAAGCGGCAGCTGCTGGCACTGGAGGGGGTGCTGCCCGAGCCGTTGTTCTGAGGGCTCGGGTGGACAAGAAGCAACCGGGGGGACGCTGTGCTGGTGAGGACCGGCTTCACGTACGCGTGCGGTCGCGGCGATATCGGGTGCGTGCGCGGACACGGCGACGACCGGGTACGCGTGCGGACGCGGCCGTGGCCGCCGCAGAAGGGCGAGCCGTCGCCGACCGGCTGCCCGCGCTGCGGCGCCGGGTGCCCGGTGTGCCGATCGCGACGCAGATCCTGGGCGGGCTCGGGGGCGATAGGGGATCGCGCCGGCCGCCGTAGTGGCCGAGCAGGTCAGCGGGATCGCGTCGCTGTCCGGGCCGGCGCCCACGGCGGCCGTGACGGGCACGGCGGTGCTGTCGATGCCGTTCGCGCCGCTCAGGCCTCGCGGTGGGGCTGCCAGCCTGTGCCGCGTTCCTCGCCGGTACGGCGGGCGGGAGTCTCGGGCGGATCGCGCTGGGGCTGTTCGTGCTGGGCCTGGGCTGGTCGGCGGGGCTCGTCTCCGGTTCGGCGCTGCTCACGGACTCGGTGTCACAGCCCGCGCGTGCCGCCGCGCAGTGCCTGTCCGACCTCACCATGAACACCTCGGCCGGCATCGGCGGGGCGGTGGCCGGCCTGGTGGTCGCACGGGCGAGCTACGGCTGGCTGGATCCCACCGCCGCCTGCCTGCTGATACCCCTGGCCGCGTCGGCGTTGTTCACCCGCTCCCGGAAGGCCCCGGTTTCCGATGCCCGCGAAGGGTGGCCGGGAGGCCGAGCCGGTAGCAGACTCCGCCATGCGCGCGCACAGCCACTGGCATCCGGGGGATCGGAGCCGAAGGGACGGCGATCACGCATGAGTGGAAGCGGAAACAGGGCAGTCACGTATCTCAAGCCGGGAGCGGTGGAAGTCAGGACCATCGACTACCCGACGCTTGAACTGCAGGACGGGCCGGGAGTCGCACCGGACAACGTCGGGCGAAAGGTCCGGCACGGGGTGATCCTGAAGGTGCTCGCCAGCAACATCTGTGGCAGTGACCAGCACATGGTGCGCGGTCGGACGACCGCGCCCGAGGGGCTGGTCCTCGGACACGAGATCACCGGAGAGGTCGTCGAACGGGGTCCGGACGTCGAGTTCATCGACGTGGGCGACATCGTCTCCGTACCGTTCAACATCGCCTGCGGGCGGTGCCGCAACTGCAAGGAACGCAAGACCGGCATCTGCCTGAACGTCAACCCGGCCCGTCCGGGGGCGGCCTACGGCTATGTCGACATGGGCGGCTGGGTCGGCGGTCAGGCCGAGTACGCCATGGTCCCGTACGCGGACTTCAACCTGCTGAGGTTCCCCGACCGGGACGAGGCGCGCGAGAAGCTGCTCGACCTGACCATGCTGTCGGACATCTTCCCGACCGGTTTCCACGGCGCGGTCACCGCGGGCGCCGGGGTCGGTTCCACGGTGTACGTCGCCGGGGCGGGTCCGGTCGGTCTGGCGGCAGCGGCGTCGGCGCAGCTCCTGGGCGCCGCGGTCGTCATCGTCGGCGACCTCAACGCCGAACGCCTGGGTCAGGCAAGGAGTTTCGGCTGCGAGACCGTCGACGTCTCGCGCGGCGACATCGGGGAGCAGATCGCCGAGATCGTCGGCGAGCCCGAGGTGGACGCGGCGGTCGACGCGGTCGGCTTCGAGGCACGGGCACACGGCCCGAACGCCCCGGAGGCGCCGGCGACCGTCCTGAACTCGCTGATGGGCGTCACGCGCGCGGGCGGTGCCCTGGGCATCCCCGGGCTGTATGTCACCGCTGACCCCGGCGGGGTCGACGAGGACGCGAAGAGCGGCACCCTGAAGGTGCGGCTCGGCCTCGGCTGGGCCAAGAGTCACCGGTTCACGACCGGTCAGTGCCCGGTGATGACGTACCACCGGAGTCTGATGATGGCGATCCTGCACGGGCGCGTGCACATCGCGAAGGCGGTCAACGCGACCCCGATCGCGCTGGAGGACGCGCCGCGCGGCTACGCCGAGTTCGACCAGGGCGCCAGCCGCAAGTACGTGCTCGACCCGCACGGGACGCTGGCGGGCGTGAGCCCGGTCTGACGCACCGGAAAAAGGGGGCCACGCACGCGTGGCCCCCTTTTTCCACGTCGGGTGCTGGTGGTGTCCCCCACAGTCCGCGAGGGTTTGACCGGGCACGGCGCCCGCCAGGGATGAGGGAAGACCGAACAACAGGAGGCGCGTGGTGCTGGTGGTGTCCGAAGAAGTACGTGAGGCGATCGACGCGCGTCGACCCGTGGTGGCCCTGGAGTCGACGATCATCGCGCACGGGCTGCCGCGCCCCCGCAATCTGCAGGTGGCGCTGGAACTGGAGGCGGCGGTACGGCAGGAGGGCGCCGTACCGGCGACCGTCGCCGTGCTGGACGGGCGGCCCCATGTCGGCCTGGACAAGGAGCAGTTGGAGCGGGTCGCCAACGAGGACGGGATCCGCAAGCTGGGCCACCGCGACCTGCCGCTCGCGGTGGCGGCGGGGGCCAGCGGAGCGACCACGGTGTCGGCGACGGCACTGCTGGCCGCGCGGGCGGGCGTACGGGTGTTCGCGACCGGGGGGCTCGGCGGGGTGCACCGGGAGTGGACGGTGACGCAGGACGAGTCCGCCGACCTGGGGCTGCTGGCGTCCACCCGGATCACGGTGGTGTGCGCGGGCGTGAAGTCGATCCTGGACGTGCCGGCGACCCTGCAGCGCCTGGAGACGCTGGGCGTGGCGGTCGCCGGATACGGCACGGACCGCTTCCCCGGCTTCTACCTCTCCGACTCGGGGTATCCGGTGGACTGGACACTGGAGACCCCGCAGCAGGTCGCGGCCGTGATGCGGGCGCAGGACACGCTCGACTCCCCGGAATCGGCACTGATCGTCGCCAATCCGGTGCCCGAGGACGAGCAATTGGATCCCGAGCTGCACGCGCGCGTGCTCGCCGACGCGCTGCACGCCTGCGAGGCGGAGGGCATCACCGGGCAGGCGGTCACGCCGTTCCTGCTCGGCTACCTCGTGGAGCACACCGACGGTGCCTCGCTGAGCGCCAACCTGGCGGCCGTGCGCGGCAACGTACGGCTGGCGGGGCGGATCGCGGCGGCCTGGGCCGAGGCGTGACACCGGAGCCGAACGGCGCGCTCCTGGTCGTCGGGGACGTCGTCACGGACGTCGTCGCCCGGCACCGGGGGCCGCTCGCCCCGGGCACCGACACCAGCGCCGCGATCCGGACCGTGCCGGGTGGCGCGGGCGCCAACGTGGCGTGCTGGGCGGCCCATTGGGGCTCTACGGATGTGCGGCTGCTCGGTCGCGTGGGTGCGGACGCGGCGGCGTGGCACGAGCGGGAGCTGGTCGCCTCCGGGGTACGGCCCCGTCTCGTCGTCGATCCGGAGGCGGCGACCGGGACGGTGATCTGCCTGGTCGACACGGGGGCGTCGGCCGAGCGGACGTTCCTCACCGACAGCGGCGCGTCCCTGCGGCTCGATCCCGGTGACTGGTCGGACTCGCTGCTCGACGGCGTCGTACGGCTGCATCTGTCGGGCTATCTGCTGTTCTCGGAGCCGAGCCGGGCGCTGGTGGCCACGGCGATGAAGTCGGCACGCGCGCGTGGGGTGCCGGTGAGTCTGGATCCGGCGTCGGCGGGATTCCTGGTGGAGCTCGGTGTGGACCGGTTCCTGGCGCTCGTCGAGGGCGTCGACGTGCTGCTGCCGAGCCGTGACGAGGCGTGTCTCCTCACGGGGTTGCCCGATCCGGCGGACGCGGCGGCCAAGCTGAGCCGCCATGTCCCCTTGGTGGTCACCAAGCAGGGCGCCGAGGGAGCCCTGGTGGCCCACTCCGGCACGGTCCGCGCACACGTACCGGCCGAGCCCGCCACCCCCCGGGACACGACGGGCGCGGGCGACGCCTTCACCGGGGCGTTCCTCGCGGCACTGCTGGCGGGCGCCGATCCGGAGGAGGCGGCGCGGGAGGGGTGCCGGGCGGGGGCGCGGGCGGTGGAACGGGTGGGGGGACGGCCGCCGGTGCGGGAGTAAGGAGCGCTTGCGTCGGGCTGCCGGTCAACCGTGTTGGCAGGAGGGGGAGTTGTACGGGGTTGGTGGCCGATGGTGTTGAACGGCGGCCCCCCGCCCGGCACCGGATCCCTGCACATCACCGGCACCGGATCCGACCGGCAACTCCCGTCCCCCGCCTACGCCTTCCGCCCCCACGCCGAGATCATCGGAGCCGTCGCCAGGTCCATCGTGCCGGAGGCGACGTTGGCCAGGTGGCGGTCGATGTCCTCGTCCGTGGCGAGGCCGGCGGTGACGAGTTGGTCGCGGATCTGGCGGACCGTGGCGGATTCCAGGGCGGCGCAGGCCGGTGAGGTGACCGGGAAGTACGCGTCGGCCTCCACGCGGCGCAGGCCGGCCTCGCGGAGCAGGCGCGGGAGTTTGCGGCCGTAGGAGAGGTCGGCGCCGCGGTCGGCGAGGAGTTCGCGGAAGCCGTGGCGGAGACGGTTCGCGAGTTGCTGCTCGGGGCCGTGTTCGTCGGGGCAGAGCAGGGGCTGGAGGGCCGGGTCGGCGTCCTCGATCAGGAGGCGTCCGCCGGAGCGCAGGGACTTGATCATCGAGCGCAACGCCCGTTCCCGGTCCGGCACATGGACGAGGACGAGCCGGGCGTGCACGAGGTCGAAGCCCTCGCCCGGCGGTTCCTCGGCGCCCACGTCATGGATCCGCACCTCGATCGGCGGGCGAGCCGCCGAGGCGACCAGGGAGGTGTCGATGTCGGTCGCCACTACCTTCCCCGTCGGTCCGACCTTCTTGGCCAGCCAGGACACCACCGAGGTGCCGCCGGCGCCGACCTCCCAGACACGCCAGCCGGGTCCGACCCCGAACCCCTCCAGATGCCGGAACGTGGTGGGGTCGAAGAGCGTGGCGAAGGCGTCGAAGCGCTGTCCCGCCTCGGACTGGCGGTTGTCGAGGAGATACCCGTCGGATCGCGTCATGCCGCGATCATCCCAGTTGCCCCGCTTGTCGGGAGGGGGCGACGCTCCGGGTTCGACACGGCCTCGCCGCGGCTGTGCACCGGTTCATCCACAGCCGGGAACAAAGCGGAGGATTCCGTTCCCACAGGCTTACCCGCCGCTCACGTCGGCCTGGCAAACTGGCACGCCAAGGCGCAGAAATGCGATGCGAGGGGATCCAGGCAAGGAGATCCGGATGTCCATGGCAGGGAATCTTCGGAAGGTCACGGGCCTGGGCAGGGTCGGCGGCCTCCGCAAGGTGGCACGGCTGGCCCGACGGCGCCCGCGGGTCGACCTGAGCCACCACGCCCGGTCACCGCTGGGCTCCTCCGTGGTGAAGTGCGTCGCGTATCAGGACGGTGTCCGGCTCCCGGTCGCGGGCGATCTGGTGGACACCGTCGAGCGGGTACGCAAAAAGGACGACGGCTTCGTCTGGCTCGGCCTGCACGAGCCGACGAACGAGGAGTTCGCGGGCATCGCCGAGCTCTTCGACCTGCACCCGCTGGCCGTCGAGGACGCGATCGAGGCCCATCAGCGCCCGAAGGTGGAGCGCTACGGCGAGACGCTGTTCGCGGTGTTCAAGACGGTCTGCTACGTCGAGCACGAGAAGCTGACCGCGACGAGCGAGGTCGTGGACACCGGCGAGATCATGGTGTTCGTCGGCGCCGACTTCGTCATCACCGTGCGGCACGGGCGGCACGGCTCGCTGGGGCCGCTGCGCGAGGAATTGGAGTCGAATCCCCGGCAGCTCGCCAAGGGGCCGGCCGCGGTGCTGCACGCGATCGCGGACCATGTGGTCGACGACTATCTGAGCGTCACGGACTCGGTTCAGGCGGACATCGACCAGGTGGAGACGGACGTGTTCGCGGAGAACGGCGCGCGGGCCGACCCGGGCCGTATCTATCAACTCAAGCGTGAACTCCTGGAGCTGAAGCGGGCGGTCGTCCCCCTCGGCCGCCCGCTGGAGGAGCTGGCCACCCGGCCGATGCGGGTGGTCGGACCGGAGATACAGGCCTACTTCCGCGATGTCTCCGACCACCTGCTGCGGGCGAAGGAGCAGATCGCGTCGTTCGACGAACTGCTCAACTCGATTCTGCAGGCGCACCTCGCCCAGGTGACGGTCGCGCAGAACGAGGACATGCGGAAGATCACGGCCTGGGCCGCGGTGATCGCCGTACCGACGATGGTGTGCGGTGTGTACGGCATGAACTTCGACAACATGCCGGAGCTGCACTGGCGGTTCGGCTATCCCCTGGTCATCGGCGTGATAACCGTGTCCTGTCTGGCGCTGTACCGGGGCTTCCGGCGCAACGGCTGGCTCTGAGCGACCGACTCCGAACCGTTCGGCGGCTCAGCGCAGGCCGCTCCGGGCGTAGACGCTCTCGACCCACCCGGCGAGCTGGTTCTCCGTCAGGTGCTGGGCCAGGTCGGCCTCGCTGATCATGCCGACGAGGCGCTTGTTCTCGATGACGGGAAGCCGGCGGATCTGGTGTCCCTGCATCTCCTGGAGGACCTCGCCGACATCGGCGCCGGCGTCGATCCAGCGGGGTGTGCCCTGGGCCATCTCGCCGGCGGTGATCTTGGCCGGGTCGTGGCCCATGGCCACACAGCCGACGACGATGTCCCGGTCGGTGAGGATGCCGCAGAGCCGTTCGTTCGCGTCGCTGATGGGCAGGGCTCCGACGCCCAGTTCGCGCATCAGCTGGGCGGCTCGGTCCAGGGTCTCGTGCGCGGGGATCCACTGGGCGCCCCGGTGCATGATGTCTCCGGCGGTGGTCATGTGGTACCTCCCGGTGCCGGACGGCCGGCGCGGCACAGAACGTCCCGCTAGTCCCGGCGCCCTACATTCTCGCCGCGCGGCGGGACGAACGCACCCGGACGGTCGCGACTTCCGGTGCGCGGGAGCACCACCACTGGGTCTGCGGGACCTACCGGGTCCGGGGGCGCCCCGGGTCCGCGAGACCCACCGGGTCCGGGGCTCACCGGGTCCGGGGCTCACCGGGTCCGGGGCTCAGCCGTTCCAAGCGGGATGACGTGGATCGTCGGCGCGCACCAGGACGTCCGCCGTGCCGGCCGGGTCGGTCTCGTCCTCGTAGCGCGCGAAGGCGGGGAGGGTCCAGTGCTCGGTCTCGGGGGTGCGGCGGCGCAGGGCGCCCGGTGAGAGGAGGACGTGGACGGTCAGGTCGAAGGGGAACCAGTGCCGAAGGAGGAGCGGGCCGTGCAGCAACAGGACGGCGCCGGGCGGGAGTTGGACGTAGGGGCTGCGGGTCGCGCGGTCGGCGGCCGGGTCCCACAGATCGGGCAGGACACGGCCGTCACCGTCCGGTTCGAGGGGGTCGAAGACCTCGCGCCACAGGGCACGGGCGTCGAACCAGCCGTCGTAGTACGACTCGACGTCCCGGTGCCCGTACTCCAGGCGGAGCGAGGCGGGCCGCAGGAACCCCTCGGTGCCGACGACGAGCGAGGAACGGCCACGTACGCGCAGCGCCTCCGAGACGCGCTCGGCGAGGTCGCCCGGGCGGGCCGCCGGGGCGCCGTCGAAGGCGACGCGCGGCCAGGGGCTGCCGTCGGCCGGCTTCAGGTCGAGCAGACGCTCGGCGAGTTGGTCGCCGAGCCGGTCCCAGGTGATCGCTTCCAGTCGCACAGGGCCCATGATGCGGCAGGCTCCGGTCAGGACGCGTCACGCCTGTGGCTTCAACGTCCAGGTCGGGCGGCGAACGATGCTGCCGGGCAAGGGGGTTGGGCACGGACGGGATCGTCGTCCTCGGGGCCGGGGGACGGGCTGGGCGGCGGACGGCGTCTCGGCCGTACGGGGGGGGGTGACGTGACCTATGAGATCGGGACACCGACCCGGCACCGTACGCGCGGGTCGGTGTTCGTTCCGCGCGATGTGCGGCGCAGGACGTAGGAGAGAGGGTCGTAGCCGAGGGGAAGGAATCTCGTATGGCGCCGTTCGCAACTCCCCCGCCCCGCGGTGGACTTCTGGTCGTTCAGCCGCTCAGGAAGCGGCACTGTGCCGAGTGCCGGCGTGGGCCGTTGTCGTTGCTGGTGGTCGAGGGTGGCGTGCCGCGGTGTCTCGACTGTGCCGATCTCGGGCATCTGGTGTTCCTGGCGCGCGGGGACACGGCGCTGACGCGGAGGGCCCGGGAGGAGAGCGGGCTGTCGGCGGTGGTGGTGCGGTTCGACCGGCGGCGGGGCCGGTACGAGCGGCAGGGCGTTCTCGTCGAGGAGGCGGGGCTGGCGCGTGCCGAGGAGCGGTGTCTGGCGGACGCGGAGGCGCGACGGCGGCGCCGGGTGCGGGACGCGGGGCGGCGGGCCGCGCAGGACGTGCGGTTCGCGGAGGCGTTCGCGGCGGAGATACGACGGCTGTTCCCCGGCTGCCCGGACGAGCGGGCGCGGGCGATCGCCGCGCATGCCTCGGTGCGGGGCAGCGGGCGGGTGGGGCGGAGTGCGGCGGGGCGGGCGTTGTCCGAGGGCGCGGTGGTCTCGGCGGTGGTGGCGGCCGTACGGCATGTGGACACGCCCTACGACCAGTTGCTGATGAGCGGGGTGCCCCGGAACGAGGCGCGGCGGCGGATCTCGGTGGGGGTGGAGGGGGTGCTGCGGGGGTGGCGTGAGAGTGAGGTCCGGGCGGAACCCGGGGCACGGACGGAGGCGGACGCCGGGTGAGGAGGCCGGTGGGGGAGCCCGCCCGCCGCGACACAGAATCCCCCCGGAGGACATCGTGGACGTTCGCGTATGACCCGGCGATTCTCGGCCATGGGCAGTGGGCCGGGACCGGACTTGACTTGTCCTGAGGGGTGGGGATGGGCAGGATCTCGGCTCTACGGGCGGGAGTTGGTGTCGGCATGATCGGTGAACCGTATTTCGCACTGACGGTTCTGGGGGTGCTCGCGACCGGGGTGATGGCCGGGGTGTTCTGTGCCTTCTCCGTGCTGGTCGTGCGGGGGCTGGCCGAGTTGCCGCCCGCGCAGGGGGTCGCCGCGATGAACGCGATCAACACGGCGGCGATGACTCCCATCTTCATGCTGCTGTTCGCCGGTTCGGCGGTGCTGTGCGCGGTGATCGCGGTGGTGACGTTCGTGCTGTGGCCCGATCAGGGCACCGTGGAACTGCTGCTGGGCAGCGCGCTGTATCTGTTCGGGGCCTTCGGGCTGACCCTGGTCGCGAACGTGCCCCGCAACGAGGCACTGCTGAAGCTGGACCCGGGGACACCGGAGGCCGCCGCGTACTGGCCGTCGTACGTACGCGAGTGGACGATGTGGAATCACGTGCGCGCGGGCGCCTCGGCCGCCGCCGCGCTGGTCTACATGCTG
Organism: Streptomyces sp. NPDC088350; assembly: GCF_044753545.1. Taxonomy (NCBI): domain Bacteria; kingdom Bacillati; phylum Actinomycetota; class Actinomycetes; order Kitasatosporales; family Streptomycetaceae; genus Streptomyces; species Streptomyces sp. NPDC088350. The sequence goes on along the minus strand of NZ_JBIVNL010000007.1, from coordinate 329,873 downwards.
GCTCTCACCTGAGAGAACCTCCAAGATCAACTGAGAGCGGGCTGGCCGGACTCCGCCGAGAAGGCGGTCTCCTCCACTCTGCGTGTCCGGCCAGTGGGCCTTATCGTGGCTGAAAGAGTGCCGCCCGATGACGCACGGCCTGTCGTATGCGGACGCAAGGAAGCCGGCCATGGCCGATCCCAAGGGTTTTATGACCACTCCGCGCGAGGAGTGGCCCCGCAGGCCTGTCGCGGAGCGGGTGCGGGACTGGGACGAGGTGTACGTCCCGGGCGCGTTGCTGCCGATCGTCACCCAGCAGGCCGACCGGTGCATGGACTGCGGTGTCCCGTTCTGCCACGACGCCTGCCCGCTCGGCAACCTGATCCCCGAGTGGAACGATCTGGTCAGCCGGGACGACTGGCGGGCGGCGGCGGACCGGCTGCACGCCACCAACAACTTCCCCGAATTCACCGGGCGGTTGTGCCCCGCGCCGTGCGAGGCGGGGTGCGTGCTCGCCATCAACCAGCCCGCGGTCACCATCAAGAACGTCGAAGTGGCCATCGCGGACCGCGCGTTGAGCGACGGTTTCGCGCCACCCCGGCCGCCCGACCGGTTGTCCGGGCGGACCGTCGCGGTCATCGGCTCCGGGCCCACCGGCCTCGCCGCGGCACAGCAGTTGACGCGGGCCGGGCACACGGTCGCCGTGTACGAGCGGGACGACCGGCTCGGCGGGCTGATGCGGTACGGCATCCCCGAGTTCAAGATGGAGAAGCGGCATCTGGAACGGCGGCTGGAGCAGATGCGGGCCGAGGGCACGAAGTTCCGTACGTCGACGACGGTCGGCCGGGACGTCGGAGCGGCCGAACTGCGGGCGCGCTACGACGCGGTGGTCATCGCCACGGGAGCGACGGCCTGGCGCGAACTCGCCGTGCCGGGGAGGGAGTTGACCGGCATCCACCAGGCGATGGAGTACCTGCCGCTGGCCAACCGGGTGTGCGAGGGCGACTTGGCGGTCTCCCCTCTGTCCGCCGCCGGGAAGCACGTCGTGATCGTGGGCGGCGGTGACACCGGGGCGGACTGTCTGGGTACGGCGGTGCGTGAAGGGGCCGCATCGGTAACCCAGTTGGACATCTACGCCCAGCCGGACGCCGAGCGCGACGAGGACGCGGAGCCCTGGCCGACGTATCCGAAGATCTACCGGCTCTCGGCCGCGCACGAGGAGGCGCGGGAGCTGGAGACGGCGCCCGCCGCGGACGCGGACGCGCGGTTGTTCGCGGCGTCCACGCTCCGCTTCGAGGGGGACGCGGACGGGCGGGTGCGGTCCTTGCACCTGGTCGAAGTGGACGCGGAGCGGCGGCCGTTGGACGGTTCCGGGCGCAGCCTGCCCGCCGATCTCGTGCTGCTCGCGCTCGGTTTCTCCGGGCCCGACCGGGAGGACGGGCTCGTCGATCAGCTGAGGCTGGCGATGGCGCCGCGCGGCACGATCACCCGGGACGCGGACTTCGCGACGAGTGCGCGGGGGGTGTTCGCGGCGGGGGACGCGGCGCGGGGCCAGTCGTTGATCGTGTGGGCGATCGCGGAGGGGCGGGCGGTGGCGGCGGCCGTCGACCGTTATCTGACGGGGAGTTCACAACTGCCGGCGCCGATCGGGCCGTACGACCGGCCGATGGCGGTGTGAGGTCGTACGTCAGCGGCGCTGGTCCGTGCCCGAGACCTTGGCCGTCGACAACGCGACCCGGTTCCAGGTGTTGATGGTGAGGATCAGGGACAGGACGTGGGCGAGTTCCCGCTCGTCGAAGTGGGCCGCCGCCCGGGCGTAGACGTCGTCCGGGACGCCGCCGTCGGCCACCAGGGTCACCGCCTCCGTGAGGGCGAGGGCGGCCTGTTCGCGCTCGGTGAAGAAGTGCCGGGCCTCGCGCCAGACGGCGACCATGTGCAGCCGGTCCTCGCTCTCGCCGGCCTTGCGGGCGTCGTTGGTGTGCATGTGGAGGCAGTACGCGCAGTGGTTGAGGTGCGAGGCGCGGATCTGGATCAGCTCGACCAGGGCCGGGTCGAGTCCCTCGCGGGCGGCGGCGTCGAATCCGATGAGGGCGCGGAAGACCTTCGGGGCGGCCTGCGCGAGGTCGATGCGGGTCGCCGTGGCGCTGACATGAGCGTGCGTGTGCGTCGTCATGTCATGAATCTACGAGCCGGAAAGACCCACTGTAGGGTGCATTTCCATGGCGAAGTCCTGGGTCAATTCCGCGGAGCGGATCGGCGCCGATCTGCATCTGGAGCTGTCCGCGAGCGGCGGACGGCGGGCCGCGCTCATCGACGCGCTGCGGGCGGCCGTGCGCGACGGGCGGCTCGCCCCGGGCACCCGGCTGCCGCCGTACCGTTCGCTCGCGGCGGACCTCGGGGTCGCCCGCAACACGGTCGCGGACGCGTACGCGGAACTCGTCGCGGAGGGCTGGCTGACCGCACGCCAGGGCTCGGGCACCCGGGTGGCCGAGCGGGCCCAGCCGCCGCGACACGCCGTGAAGGGCCCGGTTACGGCACCTCCACGCGCGCGTGCGCCCCGGCACGACCTCCGTCAGGGCACGCCCGACGCGTCGGCGTTCCCGCGCGCGGCCTGGCTCGCGTCCTACCGGCGGGCGCTCCAGCAGGCGCCGGACGAGGTGTTCGGGCCCGGTGACCCGGCCGGCCGGGTCGAGTTGCGGGAGGCGCTCACGGAGTACCTGGCACGCGCGCGTGGCGTACGGACCGCACCCGACCGGATCGTGATCTGCTCCGGCTTCGCGCACGGGCTGCGGCTGCTGTTCGGCCAGGGCGCCGGCGGGCCACTGCGCGGACCACTGGCCGTGGAGGCGTACGGACTCGGCTTCCACCGGAAGTTGCTGCGCGTGGCAGGCGTACGGACCGTGCCGCTGCCGGTCGACGAACAGGGCGCGCGCGTCGAGGAGTTGGGGAAGGAGCGGGCCGTACTGCTTACGCCCGCGCACCAGTTCCCGACCGGCGGCCCCCTGCACGCCGAGCGCAGGGCCGCCGTGATCGACTGGGCACGCGCGCGTGGCGGGGTGGTCCTGGAGGACGACTACGACGGGGAGTTCCGCTACGACCGCAAGCCCGTCGGCGCCCTCCAGGGGCTCGACCCGGAGCGGGTGATCCTCCTCGGCTCGGTCAGCAAGAGCCTGTCGCCCGCACTGCGCCTGGGGTGGATGGTGCTGCCGGAGCGCTACGTCGAGGGCGTGCTCGCGGCCAAGGGCGAGCGCGAGGCATGGGCGAGCGTCCTCGACCAGCTGAGCCTCGCCGACTTCATCGTGTCGGGGTCCTACGACCGTCATGTGCGGCGGATGCGGCAGCGGTACCGGAGCCGCCGTGACCGCCTCGTCGCGGCGCTCGCCGCGCGGGCCCCGCACATCGAGGTCACCGGGGTCGCCGCGGGCCTGCACGCGGTGCTGCGGCTGCCGCCCGGCACGGAGCGCTCCGCCCTCAAGGCCGCCGCGTGGCAGGGCGTCGCGCTGGACGGGCTCGCGGCCTTCCGGCACCCGGAGGCAGGGACGGAGGCAAGGGCAGGAGCAGGAGCAGAGGATCAGGACGGCTTGGTGGTGGGGTACGCAACGCCCTCCGAGGCCGCTTTCGGAGCCGCGTTGGACGCGCTGTGCGAAGTGCTCCCGCCCGACGGGCAGACGGGCGTCCCTGCTGCCGGATGAGCAGCCGTACCGCCCCGCTCGCCCCTATGGAGGAGACGGGACGTACTGCGCGGGTACGAGCCGTCCGGCGCGCTCTCCTCCCGGCTCACGACAGCGTCCCGCGGCGGGCCGGAAAGTGACTTCCGGCCGACGTGGAAGCCAACGGCGATGGGATCATCGGCGTAGGAGGCGAGTTGCCGTCGGGCCGGGAGTGGGGTCGGGCCCGGAGTGGGGTCGGGCGCCGACCCGCCCCCATCCTTCGTTCCGTCGTCAGGCGCGGGGTCAAGAGGCCCTCGCGGGAGCCCTGTTGCACGACCCGCCCAAGTCCCGTACGGCGGCGGGCCAGGCCCTGACCGCCCTCGCGGAGACCCGGGCCCTGGGGACACCGGACGAACAGGCACCCGCTGCGGCGCCGACCGTCCTGGCCCTCACGGCACCGAGCCTGCGGGGGCGCGTGCGCTTGCCCCAGCAAGGTGTGTCGGACGCCGACGACCATCCCGACCTGCGTCCGGCCGCGCTGTCCGCCGGCCCACCTTCTCCCTCCCCCTCTCCCCTTCCTCTGTCCCCCCACCCCCTCCCTCCCACCCCGAGAAGCCCTCCGCCTGCGCGCGGGGAGACCCCGGCACCACCGGGGACCCGTACCGTGCAGGGCATCCCTCACTTCCAACCCGTGGACGCCAAGGGGAAGTTGTGGCGAGGGGCCGCGCCCTCCCCCGCCGGCTACCGGGAGTTGGCCCGCCTCGGCTTCACCACCGTCGTGGATCTGCGCGCCGAGGACCTCACCGCGGCGCAGCGCGCCGAACCGCGCAGGGCGGGCCTGGACGTCGTACGACTGCCCATTCGTGACGGGCAGACGCCAACTCCCGCGCAGGTGAAGGGGTTTCTTGCTGTCGTCGCCTCTGCGCCCGGGCCGGTGTTCGTGCACTGCGGTGCGGGGGTGGGCCGTACGGGGACGATGGCGGCGGCGTATCTCGTGCGGTCCGGGGAGGAATCGTCGGCGCAGGCGGTCCGGCGGAATCTCGCCGTCGGACCGCCCTCGATCGAGCAGATCTCCTACGTGCTGAGCCTCGGCCCGGGGCGGCCGGAGCAACCGCCGTTGCCGGTGGTCGCCGTCAGCCGGCTGGTGGACGCGCCACGGCGCATGCTGTCGTGGCTCTGAGACCCGGCGGCGGGCGGGGTCAGGGCTTGCGGCCCACCGCCGCGTACACCGGGATCACCCCGTCGTCCTGCCCCGGCACCGGATCGCCCAGCTCCGGATGCCACTTGTCGACCACCGTCACGCCCGGTTCGACCAGGTCGAGGCCGTCGAAGAAGCGGGCGAAGCCGGTGCGGGAGCGGAGTGCCAGGGTGACGCCCGCCGCCGTGAGCCTCTCGACGGCCGCCGCCGACTCCTCCGGGGTGAAGTCGGCGGTGGCGTGGGTCATCACCAGGTAGCTGCCGGTGGGGAGTTGGGACATCAGGTCGCCGACCAGTTCGTGCGCGCCCTCCTCGTCGGGGACGAAGTGCAGCAGCGCGACGAGGGACAGGGCGACGGGCCGGTCGAAGTCGATGACCTGCCGGGCGCCCTCGATGATCGCGTCGGGCTCCCGCACGTCGGCCTGCAGATACTCGGTCACACCCTGGGGTGTGCCGCGCAGCAGGGCCGCCGCGTGGGCCGCCACGACCGGGTCGTTGTCGCAGTAGACGACGCGTGCGTCGGGCGCGATGCCCTGCGCGACCTGGTGCAGGTTCGGCTCGGTCGGGATGCCCGTGCCGATGTCCAGGAACTGCCGTACACCGCGCTCGGCGAGCCGGCGCGTGGCCCGGTGCATGAACGCGCGGTTGACACGTGCCATGACCGGCGCCCTCGGGCCGAGGGCGAGCATCGTCTCGTCGGTGGGCCGCACGGTCATGGCGTGCTCCATAAGGTCGTACAGAGGGGGGTGTCGCACTGTGTGATCAAGTCAGTACCAAATTAAGGGGGTTCGGTAAGGAAAAAGCATTCAGCACAGGTGGTCGGCTCAGGACAGCAAGAAGTCCGCCTCGCCGGCTTTCGCCCCCTCGATGAAGGCCGTCATCTCGTCGGTGGTGTAGATCAGGGCCGGCCCGTCCGGGTCGGTGGACTGACGGACGGCGATCCGGCCGTCGGCGAGCTTCATCGCCTCCAGGCAGTTGCCGCCGTTGCCGCCGCTCCACGGCTTGTGCCAGCCTTCGCTTCCCAAGTCCCGCGCGGGCATACCGTTGTAGACGCTCATACGCGGCTTGATGCGATCCATTCACAGCTCCTTGCGGAGATCCTTGAGGATCTCCTTCGTGCGATGTGCCGTAGCGGCCTGCGCCGCCATGCGGTCCATGACCTCGAGATGGGTCGCCACCTCTTCGCGCGCGTCCAGATAGACGGCGCCGGTCAGGTACTCGCTGTAGACCATGTCCGGCAGTTCTGACATGGCAAATCGGAACAGCACGAAGGGCCCGTACGTGCCCGGGTGCGGCCCCGAGGAGAACGGGGCGACCTGCAGGGTCACGTTGGGCAGCTTCGTGGCGTCGAGCAGTTTGTCGATCTGGGCACGCATCACCTCCGGGCCGCCGACCGGGCGGCGCAGGGCGGTCTCGTCCATGACGGCCCAGAAGCGGGGCCCGTCGGGACGGGTGAGCAGGTCCTGGCGCTGCATGCGCAGCGCCACATGGCGCTCGATGTCGTCCGGCTCGGTCTGGCCGATGGCACCCGACTTCAGCACTCCGCGCGCGTAGTCCTCGGTCTGCAGCAGTCCGGGCACGAAGTGCGGTTCGTACGCCCGGATGAGCGCGGCGGCTCCCTCCAGGCTGACGTGCATCGAGAACCAGCCGGGCAGGATGTCGTGGAAGCGCTGCCACCAGCCGGGCTTGTTGGCCTCCTCGGCCAGGTGGACGAAGGCCTCGGCCTCCTCGTCGGTGACGCCGTAGGACTTCAGGAGGAGCTGAAGGTAGGGGATCTTGAGGGAGACCTCGGCCATCTCCATACGGCGGACCGTGGCGGGCGCGACGCGCAGGACGCGGGCGGCCTCCTCGCGCTTGAGCCCCGCGCGTTCCCGCAGGTCCAGCAAACGCCGGCCGAGGACGACCTGGCCGACCGTCGGTGCGGACCGCGGCTCGCTCACGCTCCACCTCCACGAATGAGTACCTGACAGCGGATGGGTCCCGTACAGCCCGGCGAAAGGAGTTCTCACCGCCCGGTGGAAGGAGTTCTCACCGCCCGGCGACTGAATCCTGACAGCCCTGCGGCGCCATTCGAAGACTCATTCGAAGATCTGGACAGACCTCCGGAGATCCCAACTGGCGCCGCGCGACTTTCTGTTGCGAGCAGTGTGCCACGACCGTGCAGAGCGTCATACGGCACTCTGCATTTTTCATAGTGACACTTGCCAAGTGTTCACGGCGGGGCGATAGTGGCAAGCGTGATTCCGTCCGCGCCCTTAGGAACAGACGCCGCCGCAGGCCGCCTCGGTCTCGGTGCCGCCGCGGGAGCAGCCCCTGGTGGGGCCGCTGCCGAGCGCCGGTTCCGGTTCGAGCTGGCCGCACATCCGGGTTCCCCCGCCCAGGCGAGACGCCTGACGCGGGCCCGGCTGTCCGGCTGGTCCGTGTGCGAGGACACCTGCGACACGGCGGTACTCGTCGTCTCCGAGCTGGTCACCAACGCGATCGTGCACACCGCGAGCAGCCACATAGTCTGCGAGCTGCACGATGGCGACGATCTGGTGCGGATAGCCGTCCGTGACGAGGGCTGTGCTCCCGGTGAGCCCCGCCCCTCCCCGCAGCGGCCCGACGAGGAGCACGGGAGGGGACTGCTCCTCATCGACGGGCTCTGCCGGGCGTGGGGCGCTCAGGAACACGGCCTTGGCCTGCTGGTCTGGGCCGACCTGCCACGGCAGGCGGACCCGGCGCACGGCCACCACCCGGTCCCCGGCCACGACAGTTCCGTACCGCGCAACGACCTGGGCTGGGGCGCACGACCCAAACCGGGCCCGTCAGGCGGTTCGGGCGACGAGGACGAGGCGACGGCACACTTCGGGGCCTTCGAGGATCTGGGCGTATTTCCGGGGCGGGGGCATGGGGGTGCCTTCGGCGGGCGTGGGGGCGCCGGCGACTTCGGAGGCCTGGACCTCGGCGGCTTCGGGGGCCGGGAGCACGGAACCGGGGGCGGTCGCGGCAACGGGACCGGCCCCGGCGGTCGGGGCCGGGAGGACGCGGGCCGTTTCGGTGCCCTGGGCCAGGAGGGCGTACGTCCCTTCAGCGGCCTGGGCCACCAGGACGCCGGCGACCTCCCGGACTCCGCGGAGACCGGGGGTTCCAGCGGTTTCGGGGACTTCGGGTCGGGGGTCGAATGGGTCTGAGCGGCGCTTCCGGTCCCGGCCAGGTACTCAGTCTCGACACACTGGTCCGCCTGGGGCGTGCGCTGCACGGACCGGGTGCGCCGCGGCGACTGCCCGTCCCCGAGGGCATGACGGCGCCGCTCGGCTGCGACGCAGTGGCGGTGCCCGCGCGTTTCGGCCCCCTGGTCCTGCCCCGCCTGCCGCGCGTCGGCTGTGTCTACGCCGACGAGTCGCACTGGTGGTGGATCGTTCCGTCCGACTCCGACTACGCCCTGGACTGGCCGGCTCCGGCGCGGTACACGACGGGAGCGTTGGTGCCGGACTCGCCTCGCGCGCCGGGTCTCATCCATCGGCCTGACGGCAAGCTTCCGTATACGCCGCCGATTCCGCTGTACCTGGCGGTGTGCCGCGTTACGGGGGCTACGCCTTCGTGGTCTCGCCCTATTAGTGCGTAGCGCTCCGCGGGTTGGGCGGAGTCTGTCCTCGGGTTCGGTCGCGTGGTTCCCGGGGTGAGAGAGTTCGTCCGCGGGTTCGGTGGGGGCTGGTCGCGCCCACGCGGCGGAGCCGCACATCGATACAGCCCCGCGCCCCTTTCGGGCGCGATGCGCCCGCCCACCCGGCCGGGCCGCACACCGACAAGACCCCCGCCCCACTGCTCTCCCGGCGTACGCCCGCGCGTCCTCGCCCCTCCCTCCCGCGCTCTCCCCCACTCCCCTCCCACCCCGCGATAGTGGCCGTTCGTCCACGATCGGGGGAGGTCGACGGTGGGAAGCAAGGGTGTCTCGGGCCAGGCGGAGCCCTCCGCGTCGGAGCAGCTGCTCTTCGGTGGTCCCTTGCGTTATGACATGGGGTGGAACCAGCACAACGACGCGTTCCTGGAGCTGAGTTTCCGGGCGATGGTGACGCGGTTGCCGGCGATGCTGAGGTCGAGTTTCCGGCTGGCCTGGCAGGCCGATCCGCGGGCTGCGCGTGTCGTGCTGGCCGCCGAGGCGGGCCGGGGTGCCATGCAGGCGGTGAGTCTGCTCGCGGTCAACAGCGTGCTGGGGCGGCTGATCACGGGCGGTGCCATCGCGGACCGGCTGCGCGGCGCCGCACCCGCGCTGGTCACGATGGCTGCCGTGATGCTGGTGGGCGCGCTGCTGCGGGCCGCGTCGACGTACGCGACCGGGCGACTGGAGCCGAAGGTGGAGCGGGTCGCCACCGAGCTGTATCTGGAGCGGGCGGCGGCCGTGGAGTTGTCCGCGATCGAGGACCACGCGTTCCACAAGCTGCTGGACACCGCGCAGTACGGCGCGATGTCGGCCCGCCACATGATCTCGTACGCCACCCACGTCATGAACGCGCTGATCTCGCTGATCGCGGCGGCGGGCGTACTGACCGTGCTGCACCCGGCGCTGCTCCCGCTGCTGGCGACCATGACGCTGCCGAGCGCGTGGGGCGCGCTGACGAACGCGCGGCGGCACTACGAGTCGTTCCACGCCTGGGTGCAGCATGTCCGCGCCGGTCGCCTCATCGGTTCCCTGCTCACCGAACCGGAGGCGGCCCCGGAGATCCGCGTGCACGGCGTCGGCCCGTTCCTGTTGCACCACTTCCACAAGATGTCGGAGAGCGCGGAGGCGGAACAGGCCCGGCTGGCCCGGCTCACGGCCCGTACGGGGCTGATCGCGGCCACCTGGACGGGCCTCGCGACCGCGGCGACGTACGCGACGCTGGGCGGGCTGCTGCTGTCCGGGGCGATGGCGCTCTCGGTGGCGGGTACGGCGGTGATCGCGATCCGCACCGGTTCCGCGAGCCTCGACAACCTCGTCCTGGCGGTGAACCAACTGCACGAGGAGGCCCTGTTCGTGGGTGATCTGCAGAAGCTGCACGAGGAGGCGGCCGAGCGGACGATCCCGGTCGGCGGGGCCGCGCTGCCCGAGGATCCTCGGGAGGTCCGCTTCGAGAACGTCACGTTCAGCTACCCGGGCGAGTCCACCCACCCCGCGCTCGACGACGTCACCCTCGCTCTCCCGCTCGGCCGGATCATCGCCCTGGTCGGCGAGAACGGCTCCGGCAAGACGACCCTGGTCAAGCTGTTGGCCGGGCTGTACCGGCCGGACCGGGGCCGGATCCTGTGGGACGGCGTCGACGCGGCGACCGCGGACCGGCACCAACTCGCCGACCGCATCGCGATGGTGGCGCAGAACTTCAAGCGCTGGCCGTTCACCGCGCGCGTGAACGTGGCCGTCGGGCGGTCCTCGGCGCCGCTCACCGACGAGCGGTTGGCCGACGCCGTCGCCGAGGCCGGCGCGGAGGACGTGGTCGCGGATCTGCCGCGCGGCCTGGACACGCTGCTGGCCCGCCACTTCAGCGGCGGCCACGAGCTGTCGGGCGGCCAGTGGCAGCGGCTCGGGATCGCGCGGGCCGCCTACCGGCGGGGCCGTGTCCTGATCGTGGACGAGCCGACGGCGGCCCTCGACGCCCGTGCCGAGCTGGAGGTCTTCGAGAAGATCCGCGCGCTGGCGGGTACCGGCCAGACGGTCGTCCTGATCACACACCGGCTGGCGTCGGTACGCCACGCGGATCTGGTGCACGTCCTCGATCAGGGGCGGCTGGTGGAGTCCGGGACCCCCGACGAACTGCTCGCGAGCGGCGGTGTGTACGCGGAGCTGTACGCGCTCCAGGCGGACCAGTTCACCGCGAAGGTGCCCGCCCCGAAGGCGGGCTGACCTCTCAGGCGGCGGCGTCCACGACGTCGCCGCTGGGCACGACCACCAGGAACGCGTCGGTCGCGATGTCCATGACGACCTCAGCCTGCAGGCCCTCCAGACGGCGCGCCTGCGCGAACTCCTCCGCCGGCCACGAGCCACGCGGCCCGCCGGCGGGAAAACGCTCAAGCACCGTTCGCCCGTTCACCCTGTACCTCCCTGTCGTGCTGAAACTCGGAGAGCTTCGTGAAGCCTCCTAGAGTTAAACGCCGACAGTACGGTGAACGGCTCGCGAAGTGACGGTACTGAGACATAGTCGACACCTGGCCACACATCTTCGGCACAGGTTCTCGAAACAATTTTCCCGTTCAGTCCTCGTACTCGTCGTGATAGCGGACGCGCTCACTGCCCGCGGGCGCCCCGAGCGCCGACGCGCGCCCCATGGGCTTCTCCCACTCCTCCTGCCGCCCCAACGCGGTCAGATCCAGGAAGGTCGTCGTCGAACCGAGCCCGTCGAGCCCGCGCTCATAGGTCGAGTAGGTGTGGAACACCCGGTCGCGGTCCCGCAGGAAGCAACTGATGCCCGGCCGCTCGACGGGTTCCCCGTCCCCGTCGAACGTCACCTCGAAGTCCTGGTTGAAGTCCCCGCCGTAGGACGAGTACCAGGGCACCGTCCAGCCCATCCGCGCCTTGAACGGCAGGATCCTGGTGTACGGCGCTCTCGACACCGCGGCGAACGTCGTGCCGCGTGCCTTCAGATGGGCGAGGTGCCCGACCTGGTCGAGGAACGCCGAGCAGCTGCGGCAGCCCGCGTCCCACTCGGGAGCGAACATGAAGTGGTGGACGACGAGTTGGCCGCGCCCCTCGAAGAGGTCGAGCAGGGTGGCCTTCCCGTCGCCGCCCTCGAAGAAGTACTCCTTGTCGATCTCCACCATGGGCAGCCCGCGCCGCTCGGCGTTCAGCGCGTCCCGCGCGCGCGTGGCCGCCTTCTCCTTGACCAGCAGTTCCTCGCGCGCCGCGCGCCACTGCTCGCGCGAGACGATCTCCGGAAGCGACATGGGCCCTCCTGTGACAACGGTCCGTTGAGGGGTGGACCGGAGCGGGGACGGGAACTCATCGCCGCCGCGAGGAAAATCCTAGGGATTCGTCGCGTACGTCACCGGAAGCGCGAGCAGTCCCCGGGCACGCAGCGACGGCCGCCACCGCACCTCGTCCTCCCCCAACTCCAGCCGGGGGAAGCGCTCCAGGAGAGCGGCGAGCGCGATCTCGGTCTCGGCGCGGGCGAGCGGCGCGCCCAGGCAGTAGTGGATGCCGTGGCCGAGCGCGAGATGCCCCGAGGTGTCGCGGCCGAGGTCGAGCCGGTCGGGGTCGGGGAAGCGGCCCGGGTCACGGTTCGCGGCGGACGGGGAGACCCAGACTGTCTCGCCGGCCGGGATGGTGACCCCGCCGATGGTGACGTCCTCGACGGGGAAGCGCCGGATGGCGAGCAGCGCGGGCCCTTCGTAGCGCAGGAACTCCTCTACGGCGGCCGGGAGTTGGGTGGGGTCCTCGCGCAACGCGGCCAGCTGTTCGGGGTGTTGCAGCAGGGCGAGCACGGCGTTGCCGATGAGCTGGACGGTGTTCTCGTACCCGGCGAAGAGGATGAGGAAGGCGAGGGACATCAACTCGTCCTCGCTGAGCCGGTCTCCCTCGTCGCGTACGGCGATCAGGTCGGAGAGCAGGTCGTCGGCGGGCTCTTCCCGCTTGTCGGCGAGGAGTTGGGTGAAGAAGCCGAGCATCGCGACGACCGCGTGCTTGCCGGCCTCGGGCGGTGTCCCCGGGGCGGGCGCGACGAGGGTGTCGGTCCACACCCGGAAGTCCCGCCGGTGCCGGTCGGGCACGCCGAGCAGGTCGCAGATGACGGTGATGGGGAGGGGCGCCGCGTAGGAGGCGATGAGGTCGGTGTCGCCCTCCGTGCCCAGCGCGTCGAGGAGTTGGTCGGCGGTGCGCCGAATGGGCTTACGGAGCTGCTCGGTTCGGCGCACCGCGAGTGAGTCGCAGGGGCGCGCCGCGAATAAAGAGGGGGTGAAGGCGCGGCCGACCAGTCGGCGGACACGGGTGTGGTCCGGCGGATCCATGTTGAGGAGGTTCGCGTCCAGCGCGGGCGGCAGCGAGAAGCCCTGGTAGGTCCCGGCCGTGGCATGCCTCTTGTCCAGCGAGAGCCGCGGGTCGGCCAGCGCCGCCCGGACGTCGTCGTAGCGGGTGACGAGCCAGGCGGGGGTGCCGTCGGGGCCGGCGATGCGGTGCACGGGGGCGCTGTCGCGCAGGCGCCGGTACACGTCGTACGGGTGGTCGAGAAGGCCTTCCGCGAGATCCATGGAGGACAGCCTAGGGGCGACCGGTGCGCGGATCAGGTGTCGTACTCCTGGATGCGCCGGCCGTGACTCCGGTCGACGAGGGCGGGCAGCCGGTCGCCCAACTCCCGTACGACGGCGGGTACATCGAGGGTGAGCAGCTCGCGGTCGCGCATCAGGACGCGGCCGTCGACGATCGTGGTGCGGACGTCGGCGGAGCGGGCGCTGTGCACGAGGGTGGCGGCGAGGTCGTGGACGGGCTGGGTGTGCGGCCCGGTGAGGTCGACGAGGACGATGTCGGCCCGCCGTCCCGGTGCGAGGGACCCGATCGAGTCACCCAGTCCGACCGCTTGCGCACTCTGGAGGGTCGCGTGGTGCAGCGCCTGACGTGATGTCAGCCAGCGCGGGTCGCCCTCGGCGGACTTCTGCACCAAGGACGTGAGGGCCATCGACTCCCACACGTCGAGGGAGTTGTTGGAGGCGGCACCGTCCGTGGCGAGGCCGACCGGGATGCCGAGGGTGCGCAGGGCGCGGATCGGAGTGGTGTCGGGCCAGGCGAACTTGAGGTAGCCGCGGGGCGCGGTGGCGACCGCGATGCGGCCGCTCGCGCGCTCCAGGACGGGCAGGTCGCGGTCGACGATGCCGGTGCCATGGGCGAGGAGCAGGTCGGTGGCCAACAGGCCGGTGCGGTCGAGGACTTCGACGGGGGTGACGCCGTGGCGGGCGAGGCTGGTGTCGGTCTGGTCGCGGTTCTCGGCGGCGTGGAGGTGGACGGGGAGGCCGTGTTCCAGGGCGAGTTCGGCGGTGGCGGTGAGGTCGGCGTCGGTCACCGTGTAGGGGGCGTGCGGGGCGAGGGCGGTGGTGATGCGGCCGTCGGCGGTGCCCCGGTGCCGTAGCGCGAACTCCAGTGATTTCTCCCGGCCTTGAGGCCCCTGGGAGGAGAAGTAGGCCTCGCCGAGGTGGGCGCGCATCCCGCACTCGGCGACCACGGCGGCCACCGTCTCCATCGAGAAGTAGTGGTCGGCGAAGCAGGTGACCCCGGCGCGGATCATCTCGGCGCAGGCGAGCCGCGCCCCCAACTCCACGTCCTTCTCCGTGAGGTTGGACTCGACGGGCCAGACGACGTCGTTGAACCACTCCTCCGTGGGCAGATCCTCGGCGAGCCCGCGCAGCGCGACCATCGGCGCGTGGGTGTGGCAGTTGATCAGCCCGGGCAGGGCCACCTGTCCGCACGCGTCGATGCGTTCGACGGCGGCGAGACCGACCACGTCCGCCGCGCTCGTCACCGACTCGACGAGCCCGTCCCGTACGACGATCGCGGCGTCCTGCTCGAAACGGATCCGCCCCCGGTCGTCGTGGACCAGGACGGCGCAGCCGGTGATCACCAGATCCACGGGGGAACCGGCGGGGGAACCGGCGGGGGAACCGGCGGGAGAGTCACTCACTCTCCCAACGTACGGCGTCGTCCTCGCCCCGCGTGAGCCCAACCGCGCATCCCGGCGTCGCGCTGTCGCGATCCGCCCCGGACCAGCACGCTTGTCTCACGACCAAGGCTTCTGGAAGGAGCCCCGCATGCTCCTCGGCACCTGGAACCTCGAGAACCTGTTCCGCCCCGGCGGCCCGTCCGGCCCCAAGGACAAGGCCGCCTACGAGACGAAGCTCGCCTCCCTCGCCGCCGTGATCACCGAGCTGGACCCGGTGCTGCTCGGCGTCCAGGAGGTCGGGGATCCGGCGGCGCTCGACGACCTGGCCGGGATGCTGGACGGCGAGTGGCACACGGCCACCTCCGCGCATCCGGACGTCCGGGGCATCCGGGTCGGCTTCCTCAGCCGTACCCCGCCGCGGGTGGTCGCCGACACGAACGCGTTCCCGGCGCAGCTGCGCCCGGTGCAGTCCGACGACTCGGGTGCCGAGGAGCCGACGGCGGGCCGGGGCTTCCTGGCGGTGGAGGTCACGACGGACACCGGGCCGCTGACGGTGGCGGTCGCCCATCTGAAGTCGAAGCTGCTGACCTACCCGGGCAACCGTTTCTTCCCCCACGACGAGGGCGAACGGGCCCGCTACGGCGCCTACGCCCTCTACCGCCGGGCCGCCGAGGCGGCGACGCTGCGGGCGCTGGCGGACGAGCTGCTCGCCGGTGAGGGCCGTACCCGGGACATGGCGGTGCTCGGCGACATGAACGACGAGGTGCAGGCGGCCACCACACAGATCCTGCTCGGCCCGCCCGGCTCGGAGATCGGCACGCCCGGATACGACCACCCCGACCAGGGCGACGCGACCCGCCTGTGGGACGTGGCGCCCCTGATCCCCACCGACCAGCGCTACTCCCGGATCGACTCCGGGCGCCGCGAACTGATCGACCACATCCTGGCAAGCCGCCACCTGGTCCAGCGGGTGACGGCGGCGGGGACGGGACTGCCCGGCGCGGGAGCGCCCCAACTGCCCTCCGTGGGACCGGATCCGGCGGAGCGACGGGAGGCCCCGGGGTCGGACCACGCACCGGTGTGGGTGCGGGTGGAGTAACTCCCCGCGCAACGGAGTGGAGTTGCTCCCTGCGTAGCCGAACCGGCTATACGGCGATGGGCAGTTCGATGGGCCGCAACCCGACCCGCCCCCGTCCGCGCTCGAACTCCTCCAGCAGTTCGGTGAGTTGCTCGATGTGCCGGCGGGTGAGTCGTCCGGTGTCGTCGAGGTGGACGGCGCAGGCGGTGGTCGTGTCGACGAGCCGTTCGAGGACGGCCGCGACCTCGTCCGTGCCTTCCGTGTGCCGGGCGAGGGCGGGGAGTTCGGCGGCCGAGACGGCGATGGCGCCGCGGGCCTCGGCGAGTGTGCGGTAGGCCTCGCGGCGCAGGGTCCAGCGCTCCGCGCGGTCGCCGGACTCGTTCAGCACATGGACGAGGTAGGCGTGCGCGGCACCGCCCGCCGCCGCGAGCCGGGCGCGTACGCCCCCGCCGCGCTCCCCCGGCATCGGCAGATGCCCGACGATCAGCACGATCGCGCAGGCCAGCAGCGTCTCGCCGATCCGGCCGACGGAGGCCTGCGGTTCGCCGCCGACCATGACGAGGGAGAGCACGAGGACGGTGACGACGGCGGTCTGCGCGGCGAAGTGCCGGGTGGCGACGGGGATCAGCGCACCGCAGAGCGCCACGAGCGCGACAAGCCCCTCCGGCCGAGGCAACACGGTGGCGAACCCGGCAAAAACAAGGGCCCCCAGCACGGTCCCCGCCGCCCGGCTCAGCGCCCGCGAGGCAAGCGGTCCGAGGTCGGGCTTGACGAGGAAGACGGCGGTGGCCGGCAGCCAGTACCAGTGCTCGTGCTGCCCGTACCAGCGGGCCTGGTGCAACGCCTGGGCGACGGCGGCACTGACCCCGAAGCAGAGGGCGACCCGGAACCCGTACTCCCGTCCCCCGGCCCCAAAGGCCTTACGGATCAAGCCTGTTGCCGTACCCCTCCGCGCATGCAGATCGCTCCCCTCCGCCTGGTCGAAGGCGTCGGCGGCGTGCAGCAGGGCGTCGTCGAGGGCGCGCAGCGCGGGCGCCGAACGGTTGGGCGCGGGCAGCGGCCCGGTGTGCGCGTTGTCGCGCACGGCGACGGCGAGCCGACGCGGCCCTTCGGACGCCCGGCCCGACACCGGCTCCCCACCCCACGCGAGCGCGGTCGCGGCCTCGGCCAGCGGCAGCGCGGCGGCGTACTGCCCGTGCAGCCGCCGCTCGGTCGCGGAACTCGCGTACCGCCGCAGCCGGGGCCCGGCGAGCGCGTCCTGCGCGTGATCGAGCGCGGCGGTAAGCGCGGCGCGCCGGGCCGTCGCCTCCGGCCCACCGGTGGCGTCGAGCAGCGCGGCGATCGCGTCGTACACGGCGGCTACGGCGTCCCGCTCGCCGTCGAACCGGTAGTCACCGGCGATCGCGCCCGGCGTGGGCAGCGCCAACCTCAGCAGGACCAGCCAGGCAGCCCCGGCGAGGAACGCGAGGGCCCGCTGCCACCCCGGTTCGGGCAGGGGCATCCCGGCGCCGATCGCGGAGGCGACGAG
Organism: Streptomyces sp. NPDC088350; assembly: GCF_044753545.1. Classification (NCBI taxonomy): domain Bacteria; kingdom Bacillati; phylum Actinomycetota; class Actinomycetes; order Kitasatosporales; family Streptomycetaceae; genus Streptomyces; species Streptomyces sp. NPDC088350. The sequence continues at coordinate 312,845 of NZ_JBIVNL010000007.1, read as the reverse complement.
GAGTTGCGTACCGGCACCGGACGCGACCGGCCCGATGGCGCTGAAGCCGCCGGCCACCAGCCCGATCCCGGTGAGGAGAAGGGTCAGCACGACAGCCCCGACATGCGCCCCGGCGTACGTCCCGACCAGCAGCCCGGCCGCTCCCGCGAGCGCGGGCCCGCCGAGCCGCTTGACCGAGGCCCGCCGGCTGCCGGGCCGGTCGTTGATCCCGGCGAGCATCGCCCCGAGCGCGGCCAGCACTCCCAGAGATGTCCTGTCGGCGAGTACGGCGACGAGGAGAAGGGGTCCGGCGGCCAGCGCCCCTCGCGTGACCGCGCTCCACGGAACCGGCCCGCGCTGCGCACGGAGCGTGTGGGCGAGCCAGGGCGGAAGGGAGAGTGCGGGGGTGCGACGGGACACAGGGCTCCTGTCCTGACGAGGGCGGGGTGTGCCTTCGGGCGACGGTGGCCGGGGCTGTGGTTGTGGCTGTGGTTGTGGCTGTGGTGTCCACGGTAGTTCGGGCACCCGTGCGGAACGGCCCGGCCGTATTTCGGGGGTGTGAAGGTTCGCCGTAAGGGCGCGTTCTTTATGAACGCAACGCCGAGAAGAGGGCTTCCGCGTCGGAAACGGCGCGAAGGAGCGTCTCCGGTTCGGCGCGCAGCCCTGCCACGATCCCGTCGACCTGCCGCAGCCCGGCCCGCTCCAACAACCCCTTCTCGTTCGTCACCCATTCCCCCCGCCCCGCCAGCACCCCGTGCCCGGCCTGCACGGCGGCCACGGCGAGCGCACCGACGACCTCGGTGAGGCGGCCCTTCGGGGCGTGGTTGGCCTGCGCGTACGCGAGGGTGGCGCGGGCGGTGCCGTGCCAGCGGTCGGCGGCGGAGAGCCGCAGCTTCGCGGGATAGTCGTCCGGGCGGGGCAGTTCACCCCGCAGCACACGGTTGATCGCCAGTTCGGCGACCACCAGGTAGCTGGGAATCCCGGCGAGATGGAACAGCAACGGCTCCACCCGGAAACGCCCTTCCACCGCCTCCGCCAACTCCCGCTCCACCACGTCCAGATCGCGATAGTGCACGTCGACCCGCCGCCCGTCGACGGTCAACCAGGCACCCCCGTTGAAGACTCCCCCGCCCCAACCACCGACCTCGGAGACCTCCCCCTCCCAGCCGAGGGCACGGAGATCGGCGGGGTCGAAGGGGCCGCGGTAGTAGACCGCCAAGTCCCAGTCGCTGTCGGCTCGGTGGGTGCCCTGGGCACGGGAACCACCGAGGGCTACGGCCTGCACGGTGGGGAGGGTGGCGAGGCGGTCGGCGGTGGTGTCGAGAAACTCCGCGTCGTCGCCGAGCGTGGACATGAGCGCGCCTCCATCCCGTCCCCGGAAGCGTACGCAGGCATCACCGCCCGGCGCGACGCGTTTCCTCCCCACGGTCGCTGTCCCGCGAATCCGCCTGTACTGCGTCGAGCGGGTCGAGGCCGCCGAGCGGAGTGAGCAGTTCCGGGCCGTGTCGGCGGCGGCTCTACGCGGCCATCACCGAGGCGTACCCGTATCCCGACCCCTCCGCCCGCCCACTCCGCTGCCGATGTCTCCGCGGAAATTGGGGTGCGGACGCCGTCGCCCATGTGATCGGCTGCCCTCCGCGCTGCGTCGACCGCCGATTGCCGACCGTCGAATTACCCACCGCCGAATTACCGATCAACCGACCCCTGGGAGCCCCCGTGCTCGAACGCGTCACCGCCCGCACCCTCTTCCCGCCACCCACGTACTCCCACGCCACCGTCGTCGAAGCCGGTACGAAGCTCGCCTTCCTCGCCGGGGCTGTTCCGCTCGACGTCGACGGCAAGGTGGTCGGCGAGGGGGACGCAGTGCGGCAGGCCGAGCAGGTGCTGGTGAATCTGGGTGAGCAACTGCGGGCGGTCGGGAGCGACTTGGGGCATGTCGTGGCGACGGACGTGTACGTCGTCAGCGGCGAACCCTCGGTGTTGTCCGCCGTGTGGGAGGTGGTCGAGGCGTCCGGGCTCAGCGCCGGGCCGCATGCGTCCACGCTCGTCGGCGTGGCCTGTCTCGGATACACCGGGCAGCTCGTGGAGATCACGGCGACGGCCGTCGTACCGGCCGCGCCATCCACACCGTCCGTACCGTGCGCAGCGTCCGTACCGTGCGCATCATCCGTATCGGAAGAGGTGGCACGGCCGTGAATCCCGGCCCCGAGACCGTCGTCACGCTCCGCCGGGCGACCGCCCCCGACGCGCGCCCCGCCGCCGATGTGTGGCTGCGTTCGTTCGCCGCCGCGCTGCCGACCGTCGTCAGCCCTCGTTCCGCCGACGACGTGCGCGACTACTTCCGGGACGTCGTCGTGCCGCTGCGCGAGATCTGGGTCGCCGACGCGGGGGACGGCGGCGGGATCGTCGGGCTGATGGTGCTCAACGGCGGTCTGCTGTCCCAGCTGTACCTCGACCCGGACTGGCGCGGGCGCGGCCTCGGCGACCAGTTCGTCGGACTCGCGAAGGAACGCAGTCCGCAGGGCCTGCACCTGTGGACCTTCCAGGTCAACAGGCCCGCCCACCGTTTCTACGAGCGTCACGGCTTCGTCGCCGTCGAGTACACGGACGGCAGCACCAACGAGGAGCGGGAACCGGACGTGCGGTACGAGTGGGAGCCCAAGCCATAACGCCCAAGTCATAGGTCAGGGAAGTGCGTTGCGGGCCAGTTCCAGGGCGTACGACGGCCACCACCGGCCCGCCGCCGGGCCGCCCCGGCAGGTGCCGTCGGACTCGCCGGGGCGTTTGATCCACAGGTAGGCGTCGAGGAGGGGGTTGTCCGTGCGGGTCGTCGGAGGCGTACCCAGTGCGCGGCCGGGCGGATTGCACCACACGGCCGTGCCGATGTAGGGGCCGTTGCCGTTGCGGCTGGTGTCGATGACGTAGTGCAGGCCGGCGAGGTCCTTGGAGAGCTGGTCGCCGTACGTCGAACTCGCCTTGTCCGTCTGGAAGTTGGAGACGTTCAGGGCGACGCCGTCGGCGCGGGCGACCCCGGACGCCTTGAGCGCGTCGACGAGTCGCCAGGCCTCGGGGATCCAGCCGGCGTTGCCGGCGTCGAGGTAGACGTGGGTGTGCGGTTGGCGTTTGAGGCGGTCGACGGCGTGGGCGAGCAGGGCGTAGCGGTCGTTCGCCACGACCCGGGTGCAGCCCGCCACCACCTGGGCCACCGCGTCCGGTTCGACGATGACGTAGGCGCCCCGGTCGCCGAGGGCGGTCGCGAACTCGTCGATCCAGGCGCGGTAGTCGGCCGCGGTGGGGGCGCCGCCCAGCGAGTACTGGCCGCAGTCGCGGTTCGGGATGTAGTACGCCACGAGTACGGCGATCCGCCCTGCGCGGGCGGCTGCGGTGGTGCGGGCGCGGACGACGGGGCCGGGGTCGGGGCCGTTGAGCCACTCCGCGACGGGGTTGGCGGCGATGCGGTCCATCAGCGCGGCGTCGGCTGTTCGGCCGGACTCGCGCCAGGTGGTCGCCTGTTGTGCGGCTCGGGAGTCGGGGTCGGTCCAGAAGGGTTCCGGTACGTCGCGGGTTGCGCCGGCGCAGCACAACGCAGTGAGCAGGGCGGCAAGGAGGGTGCGGGATACCGGCCTGGTCAAGGGTGACTCCGTTCTCGCCGGTGGGGACTCGTCCTTTCGCGAGTCTGTGTGGCACGCAGGCACGAGTCGCCGTGGCGCCGGTCAGGTCGCGGCAAGATCACCCCTACGGATGCGCCGTTGAGAGTGCCGCGATGTGTCGTTTGGCGAGTGCGGCGCCGTCGTGGCTGGTCGCGCAGTTCCCCGCGCCCCTATCGGGGCGCTTGTCCCCAGCCCCGTCTCTTAGGCACCGGTCTCGCGTAACTCCCCGCCCTGCTCGTCGTCAGTCCCAACCCCACCAGCGACTCCGCGAGCTTCACCGCCGCCCCGACCCCGTCCACGACAGGCAGCCCCAGCTTCTCCCCCACCGCCCGCTGCAAGCCCGTCATCCCGGCGCAGCCCAGCACCAGTACCTCGGCGCCGGCCGCCCGCGCCCGTTCCGCCGCCGCCAGGAACGCCGCCTCCGTGCGGTCCTCGTCACCGGCGAGGTCGAGGACGCTCAGCCCTGTCCCGACGACCGCCGCGCAGTTCCGGCCCACCCCCGCCAGCTCCAGGCTGTCCTCGATCTGGCCGCAGGACCGTTCCAGCGTGGTGACGACGCCGTACCGTCGGCCCAGCAGACAGGCCAGGTGGGCGGCTGCCTCGGTGATGTCGACGACCGGTACGTCCACCAGCTCCCGGACGCCTTCGCGCCCGTGCTCCCCGAAGCCGGCCATGACGACGGCGTCGTAGGACGGGCCGTCGTATGTCCGCAGCAGGTCCATGACGGCCGCCGCCGAGAGATAGCTGTCGAGCCAGCCCTCCGCCGACTCCGGCCCCCACGCGGGGGTCAGTCCGGTCACGGTGGTGCCCGGGCCTGCGGCGGCCCGGGCACCTCGTACGATCTCTTCGGTCATCTCCTGCGTGGTGTTGCAGTTGGTGACGACGATGCGCACTCCGCTCAGACCTCCACCGGCTCGGGAACGGTCTCGGAGGCGGCTCGCTCGGAGCGGCAGATCAGCAGGTAGAGGCCGGCGCCCAGGGCCGTACCGATGAACCAGGAGTACGGGGCGACGTCGCTGAACGTCTTCACGAGTGCGAGTACGGCCGCGACCGCCGCCGAGGGCAGGAACGCCCACAGGGCCTTGGGGTTGACGCCCTTCTTGTAGTAGTAGCGGGAGCCGGGGGTCGCGTCGAAGAGCTCGTCGACGTCGATACGGCCGCGCTTCACCAGGTAGTAGTCGACCATGATCACGCCGAACAGCGGGCCGAGGAAGGCACCGAGGCCGCCGAGGAAGTAGTTGACGACGGTCGGGTTGGAGAAGAGGTTCCACGGGGTCACGACCAGCGCGGCGACCGTGCTGATCATGCCGCCGATCTTGAACGTGATCTTCTGCGGCCAGACGTTGGCCAGGTCGTACGCCGGTGAGACGAAGTTGGCGACGATGTTGACGCCCATGGTGGCGACGGCGAACGTCAGCGCGCCCAGCACCATCACCCAGGTGTTGCCGACCTTGGCGACCAACTCGGCCGGGTCGGTGATGGCCTGGCCCCAGACCTCCAGCGAGCCGGCCGTCACGATCACCGAAACGACCACGAACGCGGTGGAGTTGATGGGCAGGCCCCAGAAGTTGCCGCGGCGGACCGTCTTGTAGTCCGGGGCGAAGCGGGAGAAGTCGCAGAAGTTGAGCATCAGCGTGCCGTACGTGGCGAGGATCAGGCCGATCGCGCCGAACCACTGCCGCCACTGCTCGCCGAACGAGACCGGGTGCGGGGTGGAGGTGAGCGAGATGCTCCAACCCGCCTTGGCGAGTACCCAGATGGCCAGCGCGATCATCACGAGCCAGATCGCGGGACCGCAGAAGTCCTGGAACTTCCTTACCGATTCCATGCCTTGACTGATGATCACCGCCTGGATCAGCCACAGGGACACGAAGGAGACCCAGCCGAGGGCGTCAAGTCCCAGGAAGGAGTGGTGAGTCCAGGACTCCAGTCCCGGCCAGGCGGCCAGCAGCATCACGTTGACGGCGACGGACGCCAGGTAGGTCTGGATGCCGTACCACATGATGGCGATCACGGCCCGGATGAGGGCCGGGATGTTGGCGCCCCAGACGCCGAAGCTGATGCGGCTGACGACCGGGAACGGGACGCCGTGCGCCTGCCCGATCCTCCCCATCCAGTTCATGCCGACGTAGATGAGCACGAAGCCGACGAGCAGGGAGGTGAAGATCTGCCAGACGTTCATGCCGAGGACCAGCAGGCCTGCGGCGAAGGTGTAGTTGCCGAGGTTGTGGACGTCCGACATCCACATGGCGAAGAGGTCGAAGACCTTCCAGTTGCGCTTGCCGGCGGGGGCGAGGTCTTCGTTGGTGAGCCGGGGGTCGGGGACGAACGCTGGTGTGCCGGTGGCTTCGGCACGATCGGCGAGGGACACGGGGCCTCCAGGGCAAGGGGACGGAGGAGCGGGAGGAGGACTGCTTGCCGTTGTCGTTTGGTATACCAAACTGCGGTCATGGTCCTCCCGTCAACCGTTCCGACCGATGTCCCCATTGTTAACGCTCCGTAAAACACCCCCGGAGTCGGCGAAGATGGCCCCATGAGCTCCATGACAGCGAAGATCGAACCCCTCGGAGCGGTGCGCGAGCGTGTCCTGGCGACCCTGCGGCAGGACATCATCGCCGGTCGCCTCCGCCCCGGCGACCGGCTGGTGGAGCGCGAGCTGGCCGAGCGTTTCGGTGTCTCGCGGGTGCCGGTCCGGGAGGCGATCCGGGCCCTGGTCGCGGAGGGCTTCGTCCTGTTCGAGTCGGCGCGCCGCACGGTCGTGCGACGGCTGACCCCGACCGACGTCAAGGAACTGTTCGAACTGCGCGAGGCGCTGGAGGTGTACGCGGCCGGGCTCGCCGCGTCCCGCGCCACCCCTCAAGCACTCGCCGAACTACGGGAGTTGCTCGACACCGCGGCGGAGGCCACCAGGTCCGACGACGCCGAGGCGATCACCGACGTCAACACCCGTTTCCACGACAGCATCCTGGCCCTGGCCGGCAACAGCCTGCTGATCTCGGTCATGGAACCGGTCGACGGCCGACTCCGCTGGCTCACCCGGCAGAACGAGGAGTGGCCCCAACTCCTCACCGAACACCAGGAGTTGTACGAGGCCATCGCCTCCGGCGACCCGGACCGCGCCCGCGCCCACGCCCTGAGCCACGTGCAGGCCAACTACCGTTCCACGGTGCGGCACCTGTTCGGGGACGGCCCGCGGCCGTAGGCGGAGGGGGAGAACATGGTCAGCAGACGTGGCCTGTTGGGCGGGGCCGCGCTCATGGGCGTCGGTGCGACGGCGGGCGTGACGCGGGAAGCGGGGGTGGCCGTGGCGGACGTGGCGCTGGACACCCCGTTCACGCCGGTCGGCACACCGCATCTCGCGCAGGCCGAGCAACTGGTGGGCTATCAGCGGCTGTTGGCCGCCGGGTATCTGACGAGCGGGCTGGTGGGGCACTGGCCGCTGGACGGCTCGGGCACGGACCGTTCGGGCCGCGAGCACCCCGTCACGCTCGGCACGGGCGCGACCTGGACGGCGCTGCGGGCGGGCGGCGAACTGAGCCTCGACGGGACGTCCGGGGCCTACGCCGCCACCGACTCCGTCCTGGACACGACACTCCCCTTCAGCGTCTCGGCGTGGGTCCGCCCGGCGAGCGACGCCGACCCGGCGACCACGTACACGGCGGTGAGCCAGGACGGCACCACCACCAGCCGCTTCCTCCTCCAGTACGACAGCACCGCCGCCACCTGGGCTTTCAAGGTCCGCAGCGAGGACCAGGCCACCAAGGTGTCGGCCGTCGCCACGACACCGCCCGCCCTCGGCGTCTGGACCCATCTGACCGGCGTCTGGGACGGCACCCAGATCCGGCTGTACGTCGACGGCCAACTCGCGGGCAGCGCGGCGACGGCCCTCTCCTGGGCGGCACCCGGAGGCCTCTCCCTCGGCCGGGCCCGCTTCGACGGCGCGCCCGTGAACCACTACAAGGGCGCGATCGACGACGTGCGTGCCTACGCCCGCGCCCTGACCGCCGACGAGATCGCCGTCGTCAGCGGCCGTACGGCCCGTCTGAACAACGTCTACCTCATCGGCTCTGCCGCCACCCTCACCTGGGGCACGCCCGACGACCCGGCGAGCTGGGTGGCCCGCGCCCGCTGCGCGTCCTTCGTCACCCGCGTGCTGAAACACACCTACGGCTGGGCATCGGACGACTACTTCCTCCAGTACTTCCAGGAGAAGGGCCCGGAGGCCGCCGACTACTGCTCGGCGTTCCTGAACGGCACCGCGGGCCCGCGCTTCCAGCGCGTCCGCAAGGTCGCCGACCTCCAGCCGGGCGACATCGTCGCCGTCGACTACAACGGCAGCGACCCCGACAACACCGGCCACATCGTCATGGTCCGCGAGCTCAAGGGCGTCTTCAGCGGCACCGCGGACTTCACCGGCGAGACGCAGTACGCCGTGGAGATCATCGACTGCACCTCCGACCCGCACGGCGTCTACGCCCTCACCAACTACCCCAGGTACCCGGACACCCGCATGGTCGGCGGCGTCACCGGCGAGAACCTCCAGGGCGTCGGCATCGGCCACATGATGTTCTACGCCTCCGACACCACCGGCGAGTTCTCCCGGTACCGGTGGAGCGTCAACTCCGCGAAGACCGGCGGGACCTACGACGTGACGGCACGACCGGTGGCGGCGGCGCGAGTCGGCTGACCAGCGAGACGAGCGAGGCCACCGGGCCCAACGGCGTTAGCGGCGCGCGCACTTGTCCGTCGCCGCCACCAGCGCCTCCACGACACCCGGCACACTCGCGTTGTGCCCGGCCTCGTCCACAATCACCAACTCGCTGCCGGGCCAGGCGTGGTGGAGCCGCCAGACGACACCGACGAGGTTGCCGAGGTCGAGGCTGCCCTGGACGAGGGTGCCGGGGATGTCCTTGAGGAGGTGGGCGTCCCGGAGGACGACACCCTCGTCGTTGCCCTCTCCGAGGAAGTGGTCGTTGCCGAAGTAGTGCGTGACGGTACGGGCGAAGCACATGCGGAACTCCGGGTCCTCGTACCGCTTCTCGGAGCGCGGCGGGGCCGGAATGATCGCCGTCTCCCAGTCCGTCCAGGCCCGCGCGGCCCGCTCCCGCACCGCCCGGTCGGGCGACTCGATGAGCCGGTTGTAGGCGGCGGCGAGGTTCCCGTTCCGTTCCCCCACGGGCAGCTCACCGACGAACCGCTCGAACGCCTCCGGGAAGATCTTCCCAAGTCCCCTGGTCAGCAAGGCCACTTCGGGATCGGACCCGGTGGCGACACAGGTCAGCACCAGCTCCGACACCACCCCCGGATGCGTCTGCGCGTACCGCAACCCGAGCACCGACCCCCACGACACGCCCCACACCAGCCACCGCTCGATCCCCAAGTGCCGCCGCAGCAGCTCCAGATCGGCGATGAGGTGAGCCGTCGTGTTCACGCTCATGTCGGTGTCGTACGCGCTCGCGTGCGGTGTGGAACGCCCGCACCCGCGCTGGTCGAGCAGCACGATCCGGTAGGCGGCGGGGTCGAAGTAGCGCCGGGGGTACGGCGAACAGCCCGAGCCCGGCCCGCCGTGCAGCACCACCGCGGGCTTGCCGTGCGGGTTTCCGCAGGTCTCCCAGTAGACGTGGTTGCCGTCGCCGACATCGAGCATGCCGCGGTCGTACGGTTCGATCTCCGGATACAGGCCCATTCGGCGACCTTAACCTCGCTACGGCACCGTCGACAGTCCCGCTACGGCGCCGTCGGCAGCCCCGCCGCCCCCGCCGCCGTGCGCAGCACGTCCCGCAGCATCGCGGGGGTCAGCTTCCCGGTGAAGGTGTTGCGCTGGCTGACGTGGAAGCAGCCGAAGAGGTCGAGGCCGTCGAGCGGCACGTGCGTGCCGTGCCCGAAGGCGGGTCGCGGTCTCGGCACGGCCCATCCCGCCGCCGCGAACGCCGGCAGCGCCGCCTGCCAGCCGAAGGCGCCGAGCACGACCACGGCCTTCAACGTCGGCCGCAGCAGGGTCAGTTCCTCGACGAGCCAGGACCGGCACATGTCGCGTTCCTCGGGGGTGGGCTTGTTGGCGGGCGGGGCGCAGCGCACCGGCGAGGTGATGCGCACGCCGTACAGCTCCAGGCCGTCGTCCGCGCTCACGGCGGTCGGCTGCGAGGCCAGCCCGATGTCGTACAGGGCCTCGTACAGGACGTCCCCGGAGCGGTCGCCCGTGAACATACGGCCGGTGCGGTTGGCGCCGTGCGCGGCGGGGGCGAGGCCGATGATCAGCAGGGGTGCGTCGGCGGGCCCGAAGCCGGGTACGGGGCGGCCCCAGTACGTCCAGTCGGCGAAAGCGGCGCGTTTGGTGCGGGCGACCTCCTCGCGCCAGGCGACCAGACGCGGGCAGGCCCGGCAGCCGGTGATCCGGTGATCGAGGTCGGACAGGTTCATGCCGCCACCGTATTCATGCCCTCGCCGTAGGCCCAAGGCCTCGAAGAACCTTCGTACTCAGGTCCCCGGCCGAAACCCGCCGGAGCCGCCCGTCGCAGGGGACTAAAGTCGAGTCATGGCTTCCGAGGGTGCGGACGAGACCGACGGCGACAACGGAACCGGCGCGACCACGACGAGCCGGGCCACCGGCACACACCGGAGCGGCACGACCGAACCGCAGAGCGACGCCGTGGCCGCCGCCAGGGCCGCAGGCCCCTCGAACGGCGAGAGCGTCCGCGTCGACAGCTGGATCTGGTCCGTCCGTCTGGTCAAGACCCGCTCCATGGGCGCCGCTGCCTGCAAGGGCGGCCACGTCCGTGTCAACGGCGAGCGGGTAAAGCCCGCCCACTCCGTGCACGTCGGCGACGAGGTACGCCTGCGCCACGAGGGCCGGGAACGCGTCGTCATCGTGAAGCAGGTCATCCGCAAACGGGTCGGCCCTCCGGTGGCCATCCAGTGCTACGTGGACAACTCCCCGCCGCCCCCGCCCCGCGAGGCCGTCGCCCCGGCCGGCATCCGCGACCGCGGTACCGGCCGCCCCACCAAACGCGACCGCCGCGAGATGGAACGCCTGCGCGGCCTGCCCGACCCCGGCACCGGTCCCGACCCGCACCGCGACACCCATCGCGACACGCATCAGGACACCCGTCGCAGCGCGCCCCGGGGCACGCAACGGTGACATCCGGTCCGGGCCCCTCGGCCCACCGGACGCCACCGTCGCCCCGCACCGAACACGGCTCGCGGCCACTGCCGTACGGCCTGGGTCAGGTCACGCCCGTCGTCGGAGCAGTCGCAGCAGCTCCGTGTTCTGCCCCCGCCGCGCCCAGGCGATCAGGACGAGCGGGACGATCAGGATCAGCGGTGTCGCCGCGTTCTGACCGTGGAACGCGGTCAGCTGCACGACAAACGCACCCACCATCAGCGCGCTGAGCCCCGTCGCCGCCACCGACTGCAGCACCGGGACCAACAGTCCGACGGCCCCGGCCAGTTCGAGCGCGCCGATGGTGTACATGGCCCCGCTGCCCCAGCCGATCCTGTCGAAGGACTCCACGGCCGCCGGGTACGCGATCAGCTTGGGGAGCGCGCTCGCGATGCCGTAGAACAGGGCGAGCAGCACCTGCAGGACACGCAGTGCGATCCGGGCGCGGCGCCCGCGTGCGGTCGCGGACTCGGCGACGACGACGGTGCTGGAGTCGGTGGATGCGAGGGGAGCGACGGTCTCGGACATGAGGTTCTCCTGTGGGAAGCGGTCCGTGTTGCTGTCGCGGAGGTAGACCGGTCCCCGCACGGGAACTCATCGCCGCTGTACGGGATTTCCCGTACGTCCGCCGTCAGTCCGTCGGCACCGCCCGCACCCACACCCGGTCCGGCGTCAGATAGCTGTCCACTCTCAGCCCCGTCTCCGCCAGCGCCTCCTCGAACTGGTCCTTCGTCAACGGCCGGGACAGGAACGTCTGGGTCCAGACCGCGTCCGGGAACACGTACTCCGCGCGCACCGAGTTGACCCCGTCCCCGACCGGTTCCGCCGACACCATCCGCACGGTGAAACCACTGGGGTCGGCCCTCCCCCAGCCTTCGGCCGGGGGGACCCCCATCTCGCTTCGCTCGCGCGGCAGGTTCGCGTGGTAGTCCTCGCCCTCCCGCTGGATCAGCACACAGCCGTCGGCTGCGACATGCCGTACGCAGGTCCGCAGCAGTCCGCGCCGCACCTCGACGTCCCCGGCGTGCACCAGGAACGACGCGAGCATCACCACGTCGAAGGTCTCGCCCAGGTCCAGATCCTCGATGGGGCCGCATATCGTGCGCGCGCCCCGGACCCGCTCCAGCATCTCCGCGGACTCGTCGACCGCCGTGACCGTGAATCCGCGGTCCAGGAGCGGGTGCGTCACGCGCCCCACCCCGCTGCCCAGCTCCAGGATGCGCGCACCCGCCGGCACGGCCGCCTCGATGATGTCCGGCTCCGCGCCCACGGGCAGCCGCGAGTACAGCTCCACCGCGCAGCCGTCCGGAGTGATCGCCCCGGGTCCTGTCCCCTCGTACCCCTCACGCATTTCGAGTCGCATGCCCGTCCAACGGCCGGCAGCCGCACACCCGTTCCCGCCTCGCACTGATTCACCCGTACGAGTCAATTCCCCCTGGAAAGGCAACCGTTGGAGCCGTTGGGACCGTTGGAGCGGAACCCGCCGGAACCGGAGGACGAGCCAGGGCTCAGAGCGGGAACCACCCGTGCCCGATGTACCAGTGCCCGCCGGCCCGCAGGTGGTCCCCCACGGCCCGCTCCACGGACGTGCGCCGCGGCAGGCTCTCCACCGGATGGTCCGGGTGCCCGAAGACGAACTGGACCGGCTCGGTGTCGGCCGGTTCCGTGTCCTCGCGGATCACCCGGAACCGCTCCTGGAAGCGGACGATGTTGGAGTCGGCGGACAGGTACTTCTTCAACTGCGAGTCCAGCAGCCAGGAGTGGCAGACCGCGACCGCGTGGCGCTCCTCGGGGAAGTGCCGGGCGAAGAACGCGCGGGCCAGTTCCAGCGAACGGTCGCACGCGGTCGGCGAGAGCGGCCCCTGGAAGTCGGGGATGTGCAGGTTCAGGCAGGGCGTCCCGGGTTCCGCGTCCAGCCCGGCCGCCACGAGGGCCTGCGCGGTGCGCTCCCCGAGCCGCGCCCGCTCGTACTGCAGCCGCCCCAGCTGGTACAGCTCGCCCCGGAAGTGGGGGACGAGCCACTGCGGGATCGGCACTCCTCCCCCGCCGTACCGTCTGTGGTGCACGGCGATGTTGCGTCCCAGGTCGGCGAGGGTGCGCCGGGAGACGTCGGCGGGGATGCCGCGTGCGCGGTGGTACGCGCGCGTGGAGGGCAGCGCGGCGGCGAACACGTACACGGAGAAGTAGGCGCCGATCTCCGGCGGGGCCTCGGGCAGCCGCGCCAGGAGCAGCTCGGTGAGCCGCGTCCAGTGGCCGTGCTCTCCGATGTCCTTCACCAGCTCCTCGACGCACTCCTCCAGGAGCCGCGTCGCGCCGGTGTCCCGCGCCAACACCCGGCGCAGTCGGACCAGTTCGTTGATGTCCTCGTGGGGTACGGCGAGGTCGAGCAGGATCTCGGGCAGTTCGTCGGCGTCCGGCAGCACAGCGCGCTTCCCCTCCCTGTGGAGAACGTCCGAACCGAAGAGTACGTTGCAAGGAGGAGTAGTGATCGTGGTATGCGTACGGGCAGTGAGCCGACGACAGCGCGCAGTCCCCTGCGGGCCCGGTTCTGGCTGAGCGTGTGGGGCCTGGTCTGGACGATCTTCGGCACGGCGGCGTTCGCGCTCGCCGGGCGCCCCGGGTGGGCGGCGGCCTGCGGGGTGCTGTGGCTGGTCGTCACGATCGACATGGCCATGATCCTCAAGCACATCCGCCAGGGCCCGCACTACCAGCCGGGCCCCGACATCCCGCCGTACCGCCCGCCGGAACACCGCCACCCCTGACGTGTACAGGGGACGTGATCCGCAAGGCGTGACTACTGGAGTACGCCTACCCGTCGAAGCCCGCGGCCTTCAGGTACTGCGGTGTGGGATCCAGCGCGGCGGCCAGCCGGAAGTGACGTTTGGCCTGGTCGGCGCGCCCCTGCCGCTCGTAGGTGCGGGCGAGTGCGAAGTGCGCGAAGGCGTTGTCCGGCTCGCGCTCCAGGACGATGGTGAACTCCAGCTCGGCAGGCCGCAGTTGCGCGGCGGCGAAGAAGGCACGCGCGCGCAGCAGGCGGGCGGCGGTGTTCTCCGGGTGCGCGTCGATGACGTTGTCGAGCAGCTTCACCGCGCCCCGCGGGTCCCGCGCGGCGAGCAGCTGCTCGGCGGCGCGGAAGTCGATGACATGCGTCTCCGGAGTACGTCCGGTCGTTCCGCTGTTCTCGGGCACGGCAAAGTCCTTCCCTCGCTCGCCCGTTTCAACGCACGCGGCGAGGGCCGCTATTCCTGGGGTGGCTGCTGGGGCGCGTGTGCCCTGCGCGCGAGTTCGGCCCATACGTCCCGTACGCGCCGCTCCAGCGCCTCCAGGGGTACGTCGTTGTCGATCACGATGTCCGCGATGGCCAGCCGCTTCTCGCGCGTCGCCTGGGCGGCCATACGCGCGCGTGCGTCCTCCTCGGTCATGCTCCGCAGCCGGACCAGCCGGTCGAGCTGGGTCGCGGGGCTCGCGTCGACGACGATCACCAGGTCGTACAGCGCGGCCAGGGCGTTCTCGGCGAGGAGGGGTACGTCGTGGATCACTACGGCGTCGCCGGCCGCGGCGGTCTCGAGTTCGCGGGAGCGTCTGCCGACCAGGGGGTGGACGATCGAGTTGAGAACGGCCAGCTTGTCGGGATCGGCGAACACAATGGAGCCCAGTTTCGGCCGGTCCAGGCCGCCGTCCTCGCCGAGCACATCCTTACCGAAGGCCTCGACGACCGCCGTGAGCCCGGGAGTTCCGGGCGCCACGACCTCGCGCGCGATGCGGTCGGCGTCGATCAGCACGGCGCCGTACGAGACGAGCAACCGCGACACTTCACTCTTACCGGCACCGATGCCGCCGGTCAGGCCCACCTTCAGCATGAGCCGAAGCTTAGGGCCTGCCACTGACACGGCACCCGGCGACCGTCGTCAGCCGTCCCCTTCGCGCTCCGCCAGGAAGCGCTCGAACTCCTGCCCGATCTCGTCCGCCGACGGGATGTCGACCGGCTCGGCGAGCATGTTGCCGCGGCTCTCGGCGCCCGCGGCGGCGTCGTACTGGTGCTCAAGTCCCTGGACGAGCGCCACGAGGTCCTCGTCGCCCTCCTGGATCTGGCGGTCGATCTCGGTCTGGGTGCGGTGGGCCTCGGTGCGCAGGGAGTGCGCGATGCTGGGCAGGACCAGTCCGGTGCCCGCCGTGATGGCCTCCAGGACGGTCAGGGCCGCGTCCGGGTACGGGGAGCGGGCGATGTAGTGCGGGACGTGCGCGGCGACGCCCAGGACGTCGTGGCCGGACTCCATGAGGCGGTACTCGACGAGCGCCTCGGCGCTGCCGGGGACCTGTGCCTCGTCGAAGGGGCTGCGGTGGCCCGGGACGAGGTCGTTGCGGTTGCCGTGCGGGGTGATGCCCACGGGGCGGGTGTGCGGGACGCCCATGGGGATGCCGTGGAAGTTCACGGACAGCCGGACGCCGAGCCGCTCCACGATCTGCTGGACGGCCGCGGCGAAGCGCTCCCACTCCACGTCCGGCTCGGGGCCGGAGAGCAGCAGGAAGGGGGCTCCGGTAGCGTCCTGGACCAGCCGTACGTCGAGGGTGGGCTCCTCGTAGTCGGTCCACCTGTCCCGCTTGAAGGTGAGCAGCGGGCGGCGGGCGCGGTAGTCGACGAGCCGGTCGTGGTCGAAACTGGCCACGACCTGGTGGGGCAGCGAGTCGAGCAGTCGTTCGACGATTTGGTCGCCCGTCTCGCCCGCGTCGATGTATCCGTCGAAGTGGTAGAGCATGACAAGACCGGCCGACTCCTGGGCGAGCGCCACATCGACGACGGCCAGGCCCTTCGGCTCCCATGCGTACAAACCCTGCGGATCAAGCACTGTGACCGCTCCTCCTCGTGTTCGTACTGCACAACGCCCTCCAGGGCATGGGCATTCCCGCCCATGCCCCTGATCAGGCACCTCTTACGGGCTTTTCATGCGCCGCTCCCCCTCGTCACCGGGGGAGCGTCCGCGTCACGAGGACAGCACGCGCGCGTGGAGTGCGGTCACGGCCTTGCGGGCGGAGGAGAACGCGCCGTGCTGCCAGGCGTCGGTGTAGCTGAGCCAGTCGCCGGCGAAGTAGACGCGTCCCGTGGGTTCGTTGAGCGGCTTGTAGCGGACGTCGTCGGGGCCGCCCGGGGTGTCGTGCCACGCGGCCTCCAGGTGGGGCGTCTGACGCCAGTGGTGGGAGAAGGACGACGCCAGTTCGCTGCGGTACTTCTCGCCATAGATCTTCACGCCCGCGGCCACCGCCCTCTCTTCCCGCCCCTTGGGGGTCAGCTTCGCGTAGGAGTCCGCGTTGTCGTCGTAGTTGTAATACCCGATGAGGACGCCCCGCTCACCGTGGAAGCCGTACGAAGGGTGCCAGATGTGGGTGACGTCCTGGTCGGTCTCGGTGATACCCCCGTAGATCCGGTGATCCAGTTCCCACCAGCGGGACTTGTACTCCAGGCCGATCTTCGCGGCGGACGACGGGGTGATCGCCTCCAGCGCGATCTGTACGCCGGTGCCGAGGTTGTGCGGGATCTTGGCGAGGATGTTCGGCGGGAGGGCGCCGACGCAGTAGTCGGCCTCGATCACCCGTGTAAGGCCGCCCTGGGTGTAGGTGACCGAAACACCACTCCCCTTGTCGGTGATTTTCGAGACGACCGCCCCGGTACGGATGCGCTGCGCGCCGATCGCACGGGTGAGGGCCTTCGGGATCTGGTCCATGCCGCCGACCGGCTGGAACATCAACATGGCCTGGTCGAAGCCGAATTCGAAGGAGAAGTAGCGGCCGACACCGCCGGCCAGCACCTCGGAGGCGGTGGGTACGTCCCCGAGCAGCACACCGGGGGTGCCCGCGGCGGCCGGGACGGTCGTGTACCCGCGCCGTTCACCGCCCTCGTAGGACAGCGTGTCGCCGAGTTCCCCCCAGTCCTTGAGGAACTCGACGAGCCGCTCCTGGTCGTCGCCGGTCAACTCCTTGTCCAGGGCTCCCTTGTCGGTGGCCTTGGCGAGCAACTCCGAGACATGGCCGTAGACATCGGCCTTGGCGGTGCGGTAGCGCTCGGGCCTGGTCATGCCGGCGGACTCGTTGTAGATGTACGCGTCCGCGTTGACGTTGGTGAACACCTGGATGGGAACGCCGAGTTCACGGCAGTAGTCCAGGGTGACCATCCACTGCGGGATCCGCGCGGGACCGCAGTTCATGTAGTGCCCGTCGGCGAAACGGGCGGTCTGCCGGTTGCCGTACAGGTCGGTCGTCGTGTCGCCGCCACGAACGGTGAAGTTGCGGCCGCCGGTACGGTCCCTGGCCTCCAGGACCGTACAGTCGTAGCCGGCCTTGCCGAGTTCGTACGCCGTGGTCAGCCCCGCGATGCCACCACCGACGATGACGACCTTCGCCGCACCGCGTCCGGTGAGGGTGAAGTCGCCGGCGCTCAGCGCGCGGAAGGGCTGTTCCCGCTGGGCGGCCTGCGCGGTCGGGGCGAGTCCGAGGGCCCCCATGGTGGCGAACATGGTGCCCGCGCCACCGGTGAGACCCACATTCCGCAGAAAAGCACGTCGGCTCTGGTTGCTTGCCATGGTCCGGCTCCCCTTTCCGATCATGAATGACCGAGGAAGCCTGCCAACTACCGGTTACGGCACGGCAGTTACTGATGTATCCCGCACGTTTCTACAAAGGTGAGGGAAGCTCGGGCAGGGGCGCGGGGCTGTATCGATATGCGGCTCCGCCGCGTGGGCGCGACCAGCCGCGTACGGCCCCCGCACCCGACATACAGCTGAGGGACCGCACCTCGAAAGGTACGGCCCCTCAGTTCAAGAGCTACTGCTCAGGTGATCAGCTCTGGCCGCCGGCCAGCTTCTCACGCAGGGCAGCGAGCGCCTCGTCGGACGCCAGCGCGCCGGACGTGTCCGCACCCTCGGAGGAGTACGAACCGCCGCCGCCACCGGAGGCGGCCGGAGCCGCACCCGGGGTGTCGACACCCTCGGCCGCAGCCTGGGCGTCGGCCTCGCGGGACTTGATGACCTGCGCCTGGTGCTGCTCGAACCGCTGCTGCGCCTCGGCGTACTGGTGCTCCCACGCCTCCCGCTGGGTCTCGTAGCCCTCGAGCCAGTCGTTGGTCTCGGGGTCGAAACCCTCGGGGTAGATGTAGTTGCCCTGGTCGTCGTACGACGCGGCCATGCCGTAGAGCGTCGGGTCGAACTCGACCGAGGCCGGGTCGGCACCGAAGGACTCGTTGGCCTGCTTCAGGGACAGCGAGATCCGGCGACGCTCAAGGTCGATGTCGATGACCTTGACGAAGATCTCGTCGTTGACCTGGACGACCTGCTCCGGGATCTCCACGTGGCGCTCGGCCAGCTCGGAGATGTGCACCAGACCCTCGATGCCCTCGTCCACGCGGACGAACGCACCGAACGGAACCAGCTTCGTGACCTTTCCGGGCACGACCTGGCCGATCTGGTGGGTGCGGGCGAACTGCTGCCACGGGTCTTCCTGGGTCGCCTTCAGCGACAGGGAGACGCGCTCGCGGTCCATGTCCACGTCGAGGACCTCGACGGTGACTTCCTGGCCGACCTCGACAACCTCGGAGGGGTGGTCGATGTGCTTCCAGGACAGCTCGGAGACGTGGACCAGACCGTCGACGCCACCCAGGTCCACGAAGGCACCGAAGTTGACGATCGAGGAAACCACGCCGGAGCGGACCTGACCCTTCTGGAGGGTCGTGAGGAACGTCTGGCGGACCTCGGACTGGGTCTGCTCCAGCCAGGCACGGCGGGACAGGACCACGTTGTTGCGGTTCTTGTCCAGCTCGATGATCTTGGCCTCGAGCTCCTTGCCCACGTAGGGCTGGAGGTCGCGGACACGACGCATCTCGACGAGAGAAGCCGGCAGGAAGCCACGGAGGCCGATGTCGAGGATGAGTCCACCCTTGACGACCTCGATGACGGTACCGGTGACGATGCCGTCCTCTTCCTTGATCTTCTCGATGGTGCCCCAGGCGCGCTCGTACTGGGCGCGCTTCTTCGAGAGGATCAGGCGGCCTTCCTTGTCCTCCTTCTGGAGAACAAGGGCTTCGATCTCGTCGCCGACCTTGACGACCTCGTTCGGGTCGACGTCGTGCTTGATCGAGAGCTCGCGGCTCGGGATGACACCTTCGGTCTTGTAACCGATGTCGAGCAGGACCTCGTCCCGGTCGACCTTCACGATGACGCCGTCGACGATGTCGCCGTCGTTGAAGTACTTGATCGTCTCGTCGATCGCGGCGAGGAAGGCTTCCTCGTTACCGATGTCGTTGACCGCTACCTGCGGGGTGGTGGCGGTGGTCTCGGTGCTGCTCGTCATGTGGGAAAGGGCTCCGGTACGGACATTGAAGTCGTAGGTACTGCTCACGCCGAGAGCCTTTTTCGCTTCGCTCTGCAGAAGGCCGGACAGCCAAGGAAGCGCCGGTCCAGAACACCAGGGTGTCCGGTTGGCGCCTCGAAAACCGAGGGGTCATACATACAGATGCGAGCGCAACCTGCTACGTCTGAGGTGCGCAGGCCCGCAGCGCAACTTGTAGCATACGGGGGCAGCCAGGCAGGGTCAATGCGCGAAGGCGCACACCCGGGGCGGATCGCCGCATACCCGGCACAAAACGTGTCCCGCGAGGCCACGCAGGCCTGACCCACCCCTTCAGTGACGCCGCCGGGGACAGCCGCACCGTAGAGGTGACGGAAGAGTACGACGAGGGAGCCGATCATCCAAGAGCCCGATACGTTCGAGCCGGAAGCCACCCGGCGTGACGCCGACATCACCGAGAGTTCCCGGGCGAACCGGGGCTGGTGGGACCGGAACGCGGACGACTACCAGGTCGAACACGGCACGTTCCTCGGCGACGACCGGTTCGTGTGGGGTCCCGAGGGCCTCGACGAGGTGGAGGCGGAGCTCCTCGGCCCCCCGGAGGAGCTGAAGGGCAAGGACGTCCTGGAGATCGGCGCCGGCGCGGCCCAGTGCTCGCGCTGGCTGGCCGCCCAGGGTGCCCGTCCGGTGGCCCTGGACCTCTCCCACCGCCAGCTCCAGCACGCGCTGCGGATCGGCGGATCGTTCCCTCTGGTGTGTGCCGACGCGGGCGCGCTGCCCTTCGCGGACGGCTCCTTCGACCTGGCCTGCTCGGCGTACGGCGCGCTGCCGTTCGTCGCCGACCCGGTGCTGGTGCTGCGCGAGGTGCGCCGGGTGCTGCGGCCGGGCGGCCGGTTCGTCTTCTCGACCACGCACCCCATCCGCTGGGCGTTCCCGGACGAGCCGGGCCCCGAGGGACTGACGGTCGCCGCCTCGTACTTCGACCGCACTCCGTACGTCGAGCAGGACGACGACGGCCGCGCGGTCTACGTGGAGCACCACCGGACCGTCGGCGACCGCGTCCGGGACATCTCGGCGGCGGGCCTGCGCCTGGTGGACCTGGTCGAGCCGGAGTGGCCGTCCTGGAACACCTCCGAGTGGGGCGGCTGGTCGCCCCTGCGCGGCAACCTGATCCCGGGCACGGCGATCTTCGTGTGCGAGCGCGACCGGTAGCGGGAGCAGCGGGACTGAGGGAACGCGGGCACACGCGCGTAAGAGGTCGTTTCGCACGGCGTACGACACTGGGTGCGTGATCCGCTACGACGCCCTCGACGCGCTGCCCGTCCGCAGTGCCCTGCCCGGTCTCGACGCCGCCCTGGAGGCGGGCGGTGCTGCCGTGCTCGTCGCGCCGCCCGGCACCGGCAAGACGACGCTGGTGCCGCTCGCGCTGGCCGGGCTGCTGGGCGAGGGGAATCAGGGTCCCGCGCGGCGGGTGGTCGTCGCCGAGCCGCGGCGGATCGCGGCGCGGGCGGCGGCCCGGCGCATGGCGTGGCTGCTCGGCGAGAAGGTCGGGGAGAGCGTCGGGTACACCGTGCGCGGGGAGCGGGTCGTCGGACGGCACGCACGCGTGGAGGTCGTCACGACCGGTGTGCTGCTCCAACGTCTGCAACGGGACCAGGAGTTGACCGGCGTCGACGCCGTGATCCTGGACGAGTGCCACGAACGGCATCTGGACGCGGACACCGTGGCCGCCTTCCTCGTCGACGTACGGGAGGCGCTGCGGCCCGAGCTGCGTCTGGTCGCGGCGTCGGCGACCACCGACGCGCAGGGCTGGGCCCGGCTGCTGGGCGGGGCGCCGGTCATCGAGGCGGAGGGCGTCGCGTACCCGGTGGAGGTCGTGTGGACGCCTCCGGCACGTCCGGTCCGCCCGCCGCACGGGATGCGTGTGGACCCGGCGCTGCTCACCCACGTGGCGTCGACGGTACGGCGGGCGCTGGGCGAGCGGGACGGGGACGTGCTGTGTTTCCTGCCCGGGGTCGGGGAGATCGCGCGCGTCGCCGGGCAGTTGGGTGCCCTGGGTGACGTCGACGTGCTCCAGGTGCACGGGCGGGCGCCGGCCGCCGTACAGGACGCGGTGTTGTCTCCGGGAGCGCGGCGGCGGGTGGTGCTGGCGACGTCCGTGGCGGAGTCTTCGCTGACGGTTCCCGGTGTACGGGTGGTCGTCGACTCCGGGTTGGCGCGGGAGCCGCGGGTCGATCACGCGCGCGGGCTGAGCGCGCTCGCGACGGTACGGGCCTCGCAGGCTGCTGGGCGGCAGCGGGCGGGGCGGGCCGGGCGGGAGGCGCCGGGGGCGGTGTACCGGTGCTGGGCGGAGGCCGAGGACGCGCGTCTGCCGCGCTTTCCGGCGCCGGAGATCAAAGTGGCCGACCTGACGGCGTTCGCCCTTCAGGCGGCTTGCTGGGGCGATCCTGGGGCGTCGGGGCTGGCATTGCTCGATGCGCCGCCCTCCGGGGGGATGGCGGCGGCTCGGGGTGTTCTGGCTGCGGTGGGCGCGGTCGACTCCGATGGGCGGGCCACGTCCCGGGGTGTGCAGTTGGCTCGGCTGGGGTTGCATCCCCGGTTGGGGCGGGCGTTGTTGGACACGGGGGCGGCGGGTGCGGAGGTTGTCGCACTGCTCAGCGAGGAGGCTCCGCGGGAGTACGGCGATGATCTTGCCGGGGCTTTGCGGCTCGCTCGGCGTGGGGGTGACGCCTATGCGACGCGGTGGCGTACGGAGGTTCGGCGACTGCGGGCCGTAGCAACAGAATTTTCCCACCCACCCACCCGAAACCCGGTACCGATGAAGGGAACCGTCGAAGCCTCGGCAGATGCCGTACGCGACGACGCCCTCGTAGGCCTCGTCGCCGCCCTCGCCTATCCCGAACGGGTCGCCAAGGCCGACGGCGGTTCCTACCTCCTCGTCTCCGGCACCCGTGCCGAGGTCGGTGCCGCCAGCGCCCTCCGAGGCGCCCCCTGGATCGCCGTCGCCGTCGCCGACCGGCCGATCGGCAAAGGGCACGCACGCGTGCAGCTCGGGGCGGTTGTCGACGAGGACGTCGCCCGGTTCGCGGCCGGGGCGCTGCTCAGCGAGGCGGACGAGGTCCACTGGGCCGACGGAGACGTGGTGGCCCGGCGCGTGGAGCGCCTCGGGGCTGTCGAGTTGGCGGTGCGGCCCCTCCGTGACGCCGATCCCGTCGCCGTACGGGAGGCGCTTGTCGAAGGGCTTCGGCAGGAGGGGTTCGGGTTGTTGCGGTGGTCGGCGGATGCCCAAGTCCTGCGGCAGCGGCTTGCGTTCCTGTACCTGAACGTCGGGGCGCCTTGGCCGGACGTGTCCGACGACGCGCTGCACGCGCGTGTGGACGAGTGGTTGGAGCCGGAGTTGGGGCGGGCGCGGCGGCGGGGTGATCTGGGGCGGATCGAGGCGGGACAGGGGTTGCGGCGGTTGTTGCCGTGGGCCTCGGGGGACGCGGGGCGGTTGGACGCGTTGGCTCCGGAGCGGTTCGTCGTGCCGAGTGGGTCCAGGGTTCGGATCGACTACGCCAACCCTGAACAGCCTGTGCTGGCCGTCAAGTTGCAGGAGATGTTCGGACTTCACGAGTCGCCGACCGTCGCCGGGGTGCCCGTGCTCGTACATCTCCTCTCCCCCGCCGGGCGGCCCGCCGCCGTCACCGCCGACCTGGCTTCCTTCTGGAAGGACGGTTACAACGGTGTGCGGGCCGAGTTGCGGGGGCGGTATCCCAAGCATCCGTGGCCCGAGGACCCGGCGACCGCCGAGGCCACGCGGTTCACGAACGCGCGGCTCAGGCGGTGACCGGTTCCGGTTCCTGGACCTCGGTGGGGGCGGGGTCTCCGGGGCGCCTGCCGCGGGCCTCCAGGTAGAGGGAGAGGGCCAGCAGGAGGAGGCCGAGGGTCAGGAAGCCCCAGGGGAGGTAGGAGACCATCAGCAGGACGAGGGTGCGGTTGGACTTCACCAGGGCGACGGTGTGCTTGATGTAGTCCTCGCGCATCTTCACGTCGCCGGCGAACGCCGTCACCTTGGCCCGGCCGCCCAGGAGGGTGCCGCCGCGCAGTTCCTCCTTGTGGATCTCCTCGCCGTAGACCGGTGCTCCGGTGACGGGTTCGACCCAGAACTTGCGGACCGTGGTGTACCAGCGGGTGGTGCCGGTCTTGGCGACGGACTCCGGGGTGATGCCCTTGACGGGCATCGTCTTCGGGAAGGAGACCTTGGTCCAGGGGATGGTCTGCTCGAAGTAGTAGACCTTGACGCCGCGGAAGTTCTGGGTGCCCTTGTAGTGGATCGGGTTGGTGGTGCGGGTTTGCGCGTCGAAGTACTCGTAGTCCCGTTTCTGGGTCAGGAACGGCCACTTGAACTCGATGCCGTCCCGTTTCACCGGGTCGCCGTCGACCATCTCGCCGGTGGCGTGGACGGGGTCCTGGGTGTGCGCGTCGAAGATGTAGCGCTCGGGGATCGAGGAGACCATCTTGCCGTCGGGGCCCTGGACGTAGGACAGACCGTCCCAGACGACGACGTCCCGGCCGGCCGTCTTGTCGATCTTCTTGGCGGCCTCCACATTGCCCTTGAGGGTCTGCACGATGGTGACCTTGGGGACCGTCTTGGCCTGCATGGAGCCGTAGTCGAGGAGGGTGGCGTTCTTCGCCTCCAGGACCATGTCCTGGTACTGGTTCGCCGGGATCTTGGCCAGGCGCGGGAAGGCGTACCAGCGCAGCAGCGGGGACAGTGCCGTGAAGAACACGGCCAGGGCGAGCAGGATCAGGCTGGCCTTGCGGCGCATCTCGGCCTCCTTCCCAATGGAGTTGAACCTCAGGCGGTAAAACGCTTGCGCAAACGTTTACGGGTGCGCGGGCACCGTCGTCAGCAGCGGTTTCGGGGAGGTCTTCCCCATCGGTGAGCCCATCGCGGTGATGGTCAGGACCAGCGCGAACGCGAGCACGAGACCGGTCGCGGCGGCGATCAGGGCACGCATGCCGGCCTCCCGACAGACAGAAACCGATGGGTCCAGGAACTGATAGGTCGTCAGGTCCGGCACCGTAGCAACGCACGGGCGAGATGAGAACACGTTGCACACGCACGAGGCGCGGAGACGCGTGGAGAGGCGCGCAGCGGCCTGGGCGTGACGAGACGAGGGCGCCCGTCCGCCGTAGCGGAAGGGCGCCCTCGTCGTGCGAGCGTCGGGTCTGACTACGCGCTCGGGGAAGCCGACGGACTCGGGCTCGGGCCGGCCGAGGAGGTGTCGGTCGCCGCCGCCACGGTGAGTTCGACGGTGAGGGTCGCGCCGCCCGTGGTGGTGATCTGGAGCAGGAAGGTGCCGGTGGTGTCGTCGGCGTAGAGCTTCGGCAGCTTCAGGAGGCCGTCGGCGTCCGTGGCCAGGCCCGTGAAGGTGCGTACGGTCTTGCCGTCCGCGTCCTTGAAGTAGGGGCCCTTGTCGTTCTCGGTCGTGTCGTCGGCCGCCTTGATGAGGGTCGCGGTGGCGGCGACCTTGTCGGCGACGGCGCCGTTCTCCGTGGCCTTCACCTCGACCTGGTCGGCGAACTCGCCGCCCGGGGTGCAGGTCAGCGCGGTGGTGCTGGTGCGGACGAGGGTGTCGGCGACGCGGGGCGTGACGCTGGCCGTGTAGTCGAGACCGGCGATCGTACGACCGACGACGGTGGCACGGACGGTGAAGTCACCGGTCGTCTCGCCGGCCTGGAGGGCGGGGGCGACGGCCACACCGGAGGCGTCGGTGACGACCGTGGCGACCTTCTCGCCGCCAATGAACGTGGCGTCTGTGGTCCCGACGATCGTGAACCGGATCCTGACCTTGGCGACGGCCTTGCCGGCCGAGGTCCGGGCGCTGGTGCTGATCTTCTTGCCGAACTGGTCGCCCGCCACCGCGGTCAGCTTCGCCGTACCCGCGTCCGCCAGCTTGGCCACCGTGTCGGTGGGGGTCGGCGTCGGAGTCGGCGTGGGGGTGGGTGTCGGGGTCGGACTGGCCGGCGTGGCGGGGGTGGTGGGGGTGGTGCTCGGCTTCGAGGTGCTCGGAGTCGTCGGCGAGGGCGAAGGCGTGGGGCTGGCCCCGGAGTTGCCGTCGCTGCGGCCGGAGGGCAGGGTGCCCGTGCCGTCCGGGACCGAGTGGGTGCCCTTGCGGTAGTACTCCAGCCAGGACAGGACCGTGTTCAGGTAGTCCGTCGAGTTGTTGTAGCTGAGGATCGCGCTGCGCAGGCCCGAGTCGGTCGCCAGGTTCCAGTTGTTGCGGCACAGGTAGTGGCCGGCGGCGAGCGCGGCGTCGTAGACGTTGTTGGGGTCCTTGACTCCGTCGCCGTTGCCGTCGCGGCCCGCCCAGGCCCAGGTGGACGGGATGAACTGCATGGGTCCGACGGCCCGGTCGTACGTGCTGTTGCCGTCGTACTTGCCGTTGTCGGTGTCCTTGATGAGCGCGAAGCCGTTGCCGTCGAGCGCGGGGCCCAGGATCTTCGAGGTCGTGGTGCCGTTGGCGTCGACCTGGCCGCCTCGGGCCTGGCCCGACTCGACCTTGCCGATGGCGGCGAGGAGTTGCCAGGGCAGGTTGCAGCCCGGCTTGGACCCGGCGAGTTCGGTCTCGGCCTTCTTGTAGGCGTCGAGAACGGTCGCGGGTATGCCGGCCTCGGCCTCACCGACCGAGACCGGGGTCCCTATGGACGACGACTGGCTGGGGCTCGGGACGGGGCTGCTCAGCGGCGGGAGGTCCGTGTAGTACGGCGACTCACCGGTGGCGCTGTGGTCGTCGGTGCTGTCGGTGCTCCCGTCGGGCGTCACCTGGCCTGCGGCGACCGGTCTGTCGCTGCCGGTCACCGCCGGAGCCTGGGACGCGGACAGTGCCGCGACCGCTGCCGCGGCCACCGCCGTCGTCGCCGCACCCTTGCGCAGCCGCCTGCCGAAATGCGCCGTCATGGAGTGAACCCCTCCCAGGGACGCCGCCCGAGCGCCCGTCTGTGTCTGTTGCCTCTGCGCCTGTTGTGACGGTCGACCCGCGTCACAGGTTGCCCTCGTGATGCTTTTCGGATGTTCTGTACGCTTGTTCCGCACTCCGTTCGACCGCGCGCTCCCCCGCGCGGCGACCCAGGCGACCCTACGACAACTTGCTTTGCACGGGCACCCGTTCGCGCCCGTTATTCACCACTTGGCCATATGCCGATGACTCCTACGGGGAGCCCTGTTGCCGTTCACCTTGAGTCACGCCGCCGCCGTACTGCCCGCCGTGCGCGGCGACGGACGGGGGCGCGGCCGGCTGATCCCGGCGGTGCTGGTCGCGGGCTCCTTCGCACCGGACATGACCTACTACGCGGCGAGCGGGATACCTGGGGCGATGGAGTTCGGGAACGTCACGCACTCCTTCCCGGGCGTCTTCACGGTCGACGTCCTCATCGCCTGGGCGACGGTCGGCCTGTGGCTCCTGGTGCGCGAACCCCTGGTCGCCCTCCTCCCGCGCACCCGCCGACCGCGAACAGCGACCCTCCTGAGCTGCGGCACCCCACGCGCGCGTGCGACCCCGTCACTGGCGGCCCGCTGGTACGCGTCCGCGGTGCTCGGCGCGCTCACCCACGTCGTCTGGGACGCGTTCACCCACCACGACCGGTGGGGCGTGCGGCTGTTCCCCGTCCTCGACCAGGTGGTCGGCGGCTCACCGCTGTTCCTGTTCCTGCAGTACGGCAGTTCCGTGCTCGGCGCGCTGCTGATCGCCGCGTTCGTCCTGCGAGCGCTACGACGGGTTCCGGCCGACGAGCCGGTGGGGGTGCCCGTGCTGTCGGTACGGGACCGGTGGGCGGCCGGGGTCGTCCTCGGCGGCTGTGCGCTGGTCGGGGCGGTGGAGCGGGGATCACGCTGGTGGGCCTACTGGGGCTCGACCGCGAAGCCCTGGAACCTGATTCCGACGCTGTGTTTCGGGGCGGGAGCCGGCCTGACGCTGGGCGTGCTGCTGTACGCCGTCGCCGTCCGCGTGTGGCGCCCTGCGGCGGCCGAGGTGCCGGCGGGCGACCTGGGCGAGGCCGGCGCGGGACGGGGCGACCGGGCCGGGTCTCGGTAAGCAGGGCCGGTCGGGGCGGTCCGGCGGGATCGACGAGGAGCACGGTCGTCCAGGGCCGTCGGACAGGCTCACCGTGAGCACGGCCAGTCGGGGCGGTCGGGCCGACTCGGCAAGGAGCACGGTCATCCAGGGCCGCCAGACAGGCTCACCGTGAGCACCGTCGGTCGGGGCCGTCGGGCCGACTCGGCAAGGAGCACGGTCATCCAGGGCCCTCGGACAGACTCACCGTGAGCACGGCCGGTCGGGGCAGTCGGGCCGACTTGTGGTGAAGCAGGTTCGGCCGGGGCGGTTGGGCCGACTCGCGATGAGCACCGGCGTCCGGGGCCGTCGGGCAGGATCGGCGAGGAGCATGGTCATGCGGAGGGGCGAGGCGCGGCGCGAGGCGGCACTGTCACCCGGAGCCGTCCGGTGGGGTCGCGATGAACACCGTCATGGTGTGCACGGAGGGTGACCTCGGGAGCCGAGCCAGGACGAGATCCAGGTAGCCGCGGCCCAGCTCGGCCCAGAGCCGCCAGACGGGGGTGCCGCTGGGGGCGACGGCGGGCCCCTGCGGGTGTCTGGCTTGTTCTCGGGGGTCTACGGCCGTGTCGTCCCGGAACGTGAGGCGGCGCCGGAGGTCCGCCGCCGTGTGCTGGACGGCCATGGCGAGGTCTGCGGGGATGCGGGCGGTGCTTGCGCCGACCGCGAAGGCCGGGACCGGCGGGCGCGGCGTGACCTGCGCGGCAGCGGCATCCGCTGCCCGCACGTGAGCCGTCCGGCGGTGAAGCGTGCGTATACCCATGCCCGCATCCTTACGGTCGCCGGGCGCGCGGGGCGTCTTCGCGGGGGCCACGCGGGTGACGGGCCCTCCGGGGGTTGGGCGGGGGGTGTGCGGGGAGTTTCCGTGGCCGAGGTGTCTGTGCCGGCCGGCGTGGGAGGCGGTGCCCTGCGGGCGGCTCGGGAGGGGGCGGGGGGTCGGTGCCGCCGGGATGCGTCGGGGGGTGCTCGCCTTTGCGACGGAGAGGTTGGCGTGGGTGGGGTTGGGTCGACGGACGAGGGTGGTTTGGCACCGCCGGGAAGCGCCGTTGTCGGTGCCCACCTTTGCGACGGAGAGGTTGCCATGGGTGAGGTTGGGTCGACGGGCCAGGATGGTCTGGCACCGCCGGGAAGCGCCGTTGTCGGTGCCCACCTTTGCGACGGAATGTTCCTGCGGGTGGACTCAGGAGCGGGCCGGGAGAGTGGGCCGAGCGAAGGCGGGCCAGGAGAGCGGGCGGGGCGAGGGCCGCCCCAGTCGTCCAGCCCGCTACAAGGCAACCTCGGCCAACCCGCCACAGGCAGCCCCTGGCCACCACGCCCTCCGCCACTCGGCGAAGCCGCACTTTCCCGTCACTCACCCGAGCCGTGACACACCCCTGCTCACCACCCCGGCCGTAACTCTCCGCCCCCACCTGACAACTCCCCCAACTCGCCGGAGGCTAATGCGCGGCCGATTCCCAGTCCGGCCCCACTCCCACCGACACATCGAGAGGCGCCCGGAGATGCACCGCGCCGGCCATCTCGTGGCGGACGAGTTCCTCCGTGGCCGCTCGCTCCCCGGGGGCGATCTCCAGGACGATTTCGTCGTGGACCTGGAGGAGCATGCGGGACTTGAGGTCGGCCTCGCGGAGGGCGGTGTCGACCTTGAGCATGGCCATCTTGACGATGTCCGCCGCGGTGCCCTGGATCGGGGCGTTGAGGGCCATGCGCTCGGCCGCCTCGCGGCGTTGGCGGTTGTCGCTGTTGAGGTCGGGGAGGTAGCGGCGACGGCCGAAAAGGGTCGCCGTGTAGCCCGTCGCCCGTGCCTCGTCGACCGCCCGGCGCAGATAGTCCCGTACGCCGCCGAAGCGCTCGAAGTACGTGTCCATGAGGACCCGCGCCTCGCCCGCGTCGATGTTCAGCTGCTGGGAGAGGCCGAAAGCCGACAGCCCGTAGGCGAGGCCGTACGACATCGCCTTGATCTTGCGGCGCATCTCCGCATCCACCGCGGCACCCTCGACGGAGAACACCTGGGAGGCGACCGTGGTGTGCAGGTCCTCGCCCGAGGTGAACGCCTCCAACAGGCCCTCGTCCTCGGAGAGATGGGCCATCACGCGGAGTTCGATCTGGCTGTAGTCCGCGGTCATGAGGGACTCGAAGCCCTCGCCCACGACGAAGCCCCGGCGGATCGCCCTGCCCTCGTCCGTGCGGACCGGGATGTTCTGCAGGTTCGGGTCCGTCGAGGAGAGGCGGCCGGTCGCCGCCACCGTCTGGTTGAAGGTGGTGTGGATGCGGTCGTCCGTCGCGATCGTCTTGATCAGGCCCTCGACGGTGACGCGCAGCTTCGCCTGTTCGCGGTGGCGGAGCATGATGACCGGCAGTTCGTTCTCCGTCTGGTTGGCCAGCCAGGCCAGGGCGTCGGCGTCGGTGGTGTAGCCGGTCTTCGTCTTCTTGGTCTTGGGCAGACCGAGTTCGCCGAAGAGGACTTCCTGGAGCTGCTTGGGCGAGCCGAGGTTGAACTCGTGTCCGGCCGCCGCGTGCGCCTCCTTCACCGCCTGCTGGACGGCGCCGGCGAACATCTGCTCCATGGCTTCGAGGTGGGCCTTGTCCGCCGCGATGCCGTACCGCTCCAGGCGGGCGAGCAGGATCGAGGTGGGCAGTTCCATGTCACGGAGGAGGTCTGCCGCGCCGACTTCCTGGAGGCGCTCCTCGAAGGCCTCGCCCAGGTCGAGGATGGCGCGGGCCTGCACCATCAGGGCGTCCGCCTCGGCGCCGTCGTCCGCGCCGAAGGCCAGCTGGCCGTCGGCCGTGGCGGCGGGGGCCAGCTCGCGGCCGAGGTACTCCAGGGACAGGGCGTCCAGGTCGAAGGAGCGGCGGCCGGGCTTGACCAGGTAGGCGGCGAGCGCGGTGTCCATGGTGATGCCGGCGATGGTCCAGCCGTGCTCGGCGAAGACCCGCATCGCGCCCTTGGCGTTGTGGAACACCTTGGGGCGGTCGGCGTCGGCCAGCCAGGCCGCGAACGTGTTCTCGTCGCTCTCGTCCAGCTCGGCGGGGTCGAACCAGGCGGCCGCTCCCCCGGCGGCGGCGAGCGCGACCTCGGTCACCGAACCGGAGCCGAGCGCCCAGGTGTCGACGGTGGCGACGCCGAGGGGCTCGGTGCCGTAGTCGGACAGCCAGCCGGTCAGTTCGCCGGTGCCGAGGACCGAGCCGTCGACCGCCACTCCGCTCTCGGCGGGCGGGGTCGCGTCGGCCTCCTCGTTGCCCGGGTCGACGGCCAGGAGTCGCTCGCGCAGCGAGGGGTTGCGGATCTCCAGGGTGTCGAGAACCATCGCGACGGACGGGCGGTCGTAGGGAGCGCGCTCCAGATCGACGACCGTCTTGGGCAGGTCGACGTCCTTGACCATCTCGGTCAGGCGGCGGTTGAGCTTGACCGCGTCCAGGTGGTCGCGGAGGTTCTGCCCGGCCTTGCCCTTGACCTCGTCGACGCGGTCGACCAACTCGGCGAACGAACCGAACTGGTTGATCCACTTCGCGGCGGTCTTCTCGCCGACGCCGGGGATGCCCGGGAGGTTGTCCGACGGGTCGCCGCGCAGGGCCGCGAAGTCGGGGTACTGGGCCGGCGTCAACCCGTACTTCTCGACGACCTTCTCCGGAGTGAACCGGGTCAGCTCGGAGACGCCCTTCGTCGGGTAGAGCACGGTGGTGTGCTCGGACACCAGCTGGAAGGAGTCGCGGTCGCCGGTGACGATCAGCACGTCGAAGCCCTCGGCCTCGGCCTGGGTGGCGAGGGTGGCGATGACGTCGTCGGCCTCGAAGCCGTCGACCGCGAACCGGGAGACGTGCATCGCGTCGAGCAGCTCGCCGATCAGCTCGACCTGGCCCTTGAACTCGTCCGGGGTCTTGGAGCGGTTGGCCTTGTACTCGGTGAACTCCTCGGAGCGCCACGTCTTGCGGGACACGTCGAAGGCCACCGCGAAGTGCGTGGGCGCCTCGTCGCGCAGGGTGTTGGCCAGCATCGACGCGAAGCCGTAGATGGCGTTCGTCGGCTGGCCCGTCGCGGTCGTGAAGTTCTCCGCGGGCAGCGCGAAGAACGCGCGGTAGGCCAGCGAGTGCCCGTCCATCAGCATCAGCCGTGGACGGTCTCCGCCGGAGGTCTTGTCGGTCTTCTTCGATGCTGTCTCTGCCACGACCCCGATCCTGCCACGTGCCACTGACAGTCGGGCCCCACCGACGGCCGGGGCCGCCCGGCGCGGTCATTGTCAGCGGTGCGTGCGAGGATCGAGGACACAGCCCACACGTGCCAGCGAAGGGGAGGCCCGCGATGGCCACGAAGCCGCCCAAGGGTGATCCGGTCCAGGACGCGCCGCAGGTCACCGAGCCGAAGCATGCCGCGGCCGGACTTCCGGCGATCGGCCACACGCTGCGCATCGCCCAGCAGCAGATGGGTGTGAGGCGCACCGCGCTGACGCTGCTGCGGGTCAATCAGAAGGACGGCTTCGACTGCCCGGGCTGCGCCTGGCCGGAGCCGGACCACCGGCACGCGGCGGAGTTCTGTGAGAACGGCGCGAAGGCGGTCGCCGAGGAAGCCACCCTGCGCCGGGTCGGTCCCGGGTTCTTCGCCGCCCATCCGGTGGCCGATCTCGCGACCCGCAGCGGCTACTGGCTGGGCCAGCAGGGGCGTCTCACGCACCCCATGTATCTCCCCGAAGGGGCCGAGCACTACGAACCGGTCACCTGGGAGCGTGCCTTCGACATCGTCGCGGAGGAGATCGCCGCCCTCGGCTCCCCGGACGAGGCCCTCTTCTACACCTCGGGCCGCACCAGCAACGAGGCCGCGTTCCTGTACCAGTTGTTCGCGCGGGAGCTGGGCACCAACAATCTGCCGGACTGCTCGAACATGTGCCACGAGTCGTCGGGTTCGGCGCTGAACGAGACGATCGGCATCGGCAAGGGCAGCGTCCTCCTGGAGGACCTCTACCAGGCCGACCTGATCGTGGTCGCCGGGCAGAACCCGGGCACCAACCACCCGCGCATGCTCTCCGCCCTGGAGAAGGCCAAGGCCAACGGCGCGAAGATCATCAGCGTCAACCCGCTGCCCGAGGCGGGCCTGGAGAAGTTCAAGAACCCGCAGACCCCGCAGGGCATGCTCAAGGGCGCCGCCCTCACCGACCTGTTCCTGCAGATCCGCATCGGCGGCGACCAGGCCCTCTTCCGCCTCCTGAACAAGCTCATCCTGGAGACGGAGGGTGCCGTCGACCAGGCCTTCATCGACGAACACACGCACGGCTACGAGGAGTTCGCCGCCGCCGCGCGGGACGCCGACTGGGACGAGACGCTCCTGGCGACCGGGCTGACCCGCCCGGAGATCGAGAAGGCGCTGGCCATGGTCCTCGCCTCCGAGCGCACCATCGTGTGCTGGGCGATGGGCCTCACCCAGCACAAGCACGCCGTCCCGACCATCCGCGAGGTCGTCAACTTCCTTCTGCTGCGCGGCGACATCGGCCGCCCCGGCGCGGGCGTGTGCCCGGTGCGCGGCCACAGCAACGTGCAGGGCGACCGCACTATGGGCATCTTCGAGCGTCCCGCACCCGCCTTCCTGGACGCCCTGGAGAAGGAGTTCGGCTTCGCCCCGCCGCGCGAGCACGGCTACGACGTCGTCGCCGCGATCCGCGCCCTGCGCGACGGCGACGCGAAGGTGTTCTTCGCGATGGGCGGCAACTTCGTGTCCGCCTCCCCCGACACCGAGGTCACCGAGGCGGCCATGCGGCGCGCCAGTCTCACCGTGCACGTGTCGACGAAGCTGAACCGCTCGCACGTCGTCACGGGCGCGCGTGCCCTCATCCTGCCCACCCTGGGACGCACCGAGCGCGATCTCCAGGGCGGCGGCGAGCAGTTCGTGACCGTCGAGGACTCCATGGGCATGGTGCACGCCTCCCGCGGCCGTCTGGAGCCCGCGGGGAAGGATCTGCTGTCCGAGCCGGCCATCGTGTGCCGCCTCGCCCGCCGCGTCCTCGGCGAGGAGTCCCGCACGCCGTGGGAGGAGTTCGAGAAGGACTACGCGACGATCCGCGACCGCATCGCGCGCGTGATCCCCGGTTTCCAGGACTTCAACGCGCGTGTCGCGCACCCCGGCGGCTTCGCCCTCCCGCACGCCCCGCGCGACGAGCGCCGCTTCCCGACCGCCACCGGCAAGGCCAACTTCACCGCCGCGCCCGTCGAATACCCCGAACTGCCCGAAGGCCGCCTGCTGTTGCAGACGCTGCGCTCGCACGACCAGTACAACACCACGATCTACGGCCTCGACGACCGCTACCGGGGCATCAAGAACGGCCGCCGGGTCGTCCTCGTCCACCCCGAGGACGCCGACCGGCTGGGGATCGCCGACGGGTCGTACGTCGACCTGGTCGGCGAGTGGAAGGACGGCGTGGAGCGGCGGGCGCCCGGTTTCCGGGTCGTGCACTATCCGACCGCGCGGGGCTGCGCCGCCGCCTACTACCCGGAGACCAACGTCCTGGTCCCCCTGGACGCCACCGCCGACACCAGCAACACCCCGGCCAGCAAGTCCGTCGTCGTCCGTCTGGAACAATCGGCGACCGACTGAGCGTTTGCTCAGTGGCCGAGGCAGTGATCACGACGAACGGAGTCGGACCCCATGGGTGAGCAGCAGCAGGGGAAGTTCCCGCAAGAGGTCATCGACGAGTACGCCACGCTCGGCGTCGACATACTCGCCCTCTTCTCCGCCGGCCACCTCGGCACCCGGATGGGCGTGGAGGTCGTCGAGGCGTCCGCCGAGCGCGTCGTCGGCACCATGCCGGTCGAGGGCAACACCCAGCCCTACGGACTGCTGCACGGCGGCGCCTCCGCCGTCCTGGCCGAGACCCTCGGCTCGCTCGGGTCCATGCTGCACGGCGGCAGCACGAAGGTCGCCGTCGGCGTTGACCTGAACTGCACCCACCACCGCGGCGCCCGCTCCGGCCTGGTGACCGGAGTGGCCACCCCCGTGCACCGCGGCCGGTCGACGGCGACGTACGAGATCGTGATCAGTGACGAGGAGGGGCGGCGCGTGTGCACCGCCCGGCTGACCTGCCTGCTGCGGGACGTGAAGCCCGGTGACGGGATTCCGGCGCGCGCCGCGAGCTGATCCCGGACACACCACCGGCCGATCCCGGACGCGGTCCGTCTTTCCCCACCCCCGTCCGCTCCCCTACCGTTCCCCCATGAGGCTGCCGGCATGAGCGGTATCGGGCCCGTCGAATCCGTCGACTCACCCGAGGTGGACGGGAGTTACGAAGTCATCGGCGGCGACGCGCCCCGCCTGACGGACCGCTGGCACACCCTGTCGCCGCGAGCCCGCAGGACCGCACTGGCGGCGGGCGCGGTCGCCGTCGCGGCCACCGGAGCCGTCCTCCTGCCACCGCGCACGCGGGCCGACCCGGCCCCGCCCCTGCCCTGGCCCGCGAACGTCACCGAATGGCGCTACATCGGACTCGCCCAGACCACCGACTCCCCCACCACGACCGGCTTCTTCCGCTTCGCGGTGACCGTGGACAGCGGACCCCCCGTCACCGTGCGGGTCATCGGCGCCGCGTTCGACGGACTCACCGCCCAGGCCGTCCCCGAACCGGTCTTCACCGTGCGCGTCGGCGCGACCCACCGTGTCACGGTGCAGA
This sequence comes from Streptomyces sp. NPDC088350, assembly GCF_044753545.1. NCBI lineage: Bacteria > Bacillati > Actinomycetota > Actinomycetes > Kitasatosporales > Streptomycetaceae > Streptomyces > Streptomyces sp. NPDC088350. The sequence continues at coordinate 277,981 of NZ_JBIVNL010000007.1, read as the reverse complement.
TATCCGTTTCCGACTGTTCGGGACTGCCCCTGAATGCGGACCTCGCCTTTCTGGACGTAACGCTGCGTAACACGCGCGCAATACAACACCACAGTTTCATCTTCGGCAGCAACTACTCCAAGGACCTCTCCCAGCTCCTCCACAGGGCCTGCGACACGACAAACGCCAGGCCAGGCCCACGGCCAAGCGGAAGTGCAGGTTCTCAAAATGTGGACCGAGGGTGAATTGCGCCAAACCGGCCGAGACTCACCCTCCGCCAAGCTCGCCAACCGGCACGTCATAACAAGAAAGTCACAAGCCAGCGCACGACGATGCCCATGCCTACAGACCGGGCTTAGAGTCACGGCCAGTCACCGCTCCATCGGGAGTTCGGTACCAGCGCAGCACCCTCCGCCCCACCCGGGCGACTGTGCCTGCGGAAAGGACAGATTGTGCGACAGCGTTCTCTGGTGATTCTTACCTCCGTCCTCACCACCGGAGCTCTGACCCTCACCGCCTGCGGCTCCCGGGACAGCGGCAGCAAGAGCGACAGCGGGTCCACCACCCTGACCATCGGTGTCGACGCCCCGCTCTCCGGTGAGAACTCCACCACCGGCCTCGGCATCCAGTACGGCGTGCAGATCGCCGTCGACGACGCCAACAAGAACAACTGGGTCCCCGGCGTCAAGTTCAAGCTCAAGGCCCTGGACGACAAGGCCCAGCCCGCCACCGGCCAGTCCAACGCCACCGCCTTCACCGGCGACAGCAACATTGTCGGCGCCGTCGGCCCGCTGAACTCCGGCGTCGCCCAGTCGATGCAACAGGTGTTCGCCTCCGCCAACATGGTCGAGATCTCCCCCTCGAACACCAACCCCGCCCTGACCCAGGGCAAGGACTGGGCGACCACCAAGACGCGGCCGTACAAGACGTACTTCCGCACCGCCACCACCGACGCCCTCCAGGGTGCGTTCGCCGCCGACTACGCGTACAACGGCCTCAAGAAGAAGAAGGCCTTCGTCGTCGACGACAAGCAGACCTACGGCGCCGGCCTGGCCGGAATCTTCAACAGCGCCTTCAAGAAGCTCGGCGGCTCCATCGCCGGCACCGACCACGTCAACACCGGCGACACCGACTTCAGCTCCCTCGTCACCAAGATCAAGAACTCCGGCGCCGACCTGCTCTACTACGGCGGCCAGTACGACGAGTCGGAGAAGATCACCAAGCAGCTCAAGGGCGCCGGCGTCAAGATCCCGCTGTTCGGCGGTGACGGCATGTTCGCCACCACCTACATCCAGACCGCCGGCAAGGCCGCCGAAGGCGACCTCGCCACCTCCGTCGGCGTCCCCGCCGACACCCTGCCCGCCGCCAAGCAGTTCATCGCGACCTACAAGGCCAAGGGCTACAAGGGTGACTACGGCGCCTACGGTGCCTACGCCTACGACGCCGCCACCGCCATCATCAAGGCAGTGAAGGCCGTCAAGGACGCCAACGGCAACAAGCTGCCCGCCAGCAGCGACCTGCGCTCCAAGGTCGTCGACGCCGTACAGAAGTCCGACTTCGAAGGCATCTCCGGCAAGGTCGCCTTCGACCAGTACGGCGACACCACCAACAAGCAGCTCACCGTCTACCAGGTCACCAACGGCGCCTGGAAGGCCGTCAAGACCGGCACCTTCAACGGCAGCTGATCAACTGAGCACCACCGCACCACGGGCCGCGCGGAAGGAGGATCCCGACCGCGCGGCCCGTTTCCACACCCCCACCCAGGCACGCGATCTGTGCACACGACCACCAGCGACAATGGAGGCCACGCGGTGAACACCCTGCCGCAGCAGCTGGCCAACGGGCTGCTCCTAGGCTCGATGTACGGGCTGATCGCCATCGGCTACACGATGGTGTACGGCATCGTCCAGCTCATCAACTTCGCGCACGGCGAGATCTTCATGACCGGGGCCTTCGGCGCCCTCACGGTCTACGCCTACATCCTGCCCGACGGCACCTCGATGGTGGTCGCCGTACCACTCATGCTGATCGGCGGCGGAATCGTCTCCGTCGTAGTCGCGGTAGGGGCCGAACGATTCGCCTACCGCCCCCTGCGGCAAGCGCCACGGCTGGCCCCCCTCATCACCGCCATCGGCCTCTCCCTGTCACTCCAGGAACTCGTCCGGAACTTCTACCCGGGCGCCGACAAGGCCCGCTCCTTCCCCAGCCTCGACGGCAACCACGGCATCGGCTCCGTCACCATCTCCGACGCCGACATCTTCCTGGTCCTCGCCGCCGTCATCTGCATGTCCGGCCTCGCCTGGTTCGTCCGCAAGAGCCGCACCGGCCGCGCCATGCAGGCCACCGCCCAGGACCCGGACACCGCGCAGCTCATGGGCATCGACACCAACCGCATCATCGTCATAGCGTTCGCCATCGGCGGCTTCTTCGCCGCCGTCGCAGCCGTCTCCTACGGCCTCAAGTACGGCAACATCGACTACCGCATGGGCTTCCTGATGGGCCTCAAGGCCTTCACCGCAGCCGTCATGGGCGGCATCGGCAACATCTACGGCGCCATGCTCGGCGGAGTCGTCCTCGGCGTGGCCGAAACCCTCGCCTCCGCCTACATCAGCAAGATCCCCGGCATGGAACAGCTCGGCGGCTCCAGCTGGGCCAACGTCTGGGCCTTCTGTCTCCTCATCCTCGTACTGCTGTTCAGGCCACAGGGCCTGCTCGGCGAACGCGTCGCGGACAGGGCGTGATCACATGACCGAGACGACCGAGACCCCCAAGACGCCGGCCGCCGCCCCCGCGGAACAGCGCGGCCTCATCCCGCTGCCCCTCGCGGCGGCCCGCGCCCTCCTCCTGGCCGGCGGCATCGCCACCGCGGCCTCCACGTTCCTGCGCTGGACCTGGACCTCCGACTTCCCCGGCGACCTCACCGTCAACGGCTACCCCGGCGGCCTGCAGATCCTCACCCTCGTCGCCGGCATCATCACCACGGTGTTCGCCCTCTCCACCTACGGCGTCCGAGGACTCGGCTGGCTGCTGCCCGCCCGCAACAACGCGCCCCTCGTCCTCACCGCCCTCGGCGGCTTCGCCGTCACCTGGTACACGGTCATCGCGATCGCCGCGAAACTCGGCGGCATCGTCAACTGGGAACCCGGCACCTACATCGCCGCCATCGCCTCCCTGCTCCCCGTCATCGGCGCCCTCGCCCTCCCGCAGGACGCCACCGACACCACCAAGGAAGCGCTCAAGGCGTACATCACCAAGGCCGACCGCGTCCCGGCCCCCCAGGCCACCGCACCCTGGGTCCAGCGACTCGTCATCACGATCGTCGCCGCCCTCGCCCTCACCGTCTTCGCCTACGGCATCGACGCCGAGGACCAACTCTTCGTCGGCTTCCTCATCGTCGTCGTCTTCACCGCCTGGGCCCTGCAGACCGCCGGCCTCTTCGACCGCTTCAGCCGCCTCACGGCCCAGAACCGCAGCTTCGCCCTCGCCATGGGCTTCGTCGCCGCGATCGGCTTCCCCTTCACCCAGACCAACGACCACTACGCCAACCTCGGCGTCAACATCCTGATCTTCGGGACCGTCGCCCTCGGCCTCAACATCGTCGTCGGCCTCGCCGGACTCCTCGACCTCGGATACGTCGCCTTCCTCGGCGTCGGCGCCTACACCGCAGCCCTGGTCTCCGGCTCCGAGTTCTCCAAGTTCTCCGGCGTCCAGTTCCCCTTCTGGGCCGCCGCCCTCACCGGCGCCGTCGCCAGCCTGATCTTCGGCGTCCTCATCGGCGCCCCCACCCTGCGGCTGCGCGGCGACTACCTCGCCATCGTGACCCTCGGCTTCGGAGAGATCTTCCGCATCTCCGTCAACAACATGGACGGCGTCTCCGGCCCCGACATCACCAACGGCCCCAACGGCATCCCGTCCATCCCCGACCTGTCGTTCTTCGGATTCAACTTCGGGGAGAACCACGACATCGCCGGATTCACCATCGGCCGGTTCGCCAACTACTACCTGCTCATGGTCCTGATCAGCGCCCTCGTCGTCACGATCTACCGCCGCGCCTCGGACTCCCGCATCGGCCGCTCCTGGATCGCCATCCGCGAGGACGAGACCGCCGCCACCGCCATGGGCATCAACGGCTTCCGCGTCAAGCTCATCGCGTTCGCCCTCGGCGCCACCCTCGCCGGCCTCGCCGGCACGGTCAGCGCCCACGTCACCTACAGCGTCGTGCCGAACCCGTACCAGTTCGCCGGAGCGGCCCCGCCCAACTCCGCGTTCCTGCTCGCCGCCGTCGTCCTCGGCGGCATGGGCACCGTCTCCGGACCCTTCCTCGGCGCCGCCCTGCTCTACCTGCTCCCGGAGAAGCTCGTCGCCCTCCAGGACAAGTCGCTCCTCGCGTTCGGCATCGCGCTCATCCTCCTGATGCGCTTCCGCCCCGAGGGCATCATCCCCAACCGCCGACGCCAGTTGGAGTTCCACGAGACCGGCCAACTCGACGTACCGGACACCACGACCCTGACCGACGAACCGGCCATCACCAAGGCAGGGGCGTAGAGAGCCATGACGACACCAGTACTCGAAGCCCGTGACGTCACCATGCGCTTCGGCGGCCTCACCGCCGTCCGCTCCGTCGACTTCACCGTCAACGCCGGCGAGATCGTAGGCCTCATCGGCCCCAACGGCGCCGGCAAGACCACCTTCTTCAACTGCCTCACGGGCCTCTACGTCCCCACCGAGGGCACGGTCTCCTACCAGGGCACGGTGCTTCCCCCGAAGCCCCACCTGGTCACCAAGGCAGGCATCGCCCGCACCTTCCAGAACATCCGCCTGTTCGCCAACATGACGGTCCTGGAAAACGTCCTCGTCGGCCGCCACACCCGCACCAAGGAAGGCCTCTGGTCGGCCCTCCTCCGCGGCCCCGGCTTCAAGAAGGCCGAAAAGGCGAGCGAAGAACGCGCCATGGAACTCCTGGAGTTCATCGGCCTCGCCCACAAGCGCGACCACTTGGCACGCAACCTCCCCTACGGCGAACAGCGCAAGCTGGAGATCGCCCGCGCCCTCGCGTCCGAGCCGGGCCTGCTCCTCCTCGACGAGCCGACCGCCGGCATGAACCCCCAGGAGACGCGGGCGACCGAGGAGTTGGTCTTCGCCATCCGCGACAAGGGCATCGCCGTCCTCGTCATCGAGCACGACATGCGCTTCATCTTCAACCTCTGCGACCGCGTCGCCGTCCTCGTCCAGGGCGAGAAACTCGTCGAAGGCACCTCCGACGTCGTCCAGGCCGACGAACGCGTCGTAGCCGCCTACCTCGGCGAACCCTTCGAAGGCGCCACCGACGACACCCCGGCGGAAACGGAAGCGGAGAGCACCACCAGCACCGAGGGAGAAGCCCAGTGACCGCACTGCTAGAGGTCGAGGACCTCAGGGTCGCCTACGGCAAGATCGAAGCCGTCAAGGGCATCTCCTTCAGCGTCGAGGCCGGCCAGGTCGTCACCCTCATCGGCACCAACGGCGCCGGCAAGACGACCACCCTGCGCACCCTCTCAGGCCTGCTGCAGCCCGCAGGCGGCACCATCACCTTCGACGGCAAACCGCTGAAGAACGTCCCCGCGCACAAGATCGTCTCCCTCGGGCTGGCCCACTCCCCCGAAGGCCGGCACATCTTCCCCCGCCTCACCATCGCGGAGAACCTCCAGCTCGGCGCCTTCCTCCGCAAGGACAAAGAAGGCATCGAAAAGGACATCCAGCGCGCCTACGACCTCTTCCCGATCCTGGGAGAGCGCCAGAAGCAGGCCGCGGGAACCCTTTCCGGCGGTGAGCAGCAGATGCTGGCGATGGGCCGCGCGCTCATGTCCCAGCCGAAGCTGCTGATGCTCGACGAGCCGTCCATGGGCCTCTCGCCGATCATGATGCAGAAGATCATGGCGACGATCGTCGAACTGAAGGCATCCGGCACGACGATCCTCCTCGTCGAACAGAACGCCCAGGCAGCCCTGTCGCTCGCCGACCAGGGCCACGTCATGGAGGTCGGCAACATCGTCCTCTCCGGCACGGGCCAGGACCTCCTGCACGACGAGTCGGTACGCAAGGCGTACCTCGGCGAGGACTAGGTCCTTTCCGTTCGTTTCCTACGACGAGGCCCGCGCCCCCAGCTTCGGGGGCGCGGGCCTCGTCGTAGTCGTACTGCCGTGGGCCGGTGTCAGCCCTTCGCGGACTTCTTCTCGTCGGCGTCCAGGATGACCGCCTCGGCGACCTGCTGCATGGACATCCGACGGTCCATCGACGTCTTCTGGATCCACCGGAACGCCGCCGGCTCGGACAGCCCGTACTCGGTCTGCAGGATCGACTTCGCACGGTCGACCAGCTTGCGGGTCTCCAGCCGCAGGGTGAGGTCGGCGACCTCCTGCTCCAGCTGCTTCAACTCGGTGAAGCGGGACACCGCCATCTCAATGGCCGGCACAACGTCACTCTTGCTGAACGGCTTCACGAGGTACGCCATCGCACCGGCGTCCCGAGCCCGCTCCACCAGGTCGCGCTGCGAGAAGGCAGTGAGCATCAGCACCGGGGCGATCCCCTCCTCGGCGATCTTCTCGGCGGCGGAGATACCGTCCAGCTTGGGCATCTTCACATCGAGGATCACGAGGTCGGGCTTGTGCTCACGGGCCAGCTCCACGGCCTGCTCACCGTCGCCCGCCTCGCCCACGACGGTGTAGCCCTCTTCTTCGAGCATCTCTTTGAGATCGAGCCGGATCAGGGCCTCGTCCTCGGCGATGACGACACGGGTCGTCAGCGGAGGCACGTGCGACTTGTCGTCGTCGGGCGCGTCTACGGGCTGGGGCGACTCGGGGGCGGTCACGGGGGCTCCTCGTTCAGGGCACGGGGGTAGTGCTGACAAGAGCCTACCTAGCTGCGATAAGGTAGGGGCACAGCGGGAGACCGCTGACCTTTGTTTTAGGGGAAGCCCCGGTAGTCCAGCGGTAGAGACACGGTGCTCAAACCACCGACAGCGTCGGTTCGAATCCGACCCGGGGCACTTTTCCTTCGAATCGAAGGTTGACATTTTAAGCGGAGGTTCACGTTCGCGTGAACCTCCGCTTTTACTGCGTGTCGCGACGATCACTCTCACAGAGTGTCCACATGTACGACATCAGCACACGTAAGCGAGCGCTCGCGCTGGTCGAGCAGGGCCGCAGCCTCAACTCCGTAAGCCGCGAGACCGGCATCTCACGCGCCGCGATCCGCTCTTGGCAGGACCGGCTCGAACCGCTGCCCAGCATTGCGACTACGGACCCCGGACCCCCCGCCGACGATCACGCCTACTCCTACCTCCTGGGCCTCTACCTCGGCGACGGCTGCATCAGCGCCCACCCCCGGGGCACCGGCTACTACCTCAGGATCGCGTGCGCCGACGCATGGCCCGGACTCCTTCAACTGTGCCGCGAGGCCATAACGAAGGTGCGCCCCGACATCGGCGTCTACGCGCTCCAGAAGGAGGGCTACGCGATGGTCACCAGTTACTCCCGGCACTGGCCCAACCTGTTCCCCCAGCATGCCCCCGGCAAGAAACACGAGCGCCAAATCGCCCTCGAACCCTGGCAGCAGGACATCGTCGACACCCACCCCTGGGACTTCATCCGGGGCCTCATCCACTCCGACGGCTGCCGCAGCACCAACTGGACGACCCGCGTGGTCGCCGGTGAACGCAAGCGCTACGAATATCCCCGTTACTTCTTCACCAACCTCTCCGCGGACATCAGGCAGCTCTACACCGACACCCTCGACAAGGTCGAAGTCAGCTGGAAGCAGGCGAACGCTTACAACATCTCGGTCGCCCGCAAAGCCTCCGTAGCCCTGATGGACACCCGCGTAGGCCCCAAACACTGACCCCGCAACATGACACGTCACCGCATTCACCTAGTCGTCGCCCTTTTCGATGCGCGGCGGGTTATTGCGGGGCCTCAGCCGTGTCGAAAGGCCGTGAATTCATCCGCGACGGCGATGTTCGTTTCGCCGTCGCTCTCCTCGGCCATTGCGTATGCGCGGAGCCGATGACGAAAAGGGCAAGTAACTCCTCGCCGGCAAAGCGCGGTTGTCGCGGACTTCTTTCGGCGGACTTCGCGATCGTCGCGCCGTAGCGGCTACTTGGGGCTGTCGTCCTCGCCGATGTGGTGGACGCGGACGAGGTTGGTCGCGCCGGCGACTCCGGGTGGTGAGCCGGCCGTGATGACGACGATGTCGCCCTTCTGGCAGCGGCCGTACTTGAGGAGGAGTTCGTCGACCTGGTCGACCATGGCGTCGGTGGAGTCGACGTGGGGGCCGAGGAAGGTCTCCACGCCCCAGGTGAGGGTGAGTTGGGCGCGGGTGGCCGGTTCGGGGGTGAAGGCGAGGACCGGGATGGGTGAGCGGTAGCGGGAGAGGCGGCGGACCGTGTCGCCGGACTGGGTGAAGGCGACGAGGAACTTCGCGCCGAGGAAGTCACCCATCTCGGCGGCGGCTCGGGCGACGGCACCGCCCTGGGTGCGGGGCTTGTTGCGTTCGGTCAGCGGGGGCAGGCCCTTGGCGAGGATGTCCTCCTCGGCCGCTTCGACGATGCGGGCCATGGTGGTGACCGTCGCGATGGGGTATTTGCCGACGCTGGTCTCGCCGGAGAGCATCACGGCGTCCGTGCCGTCGATGACGGCGTTGGCCACGTCCGAGGCTTCCGCGCGCGTGGGGCGGGAGTTCTCGATCATCGAGTCGAGCATCTGGGTGGCGACGATGACCGGTTTGGCGTTGCGCTTGGCGAGTTTGATCGCGCGCTTCTGGACGATCGGGACCTGTTCGAGGGGCATTTCGACGCCGAGGTCGCCGCGGGCGACCATGATGCCGTCGAAGGCGGCGACGATGTCGTCGATGGCCTCGACCGCCTGGGGTTTCTCGACCTTGGCGATGACGGGGAGGCGGTGGCCCTCCTCGTCCATGATGCGGTGGACGTCGTCGATGTCCTTGCCGCTGCGGACGAAGGAGAGGGCGATGACGTCGAAGCCGGAGCGCAGTGCCCAGCGGAGGTCGGCCTCGTCCTTGTCGGAGAGGGCGGGGACGGAGACGGCGACTCCGGGGAGGTTGAGGCCCTTGTGGTCGGAGACCATGCCGCCTTCGACGACCTTGGTGCGGACGCGGGGGCCGTCGACGGAGGTGACTTCGAGGCAGACCTTGCCGTCGTCGACGAGGACGCGTTCGCCGGGGGCGACGTCGGCGGCGAGGCCGGCGTAGGTCGTTCCGCAGGAGTGGCGGTCGCCTTCGGCGCCTTCTTCGACGGTGATGGTGAAGGTGTCTCCGCGTTCAAGGAGTACGGGGCCTTCGGTGAAGCGGCCGAGTCGGATCTTCGGGCCTTGAAGGTCGGCGAGCATTCCGACGTTGCGGCCGGTCTCTTCGGCGGCCTTTCGCACGCGCTGGAAGCGCTCCTCGTGCTCGGCGTGGGTGCCGTGGCTGAGGTTGAAGCGGGCTACGTCCATTCCGGCTTCGACCAGGGCTTTGATCTGGTCGTACGAGTCGGTGGCGGGGCCCAATGTACAGACGATTTTTGCTCGACGCATGGTGTGAGCCTAGGCCTTACCGACGGGTAGGGAATTGGCCCTGCATGACTACTCAACAACCTTTGGGTGAAGGGTTATTGACAAAGCTTGAATGTGCGGCGGGGTGCTCCTATGAGCATCCGAATGGCGGAATGGGGACCGCGGGCTACAGGCTCGGGGGTGCCATCGTGAAGCGCGCGTTGACCTGGGCGTACACGTGTTGCCGTTGGGGTTCGAGGTCGAGGGGTGCGGCGGCGGTGTCCTCGGCGGCTGCGCCCGCGAAGGACATGGAGCGCATACGACCCTGGGGTGCGCCGTAGGTCTGGGCGTTCTCGGCTCCGATGTCGGCCAGCTCCACGAGTGCGGCGAGGGTGGTGCCGAGTGCTTCGGCGTATTCGCGGGCGCGCTGGACGGCTTCGCGTACGGCTTGCTGGCGGGCCTGGCGGTGGACGGGCGAGTCGGGGCGCAGGGCCCACCAGGGGCCGTCGACGCGGGTGAGGTCGAGGTCGGCGAGGCGGGTGGTGAGTTCGCCGAGGGAGGTGAAGTCGGTGAGTTCGGCGGTGATGTTGACCCTGCCGTGGTAGCGGTGGACGCGTTCGCCGCGGCCGTGTTTGGTGAGTTCGGGGGTGATGGAGAAGCCGCCGGTTTCGAGGCGTTCGACGGCGTCGCCGTAGCTTTTGACCAGGTCGAGGACGGTGGCGTTGCGGCGGGTGAGGTCGTCGAGGGCGGTGCGGCGGTCGGTGCCGCGGGCGGCGACGGTGATGCCGATGCGGGCGATCTCGGGGTCGACTTCGAGGCGTGCTTCGCCGCGGACGGCGATGCGGGGGGCGTCGGGGGTGCCGTAGGGGACGGGGGGTTGGGGGTCGTCCGTGCTGGGCGTGGTCATACGTCCCACTCTGTCAGGTGTGTCGCCTGGTGGTCATCAGATCGAAACCTGGGGGACCTGTCGCATCCGGTAAGAAGCGAGTAAGAATCTACGCGCGTCGTTGACCGTTTCCCGAGGAGATCCAGACATGCCCTTGAACCGCCGGAAGTTCCTGAAGAAGTCCGCTGTGACGGGCGCCGGGGTCGCGCTGGCCGGTGCGGCGGCGGCTCCGGCGGCGCAGGCCGCGGAGAAGAAGCCGGCCAAGCACGCGAAGCGGTACTCGCTGACCGTGATGGGCACGACGGACCTGCACGGGCATGTCTTCAACTGGGACTACTTCAAGGACGCGGAGTACGCGGACGCCAAGGGCAACGCGATGGGTCTGGCGCGGGTCTCGACCCTGGTGAACCAGATCCGGCAGGAGAAGGGGCGGCGGAACACGCTGCTGCTGGACGCGGGCGACACGATCCAGGGCACTCCGCTGACGTACTACTTCGCGAAGGTGGACCCGATCACCGCCAAGGGCGGCCCGGTGCATCCGATGGCGCAGGCGATGAACGCGATCGGGTACGACGCGGCGGCGCTGGGCAACCACGAGTTCAACTACGGCATCGAGACGCTGCGGAAGTTCGAGGACCAGTGCCGCTTCCCGCTGCTGGGGGCGAACGCGCTGGACGCGAAGACGCTGAAGCCGGCGTTCCCGCCGTACTTCATCAAGAAGTTCCAGGTGCCGGGTGCTCCGCCGGTGAAGGTGGCGGTGCTGGGGCTGACGAACCCGGGGATCGCGATCTGGGACAAGGCGTATGTGCAGGGGAAGTTGACGTTCCCGGGGCTTGAGGAGCAGGCGGCGAAGTGGGTGCCGAAGCTCAAGTCGATGGGGGCGGATGTCGTCGTGGTGTCGGCGCATTCGGGGTCGTCGGGGACGTCGTCGTACGGTGATCAGCTGCCGTACGTGGAGAACTCGGCGGCGCTCGTCGCGCAGCAGGTGCCGGGGATCGACGCGATTCTGGTGGGTCATGCGCATGTGGAGATCCCGGAGTTGAAGGTCACGAACACGGCGACGGGGAAGACGGTCGTGCTGTCCGAACCGCTGTGCTTCGCCGAGCGGTTGAGCGTGTTCGACGTCGAGTTGGTCTTCGAGAAGGGCCGTTGGACGGTCGAGTCGGTGGCGGCGTCGCTGCGGGACGCGAAGACGGTCGCGGACGATCCGAAGATCACGCGGTTGCTGAAGGACGAGCACGCGCTGGTCGTGGAGTACGTCAACCAGGTGGTCGGTACGGCGACGGCGACGCTGACGACGGTCGAGGCGCGGTACAAGGACGCCCCGATCATCGATCTGATCACCAGGGTCCAGGAGGACGTGGTGAAGGCGGCGTTGGCGGGGACGGCGTACGCGTCGCTGCCGGTGGTCGCGCAGGCGTCGCCGTTCTCGCGGACGTCGGCGATCCCGGCGGGCGAGGTGACGATCCGGGATCTGTCGGGCCTGTACGTGTTCGACAACACGCTCGTCGCAAAGCTGCTGACGGGTGCTCAGGTGCGGGCGTATCTGGAGTACTCGGCGCAGTACTTCGTGCAGACGGCGGCGGACGCGGTCGTCGACACGGAGAAGCTGACGAACGCGAACGGCCGTCCGGACTACAACTACGACTATGTGTCGGGGTTCTCTTACGAGATCGACATCGCGCAGGCGGCGGGTTCACGGATCAAGAACCTGACGTACAACGGTGCGGCGCTGGACGACGCGCAGCAGTTCGTGCTGGCGGTGAACAACTACCGGGCGAACGGCGGCGGTGCGTTCCCGCATGTGGCGGCGGCGACCGAGGTGTGGTCGGAGTCGACGGAGATCCGGACGCGGATCGCGGAGTGGGTGACCGCGAAGGGTGTGCTGGACCCGGCTGAATTCGCCTCGGTGGACTGGAAGTTGACGCGGAACGGGACGCCGGTCTTCTAGTGCCCGCCGGTCTTCTGGTGCCCGCTGGTCTTCTGGTGCCTGCTGGAGCCCTCACCTGCCTTCGACGAGCGGGGTGAGGGTCCTGGCCTGCCGGGCCGGGGGGATGTGCGGCTGGGGGTCGAGTCCGAAGGTGGTGAAGGCCGTTCGGCCCGGCAGGGGGTAAGGCTCTTTGCCGGTGAGGGAGTTGAGGATGGTGGCGCTGCGCCAGGCGGCGAGGCCGAGGTCGGGGGCGCCGACTCCGTGGGTGTGGAGTTCGGCGTTCTGGACGTAGACCTGGCAGCCCGCGCCGGTGACGGAGGGGTCGAGGACGAGCCTGAACCGGTCGTCCACGCGCGGGCGTTCGGCGCTGTCGCGGCGCATGTAGGGGTCGAGTCCGGCGAGGATGCGGCCGAGGGGGCGTTCGCGGTAGCCGGTGGCGAGGACGACGGCGTCGGTGGTGAGGCGTGAGCGGGTGTTCTGCTGGACGTGTTCCAGGTGGAGTTCGACCTTGGTCGTGGCGATTCTGCCCGCCGTGCGGACGCGGACGCCGGGGGTGAGGACGGCGTCGGGCCAACCGCCGTGCAGCGTACGGCGGTAGAGCTCGTCGTGGATGGCGGCGATGGTACCGGCGTCGATGCCCTTGTGGAGTTGCCACTGTGCGCCGACCAGGCGGTCACGGACCGGCTCGGCGAGGGCGTGGAAGTAGCGGGTGTAGTCGGGGGTGAAGTGCTCCAGGCCGAGCTTGGAGTACTCCATGGGCGCGAACGCCTCGCTGCGGCCGAGCCAGTGGATCTTCTCGTGTCCCGCGGGCCGGTTGCGGAGCAGGTCGAGGAAGACCTCGGCGCCGGTCTGTCCCGAGCCGATGACGGTGATGTGCTCCGCGGCGAGGAACGTTTCGCGGTGGGCGAGGTAGTCGGCGGCGTGCACGACGGGGACGCCGGGGGCCTCGACGAGGGGCTTGAGCGGGTCCGGGACGTAGGGGGCGGTGCCGACGCCGAGGACGATGTTCTTCGTGTACGTCCGGCCGAGGGCTTCCGCTTCTCCGTCGGAGTCGAGCTGGGTGAAGTCGACCTCGAAGACGTCGCGTTCGGGGTTGAAGCGGACGGCGTCGACCTGGTGGCCGAAGTGGAGTCCGGGGAGGCTGTCCGCGACCCAGCGGCAGTAGGCGTCGTACTCGGCGCGCTGGATGTGGAAGCGCTCGGCGAAGTAGAAGGGGAAGAGGCGGTCGCGGTCCTTGAGGTAGTTGAGGAAGGACCAGGGGCTGGCGGGGTCGGCGAGGGTCACCAGGTCGGCGAGGAAGGGGACTTGGACGGTGGTGCCGTCGATGAGGAGGCCGGGGTGCCAGTCGAAGCCGGGGCGCTGTTCGTAGAAGGCGGTGTCGAGTTCGGTGAGGGGGTGGGCGAGGGCGGCGAGGGAGAGGTTGAAGGGTCCGATGCCGATGCCGACCAGGTCGCGGGGTGCTTCGGGTTCGTGGCGTGGGGGGTTGGGGGTCTGGGGATGACCCGTCGGGGGGTGGCTCATCGGGGGGTGTGTCCTTCCACCAGTTTCAGGAGGGCGGCCAGGTCGTCGGGCCGGGTGTGGGGGTTGAGGAGGGTGGCCTTGAGCCAGAGCCGGCCGTCGAGCGCGGCCCGGCCGAGGACGGCCCGTCCGTCGGTGAGGAGTTGGCGGCGTACGGCGGCCACGGCGTCGTCGGTGGCTTCGGCGGGCCGGAACAGGACGGTGCTGATGACGGGCGGGTCGTAGAGCTCGAAGCCGGGGTGGTTGTGGATGAGGGCGGCGAACTCCCGTGCGCGGGCGCAGACTTGGTCGACGAGGGTGCCGAGTCCGGTGCGGCCGAGGGTTTTCAGGGTGGCGGCGATCTTGAGGACGTCGGGGCGTCGGGTGGTGCGCATCGAGCGGCCGAGTAGGTCGGGCAGGCCCGCTTCGGTGTCGTCGTCGGCGTTGAGGTAGTCGGCGCGCTGGGTGAGGGCGGCGAGGTCGCGGGGGTGGCGTACGGCGAGGAGGCCGGCGGCGACGGGCTGCCAGCCGAGTTTGTGCAGGTCGAGGGTGACGGTGTGGGCGCGGTCGAGGCCGGCGAGTTTGTCGCGGTGGCGGTCGCTGAAGGTGAGGCCTCCGCCGTAGGCGGCGTCGATGTGGAGGCGGGCGCCGTGGGCGGCGCACAGGCCGGCGATCTCGGGGAGCGGGTCGATGAGGCCGGCGTCGGTGGTGCCGGCGGTGGCGGCGACCAGGACGGAGCCGCGCGGGCCGGGCAGTGCGGTGAGGGCCTCGTCGAGGGCGGCGGGGTCGAGGGTGCCGGCGGGGGCGGGGACGACGACGGGGTCGGGCAGTCCGAGGAGCCAGGCGGCGCGGGGCAGGGAGTGGTGGGCGTTGCTTCCGCAGACCAACTGCACGGTGCCGCCGTGGGCTTCGCGGGCGAGGAGGAGGGCGAGTTGGTTGGCTTCGGTGCCGCCGGTGGTGACGAGGGCGTCGGCGAGGCCGATCTCGTGGGCGAGGGTGCGGGTCACGAGGGCTTCGAGGGCGGAGGCGGCGGGGGCCTGGTCCCAGGAGTCCAGCGACGGGTTGAGGGCGCTGACGGCGAGGTCGGCGGCGGTGGCCACGGCGAGCGGCGGGCAGTGCAGGTGCGCTGCGCAGAGCGGGTCGGCGGGGTCGGCGGCGCCTTCCGCGAGGGCGTGTACGAGGGTGCGCAGGGCGTCGGGGTCGCCGTCGTCGGGGAGTACGTCCCCGACGGCGTCCCTCATGCGGGCGGCGACCGCGTCGGGGCCGCCGGCGGGGAACGGGCCGCCGCGTGCCCGCCGTCCGGTGCCGAGCGCGTCGAGGACGGTGTCGAGCAACGGGCGCAGGGCGTCGGGGCCTTCGGCACCTGAGGCGAGGGGCGCGTTGCTCATGGGCTGTCCTCCGGGGCGCGGGGCAGAGAGGGTTCCAGCTTGGACCCGGATGAGTCGACGCGCCCGGGGAGAACAACGATCAGAACCCGAAAGGGTGTTGTTCAGTACCGGTGAAGGGTGTTGTCCAGTGCCCGTGTGGGGGTGCGGGCGTTGCTGGGGGCTGGGCCCCCGGACCCCCGCTTCCGCCCCGAAGGGGCCTCGTCCTCACATGCCGGACGGGCTGAATTGCACCCCCCGTACTCGCAATGCGCGCCCCAGGTCGTCGAGTTGGTCGACGAGTTTGCGGCGCAGGGACGGGGTGAGGTCGGCGTCGCGCAGGCATTCCTCGCCGAGGCGCAGGGTTTCGGGGTCGACGGCGTGGGCGGGGAAGGCCCAGCGGCCGGCCGCGTCGGCCATGGCGGGGCCCCGGCGGGTGGCGAGGGCTACGGCGTCCTCGTAGAAGCGGGGCACGTACTCCCGTACGAGGTCGGCCTGTTCGGGTTGCCAGAAGCCCTGGGCGGTGGCGGTGAAGAGGTAGTTGGAGAGGTCGTCGGTGGTGAACATCGCGTCCCAGGCCGTGCGTTTGGCCTCGGGGTCGGGGAGGGCAGCTCGGCAGCGGGCGGCGCCTTCCTGGCCGGTGGCGGAGGGGTCGCGTGCCAGCTCGGCGGCGATGGCGGGCTCGTCGGTGGCGCCGAGGACGGCGAGGCGGGCCAGGACGCGCCAGCGCAGCTCGGGGTCGAGTTCCGGGCCGCCGGGGACGGTGCCTTCGGCGAGCCAGGCGGCGATGGTGTCGGGGTGGGCGGCGACGTCGATGAAGTGGCGTACGGCGATGAGGCGCAGGCCGGGGTTCGAGCCGTCCTCGGTGCGGCGGATGAGGTCGCGGCACAGGGCGGTGAGGGTGGAGAGGGCGATCGGGCGGGCCTCGGGGGTGAGGTAGCGGTCGGCGACCTGGGCGGAGGAGAAGGCGAGGACGCCTTGGACGAGGGCGAGGTCCGTCTCGTGCGGGAGGTGGGCGCGGGCGGCGTCCAGGTAGGCGGAGGCGGGGAGTTGGCCGTCGCGGACGGCGTCGCGCAGGGCGTTCCAGACGACCGCGCGGGTGAGGGGTTCGGGGAGGCCGGAGAGGCTGGTGCGGACGGCGTCGGAGGAGTCGGGGTCGAAGCGGACCTTGGCGTAGGTGAGGTCGCCGTCGTTGAGGAGGAGCAGCACGGGGCGTTTGCCGATGGGCTGGGGTTCGCTCTGCGGGACGTCGAGGTCGAGGCGTTCGCGCAGGGTGAGTCGGCCCTGGTCGCCGGGGTCCTGGTCGTAGAGGCCGACGGTGATGCGGTGGGGGCGGCTGCCGGCGCGGTCGACGGTGAGAGAGTACGTGCCGTCGTCGGCGCGGGTGACGGTGGGGGTGAGGGTGTCCACCCCCGTCGTGCGCAGCCACGCGTCCGCCCAGGCGTGGACGTCTCGTTCGGTGCCGGAGGCGAGGGAGTCGATGAAGTCGGCGAGGGTGGCGTTGGCGAACTTGTGGCGGGCGAAGTGGGTGTTGATGCCGGCGAGGAAGTCCTTCTCGCCGAGCCAGGCCACCAACTGCCGTAGTGCGGAGGCGCCCTTGGCGTAGGAGATGCCGTCGAAGTTGAGGAGGGCGGAGGCGGTGTCGTCGACGTTCTCGGGGGCGACGGGGTGGGTGGAGGGGCGCTGGTCGGCGTCGTAGCCCCAGGCCTTGCGGACGACGCCGAAGTCGGTCCAGGTGTCGGTGAAGCGGGTGGCTTCGGTGAGGGTCTGGTAGCCCATGTACTCGGCGAAGGACTCGTTGAGCCAGATGTCGTCCCACCACTGGAGGGTGACGAGGTCGCCGAACCACATGTGGGCCATTTCGTGGGCGATGACCATGCCGCGGGTCTGGCGCTCGGTGTCGGTGACGGCGGAGCGGTAGACGAACTCGTCGCGGAAGGTGACGAGTCCGGGGTTCTCCATGGCGCCGGCGTTGAACTCGGGGACGAAGGCCTGGTCGTAGGAGTCGAAGGGGTAGGGCTCCTCGAACTTCTCGTGGTAGCGGTCGTAGCACTGGCGGGTGATGTCGAGGATCTCCTCGGCGTCCGCGTCGAGGTGGGGGGCCAGGGAGCGGCGGCAGTGGATGCCGAAGGGCAGGCCGCGGTGTTCGGTGCGGATCGAGTGCCAGGGGCCGGCGGCGACGGCGACGAGGTAGGTGGAGATCAGGGGGGTGGGGGCGGCCTGCCAGCGGCCTTCGCCGAGGTGTTCGGTGATGCCGTTGGCGAGGACGGTCCAGCCTTCGGGGGCCGTGACGGTCAGGTCGAAGACGGACTTGAGGTCGGGCTGGTCGAAGGCGGCGAAGACGCGCTGGACGTCGTCCATGAACAGCTGGGTGTAGAGGTAGGTCTCGCCGTCGGTGGGGTCGGTGAAGCGGTGCATGCCCTCGCCGGTGCGGGAGTAGCGCATGCTCGCGTCGACGCGCAGTTCGTGCTCGCCGGCGGTGAGGCCGGGCAGCGGGAGCCGGTTCTCGACGAGTCGCTCGGGGTCGAGGGGGTGGCCGTCGAGGGTGACGGAGCGCAGCTCGGCGGGCTTGAGTTCGACGAAGGTGTCCGCGTCGGCACGAGCGGTGAACCGGATGACGGTGCGGGAGTCGAAGGTGTCTTCGCCCGTCGTCAGATCGAGTTCGATCGTGTAGCGGTGGACGTCGAGGAGCCTGGCACGGGTCTGCGCTTCGTCGCGCGTCAGTACGGACATGGTGGACATGCTGCCTGATGGCACTGACATGGCACAGGGCGGGTCCGGTACGCGGCTTATGTCCGGTCGGATGCGGGTGCTGGTGCTGGTGCGGGTGCCGATGCGGGTTCGGTGTTCTGGGCGTCGCGCTGGTAGGGCACGCGCGCGTCCGGGTGCGGCAGGGCGGGGCGGGGTTCCTGGGGGTCCTTGAGGAGGGCGCGCAGTTCGCGGACCTCCTGTTCGAGGGCCTGCCGGCGCTGGTGGGCGTCGTAGAGGTAGCGGACCTTGGTGCGCAGGGGCCAGGGGTCGACGGGTTTCGTGACGAGGTCGGCTACGCCGAGGGCGAAGGCGGCGGTGGTCAGTTCGGGGTCGAGGCCGAAGCCGGTGAGGAGGATGACGGGGATGTGCTGGGTCTGTTCGAGGCGGCGCAGGTAGCGGACCACGTCCAGGCCGCTGACGCCGGGCATGCGCACGTCGAGCAGGAGCAGGCCGACCCGGCCGCGGAGCACCTCCTTGAGCGCCTCGTCGCCGCTGGTGGCGCGGGCGAGCGGACGGCCCAGTGGGGCCAGGGCGCTCTCCAGCGCGTACAGCGTGTCCTCATGGTCGTCGACGACGAGGATCTTGGCATCCGACGGCATGGCCCGACGTCCCTCCCGCGTGGGACAACCAGCTTGTGGCGCGGCCGTTGACGGGCCGTGCCCGCCAACCGGCAAGGAGTGCACAGCGCAGCATCGCCCCGAACTCCCCCCGCTGTCACGCCCATTGCGGGTCCGGAGGGGTCAGTTCGCCGTGGGTGAACCGCCGTTCACGGTGTCCTCGGCGATGCGCTCGTGGTGGCGGATCACCTCGGCGATGATGAAGTTGAGGAACTTCTCGGCGAACGCCGGGTCCAGTTTGGCGCTTTCGGCCAGCGTCCGCAGCCGCTCGATCTGGCGGGCCTCGCGGGCCGGGTCGGCGGGCGGCAGCTGGTGGGCGGCCTTGAGGAAGCCGACCTGCTGGGTGGCCTTGAAGCGTTCGGCGAGCATGTGGACGACGGCCGCGTCGATGTTGTCGATGCTCTCGCGCAGCCGGGCGAGCTCCTCGCGCACGGCGGGGTCGACGTCACCGGTTCCATTGGTGCTGGTGGTCATGGGCGACCACCCTACGTGGAGTACGGCCACCCGATGATCGGGCCCTATATGGCGGGCGCCTATGTGGCGTGCGGCCACGCGATGACGGGCGGGTCCGCCGGATCGGGTACCCGGTCGCTCCAGCCGCCGGGGACGGTGCGGCCCTGCTGGGCGCGGAAGCGGACGGGGGGTAAGCCGACGCGGCGGGTGAACAGGCGGGAGAAGTAGGCGGGGTCGTCGTAGCCGACGCGGCGGGCGACGGCGGCGACGGGCAGTTCGGTGGCGGCGAGGAGTTCCTTGGCGCGGCCCAGGCGGATGCCGAGGAGGTAGTCCTTGGGGCTGCATCCGGCGCCCCTGCGGACGGCGGTGCGCAGTGCGGCGGGGGTCATGCCGTGCCGGGCCGCGTGGTCGGCGACGGTGAGCGGCAGGCAGGCGTCGCGGGCGAGGGCCTGGAGGACGGGGTCGCCGTCGGGGGCGAGATCGGCGCGGGCGCGGCGCAGGGCGACGAGGAGTTCGTGGACGGCCGCGCCGGTCTCCACCTCCAGGAGGGGGTTCCCGCGCCGCGCGGCGCGCGCCATCCGCCCGATGACCGCGCGGGGTCCCGTCGCGTCCGAGAGGGCCACCACGGGCCGCTCCGGCTCGATGTAGCCGAGTTCGGTGTACGTCGCCGTCGCGGGCCCGGTGAAGTCGACGAACCCCTCGTCCCAGCCGGCGCCGGGGTCGGGCGCGTAGTGGTGCGGCACTCCGGGCGTGAGCCACAGCAGCGCGGGCGCGGTGACGGTCGTACGGCGGCCGTCGGGGCCCAGGTACCAGCCGCCGCCCGCGCTGATCACGACGGCGACGTGGTGGTCGAGGGTGCGGGGGCCGACGGTGGGCAGCTCGCCGTACTGGAGGCCCACGCCGAGGCAGGCGAGGCCGAGGCGGTGGTGGGCGGGTGTGGGGGTGAAGAACCGCATCCAGGTGTGGTACATCCGCGCCCTCTCCCGCGAGCTGCCCCGCGATCTCTCCCCCGAGTTGTACCGCGAGCCGTCCCGCGATCTCTCCCACGAACCGTCCCGCGTTCGTTCGGTCCAAGTAGCGGTGATCTTTGTCCATGGACGTGATCGGCGCCAAGGGGTGAGAGTCGGGGGCATGGGCGAGTTCACCGTGGGCGACAGAGACTTTCTGCTGGACGGGCGGCCGGTGCGGCTGCTGTCCGGGGCACTGCACTACTTCCGGGTGCACGAGGCGAGTTGGGTGCACCGGCTGGCGATGCTGCGGGCGATGGGCCTCAACTGCGTGGAGACGTACGTCCCGTGGAACCTGCACGAGCCGGCGCCGGGCGAGTTCCGGGACGTCGAGGCGCTGGGCAGGTTCCTGGACGCGGCCCGGGAGGCGGGCCTGTGGGCGATCGTGCGTCCGGGGCCGTACATCTGCGCGGAGTGGGAGAACGGCGGGCTGCCGCACTGGCTGACGGGCGAGCTGGGGCCACGCGCGCGTACCCGTGACGCACGGTTCCTGGGGCACCTGGAGCGCTGGTTCCGGCGCCTGCTGCCCGAGGTCGTGTCCCGGCAGCTCGACCGGGGCGGTCCGGTGATCATGGTGCAGATCGAGAACGAGTACGGGAGTTACGGCTCCGACGCGGTCTATCTGCGGCGCGTGGCCGAGCTGCTGGGCGAACAGGGCGTCACCGTCCCGCTGGTCACCTCGGACGGCCCCGAGGACGTCATGCTGAGCGGCGGCTCCGTCCCCGGTGTCCTGGCGACGGTGAACTTCGGGTCCCACGCGCGCGCGGCCTTCGAGACGCTGCGCCGGCACCGCCCCGAAGGACCGCTGATGTGCATGGAGTTCTGGTGCGGCTGGTTCGACCACTGGGGCGGCGAGCACGTCGTACGCGATGCCGGGGACGCGGCGGACACGCTGCGGGAGATCCTGGAGTGCGGTGCGTCGGTCAACCTCTACATGGCGCACGGCGGTACCAACTTCGCCGGCTGGGCGGGCGCCAACCGGGGCGGCGGCGCCCTGCACGAGGGCCCGTTGGAGCCCGACGTGACGTCCTACGACTACGACGCCCCGATCGACGAGCACGGGCGCCCCACGGAGAAGTTCTGGCGGCTGCGCGAGGTCCTCGCCGAGTACGCCGACGCGCCGCTGCCCGAACTCCCGCCCGCACCGGCCGTGTTGGGTGGTCCGGCCGAGGTGCGCCTGACGGGCTGGGCGCCCCTGGCCGACGTACTGGAGGCGCGTGGTGGGCCGGAGGCCGAGGGCCCGGTGCCGCCGGCCTTCGAGGAACTGGACGTGGACCGGGGAATCGTCCGCTACGACGTGACGGTGCCGGGTCCGCGCGCACCGTATCCGCTCACCGCGCGCGGGCTGCGGGACCTCGCGGTGGTGTACGTCGACGGGGAGCGGGCCGGGGTCCTCACGGAGGGCGACGAGCAGCTCAAGGAGCCCGTCGCCGGGCACGCGCGCGTGGAGTTGTGGGTCGAGTCCCTGGGGAGGATCAATTACGGGCCGCGCCTAGGGGAGGAGAAGGGGATCACCCGGGGGCTGTTGCACGAGCGGCAGTATCTGCACGGGGTACGCGCGCGTGGGCTGCGGCTGGACGCGCTGGACGACATCGAGGGGGTTCCGCTGCGGGAACTGCCCTCGGGCGACTCCCCCGGCCTGTACCGGGGCACGGTCGAGGTGCGCGGCGCCGGGGACGCCGTACTCGAACTGCCGGGCTGGACGCGGGGGTTCGTGTGGATCAACGGGTTCAATCTGGGGCGGTACTGGTCGGTCGGCCCGCAGCGGGAGTTGTACGTCCCCGGGCCCGTCCTGCGCGAGGGTGTGAACGAGGTGTGGGTGCTGGAGCTCCAAGAGGCGCCGTTCCCGGCGGAGTTCACCCTCGCGCCGCGGGCTCACCGGGAAACGGTGCCGATCTCGACCACCCGTGCCCAGTCGGGCGGCGTGTCCGGCACGTAGTCGGGGTCGTCCTCGTCGTAGGACCTGTTCTTGTAGGGGCGCGGGAACAGGCCCACCACCGTCCGGCACGGCGGTCGTCTGTCCGGCCAGGGTGTCTGGCCGTCGGTGAGGACCACGACGACGTCGGGCCGGGGCTGGGCGCGCAGCGCCTTCGCGAAGCCGGTGCGCAGATCCGTGCCGCCGCCGCCCAGCAGCGGAATGCCCTCGGCGCGGCACAGCGGATGCGCGAACTCGGCCGCCGCGTCGCAGGGCACCACGGTGACCAGGTCGCGACGGCCGCCCACCGCCCTTGAGATCGCGGTGACTTCGAGGAGCGCGCTGCCCAGCTCGGCGTCGCTGACCGACCCGGAGGTGTCGATGACCACGCACACCCGGGGCGGTCTGCGGCGCAGGCTCGGCAGCACCACGCCGGGCAGGCCGGCCGAGCGGCGCGAGGGCCTGCCGTAGGAGTAGTCCTCGCCCGCGCCGGGACCGGTGACCGCCGAGCGGATCGCCGCGCCCAGCAACTCCCGCCAGGGCTGCGGCGGATGGAACGCCTCCTCCGCCCACCGCCGCCATCCGCTCGGGGCGTTGCCCGGGCCGCCCGTGATGCCCTGCGCCACCCGGAAGCGGACCGCGTCGCGCTGCTGCTCGGTGAGCCCGTTCGCGCCGTCCGGCCCCAACTCCCAGCCCCGGTCGAGCCCGTCGGCGCCGCTGCCGCAGTCCAGCCAGGCCAAGTCCTGGGTGCGCGGCCCGAGTTGGAACCAGCGCAGATAGTCCTCCATCAGGTTCCCCGGGGGCAGTCCCAGGGCCTCCGGCAGAATCGCTCCCTCGGGGACGACGAGGCCGTCGCCGAACACGTCGTCGTTGATCTCGAAGTCGGCGGCGATGTTCATCCTCAACCGCTCCCCCGGGCCGGTCAGTTCGCGCTCGCGGGCGACCCGGTCGCTGCGGCCGTGGTGGTCGCGCAGGAGATGTGACACCTCGTGGACCCAGACTCCGGCCAGGTCCTCGACCGACATCCGGTCCACGAATCCCGGCGAGACGTAACACCGCCAGTGCCGGTCGACGGCCATCGTCGGGACCTGCCGCGATTCGACCGTGTGCAGCGCGAACAGGGCCGTGGCGAGGTAGGGGCGGACGCGGGCGGCGTAGAGGCGGGCGGCGAAGAGCTTCTCCAGGTCGAGGGCGGCGACTGTGCCCGTGCCCGTGTTCATCGGCCGCCCTTCGCGGCTGCGGCGGCGCGGTCCGCCCGCTGCGACAGGGTGACGACTCCGGCGAGTCGCTCGATGGACGCGGGGACGTCCCAGTCCTCGCGGCGCAGTGAGGCGAGGGTGGTCGCGGGCACGACGACCAGGTCCGGGGCGCCGGTCTCCAACGCGCGGACCAGGACCGCCCAGGCCGCGTCCCAACGGGCCCTGTCGGGACGGTTGCGGACCGCGGCCACCACACCGTCGAGCACGGCCTGCCGCAGATCCCCGCGCTCGGGCAGCTCGCCGGCCGTCGGATCGGCGAGGAACGTCTCGGGGTCGGGAAGGTCCATCCGGTCGATACAGGCGAGCAGTTCCAGGCCGGGGCCGTCCCCCACCGTGCCCCTGACCAGCTGGGACAGCACCTCCCGGGAGGAGCCGGCCGCGGTCGCGAACGCGATCAGGGTCTGGGTCATCTCCCAACTCCGGGGCGAGGGCCAGGCACCGCCGCGCCGCGTCTCGCTGCTGGGCAGCTGGTGGACGAGCTTGGGGCGGCCGGTGAGCAGCCCGCGCACCGCGCGGCGTGCGAAGTCCACGGCCTCGGGAAGCTTCTCCGGGTCGAGCCGCGGCAGGGTCGCCCGGGGCCAGGTGCCGCCGAGGCCGCGTACGACGACCTCGTGGTCGTGGGTCCACTGCAGGTGCACGAACCGGTTGGCCAACGGCGGGCTCAGCTCCCAGCCGTCGGCCGCCGAGGAGCGCGGGTTGGCGGCGGCCACGATACGGACCTCGGGCGGCAGCCGCAGCGCGCCGATCCGCCGCTCCAGCACCAGCCGCAGCAGCGCGGCCTGCACGGCGGGCGGCGCGGTGGACAACTCGTCCAGGAACAACAGCCCCCGGCCCGCCCGCACGAGGCGAACCGCCCAGTCCGGCGGGGCCATCGGGACGCCCTGCTCCGCGGGATCGTCGCCCACGACGGGCAGCCCGGAGAAGTCGGACGGCTCGTGCACGCTCGCGATCACCGTGGTCAACGGCAGGTCCAGGGCGGCGGCGAGCTGGGTCAGTGCCGCCGTCTTGCCGATACCGGGCTCGCCCCACAGCAGCACGGGGAGGTCGGCGGCCACGGTCAGGGTCAGGGCCTCCAGTTGGGTGTCGGGGCGCGGTTCGGTGGTGGTGTCGCGCAGGAGGGCCAACAGGGCGCCGGCGATGTCGAGTTGAGAGGGGTGGGAGGGGTGGGAGGGGGCGGAGGGATGGGAGGGGGTGTCGGTGGCTGCGTACAGGGTGCGTGTGGGCATATGTGGTCACCTTTGGGTTGTGGTGGGGCGTGCGTGGGTGAGGAGTGGAGCGCGTGCGGGATGGAGCGCGTGAGGGATGGAGCGAAGTCCCGTGCGGTCAGCGGCCGATGGTGCGGACAGGGGCCGGGTCCCGTGCGGTCAGCGGCCGTTGACGGGGCGCGGGCGGAGCCTTTGGGGGCGTGGAAGTCCCGGGAAGAAGTGGCCGGATCGGGGTCCGGGACCGGTCAGGCCGGCCCTGAACAGCCCGTATGTGAGCCGCCGTTGAGCCGCCGCCCGGAGTTCGTCCCGCAGCGCGCCGCCGCGCAGCACCGCGTCGGGACCGAGCAGTCCCTCTACGACGGCCAGCGCGCCTGCGGTGTCGCCGTGGACGAGGCGTTCGCGGACGCCGGTGAGGCAGTCCGGGCGACGGTGGGCGTCGTCGATGACCTGGAGGCAGGGCAGCGGGGTACCGGTCAGCGCGACCAGCAGTTCCTCGCGACGGATCTCGTCCGGATCGTGGTCCAGGGGAGCCAGTACGCCGTCCACCAGTGCGATCCGGTGCCGGGCGCCCCGGCAGTCGACCAGGTGCGGCTGTCCCGCCGTCCGGTCCGGAGTCCGCGCGGGACCGTCCGGCCGAGGGCGATCCGGTACGAGTGCGGCGGCGACCAGGGGATGCAGCCGGTCGGCGTCGATCGCGCCGGTGCGGAGCAGTTCCAGGTCGGGCAGGACCCAGGTCGCCGCGTCGGGCAGGACCGGCAGGGCGGCGGCGCTGCCGTCCGTCGGTGCCGGCGCGATACGCAGGGTGTCCGCGACCGGATCCGGCGCGAGCGTGAACCGGTGCCGGGAACCGAGCCGTACGGTGACAGGGCCGGTCGTGCGTCCCTCGGCGCGGAGCAGGATCGCCGCCTCGTCCGCCCACCGGTCGACGGCGCAGTTCCACGCCTCGGGCACGGTGTCCAGCGGAGCGGGGATCGGTGGAGGTGCGTCGCCGGGTGGCCGGTCGGCCCCGGACCGGGTCCGCAGCTCACCGCTCCTGTCCGCGTCCCACAGGTGCCGGTGCAGGTCGAGGCGGAAGCGTCGGCTCGGCCGGGGATGGGGATGCCGGCGGGCCGCGGCCTCGCGGTGGGTGCCGTCCCACAGCGCGAGGCCGATCCGCTGGCCGCCGTCCGCCCAGGCCGGTGGTGTCCGGACCACGAGGTGGAGCGGGCGCGCGGCATCGTCCCCGTAGCGGGCCAGGGTGAGGGTCAGTCCCGGGCGCAGCAGTCCGTCGGGGGCGATCCTCGGCAGATGCCAACGGAGCAGGTCAGGGGCGAGTCGGCGGAGGTCGGCGCGCACTCGGGCGGCCATTTCCCGGCCGTGGGCGCGCGCGACGGAACGTAGGTCGAGATCGATGTCGACCCCTGCGGCGGCGCAGGCGCCCGCCCAGTCCCCGGCGCGGCGGCGGGCCGTAGCGGTCTCGATCATGGAGGGCGGCACGGCGAACTCGCGCACGCGCGGCCAGAAGGAAGGTCGGGAATTCCCGTTCGCGGAGTGAGGGAGCATCAGCACTCACCTTGCGCGGACGGGACCCCCATTCTGCGAACGGAGTGAGTCGTCATTGTCGTCATCGCGGGGAGCATAGCCTTCTCGGCGGCGATCTGTCAGGGAAATATAGGGGGCATGCATCCGGGTGCCTCGGCATAGAGTGGATGCGGGTTCAGGGCGTCTTTGGGGGTTACGGACGTGGCGGACGACGGACCGGTCGAGCACGGCTACCCACACCTGGACACGGTGCGGGACGCCATCACCGCGCTCTACAAGCGGTTGTCCTACGACACCGTCCAGACGTTCGCGACCAGCGTGGCCCCCGTCGACGTGGCCTTCGGCGACACGGACGACCTGCATCTGGGGGCGCAGCGGGTG
This sequence comes from Streptomyces sp. NPDC088350, assembly GCF_044753545.1. Classification (NCBI taxonomy): domain Bacteria; kingdom Bacillati; phylum Actinomycetota; class Actinomycetes; order Kitasatosporales; family Streptomycetaceae; genus Streptomyces; species Streptomyces sp. NPDC088350. Next base: position 251,692 of record NZ_JBIVNL010000007.1, on the reverse strand, counting down.
GCCCGCGAGATGGTCCGGCACTACCGGCTCCCGGACGCGCGGCTGATCGTCAGCTTCCGTGAGATGACGCATGCGGCGAACGTCGAACTCGCCGCCGGGCCCGAGTACTTCGTGGAGCTGAACGACCGGTTCCGCACGCATCGCCGGGACATCGGCGCGGCGCTCGCGCACGAGGTGATGCACGTCTATCTGCACCGCCTCGACCTGTCCTTCCCCGGTACCCGTGAGAACGAGATCCTCACGGACACGGCGGCGACGTATCTGGGGGCGGGGTGGCTGCTGCTCGACGCGTACCGGGAGGACTCGGCGTCCTCGCAGAAGCTCGGGTATCTCACGCCGGAGGAGTTCGGGTACGTCCTCGCCAAGCGGGCCCTGGTCTTCGGCGAGGATCCCTCGGTGTGGTTCACGAGTCCGCAGGCGTACACGGCGTACGTCAAGGGGATGGCGCAGGCCCGGCGTGACGAGCAGCAGCCTCCCTTGACGGCGGCGGGGTGGGCGGGGCGGCGCCGGTATGCCCATGACCGGCGGCACGCGCCCGGGCCGGGTTCCCTGTCGGGCGTGCCGTACGCCTTCAGCGGGGACCGGGGTGGCAGCTTGCGGGTGTCCTTCCCCTGCCCTACGTGTCATCAGCGCATCCGGGTGCCGGTGCGGGGGCGGGTACGGGCACGGTGTTCCTTGTGCCGGACGGTGTTGGAGTGCGACACGTAGGTGTGTTTTCAGGTGGGCGGTGTCGGCGCGGGCCCCCCTGGGGGCTCCGCCCCCAGCCCCCCGGACCTATGCCCACCCACCACCCGTGGCAGTTGGCCGGGAAGTGGGCGTACAGCCCTCCCGCCTACGCCCCGTAAACCGCCCCCGGAACCTCCGCCTCCGCAAGGAGTTTCAGCACAGCCTCCCCCGCCTCCCCCGTCCCCCACCGCGCCCCCTTGTCCGCGCTGGGTCCCGGCCTCCACCCCTCCATCACGGTGATGCGCCCGCCCTCCGCCTCGAAGACCCGCCCGGTGACCCCGGAACTCGCGGCGGAGCCCAGCCACACCACCAACGGGGAGACGTTCTCCGGGGCCATCGCGTCGAAGCCGGCGTCGGGCGCGGTCATGGTCTCCGCGAAGGTGTGTTCTGTCATGCGGGTGCGGGCCGCCGGGGCGATCGCGTTGACCTGGACGCCGTAGCGGGCGAGTTCGGCGGACGCGACGAGGGTGAGGGCGACGATGCCGGCCTTGGCGGCGCTGTAGTTGCCCTGGCCGACGGAGCCCAACAGGCCTGCTCCGCTGCTGGTGTTGATGATCCGGGCGATCGGCGTGCGGCCCGCTTTGGACTCGGCACGCCAGTGTGCGGCGGCGTGTTTCAGGGGCAGGAAGTGGCCCTTGAGGTGGACGCGCGTCACCGCGTCCCAGTCGTCCTCGTCGAGGTTGACGAGCATGCGGTCGCGCAGGTAACCCGCGTTGTTGACAAGGGTGTCGAGGCGGCCGTAGGTCTCCAGGGCGGTCGTCACCAGGGACGCGGCACCGGCGCCGGTGGCGATGTCGCCGCCGTGGGCGACCGCCTCGCCGCCCGCCGCGCGGATCTCGGCGACGACCCGCGCGGCAGGGCTGTCGGGGTCGGGGGTGCCGTCGAGGCCGACGCCGAGGTCGTTGACGACGACCCGGGCGCCCTCGGCGGCGAAGGCTAGGGCGTGGGCGCGGCCGAGACCCCGGCCCGCGCCGGTGACGACGACGACCCGGCCGTCGCAGAGAGCACTCATCTCACTTCTCCTTGTTGGCAGTTGCCGCGTCCAGGAAGGCGGGCCGCTCCCCGCCGCCGTGGACCAGAAGGCTCGCCCCGCTGATGTAGGCGGCGGAGGGGGAGGCCAGGAAGACCGCTGCCGCGCCCACGTCCAAGGGGTCGGCGAGGCGGCCGAGCGGGACGGTTCGGGAGACGGCCGCGATGGCGTCCTCGCCGCCGTAGTGGAGGTGGGACAGCTCGGTGCGGACCATGCCGACGACGAGTGTGTTGACGCGGATGTCCGGCCCCCACTCCACCGCCATCGAACGGGCCAGGTTCTCCAGGCCCGCCTTGGCCGCCCCGTACGCCGCCGAACCGGGCGAGGGGCGGCTGCCGCTGACACTGCCGATCATCACGACCGAGCCCTTGGCCCGCTTGAGGTGTTCGTACGCGGCGAGGGTGGCGGTGAGCGGCGCGAGGAGGTTCAACTCGATGATCCGCGCGTGCCGTTGGGCCTCCGCGTCGACGAGCGGGCGGTACGGCGCGCCGCCCGCGTTGTTGACGAGCACGTCGAGCCGGGGTAGCGCGGCGAAGAACTCCCTTACGGCGTCCGGGTCGCGCAGGTCGAGGGGGCTGAACTCGGTTCCCTTGACCGGCTCTTCGGGCGGCCTGCGCGCACAGGTCAGCACGTCGGCACCGGCCTCGACGAAGGCGCGCGCGATTCCGGCGCCGACGCCTCGGGTGCCGCCGGTGACGAGGACGGTCCGGCCGGTCAGCGGCCGGTCGTGCAAGTCACCCACAGGGCCGTTGTCCACAGAGCCGTTGTCCACAGGATGGTTGTCCACAGGCCCTCCCGCTCGGATTCTCCGGCTGCTAGCTTCGAAGCCTCACACCTAACAAATGTTTGGTGGAAAGGTAGCTGATGCGTCCATGGGTGTCTCCACCTCCTCCCCGAAAAAGGGGCCCGAAAAAAATGGCGTAGCCGTCGTCACGGTCGACTACCCGCCGGTGAACGCGCTGCCGGTGGACGGCTGGTTCGCGCTGGCCGACGCCGTGCGCGCGGCCGGGCGCGACCCCGGCGTGCGCTGTGTCGTGCTGGCGGCCGAGGGGCGGGGTTTCAACGCGGGCGTGGACATCAAGGAGATACAGGCGCGCGGGCAGTCGGCCCTGGTCGGGGTGAACCGTGGCTGTTTCGAGGCGTTCGCGGCGGTGTACGAGTGCGAGGTGCCCGTGGTCGCGGCCGTGCAGGGTTTCTGTCTGGGCGGGGGCATCGGTCTGGTGGGGAACGCGGACGTGATCGTGGCGAGCGAGGACGCCACCTTCGGCCTGCCCGAGCTGGACCGGGGCGCACTGGGCGCGGCCACGCATCTGGCCCGGCTGGTCCCCCAGCACCTGATGCGCGCCCTGTACTACACCTCGCGTACGGCGACGGCGGCCGAGCTGCACGCGCACGGCTCGGTGTGGCGGGTCGTACCACGCGCCGAACTGCTGCCCGCCGCACTGGAGTTGGCGGCGGAGATAGCCGCCAAGGACGGCGAGCTGATCCGGCTCGCCAAGTCCGCGATCAACGGTATCGACCCCGTCGACGTCCGCCGCAGCTACCGCTTCGAGCAGGGCTTCACCTACGAGGCGAGCGTCAGCGGGGTGGCGGACCGGGTCCGGGACACGTTCGGAAACACCGCAGGAGAGTCGGAAAAGCAGGAGAGGGGGCACAGGTGACCGACAAGACGATGACCACCGACGAGGTCGTCTCCCGGCTGGCGAGCGGCATGACCCTCGGCATCGGCGGCTGGGGTGCCCGACGCAAGCCGTTGTCGCTGCTCAGGGCGGTGCTGCGGACCGACATCACCGATCTCACCCTGGTCTCGTACGGCGGCCCGGACGTCGGGATGCTGGTGGCGGCCGGCCGGGTCCGCAAGCTGGTGGCGCCCTTCGTCACCCTCGATTCCGTCCCGCTCGAACCGCACTACCGGGCGGCACGCGAGCGCGGGGCGTTCGAGCTGACGGAGGTGGACGAGGGCATGTTCATGTGGGGGCTGCGCGCGGCGGCGAACCGGCTGCCGTTCCTGCCGGTGCGCGCGGGCATCGGTTCGGACGTCATGCGGGTCAACCCCGGCCTGCGGACGGTCACTTCGCCGTACGACGACGGGGAGACGTTCGTGGCGATGCCCGCGCTGCGCCTGGACGCGGCCCTGGTGCACGTCAACCGCGCCGACCGGTTGGGCAACGGGCAGTATCTGGGCCCGGACCCGTATTTCGACGACCTGTTCTGCGAGGCGGCGGACGCGGCCTATGTCTCCTGCGAACGGATCGTGGACACGGCCGAGTTGACGAAGGAGGCGCCTGTGCAGTCCCTGCTCGTCAAGCGGCTGAGCGTGACCGGGGTCGTCGAGGCTCCCGGCGGCGCCCACTTCACGTCGTGCGCTCCCGACTACGGCAGGGACGAGGGCTTCCAGCGGCTGTACGCGGCGACGCCGTGGACGGAGTTCTCCGAACGCTTCCTCGCCGGTGACGAAGCGGCCTACCGGTCGGCGGTACGCAACTGGCAGGAGGAGCAGGGGTGATGGAGGTACTGCGTTCCGAATACTGCGTGATCGCCTGTGCGGAGGCGTGGCGTGACGCCGGTGAGATCCTGGCCAGCCCGATGGGCCCGATCCCGTCCGTCGGCGCGCGGCTGGCCCGGCTCACCTTCGCGCCCGACCTGTTGCTGACCGACGGCGAGGCGATGATCGTCCGTCCGGACGGGACACCGGAGGGCTGGTTGCCGTACCGGCAACACCTCGCCCTGGTGTCCGGCGGACGCCGGCACGTGATGATGGGCGCGAGCCAGATCGACCGGTACGGCAACCAGAACATCTCGTGCATCGGCGACTGGGCGCGGCCGAAGCGGCAGCTGCTCGGGGTGCGCGGTGCGCCGCTCAACACGCTGAACAATCCCACCAGTTACTGGATACCGCGGCACTCCCGGCGGGTGTTCGTGGAGAAGGTCGACATGGTGTGCGGGGTGGGGTACGACCGGGTCGCCGAGCACCCGGGGTCGGCCCGTTTCCACCGCATCCCCCGGGTCGTCTCCGACCTCGGTGTCTTCGACTTCGCGACCCCCGACCGCTCGATGCGGCTGGCCTCGCTGCATCCGGGGGTCACGGTGGAGCAGGTCAGGGAGGCGACCGGCTTCGAGCTGACCGTGCCGGACGAGGTGCCGCCGACGCGCGAACCCACCCCGGAGGAACTGCGGTTGATCCGGGAGGTCATCGACCCCGCGGACACCCGCCGCAGGGAAGTGAGTGCGTGATGGAGACCGCGCTGACCCGGCTGGTCGGGGTCCGGCATCCGATCGTGCAGACGGGGATGGGCTGGGTCGCGGGACCGCGCCTGGTGTCGGCCACGGCGAACGCGGGCGCGTTGGGCATCCTGGCCTCCGCGACCATGGGCCCGGACCGGCTGCGGGAGGCGATCCGCGAGGTCAAGTCCCGTACGTCGGCGCCGTTCGGGGTGAATCTGCGCGCGGACGCGACCGACGCCGGCGACCGGGTGCGGATCATGATCGAGGAGGGCGTACGGGTCGCGTCCTTCGCGCTCGCGCCGTCCGCCGAGTTGATCGCGGAGCTGAAGGAGGCGGGCGTGGTCGTGATCCCGTCGATCGGGGCGCGGAGGCACGCGGAGAAGGTCGCCGCGTGGGGTGCGGACGCGGTGATCGTGCAGGGCGGGGAGGGCGGCGGGCACACCGGGGAGGTGGCGACGACGGTGCTGCTGCCGCAGGTCGTGGACGCGGTGGACATCCCGGTCGTGGCGGCGGGCGGTTTCTTCGACGGGCGGGGGCTGGTCGCCGCGCTGGCCTACGGCGCGGCGGGCGTCGCCATGGGCACCCGTTTCCTCCTCACCTCGGACTCGACGGTCCCGGACGCGGTGAAGGCGGCCTATCTGGCGGCGGCGGTCAAGGACGTCACGGTCACCCGGGCGGTCGACGGCCTGCCGCACCGCATGCTCCGTACGGAACTGGTCGAGACCCTGGAGAACTCCGGCCGTACGAGGACCCTGTTCCAGGCGATACGCCGGGCCGCGGGATTCCGCCGCCTGTCCGGGCTGACCTGGCGGCGGATGATCCGCGACGGCCTCGCCATGAAGCACGGCAAGGACCTGACGTGGAGCCAGGTCCTGCTGGCCGCGAACACGCCGATGCTGCTCAAGGCGTCGATGGTGGACGGGCGGACGGATCTCGGCGTGATGGCCTCCGGGCAGGTCGCCGGGGTGATCGACGATCTGCCGTCGTGCGCGGAGCTGGTGCTGCGGGTGATGAAGGAGGCCGACGAAGTGCTGTGGGCGCTGGTCCGGTCCGACGCCTGAAGTGCGGGGCGGGGCCACGGTGGGTCTGTGCCGGAGGTCCGGGATGCCGTCTCCGAGAATGTGACACTTCCTACCCCGAGTGTCACATTCTCGGAACTGGGTCCCCACCCCCCTCGGATTCGCCAACGGTGTCCAGTGCGGCTCCGGCCGGTCAGAGCCGTTCGATGATCGTCACGTTCGCCTGGCCGCCGCCCTCGCACATGGTCTGGAGGCCGAACCGGCCGCCGGTGCGCTCCAGTTCGTGCAGGAGGGTCGTCATGAGCTTGACGCCGGTCGCGCCGAGCGGGTGGCCCAGCGCGATGGCGCCGCCGTTGACGTTCACCTTGTCGGGGTCCGCGCCCGTCTCCTTCAGCCAGGCGAGGACGACCGGGGCGAAGGCCTCGTTGATCTCGACGAGGTCGATGGCGTCGATGGACAGACCGGTCTTCTTCAACGCGTGGGCGGTGGCCGGGATGGGCGCCGAGAGCATCCGGATCGGGTCCTCGCCGCGCACGGAGAGGTGATGAATCCGGGCGCGGGGCGTCAACCCGTGCTCGCGCACCGCCCGTTCCGAGGCCAGCAGCATCGCCGCCGCGCCGTCGGAGACCTGGGAGGAACAGGCGGCGGTGATGGTGCCGCCGTCGACGACGGGCTTCAGACCGGCCATCTTCTCCAGCGAGGTGTCCCGGCGCGGGCCCTCGTCGACGCCGACCGGGCCGTAGGCCACCGTCTCCCGTTCGAAGCGGCCCTCGTCGATGGCGCGCAGGGCCCGCCGGTGCGAGCGGAGTGCGAACTCCTCCTGGTCCTGCCTGGTGATCCCCCACTTCGCGGCGATCATCTCGGCCCCGGCGAACTGGTTGACGGGCTGCGTCCCGTAGCGCGCCCGCCAGCCCTCGCTGCCCGCGAAGGGGCCGTCCGTGAGGCCGAGCGGTTCGGCGGCCTGCCGGGAGGCGAAGGCGATGGGGATCAGCGACATGTTCTGGACGCCACCGGCGACGACCAGGTCCTGGGTGCCGGACAGCACGCCCTGCGCCGCGAAGTGCACGGCCTGCTGCGAGGACCCGCACTGCCGGTCCACGGTCACCCCCGGCACCTCCTCGGGCAGTCCGGCCGCCAGCCAGGCGGTCCGCGCGATGTCCCCGGCCTGCGGCCCGACCGCGTCCAGGCACCCGAAGACGACGTCCTCCACGGCGGCGGGATCGATCCCCGAGCGCGCGACCAGTTCCTTGAGCACATGCGCCCCCAGGTCGGCCGGATGCACCCCGCTCAGCCCTCCCCCGCGCCGCCCGACGGGCGTACGGACCGCTTCGACGATATAGGCCTCGGCCATGTCAACTCCCCATACAAACCCATGAGTTATGTGCGTACGGCGATCCCGTCCAGCACCATCGACAGGTACTGCCGGGCGATCTCCTCCGCGCTGTGCTGTCCGCCCGGCCGGTACCAGGACGCGGCGACCCACACCGTGTCCCGGACGAACCGGTAGGTGAGCCGGACGTCGAGGTCGGCCCGGAAGACCCGGGCGGCGACCCCGCGCTCCAGCGTGGACAGCCACGCCTTCTCGAACCTGCGCTGCGACTCGGCGAGGAACGCGAACCGCTCCTGCGCGACCAGGTGCTTGCTCTCCTTCTGGTAGATCGCGACGGCGGCGCGGTGCCGGTCGATCTCCCGGAACGACTCGGTGACCAGGGCCTCCAGCGTCTCGCGCGGACTCAACTCGGCGTCCAGGACGGTGTCGTAGCCGGCCCAGAGTTCGTCGAGGAAGGTGCGCAGGATCTCCTCCAGCATCGATTCCTTGGAGTCGAAGTGGTAGTAGAGGCTGCCCGCGAGCATGCCCGCGTGGTCGGCGATCTTCCGTACGGTGGTGGCGTTGTACCCCTGCTCGGCGAAGACCTCGGCCGCCGTGTCGAGGAGTTCACGACGGCGGGCCGGCGCGGCGGTCACCGGGGGCTTCTTCTTGGTCGGCACGGGACCATTGTCCTGCCACAGCTCTGGCCCCCGGTCCCGCTACGCATGCTGGCTGCTGACGGAGACGGTCTCGCCCGTCATGTACGACGAGTAGTCCGAGGCCAGGAACACGATCACGTTGGCCACCTCCCAGGGCTCCGCGTACCGCCCGAAGGCCTCGCGCGCGGTGAGTTCGGCCAGCAGTTCGGGTGTCGTCACCTTCACCAGGTGCGGGTGCATGGCGAGGCTCGGGGAGACCGCGTTGACCCGCACCCCGTACTCGGCGGCCTCGATCGCCGCGCACCGGGTCAGCGCCATCACGCCCGCCTTGGCCGCCGCGTAGTGCGCCTGCCCGGCCTGGGCGCGCCAGCCGACGACGGAGGCGTTGTTGACGATCACGCCACCACCGGTCCCGCGCATCGCGCGCAGGGCCGCCCGGGTGCACCGGAAGGTGCCGTTCAACGTCACGTCCAGCACCCTCGACCACTGTTCGTCGGCCATGTCGACGAGGTCCGAAGTGCCGCCCAGGCCCGCGTTGTTGACGACGACGTCGAGGCGTCCGTGCGCGGCGACGGCCGCGTCGAACAGCGCCTGCACCTGGGCCTCGTCGGTGACATCGCACGGCAGCGCGGCGACCGACTCGGCGCCGAACTCCCCGGCCAGCTCGGCCTCGTACTCCTTGAGCCGCCGCGTGTGCGCGTCGCTGATCAGCACGCGGGCGCCCTCCTGGAGGAAGCGGCGCGCGGTCGCCCCGCCGATCCCCGCGCCGGCGGCGGCGGTGACGACGGCGGTGCGTCCCTTCAGCAGCCCGTGCCCGGGGACGTATGCCGGACTCTCGACGCCTGTCATACGGCCACGCTAACCTACCAAACACTTGTTAGGGAAGGATTCCCGGGGAGGAACCGCCGTCGATGGACCTCGACTTCACACCCGGCCAGGAGGCGTTCCGCGCCGAGGCCCGCGCCTGGCTGCACGCGCATGTGCCGGCCGTCCCCCTCCCCTCCCTGGAAACTGCCGACGGCTTCGCCGCGCACCGCGCCTGGGAGGCCCAACTCGCCGCGGACCGCTGGTCGGTGGTGTCGTGGCCCGAGGAGTACGGCGGCCGGGGCGTGGACATCGTGCGGTGGCTGGTCTTCGAGGAGGAGTACTACGCGGCGGGCGCGCCGGGCCGGGTCGGTCAGAACGGCATCAACCTGCTCGCCCCGACCCTCTTCGACCACGGCACGCGGGAGCAACGCGCGCGCGTGCTGCCGTCGATGGCGACCGGCCAAGTGGTGTGGGCGCAGGCGTGGTCGGAGCCGGAGGCGGGTTCGGACCTGGCGTCGCTGACCTCGCGGGCGGTGCGCACGGGCGGGGGCTGGCTGCTGAGCGGGCAGAAGACGTGGTCGTCGCGGGCGGCCTTCGCGGACCGCGCGTACGGCCTGTTCCGCAGCGAGCCGGACACCCCGAAGCCCCATCAGGGCCTGACCTACCTGATGTTCGACCTGCGCGCGCCCGGCGTCACGGTCCGCCCGGTCGGCCGCCTCGACGGGAAGCCGGCCTTCGCGGAGCTGTTCCTGGACGAGGTGTTCGTGCCCGACGAGGACGTGATCGGCGAGCCGGGCCAGGGCTGGCGGGTCGCCATGTCGACCGCGGGCAACGAACGCGGTCTCACCCTCCGCTCCCCCGGCCGCTTCCTCGCCTCCGCCGACCGCCTCCTCAACCTCTGGCGGACGCACGGCAGTTCACCCATCGCAAGGGACCGGGTGGCCGACGCCGTGATCGGCGCCCGCGCCTACCAGCTCTTCACCTACGCCAACGCCTCCCGCTTCCTCGACGGCGAGTCCATCGGCCCGGAGTCCAGCCTGAACAAGGTCTTCTGGTCCGAGTACGACATCGCCCTGCACGAAACAGCCCTCGAACTGCTCGGCGAGGAGGGCGAGTTGGCGGACACGGAGTGGGCCGAGGGCTACGTCTTCTCCCTCGCGGGACCCATCTACGCCGGTACGAACGAGATCCAGCGCGACATCATCGCCGAGTGCCTGCTCGGCCTGCCGAAGGGCCGCCGCTGATGCGCTTCCTCCTCGACCCCGAACAGCGGGCGTTCGCCGACTCGTTGAACGCGATGCTGACGGCCGCGGACACCCCGGCGGTCGTACGGTCCTGGAGTCGCGGCGACCATGCGAGCGGGCGCGCGCTGTGGCGCCGTGTCGCGCAGGCGGGGGTGTTCGCGCTGGCGGTGCCGGAGGCGTACGAGGGGCTGGGCGCGCACCCGGTCGAACTCGCGGTGGCGTTCGTGGAGTTGGGGCGGCACGCGGTACCGGGCCCGCTGGTGGAGACGGTCGCTGCGGCGGCGCTGCTGACCGAACCCGGGCCCGCGAAACGCCTGTTGCCCGCGCTGGCGTCGGGCGAGGCGATGGCCACGGCGGCGCCGGCGGGGTCGTACGCACTGGACGGTGATGTGGCGACGACCCGGCTGGCCTGGGACGCCGACGGTCTGCGGCTGGCCCCCGGGCACGGGCCGGTACGTGCGTCCCTGGACCCGGCGCGCCGCCTCACCGCCCTCCTCCCGGGCGGCGAACTCCTCAGCCCCGACCCGCCCGTGGCCCACGCCGTCACCTGGGCCCGGCTCGCCACCGCCGCCCAGGCTCTCGGTGTCGGCCTCGCGCTGCTCGACAGGACGGTCGCGTACGTGAAGCAGCGCACCCAATTCGGCGTCCCCATAGGCTCGTTCCAGGTCGTGAAGCACCAACTGGCCGACGCGAAGATCGCGTTGGAGTTCGCGCGCCCGCTGCTCTTCGGCGCCGCGCTCACCATGACGGAGTCGGACGTGGCCGCCGCGAAGGTCACGGCGTGCGAGGCGGCGTACGCGACGGCCCGTACGGCGCTTCAGCTGCACGGGGCGATCGGCTACACGGCGGAGTACGACCTGTCGCTGTGGTTGACCAAGGCCCGTGCCCTGCGCGCGAGTTGGGGCGACCCGGGTGAGTGCCGGGCCGCCGTGCTCGACGGCTTCAGTGGTGGTGGTCGCCGCTCGTGAGTTCCTTGTACTCCTCCGCCGTCGGCTTCGGGATGTGGGTCTCGGGACCGAACATCGCCTTGGCGAGCCGGGCCCGTACCCGCTGTCCGCCCTTGACCTGCCGCTGCACGCCGTTCGCGTCGACGAGCGGGCCGATCTCGTAGGGCGGCTCCTGCTCGTGCTGGGTGAGCCGGAACAGCTGGTCCTGGGTGAGGGGTTCGTGGACCTCGACGTACTCGCCGTGCGGCAGCATCTTGATGAGGCCCGACTCGCGGCCGTGCAGCACGGTGTCCCGGTCCCGCCGCTGGAGTCCCATGCAGACCCGCTTGGTGACGAGGAAGGCGACGACCGGCAGCACGAAGAACGAGATGCGCACGAACCAAGTGATCGCGTTGATCGACAGGTTGAGATGGGTGGCCACCACGTCGTTGCCGCCGCCGATCAGCAGCACGCCGTACAGACTCAGCCAGGCCACCCCTAGTCCGGTGCGCACGGGCATGTTGCGCGGGCGGTCCAGGATGTGGTGTTCGCGTTTGTCGCCGGTGATCCACGCCTCGATGAACGGGTAGGCGCCGATGGCGGCGAGGATCAGCGGGAAGAGCGTGAAGGGGATGAAGACGCCCAACTCCAGTGTGTGGCCCCAGGCGTCGATCTCCCATCCCGGCATCACCCGGATCAGTCCCTCGGAGAAGCCGAGATACCAGTCGGGTTGGGCACCGGTCGTCACCAGGTCCGGCCGGTACGGTCCGAACGCCCACACGGGGTTGATGCTGGCGATCCCGCCCATGAGGGCGAGCACCCCGAAGACGAGGAAGAAGAAGCCGCCCGCCTTGGCCATGTAGACGGGCAGGAAGGGCATGCCGACCACGCTCTTCTGGTCCCGTCCGGCGCCGGGGTACTGCGTGTGCTTGTGGTAGAAGACCAGGATCAGATGCGCGACCACCAGGCCCAGCATGATCCCCGGCAGCAGCAGCACATGGATCGGGAAGAGCCGCGAGATGATGTCGTGACCCGGGAACTCCCCGCCGAACAGGAACATCGACATGTACGTCCCGACGATCGGCACCGACAGGATCGCGCCGTCCGCGAAGCGGATGCCGGTGCCGGACAACAGGTCGTCGGGGAGCGAGTAGCCGGTCAGGCCTGTCATGATGCCGAGGAACAACAGGGTCCAGCCGAACACCCAGTTGAGCTCGCGCGGCTTGCGGTAGGCGCCGGTGAAGAACACCCGCATCATGTGGATGAGCATGCCGGCGATGAAGACGACCGCCGCCCAGTGGTGGATCTGCCGGATCAGCAGGCCGCCGCGCACCTCGAAGCTGATGTCGAGCGTGGACTCGAACGCGCGGGTCATCGGGATGCCGTTCAACGGCGTGTAGGAGCCGTGGTAGATGACCTCGACACCGCTCGGTTCGAAGAACAGGGTGAGGTAGACACCGGTGAGGATCAGGATGATGAAGCTGTAGAGGCAGATCTCGCCCAGCATGAAGGACCAGTGGTCCGGGAAGACCTTGCGCATATTGGCCTTGGCCAGCGCGTACAGCCCGAGCCGTCCGTCCGCCCAGTCGGCGAGCTTCTCCCCCTTGCCGGGTTCGCCCGGCCGCCCGCCGCCCACCGTGCCGTTCACCGATCGTGCGCCGTCCATACGTTCGCCGCCCTCCCCGTCCGGATCACCCCACAGGGTGTCACGGGGGCCCGGCTAAGCCAACGGTGCGTCAGCGGGCAATGACGGCCCGATCACGGCGGCACGACCCCGCGCGTGCAGCTCACCTTCCTCATCGCCCAACTGCACGGCGTCGTAAGGCCCGAGGGTCAGCCCGGCCACCTCGGCGGTCCCGTCGAGCGCCACCACCAGGGCGCCCGTGCCCACCCGCAGCCGCCCCCGCACGACGGCCACCGTGGGGGTCGTAGAACCGGCGCTCCTGCGCCACATGACGTTGAGGTTGACGACCGGGCCGTCCAGCAACCGGCAGTCGGTCGGTACGTCGCCTCTGAAGTCCCGTGGAACGTAACGGGTGTTGACGAGCTGCCGTGCGCCGTCGACGGTGAGGTCCATGCCGGCGCCCTCGACGAGGGCCAGGGTCCGGTCCACGTCGGGGAAGGCGGAGAACGGCCCGTCCGCCCCGACCTCGGCCAGACTCACCCGCCACACGAAGTCGTCCATGCCCGAGCCCTCGGGCCAGGCGGCGATCTCGCGGGTGACACCGCCACCGTTCTTCCAGGGCACGGCGGTTCGCGCGGAGGCGGGCAGGAGGCGGGTCACTGGACGATCCCCCGCTCCCGTGCGGCGGACAGCCACTGCGGGAACTCGCCCACGAGTCGGTCGTACAGCTCCGCGTCGGACATCCGCAGCGGATCCGAACCGGCGTGGAAGAAGCCCGCGTTGTCGACCGCCCGCTTCTGCGGCACCGCCAACTCGTCCAGTTTGCGCAGGAATTCGAACTGCTTGCTCTTCGCGTCGCCGAACCCGACGAACTGCCAGAACATCGGCAGCTTCGCGGCCTTGCACACATAGCGTTCCGCGGCGAGCTTGTTGATCGGGCCGCCGTCGGTCTGGAAGACGACGAGCGCGGGCTCCTTGGAGCCGCTGTCGAGATAGTGGTCGATGACGGCGTCCATGGCCAGGTGGTAGCTCGTCTTGCCCATGTGCCCGAGCCCGGCCACGATGCGGTCGATCCGCCCCTGATGGCTGTCGAGGGCGATGTCCGTGACGGCGTCGACGTCGGTCGAGAAGAAGACAACGGGCACGGTCCCGTCGTCGTCCAGGTGCGCGGACAGGCCCAACACCCGGTCGGCGAGGGCCTGCACGCTGCCGTCCTTGTAGTACGGCTTCATGGAGCCCGAGTAGTCGACCACCAGATAGACGGCCGCGCGCTGCCCGTCCAGCCCGTGCTTGCGGAGCGAGACCCCGGCGCTCTTGTACAGGCTGACCAGCGCGGGCGCGGTCTCCTCGACCTTGCTGAGCGAGATCGCGGCCACAGGGGCTCCCTTCGGATCACGGCGAAAGGACCGAGATTACGCCACGGAGGTCTGGCGAGCCCATTGTCCCCCCAACCCCCGGAATAAGGGACGTAACCGCCCCTACTCTGGCCCCATGAAACGCGCCGGCGTCCTGATCCTCGCCGCCGTACCCGTCGTCCTCGCCGCGACGGCCTACGGCTCCTCGCCCACCGCCCACGACGACCCGCGGCCCGTGCCCCCGTCGGCCACGACGCAGGGGAGAGCAGCCGTGGGCCTGGCCGCGCCGGCCATGAAGAACCTCGCACAGGAGCTGGTGGCCAGCGCCGAGAACTCGACGCTCGACTGGCGCAGCGCGTACGGATATGTGCAGGACATCGGCGACGGACAGGGCTACACCGCGGGCGTCATCGGCTTCTGCACCGGCACCCACGACCTGCTCGTCCTCGTCGAGACCTACACCGCCGCCCACCCCGGCAACGGCCTCGCCCGCTATCTCCCCGCCCTGCGCAGGGTCGACGGCACGGACTCCCACCAGGGCCTGGACCCCGGCTTCCCGGCCGCCTGGCGCGCCGAGGCGAAGGTCCCCGCCTTCCAGGCGGCACAGGACGCGGAACGCGACCGCATCTACTTCGACCCGGCGGTCAGCACCGCCAAGCGCGACGGCCTGGGCCCGCTCGGCCAGTTCATCTACTACGACGCGATGGTCTTCCACGGCCCGGGCACGGACGGCTTCTACGGCATCCGGGCACGGGCGAAGCAGCGCGCCAAGCCGCCCGCCGAAGGAGGCTCCGAGAGGGCCTACTTGGGCACCTTCCTCGACATCCGGCGCGCCACCATGCAGGCCAAGCATCCCGGCATCGACACCTCCCGCGTCGACACGGCGCAGCGGAAGTTCCTGGACGAGGGGAACCTCGAACTGCGGACGCCGCTGGTGTGGAAGGTGTACGGGGAGACGTACAAGGTGCCGTAGAAGAGGGGGACTTGGTCCCGGACATGCGGCGGCGCCTGCCGGGTCCGGTCGGGGACAGGGCAAGCGCCGTCGGGGGGTCTGGGGGTCTCCCCCCAGATGACCCGCCCGTACGCCTTTGTACGGGACGTCTTGTGATGAACCGTCAGGCCATGAACCGCAAGCCCGCGAACCGTCAGACCATCAGCGAGCGGTCCGTCGGCCGGATCGGCGCCGGCAGTTCGCTGGCGCCGGTCAGGAAGCGGTCGACGCCACGGGCGGCCGAGCGGCCCTCCGCGATCGCCCACACGATGAGGGACTGGCCGCGGCCCGCGTCACCGGCGACGAACACGCCGGGGACGTTGGTCTGGAAGTCGGCGTCGCGGGCGATGTTGCCGCGCTCGTCGAGACCCAGGGCGAACTGGTCGACGAGACCGTTCTCGCGGTCGGTGCCGGTGAACCCCATGGCCAGCGTGACCAGTTGGGCGGGGATCTTGCGCTCCGTGCCCGGCTTCTGGGTCAGCTTGCCGTCTACGAACGCGACCTCGACGAGGTGCAGCCACTGGACGTTGCCGTCCTCGTCGCCCTCGAAGTGGGTGGTGTTGACGGAGTAGACCCGCTCACCGCCCTCCTCGTGCGCGGACGTCACCTTGTAGAGCATCGGGAAGGTCGGCCAGGGCTGCGCGACCGCGTTCCGCTCATCGCCGGGGCGGGGCATGATCTCCAACTGCGTGACGGAGGCCGCGCCTTGACGGTGCGCCGTACCCACGCAGTCCGCGCCGGTGTCGCCGCCGCCGATCACCACGACGTGCTTGCCCTCGGCCGAGACCGGGGCGGTGACGTAGTCACCCTCCTGGACCTTGTTCGACAGGGGCAGGTACTCCATCGCCTGGTACACGCCCTTCAACTCCCGCCCGGGGACGGGGAGATCACGGGCGGTGGTGGCACCGGCGGCGATGACGACCGCGTCGTAGCGCTTGCGCAGGTCGGTGGCCTTGAGGTCGACGCCGATCTCGATGCCGGTGCGGAAGCGGGTGCCCTCCGCGCGCATCTGCTCTATGCGGCGGTTGATGTGCCGCTTCTCCATCTTGAACTCGGGGATGCCGTACCGGAGAAGGCCCCCGATGCGGTCCGCGCGCTCGTAGACGGCGACGGTGTGGCCGGCCCGTGTGAGCTGCTGGGCGGCGGCGAGGCCCGCCGGGCCCGAGCCGACGACCGCGACGGTCTTGCCGGAGAGGCGCTCCGGGGCCTGCGGGGCGACGTCGCCCGTCTCCCAGGCCTTGTCGATGATGGAGACCTCGACGTTCTTGATGGTGACCGGCGGCTGGTTGATGCCCAGCACGCACGCCGACTCGCAGGGAGCCGGGCACAACCGCCCGGTGAACTCGGGGAAGTTGTTGGTGGCGTGGAGGCGCTCGGAGGCGGCCGTCCAGTCCTCGCGGTAGGCGTAGTCGTTCCACTCGGGGATCAGGTTCCCCAGCGGACAGCCGTTGTGACAGAACGGGATACCGCAGTCCATGCACCGGCTCGCCTGCTTGCCGATGATCGGCAGCAGCGAACCGGGGACGTAGACCTCGTTCCAGTCCTTCAGACGAACGTCTACGGGACGGGACTTGGCGACCTCGCGCCCGTGGTTCAGAAAGCCCTTCGGGTCAGCCATTGATCGCCGCCTCCATCATCTTCTCGGTGATCTCGGTCTCGGAGAGACCCGCTCGCTCGGCGGCGTCCTTGGCGGCGAGCACTGCCTTGTAGGCGCTGGGGATGATCTTGCTGAAGCGGTCCACGGACACGGCCCACTCGGCGAGCAGCTTCTCGGCGACCGTGGAAGCGGTCTCCTCGGCGTGGCGGCGCACCACGTCGTGCAGCCACTGCTTGTCGGCGTCGTCCAACTCCTCGACGGCGCCCGCGTTTCCGACGTTCACGTTGTCGGGGTTCAGGTCGATGACGTAGGCGATGCCGCCGGACATGCCCGCCGCGAAGTTGCGGCCGGTCTCGCCCAGGACGACCGCCCGGCCGCCGGTCATGTACTCGCAGCCGTGGTCGCCCACACCCTCGGAGACCACCGTGGCACCGGAGTTGCGGACACAGAACCGCTCGCCCGTACGGCCGCGCAGGAACAGCTCGCCACCGGTCGCACCGTAGGCGATGGTGTTGCCCGCGATGGTGGAGAACTCGGCGAGGTGGTCGGCGCCCCGGTCGGGACGGACGATCACCCGGCCGCCCGAAAGGCCCTTGCCGACATAGTCGTTGGCGTCGCCCTCCAGGCGCAGCGTGACACCGCGCGGGAGGAAGGCACCGAAGGACTGGCCCGCGCTGCCCGTGAAGGTGATGTCGATGGTGTCGTCGGGCAGACCCGCCCCGCCGAACTTCTTCGTCACCTCGTGGCCGAGCATCGTGCCGACCGTGCGGTTGATGTTGCGGATCGCGACCTGGGCGCGGACCGGCTGGGCGTCGGTGGCGCTGGACGCGGCCAGCGCGTCGGCGGCGAGCTTGATCAGCTCGTTGTCGAGCGCCTTCTCCAGGCCGTGGTCCTGCTGGACGACCTGGTGGAGGGCGGCGCCGTCCGGGAGTTCGGGCACGTAGAACAGCGGGGCCAGGTCCAGGCCCTGCGCCTTCCAGTGGTCCACCGCGCGCTCGACGTCGAGCGTGCCGGCCTGACCGACGGCCTCCTCGATGGTGCGGAAGCCCAGCTCGGCGAGGATCTCGCGGACCTCTTCGGCGATGAACTGGAAGAAGTTCACGACGTATTCGGCCTTGCCGGCGAACCGGTCGCGGAGCACCGGGTTCTGCGTGGCGATGCCGACCGGGCAGGTGTCCAGGTGGCAGACGCGCATCATGACGCAGCCGGAGACGACGAGCGGCGCGGTCGCGAAACCGAACTCCTCGGCGCCCAGCAGTGCGGCGATGACGACGTCACGGCCGGTCTTGAGCTGGCCGTCCGTCTGGACCACGATCCGGTCCCTCAGGCCATTCAAAAGGAGCGTCTGCTGGGTCTCGGCGAGGCCCAACTCCCAAGGTCCACCGGCGTGCTTGAGCGACGTCAGCGGGGACGCGCCCGTACCGCCGTCGTGGCCGGAGATGAGCACGACGTCCGCGTGCGCCTTGGACACACCCGCGGCGACCGTGCCGACGCCGACCTCCGAGACCAGCTTGACGTGAATCCGCGCCTGCGGGTTCGCGTTCTTCAGGTCGTGGATCAGCTGGGCGAGGTCCTCGATGGAGTAGATGTCGTGGTGCGGCGGCGGGGAGATCAGACCGACACCGGGGGTCGAGTGACGTGTCTTCGCGACCCACGGGTAGACCTTGTGGCCGGGCAGCTGGCCGCCCTCGCCGGGCTTGGCGCCCTGGGCCATCTTGATCTGGATGTCGTCCGCGTTGACCAGGTACTCGGAGGTGACGCCGAAGCGGCCGGAGGCGACCTGCTTGATGGCGCTGCGCCGGGCCGGGTCGTAGAGCCGGTCCGCGTCTTCGCCGCCCTCACCGGTGTTGGACTTGGCGCCCAGCTGGTTCATGGCGATGGCGAGCGTCTCGTGCGCCTCCAGGGAGATGGAGCCGTACGACATGGCGCCGGTGGAGAAGCGCTTGACGATCTCGGAGACGGGCTCGACCTCGTCGATGGAGATCGACGGCCGGTGCGACTTGAAGCCGAACAGACCGCGCAGGGTCATCAGCCGCTCGGACTGCTCGTTCACGCGGTCCGTGTACTTCTTGAAGATGTCGTACCGGTTGGTGCGCGTCGAGTGCTGGAGGCGGAAGACCGTCTCCGGGTCGAACAGGTGCGGCTCGCCCTCGCGGCGCCACTGGTACTCGCCGCCTATGTCGAGGGCGCGGTGCGCGGGCGCGATGCCGCTGGCCGGGTACGCCTTCGCGTGCCGGGCGGCGACCTCCTTGGCGATGACGTCGATGCCGACGCCGCCGATCTTGGTGGCCGTACCGCTGAAGTAGCTGTTGACGAACTGCTCGTCCAGGCCGACCGCTTCGAAGACCTGGGCGCCCCGGTAGGAGGCGACCGTCGAGATGCCCATCTTGGACATGACCTTGAGGACGCCCTTGCCGAGCGCGTAGATCAGGTTGCGGATGGCCTGCTCGGCCTCGATGTCGGTGAGGAACGTGCCCGCGCGGACGAGGTCCTCGACGGACTCCATCGCCAGGTACGGGTTGACGGCCGCGGCGCCGAAGCCGATGAGCAGCGCGACGTGGTGGACCTCGCGGACGTCACCGGCCTCCACCAGCAGGCCCACCTGGGTGCGCTGCTTGGTGCGGATGAGGTGGTGGTGGACGGCGGCGGTGAGCAGCAGCGACGGGATCGGCGCGTGCTCGGCGTCGGAGTGCCGGTCCGAGAGGACGATCAGCCGGGCGCCGTTCTCGATGGCCGCGTCGGCCTCGGTACAGATCTCCGCGAGGCGGGCCGCGAGGGCGTCACCGCCGCCGGAGACCCGGTACAGGCCGGAGAGGGTCGCGGCCTTCATGCCGGGCATGTCGCCGTCGGCGTTGATGTGGATGAGCTTGGCCAGCTCGTCGTTGTCGATCACCGGGAAGGGCAGGGTGACGCTACGACAGGACGCGGCCGTCGGCTCCAGCAGGTTGCTCGCGGGGCCGAGGGACGAGCGCAGGGAGGTCACGAGCTCTTCCCTGATCGCGTCCAGCGGCGGGTTGGTGACCTGCGCGAACAGCTGCGTGAAGTAGTCGAAGAGCAGCCGGGGGCGCGCGGAGAGCGCGGCGATCGGCGAGTCGGTGCCCATCGAACCGATGGGCTCCGCACCGGCCTTGGCCATCGGCGCGAGGATGACGCGCAGCTCCTCCTCGGTGTAGCCGAAGGTCTGCTGGCGGCGGGTGACCGAGGCGTGCGTGTGCACGATGTGCTCACGCTCGGGCAGGTCGGACAGCTCGATCTCACCGGCTTCGAGCCAGTCGGCGTACGGCTTCTCGGCGGCGAGGCCGGCCTTGATCTCGTCGTCCTCGATGATGCGGTGCTCGGCGGTGTCCACGAGGAACATGCGGCCGGGCTGCAGGCGGCCCTTGCGGACGACCTTCGCGGGGTCGATGTCGAGGACACCGACCTCGGAGCCGAGGACGACGAGGCCCTCGTCGGTGACCCAGTAGCGGCCGGGGCGCAGGCCGTTGCGGTCGAGGACCGCGCCGACCTGGGTGCCGTCGGTGAAGGTGACGCAGGCCGGGCCGTCCCAGGGTTCCATCATCGTGGAGTGGAACTGGTAGAAGGCGCGGCGGGCCGGGTCCATGGAGTCGTGGTTCTCCCACGCCTCCGGGATCATCATCAGCACGGAGTGCGGCAGCGACCGTCCACCGAGGTGAAGGAGCTCCAGCACCTCGTCGAAGGACGCGGAGTCGGACGCCTCGGGCGTACAGATCGGGAAGATCCGGTCGATCTTCTCCTGGTCTCCGAACAGATCGGAGGCGATCTGGGACTCGCGGGCCGCCATCCAGTTGCGGTTGCCCTTGACCGTGTTGATCTCGCCGTTGTGCGCGACGAAGCGGTACGGGTGGGCGAGCGGCCACGACGGGAAGGTGTTCGTGGAGAACCGGGAGTGCACGAGCGCGATCGCGGAGGCGAAGCGGCGGTCGGACAGGTCCGGGAAGAAGGGCTCCAGCTGACCCGTGGTGAGCATGCCCTTGTAGACGATGGTCCGCGCGGACAGCGACGGGAAGTAGACGCCGGCCTCGCGCTCGGCGCGCTTGCGCAGCGCGAAGGCCTTGCGGTCGAGTTCGATGCCCTGGGTCTGCCCGTCGCTCACGAAGACCTGACGGAACAGGGGCATGGTCGAACGGGCCGTAGCGCCCAGCAGTTCGGGGGCGGTCGGGACCTCGCGCCAGCCCAGGACCGTGAGGCCCTCTTCGGCGGCGATCGTCTCGATCTGTGAGACGGTCGCGTCGGCGCCGTCCTGGGGCAGGAAGGCGATGCCGACCGCGTATCCACCGGCGGCGGGCAGGTCGAATCCGGCCACCTCGCGGAGGAAGGCGTCCGGCACCTGGGACAGGATGCCCGCGCCGTCTCCCGAGTCGGGCTCGGCACCGGTCGCACCGCGGTGCTCCAGGTTGCGCAGCACCGTGAGCGCCTGCTCGACCAGCGCGTGGCTCGCCTCGCCGGTGAGGGTGGCCACGAAGCCGACGCCACAGGCGTCGTGCTCGTTGCGGGGGTCGTACATACCCTGCGCGGCAGGGCGAGCATCCATGAAGGACCACTTCTGGCCATTCGTGGTGTGCTGGGACGGCTGGCGCGGCGTACGCATCGGCTCTCCCGTCGTCGTCGTGGCATATGCGTGTGCGTAGGGACGACGTTGGCCCTCTGCGAGTTAGCGCAAAATTTCGTGCAGGTTACATGATGGAACGGTTCTCGGGAACCGGATACTCCGTTCCAACATGCGGACGCCATGGGGTCACGGCGGTGCACCGCGCCAGGCGGTGAATTCCAAGGGGACCAAGGCGGACAGATCGGTGTCCACCGGTCCGGGGCAGAGGGAGCGTCGTCGCCCATCCCGCGGGTGCGCCGCAGGCGTCGTTGCCCACAGCGCTTACGGCTCATGCCCAGTGGTTAAGCGTTCGAAACCAGCGAGTAACGGCTACTTATGCGGCTCAACGCATAAGTGCGCGTCAACCTATCCTACGACCGTTCCGAACAAGGTGCCCAGGGCGTACGTCACACCGGCCGCCGCACCCCCCAGCGCGAGCTGCCGCAGCCCGCTGAACCACCAGGTCCGCGCGGTCACCCGGGCCACCACGGCACCACACCCGAACAGCCCGAAGAACGCGAGCAGCAGCGCCGGCCACAGCGCGGTCGCCCCGAGCAGGAACGGCAGTACGGGAAGCAGCGCGCCCAGCGCGAACGACCCGAAGGACGACACGGCGGCGACGAGCGGCGAGGGCAGATCACCGGGGTCGATCCCCAGCTCCTCGCGGGCATGTATCTCCAGCGCCTGCTCGGGGTCACGGGACAACTGCCGGGCGACCTCACGGGCGAGTTCGGCGTCGACACCGCGGGCGGCGTAGAGCGAGGCGAGCTCCTGCTCCTCGTCCTCGGGGTGCTTGCGCAGCTCCCGCCGCTCGACGTCCAGCTCGGCCTCGACCAGCTCGCGCTGGGAGGCGACGGAGGTGTACTCGCCGGCGGCCATGGAGAAGGCACCGGCCGCGAGCCCGGCAAGACCGGTGATGACGACGGTCTGATGGCTCACGGCACCGCCCACGACGCCGGTCATCAGGGCGAGGTTGGACACGAGACCGTCCATCGCGCCGAACACCGCGGGGCGCAGCCAACCACCGTTCACATCACGGTGGGTGTGGTTGTCGCGGTGCGCCTCGTGGAGCGTCGCCTCGGTCTCGATGATGGCCATGCGGTGATCCCCCAGAAGGCTAAGGTAAGGCTAACTTTGGACAGGTTCCATTCTTCGACAACACTGAACATACGCTTTTCATTTCACCCCCACCAGCAAGGAAAGGCTGGGCTAACCTGCGGTTTTACCCTGAGATGCTCATCCGTGCGGATGACTGATCAGATGTCGACCGGGTGACGCTGCACTCCGTCAGGCTCTGCCGAAGGCCTCCCGTGGGAGACATCCGCAAAGGGTTCCGCGCCCTGAGGCGCCCTGAGGGAACCCCGTAGGAGAGGCCGCGCGTATGGCATCGATCGCCTGCATTCCCCCGGTCCCGGCGCCCAAGAACGCCACCGAACTCCGCGAACGAGCACGCGGCGCGCTGCTCGGCCTGGCGGTCGGGGACGCCCTGGGCGCACCGGCGGAGAACATGAAGCCCTCCGAGATCCGGGCCCGTTGGGGCCGCATCACGGGATACGTGGCGGAGAACCCCGCGGGCACGGACGACACGGAGTACGCGATCTTCTCCGGCCTGCTCCTGGCCCGCCACGGCTCGGCACTCACGCCGACCCACGTGGAGGCGGCCTGGCACGAGTGGATCGCGGACCGCGACGAGGGCCCGTTCCGGGGAGCGGGCTTCAGCGAACGCGGCACCCTGGAGAACCTCCGCAGAGGCCTCGCCGCCCCCATCTCGGCACAACACCGCCACGCCTGGAGCGACGGCCTGGCCATGCGAGCGGCCCCTTTCGGCGTCTTCGCGGCGGGCCGCCCGGCGGAAGCGGCCCGCCTGGTGGCGATCGACGGCTCGGTGAGCCACGACGGCGAGGGCATCTACGGCGGCCAGGCGGTCGCGGCGGGCGTGGCGGCGGCGATGGCGGGAGCGCCGACGATCGCGGTGGTCGCATCAGCGCTCGCGGTCGTCCCGGACGACTCCTGGACGGCCCGCTCCCTGCGCCGAGCGGTGGCGGTCGCCCACCGGGGCGAACGAGCGGTCCGCTCCGCGGTGGTCATCGGCGGCTACCCCTGGACCGACCTGGCCCCCGAGGCGGTCGCCCTCGCCTTCGGCGCGTACGCGGCGGCGGACGGCGACTTCGTGGAGTCGGTCCTCACGGCGGTCAACATGGGGCGGGACGCGGACACGACGGCGGCGGTGGCGGGCGCCCTGGCGGGAGCGACCCGGGGCGCTTCGTCGATCCCCGCCGACTGGGCATCGGCGATCGGCCCGGCACGGGGCAGCTGCCTGCCGGCGATGGCGGGCCACCACGTCCTGGACATCGCGGAGTTGCTGATTCCGGGGGAGGGCGGCAAGTGGGGCGCGGCTGCGTTGCGGCGCGATCAACGGGAGTACGTGCTGGCGGCGGACGAGGACGAGGTGCAACCGTGAGAACCCACGACGAACGCCCGGCGGCGGCCGGCACCAACACTCCGCGTCACCCGCTGAAACCCACAACCACCGACGGCGAACCGCCCCCCGCGCCCCATCCCACCCCGTCCCAACCGGCAGCCGCCAACGGCGACTACGCCCCACAGGGGCCACCCGCACCCGACAACGAAGCCCGCACGGGCGGTGCGGGTGGGAGAACGAAAGCCGATGGCGGAGCCGAGGCGCGTCGCATCGAGGGGCTGCTGCTCGGGCTCGCCGCAGGTGACGCCGCCGGTTGGCCCGCAGCGCGACACCGCGCTGCCCGCATGCCCGAGTGGACCCGCCGCCTCACCCGCGAACTCGACACCTTCGCCGAACAGAACGCGACCACGACACTCCCCGTCCCCATCGCCCTGAACCAACCCCCCGAGCCCCTACGCCTGGGCCCCTCCGACGACGCCGAATGGGCGGCGTTCGCCGCGGAAGCCGTACTGAGAGCCGGCGACGACACAGTCCTCGGCGACCTCAGCAGAGAACGCAGAACCCGCGCCGCGATCGACCTCACCTGGAACGCCATCGCCAGCGAGGTCTCCGCCGCCGCGGACCGCGCCCCGGAGGTCGAATCCGCCGTACTCCCCCTCCGCGCCCGCATCTCCGTCCGCGCCGGCCTGGGCAACCTCGCCGCCGGCCTCCGCCCACCCGCCACCGGCCACGACAACCCCCACTACTTCGACGACGCGGCCTGCGTAAGAGCCTGCGTCCTCGCAGTGGCACACCCCGGCGACCCCCAACGCGCCGCCGCCCTCGCCGAGTTCGACGCCCACTACACCCAGGACGGCGACGGAGTCCACGGCGCCAGAGCCATGGCGGCAGCCCTCGCACTCGCCCTGGTCGGCGCGGACGTGGACGAGTGCGTGGCAGCGGCCCTCGCCGAACTCCCCGAAGCCACGGAGATCGGCCGCAACGCCCGCCACGCACTGAAGTTGGCCCAGGACAACGACAACGCCTTCGCCCTGATCCCCCTCTTGGAACACCAGATCGTCGACCACGTCTACAGCTACGGCATCGCCGCCGCCGAAACCGTCCCCGTCGCCCTCGCACTCGCCACCGCCGCCCGCGGCCGTATCGCCGAAGCGGTCCCCGCCGCCGCCTGCCTCTCCCGCGTCGCCGACTCGGCACCGGCCCTCGCGGGCGCCCTCACCGGAGCGCTGAGCGGCGGACACGCGATCCCGACGACCTGGCGGGAGGCCTGCCGCACCCTCTCCGGCTGCGCACTCCCCCGCCTCACCGGCACCGATCTCGTAGAACTCGCCGAACTCCTGGAAGCCACACAACCGGCCCCGCCAGGAGGATGATTCGGGGCATGCCCCCGAAAGAACTCAAAGAAGCCAAAAAACCTAAAGAGCCCAAACAAGCTGAACAACTCAAAGGCTCCCCGGAGGACAGCCTTGAGGAGAGGATCACCGGAGCCCTCGTGGGCGCCGCGGTCGGCGACGCCCTCGGCGGTCCCGTCGAGGGCTACTCCCCCGACCAGATCCTCGAACGCCACGCCGGTCGCGTCCACGGCGTCGTCGGCCCCTGGAACGGCGACGCCTGGCGCACCGCCCGCCCCATCGCCCCGTACCACAAGGGCGACGGCCACGTCACCGACGACACCTTGATGACCCACGCACTCGTACGGGTCTACGCCACCGTCCGCGACCACCTCGACGCGTACGCGATCGCCGACCACCTCGTCCCCGACCTGATGCAAAACCCGCGCTGGATCCCGGAGTTGGAGGCGGAGGCCCTCCCCCTCCAGCGCGTCTTCCTCGCGGAGAAATGGCTGGCGACCCGCCTCCACTACGGCCACGTCGACCCCCGCGAGGCCGGCGTCGGCAACATCGTCAACTGCGGTGCCGCGATGTACATGGCACCGGTCGGCCTGGTCAACGCGACGAATCCGGCGGGCGCTTACGCCGAGGCCCTCGACATCGCGGGCGCACACCAGTCGTCGTACGGCCGTGAGGCGGCGGGTGTCTTCGCGGCGGCGGTGGCGGCGGCCTGCGCACCGGGCGCGACCCCGGACTCGGTGGTCTCGGCCTGCCTGTCCCTGGCGAAGGACGGCACCCGCACCGCCATCGAGCAGGTCTGCGAAGTGGCCGCCCGCTACTCGGACTTCGAGTCGGCGCTGGCTCCCCTGCGGGAGGCGGTCGCCCCGTACGACACGGTGGGCCCCGACTACCGCGCCCCCTCCCTGGACGCCCGCCGCCCCTCCCGCACCCGCGCGATCGAGGAACTCCCCGTCGCGCTCGGCATGTTGGTGGTCTCCGGCGGCGACTACCGGCACGCGGTGCTGGGTTCGGTGAACTACGGCCGGGACTGCGACTCGATCGCGACGATGGCGGGCGCGGTGGCCGGCGCCCTGGGTTCCCCGGTCCCGCAGGACTGGTCGAAGACGGTCGCCGAGGCCAGCCGCCTGGACCTGTGGGAACCGGCGGCGACCCTCACCGCCGTCACCCGCGAGGTCTTCGCCCGCGATGTCCGCCGACGCCGGGCCCACGAGGCCGCGTTCACCGAGATCGGAGGCCTGCGGTGCTCCGACTGACCTGGGTCCAGCCGGAGGACCTGCTCGGCCACGAACTGCGCCAGGCCGCCCAGGACGGACGCGAGCCGTCGGCGATCGCGGCGCGCTGGCGGGCGGCGGGCGGTGCCGAGGCACCGGCACGGGCGGGCGCGTCCGCCGAACCCCCCACCCGCTACCTCCGGTTGCTCGCCGAGGACCTGCTGGACGAACTGGCCGACCTGCCCAGCAGGTTGGCGGACCAGGAGCCGACGGAGCTGACGAGGATCCGCGCCCTGTGCCACAACTGGCCCACCGCACAAGCCGCTTCCCCACCCCGCCCCGCCCGCTTCCAGGCCGCCTGGCTGGGCCGGGCCGCCGGCTGCCTCCTCGGCAAACCCGTCGAGAAGCTCCCCCTCGACGGCATCCGCCAACTCGCCCGCGCCACCGGCAACTGGCCCCTGAACACCTACTTCACCGCCCGGGGCGTCCCCGCCGAACTCCTCGCCGCCCACCCCTGGAACCGCCGCTCCGCCCCCACCTCCCTCGCCGAGAACATCGACGGCATGCCCGAGGACGACGACCTCAACTACCCCTTGTTGAACCTCCTGTTGCTGCAACGCCACGGCAGGGACTTCACCACCGCGGACGTGGCGAAGCTCTGGCTCGACGAACTCCCCGCGGGCCGTACCTTCACCGCCGAACGCATCGCCTACCGCAACCTGCTCTCCGGCCTGGAACCCCCGCGAACGGCCCGTCACCGCAACCCGTTCCGCGAATGGATCGGCGCCCTGATCCGCGCCGACGTGCACGGCTGGACCAACCCCGGAAACCCGGCAGCCGCAGCCGAACAGGCCCACCGCGACGCCACCCTCACCCACACCGCGAACGGCGTCTACGCGGCGATGTTCACGGCGGCCACCGTCGCCACCGCGACCACCGGCACCCACGACATCCACGCCTGCCTGCGCGCCGGCCTGACCGTCGTACCGCCCGCATCCCGCCTGGCCAAGGCGATCCAGCACGCCCTCCAACTGGCTCGCAGGCACCGGGACTTCAACACCGTCGTGGACGAACTCCACGCCGCCTACTCCCCCACCCACCACTGGGTCCACGCCATCCCCAACACCGCGCTGATCGCCGCCGCCCTCACCCACGCGGACGGCGACTTCACCGGCTCCATCTGCCGCGCGGTGTCCGGCGGTTGGGACACCGACTCCAACGGAGCGACGGTCGGCAGCATCGCCGCCCTCCTCTCGGACACCCCGCTCCCCGACCGCTGGACGACCCCCCTCAAGAACCGACTCGCCACCTCCGTAGGCGACTTCAACGGCATCGGCTTCGACACCCTCGCCCGACTCACCCATCAGGAGACCGCCCGCCCATGACCCATATCGCCGTGCTCGGCAGCACGAACATGGACCTCGTCGCCTACGTCGAGAAGGCCCCGCAGCGCGGAGAGACCGTGACGGGACGGGAGTTCCGTACGATCCCCGGCGGCAAGGGCGCCAACCAGGCGATCGCCGCGGCCCACGCGGGCGCCAACGTCACCATCATCGGCGCGGTCGGCAACGACGCCTACGGCGCCCAACTCCGTTCCACGTTCGAGCACTCGGGCGTCGACACCGACCATCTGCGCACCGTCGAGGGCCCGTCGGGCACCGCGCACATCGTCGTGGACGACGAGGGCGGCAACGCGATCGTCGTGATCCCCGCCGCGAACGGCACCGTCGACCACCTCGCCCCCGGCGACGAGGGCATGATCGCCACGGCCGACGCGCTGCTCCTCCAGTTGGAGATCCCCCTCGCCGCCGTGATCGCGGGCGCGGAGGCGGCCCGCCGCCACGGCGTCCGGACGATCCTCACCCCCGCGCCCGCCCAACCCCTGCCGCCCCAACTCCTCGCCGCCGTCGACCTGTTGGTCCCCAACGAACACGAGGCCATCGCCCTCACCGGCCGCACCGACCCGCGCGAGGCGGCGGCGGCCCTGCTCGGCCAGGTGCCCGAGGTGATCGTCACCCTGGGCGCGGCGGGCAGCCTGTACGCGGCCCGGGGCGCCGATCCGTTCACCGTCCCCGCGCCCCGGGTGACCGCCGTGGACTCGACGGGCGCGGGCGACACCTTCGTCGGCGCACTGGCGGTGGCTCTCGCCGAGGGCCGCCCGACGCGGGACGCGCTGGGCTGGGCGGCAGCGGCTGCGGCCCTGTCCGTGCAGCGGCCCGGGGCGACGGCGTCGATGCCGTACCGCGCGGAGATCGACAAGCAGTACGCGTCATGACCGGAACGACGACCACAACTCCCCTGTCAGGCCTACGCGTTCTCGACCTCGCGACGCTCTTCGCCGGACCCCTCGCCGCCACCATGCTCGGCGACTTCGGCGCCGAGGTCGTCAAGGTCGAGCACCCGACGAAGCCCGACCCGTCCCGGGGCCACGGCCCGTCGAAGAACGGCGTCGGCCTGTGGTGGAAGCTGCTCGGCCGCAACAAGCGCACGATCACCCTCGACCTGTCGAAACCGGGCGGGCGCACCACCCTGCTCCGCCTCGCCGCCACCGCCGACGTGATCATCGAGAACTTCCGCCCCGGCACCCTGGAGAAATGGGACCTCGGCTGGGCCGAACTCTCCGCCGCCAACCCCCGGTTGGTGCTCGCCCGGGTCACCGCCTTCGGCCAGTTCGGGCCCTACGCGCACCGGCCCGGCTTCGGCACCCTCGCCGAGGCGATGAGCGGCTTCGCGGCGATCACCGGCGAACCGGACGCGCCCCCGACCCTCCCGCCGTTCGGCCTCGCCGACTCGATCGCGGGCCTGGCGACGGCATACGCGGTGATGACGGCTCTGGCCGCCCGCGACCGCACCGGCGAAGGCCAGGTGGTGGACATGGCGATCATCGAACCGATCCTGACCGCACTGGGCCCCCAACCCCTCTGGTACGACCAGCTCGGCCACGTCCAGCCCCGCACCGGCAACCGCTCCCAGAACAACGCCCCACGCAACACCTACCGTACGGCGGACGGCAGTTGGGTCGCCGTCTCCACCTCCGCCCAGTCGATCGCCGAGCGCGTGATGCGCCTGGTCGGCCGCCCGGAACTGATCGACGAACCCTGGTTCGCGACGGGCGCGGACCGGGCCCGGCACTCCGACATCCTGGACGCGGCGGTCGGCGACTGGATCGCACAACGCTCCCGCACGGAGGTCCTGGCCGCCTTCGAGAAGGCGGAGGCGGCGGTCGCCCCCATCCAGGACGTACGGGACGTCATGTCGGACCCCCAGTACCAGGCCCTCGACACGATCACCACCGTCGACGACCCCGAACTCGGCCCCCTCCGCATGCAGAACGTCCTCTTCCGCCTCTCCGCCACCCCCGGCGCCATCCACTGGCCCGGCCGCCCCCACGGCGCCGACACGGACACCGTCCTGACCGAACTCGGCCTGACAGACACCGAGTTGACGGCACTCCGCCGGGAGGGCGCCCTGTGACCCCCTTCCCCCTGACCTGGCTCTACGTCCCCGGCGACCGCCCCCCGATCGTCGCCAAGGCCCTCGCCGCCGGCGCCGACGTGGTCGTCGTGGACCTGGAGGACGCGGTCGCCCCGGACCGCAAGGAGTACGCCCGCGCGGCCACGGCGGAACTCCTCTCGGAGCCTCAGCCGGGCGTCCCGGTCCACGTCCGTGTCAACGCCCTGGACACCCCTTGGGCGACCGACGACCTCCGCACACTCGCCCCCCTCCCGGGCGTGGCCGGCCTGCGGCTCCCGAAGGTGACGTCCGCCGAGGAGGTCGTAGCCGTAGCGGAAGAGCACAACTCCCTTCCCCTGTACGCCCTTTTGGAGACGGCCCTCGGCATCGAGCGGGCCTTCGCCATCGCCGTCGCCCACCCCTCCCTGCACGGCATCGCGCTCGGCGAGGCGGACCTCCGGGCCGACCTGGGCGTACGCGACGACGCCGGCCTCGACTGGTCCCGCTCCCGGGTGATCGTCGCCGCCCGCGCGGCGGATCTGCCCCCGCCGCCCCAGTCCGTCCACCCGGACATCCGCGACCTGGAGGGCCTGGCGGCCTCCTGCGCCCACGGCCGTGCTCTCGGTTTCCTCGGGCGCGCGGCGATCCACCCCCGCCAACTCCCGGTGATCGAGAGCGCCTTCCTCCCGAGCGAGCAGGAGATCGAGCAGGCCGAGACCGTCGTCAAGGCGGCCATGGCGGAGGAAGGCGCCCAGGCTCTGCCGACCGGCCAGTTCATCGACGCGGCGGTGGTGCTGGCGGCACAGCGCACCCTGTCCCTGGCCCGCCGGACCTGAGCAGCCCTCTCTTTTCCACCGCGACGGCGAGCACCTCCTCGGCGCGATCCGGCGGTGCCGAACCCGCCGAAGCCCGTCGCCGGCACGACGACGGGGGCGCCCCGTCAGACACGGAGCGCCCCCATCGTCGTACGACCAGCCGTCAGCTCTTCTTCGCCGACTCCGGCTCGTCTTCCTTGACGTCCTCGGCTTCCGTGACGTCTTCCTTCGGCTCCGGGGCGTCCGTTTCGGCCTCGGCCTCCGGCTCCTTCTCGGACGCCGGCTCACCGTCATCGTCCGTTCCGCCGTCGGAGACGTCCGGTTCGACGACCTCTTCCCGGCCCGGGCGCTTCTTCGCCGAGATCACGAAGTACGTCACCGCGAGCGCGAAGACGATCATCGCGGTCCAGTCGTTCAGCCGCAGGCCGAGGATGTGGTGGGCGTCGTCGACGCGCATGTACTCGATCCAGCCGCGGCCGACGCAGTACGCGGCGACGTACAGCGCGAACGCGCGGCCGTGGCCCAGCGTGAAGCGGCGGTCGGCCCAGATGACGAGGAAGCCGACGCCGACGCACCACAGGGACTCGTACAGGAAGGTCGGCTGGTAGTAGCCCGGTACGCGGCCGTCCGTCGAGGAGGTGATGTGCAGGGCCCAGGGGAGGTGCGTCTCGCGGCCGTACAGCTCCTGGTTGAACCAGTTGCCCCAGCGGCCGATGGCCTGGGCGAAGGCGATGCCGGGGGCGAGGGCGTCGGCCCAGGCGGGCAGCGGGATGCCACGGCGGCGGCAGCCGATCCACGCGCCCACCGCACCGAGCGCGATCGCGCCCCAGATGCCGAGGCCGCCCTGCCACACCTTGAAGGCGTCCACCCAGTCACGGCCCTCGCTGAAGTACAGCTCGTAGTCCGTGATCACGTGGTACAGGCGACCGCCGACGAGGCCGAACGGCACGGCCCAGACAGCGATGTCGGCCACCGTCCCGACCTTGCCGCCGCGGGCGACCCAGCGTTTGTTGCCGAGCCAGACGGCGACGAAGACGCCGATGATGATGCAGAACGCGTAGCCGCGCAGCGGAATGGGGCCGAGGTGGATGACCCCGCGCGACGGGCTGGGAATGTAGGCAATGGTTTCCATGGCAGGGTCGACGCTACAGTGCCGGACCGCGACCACGGCAAGCGGCCCGGCTACGGCTCCATAACGGGCCGGTGTGAAACCCGGCCCGCCCGCTTACCCCTTGTCACCCCTTGTTGGCCGCCTGGACCAGCTGCTTCAGCTTCGCCGGGGTCATCGTCTGGTCCGCGTAGATGTTCTTGCCGTCGAACAGGACGGTCGGGGTGCCGGTGAATCCGCCGGACTGGAAGGCGGCGGCGGACTTCAGGACCCAGCTGTCGTGCGTACCGCTGTTGACGCACTTCTGGAAGGCGGGCGTGTCGAGGCCGCTCACCTTGCCCGCCAGCTCGATCAGCTTGGCGTTGTCGGAGTAGGCGTCGTTCGTCTCCTTGGGCTGGTTCTCGTACAGCACGTCGTGGAAGTCGCGGAACTTCCCGGCGTCCTGGGCGCAGGCCGCCGCGTTCGCCGCGCGCTTGGAGCCGCTGCCGCCGAGGTTGCCGTCGATGAGCGTGACCAGGTGGTACTGCACCTTCAGCTGCCCGGAGTCCGTCAGCTCGTGGAGCGTCGGGCGGTACGCCGTCTCGAAGGCCTGGCAGGCCGGGCAGCGGAAGTCCTCCCACACCGTGAGCGTCGGCTTGGCGCTGTCCTTGCCGACCTGGATCGCCAGGCTGTCCTTGCCGGTCGCCCCGGAGGGCGCCACGACCGGGCCCGCCTTGGTGCCGCCGTTGTCCTTGCCGGAGTTCGCGGCGAGGACGCCGATCACCGACGCCAGGCCCAGCACGCAGACGACGCTCGCGGCCACGATCAGCGTGCGCCGCCGTCTCTCCGCGGACTTCTGCTTCTCACGCTCGACCGCCAGCCGCTCGCGGGCGGTGCGCTTTCCGTCACGGTTCTTCTCGCTCACACCCCGCAGAACGAACCGGGGAGGCGCAGCGCGCCTCCCCGGTCCCAGGTCCACCCATACGGGGGACCCGTCGTTCTTTTACGCCTGTCCGCGCACGCCCTTCGCGAGGTCGGCCGCGAGGGCGCGGACCGCCTCGACACCGGCCGCGTCGTCCGGCGCGTCCAGCATCCGCTTGACGAAGGCCGAGCCGACGATCACGCCGTCCGCGAAGCGGGCCACCTCGGCGGCCTGCCGCGCGTCGGAGACACCGAGGCCGACGCAGACGGGCGTGTCGGTGGTGGCCCGGGTGCGCTCGACGAGGTCCTGCGCCTGCGCGCCCACGGACTCACGGGTGCCGGTGACGCCCATCAGCGAGGCGGCGTAGACGAAGCCGGTGCCGACCTTGGTGATCTCGGCGAGGCGGGCGTCCTTGCTGCTGGGCGCGACCACGAAGACCGTGGCGAGCCCGTGCTTCTCGGCGTGCTCCCTCCACAGGCCCGCCTCCTGCACGGGCAGGTCGGGCAGGATGCACCCGGCGCCGCCCGCCTCGGCCAGCTCGGCGGTGAAGCGCTCGACGCCGTAGCGGTCGATCGGGTTCCAGTACGTCATGACGAGTACGGGCTTGCCGGTGGCCGCGTGGGTCTCGCGGACCGTGCGCATCACGTCCGCGATCTTGACGCCGCCGCGCAGGGCGATGTCGTCGGCGGTCTGGATGACGGGACCGTCGAGGACGGGGTCACTGTGCGGCAGGCCCACCTCGACGATGTCCGCGCCGCCGTCGAACGCGGCCTTGATGGCCTCGATGCCGCCGTCCACGGTCGGGAACCCGGCCGGGAGGTAGGCGATGAGCGCGGCGCGTCCCTCGGCCTTGGCGGCGGCGAGGGTGTCGGACAGCAGCTGAATGTTCCCGCTCACTTGGCGTCCCCCTCGATCTCGGCGGTGTCGGCCGCGTTGGCCGCGACGGTGGCGTCGGTCCCGTTGTCGTACAGGCCGAAGTAACGCGCGGCCGTGTCCATGTCCTTGTCGCCGCGCCCGGACAGGTTGACGACGATCAGCCCGTCCTTGCCCAGCTCCCTGCCCACCTCCAGCGCACCGGCGAGCGCGTGGGCGCTCTCGATGGCCGGGATGATGCCCTCGGTGCGCGACAGCAGGCGCAGCGCCTGCATCGCCGCGTCGTCGGTGATCGCGCGGTACTCGCCGCGTCCGCTGTCCTTGAGGTAGGAGTGCTCGGGGCCGATGCCCGGGTAGTCCAGTCCGGCCGAGATCGAGTACGGCTCGGTGATCTGGCCCTCCTCGTCCTGGAGGACGTAGGACCGCGAACCGTGCAGGATGCCGGGCTCGCCCGCGGTGAGGGTCGCCGCGTGCTCGCCGGTCTCCACGCCGTGCCCGGCGGGCTCGCAGCCGATGAGGCGTACGTCCGCGTCCGGGATGAAGGCGTGGAACAGGCCGATGGCGTTCGAGCCGCCGCCGACGCAGGCGATCGCCGCGTCGGGAAGGCGGCCGGCGCGCTCCAGGATCTGGCGGCGGGCCTCGACGCCGATCACGCGGTGGAAGTCGCGGACCATGGCCGGGAAGGGGTGCGGTCCTGCGACCGTACCGAAGAGGTAGTGCGTGCGGTCTACGTTGGCGACCCAGTCGCGGAACGCCTCGTTGATCGCGTCCTTGAGGGTGCGGCTGCCGGACTTCACGGCGATGACCTCGGCGCCGAGCATGCGCATCCGGGCCACGTTCAGCGCCTGGCGCTGGGTGTCGATCTCGCCCATGTAGATGGTGCATTCGAGGCCGAAGAGCGCGCAGGCGGTGGCCGTCGCCACGCCGTGCTGGCCGGCGCCGGTCTCCGCGATGACCCTGGTCTTGCCCATGCGCTTGGTGAGCAGGGCCTGGCCGAGGACGTTGTTGATCTTGTGGGAGCCGGTGTGGTTCAGGTCCTCGCGCTTGAGGAAGATCCGCGCGCCGCCCGCTTCCGCGGCGAAACGGGGTACTTCCGTGAACGCGCTCGGCCTGCCGGTGTAGTTGACGAGGAGGTCGTCCAGCTCGCGGGCGAACTCCGGGTCGTGCTTGGCCTTTTCGTACTCTACGGCGACCTCGTCCACGGCGGCGACGAGGGCCTCCGGGATGAACTTGCCGCCGAACGCGCCGAAGTAGCCCTCGGCGGTGGGGAGTTGACCCTCGGGGTCGGGAATGAAGAACTCGCTGGGCATGCGGAAACCTCACGGTGAGTTTGTGGAAAAACACTAAACGCCGTGGGGGCAGGGGTAGTTATTTGACTGCGGGCCCGTTGGGGCTGGTCGCGCAGTTCCCCGCGCCCCTAAAGGCCCGTTGCCATCGGCGCCCGTTTACCTGCCCAGGTTCGTCTCCGATGACGTAACGCACCCTGCGGCCGTGCACCCGGCGGGCCGGGGCTCGGCAACCCCTCGGACGGCAGCCGCGCGCGAGGCGGGCGTGCCGGTCCATGGGGGTCAGGGTGAGTGTCATCGGGGTCAGCCTAGCGGGTGATCAGCCGCGGCCGTGTCGCAGTGCCGGGTGTTCGCCCGCCGCCACCAGGTCCGACACCGCCGACTTGGGGTCGCGGCCGGTGACCAGGGACTCGCCGACCAGGACCGCGTCGGCGCCGGCGTTGGCGTAGGCGATGAGGTCGTGGGGGCCGCGGACGCCGGACTCGGCGATCTTGACGATGTGGGCGGGGATCTCGGGGGCGACGCGCTCGAAGGTGCCGCGGTCGACCTCGAGGGTCTTGAGGTTGCGGGCGTTGACACCGATGATCTTGGCGCCGGCGTCCACCGCGCGGTCGACCTCGTCCTCGTCGTGGACCTCGACGATCGGCGTGAGGCCGATCGACTCGGCGCGCTCGATGAGGGACTCCAGGGCGGGCTGGTCCAGGGCCGCCACGATCAGCAGGGCGAGGTCGGCGCCGTAGGCGCGGGCCTCCCAGAGCTGGTACGACGTGACGATGAAGTCCTTGCGGAGGACCGGGATGTCCACGCGGGCGCGGACGGCCTCCAGGTCGGCCAGCGAGCCGCCGAAGCGGCGCTGTTCGGTGAGGACGGAGATGACGGCGGCGCCACCCGCCTCGTAGTCCGCGGCGAGGCCCGCCGGGTCGGCGATCGCGGCCAGCGCGCCCTTGGAGGGGCTGGAGCGCTTGACCTCGCAGATGACCTTGACGCCGTCGCCGCGCAGGGCCGCTACGCCGTCCTTGGCCGCGGGAGCCTTCGCCGCGCGCTCCTTGAGCTCGTCGAGGCTGACGCGCGCCTGCCGTTCCGCCAGGTCGGCACGGACTCCGTCGATGATCTCGTCGAGCACACTCACGCGAGCGGCCCCCTTCCGGACGGTGGAAAAGCCATGGTCACATCTAGCCTCGATGGTATCCGGAGGAAGGCGTAGCCCTCGCATCCGGTTGACGCCGGTCCCACTACCTGGACATCCGTCGATTGATCAAGGATGTAGCCAGCCACCGAACGGCAGGTTCCGGACAACCGTGAAGACCAGCACCAATGCGCCCAGTGTCCACAGCCGGACCCGTCCGAGTTCGATCCGGGCCGGCCGGCCGCGCGCCGCACGGACCACCCAGACGGTCCATACGACCGTGAAGGCCAGATAGCCCACCACGGCGATCGCGTTGTCCTGGAGTGCGGCCAGGAAGTCGCCGTGGATGAACTCGTGCGCACTGCGCAGGCCGCCGCAGCCGGGGCAGTACAGGCCGGTGAGGCGGTACAGGGGGCAGACCGGGTAGTGGCCCGGCTGGTTCGGGTCGACCGTGCCGACATAGGCGAAGGCGCCGGCCACGGCCGCGAGGACTCCGGCGGGCACGGCGACGCGGTTCAGCGCGGAGGCCGTACCGGGGGCGCGCGTCTTCGGCATGCTGTGGCTGTCGGCGTTCACGTCTCGCATTGTGCCCCCTGGCCCGTTCGTGCGGCACGCGCGCGTGAGGGGCGATCCCCGGTGCTCCCGGGACCGCCCCTCCACGAAGTGGTGGCTGACAGCTACGGCTCAGCTGTCGGCGTGCGCCGTCTTGCCGAGCAGCTCGGTCAGGTCCTGGGGACGGTCCTTGGGCATGCCCATCCCCATCGCGCTCATGACCCAGCCGACGATGCCGCCGATGACCGTGATCGCCATACCGGCCCAGAAGCCGATCGGCTGCGCCATGACCATGAAGGCGCCGGCGACCAGGAACCCGATGAAGATGATGGTGGTACCGGTCCAGGCGGCCAAAGTGTGACCGTGGCTGTTGCCCGCCATGACGTGCTCCTCGTTGCTGTGTACGTGTGTGAGCAGACGCTCACGCTTCATTGTTCCGCACGCGCGCGGAAGCGGTGCTCCGGGGTGGCCCCGTGTCCACTCCGGTTCAGCAGTGCCTCGTAAGGGGCGCGGGGAACTGCGCGACCAGCCACGACGCTGCCGCGGCCAACCGACGACGGACGCATCCTCGCCCCTCCCAGCCGAGCACTACGCCCCAGTGGGGTCCTCACCCCGGTCCAACGCCTTCCAGACATCCTCGGGCCGGTCGGGGTCGACCACAGGAGCCCGCCGGGGGCGCACCGCGCCGTTGCGTTCGTAGCGGCCGGACATCGCGGGCCAGCGGCCGCCGTAGAGCAGGGCGAGGAGACCGGCCAGCAGGATCAGGCCGCCGCCCACCGCGGCGACGTACGGCCAGGCGGTGTGGTCGAAGGCGTGCACGACGGACGAGGTGTCGCCGGAGGCCTGCGCGGCCTTGTCGTCGAGCGCCGAGCTGTCGGTGGCGCCGAGCAGGGCGGCGACGACGATGCCCGCGCCGGAGAGCGCGAGGAGGGCGGAGACCGCGAAGCGGCCCGTCCTGCGGACGGCGAAGACGGCGACGAGCGCGGCGAGGCCCACTATGGCGAGCGCCGCGGGCACGCCCGTGACGTCGCTGCCCTTGGCGGACAGCGGGAACGCGTCGCCGGCCACCGTCGCGGTCCCCATCGACCAGCGCTGACGGGTGGCCAGCAGCGCCACGGCCGCGCCGAGCGCACCGCTCATCAGCGCCACGGCGAGGCTACGGCGAGCGGAGCGCGCGGGGCCTTCGCCTTCGGAACGGGGGTGTGGAACAGCAGCAGTCACGTAGTCCACTATCGCTCCAACCCCGGGCGAACCGTCACCCGGGGTTCATATGACCCTCGTCCTACTGCCCGAGCCGGTTCGCCGTGTGCACCGCGCGGAGCACCGCCGCCGCCTTGTTGCGGCACTCCTGGTCCTCCATCTCGGGGTCCGAGTCGGCGACGATGCCGGCGCCCGCCTGGACGTAGGCGGTGCCGTCGCGCAGGAGGGCCGTACGGATGGCGATGGCGGTGTCGGAGTCGCCGGCGAAGTCGAGGTAGCCGACGCAGCCGCCGTACAACCCCCTTCTGGAGGGCTCCAGTTCGTCGATGATCTGCATCGCGCGGGGCTTGGGCGCGCCGGAGAGGGTGCCGGCCGGGAAGCAGGCCGTGAGGACGTCGAAGGCGGTGCGGCCGGGGGCGACGCGGCCGGTGACCGTCGAGACGATGTGCATCACGTGCGAGTACCGCTCCACCGACATGAAGTCGACGACCTCGACCGAGCCGGGCTCGCAGACACGTCCCAAATCGTTACGCCCGAGGTCGACCAGCATGAGGTGCTCGGCGCGCTCCTTGGGATCGGCGAGGAGTTCGTCGGCGAGGGCCTGGTCCTCCTGCGGGGTCGCGCCGCGGTGCCGGGTGCCGGCGATGGGGTGGACCATCGCGCGGCCGTCCTCGACCTTCACGAGGGCCTCGGGGGACGAGCCGACGACGTCGAAACCGTCGAAGCGGAACAGGTACATGTACGGGGACGGGTTGGTCGCCCGGAGCACCCTGTACACGTCCAACGCGCCTGCCGTGCACGGGGTTTCGAAGCGCTGCGAGGGGACGACCTGGAAGGCCTCGCCCGCGCGGATGCGCTCCTTGATGTCCTCGACGGCCACCTTGAAGTCGGGGCCGCCCCACAGCGCGGTGTACTCGGGGAGCTCGGAGGGCGGGAGCTGGGCGGGCGGCTGGGCCACCGCGCGGGAAAGGTCCGCCTCCATGGCGTCGAGGCGGGCCACCGCGTCCGCGTAGGCCTCGTCGACGCCCGTGTCGAGGTCGTTGTGGTTGATCGCGTTGGCGATCAGCAGGACCGAGCCCTCCCAGTGGTCCATCACGGCGAGGTCGCTGGTGAGGAGCATGGTCAGTTCGGGGAGCTTGAGGTCGTCCCGCTCGCCGGGGCCGATCTTCTCCAGGCGGCGGACGATGTCGTAGCCGAGATAGCCGACCATGCCGCCGGTGAAGGGCGGCAGGCCCTCCTGGTGGGGGGTGTGCAGGGTCTCGATGGTGGCGCGCAGGGCGGCGAGGGGGTCACCGTCGACGGGGACGCCGACGGGCGGGGTGCCGAGCCAGTGGGCCTGTCCGTCGCGGGCGGTCAGGGTGGCGGCGCTCCGCACGCCCACGAACGAGTAACGGGACCAGGAGCGGCCGTTCTCCGCGGACTCCAGGAGGAAGGTGCCGGGGCGCTCCGCGGCGAGTTTGCGGTAGAGCGCGACCGGGGTGTCGCCGTCGGCGAGGAGCTTGCGGGTGACCGGAATGACGCGGCGGTCGGTGGCCAGCTTGCGGAACGTCTCAAGGTCCATGGCGGCTGACCCTACTGATCCGAGGCGGTGGTGCTGGAATCAGCACCTTCATTGAGAAGGCCGTCCTCAAGGCCGTCCTTCAGGAGCACGTCGGCGTCGAAGCAGGTGCGGGCGCCGGTGTGGCAGGCCGCCCCGACCTGGTCGACCTTCACGAGGACCGTGTCCGCGTCGCAGTCCAGGGCGACGGACCTGACGTGCTGGAAGTGGCCGGAGGTGTCGCCCTTCACCCAGTACTCCCGGCGGCTGCGGGACCAGTACGTGCAGCGGCCCGTCGTCAACGTCCGATGCAGCGCCTCGTCGTCCATCCAGCCGAGCATCAGCACCTCACCGGTGTCGTACTGCTGGGCGATGGCGGGGACGAGCCCGTCGGCGCTGCGCTTGAGGCGGGCGGCGATCTCGGGATCGAGGCTGCTGGATTGGGGCGCGCTGGTCATGGGGCCATTGTGCCGCGCCGCACTGACAGTCCCGGCGGACGTCCACTGTGCGGACCGGAGCAGCGTCCACTGTGCGGACCGGACCGGCGGTCGTAGGCTGACGGTATGTCGACCTTCGCCAAGCGTGAACGACTTCTTCTCGCCGACCTCCTGGAGACGGCGGGTCCCGACGCCCCGACCCTCTGCGAGGGCTGGCGGACCCGTGACCTCGCCGCGCACGTGGTGGTGCGGGAGCGCCGCGCCGACGCCGCCGGCGGCATCATGATCAAGCAGCTCGCGCCGCGTCTGGAGCGGGTGATGACGGAGTTCGCGGCGAAGCCGTACGAGGAGCTGATCCAGCTGATCCGTACGGGCCCGCCGCGCTTCTCCCCGTTCCAGCTCAAGCAGCTCGACGAGGCGTCCAACACGGTCGAGTTCTACGTCCACACCGAGGACGTGCGGCGGGCGCAGCCGGAGTGGACTCCGCGCGAACTGGACCCGGTGTTCCAGGACGCCCTGTGGTCGCGCCTGGAGCGCATGGCCCGGCTGATGGGCCGCACCGCGCCGACCGGTCTGGTGCTGCGCCGCCCCGACGGCCAGACGGCGGTCGCCCACAAGGGCGCACCGGTCGTGACGGTCACCGGCGAGCCCTCGGAGCTGCTGATGTTCGCCCATGGCCGGCAGAGCGTGGCCAAGGTGGAGCTGGACGGCGACGAGAACGCGATCGCCAAGCTCCAGGAGGCCAAGCAGCTGGGGATCTGAGGGGTCAGTGGGGTAGTTCGGCCCGCCGCAGTTCCCGTACGCCCAGCGCGATGCCCCCTCCCAGCCCACAGACCACCGCGCTGACCACGAACACCGGGCCGGTACCCCACGCGCCGATCGCCGCGGCCGACAGCGGCATGCTCAGCGGGGCGAAGCCGAGGCTGACCAGGCTGGACACGGCGGTGACACGGCCGAGGTAGGCGGGGTCGGAGTGGGTCTGGAGCAGGGCCCCGCAGACGGCGCCGCTGAGTCCGGCGAGCAGCCCGATGAGGAGGGCCACGCCGACGGCCGCGAGGACGCCCGGGACGTAGGCGAGGGCGCCGATGGCGACGGAGCCCGCGATGATCGAGTAACCGGCGACCCGCCCGGCGTACGGCAGTCGGCCCCGCACGGTCAGCGTCATCGAGGCGATCCCCGCGCCGACCCCGAACCCGGCCAGCACCCACCCCATCCCGGACGCCGCCCAGCCCCGCTCGTCGGCGAGCAGGGTCAGCCCCACGTTGAGCGGCGCGACGAACCCCAGGTCGCCGAGGGCTGTCGCGAGCATCAAGGGGGCGAGGACACGGTGCCGGCGGATGTAGCGGAGACCGGTCACCAGGTCACGCCAGGCGGTGGTCGGGGTCTCGGTGGTCCGGGTCTCGGTGGTCCGGGTCTCGGTGGTCCGGGTCTCGGTGGTCCGGGTCTCGGTGGTCGGCGTCCCAGCAGCCATGGTCCCAACCGCGGTAGCCCCGGCGGCCCTATCGTCCGGCGGCAGCTCCCGGACCCGTAGGGAGATCAGCAACGGCACCGATATCGCGATCAGCAGCCCGGCCAACCCGAACGCGGTGGCCGCGCCCCCGAACGCCACGGCGAGACCGCCGAGCGGGGCACCGAAGATCACGGCGAACCGGTACGCGAGGCCCCGCATGCCCTGCACCCGGGCGAGCTGCCCTCTGCCGGTGATACGCGCGGGCAGCGCGCCCACGGCGGGCACGAAGACGGCGTCCACGGTGCCGAAGACCAGGGCGAGCGCGGCGAGCGGCCACAGTCCCAGGCCGGTGAGGAACAGCAGCGCGGCCACGGCGAGAACGGCCACGCAGCGCACGGCGTCGCTGCCGATGACCACCCGGCGCGGACCGAAGCGGTCGGCGACGACTCCACCGCCCAGCATCAGCACCGCACGCGGCAGCGCGCTGACCGACATCACCAGGCCGGCCTGCGCCGGGGACCCCGCCTGAACGGCGGCCCAGGACAGGGCCACGTAGTAGACGCCGTCGCCTGCCATCGACGCCGCGTAGGCGCCGAGCCAGCGCAGGACGTTGGGGTCGCGGTGAGCGGCTCTGTCGGTGGCTGTGCCGGGGGCTATGAGCTTGGCGGGCACGGGAGTTGGTCCTCTCCGGGGCTCAGACACGGAACGGGAAGCCGTACGTGTGCACCGCGACGTTCTCGCGGCCCTCGGTGTCACCGGCGGCGACGGCGGCCCGGCCGCGCTCCTCGTATCGACGCACGACGTCGCCCAACTCCTTGGACAGCTCGCTCAGTTCGGCCGGGGTGAGCCGCAGCAGCCACTCCGAGTCGTCGGAGGCCGACGTCCACTCGTCGCTCCAGTAGGCACGCTCGTCGATGTAGCGCCGGTACATGTCGGCGCGCTGCGCGAAGAACAGACGGCCGGCGGCGCCATGCGCGGCGGCCTTCTCCGGGGCGTCCCGGAAGTCCTCGTCACGGATGCTCACGCCCTCCGAGGCAGGCTGCCACCACCGCTCCCGCCCGTCCCCGCTGCGCGGCTCGGCCTCCTCGATCAGCCCGTGCTCGGCCAGCTTGCGCAGGTGGTAGCTGACCAGCGAGACGGCCTCGTCGACCTGCTCGGCGAGCTGGGAGGCGGTCGCCACCCGGGCGAGGATCAGCAGCCGGTACAGCTGCGCCCGCAGCGGGTGCGCGATGGCCTTGAGCGTGCCCAGGTCCTTGATTCGACGGTCTCTCTCCTTGTCGGCCATTCCTTCACCGTAGATACGAAAGGGAAGTTGCGCAATCTTTCTTGCGCAACTTTCCTTTCGTATCTACCCACAAGTAAGCCCCGACCACCCGGCAGCCGGGGCTTACAACGCCTCAAGGCGCCTCTACGGGTGTCACCGCACCGGGTGTCCCGCCTCCCGCAACGCCTGCTTGACCTCGCCGATCCGCAGATCCCCGAAGTGGAAGACGGAAGCCGCCAGCACCGCGTCCGCGCCCGCCGCCACCGCCGGCGCGAAGTCGGCCAGCTTGCCCGCGCCCCCGGAGGCGATGACCGGCACGGTCACGTGCTTGCGTACCGCCGCGATCATCTCCAGGTCGTAGCCGTCCTTCGTGCCGTCCGCGTCCATCGAGTTGAGCAGGATCTCCCCCGCCCCCAACTCGGCGGCCCGGTGCGCCCATTCGACGGCGTCGATGCCGGTGCCCTTGCGACCGCCGTGGGTGGTGACCTCGAAGGAACCCGACTCCGTACGCCGTGCGTCCACCGACAGCACCAGCACCTGCCGCCCGAACCGCTCCGCGATCTCCCGGATCAGCTCGGGGCGCGCGATCGCCGCCGTGTTGACGCCGACCTTGTCCGCGCCCGCGCGCAGCAGTTTGTCCACGTCCTCGGCCGTGCGGACGCCGCCGCCGACCGTGAGCGGGATGAAGACCTGCTCGGCGGTGCGGCGGACCACGTCGTACGTCGTCTCGCGGTTGCCGGAGGATGCGGTGATGTCCAGGAAGGTCAGCTCGTCGGCGCCCTCGGCGTCGTAGACCTTGGCCATCTCGACGGGGTCGCCCGCGTCGCGCAGGTTCTGGAAGTTGACGCCCTTGACGACCCGGCCGTTGTCCACGTCCAGGCAGGGGATGACACGTACCGCCAACGTCATGCGGAGCCTCCGTCCTCGGTACCGGAGCGGTACGCCTCCACCTCGACCTCGACGACCAGGCTCGGGTCGACGAAGCCGGACACGATGATCATGGACGCGGCGGGACGGATGGCGTCGAAGAGTTCCTTGTGGGCGCGGCCCACGTCTTCCACATCCCGGGCGTGGGTGATGTACATACGTGTGCGCACCACATCGGCGGGGCCGAGACCCAGTTGCTCCAGCGCCGCGAACGCGACGTTGAACGCGTTGACCGCCTGCTCGTAGGGACCGCCCCCGGCGATCTCGCCGTCCACTATCGACGTGCACCCGGAGACCAGCACCAGGCCGTTCGGCAGCTCCACCGCGCGGGAGTAGCCGAAGGCGTCCTCCCAGGGCGCGCCGGTCGACACGCGTCGTAGCTCGGTCACCGGGCCACCGCCTCCAAGGCCTCTTCCAGGGTGAACGCCTTCGCGTACAGGGCCTTCCCGACGATGGAGCCCTCGACACCGAGGGGTACCAGTTCGGAGATGGCGCGGAGGTCGTCGAGCGACGACACGCCGCCGGAGGCCACGACCGGGCGGTCGGTCGCCGCGCAGACGTTGCGCAGCAGCTCCAGGTTGGGGCCCTGGAGCGTGCCGTCCTTGGCGATGTCGGTGACCACGTACCGGGCGCAGCCCTCGGAGTCGAGACGGGCCAGCGTCTCGTAGAGATCGCCGCCGTCGCGGGTCCAGCCGCGTCCGCGCAGGGTCGTGCCGCGTACGTCGAGACCGAC
Source organism: Streptomyces sp. NPDC088350 (assembly GCF_044753545.1). Lineage (NCBI taxonomy): Bacteria > Bacillati > Actinomycetota > Actinomycetes > Kitasatosporales > Streptomycetaceae > Streptomyces > Streptomyces sp. NPDC088350. The sequence goes on along the minus strand of NZ_JBIVNL010000007.1, from coordinate 207,924 downwards.
GGCGATCTTGTCGCCGTGCTCGGCGATGACCTTGGCGACCCACTCGGGGGTCTCCAGCGCGGCGGTGCCGAGGTTGACCCGGGTGCAGCCGGTGGCGAGGGCGGCGGCGAGGGTGTCGTCGTCGCGGATGCCGCCGGACAGCTCGACCTTGATGTCCATGGCGCCGGCGACCTCGGCGATCAGCTTGCGGTTGTCGCCGGTGCCGAACGCGGCGTCCAGGTCGACGAGGTGCAGCCACTCGGCGCCGGCGCGCTGCCAGGCGAGGGCGGCCTCCAGAGGGGAGCCGTAGGAGGTCTCGGTCCCGGACTCGCCGTGGACGAGGCGGACGGCCTGGCCGTCGCGGACGTCGACGGCGGGGAGGAGTTCGAGCTTGGCCATGGTCTACAGGGTTCCGATCCAGTTGGTGAGCAGCTGCGCTCCGGCGTCGCCGGACTTCTCGGGGTGGAACTGCGTGGCCCACAGGGCGCCGTTCTCCACGGCGGCCACGAAGGGCTTGCCGTGCGTCGACCAGGTGACCAGGGGGGCGCGCATCGCCGGGTTGGAGACTTCGAGGGACCAGTCCTGGACGGCGTAGGAGTGCACGAAGTAGAAGCGCGCGTCGGCGTCCAGGCCGGCGAAGAGCTGGGAGCCCGCCGGGGTGTCCACGGTGTTCCAGCCCATGTGGGGCACGATCTCGGCCTGAAGCGGCTCGACCGAGCCGGGCCACTCGTCCAGGCCCTCGGTCTCGACGCCGTGCTCGATGCCCCGCGCGAACAGGATCTGCATGCCGACGCAGATGCCCATCACCGGGCGCCCGCCGGACAGCCTGCGGCCGATGATCCAGTCGCCGCGGGCGTCCTTCAGGCCCTTCATGCAGGCGGCGAAGGCACCGACGCCCGGCACCAGCAGGCCGTCCGCGTTCATGGCCTTGTCGAAGTCACGCGTTATCTCGACCTGGGCACCGGTGCGCGCGAGGGCGCGCTCGGCGGACCGGACGTTCCCGAAGCCGTAGTCAAAAACAACTACCTTCTTCGCCGCGCTCAATTCCACACCGCCAATCGCATGACCCCCGCGACCAGACACATCGCCGCGCCGATGGAGACCAGCACGATGAGGCTCGCCGGCATCTTCTGCTTGACGAAGGAGTAGACCCCGCCGAGGAGGAAGAGTCCGACGACGATCAGGAGGCTGGAGAGGCCGGTCACAGCGCGCCCTTCGTGGAGGGGAGGATGCCCGCCGCGCGCGGGTCGCGCTCGGAGGCGTACCGCAGGGCGCGGGCGAGCGCCTTGAACTGGCACTCCACGATGTGGTGCGCGTTGCGCCCGTACGGCACGTGCACGTGCAGCGCGATCTGGGCCTGGGCGACGAAGGACTCCAGGATGTGCCGGGTCATCGTGGTGTCGTACTCGCCGATCATCGGCGCCATGTTCTCGGGCTCGGTGTGCACGAGGTACGGCCGGCCGGAGAGGTCCACCGTCACCTGGGCGAGGGACTCGTCCAGCGGGACCGTGCAGTTGCCGAACCGGTAGATCCCGACCTTGTCGCCGAGCGCCTGCTTGAAGGCGGCGCCGAGGGCGAGGGCGGTGTCCTCGATGGTGTGGTGGGAGTCGATGTGCAGGTCGCCCTCGGTCTTCACGGTGAGGTCGAACAGACCGTGCCGGCCGAGCTGGTCCAGCATGTGGTCGTAGAAGCCGACCCCTGTCGACACGTCGACCTTGCCGTGGCCGTCGAGATCGATCTCGACGAGGACCGAGGTCTCCTTGGTCGTCCGCTCCACACGTCCTACGCGGTTCATGCGCTCTGCTCCTTCGGGGGTGTGGGGGTGTCCCCCATAAAACACAGCAACTGACGGACCGCGTCGAGGAACGCGTCGTTCTCTTCGGGGGTTCCGGCGGACACCCGCAGCCATCCCGGGATGCCGTTGTCACGGATCAGGACGCCCCGGTCGAGGATCGCCTGCCAGGCGGCGTGCGAGCCCCCCTCACCGAGGAACCGGCCGAACTGCACGAAGTTGGCGTCGGAGTCGACGACTTCGTAGCCGATCGCGCGCAACTCGCCCACCAGCCGGTCCCGTTCGGACTTCAGCTGCTCCACGTACCCGAGCAGGGTGTCGGTGTGCTCCAGGGCGGCCAGCGCGGTCGCCTGGGTGACGGCCGACAAGTGGTAGGGCAGGCGTACGAGTTGGACGGCGTCCACGACCGCCGGGTGCGCGGCGAGGTAGCCGAGGCGGAGACCCGCCGCACCGAACGCCTTCGACATGGTGCGGGAGACGACGAGATTCGGCCGTCCTTCGAGCAGCGGCAGCAGCGACGCGCCGTGGCTGAACTCGATGTACGCCTCGTCGACGATCACCATCGACGGCTTGGCGGCCTGCGCCGCCTCGTACAGCGCGAGGACCGTCTCGGGCGGAACGGCGTTGCCCGTGGGGTTGTTGGGGGTCGTGATGAACACGACGTCGGGCTTGTTCTCCGCGATCCACCGCTCGGCGGCCGGGAGGTCGATCGAGAAGTCCTCGCCGCGCGGCCCGGAGATCCAGCCCGTGCCCGTGCCGCGCGCGATGAGCGCGTGCATCGAGTACGACGGCTCGAAGCCGATCGCCGTACGACCGGGCCCGCCGAAGGTCTGCAGCAGTTGCTGGATGACCTCGTTCGAGCCGTTGGCCGCCCACACGTTCTCGATGCCGACCCGGTAACCACCGGTCTTCGTCAGGTAGTTGGCCAGCTCGGTGCGCAACTCGACCGCGTCCCGGTCCGGGTAGCGGTTGAGGCCGCGGGCGGCCTCGCTGACCCGCTCGGCGATCCGCGCGACCAGCGGCTCGGGCAGCGGGTAGGGGTTCTCGTTGACGTTCAGCCGTACGGGGACGTCCAACTGGGGCGCGCCATAAGGGGACTTGCCGCGCAGCTCGTCCCGTACGGGAAGATCGTCGATTCCGAAGCTCACTTGCCGGGCACCTTCCAACCGAACCTAGCCTTGACCGCCGCGCCGTGCGCGGGCAGATCCTCCGCCTCCGCCAGCGTCACCACGTGATGCGCCACGTCGGCGAGGGCGTCGCGGGTGTAGTCGACGATGTGGATGCCGCGCAGGAAGGACTGCACGGAGAGCCCGGAGGAGTGGCAGGCGCAACCGCCGGTCGGCAGCACGTGGTTGGAGCCGGCCGCGTAGTCGCCGAGGGAGACGGGCGCCCAGGGGCCGACGAAGATCGCGCCCGCGTTCCGGACCCGGTCGGCGACGGCAGCGGCGTCGGCCGTCTGGATCTCCAGGTGCTCCGCGCCGTACGCGTCCACCACGCGCAGCCCCTCGTCGACGCCGTCGACGAGGACGATCGCGGACTGCCTGCCGTTCAGGGCCGGGACGATCCGGTCCTCGATGTGCTTGGTGGCCGCGACCTGCGGTTCCAGCTCCTTCTCGACCGCGTCCGCGAGCGCCACGGAGTCCGTGACCAGGACGGCGGCGGCGAGCGGGTCGTGCTCGGCCTGGCTGATCAGGTCGGCGGCGACGTGCACCGGGTCGGCGCTGTCGTCCGCGAGGACCGCGATCTCGGTGGGACCGGCCTCGGTGTCGATGCCGATCTTCCCGGTGAAGTAGCGCTTGGCGGCGGCGACCCAGATGTTGCCGGGGCCGGTGACCATGTCCGCCGGGGCGCAGGACTCGGTGCCGTGGGCGAACATCGCGACGGCCTGGGCGCCGCCGACGGCGTAGACCTCGTCGACGCCGAGCAGCGCGCAGGCGGCGAGGATCGTCGGGTGCGGCAGACCGCCGAAGTCCGCCTGCGGCGGCGAGGCGAGCGCGACGGAACCGACGCCGGCCTCCTGGGCCGGGACGACGTTCATGATCACGGACGACGGGTAGACCGACCGACCACCGGGCGCGTACAGCCCCACCCGGTCGACCGGCACCCACTTCTCGGTGACCGAGCCGCCCGGCACGACCTGGGTCGTGTGCGTCGTACGGCGCTGCTCGCGGTGGACGAGCCGGGCGCGGCGGATGGACTCCTCCAGGGCCGCGCGCACGGCCGGGTCGAGCTGGTCCAGCGCGTCGCTGAGGGCCCGGGCCGGGACCCGCACCGATTCCAGCCGCACCCCGTCGAACTTCTCGGCGAAGTCGATCAGCGCCGCGTCGCCCCGATGATGCACGGCCTCGCAGATCGGACGCACCTTCTCCAGGGCGGCCGAGACGTCGAAGTCGGCTCGGGGCAGCAGGTCGCGCAGGGCGGGTCCGTCGGGGAGGGCGTCGCCGCGCAGATCGATTCGGGCCAGAGAGAAATGTTGCAGCACAGGAGCAATTCTCGCAGACGGTCATCGGGCGCTGCTCACGCATATCAATGGCTGATACAGACCGTGGCCGGAACCCGGAAGATCAGGGGGCGTGGGGGGTGTCCCCCCACAAAGCACAGCACGTCTAGTGTTCCGGGGGTCACGCAGCGGGCATGAACAGCCGTGCGAACCCGTGAGTAGTCGAGAGGGATGAAAGAGCAGTGACCGAGGGTGTCGGCATCCGCGCGGGGGATGTGCCGGACGATGCGACCGCCGCCGAGGCCGGTATGTGGCAGGCCTTCCGCAATGGCAGCGTGTACGACCTGAGCAGTGGCGACAGCGTCGTCGACGATCCGCACGGCGGACATCCGTGGGGCGCCGACCGCACCGTAAGGGCACGCTTCGTGTGCTGGCTGCTGCTGGACGGACCGCCCCCGCTCTCCGGCCGGGTGGCCTCCCTGAAGCTCACCGGGCTGCGTATCACCGGCACCCTGGACCTCGCGGGCGGCACCGTCGCGCCGTACGTCGAGCTGAAGGGCTGCCGGTTCGAGCAGGAGATCCTGTTACCGGAGGCGCGCTTCCAGACCGTACGGCTGGTGAACTGCTCGGTGCCGCGGCTGGAGGCGGCGCGGGTGCACACGGAGGGCGATCTGCATCTGCCGCGCTGCCGCTTCCACAACGGCCTGCGGCTCACGGACGCGCACATCGGCACCGATCTGCTGCTCAACCAGGCGATCGTCTACCGGGACCGCACGGGCCGTTCGATCGCCGCGGACGGCATGACCGTAGGGCAGGACCTCCAGGCCGAACTCCTCGAATCACACGGTGAGTTGAGCCTGCGCAGCGCCAAGGTCGGCGTCTCGCTGAGCCTGCGCGGCGCCCGGCTGGCGAACCCGTACACCCGGCTCGCCCTGAACGCCCCGCAGCTGACCGTCGGCCGCACCCTGTACCTCACCCCGGCGGGCGTCGGCGGCCCCTGGCGCAGCGGCACCACACCCGCGCGCGGGACCCGCATCCAGCGCTTCGAGTGCCAGGGCGGGGTGCGCCTGGACGACGGGCGGTTCGGGGACGCGGTGGACCTGGAGCGGGCCCGGTTCACCTTCACCGACGACCAGGAGCTGTCGCTGCTGCGGGTGCAGACGCCCGAGTTGCGCTTCCTCGGGGAGAGACCGGGGCGCGGCAAGGTGGTGCTGTCGGGGGCGCGGGTCGTCAACCTGATCGACCGGGCGGACAGCTGGCCGGGTCCCGGCAACCTCCACATGGGCGGCTTCGGGTACGAGAACCTCGTACCGCAGGGCCCGTTCCCGCTGGACGCGCGCCTCGGCTGGGTGGCCGCCGCGACCCCCGAGTACAACCCGGAGCCGTACGAGCGGCTCGCGACCGTGCTGCGCAACGCGGGTGAGGACGTGGACGCGCGGGAGGTGCTGCTCGCCAAGCAGCGCCGGCGGCGGGAGAGTCTGCCGGTCGCGGCGAAGGTGTGGGGGTTCGTGCAGGACTGGACGGTCGCCTACGGGTACCGGCCGGGCCGGGCCGCCGTATGGATGGCGGTGCTGTGGGCGGCGAGTTCGCTGGCCTTCGCGCACGCCGACCACGCGCCGGTCAACGCCACCGGGCATCCACCGTGGAGCCCCGCCCTGTTCGCCCTGGACCTGCTGCTGCCGGTCATCGACCTGGGACAGGTGGGGCAGTGGCAGTTGCACGGGGGCTGGCAGTGGCTGTCCGTGGCGCTGATCCTGCTGGGCTGGATCCTGGCGACGACGGTGGCGGCGGGGGCCTCACGGCTGCTCAGACGCGGCTGAGAACGGCCGGGGGCACCCCACTCGAACAGATGAGCAACAGTCACCTTTTACCTGGCCTTGACCGGGGCGCGTACAACTTTCAGCCGGGTGCTCAATCGGTCTGGCGCACTCCGGATCCGCGGTCTTTCAATGGTCGGCACCATGGCTCTGCTGCGCGCGTTCATCCGTACCGCCCGGATGGCAAGGAACACCTCGCGGCTCGCCGCCGGGCTGCCGGCCGACGACGAGGTCCTTCTCGACGCGCCCGACGACCGGCTCGGTCCCGCGCTGGTCGCGGCGGGGCGCGGCGAGTTCGGGCCCGCGGCCGAGCTGATGGCCACGACCCGCGGGTCCGCCGAGTGGGAGGACCGCGACCGCTACGCGCTCCGGCTCGCCGCGTTCGCCCGCTGCCGCCCCGAGTGGCTGGACAACTGGTGCGCCGCCGCCCCGGACGACCCGGACGCGCTGCTGGTCGAGGTCCAGCTGGCGGTGGACCGCCGCTGGGAGTCGCCGGCCCGCGCCGAGCTGCTGCGCGAGCTGGGCCCGCTGATCGCGGTGGCGGCCGGGGCCGAGCCGCGCGACCCGGTGCCCTGGCGCATCGCCCTGGACCACGCGCGGGGCACGAACGCCGGGCACGCCGAGTTCGAGCGGCTGTGGGGCGAGGCGGTCCGCCGCTCCCCGCACCACTACGGCTGCCATGTGGCGGCCCTCCAGTACCTGTCGGCGCCCTGCTGCGCCCGGTGGGGGAACACGCCCCACACCGCCCGCTGCTCGCACCGCGAGAGCCTCGACTTCGCCGAACCGGCCGCGCAGGACGCCCTGCCGGGCTCGCTCGTCCAGGCGCTGCCGGTGCGGGCGGCCTTCGCCTGTCTGACCGACGGCTGCGCCCCCACGGTGCCCCGCGCCCGGCTGGACGCGGCGGCCGACCTCGCGATCGCCCTGTCGGCCAGGTACGCGGCGGCCGACCCCTGGCCCGCCGAGGTCCGCAACCTGCTGGCGTACGTCCTCGTCCGCCTCGAACGCTGGACGGACGCCCTGGACCAGCTGCGCCTGATCGGCCCGTACGCCACGTCCTTCCCCTGGGACCGGCTCTCGGACGACCCGCTGGGCCGGTTCCTCGAAGTCCGCGAGGGAGTACGGCTCGCGGTGGCCTCGGACCTGCCGCTGGGCGGCCCGGTTCCACCCGCTCTCGCGGCGATCCCACGACAACCGTGGGCCTTCGAAGAGACACCCGGGTATCCACGGAGTGAGCACGGCGGACGTGCCCGCTCCGGCGACCATTAGGCTTTTGCGCCGTGACCACCGTCCGGCTGCCGCTCTTCCCCCTGAACTCGGTTCTGTTCCCGGGGCTCGTGCTTCCTCTGAACATTTTCGAGGAGCGCTATCGCGCCATGATGCGCGATCTGCTCAAGACCCCTGAGGAGGATTCGCGCCGATTCGCCGTCGTGGCCATCCGCGACGGCCACGAGGTGGCGTCCACCGCCCCGGGCATGCCGGACCAGACGGCCGTGCCCGAGCGCGGGCCCGCCGCCGGCTTCGGCCCCGACCCGCTCAAGGCCTTCCACGCGGTGGGCTGCGTAGCCGACGCGGCGACCATCCGGGAGCGCGCCGACGGCACCTTCGAGGTGCTGGCGACGGGCACGACCCGGATGCGGCTGCTCTCCGTGGACGCCTCGGGCCCGTTCCTGACGGCCGAGCTGGAGGAGCTGCCCGAGGAGAAGGGCGACGAGGCCGGCGCGCTCGCGGAGGGCGTGCTACGCGCGTTCCGCCAGTACCAGAAGCGCCTGGCGGGCGCCCGGGAGCGCACCCTGTCGACCGGCGAGGCGGAACTGCCCGACGAACCGGCCGTGGTCTCCTACCTCGTCGCCGCCGCGATGATGCTGGACACGGCGACAAAACAACGCCTTCTCCAAGCCCCCGACACGGCTTCCCGCCTCCGCGACGAGCTGAAACTCCTCCGCTCCGAGACGGCCATCATCCGCAATCTCCCGTCCCTGCCCGCGTCGGAACTGACCCGAGGCCCGACAAGCCTGAACTGAGGCCGGAGCTCCCCCCATGGCGAAGAAGCAGAAACAGCAGCAGTCCTCGGGCGGCACTCCCGCGACCGTGGCCCTGACGGCCGCGGGAGTGCCGTACGAGATCCATTCCTACGACCACGACCCCTCCCACCCGTCCTACGGCGAGGAGGCGGCCGAGGCGATGGGTGTCTCCCCGGACCGGGTCTTCAAAACCCTGGTGGCGGACGTGGACGGCACTCTCACGGTGGCCGTGGTCCCGGTAGCAGGCCAACTGGACCTCAAGGCCCTGGCCTCAGCGCTGGGCGGCAAACGCGCCACGATGGCCGACCCGACCCTCGCCGAACGCACCACGGGCTACGTCCGCGGCGGCATCTCCCCCCTGGGCCAACGCAAGAAGCTCCGCACGGTCCTCGACGACTCGGCCTCCGCCCACCCCACGATCTGCGTCTCGGCGGGCCGCCGGGGCCTGGAGGTGGAACTCTCCCCCGAGGACCTCACCAAGCTCACGGAAGCGGTACTGGCCCCCATCGGGCGTGCGTGACCCCTCGACGGCGGTCCCCTCCTCGGTTAAGCACAAGGGACATGTCGAAGAAAACCAGGAAACGAAAGTGGCGCATCAAGAAACGCCGCTCGAACCATGGACACCGGCCGGCGTAGGTATTCAACGCAGGCCGGCTGTACCCAGCCCGTCCGGCGTTCGAGGACGAGGCCGTTCAGGCCGAAGCGGGGTCCGGGGGCGCAGCCCCCGGGCGGGGCCGAAGGGGCGGCGGCCCCTGGGGATGGGACGGGTAGGGGCGGCGGGGGCGAAAAACTCCTCGCCGCACCCGCCACACACCCCCACACCACACCCCCCTACGACAGCGGCGCCCCGTACCCGTCCTTCGGAACCGCCCCCTGCGGCACATACACCGGCTCAGGATCCCGAGGCCCGAACAACGCCGTCAGCCCCAGATGCACCACCAGCGCGGCAAGGGACCACGCCATCAACGCCCCCTTCGCCCCCAACTTCAGCGGCGCCGAGAACGTAACCCCCTTACCCACGGCCTTCGCGTGCGCGAGCACATCCTTCGTGGGCCCGAACCACGTCCCCAGCCGCCACGCGAGCACCGAGGCGAGCAGCCCACCCACGGTCAGCGCGACCACGAGCGGCACACCCCCACGCCGCCGCAGCAGGAAGACGACGAGCGCGCTCAGCACCCCGAAGGCCACCGCGAGCAGAGTGAACGTTCCGTCCACCCCCACCGCCTGCTCACCCTCGGAATCCTTGAGGTAGACGACCCAGCTCTTGTCGACCACGTCCCCGACCAGCGGCACATGCGGCGCCAGCCACCACCACAGCACCCCGAGCAGCACCCCACCGAGCGCCACGGCGACCGTGACGACCGAGGCCTCGATCAGTTCGGTCTTCCATCCGGGGCCGTCCGCCCCGTACGACGCGTCCTGCGGGGCGTACGCGGGATATCCGGCACCCGGGGTGCCCGGGTCACCCGGGGGCTGCCACGGATCGTGCGGGGACTGGTCACGCGGCGGCGGAGGCGGAGTCAGCGGTGCGGTCACGTTGACATCGTGCCAGGCCCGGCTGTGCGGCGCGTCACCGGACGGCAGCCCGGCGATAGGCCCACGCGGCGACGGCCAGCGAAACGACCCCGACGCCGGCGCATACGGCGAGGTCACCGAGGACGAGCGCCCAGTCGGGATGCGCCGCGAAGGTCTGCGCGAAGGCCTCCACGCCGTAGGTCGAGGGCACCAGATCCCGCAGGAACCGCACCGCCTCCGGCATCCGGTCGCCCGGCAGCACACCGAGCAGCAGCGCCCCCGACATCCCCAACTGCCCGAGCAGCGTGGCGAGTTCAGGACGGGGCGCGAGCAGCCCGAGGGCCGCGCCGAGCCCGGCGAGCGCGGCCCCGGCGAGCGGGACCACCGCCGCCAGGATCCAGATGTTCCCCATCGGCAGCCCGAACAGCACACACCCGAAGACGGCGGTCAGCACGGTCCCCGGCACGGTGAAGGAGGCGTACGCGCCCGCCGCGCCCAGCACCACGGCCGCGGGCGGCACCGGCAGGGTGGCGTAGTGGTCGAGCCCGCCGCTGCCGCGCAGCTGCCCGAAGTACTGCGCGAGCAGGTTCAGCCCGACGTAGGCGACGACGAGCACGGACGAGCCGGCGACGACGAACCGGGCGTCGTGACTCCCCCCGTCGACGACCCCGCGCATCATGATCAGGATGCCGACCGACTGGAAGGTCGCCACGAACAGCAGCGGGATCCGCGCGACCCGCGCCCGGGACAGCTGTGCCCGGTACACGGCGGCCAGGGAGGGCCACAGCCGCGCCTTCGGCCCCAGCTCGGCGGCGCCCGTCCCGGCGTCCTCCGGGACGGCCAGGGACCCACTCGGCAGAACATCCGCGGATACGACAGTCACGTCGCGCTGCTCCTCTCGACGCCGGCAGTCGCCCTGCCCCCTACGGACACAACGGCGATCGCTCTGTCCCATACGGATACGACGGCCCGTGCACTCATGCCTTCACCAGCCCCTGCGCGTTCCCGCCCAGTGTCAGATACACGTCCTCCAGGCTGGGCGTGGCCAGGGTGAAGTCGTCCAGGGCGGCGAAGGCTGCCCCGCCGGTCACCGTGGCGACGGCCACCCGGGCCTCCTCGGGGGCCAGCCGCAGCGTCCAGCGGCGCCCGGACTCGACGGCCCGGTCCCGCAGCGCGGCGACCTCCGGGACGTCCAGCGGCGGCTTCTCCCGCCACACCAGCTCGACCCGTACCTCTCCGGCGACCTGTTCCTTGAGCCCGGCGGGGGTGTCGCAGGCGATGACCCTGCCCTGGTCGAGGACGGCGACCCGGTCGAGGACCGTCTCGGCCTCGATGACGTTGTGGGTGACGAGCAGCACGGTGGTCCCGCGCTCGGCCCGGCGCCGGTCGACGGCGGACCACACGGCCCTGCGCGCCACCGGATCCATCCCGGTGGTCGGCTCGTCGAGCACCAGCAGGGGCCGCTCCCCGACCAGCGCGGCGGCCACACACGCCAGCCGCCGCTGCCCGCCGGACAGCTTCTTGAGCGGCCGGCCGGCGATGGCCGTAAGCCCCAACTCGTCCAGTACGGCGTCCCGTTCGGCCCGTGCGTCGCGCAGGTCGAGGCCGCGCAGCCGGGCGGTCGTCTCGGCGGCGAGCGACACGGTCAGTTCGTCGAGCGCGGAGGACTCCTGGCCGAGGTAGGCGAGGATCCGCGCGGCCCGCTCCGGGTGGCGCACGATGTCGTGGCCGAGGATCTCGACGCCGCCGGCGTCGGGCCGCATCAGCCCGATCAGCTGGCGTACGAGGGTGGACTTGCCGGCGCCGTTCGGTCCGAGCAGCCCGAAGATCTCGCCCTGGCGGATGTCGAGGGTCACGTCGTCGGTGGCCCGCACCTCGGGGGTGCCCGGCGCACCGCGCCGACCGCGCACCGCCGGATAGGTCTTGCTGAGCCCGCGCACCGCGCACACGACATCCCCACCGTGTCGAAGTGCCTGTCCCGCGCGCGTACTCACAATGGACGAGAGTACGGGGTCGCGGAGCCCTCCCCGCTCTCGGGTTGGTCCATAACGACAAATACGCCGGTAAAGAGCGTCACTCTCCGGCGGGCGCGTGCTCGGCGGCCGTCCGGACGTCGATCTCGCGCCAGAAACCGGCCCTGATCGCGTACCGGTCGTGCTCGTCGATCTGGTCGTCCTTGTGGGCGAGGAGGCCGAAGCGGGCGGCGTAGCGCAGCAGTTCGCCGTCGATGCGGTGCGGGACGCGCGGATACATTCCGGAGAGTTTCTGCAGGTGGGCGCCCTGGTCGCCGAGGCGGCCCATCCACCGGCGGGCGAAGACCTGCCCCACCTCGTACGGGTCGCCGCCGACCGTGGTGATGTCCTCCTCGCGGTCGGCCCAGCGCTGCTCGGCGGTGGTCAGCTGCGCCAGCGTCGGCATCGAGGCGACCTCGGGCGACTCGGTGGCGCCGCCCGGCCGGTCGACCCACCCTTTGTCGGAGGACCAGCGCAGGGTCGCGCTCGCGGGATGCGACGCGGGCTGGGCGGCACCCGGGGCCTTCAGGCTCGCCAGGTCCTTCGGGGTGGGCACGCCCTTGACCGCGGGCACCCGCTCCTGTGTGCCGTTCTCCGAGCCGGCCTCGGCCGCCGCGTGCTCGCCCTCCGCCACAACCCGCTCGCGCGGCTCCGCCGGCGCGGACTCCGGCAGCGGCGCCGACAGGATCGCGGCGATCTCCGGCCGCGGCACGGGCGGCGGCGCGCACACCCCGCCGAGGTCCTTCGCGCGTACGGCCTTGGTGATCCAGGTCCGGTCGAGCACCCGCCGCTCGTCGGCCTCGGCGACCAGGTCCTCGGACTGGTTGTAGTCCCCGTCCGCGGCCTGCACGGCCCACAGGTGTACGGCGACGCCGTGCTCCTTGGCGGCCATCATGCCCGGCAGCAGGTCCCCGTCGCCGGTGACGAGCACGACGTCGGAGCAGGCGCGGTTGCGGGCCAGCTCGGTCAGCTCGGCGTGCATGGCGGCGTCGACGCCCTTCTGCGCCCAGCGGCCGTCGCTGCGGGTCAGGGCGCCGAGGCGGACGGTGACGCGGGGCATCACGCGCAGCCTGCGGTGCTCGGGCTGCGGGACGCGGTCGGGGGCGCCGTCGAACCAGTAGATGCGCAGCAGTGGCCGTTCGGTGTCGGACTCGGCGCGCTCGCGCAGGCCCTGGATGAGGGCGGCGTGATCGACGGTGATCCGGGAACGCGAGGGCTCTCCGGCGAGGAGACTGGCCGCCGCCCCCAGCAGATACCCGGCGTCCACCAGGACGATGCAGCGGTCCACGCGACTCACCCTCTTCCCGGTCGGTTCACTTCGGGCTCGCTTCGAGTCTGCCCGACCGCACAGGGGTTAACGGCCCGAACTCGATCTTCGGCGTGGCGTTTCGGGGCTTCTCTCTCGCATCAACCATGTCACACACGGTAATTATCCGAAATGCGTTCTTCGTCAGCCTATGTGAATCTGGTCGCGGCCCTGGCCCCTAGATCCCCCTCAGGAGGCAGATCACCATGGCCAAGAACAAGCACCGTGACCGCAAGCAGCCGCAGTCCGAGCGCGCCGAGGAGCAGGCCAAGTCCTCCTCGATGCAGGACCAGGCCGAACAGCGCATATCCCAGGCGACTCCCAGTGACATGGCCCGCAAGGGCAGGGAGAAGCGCTTCGGCCACAACTGAGGCCTGCTCTAAGGCATGTGGAACACCGAGGGGCGCATCCGTCGACGGATGCGCCCCTCGGTCACGTCTGTTGCCTGTTGCCCGTTACCTGTTGCCCGTTGCTCAGCCGGCCAGGCAGGCCGGGCCGAGCAGCACCTTCAGGTCGCCGAACAGGGCCGGGTCCGGCTTCACCCGGTGCCGGTCCAGGCGCAGGACGGTGGTCTTGGTCGGGCCCTGGAGCTTGATCCGGACCTCGCTGTCGCCCCGGTGGTGACTGAGGATCTCACCGAGCCTGCTCACCATCGGCGGAGTGACCCTGGTCGCCGGGATGGTGAGGATCACGGGCGCGTTGGTGCCCGCGTTCGACACGTCCGGGACCTGCATCTCCATCGCGACCAGACGGGGCACGTCCTCGCGCTTGTCGAGGCGGCCCTTGACGAACACGATGGTGTCCTCGACGAGTTGGGTCGAGATGAGCTGGTAGGTCGCCGGGAAGAACATGCACTCGATGGAGCCCGCGAGGTCCTCGACGGTGGCGATCGCCCAGGCGTTGCCCTGCTTGGTCATCTTGCGCTGGAGGCCCGAGATGATGCCGCCGATGGTGACGACCGCGCCGTCCGCGTGCTCACCTCCGGTGAGCTGGGCGATGCCCGCGTCGGCCTTGTCGGACAGCACGTGCTCCAGGCCGAAGAGCGGGTGGTCGGAGACGTAGAGACCGAGCATCTCCCGCTCCTGGGCGAGGAGATAGGTCTTCTCCCACTCGTCGGTGGTGAACTCCACGTCGAGTCCGAAGCCGGGCTCGCTGGTGTCCTCCTCCCCCATGCCGCCGAAGAGGTCGAACTGCCCCTCGGCCTCCTTGCGCTTGACCGCCACCACGTTGTCGATCATCGGCTCGAAGTGCGCGGTGAGGCCCTTGCGGGTGTGCCCCAGGGTGTCGAACGCCCCTGCCTTGATGAGGGATTCGGTGGTGCGCTTGTTGCAGGCGGCGGCCTCGACCTTGTCCAGGTAGTCGGGGAAGGAGCCGTACTTCCCCTTCGCCTTGCGGGACCTGATGATCGAGTCGACCACGTTCGTGCCGACGTTGCGCACCGCCTCCAGGCCGAAGAGGATCACGTCGTCGCCCTGGGCGGCGAAGTTGTGCACCGACTCGTTGACGTTCGGCGGGAGCACCTTGATCTTCATGCGCCGGCACTCGTTCAGGTAGATCGCGGACTTGTCCTTGTCGTCCTTGACCGAGGTGAGCAGCGCCGCCATGTACTCGGCCGGGTAGTTGGCCTTCAGGTAGGCGGTCCAGTACGAGACCAGGCCGTACGCGGCGGAGTGCGCCTTGTTGAACGCGTAGCCGGCGAAGGGGACCAGGACGTCCCACAGGCCCTGGATCGCCTCGTCGCTGTAGCCGTTCTTCCGGGCGCCCGCCTGGTAGATGGTGAAGTTCTTCGCCAGTTCCTCGGGCTTCTTCTTGCCCATCACGCGGCGCAGGATGTCGGCCTCGCCGAGCGAGTACCCGGCGACGATCTGTGCGGCCTTCTGTACCTGCTCCTGGTAGACGATCAGGCCGTAGGTCACCGCGAGGACCTCCTCAAGAGGCTCCTCCAGCTCCTTGTGGATGGGCGTGATCTCCTGGCGCTTGTTCTTGCGCTCGGCGTAGTTGATGTGCGAGTTCATGCCCATCGGGCCTGGCCGGTACAGGGCCGAGACGGCGGAGATGTCCTCGAAGTTGTCGGGCTGCATCTGGCGCAGCAGCGAACGCATCGGTCCGCCGTCGAACTGGAACACGCCCAACGTGTCGCCGCGGCAGAGCAGTTCGTACGTCTTGGGGTCGTCCAGCGGGAGGGCGAGCATCTCCAGGTCGATGCCCTTGTTGGACTTCACCATCTTCACGGCGTCGTCCATGATCGTGAGGTTGCGCAGCCCCAGGAAGTCCATCTTGATCAGGCCGAGCGACTCGCACTGCGGGTAGTCCCACTGTGTGATCGTCACGCCGTCCGTGTGCCGCACCCAGATCGGGGCGTGGTCGACGATGGGCTCGCTGGACATGATGACGCCGGCGGCGTGCACGCCCATCTGCCGGACCAGGCCCTCGACGCCCTTGGCGGTGTCGATGACCTTCTTGACGTCCGGCTCGTTCTCGTACATCCCGCGGATCTCGCCCGCCTCGCCGTAGCGCGGGTGCTTGGGGTCGGTGATGCCGGAGAGGTCGATGCCCTTGCCGAGGACGTCGGCGGGCATCGCCTTGGTGAGGCGGTCGCCCATCGCGTACGGGTAGCCCAGCACGCGCGCGGAGTCCTTGATGGCGTTCTTGGCCTTGATCTTGCCGTAGGTGCCGATCATGGCGACCTTGTCGGCGCCGTACTTCTCGGTCACGTACCTGATCACCTCGACGCGCCTGCGCTCGTCGAAGTCGATGTCGACGTCGGGCATGGAGACGCGCTCGGGGTTGAGGAACCGCTCGAAGATCAGGCCGTGCGGGATCGGGTCGAGGTCGGTGATGCCCATGGCGTACGCGACGATCGAACCGGCCGCGGAACCACGGCCCGGACCCACCGCGATGCCGTTGTTCTTCGCCCACATGATGAAGTCGGCGACCACGAGGAAGTAGCCGGGGAACCCCATCTGGATGATGACGTCCAGCTCGTACTCGACCTGCTTCTGCCGGTCCTCGGGGACACCGCCCGGGAAGCGGCGCTCCATGCCCAGGCGTACCTCCTCCTTGAACCAGGTGACCTCGGTGTAGCCCTCGGGGATGTCGAATTTCGGCATGAGGTTCTTGGCCTCGAACATGCCGGTGGTGTCGATCTGTTCGGCGACCAGGAGGGTGTTGCGGCAGCCCTCCTGCCAGGCGTCCGAGGAGTCCACGGCGTACATCTCGTCGGTGGACTTCAGGTAGTAGCCGGTGCCGTCGAACCGGAAGCGGTCCGGGTCGGAGAGGTTCTTGCCGGTCTGGATGCACAGCAGGGCGTCGTGGGCGGTCGCCTCGTGCGCGTAGGTGTAGTGCGAGTCGTTCGTCACCAGGGGCGGGATGCCGAGCTTGCGGCCGATGTCGAGGAGGCCGTCACGGACCCGGCGCTCGATCTCGATGCCGTGGTCCATCAGCTCCAGGAAGTAGCGGTCCTTGCCGAAGATGTCCTGGTACTCGGCAGCCGCCTTCAGGGCCTCTTCCTCCTGGCCGAGGCGCAGCCGGGTCTGGAGCTCGCCCGAGGGGCAGCCGGTGGAGGCGATGAGCCCCTCGGACCACTGGGAGATGGTCTCCTTGTCCATGCGCGGCCACTTCTGGAGCCAGCCCTCGGCGTACGCGTCCGAGGACAGCTTGAAGAGGTTGTGCAGGCCCGTCCTGTTCGCCGCCCAGATCGTCTTGTGGGTGTAACCACCGGAACCGGACACGTCGTCACGCTTCTGGTGCGGCTGGCCCCACTGGATCTTGCGCTTGTTGCGCCGGGACTCGGGGGCGACATACGCCTCGATGCCGATGATCGGCGTGACCCCGGCTTTCTTCGCCGTGTGGAAGAAGTCGTAGGCACCGTGGAGGTTGCCGTGGTCGGACATCGCGATGTGGGTCATGCCCATCTCGTTGCACGCGTTGAACATGTCCTTGAGCCGCGCGGCACCGTCCAGCAGCGAGTACTGGGTGTGGACGTGCAGGTGCGTGAACGGCGGCTTTGACACGGCTTGGCCTCCAGGGATAACGGGGGAAACGATCGACGAAGAGCAGCGGACGGTCTGGGGGGACGAGACCGAATCCTATGCCTCGCCACTGACACAGGGCGGGCACTCCGACGTACCTTCGAGCGTTGGAAGGTGACGACAGACCCCGTCACATGTCATGCACCACCCGTACCAGGAGGCACAGAGCGATGTCGGTTCCGCAGCTCAACGACGAGCACCGCGGCGAGGAGATCCTCGCCGTCTTCGACACCGCCTTCGGCGAGCTCCTGGCCGCCGACCCGGCCGCGTTCCGCGTGAAGTTCCGGAAGATGGCGGCCTCCGCCTTCGCCTTCTACCGGGGCACGGCGGCCCTCTTCTACCACGATCTCGACGCGGAGAAGCGGGGCGGCCCCTACCTGGACGACCGCACCTCGCGCGTGTGGATCCACGGCGACCTGCACGCCGAGAACTTCGGCACGTACATGGACTCGAACGGCCGCCTGGTCTTCAACGTCAACGACTTCGACGAGGCCTACGTCGGCCCGTTCACCTGGGACCTCAAGCGCTTCGCCGGCTCCATCGCGCTCCTCGGGTACGCGAAGGCGCTCAGTGACGAGCAGATCACCGAGCTGGTGAGGATCTACGCGGGCGCGTACCGCGAGCGGGTGCACGCCCTGGCGACCGGCGCGAAGAGCGACGAGGTGCCGCCGTTCACGCTGGACACCGCCGACGGGCCGCTCCTGGGCGCGCTGCGCACGGCCCGCTCGCTGACCCGGTTCGAGCTGCTGGACTCGATGACCGAGATCCGCGACTTCGAGCGCCGGTTCGCGTCGGGCGGCGGCTCCATCGAGCTGGACGCGGCGACCCGCTACAAGGTCCTCGCGGCCTTCGACGGCTACCTGGAGACGCTCCCGGAGTCGTCCCTGGACCGCCCCGACTCGTACCGGGTGAAGGACGTCGTGGGCCGCCGGGGCATCGGCATCGGCTCGGCCGGGCTGCCGTCGTACAACATCCTTCTGGAGGGCAACAGCGACGCCCTGGAGAACGATGTGGTGATCTACATCAAGCAGGCCCAGACGCCGGCCGTGTCCCGGCACATCACGGATCCGGCGATCCGGGACTACTTCCAGCACGAGGGTCACCGCACGGTGATCTCCCAGCGGGCCCTCCAGGCGCACGCGGACCCGTGGCTGGGCTGGACCGAGCTGGACGGCTCGGGGCAGCTGGTCGCCGAGGTGTCGCCGTACGCGGTGGACCTGGACTGGAGCGACATCGACGACCCGGAGGAGATCGCCGCCGTAGTCGCGGACCTGGGGCGGGCCACGGCCACGATGCACGCGGCGGCCGACGACCAGTCCGGGGAGTCCCTGGTGCCGTTCTCCACCGAGCGGGCCATCGACGCGGCGATCGCGGCCGACGAGGACGGCTTCGCGGGCGTCCTCGTCGACTTCGCGCACAGCTACGGCGCACGCGCGCGTGCCGACCACCAGATCTTCGTCGACCTGTTCCGCAACGGCCGGATTCCGGGTCTGTAACCATCCGTACGCTCACAGGAACCCTTTAGGGGTCCCCTACCGGAGCACATGACAGACTCACCCACGCTATGGACATATCCGGGATCCAGCTCAGGGCCGTACGCGCGGCGCTGTTCACGGCACTGGTCGTGACGCTCAGCACCGCGTCGCACGTACTGCTGTCCCGAATCCCGCTGCCGCTCGGCACGGTGGCCGCGATCGCCGCCACCGTGTTCGTGCTGGCGTACGCGCTGGCGGGCCGCGAGCGCGGCTTCGGCAGGATCGCCGCACTGCTGATCCCGCTGGAGCTGGCCGCCGACACGGTGTTCACCACCGGCCAGCACGCCTGCTACGGCAGGGCGGGCGGCCCGGTCGCAGGACCGCTGCGCGCGGTCGGCCTGGACGTGCTGTGCAGCGGCGGCAGTGTGGGCACCTCGCTGGCCCGGATGACCGACAGCCCCCATCAGGCGGCGGCGCTGCTCACGCACACCGACGCCACCGCCGCCTGGCTGCTGCTCGGCGCGCACATCGGCGTCGGGCTGCTGGCCGCCGCCTATCTGCGCCGCGGCGAGCGCGCGCTGACGGAACTGCTGCACGCGGCGACGGCGGTGGGCTTCCGCCCACTGCTGCTCGCCGTCGCCGCCGTGACGGGCCGGCGCACCTCGGCCGTCCGCCGGCTGCCGCGCACCACGCACCGTACGGCCACCGCCCGTGAGCGGCTGCTGGTGCACTCCCTGGGACGGCGTGGACCGCCGTGCTCGGTCCTCCTCGCGGTCTGAACACCCCACAGGTACCTGAGCACACATAAGTCCCCCACACGTATTCCGCGTACGACGTGTACGCGTCCCATATGGAGATCACCACCATGAGCAAGCGGAACAGCGCGGCGGCGAAGACGGCGGCCCGTGAGCGGCTGCGCGCCGAGCGCGAGCGCCAGGCCAAGCGCGCCAAGGTCAAGCGGCAGATCATCGTGGCCGGTTCGGTCGTCGGCGTCCTCGCGATAGCCGGCGGCATAGGTTACGCCGTCGTGCAGAACAACAAGCCCAGCTACTGGGAGGGCCTGAAGGACGCCAAGGTGACCGCCCCGGCCAACACCTCGGGCACCAAGGGCACGACGGTCGTCATCGGCAAGGCCAGCGCCAAGAAGACCCTCAAGGAGTACGAGGACCCGCGCTGCCCCGTCTGCGCCCAGTTCGAGCAGACCGTCGGCTCGACCCTCGTGAAGGACGTCGACGCCGGCAAGTACAAGATCCAGTACATCGGTGGCACGTTCATCGACAACAAGGACAACGGCGTGGGCTCCAAGAACGCGCTGAGCGCCCTGGGCGCCGCGCTGAACGTCAGCCCCACCGCGTTCCTGGAGTACAAGTCGGCGCTGTACTCGACGAAGTACCACCCGGACGAGACGACCGACAAGTTCAAGGACGACAGCTACCTCATCAAGGTCGCCAACACGGTCTCCGCGCTGAAGAACAACACCACGTTCCAGGACGCCGTGAAGAAGGGCACCTACGACGCCTGGGCGATGGCCATGTCGAAGACCTTCGACAACAACAAGGAAGGCGTGACGGGCACCCCGAGCTTCGTCATGGACGGCAAGAAGCTCACCGCCGACACCTCGGGCAACCCGCCCATGACGGTGGCCGACTTCACCAGGGTGGTGGACGCGGCCCTGAAGGGCTGATTCAACGGCTGGTGGAAGAGCGGGCGAACTTTTACGAGTTCGCCCGCTCTCGTTGATACCGATCAGTAACCTGATCGCTCGTGACCAGTCGATACAGA
Source organism: Streptomyces sp. NPDC088350 (assembly GCF_044753545.1). Classification (NCBI taxonomy): domain Bacteria; kingdom Bacillati; phylum Actinomycetota; class Actinomycetes; order Kitasatosporales; family Streptomycetaceae; genus Streptomyces; species Streptomyces sp. NPDC088350. Next base: position 187,754 of record NZ_JBIVNL010000007.1, on the reverse strand, counting down.
GCACCCGAGGGCGTCAACTCGCCCTCCCCGCGCCGCCGTACGGTCGTCAAGGCCGCGGCCGCCACCGCCGTCCTGGCCGGCCCACTGATCGCCGCGCTGCCCGCCAAGGCCGCCACCGAGACCCCCGCCTTCCTGCACGGTGTCGCCTCCGGCGACCCGCTCCCGGACGGCGTCCTGCTGTGGACCCGGGTGACGCCCACCGCCGAGGCGGTCCCCGGTTCCGGACTCGGCCCGGACACCGAGGTGAGCTGGACCGTAGCCACCGACAAGGCGTTCACGAACATCGTCGCCAAGGGCTCCCTGACGGCGACCGCAGCCTCCGACCACACGGTCAAGGCCGACATCCGCGGTCTGGCCCCGGCCACCGACTACTTCTTCCGCTTCTCGGCCGGCGGCACCGACTCCCCGGCGGCGCGCACCCGCACCGCGCCGGCGACGGACGCCACCGTGTCCGGCCTGCGCTTCGGCGTGGTCACCTGCGCCAACTGGGAGGCGGGCTACTTCTCCTCGTACCGCCATCTCGCGGCGCGCGGCGACCTGGACGCCTGGCTGCATCTCGGGGACTACATCTACGAGTACAAGTCCGGCGAGTACGGGACGCGCGGCACGGTCGTACGACCGCACGCGCCCCTCAACGAGATCATCACGCTCGCCGACTACCGCACCCGGCACGGCAAGTACAAGACCGACCCCGATCTCCAGGCCCTGCACGCCAAGGCGCCGGTCGTGGCGATCTGGGACGACCACGAGTTCGCGGACAACGCCTGGTCGGGCGGCGCGGTCAACCACACCGAGGGCGCCGAGGGCACCTGGACGGCCCGTCAGGCCGCCGCGAAACAGGCCTACTTCGAGTGGATGCCGGTCCGCCCCGCGATCGAGGGCACCACCTACCGCCGCCTCCGCTTCGGCAAACTGGCGGACCTCTCCCTCCTCGACCTGCGCTCCTTCCGTTCGCAGCAGGCGAGTTCGGGCAGCGGCGCGGTCGACGACCCGGACCGTACGATCACGGGACGCGCCCAACTCGACTGGCTGAAGGCCGGGTTGAAGGCGTCGGACACCAAGTGGCGGCTGGTCGGCAACTCGGTGATGATCGCGCCGTTCGTCATCGGCTCGCTCACCGCCGACCTGCTCAAACCGCTCGCCAAGCTGCTGGACCTGCCGCAGGACGGCATCGGCGTCAACACCGACCAGTGGGACGGCTACACCGACGACCGCCGCGAACTCCTCGCCCATCTGCGGTCGAACGCGATCGGCAACACGGTCTTCCTCACCGGTGACATCCACATGTCCTGGGCCAACGACGTGCCGGTGGACGCCGGGACGTACCCGCTCTCGCCGTCCGCCGCGACGGAGTTCGTGATCACCTCGGTGACCTCCGACAACCTCGACGACATAGTCAAGGTGCCCGAGGGCACGGTCTCCGCGCTCGCCGCCCCGCTCATCCAGCTCGCCAACCGGCACGTCCACTGGGTCGACACCGACCGCCACGGCTACGGCGTCCTCGACATCACCGCCGACCGCGCGCAGATGGACTACTACGTCCTGTCCGACCGCACCTCGCCCACCGCGACCTCGTCCTGGGAGCGCTCGTACCGCACGCGCAGCGGCACACAGAAGGTCGAGCGGACGTACGACCCGGTGTAGTTACAGCGTTTCGAGGAAGCCGAGGGCCACCCGCCAGGTGGCCTCGGCGGCCTCCTCGTCGTAGTCCGGGAGGCCGGGGTCGGTGTACAGGTGGCCGGCTCCGGCGTACCGGTAGATCTCGACGTCGGCGCCCGCCCTGCCCATCTGGAGATACCAGGAGCTGAGCCAGTCGTCCGTCTCGAACTGGTCCGGCTCGGCGACGTGCAGCTGGACCGGCAGGTCGTCGACGGAGGCGGTGGCCGCGATGTCCGAGGTGCCGTGCAGGAGCAGCAGCCCGCGGGCCTTCTCGTCGCCGAGGGCGAGGGTCTGGGCGATGGAGGCGCCCAGCGAGAACCCGGCGTAGACGAGCCCGCGCTCCGAATAGGGGGCGGCGGCCAGCACAGCCCGCTTCAGCAGCTCGTCCTTGCCGATCCCGTCGTTGAAGGCCATGCCCTCCTCGACCGTCTCGAACGTCTGCCCCTCGAAGAGGTCCGGCGTCCACACCTCGTGGCCCGCGGCGCGCAGCCGGTCGGCGGCGTCGCGGACCGCCGGCCGGAGTCCGTACGTCGAGTGGAAGAGCATGATGTTCATGAAGCCATCGTGCCAGTACGGTCGGACACATGGAGAACGTACTGCGCCCGCTGATCGTCATCGGCGGCTCCGTGGTCCTCACGCTGCTCATCGGCTGGGTCACCGACCTGCTGCTGCGCAAGGCGGACGCCCGCCACGACGACACCACGCTGTGGGGCCTGCTGCGCCGAGGCCGTGTCCCCTACCAGCTCGTACTCTGCGCGGCCTTCCTCAGAGGCTCCTACGACCAGGCGCAACTCCTTGAGGATCACCGCATCGGCATCGGCCAGACCCTCACCCTGGTGCTGATCGGCGCCACCGCCTGGCTGATGATCCGGGTCGCCGCCGCGATCGTGGAGTCGTCGTACGCGCGCTACGCCCGCGCCTCCCGTGACCCGGCCCGGGTCCGCCGGGTCCGGACCCAGGTGACGCTGATCACGCGGGTGGTGGCCGCGATCGTCGGTGTGGTGGCGGTCGCCGCGATGCTGCTGACGTTCCCCGCGATGCGCGCGGCCGGCGCCTCGCTGCTGGCCTCGGCGGGTGTCCTGGGCATCGTCGCCGGTGTCGCGGCGCAGTCCACTCTCGCCAACCTCTTCGCGGGACTGCAGATCGCCTTCGGCGACATGGTCCGCATCGGCGACACCGTGGTCGTGGACGGCGAGTGGGGCACGATCGAGGAGATCACCCTGACCTTCCTGACGGTACGGACCTGGGACGAGCGCCGGATCACCATGCCGGTGTCGTACTTCACGTCCAAGCCGTTCGAGAACTGGTCGCGCGGCACCCCGCAGATGACCGGCATCGTCTACTTCCAGGTCGACCACTCGGCCCCGGTCGACGCGATGCGCGAACAACTCCGCGAGATCCTCCGCGCCTGCCCCGCCTGGGACGGCCGCAACTACGGCCTGGTCGTCACCGACACCACCCCGAACACCATGGAGGTCCGGGCCCTGGTCACGGCGAAGGACGCGGACGACATCTGGACGGTACGGGTCACGGTCCGCGAACAGATGATCCGCTGGCTGTACGTGGAGCATCCGTACGCCCTGCCGCGCGTCAACACGGCGGACGCGGCGCCGATCCCGGGCGAGGACACGACACCCGGCGGGGGTGCGGGGCGGGCGGCTCATGAGTCGCCCGGGACGAATCACGGATGACGGATCGGGGGTCGGGGCCTGGTCTCCTCGGGCCCGGTGGGGGCTGGTCGCGCAGTTCCCCGCGCCCCTGGGCGGGTGGGGGTCGGGGCGCTGCAACGCCTGAGTCGGCTTCGGCAGCGACGCCCCCGTCTTTCAGGGGCGCGGGGCTGTATCTGACATGCGGCTACCGCCGCGTGGGCGCGACCAGCCACGACGGCGCCGCACCCGACCGACGACCTGTCCCTCCCCCTCAACGCCCCCGCTCAGCCCCACCGTTGACCTGAATCACCTGCGAAGTGACATGCCCGGCTGCCGACGAGGCGAGCCAGTGCAGAGTCCCGGCAACATCCCCGGGCGTCCCCGCCCGCCCCGTCGACGTGTCCCGGATCATCCGCTCACGCCGGGCCTCCGCGATCTCCGGCCCGAAGAACTCCGTGTCCTCGATGTACCCGGGCGCGACCACGTTCACGGTGATGCCCCGCGGCCCCAGATCCCGGGCCAGATCATGGGCGTACGGATGCAGGGCCGCCTTGGCCGCGCCGTACGCCCCGCTCCCCGACCCCCGGTACGCGGCGATGGAACTGACGAACAGCACCCGCCCGCCCGGCTCCGCGAGCCGTGACTTCAGGGCTTCGGTGAGGAGCGCGGCGCTCAGGGTGTTGATACGGAAGTTGACGGTCCAGTTGTGCGCGACGGCGTCCAGCGCATCGCCGCTGTCGCTCCCGGGTTCCAGGGTCCCGTTCCCGCCCGCGCTGTGCACCAGCACATCCACGGTGCCGAACTCCTCGGCGACCAGCCGCGCGACACCGCGCACCACTTCGGGCTCACTCAGATCCCCGGCGTACGTCAACGCCCCGGCCACCCCGGCCTTCTCCAACACCTCGCTGCGCCGCCCGAGCAGCAACACCCGGTCCCCGCCGGCCGCGAAGGCATGCGCCGCAGCGAGCCCAATTCCCGTACCACCACCGCTGATTACAACGTTGCGCACCATGACACGAGCGTACGCGCAGCCGCCGACGGCGCTCGGCCCCCAGGGGAAACGTCCACCCTTCAACCGCCCGTAAACGGGCGGTGCGTGGGTGGGAGATCTCACCTCAGACTACGGACGTCAAGATGCCGGAGCACCCGGTCCACGATCTCAGGGTCGGCCCCCGGCTCACTCCGCGCCGCCAGCACCTCATGCCGAGCCGCGCTCAGCATCTCCCCCTGGATCCGCCGCATCCTCTTCACCCGCTTCACCCGCTTCTCGTACGCCTCCCGCCGCTCCCCGTCCCCCACCTCGGGAGAGATCCGCACCCCGATGTCGAACGCCCGCCGCAGCAGTTGCTCGGACACCTCCTCCGGCAACTCCTCGACATCCTCGATCTCCCGCAACCGCCGCTTCGCGGCCTTCGCCGCCCGCACCGCCAGCTCCTTCTCGAACGCCTTCTCGCTGTCGGTGTCGGCCCGCACCCCGAGCTTCTTCACCAGCCACGGCAAGGTGAGCCCCTGGATCACCAGCGTCGCCATGATCACCCCGAACGCGATGAACACGATCTCGTCCCGGTCGGGGAACGCCGACCCGTCGTCCATGGTCAGCGGAATCGCCAGCGCCAGGGCGACGGACGCCACCCCGCGCATCCCCGCCCACCACATGATCAGGGTCTCCCGCCAGGACGTCGGGATCTCCTCGTCGTAGTCCCGTTTGGCGTGCAGCCGTTTCGTCAGCCAAGTCGCCGGCAGCAGCCACGCCAGCCGTACGACCACGACGACGCCGACGATCGCGGCGGCCCAGCCCAGCATCTCGCCCCACCGCCCGGACGCCGTACGGATCGCGTTGTGCAGTTCGAGCCCGATGAGCCCGAAGGCCACTCCGGTGACCAAGGTGTCCACCACGTCCCACACCGTCGCCCCGGCGAGCCGGGTCAGGACGTCGTCGGCGCCGAGGGCGTACTCGGACAGGAACAGCGCGGTGGTGAGCACGGCGAGCACCCCGGAGCCGTGCAGTTCGTCGGCCAGGACGTACGAGGCGTACGGCACCAGGAGCGTCAGCCCGATCTGGAGCGTGGCGTCGTCGAGCAGGGACATCAGCTTGTTCGCGGCCCACCCCAGGGCCAGTCCCACGGCCACGGCGACGACGGCGGACAGCACGAGGTCGAGCCCGGCGCGCCAGGGGTTGAAGCTCCCGCTGACGGCGGCGGCGATCGCCACGTGGTACAGCACGATGGCCGTCACGTCGTTGAAGAGGCCCTCGCCCTCCAGGATCGACACCAGCCGCCGCGGCAGCCCGAGTTGCCCGGCCACAGCCGTCGCGGCGACCGGGTCCGGCGGTGCCACGAGCGCGCCGAGCGCCACGGCGGCGGCGATCGGCAGACCCGGCACGATCGCGCTCGCGACGGCGGCCACGGCGAGGGTGGTGACGAAGACCAGCGCCACGGCGAGGAGGAAGATGGGGCGGACGTTGGCCGTGAACTGCCGCCAGGAGGTGCGCCGTACCGCCGCGTAGAGCAGCGGTGGCAGCAGAAGGGGCAGGATCAGGTCGGGCGGGACGTTCACGTTCGGCACGAAGTCGGCGATCGCGAGGGCCATTCCGAGGAGTGTCATCAGCACCGGCGACGGCAGACCGAGCCGGTCCCCCAGCGGGACGCTCACCACGGCCCCGAGCAACAGGACGAAAAGCAGGGCCAATTGATCCACGGTCAGGGCTCCGGCGGGATCTAGACGTTCACACAGCGGACGCCCCAGCCTGCCACGCCGCCCGCCCGACCAGCTCTTTCGACGCCCTCAGGCCATGGAGCCCGCTACAGCGCGCGCCGCATCGCGAGGTGCGGAATGCCGGCGTCCGGGAACTCCGGGCCGTACGCCTCGTAGCCGAGCCGTTCGTAGAACCCGAGCGCGTGCGTCTGTGCGTGCAGGTCCACCGCGGCCAGCCCACGCGCGCGTGCCGCGTCCTCGATGGCCCGCACCAGCGCGACCCCGACCCCGAGCCCCCGCGCCTCCTTGGCGACGGCCAGCCGTCCCAGGGACCCCACGGTCGGATCACCGCCGGTCTTCGCGGCAGCCGCCTCGCCGTACAACAGCCGCCCGGTGCCGAGCGGCACCCCGTCCTCCCGCACGGCGAGCACATGCGTCGCTACGGCGTCGTAGTCGTCGTACTCGATCTCCTGGGGCACGCCCTGCTCGACGACGAAGACCTCCTTGCGCACCGCGAAGCAGGCCTCACGGTCGGCCGGATCCTCGGCGACGCGCACCGCGTACGGCACCGGACTCATGCGTACGTCTCCTCGCGCACCAGGTCCAGGGCCTGCTGGAGGTCGTCCGGGTACGTGCTCTCGAACTCGACCCACTGGCCGTCGGCGGGGTGCTCGAAGCCGAGCCGGACGGCGTGCAGCCACTGGCGGGTCAGGCGCAGCCGCTTGGCGAGCGTCGGGTCGGCGCCGTAGGTCAGGTCGCCCACGCACGGGTGCCGGTGGGCCGCCATGTGGACGCGGATCTGGTGCGTGCGGCCGGTCTCCAGCTTCACGTCGAGCAGGGAGGCCGCGCGGAACGCCTCGATGAGGTCGTAGTGCGTGATCGACGGCTTGCCCTCGGCGGTGACCGCCCACTTGTAGTCGTGGTTCGGGTGGCGGCCGATGGGGGCGTCGATGGTGCCGCTGGTCGGGTCGGGGTGGCCCTGGACCAGCGTGTGGTACCGCTTGTCGACCGTGCGCTCCTTGAACTGGCGCTTCAGCGAGGTGTACGCGCGCTCCGACTTGGCGACCACCATCAGGCCGGACGTGCCGACGTCGAGGCGGTGCACGATGCCCTGGCGCTCGGCGGCACCGGACGTCGAGATGCGGTACCCGGCGGCGGCGAGCCCGCCGATGACGGTCGTGCCGGTCCAGCCGGGGCTGGGGTGGGCGGCGACGCCGACCGGCTTGACGATCACGATGACGTCGTCGTCGTCGTAGACGATCTCCATGCCCTCGACGGGCTCGGCGACGATCTGCACGGGCGCGGGTGCCTGCGGCATCTCGACCTCCAGCCAGGCCCCGCCGTGCACGCGCTCGGACTTCCCGACCACCGAGCCGTCGACCGTGACCTTCCCCGCCGTGGCCAGCTCGGCGGCCTTCGTACGGGAGAAGCCGAACATGCGGGAGATGGCGGCGTCGACACGCTCGCCCTCCAGGCCGTCGGGCACGGGCAGGTTTCGGATCTCGGGAACTGTGCTCACTCGGTCGAGTATGCCGGACGGGTCCGACACCGCCTTACCCGAGCCTGTGGGCCCGGCCCCTGCGAACCGTTGCTCAGTCCTTGTGGACGGTGCCGTCCGGGTCGAGACCGCGGAAGGAGAGCAGGACGATCAGGATGCCGCCGCACACGATCGCCGAGTCGGCGAGGTTGAAGACGGCGAAGCCCTTGGGCGCGATGAAGTCGACGACCTCGCCCTGGAAGATGCCGGGCGAACGGAAGATCCGGTCGGTGAGGTTGCCGAGCGCGCCGCCCAGCAGCAGCCCGAGCGCGATGGCCCACGGCAGGCTGTAGAGCTTGCGGGCCAGCCGGGCGATCACCACGATCACGGCGGCGGCGATCATCGTGAAGATGACCGTGAAGGCCGCGCCGAACCCGAAGGCCGCGCCGGGGTTGCGGATCGCGTGGAACTCCAGCCAGTCCCCGAAGACCTCGATCGGCGCGTGGTGCTCCAGCTTGGCGACCACGAGCAGCTTGCTGACCAGGTCGAGGGCGTACGCGAAGGTGGCCACCACGAACAGCACGGCGATCCGGCGCCTGCCCCTGGGGCGCGCGCTCTCGCCCTGCTCCGGCTCGGCCCCCGCCGCCTCTGGGGTATCCGGCGTACCGATGATGCGCTCCGCCTCTGCCACGTGAGTCCCTCGAACCTAGGTACCTGACTGAGGAAGAGGGTACGGCACACCTCTCGGCACCTTCAGTACCGGCGTTCAGTACCTGCCGTCAGTACCGGCGCTCCTGCTTCTGCTTGCACTCGACGCACAGGGTGGCCCGCGGGAAGGCCTGCATACGGGCCTTGCCGATCGGGTTGCCGCAGTTCTCGCACAGGCCGTACGTGCCCGCGTCCAGCTTCCCCAGGGCACGCTCGGTCTGGGTCAGCATCTCGCGCGCGTTGGCGGCCAGCGCCATCTCGCTCTCCCGCGTGATGTTCTTGGTGCCGGTGTCGGCCTGGTCGTCGCCGGCGCCGTCCCCGGAGTCCCGCATCAGACCGGCGAGGGCCTGCTCGGTGGAGGTGATCTCCTCGCGCAGCCGCTCCGCCTCGGACAGCAGCTCGGTACGGGCCTCCTCGACCTCCTCCGGCGTCCAGGGCTCCTCGCCCGGACGCACCGCCAGCTCACCCGGCCCGGGCGCCGCGGCGAGCCGCGCCTTGGGAACGGCCGTCTTCGCCGCCGTGGCCGTACCAGGAGTCTTCTTCGCAACCACCGTCGTGGCTCCCGTCTGCTCCGCGGCCTGTGCCGCGCCCGCCTTCGCCTTCTTGGCCGCGCTCTTCTTCGTACCGGTCGTGCTCTTCGTGTTCGTACCGGTCGTGCTCTTCGTGGTCTTCGTGCCTGCCGTGCTCTTCGTGGAGCTGCTCTTCGCCGTCGTGCTCTTGGAGACGACGGTTTTCTTCACGGCCGCTTTCTTCACGGCCGCCTCTTTCACGGCCGCTTTCTTGGCCGGGGTTGCCTTGGTGGCCGCAGCCTTCGTAGCAGTTGTTTTCCCTGTCGGCGTTTTCCCGGCCACCGCCTTCTTGGCGGCCACCGGTCTCTCGGGCCCCTCCTCGGTCGCCTTCTTCGAAGAAGCCGCCTTCGAGGCGACCGCCTTCTTCACGGTGGTCTTCCTCGCCGCGGTCGTCCTGACCGCGCTCTTCTTCCCGCCCACTTCCTTGGTCCCACCGCCGGAGGCACTGGCACTCGTGGACTTGGACGCCGACTGCTGTACGGCGGTCTTCTTCGCCACCATGGCCGCGGCCCCTTCACATTTTGTGATCACGCACGCGAATCGTGCTGGGACGATAAATCGACTTGGGTCCCGCGGCAACGGGGCACGCCGCCCGATTCGTCCACCCCCCTGGCCCCGCGCGGCGAGCCTTCATGCGTTGTGCCCAGCTCCCCGCCGGGTAATCCGCCGAGCCCGGCGTCCCGAATCCACGAAGGGAATCCGAACACGCGTTCAGCGCCATTCGAGTCATACGGCGGGCCGGCAAGCCTCCGGCCGAGGCCCCCGCAAAACCGGTCGGCCGCTGTCCGCGCGGGCCCGTACACTGGGCGGAGCGAGAAGCGTGGATGGGGACGAGTAGCGGCGTAAGCAGCCCAGAGCGACCCGGGGACGGTGGAAGCCCGGGGGCGAGCGCGACGCGAAGATCACCCCGGAGCCGCCGGAAGAAAGCCGCAGCCGACCGGCCGTAGCGAGTAGACCCGGTATCGCGACCCCAATGAGGGGGCTCACTGGTGCGCGGGATGCACCGGGGGGCCAAGGAGGGTGGTACCGCGGGAGCGCGCCGCACACGGCGTACGGAAAGTCGTAGCTCTCGTCCCTCCGGACGGAAGGCAGAAAGTCCGCCGGAGGAAGCTCGCTGATGACAACGCCGACGTACCGCCAGGTGCCCGCCCAGGTCGACCTGCCCGCGCTCGAGCACGCCGTGCTCGACTTCTGGCGCGAGCAGAAGATCTTCGCCAAGACCCTGGACCAGTCCGAGGGACGCCCCGAGTGGGTGTTCTACGAGGGCCCGCCCACGGCCAACGGCATGCCGGGCGCCCACCACATCGAGGCGCGCGTCTTCAAGGACGTCTTCCCCCGCTTCCGGACCATGCGCGGCTACCACGTGGGCCGCAAGGCCGGCTGGGACTGCCACGGCCTCCCGGTGGAGCTGGCGGTCGAGAAGGAGCTGGGCTTCACCGACAAGCAGGACATCGAGGCGTACGGCATCGCCGAGTTCAACGCCAAGTGCCGCGAGTCCGTGACCCGGCACACCGACGCCTTCGAGGCGCTCACGACCCGCATGGGGTACTGGACGGACCTCGAGGACCCGTACCGCACGATGGACCCCGAGTACATCGAGTCGGTCTGGTGGTCCCTCAAGGAGATCTTCAACAAGGGCCTGCTGGTCCAGGACTACCGCGTCGCCCCCTGGTGCCCGCGCGACCAGACGGGCCTCTCGGACCACGAGCTGGCGCAGGGCTACGAGACCGTCGTCGACCCCTCCGTGTACGTCCGTTTCCCGCTCACCTCCGGTCCGCTGGCCGGCCGTGCCGCACTCCTGGTGTGGACGACGACCCCCTGGACGCTCGTCTCCAACACCGCCGTCGCCGCCCACCCCGAGGTCACCTACGTCGTCGCGACGAAGGGCCCCGACAGCGCGGAGCAGCTCGTCGTCGCCGAGCCGCTGTTCGCCAAGGCCCTCGGCGAGGGCTGGGAGACCACCGGTGAGACCTTCACCGGCGCCGAGATGGAGTACTGGACGTATCAACGTCCGTTCGAGCTCGTCGAGTTCCCGGAACCGGCGCACTACGTCGTCAACGCCGAGTACGTGACGACCGAGGACGGTACGGGCCTGGTCCACCAGTCCCCCGCCTTCGGTGAGGAGGACCTCAAGGTCTGCCGCGCGTACGGCCTGCCGGTCGTGAACCCGGTCCGCCCGAACGGCGCCTTCGCCGAGGACGTCCCGCTCGTAGGCGGTGTCTTCTTCAAGAAGGCCGACGAAAAGCTCACCGAGGACCTCAAGGACCGCGGGCTGCTCTTCAAGCACGTGCCGTACGAGCACAGTTACCCGCACTGCTGGCGCTGCCACACCGCGCTCCTGTACTACGCGCAGCCCTCCTGGTACATCCGCACCACGGCCGTCAAGGACCGCCTCCTCCAGGAGAACGAGAACACCAACTGGTTCCCGGACACCGTCAAGCACGGCCGGTACGGCGACTGGCTGAACAACAACATCGACTGGGCGCTGTCCCGCAGCCGCTACTGGGGCACCCCGCTGCCGATCTGGCGCTGCGCGGAGGACCACCTCACGGTCGTCGGCTCCCGCGCGGAGCTGACCGAGCTGACGGGCACCGACCAGTCGGGCCTGGACCCGCACCGCCCGTTCATCGACGCCGTCACGTTCCCGTGCCCCCAGTGCGCCACGACCGCGACCCGCGTGCCCGAGGTCATCGACGCCTGGTACGACTCGGGTTCGATGCCGTTCGCGCAGTGGGGCTACCCGCACAAGAACAAGGAACTCTTCGAGTCCCGCTACCCGGCGCAGTTCATCAGCGAGGCCATCGACCAGACCCGCGGCTGGTTCTACACACTGATGGCCGTCGGCACCCTGGTCTTCGACAAGTCGTCGTACGAGAACGTCGTCTGCCTCGGCCACATCCTCGCCGAGGACGGCCGCAAGATGTCCAAGCACCTGGGCAACACCCTGGACCCGATCCCGCTGATGGACCGTCACGGGGCGGACGCGGTGCGGTGGTTCATGGCGGCGGGCGGCTCCCCGTGGGCGGCACGCCGCGTGGGCCACGGCACCATCCAGGAGGTCGTCCGCAAGACCCTCCTGACGTACTGGAACACGGTCGCCTTCCAGGCCCTGTACGCGCGTACGTCCGACTGGGCGCCGAGCGCGGCGGACCCGGCCCCGGCCGACCGCCCGGTCCTGGACCGCTGGCTCCTGTCCGAACTCCACGCGCTCACCGACCAGGTGACGCAGGCTCTGGAGTCCTACGACACCCAGCGCGCCGGCAAGCTCCTGTCGGCGTTCGTCGACGACCTGTCCAACTGGTACGTCCGCCGCTCCCGTCGCCGCTTCTGGCAGGGCGACAAGGCCGCGCTGCGCACCCTGCACGAGGTCGTCGAGACGGTCACCCAGCTGATGGCCCCGCTGACCCCGTTCATCACCGAGCGGGTCTGGCAGGACCTGATCGTCCCGGTGACCCCGGGCGCCCCCGAGTCGGTCCACCTGTCCACGTGGCCGGAGGCGGACCTGTCCGTCATCGACCCCGAGCTGTCCAAGCAGATGGTCCTCGTACGGCGCCTGGTGGAGCTGGGCCGGGCCACGCGCGCGGAGTCGGGCGTCAAGACGCGTCAGCCGCTGTCCCGCGCGCTGATCGCGGCGACGGGCTTCGCCGCCCTGGACCGTGAACTGCACGCGCAGATCACCGAGGAGCTGAACGTCGAGGGGCTCGCCTCGCTGAGCGAGGTCGGCGGCTCGCTGGTCGACACCACGGCGAAGGCCAACTTCCGCGCGCTGGGCAAGCGGTTCGGCAAGCGCGTCCAGGATGTGGCGAAGGCCGTCGCGAACGCCGACGCGGCCGCACTGTCCCTCGCCCTGCGCGAGGGCACGGCGTCCGTGGAGGTGGACGGCGAGACCATCACGCTGGCCCCGGATGAGGTGATCATCACAGAGACTCCGCGCGAGGGCTGGTCCGTGGCCTCCGACTCGGGTGCGACGGTCGCCCTCGACCTGGAGATCACGGAGGAGCTGCGGCAGGCGGGCCTGGCCCGTGACGCGATCCGGCTGATCCAGGAGTCCCGCAAGAACAGCGGCCTGGACGTCGCCGACCGTATCGCCCTGCGCTGGACGTCGACCGACCCGGCGGTCATCGCCGCCCTGTCCGAGCACGCGGCCCTGATCGCCGACGAGGTCCTCGCCACGGACTTCGCCCAGGGCGAGGCGGACGACAGCTACGGCACCCCGTTCACGGACGAGGGCCTGTCCCTGGTGTTCCGCCTGCACAAGGCGTAGCGCCGCGCTCGCCCAAGCCGTTGGGCGCCGTGGGGGCCGGTCTGGTTCGTCCAGGACCGGCCGCCCGTGGCTGGTCGCGCAGTTCCCCGCGCCCCTTCGGGGCACTGGCCTGAACCGCCAGAAGAACCCTGAACCCGAAAAGGGCGGGGCCCCCGGAAGATCCGGGGGCCCCGCCCTTTGAACGCTGCCGACGCCTAAGGCGTACCAGAGGCTGTCAGTTGTCGTCCTCGTCGATCAGGAAGCCGCGCATCGGCGAGGGAGCCTGACCCATCGGGGACGGGCCCTGGGGCCGTACCGGCGCCATCGGCTGGGTCATCGCCGGGGACATCTGCTGCTGGCCGCCGTAGGACGGGCCGGCCGGAGCCGGGCCGCCCATGCCCTGCGGGCCGCCGTAGGACGGGGCGCTGGCGCCTGCCGGGGCCATCGAGGGCGCCGGGGACGGCGGAAGCGACGCGGCCATCGGAGCGCGCGGCGGGGCGAGCGAGTCGTCGGCCTGGGTCTCCAACTGACGCAGCTGGGACTCCAGGTAGGACTTCAGACGCGTGCGGTACTCGCGCTCGAAGCCGCGCAGGTCCTCGACCTTGCGCTCCAGCGTGGCGCGGGCGGACTCCAGGGAGCCCATCGCGACGCGGTGCTTCTCCTGCGCGTCCCGCTCCAGGGCGTCGGCCTTGGCACGGGCGTCGCGCTCAAGACCCTCGGCACGCGAACGCGCCTCGCCGACGATCTTGTTGGCCTCGGAACGGGCCTCGGCGATCGCCTGGTCGGCGGTCTGCTGGGCCAGCGAGAGGACACGCGCGGCGCTGTCGCCACCGGGGCCCTGCTGCGGCATGCCGCCGCCCATGGGACCGCCCATGCCCATCTGCTGCTGCATGGGGGGCTGGCCGCCCATCTGGCCCTGCATCGGGCCCTGACCCATCTGCTGCATCTGGCCCTGCATCGGGCCCTGGCCCATCTGACCCTGCATCGGGCCCTGGCCCATGGGGCCCTGACCCATCGGACCCTGGCCCTGCGGACCGCCCTGGCCGCCGGGGCCGGGGGGCAGCTGCGGGGCGCCGCTCGGCAGCTGGGGCGGGCCGCCCATGGGGCCGCCCATCTGCTGCTGCGGCGGGCCCGATATGCCGGCGGGCACCGGGGCGCCCGGACCGCGCATGCCCTGCTGGGGCATGCCTTGCGGGGGCATGCCCTGCTGGGGCATCCCCTGTTGCTGCATCCCCTGTTGCTGCATGCCGCCCTGCTGGTCCTGCTGGTCCGGGGGCTTGCGCATGTTCTGCTGGTTCTGGGCGGCAGCACGCGTGGCCGCGGCCAGTTTGGCGCGCAGGTCCTCGTTCTCCCGCAGCAGGCGGGTCAGTTCGGCTTCGACCTCGTCGAGGAAGGCATCAACCTCGTCCTCGTCATAGCCTTCTCGGAGGCGGACGGTCGTGAACTGCTTGTTCCGCACGTCCTCGGGGGTCAACGGCATCTCTTCACCTCAACGTAGTCATCGGCAGTCGGCAAGACCGTATCGTCCACTGTCACCCCGCGAGATTGCCCACGATAGAGATCAAGATGTAGACGATGATCATCAGGACGAAGAAGGACAGGTCGAGCGCCACGCCCCCGAGACGCAACGGCGGAATGAACCGCCGTAGCAGCTTCAACGGTGGATCGGTGACAGTGTAGGCGGCCTCCAGAACGACCACCATCGCCTTGCCGGGTTGCCATGAGCGGGCGAACTGGAAGACGTAGTCCATGACCAACCGGAAGATGAGCACGATGAGGAACACCATCAGCGCGATGTAGATCACCTGCGCGAACACGCTCATGGTCTGTCTTTCCCTCTCCCCTGTTCCGTGCTTCCTAGCGGCTGCCTGTCTCAGCTCTGATTGAAGAACCCGCCCTCTGCGATGCGGGCCTTGTCCTCCGCCGTGACATCGACGTTAGCAGGCGACAACAGGAACACCTTCTGCGTCACCCGCTCGATGCTTCCGTGAAGACCAAACACCAAACCGGCCGCAAAGTCGACAAGTCGCTTGGCGTCTGTGTCATCCATCTCAGTCAGATTCATGATCACCGGGGTGCCCTCACGGAAGTGTTCCCCGATGGTACGGGCCTCGTTGTAGGTCCGGGGGTGAAGTGTGGTGATCCGGTAAGGCTCTCGTTCCGACACGACCTTGGGCATGATCACCGGTGCGTTCTTCTCCAGGGACTGGCGTTCTTGTGTGATGGATGCCACGGGCGCGATGCGCGCCGGACGCCCTGATTCCGCACCCAGTGAAGCGGAATGGGACACCGGATCGCGAGGAGCCGGAGGCTGCACCACTCGTACCGGTTCGTCCCTTTGGGACTGATGCGGGCTGTGTGACTGGTGCGACGGCTCGTGCCGTCGACGGTCCCGCTCGGGTTCCGGGTCCAGTTCGGGTTCGAAGTCGTCGTCGGGGTCGAAACCCCGGCCGTCGTACCCATCGTCCTCCACGAGGCCGAGGTAGACCGCCATCTTGCGCATCGCGCCGGCCATGCTCTGAGTCCTCCGCTCTGTGGTGGATCGGCTGACGACTGCCAAGTGCCCGCGATCCACGAGGTCGTTACGCCCGCCTTCGGCGGCATTGACCATATTTTCTGCTGTGGTCCGACTTCCTGGCGACGTTACCCGAGCCCGGGGCGGACGCCGAGTACCGCAGTGCCGACGCGTACATGTGTCGCTCCGGCTGCCACGGCCTGTTCGAGGTCCGCACTCATCCCTGCCGACACCATGTTCGCAGCAGGATGGGCTCGGCGCAGGTCAGTCGACAAATCCATCAACCGCCCGAACGCCTCCTGTTGGCGTCCGGCGTACTCGCCGGTGAGCGGAGCGACGGTCATCAGACCGTCGAGCCGCAGCCCCGGGGACCCGGCGACGAGATCGGCCAACTCCCCGATCCCGCCCGGCCCGACGCCACCCCGCTCGCCCCGCCCGCTCACTCCCGCGTCGAGCGCGACCTGGATGAGACAGCCCAGTTCACGCCCGGACCGCTCGGCCTCCTTCGACAGCGCGGTCACGAGCCGGGCCCGGTCGACCGACTGCACGACATCGGCGTAACCGACCACGGATCGCACCTTGTTGGTCTGCAACTGGCCGACGAAGTGCCAACTCAGCGGCAGATCCGCGCATTCCGCCGCCTTCGGGGCGGCGTCCTGGTCCCGGTTCTCGGCGACATCGCGCACACCGAGTTCGGCCAACGTTCTTACGTCGCTCGCCGGATAGGTCTTGGTGACCACGATCAGGGTCACCTCTTCGCGCTTGCGCCCGGCCGCCGCGCAGGCGGCGGCGATGCGCTCCTCGACTCTCGCCAGATTCACGGCGAGTTCTTGCCCACGGTCCGTCATGCCCGATCAGTCCAGCCAGACATAGCTCGCGAGCCGCCCGGTCACGCGGTCGCGGCGGTACGAGAAGTGGTCGTCCGATTCACGGGTGCACACCGGCGACTCCTCCCGGTCGCGCACCCCGAGCCGGTCGAGCTGCGCGTGCGCGCCGGCGGTCACGTCGACCGCGGGAGTGCCCCAACTCGTCTCGGCGTACGCCGCGGGTTCCACGGCGGCGACATCGGCGCGCATGTCCGCGGGCACTTCGTAGCACCGGCCGCAGACGGCGGGTCCGGTGCGGGCGACGATCCGGGCGGGATCAGCGCCGAGTTCCACCATGGCCCGTACGGCGGCGGGGACGACCCCGGCGACCATGCCCGGGCGTCCGGCGTGGGCCGCGCCCGCGATCCCGGCGACCGGGTCGGCGAGCAGGACCGGCGTGCAGTCGGCGGTCAGCACCGCGAGGGCGAGTCCGCGCCGTGTGGTGACGAGCGCGTCGACGGAGGGGATGTCGGCGGAGCCCCAGGGCTCCTCGACGACCGCCACGTCCGCGCCGTGCACCTGGTTCATCCAGACCACCAGGGCCGGGTCCAAGCCCAGTGACTTGGCGGCCAGTTCGCGATTGGTACGTACGGCGTCGGGGTCGTCGCCGACCGCTCCGCCGAGGTTGAGCTCCTCGTACGGAACGGCGCTCACCCCGCCCCACCTGTCGGTGAAGGCGAAGTGCGCGCCGCTCACGGTGTCGAGCTGTCCTATCACTTCAGGAAGTCCGGTACGTCCAGCTCCTCGGCGGCGCTGTCCGAGTAGGTCCGCGACGGCGGGACCGGCGGGGCGACCGGGAGGTCGGCGACCGGCTCCGGCGCGGGCTCCGGCTCCTCCTTGGGCTTGACGCTGCCGAGCGAGCCGAAGGACGGACGGCTCTCCTGCCGTACCGGAGTCGGCTCGTCGCGGCGCGCCGAGGTGGAGCCCATGCCCGTCTCGCGGCGGGTCGGCGGCTGGCCGCCGTCGAAACCGGCCGCGATGACCGTGACCCGGACCTCGTCGCCGAGGGCGTCGTCGATGACCGCGCCGAAGATGATGTTGGCCTCGGGGTGGGCCGCCTCGCTGACCAGTTGGGCCGCTTCGTTGATCTCGAACAGGCCGAGGTCGGAGCCGCCGGAGATGGACAGCAGGACGCCGCGGGCGCCGTCGATGGAGGCTTCGAGGAGCGGCGAGGAGATCGCCATCTCCGCCGCCGCCACCGCGCGGTCGTCGCCGCGGGCCGAGCCGATGCCCATGAGGGCCGAACCGGCCTCGGACATCACGGACTTGACGTCGGCGAAGTCGAGGTTGATCAGGCCGGGCGTGGTGATGAGATCGGTGATGCCCTGGACGCCGGAGAGCAGGACCTGGTCCGCCGACTTGAAGGCGTCGAGGACCGAGACCTGGCGGTCCGAGATGGACAGCAGCCGGTCGTTCGGGATGACGATGAGGGTGTCGACCTCTTCGCGGAGTTCGGCGATGCCGTCCTCCGCCTGGTTGGCCCGGCGCCGTCCCTCGAAGGTGAACGGGCGGGTGACCACGCCGATCGTGAGGGCGCCCAGGGAGCGCGCGATGTTGGCCACGACGGGGGCGCCGCCGGTGCCGGTGCCGCCGCCTTCGCCAGCCGTCACGAAGACCATGTCGGCCCCCTTGAGGACCTCCTCGATCTCCTCACGGTGATCCTCGGCGGCCTTGCGGCCGACGGCCGGGTTGGCGCCGGCGCCGAGTCCGCGGGTGAGTTCGCGGCCGACGTCGAGTTTGACGTCGGCGTCGCTCATCAACAGCGCCTGCGCGTCGGTGTTGATGGCGATGAACTCGACGCCCTTGAGACCGACCTCGATCATCCGGTTGATGGCATTGACACCACCGCCGCCGACACCGATGACTTTGATGACTGCGAGGTAGTTCTGCGGTGCTGCCACGTCGAAGGCCTCTCGCCTCGAGTTACGTGTCGCCGATCGCGGTGCTCCGCGATCCGACGACGGATGCCGAATGGGACGGTCCGTAGCGCCGACCCGAACCCTAACGTTGAAGTTTAGGGTTACCAGTGTGTCCGTTCCTTGAAGTCTTCTGAACAGGACACTAAGTCGACAAGTGGCGCACGTTCAACGAACACGCCGAACCTCCCGTTTTTCTTTTCACCCTATGTGATCAGCCGTAGCGCTGCCCAACCAGGGTGCTGGCCTGCGCGAATGTGCGTCAACTCCCGGCTGACGCAGGGGCGGTGGGGACACTTACGTCGAAGTACCGGGCGCCGGAAGCTGCTTTCATGAGAGCGGTGAGCGTACGCGCCTTCGCCGCGCCCTTGTCGCCACTTCCCCAGGAGACGGTCCGGCCGCCGCTCAACTCCAGTGAGATGTCGTCGTAGGAACGGACCTTGACGACCCGGGTGTCCCGCGCGACCGCGGCCGGAATGTCACCCGCGACCTGCACCGCCTCGCGCACGAGCCGGTCCTCGCCGAAGCGGCGCAGGCCGGCCGCGGACGAACCGGTTTGGGAGAGCGTCAATTCGAGGGTGGGGACGGACTGAGGCGGCGTGGAAACGGTCGCGAATCGCACGCCCTCGTCGTCCACTTCGACGAAGTTTCCGCCCTTTTTCACCACCAGAACCGCGATGCGTTCGGTCACTTTCAGCCCGATTCCATGAGGCCAGGAACGGACTACGTCAACGGTGTCAATTCGGGGCAATTTCTTACGGAGTCGGGCCTCGATCGCATCGGTGTCGACGGAAATGAGCGGTCCGCCGACCGGTACGCCGGCGGCTTCGCGCACCTGCTCGGGCGTCAGGACCTTCGTTCCGGAGACCGAGACCTTCTCCACCCGCAGCCACTGCGAGCCGTAGAGCAGCCAGACCGCGGCCGCGCCCAACAGGACTGCGGTGAGGGCGAGTACGACAATCAGACGAAGGCGCCGACGCCCCAGGCGCCGGACAAGGGGCGGGCCGGACGACTCCTGTTGGCGTTCACCGCGCTCGGCGGTCGTCGGTCCGGCCACGATCCCCTGCCTCTCTCACATATGGCTAGCGGTGCCGCGAGGCGATCGCCTCGTACACCATGCCGACGAGCAGGTCGTCGGCGTCCCGGCGGCCGAACTCGCTTGCCGCGCGCGACATCTCGTACAGCCGGTGCGGGTCGGCGAGCACGGGCAGGACGTTGCCCTGGATCCACTCGGGCGTCAGTTCCGCGTCGTCGACCAGGAGTCCGCCGCCGGCCTTGACCACCGGCTGGGCGTTCAGCCGCTGTTCGCCGTTGCCGATGGGCAGCGGGACGTAGGCGGCCGGGAGTCCGACGGCGGAGAGTTCGGCGACGGTCATCGCGCCCGCGCGGCAGAGCATCATGTCGGCCGCGGCGTACGCGAGGTCCATCCGGTCCACGTACGGTACCGGGATGTAGGGGGGCATCCCCGGCATCTGGTGCACCTGCGGCAGTTCGTTCTTCGGGCCGACCGCGTGCAGGATCTGGATTCCGGCCTGTTGGAGGTAGGGCGCGACCCGCTCGATCACCTCGTTGAGGTGGCGGGCGCCCTGCGAACCGCCGGAGACCAGCAGCGTCGGCAGGTTGGGGTCGAGCCCGAACGCGGCCCGGGCCTCGGGCCGTACGGCCGCGCGGTCCAGGAGGGCGATGGAGCGGCGCAGCGGGATGCCGATGTAGCGGGCGTCGCGCAGCTTGCTGTCCGGGGTGGAGACGGCGACCCGGGCCGCGTACCGCGAGCCGATCTTGTTGGCCAGCCCGGGGCGGGCGTTGGCCTCGTGGATCACGATCGGCACCCCGAGGCGCTTGGCCGCGAGATAGCCGGGCAGCGCCACATAGCCGCCGAAGCCGACGACACAGTCCGCCTTGGTGCGCTCCAGGATCTGCTCGGCGGCCTTGATCGTGCCGCGCAACCGGCCCGGCACGGTGATCAGTTCCGGGGTGGGCTTGCGCGGCAGCGGTACGGCGGGGATCAGGGCGAGTTCGTAGCCCCGCTCCGGTACGAGGCGGGTCTCAAGGCCGCGTTCCGTGCCCAGGGCCGTGATCCCCACAGTGGGGTCCTGCCTGCGCAGGGCGTCCGCGAGGGCGAGCGCGGGCTCGATGTGGCCGGCGGTCCCCCCGCCGGCGAGTACGACATGCACCGAAATTCACCGCTCTCCGGACGAACGCGCCGCCGAGGCACGCCGTCGCATCGTGTTCCATCTCCGGGAACTCCGGCCGGAACCGGGTCCCCTGCCCCCACGCTTTCTACCAAAGCGGGGTTGCCGCATCGCAAGCGCCGCCCGCGCAGCGGGGTCGTCCCGCGCGAAGGCGATCAGCAACCCGATGGCGAACATGGCCGGCAGCAGGGCGGAACCCCCGTAGGAGAACAGCGGGAGCGGGACGCCGGCGATCGGCAGCAGGCCGAGCACCGCACCGATGTTGATCACCGCCTGAGCGGTGATCCAGGTGGTCACACCTCCCGCGGCATACCTCACGAAGGGGTCCTCCGTGCGTCCGGCCACGCGGATACCCGCATAGCCTAGGGCCGCGAAGAGGGCGAGGACCGACAGCGTGCCCGCAAGACCCAGTTCCTCACCGGTGACGGCGAAGATGAAGTCGGTGTGGGCTTCGGGGAGTTGACCCCATTTCTCCACACTCGCCCCGAGCCCGGAGCCGAAGATCCCGCCCGAGGCGAGCGCGTAGATACCGTGCACGGCCTGCCAGCAGTCGGCGACCCCGGTCTTGGGCTCGGTGGCGCCGATGCAGGCGAGCCGGGCCATGCGGTTGGGGCTGGTCTTGATGAGGATCACACCGATCACGCCCGCGATCGACAGCACTCCGGCGAAGAGCCGGGTCGGCGCACCGGCCAGCCAGAGCAGGCCGAACAGGATCGCGGTGAGGATGATCGCCGTACCCATGTCGCCGCCGAGCATGATCAGCCCGAGCAGCATGAACGCGACCGGTACCAGCGGCACCAGCATGTGCTTCCACTGGGACAGCATCGCCTTGTCCTGTTTGCGGGCGAGCAGGTCGGCGCCCCACAGGACGAGGGCGAGCTTGCCGAACTCGCTGGGCTGGATCTGGAAGGAGCCGCCGAGCGAGATCCAGTTGCGGTTGCCGTTGACCGTCATCCCTATCCCCGGCAGCTGCACCAACGCCATCATGAAGACGGCACCCGCGAGGATCGGATAGGCCAGCGCCCGGTGCAGCTTGACCGGCATCCGCGAGGCGGCCAGGGCCAGTACCGTGCCGATGGAGGCGGCGAGGAACTGTTTGCGGAAGAAATACGAGCCGGGCAGCGAGAGTTGGAGCGCGGTGATCTGGGAGGCCGAGTAGACCATCACCAGACCCAGCACGGTGATCAGCACGCTGCCGCCGGCGATCAGGTAGTAGGCGGTCAGCGGCCGGTCCCAGGCCCGGCGCGCGTTGGCGTACAGCCGTCGTACGGGGTTGTCGCGGACGGTCCTGGCGGCTGCGGGACGTCTGGGGGTCCGCTGCTGCACGGGCGGCCGGCCGGTACGGCTACTGGGCATCAGCGCCTCCGCTCACATCGGTCAGGCGCCGAGTTCGCGAACCGCCTGGGCGAACGCGTCACCGCGCTTGTTGTAGTTGGCGAACATGTCCATGGAGGCGCAGGCCGGGGCGAGCAGCACCGTGTCGCCGGCGGCGGCGAGCCGCTGTGCCTCCTGGACAGCCGCGAGCATCGCCCCAGTGTCGGTCCGGTCGAGGTCGACGACGGGTACTTCCGGCGCGTGTCGCGCCAGGGCTTCGGCGATCAGTGCCCGATCGGCACCGATGAGCACCGCGCCCCGAAGTCGCTTCGCCGACTTGGCGACGAGTTCGTCGAAGGTGGCGCCCTTGGCGAGTCCGCCCGCGATCCACACGATCGACTCGTAGGCAGCCAACGAGGCTTCCGCCGCATGGGTGTTGGTGGCCTTGGAGTCGTCGATGTACGCGACGCCGTCCACATCGGCGACGTGCGCGATGCGGTGCGCGTCGGGCGTGAAGGCCCGCAGCCCGTCCCGTACGGCCTTGGCGGGCACCCCGAAGGCGCGTGCCAGGGCCGCCGCGGCAAGGGCGTTGGCGATGTTGTGCGGGGCGGGCGGGTCGACGTCCGAGACCTCGGCGAGTTCCTGCGCGTTGCGCTGCCGGTCCTCGACGAAGGCGCGGTCGACCAGGATGCCGTCCACGACGCCGAGTTGGGACGGCCCGGGGCTGCCCAGCGTGAACCCGATCGCCCGGCACCCCTCCTCGACGTCGGCCTCGCGGACCAGGTCCTCGGTGGCCTTGTCGGCGACGTTGTAGACGCAGGCGACCCGATTGCCTTCGTAGATACGGCCCTTGTCGGCGGCGTACGCCTCCATGGAGCCGTGCCAGTCGAGGTGATCGGGCGCCAGGTTGAGAACGGCGGCGGAGTGGGCGCGCAGCGAGGGCGCCCAGTGGAGCTGATAGCTCGACAGTTCGACGGCGAGGACGTCGTACTGCTCGTCCCCGAGTACGGCGTCCAGGACCGAGACGCCGATGTTGCCGACCGCCGCCGTGCGCAGGCCGCCCGCCTTCAGGATGGAGGCGAGCATCTGGACGGTGGTGGTCTTGCCGTTGGTGCCGGTGACGGCCAGCCAGGGGGCCGCCTCGGGGCCGCGCAGGCGCCACGCCAGCTCCACGTCGCCCCAGATGTCGATCCCGGCCGCCCGGGCCGCCGTGAACAGCGGCTTGTCGGGCTTCCAGCCAGGGGTGGTGACGATCAGTTCGGTGCCGTCGGGCAGGGTCGCGCCGTCGCCGAGGCGCACGGTGATGCCGAGCGCCTCCAGGTCGGCCGCCTGGGCCCGGGAGCGCTCGTCGTCGCCGTCATTGACGACCGTGACGAGCGCGCCGAGGCCGTGCAGGACCTTGGCCGCCGGGATGCCGGAGACACCGAGCCCGGCGACGGTGACGTGCTTGCCCTCGAAGGAGAGCCCCTGACCGTCGGTCACTTTTCCGCTGCCCATCCCGCGTAGAAGAGGCCCAGGCCGACGATCACGCAGATGCCCTGGATGATCCAGAAACGGACCACCACGAGCACTTCGGACCAGCCCTTGAGTTCGAAGTGGTGCTGGAGCGGGGCCATGCGGAAGACCCGCTTGCCGGTCAGCTTGAAGGAGCCGACCTGGATGACCACCGACATGGTGATGAGGACGAAGAGGCCACCCATGATGGCGACGAGCAGCTCCGTGCGGGAGAGGATCGCCAGACCGGTCAGCACACCGCCGAGGGCCAGCGAACCGGTGTCCCCCATGAAGATCTTGGCCGGCGAGGTGTTCCACCACAGGAAGCCCAGGCAGGCACCCATGAGCGCGGAGGCGATGACCGCGAGGTCGAGCGGATCGCGCACCTCGTAGCAGGCGTTCGGGTTGGTCAGGGTGATCGCGTTGGCGCAGGACTCCTGGAACTGCCAGACACCGATGAAGGTGTAGGCGCCGAAGACCAGGACCGAGGCGCCGGTGGCGAGGCCGTCCAGACCGTCCGTCAGGTTCACGCCGTTCGACATCGCGAGGATCATGAACAGCGCCCAGATCACGAACAGGATCGGGCCGATCTTCCAGCCGAAGTCCGTGATGAACGACAGCTTCGTCGAGGCCGGGGTGTTGCCGCGGGCGTCCTGGAACTGCAGGGCGAGCACCGCGAAGCTGATGCCGACGATCAGCTGGCCGGCCATCTTCGCCTTGGCCCGCAGGCCCAGCGAACGCCGCTTGACGATCTTGATGTAGTCGTCGAGGAAGCCGACCAGGCCCATCCCGACCATCAGACCGAGCACCAGCAGACCCGAATAGGTCGGCGCGTAACCGGTGATGACCTTGGACAGGAAGTAGGCGGCGACCGTCGCGAAGATGAAGGCGATACCGCCCATTGTCGGCGTACCGCGCTTGCTGGCGTGCTCGCGCGGGCCGTCGTCGCGGATGTACTGGCCGTAGCCCTTGCGGGCCAGCAGCTTGATCAGCAGCGGGGTGCCCACCAGGGTCAGGAACAGGCCGATGACTCCTGAGAACAGGATCTGCTTCATCATCGGGCGGCAACCTCACCCTCGGTACCGGCCTCGACGAGCGCCTGCGCCACGCTTTCCAGACCGACCGACCGGGACGCCTTCACGAGAACGACGTCTCCCGGGCGCAACTCGCTGCGCAACAGGTCGACCGCCGCCTGTGCGTCGGACACGTGCACCGACTCCTCACCCCACGAACCCTCGTTATATGCGCCCAGTCGCAGCCAGGACGCTTCCCTGCCCCCGACCGCGACGAGCTTGCCGACATTGAGCCGGACAGCGAGCCGTCCGACCGCGTCGTGCTCGGCGAGCGCCTCGTCCCCGAGCTCGGCCATCTTGCCGAGCACCGCCCAGGTCCGCCGCCCCTTGCCCATGGCCGCGAGCGCGCGCAAGGCGGCTCGCATGGACTCGGGGTTCGCGTTGTAGGCGTCGTTGACGATGGTCACGCCGTCCGGTCGCTCGGTGACCTCCATCCGCCAGCGGGAGAGGGAGCCCGCCTCGGAGAGCGCGGTGGCGATCTCGTCTGCGGACATGCCCAGCTCATGGGCGACGGCGGCCGCGGCGAGCGCGTTCGACACGTGGTGCTCACCGTACAGGCGCATGGTCACGTCGCTTGCACCGGAGGGTGTGCGGAGCCTGAAGGCGGGCTGTCCGCTGTCCGTGAGTCGCACGTTCTCGGCCCGTACGTCCGCTTCGCCGGACTCTCCGAAAAGGATCACCTTCGCCTTCGTACGGGATGCCATGGCCCGTACGAGCGGATCGTCCGCGTTGAGGACCGCGACGCCACCGTCCTCAACTGAAGGGAGGGCTTCTACGAGTTCGCCCTTTGCCTGCGCGATCTGCTCCCGGCCGCCGAACTCGCCGATGTGGGCGGTGCCGACGTTCAGGACGAGGCCGATCTGCGGGGGCGTCAGGTCCGTGAGGTAGCGGATGTGGCCGATCCCGCGGGCGCCCATCTCCAGGACGAGGAACCTCGTCTCGTCGGTGGCGCTCAGCGCGGTCAGCGGCAGCCCGATCTCATTGTTCAACGATCCCGGTGTGAACACCGTGGGCGCCTTGCGCGCGAGCACCTGTGCGATGAGGTCCTTGGTGCTGGTCTTGCCCGCCGAGCCGGTGAGGGCGACGAGGGTCGCGCCGAGCCGTCGTACGACATGACGGGCGAGGGCGCCCAGGGCGCTCTGGACGTCGTCCACGACGATCGCGGGGACGCCGACCGGGCGGGACGCCAGGAGGGCCACCGCGCCCGCCTCGACGACCGCGTGCGCGAAGTCGTGGCCGTCGACGCGCTCGCCGACGAAGGCGACGAAGAGGCTGCCGGGTTCCACCTCCCGGGAGTCGCGGACCACCGGGCCGGTGACCTGGACGGACGGATCCGGTATGTCGTGCGTCTGCCCGCCGACGACTTCTGCGATCTCGGCGAGGGAGAGGGCGATCACAAGTTCATCCCTGGGTCTTCTGGATAGCTTCGCGAAGCACCTGGCGGTCGTCGAACGGACGGACCACTCCGGCGATGTCCTGGCCCTGCTCATGGCCCTTGCCCGCGACCAGCACGGTGTCGCCCGGCCGTGCGCGGGCGACGGCGGCGGCGATGGCGGCGGCCCGGTCCTCGAAGACCTGGACCTCACCGCGCTCGTGCGCCGGCACGGACGCGGCCCCCTGGAGCATGGTCGCGAGGATCGCGAGGGGGTCCTCGGAGCGGGGGTTGTCGGAGGTCAGTACGGCGGTGTCGGCGTGCCGGGCGACAGCGGCGCCCATCGGCTCGCGTTTCGTCTTGTCCCGGTCGCCGCCGCAGCCGAGCACGACGTGCAGCTTGCCCTCGGTGACCTTGCGCAGCGCGCGCAGGACCGATTCGACGGCGTCCGTCTTGTGGGCGTAGTCCACGACCGCGAGATACGGCTGCCCGGCGTCCACGCGCTCCAGGCGCCCCGGCACACCCGGCACCGCGGCGATGCCGTCGGCGGCGAGCTGCGGGTCGAGACCCGCGACGGCCAGGGCGGCGATCGCAGCGAGGGTGTTGGCCACGTTGAAGGAGCCGGCGAGCGGCGACCTGGCGGTGATCAGCTCGCCCTTGGGGCCGACCGCGGTGAACGCCGAGTCCATCGGGCCGACTTCGACGTCCTCGGCGCGCCAGTCGGCGTCCGGGTGGCCCTCGGCGGAGTAGGTGACCACGGGGACCGTGGCCTCGGCGGCGAGCCTGCGGCCGTACGCGTCGTCGAGGTTGACCACGCCCTGCCGGCTGCGCAGCGGCGTGAACAGCTGCGCCTTGGCCTGGAAGTAGTCCTCCATGCCCGTGTGGAACTCCATGTGTTCCGGGCTGAGGTTGGTGAAGACGGCGACGTCGAAGATGCAGGCGTCGACCCGGCCGAGGACCAGCGCGTGGCTGGAGACCTCCATGGCGACCGCGTCGACCCCGCGCTCCAGCATGACCGCGAACAGCGCCTGGAGATCGGTGGCTTCGGGGGTCGTGCGCTCCGACTTCATGCGATCGTCGCCGATACGCGTCTCGACCGTGCCGATCAGACCGGTGGAACGGACCGTCTTCAGGCCGCCCTCCACGAGATACGCCGTGGTCGTCTTGCCGGAGGTGCCGGTGATGCCGATCTGGAGCAGATCGCGGCCGGGGTGGCCGTAGATGGTCGCCGCCAGCTCGCCCATCTGCCCGCGTGGATCGGCTACGACCAGTACCGGCAGGCCGGTTGCCGCCGCACGGTCGGCGCCGGCCGGGTCCGTCAGTACGGCGACGGCGCCGAGGCCGGCCGCCTGGGTGACGAAGTCGGCGCCGTGCAGACGGGCGCCGGGCAGTGCTGCGTACAGGTCGCCGGGGCGGACGGCGCGCGAGTCGTGGGTGATGCCCGTGATCTCGGCGGTCGTCGGCGCTGTCGTCATGGTCACGGCGGCGCCCAGTTGGTCGGTGAGTTCCGCGAGGGGTGTGGCGGAGAGCTGCGCCGGCCTGGGCGGCCCCGGGTAGGTCACGGATGCGCCCTTCTGGGGGGTTTGGGACTGATCGGCGGGTGGCACGGCGGTGAGCGTACCGGGCGCACCGGCCCCGGAGCGAAGTGAGGGGCGGGGCCCGCTGTCCTGCTGGCCCTGGTTCCCGGACTGGGAGGTGATCATGGTCACGGATCGGTTCCTGGCTGTTGCGCTGATCAGGGCGTGAAGGTCACGGGCAGATTCGCGGCCTTCGCCCCGGTGGGCGGGACCTGGAGGGTCTTGAGGGCGAACTCCATCACCTGCTTGTAGATCGGTCCGCAGATCTGACCGCCGAAGTAGCTTCCGCTGGTGGCGTTCTGGATCGCGCAGTAGACGGTGATGCGGGGGTTGTCGGCGGGCGCGAACCCGGCGAACGACGAGGTGTAGCCCTTGTACTTGCCGGTGGCCGGATCCACCCGGTTGGCGGTGCCGGTCTTGCCCGCGACCCGGTACCCCGGAATGGCGGCCTTACCGCCCGTGCCCTGCTCGTCGTCCACCACGGACTCCAGCATCTGGGCGAGGGTCTTCGCCGTCTGCGCACTGATGACCCTGGTCTTCTTGGGCGTCGCCGCAGGTGTGAAGCGGCCGTCGGGTCCCTTCGTGCCGCGCACCAGGGTGGGTTCGACACGGACTCCGCCGTTGGCGACCGTCGAGTAGACGGAGGCAGCCTGGAGCGCGTTGAGGGACATGCCCTGGCCGAAGGGGATCGTGTACTGCTGCGAGGTCGACCACTTGGCGGCGGGCGCGAGGATGCCCTTGGTCTCGCCGGGGAAGCCGAGCCCGCTGTAGCTGCCGATGCCGAACTTGTGCAGATACGAGTACAGGACCTGGTTGGCCTCGGGCTGTGTCCTGCCCAGTTGGCCGGCCGCCTCGATGGTGCCGATGTTGCTGGACTTGGCGAGGACGCCGTTGAGCGTGAGGTTCCAGGTCGCGTGGTCCACGTCGTCCTGGAAGAGCCGGTCACCGCGGTGCAGCCGGTTCGGCACGACGACATGCGTCAGCGGGGTGGCCACGTTCTCCTGGAGTACGGCGGCCATCGTCATGACCTTGGCGGTGGAACCGGGCTCGTAGGCGTCCTGGACCGCCGCGTTGCCGAGCGACGCCGCGTTGGCCTGGGCGAGGTCGTTGGGGTCGAAGCCGGGCGCGTTGGCCATGGCGAGGATCTCGCCGGTGCGGGTGTCCTGCACTATCACGTAGCCGCGGTCCGCCTTGGACTTCTTCACCTGCTCGGTGATGGCGTTCTGCGCCGCCCACTGGATGTCGCGGTCGATCGTCAGCTCGACGTCGGAACCGGGCACCGCGGGCGTCTCGGTGGACCCGGCGGTGGGCACCTGGACACCGCCGGACTGCGCGTAGCGGACCTTGCCGTCCTTACCGGTCAGGTCCTTGTTCAGCTGCTGCTCGACCCCGCCGCCGCCCTTGCCGTCGGCGTTGACCCAGCCCAGTATCCCGGCGGCGAGATCGCCGTTCGGGTACACGCGCTTGGTGGTGGGGACGGCGAGGACACCGGCCAGGACGTTGACCGTGGTCGAGTCGGCCGAGGCCTTGGTGTTGAGCGCGCTCTTCAGGTCCTTGATCTGCTTCCAGACCTGCGGGGTCTGCCGGTTGGCGAGGACGACGTAGCGCAGGTTCCTGTTCGCGGGCCTGAGCTTCTTGACCAGCCCGGCCTGGTCCACGCCGAGGATCGGCGCGAGGAGGGCCGCCGCCTGCTCGGGCCCGTCGTCGATCTTCAGCTGCTTGCGGGTGAACAGCGTCGGGTCGGCGGTGATCGTGTACGCGTCCACGCTGGTCGCGAGGGCCACCCCGGAACGGTCGGTGATCTCGCCGCGCTCGGCGGCCAGGACGTAGTCGACGTACCGGTTCTGCGCGGCCTTGGCGGCGTACGCGCTCGCGTCGACGGCCTGCACCTGGAGCAGTCGTACGACGAACGCGATCAGGACGAGGGTCAGCGCCAGGCTGATCATGCGCAGCCGGGGGCGGGGGCTGCCGAGCCGGAGGGAGCTCGGGCCCGGCCGGCCGGCCGGCGGAAGAGGTGATGCCGGGCGGCGGGCGGGGCGGGCGCCGGGCGCGGTGCGGCGCCGGGCGGCGTCACCTCCCGCTGGACGTTCGGCCCTGGCCGGTCCGGGCACTCGGCGGCGCGGCGGTTCCCTGTCGGACACTTCCGTCACCTGCCGGGGGTTGTCGGGGTGGAGTGCTGAGCGGTCTTCACTGGCCGGGTCGGCGTGGCGGCGGCCGGGGTGGTGGCCGATACCGCCGCGCCGGCCGCGGGCGTCGGGTTCGGGGTCGAGCGCGAGGCCGGATTCGGACTCTGACCCGGGCTCTGGCTCGGCCTGCTGACCAGCGCCTCCGGGGCGAGGACCAGCGGTGTGTTCACCGAGGTCTTCTCGGCGGTGGCCTGCTCGGGGACGCCCTTGACGGTGCCGTTGGGGTCGAGGAAGGCGGGGTCTCCGCCGGGGACCATGCCCAGTTCGTGGGCACGGCGCTGGAGGGCGTCGGGGGCGGAGTAGGCGTCGACGTCCCGCTGGAGGGCCTGTTCCTCGTCGGTGAGGCTCTTCGTCTGCTTCTGGAGGTCGTCCAGCTTGAACTGCCCTTCGCTGAGCGCGGAGTTCAGCACGAGCAGTCCGATCAGGCCGCCGCCGAGGAGAAGCACGACAAGGAGGACGAACGGGGTCCGGGCCGCTTGGATCCCGCCTGTCTGCGCGGGGCCGGTCGGGAAGAGCCGCGCGAGTCGGGCGGCCCTGCCCCTCAGTTCGGGTTTCCTGCTCACTCACGCACCCCACGCCCCGCACCGACTTGGTACGTACTCACCCGATGTCCTCCCTGATGCGCTCGGCCCCCCGCAACCGCGCGGGTGCCGCCCGCCGGTTCTCGGCGACCTCTTCCTCGGTGGGAAGTTCGGCACCACGCGTCAGGAGCTTGAGCCGGGGCTGGTACTGCTCGGGCACCACCGGCAGCCCAGGAGGCGCGGTGTTGGCGGCGCCGGCCGCGAACACCTGCTTGACCAGGCGGTCTTCGAGCGAGTGGTACGACAGGACGGCGATCCGGCCGCCCACGGCAAGGGTCTTCACCGCGGCGGGGATCGCGCTCTCCAGGACGGACAGTTCGCCGTTGACCTCGATCCGCAGCGCCTGGAAGGTGCGCTTGGCCGGGTTGCCGCCGGTGCGCTTGGCGGCCTGGGGCAGCGAGTCGCGGATCAGCTCGACGAGCCGCGCGCTGTTGCTGAACGGCTCCTTGTCACGTTCGCGTACGACCGCGGAGACGATCCGCTTGGCCTGCTTCTCCTCGCCGTAGGCCCGCAGGATGCGGACGAGTTCACCGGGCGCGTAGGTGTTGAGGACCTCGGCGGCGCTGATGCCGGTCGTCTGGTCCATGCGCATGTCGAGGGGGGCGTCCTGGGCGTAGGCGAAGCCGCGGTCGGCCTCGTCGAGTTGCATCGAGGAGACGCCGAGGTCGAAGAGGACGCCCTCCACGCGCGCGAGGCCGAGCCGGTCGAGTACCTCGGGCAACTCGTCGTAGACGGCGTGCACGAGGGTGGCGCGGCCACCGAAGGGGGCGAGGCGCTCGCCGGAGAGGCGCAGGGCCTCCTTGTCGCGGTCGAGGGCGACCAGGCGGGCCTCGGGGAACCGGGTGAGCAGTGCCTCGCTGTGGCCGCCGAGGCCGAGGGTGCAGTCGACGACCACCGCTCCCGGCCGCTCCAGGGCGGGTGCCAACAGGTCCAGGCACCGCTGGAGCATCACCGGGACATGTCGACTGTTGCTCAAGGGGCCCTCTCAGGTCCGGCGCGGGCCGTACGCACCGCCGGGTCCCCGCCCGCTCATGAAGGGGAGGCCTGCCGGCGCCGGAAGCGTCAGCCGACCGGGAGCGGGAGGAGGCCGAGCCGTACGTACGCGCCGCGCACGTGGGGAGAATCCGGAAAGTCGCCGGGGTCTCCGGGAAAAGTCCAGCAGGGAGAGCCTCGCCTCCCGCTTCGCGCAACTTTAGTCCACGCTGTCTCTCGGTCAATCAACCGGCCTGCGCGTCGCGGGCCCGGGTGCGTGCGAAGCGCCAAAACGGGAAGAATCACCCACACGGGTGCACCCCTGCCACCCGTGTGGGTTACCTCACAAGAGGACGCAATGACTCTCTTTTTCCCATCTCACGCCGAGACCGCACCGCCGGTGACCAGTACCGTCATGGATATGACGACCTCCGCATCCGTACCCACAGAGTCCGAAGGCGCCATAGCCGACGGCGGGACCGTGACGGACCGCCTTGTCGAGGCCAACGCCCGATATGCCGCCGCCTTCACCGATCCCGGGATGGACGCCCGTCCCGTCCTCCAGGTGGCCGTGGTGGCCTGCATGGACGCCCGTCTCGACCTGCACTCCGCGCTGGGCCTGGAGCTCGGCGACTGCCACACCATCCGCAACGCGGGCGGTGTGGTCACCGACGACGCCATCCGTTCCCTCACCATCAGCCAGCGGGCGCTCGGCACCCGCAGCGTCGTGCTCATCCATCACACCGGCTGCGGTCTGGAGTCCCTCACCGAGGAGTTCCGGCACGACCTGGAGATGGAGGTCGGCCAGCGCCCCGCCTGGGCGGTGGAGGCCTTCCGTGACGTGGAGCAGGACGTACGGCAGTCCATGCAGCGTGTGCGCACCTCGCCGTTCCTGCTGCACACTGATGATGTGCGCGGCTTCGTCTTCGACGTGAAGTCGGGTCTGCTGCGCGAGATCGACCCCGCCTGACGCACCCGCCCGCCCCGAAAAAATCGCGCCTCGGACCGCCCAAAAGGTCGTAAGACCCGACAAAGCGAAGGCAGTTGTCCACAGGCGAGTGACACGAACCGGTAACGGCAACAAGAATGCGGGTGTGGCGTCACGCGGAACTTTTCCCGCGTGCCGTCCGTGTTTCGGGGTGGGCCGGTCCGCAGTGCGTGCGCCGGCCCATGGAAAGAACGGGCCGAGGAGGGCCGGGTGACGACCTATGACGATCGAGCGAGCCTTACAGATCTGACCGCCACTGTGGAGCGAGTCCGCAGTTCGGTGGAAGGAGTGATCGAGGGCAAGCCCGAGGTCGTACGGCTTTCGCTGACCGTGCTGCTCGCCGAGGGACATCTTCTGATCGAGGACGTTCCGGGTGTGGGCAAGACAATGCTGGCCAAGGCGCTGGCGCGGTCGATCGACTGTTCGGTGCGGCGAATCCAGTTCACGCCCGACCTGCTGCCCTCGGACATCACCGGTGTGTCCATCTGGGACCAGCAGCAGCGTGACTTCGAGTTCAAACCGGGCGCCATCTTCGCGCAGATCGTGATCGGCGACGAGATCAACCGCGCCTCGCCGAAGACCCAGTCCGCACTCCTGGAGTCCATGGAGGAGCGGCAGGTCACCATCGACGGCCAGACCTACGAACTGCCCAGCCCCTTCATGGTGGTCGCCACGCAGAACCCGGTCGAGATGGAGGGCACCTACCCGCTGCCCGAGGCCCAGCGCGACCGTTTCATGGCCCGGGTCTCCATCGGCTATCCCAGCGCGGAGGCCGAGCTCCAGATGCTGGACATCCACGGCGGGGCGAGCCCCCTGGACGACCTGCAGCCCGTGGCCCACGCGCACGACATCGT
The DNA here is from genome assembly GCF_044753545.1 of Streptomyces sp. NPDC088350. NCBI lineage: Bacteria > Bacillati > Actinomycetota > Actinomycetes > Kitasatosporales > Streptomycetaceae > Streptomyces > Streptomyces sp. NPDC088350. The sequence goes on along the minus strand of NZ_JBIVNL010000007.1, from coordinate 154,855 downwards.
GAAGCTGGTCGAGGCGGTCCGCGGTGTCCATGTCGCCGACCCGGTGCGCAGGTACGCGGTGGAGCTGGTCTCGGCCACCCGCAACCACCCCGACCTCAGACTCGGCGCCTCCCCGCGCGCGACCCTGCACCTGCTGCGCGCGGCGAAGGCCTCCGCCGCCCTGAGCGGCCGCGAGTACGCGCTGCCGGACGACATCCAGGCGCTCGCGGTCGCCGTCCTGGCCCACCGCCTGCTGCCCACCGCCCAGGCCCAGTTGAACCGTCGTACGGCGGAGCAGGTCGTCCAGGAGATCCTCCAGAGCACCCCCGTGCCCGCGGCGCCCCCGCAGCAGAGCAGCTTCGGCATGGGCCGCGGCACACCGTCCTACGGCGAACAGCCGCCCCGGAGGCTGTGATGGCCTTCGGGGGGCCGGGGGGCCCGGAACCCGAGCGGGACGAGAAGGGCGGGGTGCGTACGGCCCTGGCCGGACTGACCACCCGCGGGCGTTCCTTCCTGGCCGCCGGTATCGCCGCCGCCGTCTGCGCGTACGTCCTGGGGCAGGGCGATCTGCTCCGGGTCGGGCTGTTGCTGGCCGTGCTCCCCCTGGTCTGCGCGACCGTGCTCTACCGCACCCGGTACCGGGTCGCCGGCAGCCGCCGGCTCACCCCCGCGCGCGTGCCCGCCGGCAGCGAGGCCCGCGTCCATCTCCGGATGGACAACGTCTCGCGGCTGCCCACGGGCCTGCTGATGCTCCAGGACCGGGTGCCGTACGTGCTCGGCCCGCGTCCCCGGTTCGTCCTGGACCGGGTCGAGGCGGGCGGCCGGCGCGAGGTGTCCTACCGGGTCCGCTCCGACCTGCGTGGCCGCTACCCCCTGGGCCCGCTGCAACTGCGCCTGACGGACCCCTTCGGGATGTGCGAACTGACCCGCTCCTTCTCGACCTTCGACACCCTCACCGTCATCCCGCGCGTGGAGGCCCTCCCCCCGGTCCGCCTCAGCGGCGAGGCCAAGGGCTACGGCGACGGCCGCAACCGCTCGCTGGCCCTCGCGGGCGAGGACGACGTGATCCCCCGCGGCTACCGCTACGGCGACGACCTGCGCCGCGTGCACTGGCGCTCCACCGCGCGCTACGGCGAGTTGATGGTGCGCCGCGAGGAGCAGCCCCAGCGCGCCCGCTGCACGGTGTTGCTGGACACCCGGGGCATCGCCTTCGCGGGCCAGGGCCCGGACTCGGCCTTCGAGTGGGCCGTCTCCGGCGCCGCCTCCGTCCTGGTGCACATGCTGGAACGGGGCTTCTCCGTACGACTGTTGAGCGACACCGGCAACTCGGTGCCGGGCCAGGACGCCGACGGGTTCGCGGGCGCGAGCCAGGAGTCGGCGGACGCGGCCGGGCTGATGATGGACACCCTCGCGGTGATCGACCACTCGGACGGCTCGGGCCTGTCCCGGGCCTACGACGTCCTGCGCGGCGGAAACGAGGGACTGCTGGTGGCCTTCTTCGGCGACCTCGACGAGGAACAGGCGGCGGTCGTCGCCCGGATGCGCCAGCGCAGCGGGGGCGCCCTCGCCTTCGTGCTGGACAGCGACGGCTGGGTGCGTGAGTCGACCGACGTGTCCGGTCCCGGCCACCAGCCGGACGAGCGGCTGCGGATGCTGCGCGACGCGGGCTGGACCGCCGTGGGCGTACCGCGCGGCGCGTCCCTGACCGACCTGTGGCAGCAGGCCGACCGTGAGCGGAACGGCATCACCGCGTCCGGTCTCGGGGAGGGCTGGGCATGAGCGGGCGGGCACGACTGGCGCTGTGGGCCTGGGCCGCCACCCTGATGGCGTCCTGCGCCCTGATCCCCCTGGTCACCCCGGCGATCTGGATCTTCCAGGCCGCCTTCCTGCTGGCGGTCCAGACCGGGGTGGGCGCGGCCACCCGGCGGGTCCCGCTGGCCCGGCCGCTGACCGTCGCCGCGCAGGCCCTGGTCACGCTGCTGATGCTGACCCTGGTCTTCGCCCGCGAGCAGGCCCTGGCCGGGATCGTCCCGGGCCCCCGGGCCTTCCAGCACTTCGCCGACCTGCTGCAACAGGGCTCCGACGACGTCTCCCGGTACGCGATCCCGGCACCGCTGCACGACGGCATCCGGCTGATGATCATCGGCGGTGTCCTGGTCATCGGCCTCGCGGTGGACACGCTCGCGGTCACCTTCCGCAGCGCGGCCCCGGCCGGGCTGCCGCTGCTCGCGCTGTACTCGGTGGCCGCCGGGCTCTCCGACAGCAGCGCCGACTGGCTGTGGTTCCTGCTCGCGGCGGCGGGCTATCTGATGCTGCTCCTGTCCGAGGGCCGCGACCGGCTCGCCCAGTGGGGGCGGGTCTTCGGCGGGGCGCCACGCACCACCCCGGGTTCGGATTCCTCGGGACCGCTCGCCCCGGTCCGCACCGGGCGGCGGATCGGCGCGGTCGCCATGGCCGTAGCCCTGCTCCCGCTGCCCACGATCTCGGGCGGCCTGCTGGACGCGGCCGGGACCGGCGTGGGCTCGGGCACCGGGGGCGGCGGCACGATCTCCGCGGTCAACCCACTGGTCTCGCTGCGCGACAGCCTGAACGTCGACGAGAACCGCCAGGTCCTGTCCCTGCGCACCAGCACGAACGACATCTCGGACATGTATCTGCGGATCGTGTCCCTGGACGACTTCGACGGCACCACCTGGAAGCCGTCCCAGCGGCACATCGAGGGCGTGCCGAGCACGTTCCCCACCCCGACCGGCCTCGGCGCCGACATCAAGCGCTCGGAGATCAGGACCCGGATCTCGGCCGCCGACTGGTACGCCCAGGACTGGCTGCCGATGCCCTACCCGCCCAGCGGCGTGAGCATCGACGGCAGTTGGCGCTACGAGCCCGTGGGCATGACCGTCGTGGGCGATCACGGGCAGAACACGCGCGGGGTGAGCTACGAGGTCAAGAGCCTGGACGTACAGCCGACCGCGGACCAGTTGGCCACGGCACCGGAGCCGTCGTCGGCCCTGAGGAACCAGTACACCAAGGTGCCGAAGTCGCTGCCGGCGGTGGTGGCCGAAACCGCCCGCACGGTCACCGCGGGCTCGCTCAATCACTACGAGCAGGCGGTCAAGCTCCAGGACTACTTCGCGGTGACCGGCGGCTTCCAGTACGACACCCAGGTGGACGTCGGCACCGGCCGCAACGCGATCGCCAAGTTCCTGAAGGAGAAGCAGGGTTTCTGCGTCCACTTCTCCTTCGCGATGGCGGCGATGGCCCGCACCCTGGGCATTCCGGCCCGGGTCGCGGTGGGCTTCGCGCCCGGCACCCCGGAGGCGAACGGCACGGTGTCGGTGGGCCTGAAGGACGCGCACGCCTGGCCCGAGCTGTACTTCGAGGGCATCGGCTGGACCCGCTTCGAGCCGACCCCCAACCGCGGCTCGGTCCCGTCGTACACCCAGTCGACGATTCCCGGCAGCGACATCCCGGACCCGGCCCGTCCCTCGACCTCGACGAGCACGGCGCCCTCCGTGGCCCCCTCGGCGAGCCAGAGCTGCTCGGCCCAGCTGCGGAAGCTGGACGAATGCTCCAGCGAGGCCCCGGCGCTCGCGGCGGGCGGCGACGGCCCGACCTTCTGGCGGATTCTGGAGCTGGCGGCGCTGTCGCTGGGCGGACTCCTGCTGCTGGCACTCCCGTTCTCGCCGATGCTGTGGCGGACCCGGATGCGGTCCGTACGGCTGGGAGCACACGGCCGTACGGAGGCGGAGGCAGCGGTCCACACGCTGGCGGTCTGGGAGGAACTGACCGATACGGCCTGGGACTTCGGGATCGCGCCGGACGGGTCGCTGACCCCGCGCAAGGCGAGCGCCCGGATCGTGCGGCTCGGGCACCTCGACCCGGACGCCGCCGCTGCGGTGCGCCGGGTGGCGGACGCCGTGGAGCAGGTCCTGTACGCGCCCCGGCCGCAGCTGACGGCAGGGCTCGCGACGGACGTCCGCCGGGTGATCGCCGGGTTCCAGGACACGGCCGACCGCGGCGCGCGGCTGCGGGCACTGGTCGCCCCGCGCTCGACCGTCCGGGTGGTGTGGGCGCTGTCGGCCTGGTGGGCGTCCGTGCCGACGCGGGTGGCGGCGCTGTGGCCGACCCCGCGCAAGCCGTCCGGCCAGCAGGGCTGAGGGGCGCGGCGGGAAAGCAGCGGGGCATACGGGAGGGGGTGACCACCGGTTCGGTGGTCACCCCCTCGCGCGTGTCCTGAGGAGCGCCTCGCGTCCTGCGGGGCCGGGTGGTGCTACTGGCCCTGTTGCTCGTCGCGGCGGCGCTGCCAGCGCTGCTCGATACGATCCATCACCGAGCGGCGCTGCCGTCCCTGACGGCGGGCGTGCGGAGCGCCTGCTGCGGGCTGTTCGCCAGGCTTGGGGGCCTTGCGCCAGCCGGTCACAGCGAGTACCGCACAGCCCAGCATGACGAGGAATCCCACCACGCTGACCCAGATCTGCAGGGTGACCATTCCGGCGATGAGGAGCGCGATACCCACAAGGAAGCCGGCGACCGCCTGATAGACCCGTCGCCGGGTGAACGTCCGCAGCCCGTTTCCCTCAAGCGCTGTCGCGAACTTGGGGTCTTCGGCGTACAGCGCTCGCTCCATCTGCTCAAGCATTCGCTGCTCGTGCTCCGAGAGCGGCACGGCGTCCTCCTCATCGTGCAGTCGCCGGGGCGACCCGGGGGTCCCTTCAGGATAGGCAGGGAATCGCCCCCGTGAAACCCGCCCCTCTACGCCAATTGACCAACCGGAATCCGTCATGGCCGTTCCGGCTCGCTGAAGCTTCCATTCCCCAGCGGCCGTCCCGTCATGCCGGGCGGTCTCCCTCGATCATACGGCGCCGGACCCGCGATCGGGGGGCCTGTGGCGTACTCCATGTGCCGCCGAGCCCCTGATCAGGGGTCCGGCACGGGAGGCCACTCACGCCTCGCGGGCACCCCGCGTCTCGCCGAGCACATGAAGCTGCGTGGCCACGGAGTGGAACGCGGACAGCTCGGCCACCGCGGCCTCCAGTTTCAGCAGCGCGTCGAGGGCGCCGGGCTCGGTGTCCACGAGCACACCGGGCACCAGGTCGGCGAAGACGCGCACACCGTGCACGGCGCCGACGTCGAGGCCCGCGCCCTCGACGAACGCGGCGAGCTGCTCGGCGGTGAAGCGGTGCGGTACGGGGTCGCCCGCACCCCAGCGGCCGTTCGGGTCGTCGAGGGCCTGCTTGGCCTCCTTGAAGTGGCCGGCCAGGGCGCGCGCGAGGACGGCACCGCCGAGCCCGGCGGCGAGCAGGCTCAGGACGCCCTCGGGACGCAGGGCGGCCACCACGGTGCGGACGCCCTCGGCGGGGTCGTCCACGTACTCCAGGACGCCGTGGCACAGCACCGCGTCGTAGCCGCCGCGCTCGACCACGTCGAAGAGGCCGTGCGCGTCGCCCTGGACGCCCTGCACGCGGTCGGCGACACCGGCCTCGGCGGCGCGGCGCTCCAGCGCGAACAGCGCGTTCGGGCTGGGGTCGACGACGGTGACGCGGTGACCGAGGCGGGCGACGGGCACCGCGAAGTTGCCGCTGCCGCCTCCGGTGTCCAGGACGTCCAGCGCGTCCCGCCCCGTGGCCTTGACCCGGCGGTCGAGGGCGTCCTGAAGGACGTCCCAGACCACGGCGGTACGGAGGGAGGCGCGGGGGCGGCTCGGGTCCGACACGGCAGTTGACTCCTCGGCGCGGCACCGCCTGTGCACGGCGGAGCGAACGGGCTGCCTCCCCCGGCCCGGGTGCGGGCGGAGAGAAGGCTTCAGGCGCCTTCCACCCTATTGCCTCCGGTGCCGTAGCTGGTCACGTGTCTCGCGCGGAAGCGCTCCGCTGGCAGGAGCGGTGATGAACCTGCCGGCCGGTGGGGGCTGGGCGCGCGCACGCGGCGGAGCCGCATATCGATACAGCCTCGCGCCCCTTTGGGGCGTTCCACCTCACCGGCGTTCATCCCGCTCGGTCCCCCGGTCGCTCCGGGTCCTGGCGTGGCTGGGGGAGGATTGGTTGGAGGACGAGCATCCGCTCCACCAGGCGCAGGAACATCGCCACGTCGCGTATGAGGTCGTCGGCGTCCCGGCGGGTCGCCGCGCCCTGGATTCCCGCCTCGGCCCGCGCGCGGCGCCGGGCGCCGGAGGCGAACAGGGCGCTCCACTCGGTGAGTTCGGGCGCGATCTCGGGGAGCACCTCCCAGGCGCTGCGGATGCGGGCCCGGCGCCGGGTGGCGGGCTCGGGGTGAACCCGCGCGGCGAGCACCGCGGCGGCGGTGCGCAGCGCGGCCAAGTGGGCCGTCGCATAACGCTCGTTCGGCGTTTCGAGGACCGCTGCCTCGTCCAGTCCTGCGCGGGCCTGGGCGAGGAGGTCGAGGGCGGCGGGCGGGGCCGTGGCCCGGCGGAGCACGGGGTGCACGTCGCTCGCCGGGCCGGTCAGTGAGGGGGCAGGGCCGACGGCGCGGCGCCGACGGGCGGCGGCTGCGGACGGGTGGGCCATGACGAACCTCCTGTCGTCGTGTGACGGCACGCCCAGTCAGGTAGTGCCGTATGTGCCCATCGTGAGGTATGGCACTGACAATCCGTTCTGACCTGCGCTTTTGCTTCGATCGAAGGTTCGCGTTAGTTTTTGCACTGACCAGTCAGTTCAAAAGATTCCGGCAACGGGGGATGGGGAACCGTGGGTGGGGTCGGTGTCACGGCCGAGGACTTCGGGCTCAGGGGGCCGCGCGGCTGGGCGTTCCGGGGGATCTCCCTGGACGCCGGGCCCGGCGCGCTGATCGCCGTCGAGGGGCCGTCCGGATCCGGGCGTACGAGCCTGCTGCTCGCGCTCGCCGGGCGGATGAAGGCGTCCGAAGGGACCGCCTCCGTGGGCGGGTTCACGCTGCCGAAGCAGGCGACGGCCGTACGCCGGGTCAGCGCGGTGGCCAATGTCGCCGGGGTCACCGACCTCGATCCGGCGCTGACCGTCGGCGAGCATCTGCGCGAACGGGCGCTGCTGCAACGGCGGTTCGGGGACTCCGTACGCGGGTTGCTGCGGCCCCGGTCCGAGCGGGCGGTCGAGGCGGGGCTGCGGATCGAGCGGGCGCTGGCCGCCGCCGGTCTCGACCGCGAGGCGCTGCCCAAGGGGTCGCGGACCGCCGTACGGGATCTGGAACGGCCGCAGGAGTTGCGGCTGTCCATCGCGCTGGCGCTCGTCGGGCGGCCGGCGCTGCTCGGGGTGGACGATGTCGATCTCAAGCTGTCGGACGCCGAACGGGACGAGATCTGGGACCTGTTGAGGTCCCTCGCGGATTCCGGAACGACAGTGGTGGCGGTGTCCACCGAGGGGACGGAGAAGGCCGATGCACGCGCCACGACTGGCCGCGCTTGAGCTGAAGCGCTTCGGCAGGGGAAAGCTGCCGCGCGCGGCGCTCGTCGCCCTCCTGCTGCTGCCGCTGCTGTACGGCGCCCTGTACCTGTGGTCCTTCTGGGACCCGTACGGCCGCCTGGACCGCATCCCCGTGGCGCTCGTCAACGACGACAAGGGGGCGACCGCCGACGGGAAGAAGCTCACCGCGGGCGACAGCATCACCGAGGGGCTGCGCGACAGCAGGACCTTCGACTGGCACGAGGTGAGTGCGGCCACCGCGCGGAAAGGCGTCGAGGACGGGACGTACTACCTGTCGCTGACCATGCCGGCCGACTTCAGCAAGCGCATCGCCTCCAGCGCGGGCGACTCCCCGGAGACGGGCGCTCTCCAGGTGCGGACGAACGACGCGAACAACTACATCGTCGGGCAGATCTCCCGGACGGTGTTCAGCGAGGTGCGGACGGCCGCCTCCACCAAGGCCTCGCGGACCTTCCTGGACCGGATCTTCGTCTCGTTCTCCGACATCCACGGTGAGACGGTGAAGGCCGCGAACGGCGCCTACAAGCTCAAGGGCGGCATCGGGACGGCCGAGGAGGGTTCCAAGAAGCTCGCCGACGGCCTGAAGGACGCCAAGAAGGGCAGCGGCAAGCTGTCCACGGGCCTGAAGAAGCTCGACACGGGCGCGGGCGACCTGGCGGACGGTTCGCAGCGGGTCGCGGCGGGGACACAGACCCTCGCCGACAAGGTCAACGGGGTCGCCGGCAAGGTGGGGCCCTTCCTGAAGGACAACGAGAAGACCATCGGGGACACGGCCCAGTTGGTCGCCGACTCGGCCAGGACGATCCGCGCCAACCTGGGCACCCTGGTGAAGGCGGCTCCGGTCGCCGCCAAGGGCGCGCACGCGGCCTCGGACACGCTGGACGAGGTCTACAGGGCGCGCTGCGAGACCGCCGTCCTGGCGGACGCCGCCTGTCCCGACCTGAAGAAGGCCGCTCAGGCCGCCTCGGACGTGGCGAAGGTCGCCGACGACGTCAACAGCCTGGTCGCCGATCAGGACGGCGACCTGAAGAAGCTCGACGCGAACCTCGGCACGCTCCAGACGCAGGCCCAGGCGCTCGCCGACCGCGCCCCGCGCCTCGCCGAGGACCTCGACGACGCGGTGGCCAGGATCAACAAGCTGAACGACGGTGCCGGGAAGGTCGCCGCGGGCGCCAAGACCCTGCACTCCGGGCTCGGCACGGCCAGGACCGGCGCCACGAACCTGGATGCCGGCATCGGCAAGCTCAAGACCGGTGCCGCGGACCTGAACGGCGGCCTGTACAAGCTCGTCGACGGCTCCGGGAAGCTCGCCGGCGGTCTGCACGACGGCGCCGCGCAGATCCCGGACTACGACAAGCAGGACCGCGACCAGCGCACCGGCGTCATGGCCGACCCGGTCCGACTGGCCTCCCAGGATCTGCACAAGGCGCCCAACTACGGCACCGGATTCGCCCCGTACTTCATCCCGCTGTCCCTGTGGGTGGGCGCGATGGTGGCCTACATGCTGATCGCGCCCATGAACCGGCGCGCGCTCGCCGCCGGTGCCTCGGCCTGGCGGATCGCCCTCGCGGGCTGGCTGCCGGTGGTGGCGGTCGGGGTGCTCCAGACGGTGGCCCTGATGGCCGTACTGCACTGGGCGATCGGCCTGGAGATGGCACACGCGGCCGGGACGGTCGGGTTCCTGTTCCTGGTGACGGCGTGCTTCGCGGCCCTCGTCCAGTGGCTGAACGCACGCTTCGGGGCGGCGGGCCGGATCCTCGTACTCGCCCTGCTGATGCTCCAGTTGACATCGGCGGGCGGCACCTATCCGGTGCAGACCAGCCCCGGTTTCTTCAACGCGATCCACCCCTTCCTGCCGATGAGTTACATCGTCGAGGCACTGCGGAGGCTCATCACGGGCGGTGGCCTCGAACCCGTGTGGCACGCGTGCGTGGTGCTCACCGCGTTCACCGCGGGCGCCCTCGCGCTGACCGCGCTGTCCGCGCGCCGCCGCCAGGTGTGGACGCTGGACCGACTGCATCCGGAGCTGAGCCTGTGACCTCCCTGGGGACCTCGGCACCCGTGCCCGGCTCGGGTGCCGGGCCTGTGACAATCAGGCCCATGGAAAGCAGCAGCACCCCGTCGGGCGGCAGCACACGCCGCGAGGCCACCCGGCAGAAGCTCTACGAGGCGGCCGTCACGCTCATCGCCGAACAGGGCTTCTCCGCCACCACGGTGGACGAGATCGCCGAGCGTGCCGGAGTCGCGAAAGGCACCGTCTACTACAACTTCGCGAGCAAGTCCGTCCTCTTCGAGGAGTTGCTGCGGCACGGCGTGGGCCTCCTCACGGCCTCCCTCAAGGAGGCCGCCGAGCAGACGGAGCGGGACGGCGGCAGCAAGGTCGACGCCCTGGACGCGATGATCCGCGCGGGCCTCGGCTTCATCGCCCGCTACCCGTCCTTCACCCAGCTGTATGTGGCCGAGCTGTATCGCACCAACCGTGCCTGGCAGTCCACCCTCATGGTGGTGCGCCAGCAGGTGAACGCGGCCATCGAGGATGTGCTGCACGCGGGCGTGGCGGGCGGCGAGTTCAGCCCTGAGATCGATGTCCGGCTGACGGCGGCGGCGCTGGTAGGGATGGTCCTGGTGGCCGCCCTGGACTGGCAGTCGTTCCAGCCGGAGCGCTCCCTGGACGACGTCCACTCGGCGCTGTCCCGGCTGCTCCAGGGGCGGGTGAGCGGGGACCGCTGAAGGCGGCACACAAGAAGGGCACACACAGAAGCGCCGGTCCGCTGTGGCCGCGTCCCCCGCGGGCCACCTCGAACCGGCGCTCCCTTGTGCCTCCCCCGTACGTTCCCCCTGCTGGAACCCCCGTCGGTCAGTCCCCCGGGCTCCCCCGTGCCTCGCTTCCGCCGAGAATCCGGCGGAAGGAGCGGCCAAGGGCGCGGGCCCCGTTCCGCCGCCCCGTGTCGGCGGTACCGGAGCCGCGCCCCTTTCCGTGTCTCCACTCTCTCGTTCGCGCAGGTCGCACCCCATCCGCGCGCGTACTCATCTCACTCCCTAGGTACGGATACTCAGCCGTACGCACTCATGCCCAGGACGCCCTGTTGCCGAGTGGTTACTATCGCCTCCGTGTCCGTACTCCCCCTGGTCTTCACCAGCGGCTGGGCCAGCGGCGTCAACGCGTACGCGGTGGTGCTGCTGCTCGGGATCTTCGGAGCGACCGGGGTGACCGACGCGGTCCCCGAGTCGCTGCAACGCCCTGAGGTCCTCGTCACAGCGGGCGTGCTGTTCCTGTGCGAGGCGGTCGCCGACAAGATCCCCTACGTCGACTCCGTGTGGGACTCCGTGCACACGGTGATCCGGCCGACTGCCGGGGCATGGGTCGGGGCGGTGCTCGCCGGGCACAGCGGTTCACTGAACGACGTGGTCGCGGGGTTGGTCGGCGGTTCGACGGCGCTGGCCAGCCACACCGTCAAGGCCGGGACCCGGATGGCGATCAACACCTCGCCGGAGCCGTTCAGCAACGTGCTCATGAGCTTCGCCGAGGATCTCGGGGTCGGCGGGATCGTCTCGTTCGCGATGTTCCATCCCCGGGCCGCGGCGATCGTCGCGGCCGTGCTGCTGGTGGCCGGACTGACGGTCCTGTTCTTCCTGGTCTCGCGGATCCGGCGGTTCCTGCGCCGCCGGGCCCAGCGCCGGGAGGAGAAACGGCTGGCCACGCACGTGGGAGGGCCACCGGACCGGCCACCGTGGTGACGGCCCGTGACCGGACTGTCAGTGGCGGCCGATAAAGTCGCGGGCATGGGACGGATCGTGGTGATCGGCGCCGGCATGGGCGCGATGGCGGCCGCCGCCCGGCTGGCCGTCGCGGGCCACCGGGTGGCGGTGTACGAGCGTACGGAGACGTACGGCGGTGCGGTGCGCCGCTTCGAGCGGGACGGCTTCTCCTTCGACACCGGCCCCGGACTGCTGCCCGTGCCCGCGGTCTACCGCGACCTGTTCGTCAAGACCGGCAAGGAGCCGCTGGAGGACCTGGTCGAGCTGGTCCAGGTCGACCCGTCCTCGCGGCACGTCTTCGCGGACGGCACGGAGGTGTCGTTGCCGAACGCCTCCCGCGCGGGTGTCGTCACGGCCCTGGACGACACCCTGGGCGGCGACGCGGGTCAGCGCTGGGGCGACTTCCTGATCCGGGCCCGCGAGGCCTGGGACCGCACCCGCAGGCCCCTCCTGGAGGAGCCGCTGTGGACCGACTGGTCGGTGCTGGCGGAGCAGGAGCCCTATCCAGCGGTCCCGCACAAGAAACTGCTGCGCACGCGCCGGGCGAGCACCCTCGCCGAGATCGGCGCCTGGGAGCTGCGCGACGAACGCCTGACGGCCCTCCTGGAGAGCCACGCGCTCGCCCACGGCCTCCACCCCCGGACCGCTCCGGCGAGCGCGGCCGTGCTGCCGTACATGGAGCACGCCTTCGGCACCTGGTATGTGCGGGGCGGCATCCGGGAGTTGGCGCGCGCGGTGTACGAGCGGTGCGTGGCGAGAAGGGTCGAGTTCGTCTTCGGGGCCGAGGTCACCCGGGTCCTGGAGAAGGACGGGAGGGCTGCGGGAGTCGAGCTGGCCGACGGGACTCTGGTCGACGCGGACCATGTCGTCGCGGACGTGGACCCGGTGCGGCTGCGGGACCTGACGGAGCGTCCGCTGGACGAGGGCGGTGATGTGCGGGCCGACCCGGACTCACCCCGGCCGGTGCGGTTCACGCTGCTACTGGCCCTGCGTGGCCCGCGCGAGGCGGGAGCCGTCCACCGTACGGTCGTCCACGCCCCGGACCGCGAGGCCGAGTTGGACTTCCTGACCTCACCGGGCGGCGACGAGCCCCGCTGTCCCACGGTGACGGTGCTGCGCCCCGGGGACCCCGCGCTCACGCCGGACGGCGAGCACGAGTCCGTGGTGGTGTCCGCCGTGCTGTCGGGCGAGGCCGGCTGGGACGACGAGGGCACGGTCCGGCGCTGCACGGACTTCCTCCTCGAAGCCGCCGGGCGTGCCGTACCGGGGCTGCGGGAGCGCCTGTTGTGGCACGAGGTGCGCACCCCCGGGGACACGGAGAGTGAGACGGGGGCCCGCTTCGGGGCCGTGCCCGCGCCCTCGCTCGCCGCCGGGCGGGGCCGATTCCTGCACCCGGCGAACACCACGCGCCTGCCCGGTCTCCACCGGGTCGGCGGCTGGTCGCATCCCGGCGGCGGGCTCCCGCACGCCGGTATGTCGGGGGCACTGGTCGCCGGACTGATCGTGGAGGGGCCGGAGTTCAGAGGGTCTCAGTAGGGCTTCAGGGTTCGCAGCGGGCTTCAGAAACGGTACTGCTCGTCGTAGCCGGGGCCCGGCTGCGGCTGCTGCTGTCCGTTCTGGCCGTTGCCGTCGTACGGGTACTGCTGCTGATCCGGCGGGACTTCGCCGCCGTAGGTCTCGTCGTTGCGCTGCTGCGGGACCCACACCCCGCCGGCCGGGGTCTCGCCGACGTAACCGCCGGTGCCGTACTGGTCCTGGGGGTAGCCCTGTTGGGGGTACTGCTGCTGGCCGTCGTAGCCCGTGTCGTACGTGCCGCCGCCGTAGGTCTGGGTGCCGATGTACGGGTCGGAGTAGGCCGCGTACTGCTGCTGGCCGGTCGTGTCGTAGCCGTACTGCTGCTGGTCGTAGCCCGCGTAGGTGTTGTCGTAGCCGTAGTTCTGGTCGGCCGCCGCGTAGGCCTGGTCCTGGGTCTGGGCGGCTGCCGCCGCGGCGTAGGCCTGGTCCGCACCCGCGTAGTCGGGGTCGGCGGCGTTCGCGTACGCGGCGGCGCTGTACACGCCGTAGGAGCCGGTGTCGTCCGGCAGGGGCTGCGGCTCGTAGACCGAGGTGGTCTCGGCGGCCGTGGGGTCGAGGGGGCGGTTCGGGGTGAACACGTCGTCGCGGTCGTAGTCGTCGTCCTGGCCGTAGGCGGCCTTGCTCCGGCCGTACTCCTGGAAGCCGCTCTCGGCGCCTTCGAGGCCGGAGACCGCAGGGTTCGGGTCCTCCTCGTCCGGTTCGCCGCGGCGGCGCTTGGTGCCGCCCGCGCCGGGTAGACCGGAGACCGCCCAGCCTGCTTCGAAGCCGCGGCGGAACGAGAGGGTGACGTAGGTCTGGCCGACGGCGAAGGCCACCGCACCCAGTCCGATCACGACGACGGAGGGAATCAGCACTCCGATGACGACGCCCAGGAAGCCGACGAAAGCGAGCAGCCGCCAGCGCAGTCTCGCCTTGTACTGCAGCAACACCTCACCGAGCAACCACAGTGCGACGATGCCGAACGCGATGTAGAGGACCGTCCAGCCCATGTACGCCCCTCTCCCAGTGGCCGCTACGCAGTGTGTCGTATGTCCGGGCGGCCGGTCTAGGCCCGCGGTGGGTGGTGCAGGCCCAGGTTCTCGTAGATTTCCAGCGTCGCCGTGGAGTTGTTGAGCGTGATGAAGTGCAGACCTGGCACTCCCTCGGCCAGCAGCCGGGCGCAGAACTCCGTGGCGAAGTCGATCCCGATCGAGCGTACAGCGGCCGGATCGTCTTTGGCTGTGAGGATTCGCTCTTTCAGAGCGGCCGGGATGTCGGCGTTGCTGAGCTGCGGCAACCGCTCCAGCATCCGCACGCTGGTCACCGGCATGACCTCGGGGATGACCGGGGTGCCGCAGCCCGCGGCCTCGACACGGTCGCGCAGCCGAAGATACGACTCCGGGCGGAAGAACATCTGGGTGATCGCGTAGTCGGCGCCGGCCCGGCACTTGTCGACGAAGTGCGAGACGTCCGTGTCCCAGTCCGGGGAGCGCGGGTGCATCTCCGGGAAGGCGGCGACACCGACGCAGAAATCGCCCGACTCCTTGATGAGCCGGACCAGTTCGGCCGCGTACGTCAGTCCCTGCGGGTGCGCCACCCAGTCGGCCATGGGGTCGCCGGGCGGGTCGCCGCGCACGGCGAGGATGTTGCGGATCCCGGCGTCGGCGTACTGGCCGATGATGTTGCGCAGTTCGGCGACGGAGTGGTTGACCGCGGTGAGGTGGGCGACCGGGGTGAGCGTCGTGTCGGCGACGATCTGCTCGGTCTCCTTGACGGTGCCCGCGCGGGTCGAGCCGCCGGCGCCGTAGGTCACGGAGACGAAGTCGGGGGCGACCCCCTCGACCCTTCGCAGCGCGCTCCACAGGTTCCGCTCGCCCTTGGGGGTCTTCGGCGCGGAGAACTCGAACGAGTACGTCCCCTTGCCGGTCGCGAGCATGTCCCGCACGGTACGTGCGCGATCAGTCCTGGTGGATGCGGTTCCGAAGGCCATACCCGCAGGTTAGTCAGGGGGCGCCGGTCACCCAACCGGAACGGGGAATTTGCCTGGTTTGTCGCCCTCTTGTCCACCCATCGGACAACCGCGCGACCCCTGGACGGTCGCCGTCAGAGCTGCCGGAGCCGCTTGGCGAACTCCGCCGCCGCCGCTCCCGGGTCGCCGGCCTCCGTGATGGCCCGTACGACGACGACTCTGCGGGCGCCCGCTGCGAGCACCTCGTCGAGGTTGCCGAGGTCGATGCCGCCGATGGCGAACCAGGGGCGGTCGGTGCCGAGGGCGGCCGTGTACCGGACCAGGTCGAGGCCCGGGGCGTGGCGGCCGGGCTTGGTGGGAGTCGGCCAGCAGGGGCCGGTGCAGAAGTAGTCCACGCCCTCCTGGACCGCGGCTGCGGCGGCCTCCGACTCGGCATGCGTGGAGCGCCCGATCAGTACGTCGTCGCCGAGGATCGCGCGGGCCGCGGGGACCGGGAGGTCGCCCTGGCCCAGGTGCAGTACGTCGGCGCCGGCGGCGTGGGCGACGTCCGCGCGGTCGTTGACCGCGAGCAGCCTGCCGTGCCGGGCGCAGGCGTCGGCGAACACCTGGAGGTGCTCCAGCTCCTCGGCGGCCTCCATGCCCTTGTCGCGCAGCTGCACGATGTCGACCCCGCCGGCCAGGACTGCGTCCAGGAACTCCGCGAGGTCGCCCTGGCGCCGACGTGCGTCCGTGCAGAGGTAGACCCGGGCGTCGGCGAGTTCCGCGCGAGCGGCGGTCGCGGCGGTGTCGGCCATGCGTGTGTCCCCCGTTGTCGTTGCGTGGTGGTCCTGCGTACGGGCCGCGCTGGAGCGTGGCCGCGGCCCGTACACCGGTCGGTCGTGCGGGTCAGACGGCGAGCGCCTGGGCGCGGCGCTTCACCTCCGTGCCGCGATTCTCGCTCAGCGCCTGCGCGGGCGTGCCGGGCAGGCTGGGGTCGGGGGTGAAGAGCCACTCGAGCATCTCTTCGTCGGAGAAGCCGTCGTCCCGCAGGAGCGTCAGGGTCCCCGTGAGGCCCTTGACGACCTTCTGCTCGGTCCCGTCGATGAAGGCGGCGGGGACGTGCAGCGCGCGGTTCTCACCACGGCGTACGGCGATGACTTGGCCGTCCTTGACCAGCTGCCGCACGCGTGTCACCTCGACATCGAGCATCTCTGCGATGTCGGGCAGCGTGAGCCAGGCGGGGACGAGAGCATCGATCTTTGCGTCAATCTCGGTCACGTAAACAGCGTGCCATCCCGGACTGACAGTCGGAAGTCGGGCCGGTCCGACCCGGGGGTTCGAACTAGGCGATAGCGGCCTTCATCGGGAGAGAAGGGTCCGCCAGCAGCTCGGGATTCATCGGGGTGCCCGACTCGATCATCCGGCGGCCCTGGGCCAGGTCGCGGGGGCGGCCGACGGCCAGGAGGGCCACCAGACGGCCTTCGCGCAGCCAGCACACGCTCCAGGCCGGGGTGGTCGGGTCACCGCGCCACAGGGTGGTGTCGGCGGACGCGTGGTGGCCCGCGTACTGGACGAAGCGGCCGAACTGCTCGGACCAGAAGTAGGGCACCGGGTCGTAGACCGCCGGCATCTCTCCGATGATGTTCGCGGCGACCGTGCGGGGGCCCTGGAGGGCGTTGTCCCAGTGGTGGACCAGAAGTCGCTCGCCGTACCTTCCCGAAGGGAAGGAGGCGCAGTCGCCGACCGCGTACACGTCCGGCACCGAGGTGCGCAGCCCCTCGTCGGCCAGGACCTCGCGGTGTGCGCCCAGTTCGATGCCGGCGCCCGTCAGCCAGGCGGTGGCGGGGCGGGCGCCGATGCCGACCACGACGGCGCCCGCGGGCAGCAGTGAGCCGTCGTCGAGCACCACCGCGCCGGGTTCGACGTGCTTCACGCGTGCGTGCGTCCGCAGTACGGCTCCGGCGTCGGCGTACCAGGCGGCCATCGGGGCGGCCACCTCGGCGGGCAGCGCGCCCGCGAGCGGCCGGTCGGCGGCCTCTACGACGGTCACCGCGCAGCCCGCCTCGCGCGCGGCCGTGGCGAACTCCGCGCCGATCCAGCCCGCGCCGACGACCACGATGTCGTGCTGCCGCGCGAGCACCGGCCGCAGCCGCTCGGCGTCGTCCAGGGTGCGCAGCAGATGCACGCCGGGGACGCCGTCGGCGCCCGGCAGCCGGATCGGTTCGGCGCCGGTGGCGAGCACGAGGACGTCGTAGGGCACCGGGCCCTCGGCGGTGTCCAGTTCGTGGTCGGCGGGGCGTACGCCCAACACCTCGCGCCCCAGCCGCACTTCGATGCCGAGCGCCTCGAAGTCGACGTCGAAGGCGGAGCCCTCGGCCTTGCCGAGCAGGACGGCCTTGGACAGCGGCGGCCGGTCGTAGGGCTGATGGGGTTCCGCGCCGATCAGTGTGACGGTGCCGGTGAAGCCCTGATCCCGCAGGGCGACGGCGGTCTGCACCCCGGCCATGCCCGCGCCGACGACGACCACGCGCCGTACCGCCACCGCACCCTGTTCCCGCGTCTGCTCGCTCACCCGATCACCATAGACACCTGACAATTCGTCAGTCAGGGGGCGCGTGAGGTGACCTGTTCCACAATGCCGACGGCGGGCTAGGCTGGCCAAGGTAAAGCACTCGCGGGAGTCCGGACGTACCGGGCTGAGAGGGAGGCTGGCGGCCTCCGACCGTACGAACCTGATCCGGGTCATGCCGGCGAAGGGAGGGGCTGGACGCCCATGCCTGCACGTACGTCAGACGTCCTCGTCGTCGGGGGCGGAATCATCGGACTGGTCACGGCCTGGCGCGCGACGCGACGCGGGTTCGCCACGGCCGTCGTGGACCCGGGGCCGGGCGGCGGCGCCGCGCAGGTGGCCGCCGGCATGCTGGCCGCCGTAACGGAACTGCACCACGGCGAACAGACCCTGCTCGCCCTCAATCTCGCCTCGGCGCACCGCTACCCGGACTTCGTCGCCGAGCTGACCGACCTCACCGGCCTCGACCTCGGCTATCGGCGCTGCGGCACCCTCGCCGTCGCCCTGGACGCCGACGACCGGGCCCATCTGCGCGAACTGCACGCCCTGCAGCACCAGTCGGGGCTCGACTCCGAGTGGCTGTCCGGGCGCGAGTGCCGGCGCCTGGAGCCGATGCTCGCGCCGGGCGTGCGCGGGGGGCTCAGGGTCGACGGCGACCACCAGGTCGACCCGCGGCGGCTCGCGGGGGCGCTGGTGGCCGCCTGCGAGCGTGCCGGGGTCGTCTTCCACCGGACCTGGGCCGAGCGGCTCACGGTCGAGCGGGACCGCGCCACGGGCGTCGTCACGCGCGAGGGCGAAGCGCTGGGCGCGGGCCAGGTGGTGCTCGCGGCCGGCAGCCTCAGCGGGCGGCTGAAGGGGGTCCCGGACGACGTCCTGCCGCCCGTACGGCCCGTGAAGGGACAGGTGCTGCGGCTGACCGTGCCGGAGCGGTACGCGCCGTTCCTGAACCGGACCGTGCGGGCCGTGGTGCGCGGCAGCCAGGTGTATCTGGTGCCGCGCGAGAACGGCGAGCTGGTCGTCGGCGCCACCAGCGAGGAACTGGGCTGGGACACCACGGTGACCGCGGGCGGCGTCTACGAACTGCTGCGCGACGCCCACGAGTTGGTCCCCGGGATCACCGAACTCCCGCTCACCGAGACCCGCGCCGGACTGCGCCCGGGGTCCCCCGACAACGCGCCGCTGCTCGGCCCGACCGAGTTGCCGGGACTGCTGCTGGCCACCGGGCACTACCGCAACGGCGTGCTGCTCACACCGGTCACCGGCGACGCCCTGGCACACGCGCTGGCCACCGGTGAACTCCCGGACGAGGCACGCCCGTTCACGCCGAAACGGTTCGGCGCCGGAGCACTCCTGGAGCAGCCCGTATGAACGTCTCCGTCAACGGGGAGCGCCGGGAGATCGCGCCCGGCACCGCTCTCGACACTCTCGTGCGTGCTCTGACCCCGGCTCCCTCCGGCGTGGCCGCCGCCCTCAACGAAACCGTCGTCCCGCGCGCGGAGTGGCCGTCGACGTCCCTCTCCGAGGGAGACCGCGTCGAGGTCCTCACCGCCGTCCAAGGAGGCTGACCCATGGCCGACGACCCCTTCGTCCTCGGTGGTACGTCCTTCACGTCCCGGCTGATCATGGGCACCGGAGGCGCGCCCAGCCTCGACGTCCTGGAGCGCGCGCTGGTGGCCTCCGGGACGGAGCTCACGACGGTCGCGATGCGGCGCGTCAACGCTTCCGTGCACGGTTCGGTGCTGTCCGTCCTGGAGCGGCTCGGCATCCGGGTGCTGCCCAACACCGCGGGCTGCTTCACGGCCGGCGAGGCGGTGCTGACGGCGCGGCTGGCGCGGGAGGCGCTGGGGACGGACCTGGTCAAGCTGGAGGTCATCGCGGACGAGCGGACACTGCTCCCGGACCCGATCGAGCTGCTCGACGCCGCCGAGACCCTGGTCGACGACGGCTTCACGGTGCTGCCGTACACGAACGACGATCCTGTGCTGGCGCGGAAGCTGGAGGACGTCGGGTGTGCGGCGATCATGCCGTTGGGGTCGCCGATCGGTTCCGGGCTCGGGATCCGCAACCCGCACAACTTCCAGTTGATCACCGAGCACGCGCGTGTACCGGTGATTCTGGACGCGGGGGCCGGTACGGCGTCCGACGCGGCGTTCGCGATGGAGCTGGGGTGTGCGGGGGTGATGCTTGCGTCGGCGGTGACGCGGGCGCGGGAACCGGTGTTGATGGCTTCGGCGATGCGGGGCGCTGTGGAGGCGGGGCGGTCGGCGTATCGGGCGGGGCGGATCCCCCGCCGGTATTTCGCCTCGGCGTCTTCTCCTGCGGAGGGGCTGGCACGGCTGGACCCGGAACGTCCGGCCTTCTGATCTCCCACCCGCGCGCCGCCCGTTTACGGTCGGCTGCAAAGTGGACCTCTCCTGTGGGGGTGCCTCGCCGCGGGAGGCTGCCCGTGCGTGGGATGCGTCACAGCTCCGCTGCAGTACCGCCCCGAAACTGGCCGAAAAGAGGGCGCTGTCAGTGTCGGCTCGTACACTCACCTGCGTGGATACGACCCTTCATGACCCTCTCGTCGGGCAGTTGCTCGACGGCCGGTATCGCGTCGACGCGCGGATCGCCGTCGGCGGGATGGCCACGGTCTACCGGGCCGTGGACACCCGCCTGGACCGGGTTCTCGCGCTCAAGGTGATGCACCCGACGCTGGCGGCCGACGCCACCTTCGTCGACCGGTTCATCCGCGAGGCCAAGTCGGTGGCACGGCTGGCTCATCCGAACGTGGTGCAGGTCTTCGACCAGGGCACCGACGGGTCGTACGTCTATCTGGCCATGGAGTACGTCGCCGGCTGCACCCTGCGGGACGTGCTGCGCGAGCGCGGGGCGCTGCAGCCGCGCGCCGCCCTCGACATCCTGGAGCCGGTGCTGGCCGCGCTGGGCGCCGCGCACCGGGCCGGGTTCGTGCACCGGGACATGAAGCCGGAGAACGTGCTCATAGGGGATGACGGCCGGGTCAAGGTCGCCGACTTCGGGCTGGTCAGGTCAGTCGACACGGTGACCAGCACCACAGGGTCGCTGCTCGGCACGGTGTCGTATCTCGCGCCGGAGCAGATCGAGGGCGGCACCGCCGACCCCCGGGTCGACGTGTACGCGTGCGGTGTCGTCCTGTACGAGATGCTGACCGGCCAGAAGCCGCACGACGGGGACTCCCCCGCGATCGTGCTCTACAAGCACCTGCACGAGGACGTCCCGCCGCCCTCGGCCGTCGTACCGGGTCTTGCGTACGCGCTGGACGAGCTGGTCGCCGCGGCCACCGCGCGCACCCCGGACATCCGGCCGTACGACGCGGTCGCGCTGTTCGGTCTGGTCCGCGAGGCACGGTCGGGGCTGCGCGACGAGCAGCTGGACGCGGTGCCGCCGCAGGCGCTGGCCTCGGAACATCCCCACGCCGAGAACCGCACGAGTGTGATCCCGCGCTCCCTGACCGTGCCCCGTCCGCTGCCCGTCAACGAGGACGACGAGCCCGGTGACCCGCTGAACCGGACCAGCCGGTTCGAGAGCGGGCCGCCGCTGCCGCCCCGGCGGCGCGACGCGCGGCGGCCCCGGCGCGGGCTGCTGGCGATCGTCGCCGCCGTACTGCTGATCATCGGGGTCGGGACGGGCGTCTGGTACATCAACTCCGGCCAGTTCACCAAGGTCCCGCCGCTGCTGGCGAAGACCGAGGCGCAGGCGAAGGAGCGGTTGCGGGAGGCGGGTCTCGACGTCAAGTCGGTCAAGCACGCCTACAGCGACACCGTGAAGCGCGGCACCGTCATCAGCACCGACCCGGTGGCCGGCGCCCGCATCAGGAACAACGACTCCGTGGCCCTGACCGTCTCCGACGGACCGGAGACCGTGAAGGTGCCCGATCTGACGGGCTACGTCCTGGACAAGGCGCAGGCCCTGCTGAAGCGGGACGGGCTGTCGGCCGGCATGGTCACCAAGGAGTTCAGCGACAGCGTCCCCAAGGGCTTCGTGATCAGCACGGACCCCGGGGCGGGCACGGAGCGCCACGCGGGCTCGGCGATAGCCCTGACCGTCAGCAAGGGCGCCGCGATCGACGTGCCCGACGTCACCGGTGAGGACCTGGACAACGCGAAGTCGGACCTCCAGGACGCCGGCCTGAAGGTGACGGTGTCGGCGACCGAGGTCAACTCCGAGTACGACGCGGGCCAGGTCGCCCAACAGACCCCGGCCGGCGACAGCCAGGCCGCCGACGGCGACACGGTGACGCTGACCCTGTCCAAGGGCCCGGAGATGGTCGAGGTCCCGAGCGTGGTCGGCGCCTCGGTCGACGCCGCGACGAAGCTCCTTGAGCAGTCCGGCTTCAAGGTCAAGGAGGACCGGGGTCTGCTCGGCCTGTTCGGCGACACCGTGAAGAGCCAGTCCGTGGACGCGGGCGAGCAGGCCCCCAAGGGGTCGACGATCACGATCACCATCCGGTGACGGGGGCGGCACGCGCGCGTGACACCCTGGACGGGTGAGCAGCGAGTCCCCTTCCAGCGCCCCCGAGTTCCCCTCCCGCAACCCGGTCGGCGGCCATGTCCCGGTCGCCGGCGGTCTCCACTCCGTGGGCCTGTCCTACGCCCGTGAGCTGGCCGCCGAGACCGTGCAGGTCTTCGTCGCCAACCCGCGCGGCTGGGCCACACCGGTCGGGAACCCGCGTCAGGACGAGGAGTTCCGCGCGGTCTGCGAGGCCGAGTCCATCCCGGCGTACGTGCACGCCCCGTACCTGATCAACTTCGGCTCGCACACCGAGGCGACGGTCGAGAAGTCGGTGGAGTCGCTGCGGCACTCGCTGCGGCGCGGGCGGGAGATCGGCGCGCTCGGCGTGGTCGTGCACACCGGGAGCGCGACGGGCGGGCGGGAGCGGTCCGTGGCGCTGGCGCAGGTGCGGGAGCGTCTGCTGCCGCTGCTCGACGAGTTGACCCACGACGACGATCCCTTCCTGCTCCTGGAGTCGACGGCCGGTCAGGGCGCCTCGCTCTGTTCACGGACCTGGGACTTCGGGCCGTACTTCGAGGCGCTGGACGCCCATCCGAAGCTGGGCGTCTGCCTGGACACGTGCCACATCTTCGCCGCGGGGCACGATCTGACCGGCCCGAGCGGCATGCACCAGACGCTCGACCTGCTGGTGGACACGGTCGGCGAGGGGCGGCTGAAACTGATCCATGCCAACGACTCCAAGGACGTCGTCGGCGCCCACAAGGACCGCCACGAGAACATCGGCTCCGGCCACATCGGCGAGGACCCGTTCCGTGCCCTGATGACCCACCCGGCGACCGCGGGCGTACCGCTGATCATCGAGACGCCGGGCGGCAAAGAAGGGCACGCGGCGGACGTGGAGCGGCTGAAGAAGCTCAGGGACTCATAGCGCCGAAGAGGCTTGCCCGGGCTCGGGAGCGGCTTACAGCTCCGGGCCCTCGCCGGGCCCCTCCTGGTACGAGTACCGCTGTTCCTTCCACGGATCCCCCACGTTGTGGTAACCGCGCTCCTCCCAGAACCCCCGCCGGTCCGCCGTCATGTACTCGACGCCCCGGACCCACTTCGGGCCCTTCCAGGCGTACAGGTGGGGGACGACCAGGCGGAGGGGGAAACCGTGTTCCGCGGTGAGGAGTTCGCCGTCCTTGTGGGTGGCGAAAATGGTGCCCTCGGCGGCGAAGTCGGCGAGGCGGAGGTTGGCGCTGAAGCCGTACTCCGCCCAGACCATGACATGGGTGACGGCCGGTGCCGGCGGGGCGGTCTCCAGGATCGTACGGGCGGGGATGCCGCCCCATTCGGCGCCGAGCATGCTGAACTTCGTGACGCAGTGCAGATCGGCCACGACCGAGTCGTAGGGCAGAGCCGTGAACTCGTCGTGGTTCCAGCAGTGCTTGCCGCCGTCGGCGGTGGCGCCGAAGACCCTGAACTCCCAGCGCTCGGGGCGGAACTTGGGCACCGGGCCGTAGTGGGTGACCGGCCAGCCGCGCTGGAGCCGCTGGCCCGGTGGCAGCTCGGACTGTTCGACCCCTCTCTGACCCATGACTCCATCCTGACAGACCGGGGGCGGTGCACATGACCGGCTCTGGGCGGATTCGGGCAACTCCTACTAAGCATGCACTTACTGGACGATCTCTTCGCGCCGGTGCAATCATGCGGCGCAACCCGCCAGTTCCCCCTGTTTTGGAAGGAGCCTCTGCGATGCAGGGCGACCCCGAGGTCCTCGAGTTCCTGAACGAGCAGCTCACCGGTGAGCTGACCGCGATCAACCAGTACTGGCTGCACTACCGCATCCAGGACAACAACGGCTGGACCAAGCTCGCCAAGTACACGCGTGAAGAGTCCATCGATGAGATGAAGCACGCGGACAAGATCACCGAGCGCATCCTGATGCTCGACGGTCTGCCGAACTACCAGCGGCTGTTCCATGTCCGGGTCGGTCAGACGGTCACCGAGATGTTCCAGGCGGACCGGCAGGTGGAGGTCGAGGCGATCGACCGGCTCAAGCGCGGCATCGAGGTGATGCGCGCGAAGGGCGACGTCACGTCCGCGAACATCTTCGAGGACATCCTCGAGGACGAGGAGCACCACATCGACTACCTCGACACGCAGCTCCAGCTGATCGAGCAGCTCGGCGAGGCGCTCTACATCGCGCAGCAGATCGAGCAGCCCAGCTAGGACCCGCTAGGCGGCTTCCTCCAGTTCGGCGAGCACCGGCTCGCCCTGGTCGGCCAGCTCACGGCGCGGGCAGGCACCCCTGCCCAGCAGCGCCTGGATACGCCGTACGCACGATCCGCAGTCGGTGCCCGCCTTGCAGGCCGACGCTATCTGCCGGGGGGTGCAGGCACCGCCCTCCGCGTGCTTCGCGACCTGCGCCTCGGTCACACCGAAGCAGTTGCAGACGTACACGCGGGTCACCTCCCGTGCGGGATCGAAGGAGTCGTGCCGTCCCGATAATCGGTGAGGCTAACCTAACCTTACCCGCTGCGCGGGTGTCGCAAAAGTGGCGGGGGGGGGGGGGGGGGGGGGGGGGGGGGCGCCCCCCCCCCCCCCCGGGGGGGGGGCCCCCCGGCGGGGGGGGCCCCCCCGCCGCTCCATGACCGGGGCAACTCCCCCTGGACACAGCGAAGGCGGGTCATC
>NZ_JBIVNL010000007.1:120200-130475 GCF_044753545.1 Streptomyces sp. NPDC088350 | reverse complement strand
TGTGGTGGGGGGGGGGGTTTTGTTCTCGGGGGGGGGGGGGGGTTTCTTTTCTCCCCCCCCCCCCCCCACGGCACACTGCTGTAACAGGTGAAACGGTTACTGGTCCCTGTACATCTCGGCGACGAGGAAGGCCAGGTCAAGGGACTGGCTGCGGTTGAGGCGCGGGTCGCAGGCCGTCTCGTAGCGCTGGTGCAGGTCGTCGACGAAGATCTCGTCGCCGCCGCCCACGCACTCGGTGACATCGTCACCGGTCAGCTCGACGTGGATGCCGCCCGGGTGGGTGCCGAGGCCCTTGTGGACCTCGAAGAAGCCCTTCACCTCGTCGAGCACGTCGTCGAAGCGGCGGGTCTTGTGACCGGAGGCCGCCTCGTACGTGTTGCCGTGCATCGGGTCGGTGATCCAGGCGACGGTCGCACCCGACGCGGTGACCTTCTCGACCAGCTCGGGCAGCTTGTCGCGGACCTTGTCCGCGCCCATCCGCACGATGAAGGTGAGCCGGCCCGGCTCGCGGTCCGGGTCGAGGCGCTCGATGTACTGCAGCGCGTCCTCGGCGGTCGTCGTCGGGCCGAGCTTGATGCCGATCGGGTTGCGGATCTGGGAGGCGAACTCGATGTGCGCGCCGTCCAGTTGACGGGTGCGCTCGCCGATCCACACCATGTGCCCGGAGACGTCGTAGAGCTTGCCGGTGCGGGAGTCGACCCGGGTCAGGGCCGACTCGTAGTCCAGCAGCAGCGCCTCGTGCGAGGCGTAGAACTCGACGGTCTTGAACTCCTCCGGGTCGGTGCCGCAGGCCCGCATGAAGTTCAGCGCGTTGTCGATCTCCCGCGCGAGCTGCTCGTAGCGCTGGCCGGACGGGGACGACTTCACGAAGTCCTGGTTCCAGGCGTGCACCTGGCGCAGGTCCGCGTAGCCACCGGTGGTGAAGGCGCGCACCAGGTTGAGCGTGGACGCGGACGCGTTGTACATCCGCTTCAGGCGCTCGGGGTCCGGGATGCGGGACTTCTCGTCGAAGGCGAAGCCGTTGACCGAGTCACCCCGGTACGTCGGCAGCGTCACGCCGTCGCGGGTCTCGGTGCCCTTCGAGCGCGGCTTGGAGTACTGGCCGGCGATACGGCCGACCTTGACCACCGGCACCGAGGCGGCGTAGGTGAGGACGGCGCCCATCTGGAGCAGGGTCTTCAGCTTGTTGCGGATGTGGTCGGCGGACACCGCGTCGAAGGCCTCGGCGCAGTCGCCGCCCTGGAGGAGGAACGCCTCTCCCTTGGCGACGGCCGCCAACCGGGCACGCAGCTGGTCGCACTCGCCCGCGAAGACGAGCGGCGGATACGACGCGAGGTCCGCGATCACTGCGCGCAGAGCCTCGGTGTCGGGGTACTCGGGCTGCTGCGCCGCGGGCAGGTCTCGCCAGGTGTTGCCAGCGCTGGCGCTGGTCTTAGCGTTCACGGTCACGACCTCAACATTACGGGGTCGTGTCGAGCTATTTTCGCGCGGCTCGACAGGTGAGACACCCGCACGCTCAGGTGCGCGTGGGGTAGGGTGCCTCGCATGTTCGCGCACTCGACCCAGAACTGGTGGTGGACCGCTCATCCGGCGGCCCACTGACTGCGCGTACTCCCACGTACTTCGCGAAGGCCGCCTGAGGGCGGCCTTCGGCGTTTCCGGGGCCGTTCCTCATCCATCGATGGCAGAGGAACCATGGACCTGACACAGCTGCTCCACGACGACCGCCCCTTCGCCCTGCTGCGCCGCCGCACGCCGGGCCACGACCAGAGCACGGTCGAGGTGCTGCTCGGCCCGGTCACCACCTACGACCGCCTCGCCGACCTCCCCGACGAGGGCCTGGCCCTGATCCCCTACCGCCAGATCCGCGAACGCGGCTTCGACGTCCGCGACGACGGCACTCCCCTGGCCTTCCTCACCCCCGAGGAGTCGTACGCGATCCCGCTCGCCGACGCCCTGGAACAGCTGCCCGCGCACGCCGTGCGGGTCGAGGGCGGTGGCTTCGACGTCGACGACGAGGAGTACGGCGAGATCGTCGGGCGGGTCCTGCGGGAGGAGATCGGGCGGGGCGAGGGCGCCAACTTCGTCATCCGGCGGACGTACGAGGGCGAGATCCCGGGGTACGGCAGGGCCGACGCGCTGGCGCTGTTCCGGCGGCTGCTGGTGGGTGAGCGGGGCGCGTACTGGACGTTCGTCGTGCACACGGGTGAGCGCACGCTCGTGGGCGCGAGTCCCGAGGTGCACGTCCGGATGTCCGGCGGGACCGTCGTGATGAACCCGATCAGCGGGACCTACCGCTATCCGGCGGAAGGGCCGACGCCCGAACACCTCCTCGCCTTCCTCGCCGACGGCAAGGAGATCGAGGAGCTGTCGATGGTCGTCGACGAGGAGCTCAAGATGATGTGCACGGTCGGCGACATGGGCGGGGTCGTCGTCGGACCGCGCCTGAAGGAGATGGCCCATCTCGCGCACACCGAGTACGAGTTGCGCGGCCGTTCCTCGCTGGACGTGCGGGAGGTCCTGAAGGAGACGATGTTCGCGGCGACCGTCACCGGTTCGCCGGTGCAGAACGCCTGCCGGGTCATCGAGCGGCACGAGGTCGGCGGACGCGGCTACTACGGCGCCGCCCTCGCCCTGCTCGGCCGCGACTCCGGCGGCGCCCAGACCCTCGACTCCCCCATCCTCATCCGCACCGCCGACATCGACCCGGCCGGCCGGCTGCGGGTACCGGTCGGCGCCACCCTCGTCCGCGGCTCCGACCCGGCGAGCGAGGTCGCGGAGACCCACGCGAAGGCCGCGGGAGTCCTGGCGGCTCTCGGCGTACGACCGTCCCGCCCGCGCGACGAGGACACGCGCCCCCGGCTGTCCGACGACCCGCGCGTGCGGGCGGCGCTCGACGGGCGCCGCACCTCCCTCGCCCCCTTCTGGCTGCGGATGCAGGAGCGGTCCGAGGAGCTGACCGGGCACGCGCTGGTCGTCGACGGGGAGGACACCTTCACGGCGATGCTCGCGCACGTGCTGCGGTCGAGCGGCCTTGAGGTGACCGTGCGGCGGTACGACGAGGAGGGGCTGCGGGAGGCGGTGCTCGCGCACGAGGGGCCCGTGGTGCTGGGCCCTGGGCCGGGCGACCCCTCCGACGCGGCCGACCCGAAGATGCGGTTCCTGCGGGCGCTGACCGCCGAGGTAGTCCGCGAGAACCGGCACGGCGTCCTCGGCGTGTGCCTTGGGCACGAGCTGCTCGCGGCGGAGCTGGGCCTGGAGATCGTACGGAAGGAGGTTCCGTACCAGGGGGCGCAGACGGCGATCGACCTGTTCGGGCGGGAGGAGACCGTCGGCTTCTACAACAGCTTCGTGGCGCGGTGCGACGACGAGACCGCCGCCGAACTGGACGCCCATGGTGTGGAGGTGAGCCGGAGCGGGTCGGACGAGGTGCACGCGCTGCGGGGGCCGGGCTTCGCGGGCGTCCAGTTCCACCCGGAGTCGGTGCTGACGCTCAACGGGGCCGCTGTCGTACGGGAGTTGGTGGGTCGGTTGCGCGGGACGAGCACGGGGGCGGCGGAGCGCCGGGCGGGCTGAGCCGCCCGGCCGACGCCCGGAGTGCGGCCACGGCTCAGCCGAAGAACACCCCGACCTCCTCGTACAGCTTCGGGTCGACCGTCTTCAGCTGGGCCGTGGCCTCCGCGATCGGTACGCGGACGATGTCCGTGCCGCGCAGGGCGACCATCTTGCCCCAGTCGCCGTCGCGGACGGCCTCGATGGCGTGCAGTCCGAAGCGGGTGGCGAGCCAGCGGTCGAAGGCGCTCGGGGTGCCGCCGCGCTGGACGTGCCCGAGCACGGTGGTGCGAGCCTCCTTGCCGGTCCGCTTCTCCAGCTCCTTCGCCAGCCACTCGCCCACCCCGGAGAGGCGGACGTGCCCGAAGGAGTCGAGGGTCCCGTCCTTCAGTACGACGTCGCCGTCCTTGGGCATGGCCCCCTCCGCGACGACCACGATCGGGGCGTACGACGCCTTGAAGCGGGAGGTGATCCAGGCGCACACCTGGTCGACGTCGAAGCGCTGCTCGGGGATGAGGATGACGTTCGCGCCGCCCGCGAGGCCGGAGTGGATGGCGATCCAGCCGGTGTGCCGGCCCATCACCTCGCAGACCAGGATCCGCATGTGCGACTCGGCGGTGGTGTGCAGCCGGTCGATCGCCTCGGTGGCGATACCTACGGCGGTGTCGAAGCCGAAGGTGTAGTCGGTGGCGGACAGGTCGTTGTCGATGGTCTTCGGTACGCCGACGCAGGGCACCCCGCTCTCGTCCCACAGCCGCGCGGCCACCCCGAGGGTGTCCTCGCCGCCGATCACGATGAGCGCGTCGACCTCCTGCGCGGCAAGGTTGTCCTTGATGCGCCGGATGCCGTTCTCCAGCTTCAGCGGGTTGGTGCGGGAGGAGCCGAGGATGGTGCCGCCGCGGGGCAGGATGCCGCGCACCGCGGGGATGTCGAGCCGGACGGTGTCGCCTTCGAGCGGGCCTCGCCAGCCGTCCCGGTAGCCGACGAAGCCATAGCCGTACTCCTGTACGCCCTTGCGGACGATGCCCCGGATGACGGCGTTGAGTCCGGGGCAGTCGCCGCCTCCGGTCAGTACTCCGACGCGCATGGAAGTGTCCCTTCGCCGCGGTTTCCTGTGAGAGCCACGCTAATGGTGATCCAGGTCACAGCGGGATGGGCGGGAAGGTCAATTCCGAGATCAATTCCGGTGGATTGTCCGGGAGTTGATCTACCGGGCCGCCTATGCGTCGTCGAGGCCGCGCTCTATCGCGTACCGGACCAGCTCCACGCGGTTGTGCAACTGGAGCTTGCCGAGCGTGTTCTGGACGTGGTTCTGGACCGTGCGGTGCGAGATGACCAGGCGTTCGGCGATCTGCTTGTAGCTCAGGCCCTTGGCGACCAGGCGCAGTACCTCGGTCTCCCTGTCGGTGAGTTGGGGCGCCTTGGGCTCGTCGCTGTCGGCGGCCGGTGCCGGGTCGGAGGCCAGTCGCCGGTACTCGCCGAGGACCAGTCCGGCCAGCCCGGGGGTGAACACCGGGTCGCCGACCGCCGTTCGGCGCACCGCGTCCAACAGCTCTTCCGTGGACGCCGACTTGAGCAGATAGCCGGTCGCTCCCGACTTCACCGCCTCCAGTACGTCGGCGTGTTCGCCGCTCGCGGAGAGGACCAGGACGCGCAACGCCGGGTTGGCGCCGACGAGTTCCTTGCAGACCTGGACGCCGGGCATCGCCGGCAGGTTCAGGTCGAGGACCAGGACGTCGGGGGCGGCGGCCCGCGCGCGGCGCACCGCCTGCTCGCCGTCACCGGCGGTGGCGACCACGTCGAAGCCTGACTCGGCCAGGTCGCGGGCGACGGCGTCGCGCCACATCGGGTGGTCGTCGACCACCATGACCCTGATCGGGCTCCGCTGCTCACTCATCGTGTCCCCGCCTTCCCCCGTGACTTCGGGACCTTCAGTTCGACTTCCGTGCCCTGCCCGGGAATCGAGACCAGCTCGGCGCTGCCCCCGAGGTCCCGCAGCCGCCCCCGGATCGACAGGGCGACCCCGAGCCGCCCCTCCCCCTCGGCCTGCGCGAGCCGCCCCTCGGGGATACCGGGCCCGTCGTCCCGTACGGTCACCACGACCTCCCCGGGTTCGTCCTCGACCAGGATCCACGCACGCGCGTCCGCACCGGCGTGCCTGCGCACATTGTCCAGGGCGGCACCGACAGCGGCGGCCAGCTCCCGCGCGGCGGGCGCGGGCAGCGGCACCGGGGCGCCGGGCTCGGCGAAACTCACCTTGGCGGCGGCGTAGGGGGCGAGCAGCGAACGCAGATCGACCGGGCCGTCGTCGTCATCGGGTTCTTCCTCCACGGCTCTCACGACCGCGCCCTCGGCCGCGTCCAGCGACACCCGGGAGACGGGCACCAGGCCGCCGGAGACCAGGGTGCGCAGCGCGACCTCCTGCTCGCCGGCCATCCGGCCCAGCTCGCCCGCCTCACCGCCCAGCACGGCACCGCGCCGCTGCACCATCGCCAGCACCTGGAGGACGCCGTCGTGGATGTCGCGGGCGAGCCGCTCGCGTTCCCGGGTGGCGGCCTCGATCTCCAGGGCGCGGGCGAGGGTGCGCTCGGAGGCGCGGGCGACCTCCACGACGTAGCCGATGGCGATGGAGGCGACCCAGACGAGGACGACGTTGTGGACGGTGTCGCGGGCCGGGGCGCCGCGCTCGACCAGGTTGGCGGCGGCGACGAGTGTCGAGGCGAAGGCGGCCCAGCGCCAGCCGCCCTTGATCGCGAAGGCCAGCACGGAGCCCGCGGTCCATATCGACGGCAGCGTCGGGCCGCCCCCGACGATCCGGGCGTGGGTGTCGGCGACCGGCGTCAGCATGATGCCGGCGAGCGCGACGGTGAGGTCGGCGGCGAGGAAGCGCTTGGTGCAGCTCGCCGCGTTCGCCACCCTGGGGAGCGTGGCCAGCGTCCAGACGAACAGGACGCAGTAGTAGGCGATGGCGACGCCGGGCCGGGCGAACCTGTCGTAGGCGGTGGCGAACAGCCCGACCGCGTACAGCATGGTCAGCACCCGGTAGCCGCTCAGCGCACGCCACAGCGGCTGCTCGACCGACATCCTGACGACACGCACCCGCTTGGCCACGATCCCCACCCCCGACACCAGACTGCCCCCTCTACTGGGAGCCGGTCTGCTCCTTCTCCGCTTGTGCGAGCGCGGCCCTGGCCGCCTTCTCGGCTGCCTTCTCCGCTTCCTTGTCGGCCTTCGCCGCGTCCGCGATCTGCCGCTTGGCGGCGGTCGCGTAGATGTCGACGTACTCCTGGCCGGAGAGCTTCATGATCTCGTACATGACCTCGTCGGTCACCGCGCGGAGGACGAAACGGTCGTGCTCCATGCCGTTGTACCGGCTGAAGTCGAGCGGCTTGCCGATCCGGATGCCGGGCCGCATCAGCTTCGGCATCACCTTCCCCGGCGGCTGGATCTTCTCCGTGTCGATCATCGCGACCGGGACGACCGGTGCCCCGGTGGCGAGCGCCACGCGCGCGAGGCCGCCGGGCTTGCCCCGGTACAGGCGGCCGTCCGGGGAGCGCGTGCCCTCCGGATAGATACCGAACAGCTCACCGCGCTCCAGGACGTCGATCCCGGCCTTGATCGCGGCCTCGCCCGCCCCGCGCGCACCGGAGCGGTCCACCGGAAGCTGGCCGGCGCCCTTGAAGAACGCGGCCGTCAGCTTGCCCTTCACCCCGGGCGTCGTGAAGTACTCCGCCTTCGCGATGAAGGTCACCTTGCGGTCGAGGACCGCGGGCAGGAAGAACGAGTCCGAGAACGAGAGGTGGTTGCTCGCCAGGATCGCGGGGCCCTCGGCCGGAATGTTCTCCAGGCCCTCCACCCAGGGCCGGAAGGCGACCTTCAGCGGTCCCCCGATGGCGACCTTCATCGTGCCGTACAACAAGCGAGTGCCTCCCGTGTCTGTCGATCAGACCTTAACCCGGAGCACTGTCAAAGGAGCCGACGACCCTGGTCGGTGTCAGTGCGGTCGCGTACGGTTAACCGCACCTGGACTTGTTCACACCCGTCTCATGAACTCACATCTCATGACCCCGTCTCATGACCCCGTCTCATGACCCCGTCTCATGACCCCGTCTCATGACCCCGTCTCATGATCCTGCCCCTCTCATGAACAGGAGACCGAAGGTGCCGGTCCTCCCCGGAGCCGAGCCGTACCGCCACGAGGGCGGGGAGGTCGGAGTTCTCCTCTGCCACGGCTTCACCGGTTCCCCGCAGTCGCTGCGCCCCTGGGCGGAGCATCTGGCCGAGCGTGGCCTCACCGTGTCGCTGCCGCTGCTTCCCGGGCACGGCACCCGCTGGGAGGACATGCAGCTCACCGGCTGGCAGGACTGGTACGCGGAGGTGGACCGCGAGCTGCGCGCCCTGCGCGAGCGCTGCGCGCAGGTCTTCGTCGCGGGCCTGTCCATGGGCGGCGCGCTGGCGTTGCGGCTGGCCGCGAAGCACGGCGACGAGATCAGCGGTGTCGTGGTCGTCAACCCCGGTATCAAGGTGCACGGCCTCGCCGCGTACGCCCTTCCGGTGGCCCGCCACCTGGTGCGTACGGCGCCGGGCATCGCCAGCGACATCGCGAAGGAGGGCAGCGAGGAGGTCGGGTACGACAAGGTGCCGCTGCACTCCGCGCACTCCCTGCGGAATTTCTTCCGGCTGGTCGACCGCGAGCTCCCGCAGGTCACCCAGCCGCTCCTGCTGCTGCACAGCCCCCAGGACCATGTGGTGCCGCCGGCCGACTCGGCCCGTGTCCTCAGTCGGGTTTCCTCGGCCGACGTGACGGAGATCCTGCTGGAACAGAGCTACCACGTCGCGACGTTGGACCACGACGCGGACCGGATTTTCGAGGAGAGCTTCGCGTTCATCGGCCGGCTCGCACCCAGTGCCGGCACGCAGGAGTCCGACACGGGCCGGGTGAGCGAGCAGGAAGGGACGGCCACAGGTGGCTGAGCACGACTCCGACCGCGAGGGCCTCGAACCGGACGAGCAGGGCGTCCCGTTCGACGAGGAGGCCGCGTGGGCCGCGATCGTCGCGGGGTACGGCGATGAGCCCAAGGATCCGCCGGGCGCCAAGCCGTTCAAGTCGATCGAGGACCTGGCGCTGCTCGATCCCGAGAAGAACGACGAGCAGCCCAAGGCCAAGGAGCAGCCCAAGGGCAAGGACAAGACCAACGACAAGGCCGACGACAAGAGCACGGAGGAGCCGCCGGCCGCCAAGCCGCTGGGCAGCTCGGTCTCCTTCGCGCCCGGCGTCGGCGGTCCCCGCGACTACACCGCGCCGGACTCCTCCGAGGACGACTTCGACGAGGACGACGAGGGCCACTTCGTGCCGCCGGAGCCGCCGCCGCTGCCGGCCGCCGACACGACGGCCAAGTTCGCCTGGCTCGGGGTGATCGGCGGCCCGATCCTCCTGCTGCTGGCGGTACTGCTGGGCTGGGACATGACCTGGTGGCTGACGACCATCGGCATCGGCGGCTTCCTCGGCGGCTTCGGCACGCTGGTGATGCGGATGCGGACGGACGAGGAGGACGGGGACGATCCGGGGCGGGGCGCGGTCGTCTAGCCAGTCCCGGGAGTTCGCGGGGATCCCAGGGCGGCCAGGACCGGGACGTGGTCCGTGGCCGCCCTCACGGCAGTGCCGGCCCGTCACCCCGCCCGGACGGCTGTGGGGTTCAGACCGCGGGCACGCGGGGCACGCGCATCGCGGCCAGCACGGGGAAGTGGTCCGTCGCCGCCCTGATGTCGGCCTCCTCCACTCCCGGCAACCCCAGCGGCACCCCGCACCCGAGTACCTCGATGCCCGGCGTCGCGAAGATCGCGTCGATGCGCTGGAAGGGGTTGCCGGGGGTCCAGGTGTACTCGTCGCCCCAGGGGGCGGTGGCCCAGCAGTCCTGGAGGTCCTTGGCCAGGCGGGTGAAGGTGCGGCCGTCGGGGCGGTCGTTCAGGTCGCCGCCCGCGATCACGTGGTCCACGCCCATGCCGGCCAGCCGGTCGAGCAGCATGCCGCCCTGCTCGTAGCGCTCGTCCTGGCGGAGGCTGAGGTGACAGCTGAGGACTCCCAGCCGGGCGCCCCCGAACCGTACGACCGCGGTCGCGAAGCCGCGGCGGTGTTCGCCGGGGGTCAGGGGCAGGAGGACGTCCTCCGTGCGTTCGACTGTTGCCCGGAGCGAGCAGAGCAGGGCGGGGCCGGCGGCGGCGGCTCCGCCGGTGAGGACGACGAGGTCGGAAGCTGAGGCCAGGCGGGCGAGCTTCTTGCGCCAGCGGAAGAAACGGGGGGCTTCCTGGACGAGGACGAGGTCCGGGGCGCAGGCCCTGATGACCCGGGCCAGGGCGTCGGTGTCGTCGCGCATCGAGCGGATGTTGTAGCTCAGGACGCGGATGATCGCTGAACCGTCGGGTTCGGTGCGGGAGTTGGGGAGCGGCGCCATGTGGATCAATTTACGCCCAGTGCCCCAGGAGCGCGGGGTACGTGTGCGACTGCCGGTCCGATGTGGCTGGTCGCGCCCACGCGGCGGAGCCGCATATTGACACAGCCCCGCGCCCCTGAAAGCAAAAGCGGGGCGCGAGGAACACATGCGCCTACCGGTCGTTCGTGACTGGTCACGCCCACGCGGCGGAGCCGCATATTGACACAGCCCCGCGCCCCTGAAAGCAAAAGCGGGGCGCGAGGAACACATGCGCCTACCGGTCGTTCGTGAC
>NZ_JBIVNL010000007.1:0-120101 GCF_044753545.1 Streptomyces sp. NPDC088350 | reverse complement strand
CTGGTCACGCCCACGCGGCGGAGCCGCATATTGACACAGCCCCGCGCCCCTGAAGACAGAAGCAGGGCACTTACATGATCGGGTCCGGTTCCCTCGCCAGGTCCGCCGCGCCCACCATGCCCGCCTTGTTGCCCAGCTGGGCCGCGATCACGTCGGCGACCGGGCGCCAGTTTCCGCCCACCAGCCAGCGCTTGTAGGACTTGCGGATCGGGTCGAGGACCAGTTCGCCCTCGTCGGAGAGGCCGCCGCCGACGATGAACGCGGAGGGGTCGAAGAGGGAGGCCAGGTCGGCGAGGCCGGCGCCGGCCCAGCGGGCCAGCTCGCGGTACGAGTCGACGGCCACCGGGTCGCCCTGCCGGGCGGCCATGGAGATGTGCTTGCCCTCGATGCCCTCGGGGCTGCCGTCGCCGAGCGAGAGCAGCACCTCGGCGGCCTCGGGGGTCGCGTTGGCGCGCTGCTTGGCGTAGCGGACGAGGGCGCGGCCGGAGGCGTACTGCTCCCAGCAGCCCTGCGAGCCGCAGCCGCACAGCAGGCCGTCCGGCACCATGCGGATGTGGCCGAACTCGGCGGCCACCCCGAAGTGCCCGCGGCGCAGCTTGTTGCCGATGATGATGCCGCCGCCGAGGCCGGTGCCGAGCGTGATGCAGATGACGTTGCGGTGGCCCTTGCCGGCGCCGAACTTGTACTCGCCCCAGGCCGCGGCGTTCGCGTCGTTCTCCACGACGACGGGGAGGCCCACGCGGGCCTCGACCTTGTCCTTCAGCGGCTCCTGGCGCCAGTCGATGTTCGGCGCGAAGTAGACCGTGGAGCGCTGGCGGTTGACGTAGCCCGCCGCACCGATGCCCACGCCGACGATCTCGTGCCCGGCGCGGGCTCCGTCGACTGCGGCGGCGATGGCGTCCACGATGCCCTCGGGCGTGCCCGGGGTCGGCACCTTGTGGGTCGAGAGGATGTTGCCTTCCTCGTCGACCACCCCGGCCGCGATCTTGGTGCCGCCGATATCGACGCCGATGGTGAGTCCCATGAATCCCTCAGTTTCGGTCGAGCCCCGCTACGGCCCACCGTACCCGAGGGGCTTCTAGTCCAGGTCGATGCGTTCCCCGGGGCCGGAGTCGTCGCCCCGGTCGCGGCGGTCGTTCCTCAGGTCCTTCAGTTCGCTGTCGCGTGCCGTCCAGCGCTGTTCCTGTGCCTGGACCGCGGAGCGGTACGCGGCGAGGAGTTCGCTTCCGGCCGCCGCGAGGTGGTCGAAGACGTCCGGGTTGCGTTCGATGACGGGCTCGACGGCGGCGCGGGCCTGCTGGACGACCTGCTTCACCACCTGCTGGGCGGCCGGTCCCGCGACCTGGCCGAGCAGCGGGGACTGGAGGCCGGACAGCTTGTCCGTGACGGTGTCGACGAGCTTGCGCAGTTCCTCGGCGGCCGAGCCCGGGGGCGGGCCGTACTGGGTGCGCCGGCGGGCCTTCTCCGCCGCGAGGTCTTCGGCGGCCGCCGTCGCCCAGGCGTCGGCGTCGGTCGCCCGCACCTCGTCGAGCGCCTCTTCCTTGCCGGCCTCTGACGGGGGGAGCTCTTCGCTCATGACGGACTCCTGACTACGGTTCGTCTCTACGACGTTACCCGAATGGGCGTACGTCCTTCACGTCTCCGCGCCCCCGAATACTCACCGTCCCTGCGGCCACAGGTCCGGGTCGGGCGTGAAACGGATGCGCAGTTCGCCCTCGCGCAGGGCGGCGCCGGCCACGGTGCAGCGGCGCAGGGCCGACGGTAGCGGCACGATCCGGCGGAACCGGCCGACGGTGACGACGAGTTCGTCGCCGCGGCGGACCAGGTCCAGCTCATCTCGTATCGCGCCGGGCAGCGGGATGTGCCAGACGAGGACCCTCTCGCCGCCGTCCTCGGCGAGCCTGTCGACGACCGGCCACTCGACCGTGGAACCGGCCGCTTCGACGCCGGGCACGGCGAGCGCGGCGAGGTCGTCGGTGCCGCGCGGGTCGTGACCGAGGTGGGGGACGTGCCGGACGTCGTACGCCTCCCGCCACTCGTCCAGGGTCTTGCGCTGCTGGACGCCCAGGCCCGCGAGCCAGGTGTCCTCGACGGACTCGGGGAGGACCCGGTTGGCGACCAGCCGGTCGGGGCGCAGGCCGCGCAGGGCGAGGGCGAGAACGGCCTCGCGGACGGCGTCGGCGCCGGCGGGTCCGGGCTCGGCGACCAGTCGTACGGAGGTGTTCCGGTCGGCGAGGACGGCTTCTACGGCGGCCAGCTCCACGTCCCAGCGGCCTGCCGTGTCGTAGAGCCACTCCGAGGGCATCGGGACGCCGGCGAGGCGGCCGAGGACCGGGCGGAGGGCGCGGGCCGCTTGCCGCTCCGCGGGGAGGAGGCGGCGGAGGTAGCGGCGGAGTTCCTCGGGCAGGGCGAGGAGGGCGAGTGCCTGCGGGGTGGGCGGGAGGTCCACGACGAGCAGGTCGTAGGCCTCGGAGAGGGCCGCGTCGCGCAGGGCGCGCAGGAGGGTGAGTTCCTCGGCGCCGGGGAGGGGGGTGAGTTCCTCCGCGTCCAGGCGGGCGGCGCCCAGGAGTTGGAGGGCGGAGGAGGCGCGTTCCTGGAAGGCGGTGAGGTCGGCGCGGAACGACTCCGTGGCGTCGGGCCGCCACACGCTGAGGTTCTCGGCGACCCGCACGGGCGCCGCTCCCGTCACCACGCCCAGGGCGGCGCCGAGGGTGTCGCCGCGGTCGGCACCGAGGAGCAGTGTCCTGGTGCGGTTGCCTGCGGCGGCTTGGGCGGTGGCTGCGGCGACGGTGCTGCGGCCGCTGCCGCCTGGGCCGGTGATCAGGAGGGTGCGCATATGAGTGAACGGTAGTCGGTCGGTGGGGGTTGGGCGCCGTTGCTGGGGGGGGCTGCCGCCCCCAGGCCCCCGCTTCGGCCCTGAAGGGGCCTCGTCCTCAAACGCCGGACGGGCTGAGAAATACCGGCCCGCGTTCGGAAGGCGCCGGACGGGCCGATGATGGCCGGCCTGCGCTGAAAAAGTCCCCCTGCTTCAAAACCCCTACTGCTCCCCCGACTCCACCCGCTTCTTCAGCCCCGCCAGCGCCCGGTCGATGATGACCTTCTCCGCCTTGCGCTTGATCATGCCCAGCATGGGGATCTTGACGTCCACCGTGAGGAGGTACGTGACCTCGGTGGCGCCCGCGCCCATGGGCTTGAGGACGTACGAGCCGTCCAGGGAGCGCAGCATCTGGGACTTGACGAGGGTCCAGGAGACCTCGTTGTCGCCGGTCCAGGTGTACGCGAGGGTCTGGTCGTCCTTGATCGCGCCGGCGTCCATGACGAGCCGGACCTGTTCGGCGCGGCCCCGCTCGTCGGTCTTGAGGACGTCCGCCTCCTTCACCTCACCGGTCCAGTCCGGGTAGCGGGCGAAGTCGGCGATCACCTCCATGACCTCGGCCGGTGCCGCCTCGATCGTGATGCTCGAGCTGGTGTGTTCCGCCATCGCTGTGGCTCCTCCAGATGCGGGCCGGTGGGACGTCGTCGTGCACGTGTGCATGCAGCGTGAAGGCTACCGCGCTGCCGACCGCCCCACTTCACCCCCTACCTGCGGACATCGGGGCGCGGTCACCATTCCAGCGCCCAGGGCCTGCCGCTGCCCGCGAAGTGCCCCACGTTGACGCACTCGGTGGCGCCGATCCGCATCCTCCGCACCAGGGGCTGGTGGACGTGGCCGAACAGCGAATACCGGGGCCTGGTACGGCGGATGGCGTCCAGGAGGGCCCGGCTGCCGCGCTCGAAACGGCGCGCGACGGTGTCGTAGACCAGCTCGGGGACCTCGGGCGGGATGTGCGTGCACAGGACGTCGACCTCGCCGACGGCCTCGATCTTGGCGGCGTACTCCTCGTCGCTGATCTCGTACGGGGTGCGCATGGGGGTGCGGAGGCCGCCGCCGACGAAGCCGAACGTCCGGCCGCCGATCTCGACGCGCTCGCCGTCGAGCACGGTGGTTCCGGGGCCGGCGTACTCGGGCCACAGGGTCGGCATGTCGACGTTGCCGTAGGTCGCGTACGTCGGGGTGGGGAAGGCGGCGAACATCTCGGCGTACTGCTTGCGCACCGCCTTCTCGATCAGGGCCGCGCGGTCGCCGCCGACCCCGCTCCAGAGGCGGGTGCCGAGTGCGCGGGCCTCCTCGAAGCGGCGGGCGGTGCGCAGCTCGACGAGGCGGTCGGCGTTCTCCTCGCCGAACAGCTCGGGGAAGATCCCGCGCGAGTGGTCGGCGTAGTCGAGGAAGAGGACCAGGTCGCCCAGGCAGATCAGGGCGTCGGCACCCTCGCCGGCTCCGGCCAGGTCACGGACGTTGCCGTGCACGTCGCTGACCACATGTACGCGCGTCCGGGAGGTACCGGGTGGTGTGGGTGCCATGGCGATCAAGCGTAGGCGTGTGCGGCAAACGTGAACAGTGGCGGCCCCTCTCGCGGTTACTGGCCAGTCCAGAAAGGGGTGGACTACTGTGCGCGAGGAAACACCCATCTGTGTGACGCGGCGAACATCTCGCCGGACCCCCCTGTCGTAGGAGCCATACCGGCGGGTAACGTCCGGGCAGTCCAGTCGTGCTCAGGATTTCAACCACCGGGTCCTGACGCACCTGCCCGAGCCTTGGACCGGACCGTCGCATCACACAACGTCGTGGCGCCGGCGCCCTATGAGGAGCAGCAGTCTTGCGCGAGTTCAGCCTTCCGGCTTTGTACGAGGTCCCCGCGGACGGCAACCTGACCGACATCGTCCGCAGAAACGCCGCGCAGCACCCAGATGTCGCCGTCATCGCCCGCAAGGTGAGCGGAGCGAAATGGGGATCCCCCCGGCCGGAGGCTGGGGGAGGCGGCTGGCAGGACGTGACCGCCACGGTCTTCCTCGCCGAGGTGCACGCCGCCGCCAAGGGGCTCATCGCCTCCGGCGTCCAGCCCGGCGACCGGGTCGGCCTGATGTCCCGCACGCGGTACGAGTGGACGCTGCTCGACTTCGCGATCTGGAGCGCGGGCGCGATCACCGTGCCGGTGTACGAGACCAGCTCGGCGGAGCAGGTGCAGTGGATCCTGAGCGACTCGGGTGCCACCGCCGTGATCGTGGAGCAGGACGGGCACGCCGCCGCCGTCGAGTCGGTGCGCGCGCAGCTGCCCGCGCTCAAGCACGTCTGGCAGATCGACGCCGGCGCGATCGACGAGCTGGACCGCGCGGGCAAGGACGTCACCGACGCGACCGTCGAG
Organism: Streptomyces sp. NPDC088350; assembly: GCF_044753545.1. Taxonomy (NCBI): domain Bacteria; kingdom Bacillati; phylum Actinomycetota; class Actinomycetes; order Kitasatosporales; family Streptomycetaceae; genus Streptomyces; species Streptomyces sp. NPDC088350. Next base: position 114,858 of record NZ_JBIVNL010000007.1, on the reverse strand, counting down.
GAGCGCAGCTCGCAAGCGAAGGCCGACGACCCGGCGACCATCGTGTACACGAGTGGCACCACCGGCCGGCCCAAGGGCTGTGTGCTGACCCACCGCAGCTTCTTCGCGGAGTGCGGCAACATCGTGGAGCGGCTGCGCCCGCTGTTCCGCACCGGCGAGTGCTCGGTGCTGCTGTTCCTGCCGCTCGCGCACGTCTTCGGGCGGCTGGTGCAGATCGCGCCGATGATGGCGCCGATCAAGCTGGGCCTGGTCCCGGACATCAAGAACCTCACCGACGAACTCGCCTCGTTCCGGCCGACGTTGATCCTCGGTGTGCCGCGCGTCTTCGAGAAGGTCTACAACTCGGCGCGCGCCAAGGCGCAGGCGGACGGCAAGGGCAAGATCTTCGACAAGGCGGCCGACACCGCGATCGCGTACAGCAGGGCGCTGGACACGCCGTCGGGTCCGTCCCTCGGTCTGAAGCTCAAGTACAAGACCTTCGACAAGCTCGTCTACAGCAAGCTGCGCGCGGTGCTCGGCGGCCGGGGCGAGTACGCGATCTCCGGCGGCGCTCCGCTGGGCGAGCGGTTGGGGCACTTCTTCCGGGGGATCGGCTTCACGGTCCTGGAGGGCTACGGCCTCACCGAGTCCTGTGCGGCCACCGCGTTCAACCCCTGGGACCGGACGAAGATCGGCACGGTCGGCCAGCCGCTGCCCGGTTCGGTGATCCGGATCGCGGACGACGGCGAGGTGCTGCTGCACGGCGAGCACCTGTTCCAGGGCTACTGGAACAACGAGGCCGCCACGGCCGAGGCGCTGGCCGACGGCTGGTTCCACACCGGGGACATCGGCACCCTCGACGAGGACGGCTACCTCAGGATCACCGGCCGCAAGAAGGAGATCATCGTCACGGCGGGCGGCAAGAACGTCGCCCCGGCCGTGATCGAGGACCGGATCCGGGCGCACGCGCTGGTCGCGGAGTGCATGGTCGTCGGTGACGGGCGGCCCTTCGTGGGCGCGCTGATCACGATCGACGACGAGTTCCTGGGCCGCTGGGCGGCGGAGCACGGCAAGCCGGCGGGTTCCACCGCGGCGTCGCTGCGTGACGACCCGGATCTCGTGCAGGCGATCCAGGACGCCGTCGACGACGGCAACGCCGCGGTGTCGAAGGCGGAATCGGTGCGGAAGTTCCGCATTCTGTCCTCCCAGTTCACGGAGGAGTCGGGCCACCTGACGCCGTCGCTGAAGCTCAAGCGCAATGTGGTGGCGAGGGACTACGCGGACGAGATCGAGGCCATCTACCAGAAGTAGCGGGCCGGTGGGGTCAGGTGTCCTCGGCGAGGACCCGTGCCATGGTGCGCTCGGCGAGCGCGGTGATGGTGACGAACGGGTTCACGCCGATGTTGCCCGGCACCAGTGAGCCGTCCGTGATGTACAGCTTCGAATACCCCTTCACCCGGCCGTAGTTGTCGGTCGCGCTGCCCAACACACAGCCGCCGAGCGGGTGGTAGCAGAAGTCGTCCGCGAACACCTTGCTGGGCGAGCCGAACAGGTCGTACCGGTAGATCGTCGCGTTGGCCGCGTTGATCCGGTCGAACAGCTTCTTGGCCATGGCGACCGAGACCGCGCTCTGGGCGGCGGTCCAGCCCAGCTTCACCGTGCCGCTCGCCGAGTCGTAGGTGAAGGAGGCCCGTTGGGGGTTCTTGGTGATCGCCAGGTAGAGGCTCACCCAGGTCTCGAACCCGATGGGCAGCGGGGCGATCTCCGCGAAGACCGGGTTGTCGGTGTTGGCCCAGTCGTCGATGCCCATGACCGGCATGGTCGACTGGTTGGCGCCGGTGGTGTCCCAGATGTGGTTGGCGCGGCCCAGCATGGTGTTGCCGTTGGGCCCCCAGCCCGCCCCGACCGAGGAGTTGAGCGCGGGCAGGGTGCCCGTGTCCCGTGCCCGGACGAGGAGTTCGGTGGTGCCGAGGCTGCCGCCGCCGAGGAACAGATAGGTGCAGCTGTACTGCTTGGTCTCGACGACCGTGCCGGTGTCGTCGATCCGGTCGGCGGTCAGCACGTACGACCCGTCGCTCGCCCGTGTGACGGCCTTCACCTTCTCCATGGTGTGGATGGTGACCTTGCCGGTGCCGAGCGCCGAGGCGAGATAGGTCTTGTCGAGGCTCTTCTTGCCGTAGTTGTTGCCGTAGATGACCTCCTGGGCGAGCGCCGACTTGGTGGCGGTGCCGGCCGCCTCCTGCTGCATGTAGCCGAAGTCGTAGACGTTGGGCACGAAGGTGGTCGTCAGGCCGGTGTTGGTGGCGGCCTTCCGCGAGGTGCGGGTGAACTGGTACCACTCCGTCGACTCGAACCACGTCGGGTCGATGGTGTTGACGCCGAGCATGGTGCGGGCGCGCGGGAAGTACGTGTTGTACATCTCGGTGGCGTCCACGGTGGGGAACTGCTCGGTGAAGTACGACTGGCGCGGGGTGACCGCCATGCCGCCGTTGACCAGCGAGCCGCCGCCGACGCCCCGGCCGACGTAGACGGACATGTTGTCGTAGTGCACGCGGTCCAGGGCCCCCGGGTACGGGGTGATGTCCTTGTTGACGACGTCCAGCCACAGGAAGCTGGCGAGGGGTGCCTCGGTGCGGGTCTTGAACCACATGGAGCGCTGGTCGGGGGCGGCGGTGGAGCAGAAGATCTTGCCGTCCGCGCCCGGGGTGTTCCAGAGCCGGCCCATCTCCAGGACGACGGTGGTGATGCCGGCCTGGCCGAGGCGGAGGGCGGCGACCGCGCCGCCGTAGCCGGAGCCGACGACGATCGCGGTCGCGGATGTGACCGCGGCGGGTTCGACGGCCTGCGCGGACTGCAGGCCGATTCGGGTGAGACCGGCGGTGGCGGCGGTCTGGAGGGCGATCATGCCCAGGATTTGACGTCTCGTCAGCTGATGCTGCGTCAGTTTTGCTGTCATGCGCGCAGCATCTGCGGATTATTGGCTTCCGCCTAGGGGTACTGACGAGTATGGATCGGACCTTTGGCGGAAGCTTTGGGCAGAGGCGCCGTCGAAGCCTTTGACGGACGCGTCTTTACAGCAGTGCCCGGAGCCGTTCCGCGAGGAGATCCCAGCGCCACCGCTCCTCCACCCACTGCCGGCCCCGCTCGCCCATGTTCTGCCGCAGCTCCGGGTCGCCGAGCAGCGCGACGATCCGGTCGGCGGCCTCCTCCGGGGAACCGCCCCGCACGACCCACCCGGTCTCGCCGTCGAGCACGGCGTCCGGCGCGCCGCCGGAGTCACCGGCGACGACGGGCAGCCCGGTGGCGGACGCCTCCAGGTAGACGATGCCGAGTCCCTCGACGTCGAGACCGCCGCGCCGGGTCCGGCACGGCATCGCGAAGACGTCACCGGCGCCGTAGTGCGCGGGCAGTTCGGACCAGGGCACGGCGCCCGTGAAGCGTACGGAGTCGGTGACGCCGGTCTCGCGCGCGAGCCTGCGCAGGTCCTTCTCGTACGGCCCGCCGCCCACGATCAGCAGGACGGCGTCGGGCTGCCGGGCCAGGATGCGCGGCATGGCGAGGATCAGCGTGTCCTGCCCCTTGCGCGGCACGAGGCGGGACACGCACACGACGACGGGCCGGTCGGTGAGCCCGAGCCGCGCCCGTACCTCGGCGCCGCCCGACCCCGGGTGGAAGACCTTCTCGTCGACGCCGGGCGGCAGTTGGACCATCCGCGCCGCCGCCTCCGGACTGACCGCACCGGCGATCCGCGAGCGTGTGTACTCCCCGAGGTAGGTGATCGTGTCGGTCGACTCCCCGATACGGCGCAGGAGTTGACGCGAGGCGGGCAGCTGCGCCCACCCGGCCTCGTGCCCGTGCGTGGTGGCCACCAGCCGCTCGGCACCGGCCTTCCGCAGCGCCGGCGCCATCAGCCCGAGCGGCGCCGCCGCCCCGAACCACACCGCCGTACACCCGTGTTCCCGCAGCAGCCCGACGGCCCTGCGGGTCGCGGCGGGTGTCGGCAGCAGCATGGTCGTGGAGTCGCGTACGACGGTGAAGGGCTGCTCGGCGTCGAAGGCCGCCGTCGCTTCCGCGCCCTCCCTGCCGCGCTTCCAGGTCGAGGCGTGGACGACGAGCCGCTCGGGCTCCAGGCGCAACGCCATGTTGTGCAGAAAAGCCTGGATGCCACCGGGCCGGGGCGGAAAGTCATTGGTCACGATCAGGGTCTTGCGCACGGGCCAGACCCTACCGGCCGAGTGGTCGACGCTCGTCACGGCCGCGCTTCATGGCCATCGCACAGCAGATCGGGAGAACATGTGACCCTCACCCGGCGGGCACGGCACGGAACAGGGGTACAGGTGGAGATCGCGGGCACGAGACGGCGGCTGGCGCTGCTGCTGGGGACCTGGGGCCTGACCCGAGTCGTACTCCTGCTGTTCGTCTTCAAGGTGGTCGTGTTCCCGGGCCCGGACGTCACCAGCGACGTGTCGGTGATCTACCAGGGCTGGTACGAGACACTCCGCCACGGCTCCTTCCCCCTGGACGACGTCACCTGGCAGTACCCGCCCGCCGCCGCCCTCCCGATCCTCTCCCCCGCGCTGCTGGGCTTCCTGGACTACGCGTCGGCGTTCTTCGTCCTGGCCTTCCTGGCCGACCTGACCGTCCTGGCCCTGCTCCTGTACACGGGCCTGCGCCCCGGCCGGACGCTGCGCGGCGCCTGGGTCTGGACGGCGGGCGTCCCCCTCCTCGGCCCGACCGTGTACGCGCGCTACGACGTGATGGTGACCGCGGTCGCCGTGGCCGCGCTGCTCGCCGGCGCCCGGCACCCGCGTGTGATGGGCGCGCTGGCCGGCTTCGGGGCGCTGCTGAAGGTCTGGCCGGCGCTGCTCCTGCTGGGCGCGGTCAAGCGCCGGGCATGGGGCGCGGCGGCGGTGACCGTGGCGGCGATCGCCGCCCTCTTCGCGGTGTCCATGCCGGGCGCGTTCACCTTCCTCACCTTCCAGCGCGAGCGGGGCACGGAGGTGGAGTCGCTGGGTTCCCTCGTCTTCCATGTGGCCCGGCACTTCGGCTGGCAGGGCCAGGTGCTCCTCAACTACGGCTCGGTCGAGTTCGTCGGCCCCTACGTCAACTGGGTCAGCACGGCCGCCCTCGGCCTCACCGGGATCGCCTTCGGCTGGCTGATCCTCTGGCGCCTGATGGCGGCCCGCTTCCTCCCCCACACCCTCGCGGACGCGGCCTTCGTGGCGGTGCTGATGTTCACGGTGACGAGCCGGGTCATCAGCCCCCAGTACGTCGTGTGGCTGATCGGCCTCGCCGCCGTCTGCTCCTGCTTCCGCGCCAGCCGCATGAGACTCCCGGTCGCCCTGGTCCTGGCGGCGGCCTTCGTGACGGTCCTGGAGTTCCCGATCCGGTTCGCCGACGTGGTCACCAGCAACGGGCTGGGCATCGTCCTGCTGCTGGTCCGCAACGGCCTGCTGGTGGCCGCGGCCGTCACCGCCGCACGGGAGCTGTGGCGGGCCTCGGTCACCTGGGCGGACGTACCGCCGCTCCCGAGTCAGGCGACCCGCTCGAAGGCGACCTCGGCGTCCTCCTGACGCCGGACACGCCCGAAGAGCACGCCGGCGACCGCGCACTGCACGGCCATCGCGAACGCTGGCTGAGAACGTCGGCCTCCTCGCCGAACAGCCGCTGCACGGCTACGAGTTGAGGCGCATGTCGAACGCCCGGCAGCCAAGACGAACCGGTCGCCGTATCAGCCGAGTTGAGCCCTGAGATAGTCGCGCCACTGCGCGGTGAAGTCGTCCGGTGTCGTACGCAGAACGCTCTTCATCGCGTCCTCCACCGCCCCCGCCCGCTTCTTGTGGGCACCGACAGCCCGGTAGAACGTGCCCAGTCGGCCCACTCCCCACCGGTCCTCGATCATCCGGCAGGCCAGCCAGCCGCCCTCGTAGGCCTGGGCCAGACCGGTCGCCTCGCTGCTGAAGCCGAAGTCCTTGTCGGCGGGGAGGGCGGCGGGGAGGTGGCCGTCCTGGACCGCGCGGTACAGCTCCGGCGCGGCCTGGGCCGGGGTGCGGCCGGTGCCCCGGTAACCGATCCAGTCGGCGTAGCCCTCCGAGAGCCAGAGGGGGGTGGCGGGGGTGGTGTGGGCGCGGGTGGCGACGTGGGTCGTCTCGTGGGTGAGGACGACCTGCTTGCCCACCGGGCCCAGGAGCGCGTACGCGTCCGGGTTGACGATGATCCGGTCTGCGGGCGCCCGGCCCGAACCGCCCGCCTCCCCCGTCGTCACCGCCGCGATGCCCCGGTAGGAGGCCGCCGGTGAACCCAGGAGCCCCGCCATGCCGTCCAGGGAGCCGGGGACGAGCACGACGACGTGCCGGGTCCAGTCGGTGCCCCAGGCAGCCGACACGGCCGGTACGGCGTGGTCCGCGAGGGCGCGGTAGTCACTCAGGGTGTCGGTGTCCTGCCCGACCCCCATCACCAGGCTGTGCGCGCCCTTGACCACGCTCACCCTGCCCTGGTCCCAGAGCTGTTGGCCGGACTTCTTCGCGGGCTTGTCGGAGTCGACGTACCAGTGCCCGTCGGCGGTGAGGCGGAGGGTGAGCGCGCGGCCGACGGTGACGGGCGAGGTGTCGTAGCCCTTGACGCGGTAGCTCAGTTCGGCGCCGGCGGTCGCGGTGGCGCCGGTGCGGTGGAGCGAGGTGAGGCGGTAGGACCAGGACGCCAGGGGTACGGCGCTCAGGTTCTCGTAGGCCGTGCGCGCCCCGGTCCGCGTGTACGCCGTCTCGTCGTGGTGCAGGACGGCCGCGGACCGGCGGTCGAGGAGGCTCTGGACCTCGGCCTTCGCGCTGTTCGCCGCGGGCTGTCCGCCGCACGCCACCAGCGAGCCGAGCAGCAGACACAGTGCGAGCACTCCGGAGCGCGACGCCCGCCTACGACCAGTCACTTCCCGATCGTACGACCCTTTCGCGGCGGTTCAGACCCGCGTGACCGACGAGACCGGCATCATGCCGACCGGGTCGTAGCGCACGGGCGCGCCGGGGTAGGGGGCGTGGATCACCTGGCCGTTGCCCACGTACATGGCGACATGGCTGGCGTCGGAGCGGTAGACGACGAGATCGCCGGGCTGGGCCTGGGAGAGCGGGATCCGGTGCCCGGCGTAGCGCTGTTCCTGCGAGGTGCGCGGGAGATGGACGCCCGCGCGGGCGTACGACCACTGCATCAGGCCGGAGCAGTCGAAGCCGCCGGGGCCGCTGGCACCCCAGATGTAGGGCTTGCCGAGCGCCGACTGGGCGGCGGCCACGGCCGCGGCGGCGCGGCCCGAGGAAGGGACGCCTGCGCCGAGGTCGGGGATGTCCTCGCGGGAGGAGCGGGAGGCCCGGTCGAAGGCGGCGCGGTCGGCGAGCGGCATCCCGTTGAGGATCTGCCGGGCCTTGGCGAGCTTCTGCTCGACGGTCTTCTTGTGGCTGGCGACGGCCTTGCGGCTGCGCTCCAGTTCGGCGAGGTGTCCGGCGGCCTCGGTGCGTTCCTGGGCGAGTTCGCGCATGGCCTCCTGGAGGTCCTTGAGCTCGCCCGCCTGCTGGGTGGTGATCCGGTCGAGGACGGAGGCCTTGTCGAGGTAGTCGGCCGGGTCGTCGGAGAACAGCAGCGCGACGGTGGGGTCGATGCCGCCGGAGCGGTACTGGGCGCCGGCGAGTGAACCCAGCGCGTCCCGCATGGTGTTGATGCGCTGCTGCTGCCGGGCGATGCGGTCCTGGGCGTCGCTCACCTGCCGGTGCAGCTGCCCGGCGCGCTCGTCGGCCTTGTCGAAGGCCTCGGTCGCCTTCTCGGCCTCCTGGTAGAGCCGGTCCACCTCGGCCCGGCTGTCGTCGTGCGGCGCGGCCACGGCGGAGGTGGCCGGCAGGGCGCCGAGGGCCGCCGCGGCGGCGGACAGGACGCAGACCGCGGCGCTGGCGCCTCGGTCGAACCCGGACGGTGCAGGGCGACGACGGGATCCCACGGGAAGCCGCACTTCCTTCCGCTGGCGGACACGGACCGTTTCCCCGGTGCGGGGAAACGCGCCAGACAGTAGCTCTGTGAAGGGGTGCGGGCCAAAGACCGGCGCGGGCACACAAGGTGACGCCCCGCCTATGACGCAGGTCATCGGCGGGGCGTGGAGTCAGCCTGGTGTGTCGTGATTCGCCCGTTCGGGCGGTGCGCAAGGGCCGGGGAACGACCGGAGAGGCACCGGATGCGGACGGATCAGATCCGGACGCCGAACTGGAACGGCATGTTGCCGATCGACTCGTAGCGCACGACGGCACCGGTGTGCGGGGCGTGCAGCACCTGGCCGTTGCCCGCGTAGAGGCCGACGTGGTGGTAGTCGCCGTAGAAGATGACCAGGTCGCCGACCTTGAGGTCGCTCTCGCTGTAGATGCGGGTACCGGCGTTCGCCTGCGCCTCGGACGTGCGGGGTATGGAGACGCCCGCCTGCGCGTAGGCCCAGGAGGTCAGGCCCGAGCAGTCGAAGGAGGAGGGGCCGGAGGCGCCGTAGACGTACGGCGAGCCGATCACGGACTGGGCGGCGGCGAAGGCCGCGGCGGCGCGGCTGGAGGCGGAACCGGTGGTGCCGAGGTTCACGCGCGAGCTGGAGCGGTTGGCGGCCTGGACCTGCTCCTGCGCGAGCGACGCCTTCTCGGCGGCGGTCAGCGTGTTGAGCAGCTTCTGGGCCGCGGCCAGCTTGGCCTTGACCTCGTCCTTCTTCTTCTTGAGCTCGGTCCGGGTGGCGGAGAGGTCCTTGAGCTTGGTGCTCGCCTCCGCGCGCTCCTGGGCGAGTTCGCGCTGCTTGCCCTGGATCTTCGTGAGCGCCTCGACCTGCTGACTGCTCAACTGGTCCATCGTGGACGCCTTGTCGAGGTAGTCGTCCGGGTTCGAGGACAGGAACAGCTGGATCGAGGGGTCGATGCCACCGGTGCGGTACTGGGCGCTCGCCATCGAACCGAGGCCGTCCCGGAGCTTGTTGAGCTCCTCCTGGCCGCGGGCGACGTTGTCCTGGATGGTCGAGATCTCTTTCTGGAGCTTGCTCTGCTTCTCCTGAGCCCCGTCGAGCTTCTCGGTGGCCTGCTCGGCCTGCTCGTAGAGGGCGTCGACCTTCGACTTGACCTCGTCCTTGCTGGGCTTCTCGCTCGGCGCGGCGTTGGCGGCCTGAGCGCTGAAGGCAACGGCGGCTGCGGCTGCGGTGGTCAGCACAGTCACACGCGTGCGGCTCGGCTGCTTCGGTCGACGATGGGACGCCACGGAGTCGAGCTCCTTCTATTGAGTGATCACCCGTTCGGAGGTTCGAGGCACGACCCTAGTGATGTTCCTGTGATCAGTTCAAATCCTCACACGAAAAAATGCCGTCACTCAAAGCATTCTTTGCCCATAACCAACATGCAGTGATGGTCGATTGACGCTACGTTGCGTGACGGTTCGGTCAATTCCGGCATTAAACCTGTACGTTGACCTTCACGACAGTCGCTTGAGGAGTACCGCAGAAGCGACGGGGCGGGCGCCCGCCTTCGCGATGCCGTCGGCGACCTCGCGGTCGGTCGAGGCGACGATGACCGGCCGGCCCGGCGGCTCCGCGCGCACCAGCTGGCGGATCAACTCGTCGGCGGTGACGCCCGGCTTGGAGAACAGCACCCGCACTCCGCGCGGCGGCGCCAGCAGCACCGGCGCGGCCAGCTCGGCCCCGTCGAAGACACAGGTGACCTCGGCGCCGGTCTGCGCGGCGAGCTGCGAGAGCTGCCCGAGCAGCCTCAACCGCTGCTTCTCCAGGGGCATTTGGGGATACCCGGTCTTGGTGACGTTGTAGCCGTCGACGACCAGGTGGGCCTGCGGGAGCGCCAGCAACTGGTCGAGGATCGCGGGGTCGTTCTCCGACAGCGCCCGCGCGGCGATGTCCTTCGGGGTCATTCGTCCCGGTTCGACCGCGTCCACGGTCTCGGCGGGCCGTACGGAGACGGGCGGCAGGGCCAGTTCCCTGCGCAGCCCCTGGGCCGCCTCCAGCACCGTGTCGAGCAGCAGCCGTACCCGCATGTCCTCGACGCTGCGCCCCTCCCGGGCCGCCTTGCGGGTGGCCTCCAGGGACGCCTCCGCCTCGCTGAGCCGCGCCTTGAGGCGCCGCCCCTCGCTCTCGGCGGCGGACAGCTGGGTCTGCCCCTCGGCGCGCGCGGCGTCCGTCTCGGCGCGCAGCTTGCGCAGGGCGGCCTCGCCGCGCTTGATGTCACTGTGGGCGGAGCGCAGCTTGCGGTGAAGCGACTCCGCTTCCTTCTTCGCCGCGTCCAGCTCGGTGCGCAGCCGCTCGGTCTCGGTCCGGGTCGCGTCCCGCGCCAGGGCCAGCTCCTCGCGCAGCCGCTCCAGCTCGGCCCGGTTCTCCTCGTCGGCGCGTTCGGCGTCGGCGCGCAGCGCCTCCTCGCCGGCGGCGGTCACGAGCTTCACCCAGCCGGTGGGGCGCAGAACATAGGCCGCGGCCGCCACATCGAGCGGATCCGCGGCCGGGGGCGGCGAGCCGGAGTCGACAGCGCCCGCGAGTTCCGACTGGGCCTCTCTCAGCTTCTCCCCGATCCGCTGTCGGAACAGCGGATCGGTCTCCAGCGCGGCGGCCATGGCGTTGCCCGCGAACTTCGCGCGCCGGTTGGGGGCGAAGCGGGCGTACTGTCGTAGCTGCGCGGGCAGTTCGGCGACGGTGAGACCGCCGAAGCCGTCGGAGACGATCTGCACGACCCGCTTCCGCACGCCATCGGGCAGCGGGCGGTCGAGCACCTCGGCGGCGCCGTCGCCCGGCCCCCCGCCTGAGTTCTCCACCATCCCTCACACCCCAATACCTGTGCGGGGCCACTCCCTCTCAGGAGCCGGCGCCCGGCCTGTCCACGAGTTCCACCTGATCCACGGCGTTGCACCAGCGGCAGCGCACCGACTCGATGGTCTCACTGACCACCTCGCGCTCCTCCACCTTCGGCTCACCGGCCAGGTCCAGGTGGAGGTACTCCACGACCTTCGACGAGCGCGTCACGTCGAAGCGCGTGAGGTTGCCGCAGAGGGTGCAGCGCCACCGCGTGGAGGCAGTCGGCAGGGGAACCGTCATCGTGGCTGTCCGCTTCCTTCGTTCCAGTTTCCGTGATCGCCGGTTTCCCCGGCGAGTGTGGCTCGTAACCCTACGGCCTGGCGGGTACTCGCCGCTCGGCCGTCCACAGGGCCCTTCCGGCGGCGAGGCGGTCTATGCCACTGCGTCCCGTTACGTCATGCTCTGTATCCATGATCAGCAACTGGGGCTCGGCACTCGTCAGGACGTTCCGCGGCACCTCGGCGCCCATGACGTACACCCTGATCGGCCTGTGCTGTCTGATCTTCGTCCTCGGCCCGGCCTCGGGCTTCGTCCCGTCCTACGGCACGGGGGACGCGCTGCTGGTGGCACAGCGGGCGTACTTCCGCCGCTGGGGCGTGGTGCCGTCCGACCTGTTCGCCGCCCCCGCCCGGGAGGCACTGACTCCGGTCACGGCCCTTTTCATCCACGGCAGCTGGATCCATCTCCTCGGCAACATGCTCTTCCTCTACGTCTTCGGAGCGATGACCGAGGAACGGCTGGGCCGGGTCGAGTTCACCCTGTTCTACGTCGTCTGCGGCTACCTGGCCCTGCTGGGCTACGCGGCGGCCAACGCGGACTCCGCGCAGTCCCTCGTCGGCGCGTCCGGGGCGATCTCGGCGGTCCTCGGGGCGTTCCTGTACCTGTTCCCCCGGGCCCGCGTGACGAGTCTCCTCCCCTTCCTCTTCTTCCTGCCGCTGCGCTTCCCCGCGTGGGTCGTCCTGCCGTTCTGGGCGGCGTTGCAGTGGCTCGCGGCGGGCCAGGCCGCGCAGGGGCCGGGGGTGGCGTATCTCGCCCACCTCGTGGGCTTCACGCTGGGGTTCGGCTACGCGTGGGTGCGGTTCGGTCGTACGACTAGAGTGAAACCCGCCCCAGCAACGGTCCCCGAGGGAGAGAACCAGCCGTGATCACCGCGATCGTCCTCATCAAGACCAGCGTGGACCGGATTCCGGAGATCGCCGAGTCGATCGCCGCGCTCGAATCCGTGAGCGAGGTCTTCTCTGTCACCGGTACGTACGACTTGATCGCGATGGTGCGGGTGCGGCAGCACGAGGATCTGGCCGAGGTGATCCCCGGGCGGATCAGCAAGATCCCCGGGGTGGAGGGGACGGATACGCACGTGGCGTTTCGGACGTACTCGCAGCATGACCTTGAGGCTGCGTTCGCTATTGGGCTGGACTCTTGAGGTTGAGCGCCTAGTGGGGTGGGGGGGGCGCGGAGCGTTTGCGACTGACCGTGCGTTGTGGCTGGTCGCGCCCCGCGGCGGAGCCGCATATCGATACAGCCCCGCGCCCCTAAGGGTGCTGCCCCGAAGGGCATGTGCATCGGACCGCGCTTACCTCACACCGCCGGGACGCAGCGGCCGTTCTCCGTGTGGTAAGTCCACTTGGCGCCCTTGGTCACCAGTTCGCGTACCGCGCCTACGAAACGCTCCACGTGCTCGTCCGGGGTGCCCGCGCCGAAGCTGATGCGGATGGCGTTGAGGGACTTCTCGCCCGGGGCCGCCTCGGGGGCTCCGCACTCGCCCTGGGTCTGGGGGTCGCTGCCGAGGAGGGTGCGGACCAGCGGGTGGGCGCAGAAGAGGCCGTCGCGGACGCCGATGCCGTACTCGGCGGAGAGGGCGGCGGCGAAGTGGGAGCTGTTCCAGCCGTCGACGACGAAGGAGATCACGCCCACGCGCGGGGCGTCGTCGCCGAAGAGGGACAGGACGCGGACCTCCGGGACCTCGGCCAGGCCTGCCCGCACCTTCTCGATCAGGTGCTGCTCGCGGGCCACCAGCGTGTCGAAGCCCGCCTCCGTGAGCGCCTTGCAGGCCGACGCGATGGAGTAGGCGCCGATGACGTTCGGGGAGCCGGCCTCGTGGCGGGCGGCGCTGTCGTGCCACTCCACGTCCACTCCCCCGTCCTCGCGCCGGGTGACCTTGCGGCTGGCGCCGCCGCCCGCGAGGTAGGGGTCGGCGGCCTGGAGCCAGTCGGCGCGGCCGGCGAGGACTCCGGAGCCGAAGGGGGCGTACAACTTGTGGCCGGAGAAGGCGATCCAGTCGACGTCGAGATCCTGGACGGACACCGGGTGGTGCGGGGCGAGCTGGGCGGCGTCCAGGACGATACGGGCGCCGTGGGCGTGCGCGGCGGCGGCGAGTTCACGGACCGGCCACAGCTCGCCGGTGACGTTCGAGGCACCGGTGACGCAGACGAGGGCCGGGCCCTGGGGGTCGCGAGCGGCGAGGGCCTGCTTCAGGGTCTCGACGGCCTGGTGCGGGGTGCGCGGGGCGTTGAGGTAGGTGACCTGGGCGTCCTTCCAGGGCAGCAGGGAGGCGTGGTGCTCGGTCTCGAAGACGAAGACCTGGCAGTCGGCGGGGAGCGCGGCGGCGAGGAGGTTGAGGGAGTCCGTGGTGGAGCGGGTGAAGATCAGCTGGTCGTCGGGGCGGCAGTCCAGGAACTCCTCGACCGTCCTGCGGGCGTTCTCGAAGAGGTCGGTGGAGAGCTGCGAGAGGTAGCCGGCGCCCCGGTGGACGCTGCCGTAGTACGGGGCGTAGGCCGCCACGTCGTCCCAGACGCGCTGGAGGGCGGGGGCGCTGGCCGCGTAGTCGAGCGCCGCGTAGGTGACCTCGCCGCCCGTGACGAGCGGGACGGTGACATCCCGGCCGAGAACGGGCATCTGGGCACAAATGGTCCGGGCGGCGGCAGCGGTGGAGACAGACATGGCGAACTCCTGTGAGAGGCAAGGGGGTTCCGCCGGGCGAGCGCGGACGGCTCAAGCACGGAGGAGGGTGAAAGGGGGTATGCGGAGGCGGGGCTCGGCGCCCTATCGCATTCGCTTGCTCACAGAGGGCTCCCTCGATGACCAGGACCCCTGGTGTCTTTCGAGGGGCCCGCGCTTGCCGTAGACCTCGCTGCCTACGGCCTGGTCTTCACCCGGGGCACCCCGCCACGGACGGAGGGTTGCCGGACAGTCGGCCGGGGCCTCATGACTGTCACTCATGACCTGGTCAGAAAACTTACGCGACGTGATCGTCGTCCCGCAACCCGTGTCCGGATCGCGGGACGACGACCGCCGTACGTGCCGCTACGCGTTGGTGGCAGCCGCCCAGCGCTCCAGCGTCCGCTTGGCGGCACCCGAGTCGATCGACTCCGCCGCCTTCGCCATCCCGGCCCGGATCCGGTCCACCAGCGGCCCGTCCTCCGCCTCCAGGGCCACCAGCGCAGCCGCCGAGTTCAGGAGTACGGCGTCCCGTACCGGGCCCGTCTCGCCGTCCAGGAGACGGCGGGCGACGCCCGCGTTGTACTCGGGGCCGGCACCGCGCAGCGCCTCGATGGGCACCAGTGGGAGGCCGACTTCCCGGGGGTCGAAGGCCTCCTCGGTGACCTTGCCGTCGCGGACGATCCACACCCGGGAGGTGGCGGTGGTCGTCAGCTCGTCCAGGCCGTCGTCACCGCGGAACACCAGCGCGGAGGAACCGCGTTCGGCGAGCACCCCGGCGATGAGCCCCGACATCCGGGTGTCGAAGCAGCCGACCGCCGAGGCGGTGACGCGGGCCGGGTTGGTGAGCGGGCCGAGGAGGTTGAACGCGGTCGGGATCCCCAGGGCTCCGCGGACCGCGCCGGCGAACCGCATCGCGGGGTGGAACTTGGCCGCGAAGCAGAAGGTGATCCCGGCCTCCGCCGCCACCCGCGCCACCTGCTCGGTCGGCAGGTCGAGGTTGATGCCGAGCTTCTCCAGCACGTCGGAGGAACCGCTCGCCGAGGACGCGGCACGGTTGCCGTGCTTGACGACCTTCGCGCCGGTGCCGGCGATCACGATCGCGGACATCGTCGAGATGTTGACCGTCTTGGCCCGGTCACCGCCCGTACCGACGATGTCGACGGCCGGCCCCGGGATGTCCAGCGGCTTGGCGTGCGCGTACATCGTCTCGACGAGACCGGTGATCTCCTCGACCGTCTCGCCCTTGGCCCGCAGCGCCACCAGGAAACCGGCGATCTGCGCGTCCGCCGCCTCCCCGCTCATGATCCGGTCCATCGCCCACGCCGCGTCGGCGGTGCTCAGGTCCTGTCCGGCAAGCAGGGCGCTCAGTACGTCGGGCCAGGAACGGGCCGCCGCGGTGTCGCCTCCAGCGGGGGTCACAGCGCTCATACGGCCGCTCCTGAGTGTCGTAGAAACATGGTTCGAAAGACCTCCCCCACCCTATCCAGCCGCGGGCACGGCGAAGGGCCCCGTCCGGTGTTCGGACGGGGCCCTTCGACCGCGGCGTGGCGACGCCTCAGCGATCAGTGGTGGCCGTGGCCGCTCGTGATCTCCTTGTACTCCTCGACGGTGGGCTTGGGGATCTGGGACTCCTCGCCGTAGTACGCCTCGCTCAGCTTGGCGCGCAGCTTCTCGGAGCCCTTCACCTTGCGCTCGACACCGTTCTCGTCGACGGTCGCGCCGATCGCGGCCGGCACGTACTGCTCGTGCGCGGTGAGCGTGTGCAGCGCGTCCTGGCTGAGCGGCTCGTGGATCTCGACGAACTCACCGTGCGGCAGGCGCTTGATGATGCCCGACTCGCGGCCGTGCAGCACCTTGTCCCGGTCGCGGCGCTGGAGGCCGAGGCAGACCCGCTTGGTGGCGATGAACACGAGCACCGGCACCACGAAGAAGCCGACGCGCACGAACCAGGTGATCGAGTTGATCGACAGGTGGAAGTGCGTGGCCCAGATGTCGTTGCCGCCACCGACGAGCAGGACGAAGTACCACGAGATCCACGCGGCACCGAAGGCCGTACGGGTCGGGACGTTGCGCGGGCGGTCCAGGATGTGGTGCTCGCTCTTGTCGCCGGTGACCCAGGACTCGATGAACGGGTAGACCGCGATCGCGACCAGGACCAGCGGGAAGATGATCAGCGGGATGAACACACCCAGGACGAGCGTGTGACCCCAGACGTTGATCTCCCAGCCCGGCATGACACGGATCAGGCCCTCGGAGAAGCCCATGTACCAGTCGGGCTGGGCGCCCGTGGACACCATGTCCGGACGGTACGGGCCCATGGCCCAGATCGGGTTGATCGAGGCGATCGCCGCGACGGCCGCGATGACACCGAAGACCAGGAAGAAGAAGCCTCCGGCCTTGGCCATGTAGACCGGCAGCAGCGGCATGCCGACGACGTTGTTGTTCGTCTTTCCGGGGCCCGCGAACTGCGTGTGCTTGTGGTAGAAGACCAGGATCAGGTGGCCGACCACCAGGCCGAGCATGATGCCCGGCAGCAGCAGGATGTGGATCGAGTAGAACCGTGCGACGAAGTCGCCGCCCGGGAACTCGCCGCCGAAGAGGAAGAACGACAGGTACGTGCCGACGATCGGCACGGACAGGACCGCGCCCTCCATGAAGCGGACACCGGTGCCGGAGAGCAGGTCGTCCGGGAGCGAGTAACCGGTGAAGCCGGTGAACATGCCCAGGACGAACAGCAGGAAGCCGAACAGCCAGTTGACCTCACGCGGCTTGCGGAACGCACCCGTGAAGAACACGCGCATCATGTGCACGAACATGGCGGCGAGGAAGATCAGCGCCGCCCAGTGGTGGATCTGACGGATCAGCAGACCGCCGCGCACATCGAAGGAGATGTGCATCGTCGAGTTGAACGCCTCCGACATCAGCTGCCCCTGGAGCGGGACATAGCTGCCGTGGTACGTCACCTCGTTCATCGACGGGTGGAAGAACAGCGTCAGATACACACCCGTGAGGATGATGATGATGAAGCTGTAGAGGCAGACCTCACCCAGCATGAACGACCAGTGGTCGGGGAAGATCTTGCGCATGTTGGACTTGGCGAGGGAGTAGATCCCGAGCCGTCCGTCCGCCCAGTCGGCGATCTTCTCGCCGGCCGGTGCTTTCTCGCGCGCACGCGAGTCTGTGTTCGTCGTAGTGCTCATCCGCGCTCCCAGAATGCAGGACCGACGGGCTCCTCGAAGTCGCCGAGCGCCTGGAGGTAGCCCTCGTCGCTCACACCGATGCGCAGCTGCGGCAGGGCGTGACCGGCCGGGCCGAAGATCACTCGGGCACCGTCGGAGAGGTCGAAGGTGGACTGGTGGCACGGGCACAGCACGTGGTGCGTCTGCTGCTCGTACAGGGAGATCGGGCAGCCCACGTGGGTGCAGATCTTCGAGAAGGCCACGATGCCCTCGTGCGCCCACTCCAGCTCGCGCTTGTCCTTGATGTTGTCCGGCTGCAGCCGGACGATCATCAGCGCCGACTTGGCGATCTCGGTCTGGAACTCCTCGTCGGTCTCCTCCAGGCCCTCGGGCTTGGCGAAGGTGAGCGAGCCGACGGCCACGTCCGAGGGACGCAGCGGCAGGTTCGTGTTCATGTTGACGAGGAGCTTGCCCTTGGACCACAGGGTGTGCCGGAGCTTGGTGCCCGGCAGCGGGCCCAGGTCGCGCAGCAGCATGACGCCGGAGAGCGGGAACAGGGCCAGCGCGCCGA
Organism: Streptomyces sp. NPDC088350; assembly: GCF_044753545.1. NCBI lineage: Bacteria > Bacillati > Actinomycetota > Actinomycetes > Kitasatosporales > Streptomycetaceae > Streptomyces > Streptomyces sp. NPDC088350. Next base: position 97,346 of record NZ_JBIVNL010000007.1, on the reverse strand, counting down.
ACATCGTGTTGCGGATCAGCTTGCGACGGCCGAGCGCCGACTCCTTGGCACCCTGCTTGAAGTCGGCCAGCACCTTGGCCTTGACCTCGGGGGGTGCCTCGATCGCGTGCCGCTCGTCGGCGACCTCCACGTCGGACATCAGGGTGCGGGCCCAGTGGACCGCGCCCGCGCCGATGGTGAAGAGCGCCGTACCGAGGGTCAGACCCAGCGCGAAGTTGAGCGCGTTGACGCGGCCGATCGGGAAGACGAAGATCGGCTTGTCGTGCGGGATCGCCACGTACGAGGCGATGAAGCCGACGGTGGCGAGCATCGACAGGGTGAACAGGAAGGCGACGACGCGCTCGGACCGCTTGGCGGCCCGCTCGTCGATGTCCTGGACACGGTGCTCGTGCGGCGGCAGTCCCGGGTCGGCGAACGGGTCGTGCTCGTCCGCCACCGACACCGCGCCGTGCGCGTCCTGCTCAGCGGGCAGGTTCTCTTCTGGAATGTCTTGGCTACTCATGACTTCTTGGCCTTTGCGGTCCGAGCGGCGACCCAGACGGCTACCGCGATCAGCGCGCCCAGACCGAAGATCCAGGCGAAGAGACCCTCACTGACCGGACCGAGACCGCCCAGCTCAAGCCCGCCGGGGCTCTCGGTGTTGTCGCCGTTGACCGCGTTGAGGTACGCGATGATGTCCTTCTTGTTCTTCGACGACAGCGTGGTGTCGGGGAAGGAAGGCATGTTCTGCGGGCCGGTCTGCATGGCCTCGTAGATGTGCTTCGGTGCGACACCCTCAAGGCTCGGCGCGTACTTGCCGTGCGTCAGCGCGCCGCCCTTGCCGGTGAAGTTGTGGCACTGGGCGCAGTTGGTGCGGAACAGCTCGCCACCCTTGGCGATGTCCGACCCCTCGGGCCCGTACTCGTTCTTCGTCGGGATGACCGGACCGGCGCCCAGCGAGGCGATGTACGCCGCGAGCTGGTCGATCTCGGCCTGGGAGTAGATGACCTTCTTGGCCGGGATCTGAGCACCCGGCTGCTGCGCCGGCATCCGGCCGGTGCCGACCTGGAAGTCGACCGCCGCGGCGCCGACGCCCACAAGGCTCGGACCGTCGGAGGAGCCCTGACCGCCGGTGCCGTGGCAGCTTGCGCAGCCGACGGCGAAGAGCTTCTTGCCCTCGTCGATGGCGAGGGACTGGGCGGACTCGTCGGCCTGCGCCTTGCTCGCGGGCGCGAACGCGGCGTACAGCCCCCCAGTTGCCGCCAGCGCGAGGAGGAGTACGACGACCGCCGCCAGCGGATGGCGTCGTCGTGTGGAGAGCTTTTTCACGGATTACCCCGGTGTCAGGATCTTCTGCGTCGATGCTTCTGGAATGTGCGCTTCTTGGGCGCGCGCGGGATCGGGCCCGACTACTTGATCAAGTAGATCGTGGCGAAGAGGCCGATCCAGACGACATCGACGAAGTGCCAGTAGTAGGACACGACGATGGCCGCGGTCGCCTGTTCGTGGGTGAACCTCTTCGCCGCGTAGGTGCGGCCGAGGACGAACAGGAAGGCGATGAGGCCGCCCGTCACGTGCATGCCGTGGAAGCCGGTGGTCAGGTAGAACACCGAGCCGTACGGGTCGGAGGACAGCGACAGGCCGTCCTTCTTCACCAGCTCCGTGTACTCGAAGATCTGACCGCCGATGAAGATCGCACCCATCACGAACGTGATGATGAACCAGCCCCTGAGCTTCTTCACGTCCCCGCGCTCGGCGGCGAAGACGCCGAGCTGGCAGGTGAGGGAGGAGAGCACCAGGATCGTGGTGTTGGTCGCGGAGAACGGAAGGTTGAGATGGCTCGCCATCTCCTTCCAGTGATCCGGACCGGTCACCGATCGCAGGGTGAAGTACATCGCGAAGAGGGCCGCGAAGAACATCAGCTCGGAACTCAGCCAGATGATGGTTCCGACGCTGGTGAGGTTCGGCCGGTTGACCGACGGGTGCGCGTGCCCGGTTTCTACTGTCGTTGCTGTCGCCACGACCGACATTATGTCGGTCGCTTATCCCGCCCTCACTCCGGGGGGTGCCGTTCGGAGTGTTCGCAGCGTGTGTACTGCCCGGATGGCCCATCGCAGGCGTGTTCCCACAGGTGTTGACGGGGTGTTCAAGGGAGTAGCATCCGCGCAACGGACCTTGGAACGGACCTTCGGAGGAAGCATGCAGCCGACCGCCACGGTGCTGGTCTACAGCGATGACTCCAACACCCGCGAGCAAGTGCGGCTTGCCACCGGGCGCAGGCCGGCTCCGGACGCGCCGTTGGTCGAGTTCCTGGAGTGCGCGACGCAGGCTGCGGTCGTCAAAGAGCTGGACCGGGGTGGGATCGACGTCTGTGTCTTCGACGGGGAGTCCGTGCCGATGGGTGGCATGGGGTTGTGCCGGCAGGTGAAGGACGAGATCTTCAACTGCCCGCCGGTGCTTGTGCTTATCGGGCGGCCTCAGGATGCGTGGCTGGCCACGTGGAGCCGGGCGGACGCCGCGGTGACCTTGCCGGTGGACCCTGTCGAGTTCGCGGCGTCGCTCGCTGCTCTGTTGCGTGAGAAGCGGGCTTTGAGCGCCTAGTGGGGTGGGATGCGGGGTTCTTGGCGACTGCGGGCCCGTTGTGGCTGGTCGCGCAGTTCCCCGCGCCCCTGGGTGGGTCACCTCCAGGTGGGTCACACTGACTCGGGGCGAAGTCTCGCCGCGTCTTCGGGCCTGGGACCATCCGGGGTTCCGCCTACCAGCGCGCTGCCGCCCCGCCAGTTCTTCCAGCCGAGGTTCCAGTCGCCGTAGCCGTTGCCGAAGGGTTCCATTTCGTCGCCGTTGGAGTTGACGACCTTGACGACGTCGCCCTCGTGGATGGTGTCGAAGAACCACTCGGCGTTGCTGGTGCTCATGCCGGTGCAGCCGTGGCTGACGTTCTCGGAGCCCTGGGCGCCCACGGACCAGGGGGCGGCGTGGACGTACTCGCCGCTCCAGGTGACGCGGGTCGCGTAGTACACGGGGAGGTCGTACGAGTCCGAGGAGCCCTCGGAGATGCCGACGGTGGTACCGCGCATCCGTACGAAGTACTCCTTGCCCAGTACGACCTTGACGCCGTTTCGGGTCTCGAAGCCGGGCTTGCCGGTGGTGACGGGGATCTCGTTGATCTCCTCGCCGTTCTTGTAGACCGTCATCTCGTGGGACGAGGCGTCCGTCACGGCGATGATCTTGTCGCCCGTGGTGAGTTTGAGCGGCTTGGACTTGCCGCCCCAGAGGCGGTCGCTGATCTTCACGCCGTCGAGGTCGCTGTGGACCTGGATGGTGGCGTGGGCGGGCCAGTACTCCTTGGGGCGGTAGTGGAGCGTCTCGTCGTCCACCCAGTGCCAGGCGCCCTCCACGGCGGGCGTGGAGTCCACTCTGAGGGCGCGTTCCACGATGGCCCGCTGTGCCTTGTCCTTGACGGGCTTGTTCAGTTCGGCGGTGACCGGCTGGCCGACGCCGTACTTGCCCGCGTCCGGACCGAACTTCACCGTCAGGCTCTTCTTGGTCGTCGGCTTCGTGGTGTCGAAGGTGAGGACCTTGCGGCCGGGGGCGCCGTCCTCGTCCTCGGTGCTCACCCGCACCGTGTAGTGGGCGTTGGCGGCCAGCGGGGAGGTGCTGCGCCAGTGACTGCCGTCGGCGGCGAGTTCGCCCGTGACGTAGCGCCCCATGGCGTCCATGGCCGTGACATCCGTGATGCGCCCGTCGTCACCGGAGGCGGTGACCACCAGGGGCTTGTCGGGGTCGGCCTTCTTGCCCTTGCCGGACGGGCCGTTGAAGGAGATCTGCCCCGCCGCGTCGTACGGCTTGGCCGACAGCGGGTTGCCGTCGGATCCGCAGCCGGTGATGCCCGCGCCGAGCGAGATCACCAGCAGGGTGCAGCCGACGACGGTGCGGGTGCGCGGTGTGTGGCTCATGAGCCGAGGCTATGAAGCTTCGTCAAGCTCGGCGCGGTGGGTAACTCGGACGAGGGACCCACGTTGCGGCAGAAGCAGGAGCCCGGACCCTCCTGACGGAGTGTCCGGGCTCCCGGCCGTGCGGTGCGTGCTACTGGGTGCGGTTCTCACCGCGGTAGTACTCGAAGACCCAGCCGTACAGGCCGATCATGATGATCGGGGCGGAGAAGTACAGCAGCCACCAGCCGATCGCGATCGACAGGAAGGCCAGCGCGCCGCCGACACCGAGGGCGAGGGGCTGCCAGCTGTGCGGGCTGAAGAAGCCCACCTCGCCGGCCTCGTCCGCGACGTCGGCCTCCTTGTCGTCCTGCGCCAGCGTGTCGATCCGCCGGGCCGTGAAGCCCAGGTAGAAGCCGACCATGACGCACAGGCCGAAGGCCATGAAGAGGGCCGTGGTACCGGCCGCCTCCTTGGACCAGACGCCGTAGACGACCGCCATGACCAGCACGAAGACGGCCAGCCACATGAACATCCTGCCCTGGACCTTCACTTGCCCGCCTCCTTGCCGCCAGTGAGGGCCTTGTCACCGTGATGCGCGTTCTCGAGCTGGTCGAGGGCGGCGATCTCGGGGTGGTGCAGGTCGAACGCCGGGGATTCGCTGCGGATCCGGGGGAGGGTGAGGAAGTTGTGCCGCGGGGGCGGGCACGAGGTCGCCCACTCCAGCGAACGGCCGTAGCCCCACGGGTCGTCGACCTCGACCTTCTTGCCGTACTTGGCCGTCTTCCACACGTTGTAGAGGAACGGCAGGATCGACAGGCCGAGCAGGAAGGAGCTGATCGTCGAGATCGTGTTCAGGGCGGTGAAGCCGTCGGCCGCGAGGTAGTCCGCGTAACGACGGGGCATGCCCTCGGCACCCAGCCAGTGCTGGACCAGGAAGGTGCCGTGGAAGCCGATGAACAGCGTCCAGAAGGTGATCTTGCCGAGGCGCTCGTCGAGCATCTTGCCGGTCATCTTCGGCCACCAGAAGTGGAAGCCGGAGAACATCGCGAACACGACCGTGCCGAAGACCACGTAGTGGAAGTGGGCGACGACGAAGTACGAGTCCGAGACGTGGAAGTCCATCGGCGGCGAGGCCAGGATGACGCCCGTGAGACCACCGAAGGTGAAGGTGATCAGGAAGCCCGTCGCCCAGAGCATCGGGGTCTCGAAGCTCAAGGACCCCTTCCACATGGTTCCGATCCAGTTGAAGAACTTCACGCCGGTGGGTACGGCGATGAGGAACGTCATGAAGGAGAAGAACGGCAGGAGGACTCCGCCGGTGACGTACATGTGGTGGGCCCACACCGTCACGGACAGGCCGGCGATGGAGATGGTCGCGGCGACCAGGCCCATGTAGCCGAACATCGGCTTGCGGGAGAAGACCGGGATGACCTCGGAGATGATGCCGAAGAACGGCAGGGCGATGATGTACACCTCTGGATGGCCGAAGAACCAGAAGAGGTGTTGCCACAGCAACGCACCGCCGTTCGCGGCGTCGAAGACGTGTGCCCCGAATTTTCGATCCGCCTCCAGCGCGAACAGCGCGGCGGCGAGGACCGGGAAGGCCAGCAGGACCAGGACGGCGGTCAGCAGGACGTTCCACACGAAGATCGGCATGCGGAACATCGTCATGCCCGGTGCGCGCATGCAGATGATCGTGGTGATGAAGTTGACCGCGCCGAGGATCGTGCCGAAGCCGGAGAAGGCCAGACCCATGATCCACATGTCGGCGCCGATACCCGGCGAGCGGACCGCGTCCGACAGCGGGCTGTAGGCGAACCAGCCGAAGTCGGCCGCGCCCTGCGGGGTGAGGAAGCCGCCCACCGCGATGGTCGAGCCGAACAGGTAGAGCCAGTAGGCGAACATGTTCAGCCGCGGGAACGCCACGTCGGGCGCGCCGATCTGCAGCGGCATGATCCAGTTCGTGAAACCGGCGAACAGCGGCGTCGCGAACATCAGCAGCATGATCGTGCCGTGCATCGTGAACGCCTGGTTGAACTGCTCGCTCGACATGATCTGCAGACCGGGCCGTGCCAGCTCGGCGCGCATCAGCAGCGCCATGACGCCGCCGATCAGGAAGAACGCGAACGACGTGACCAGATACAGCGTGCCGATCGTCTTGTGGTCGGTGGTGGTGAGCCACTTGATCACGACGTTGCCGGGTTGCTTGCGCCTTACCGGCAGCTCATCCGCGTAGTGGGACTCTGCTGCCGCGGCACCCTGAGGTTCGTTGAGGATGCTCACAGGTTGTTCGTCTCCCGGTTCTTCTCGTGGCTCGTCTGCGCGATGCCAGCGGGGATGTAACCGGTCTGCCCCTTCTTGGCGAGGTCCTTGAGGTGCTGCTGGTAGCGCTCCGGCGAGACGACCTTCACGTTGAACAGCATCCGGGAGTGGTCGACGCCGCAGAGCTCGGCGCACTTGCCGAGGTAGGTGCCCTCCTTGGTGGGGGTCACCTGGAAGGCGTTGGTGTGACCCGGGACGACGTCCATCTTCATCAGGAACGGCACCACCCAGAAGTCGTGGATGACGTCACGTGAGGTGAGGACGAAGCGGACCGTCTCGCCCTTGGGGAGCCAGAGGGTCGGACCCGGGTTGCCGGTCTGCGGGTTCTTCGTGGCGGGCGTACCGACGTCGTAGACACCGCCGGCGTTCGCCGGGAAGTCCTTCTTGAACCGGTCCGGGATCGCGGCCAGGTTCTTGTCGGTCGTCGCGTCGCCACTGACACCGTCGACGTTCTCGATGTAGTTGAAGCCCCAGCTCCACTGGAAGCCGACGACGTTGACCGTCACGTCGGGCTTCTTGTCGAGGCTCAGGAGCTTCGTCTCGTCGCGGGCGGTGAAGTAGAACAGCACCGAGACGATGATGAGCGGAACAACCGTGTACAGCGCCTCGATGGGCATGTTGTACCGGGTCTGCGGGGGGATCTCGACCTTGGTGCGGCTGCGCCTGTGGAACACGACGCTCCACATGATCAGGGCCCACACCAGGACGCCGACGGCGAGCGCGGCAGCCCAGGATCCCTGCCACAGGGAGAGGATCCGCGGACCCTCCTCCGTGGTCGGGGTGGGGAAACCAAGGCGAGGGAAGTCCTTGGATGTGCAACCGGTCGCGGTCGCCAGGACCAGGCCCGCAGTCATTGCCTGCAGCAGCTTCCGCCGCATCGGGCGCCGCGGCGAGCGGTCGGAGCCGTTGGGACTCACGTAGCGCCTTCCCGAGAGTCTCGCCCGCGCGGATTGGCTGCGGCCTGCCTTCACGCGGGTCGGTCGCCGCCCTGCGTCGGGCAGGGGTTTGGATGTTTATGCGGACCAAACCCTAGCCGACGCCCTCCGGGGGTTCGCGGGGAGGGTGGCATACGCGTCGCCCGTTACTCCTTGCGCCTAATAGCTCGGGGGTTCAGGTGATTTGGGCGGGTGCGGGTGCGTTGTGGTTGCTCGCGCAGTTCCCCGCGCCCCTAACGAAAGCCCAGGTCCGCTTTAACGTTGCGGTGTGTCCTACTTCGATGCTGCCTCCAGTCATCCCCTTCATCCCGTCGCGCGGCAGGCGCTGTTGGCGTCTCTGGACGAGGGGTGGGCGGATCCTGCTCGGCTGTACCGGGAGGGGCGCAAGGCTCGGTTGCTGCTGGATGCTGCACGTGAGGCTGCCGCCGAGGCCGTCGGGTGCCGGGCTGACGAGCTCGTCTTCACCGCCTCCGGTACTCGGGCCGTGCATACCGGTATCGCTGGGGCGTTGGCGGGGCGGCGGCGCGTCGGGCGTCACCTGATCGTGTCAGCGGTTGAACACTCTTCCGTGCTCCATTCGGCCGAGGCGCTGGTCGCGGAGGGCGGTTCGTCGACCGAGGTTCCCGTGGACCGTACGGGGGCGGTGAGCGTCGCGGCCTACGCCGATGCCCTGCGGTCGGACACCGCGCTGGCCTGTCTCCAGTCGGCCAACCACGAGGTGGGGACGGTGCAGCCGGTCGCCGAGGTGGCCGAGGCGTGCCGGGCGGTCGGGGTGCCCTTGCTGGTCGACGCGGCGCAGTCGCTGGGGTGGGAACGGGTCGAGGGCGCGTGGTCGCTGCTCGCGGCCAGCGCGCACAAGTGGGGCGGACCGGCGGGGGTCGGGCTGCTGGCGGTGCGGAAGGGGGTGCGCTTCGCGCCTCAAGGACCCGTCGACGAACGGGAGTCGGGGCGCGCCACCGGGTTCGAGAACATCCCGGCCGTCGTGGCCGCGGCGGCCTCACTGCGCGCGGTGCGCACGGAGGCGGCCCAGGAGGCGCTACGGCTACGGGAACTGACGGAGCGGATCCGGGCGCGGGTGCCGCGGCTGGTGCCGGGCGTGTCCGTGGTCGGCGATCCGGTGCGGCGACTGCCCGGGATCGTCACCTTCTCCTGTCTCTATGTCGACGGAGAGACACTCCTCCACGAACTGGACCGCGCCGGTTTCTCCGTCTCCTCCGGCTCGTCCTGCACGAGCAGCACGCTGACGCCCAGCCATGTGCTGAAGGCGATGGGGGTGCTGAGTGAGGGGAATGTGCGGGTGTCGTTGCCGAGGGGTGCGCTGGAGGAGGACGTCGAGCGGTTCCTCGCGGTGTTGCCGGGCGCGGTGGCGGGGGTGCGGGAGAAGCTGGGGGCGGCAACGCCCGTGACAGTCGTAGAGGAGGAGTTCTCGCTCGTCGTGGACGCCCTCGGGAAGCGGTGCCCGATCCCGGTCATCGAGCTCGCCAAGGTCATCGGCGCTGTCCCGGTCGGCGGCACGGTCAAGGTCCTGTCAGACGACGAGGCCGCACGACTGGACATCCCGGCATGGTGCGAGATGCGGGGCCAGGAGTACGTGGGTGAAGAGGAGGGCCCGGCGTACGTAATCCGCCGGGTGAGTTGAGCGCCCCTTCAGGGGCGCGGGGAACTGCGCGACCAGCCCCCACGCACCCGCACCCGACGAATCAGCCCAGGTGCTTACGTACTTCCACCGCCGCTTCGTCGCCATACGCCTTGGTGAACCGGTCCAAGAAGTGCGCCCGCCGCAACTGGTACTCCTGCGTACCCACCGTCTCGATGACGAGAGTCGCAAGCATGCAGCCCACCTGCGCCGCCCGCTCCAGCGAAACCCCCCACGCCAGCCCCGAGAGGAACCCCGCCCGGAACGCGTCGCCGACACCCGTGGGATCGGCCTTGCGCTCCTCTTCCGCGCAGCCGACCTCGATCGGGTCCGCGCCGACCTTCTCGATACGGACACCGCGCGAGCCGAGGGTGGTGACGCGGTGGCCGACCCTGGACAGGATCTCCTCGTCGCTCCAGCCGGTCTTGGACTCGATGAGGCCCTTCTCGTACTCGTTCGAGAAGAGGTACGCCGAACCGTCCAGCAGGATGCGGATGTCGTCGCCCTCCATGCGCGCGATCTGCTGGGAGAAGTCGGCGGCGAAGGGGATGGACCGGGTACGGCACTCCTCCGTGTGGCGGAGCATCGCCTCGGGGTCGTCGGCGCCGATCAGGACCAGGTCGAGGCCGCCCACGCGGTCGGCGACGGTCTTCAGCTCGATCTGGCGGGCTTCGCTCATGGCGCCGGTGTAGAAGGAGCCGATCTGGTTGTGGTCGGAGTCGGTGGTGCACACGAAACGGGCGGTGTGCAGCGTCTCCGAGATGCGGACCGAGTCCGTGTCGACGCCGTGGCGGTCGAGCCAGTCGCGGTACTCGGCGAAGTCGGAGCCGGCGGCGCCGACCAGGATCGGCGTGGTGCCGAGCTGGCCCATGCCGAAGGCGATGTTGGCGCCGACGCCGCCCCGGCGTACGTCGAGGTTGTCGACCAGGAAGGAGAGCGACACCGTGTGCAGCTGGTCCGCGACCAGCTGGTCGGCGAAGCGGCCGGGGAAGGTCATGAGGTGGTCGGTGGCGATGGAGCCGGTGACTGCGATGCGCACGGCGAGGACTCTCCTGAGGGAGGCTGCGTTGACAGTTCACGCTACCCGGTCGGCGCGGCGGCTCTGAAGCGGCCAAAACTACCCGATAGTAGATCTTTCTTCGCGAGCTCAAGCGTGCCTACGGTGCCGCTATGACGAACCTCAAGTTCCCCGGCCCCACTCCGGCCCACCTCGAAGGTGAAGGTGAGGCCGATCTGGCGGCGCTGCGCGGCGACTGTGCCCGGATGGCTCCCCACTGGACGGTTCCCGACCGGATCGTTTCCCTTCCGGTGTCCCCGTCACTCATCCACGGCGTGTCCGTGCCGTCGAAGTCCGCCCGGCTGCTGGACGGGATGTCCGAGTACGGCGACTGAGGAGCACGGCGACCGAGCGGAGCCGGTCGCATCAAACGGAGCCGTTCGACTTGATCGGCGCGCTCCGGGAACCGTGCGCTCCCCCGCTGCGTCCCATCGCCGTCCCCCGTAAAGGGGATGCGGGATACGACCCTTCCGCCCGGCCCTTTGACAGGGCCGGGTCAGGGTCAAGGGACAGTTGCGCAGCCGAAGGAGCGATGCGGTGAACACCGAGCGACCCGACAACGACGACACGACCGGCGCCTCCGGTGACGTGCGGGGCGTGGGGGACGCCGCGAAGGGCTCCGCGAAGGGGCCCGAGGTCGACGAGACCGGGGTCGGCGGGGACATGGCCGATGGCGGAGCGTCCGGTGCCGGGACCGGTCGTGGCGAAGTGGCCGGTTCTACGGTGTCCGGCGCGGAGGGCGGTCCTGGTCGGGGGGACGCGACGGAGCCCAGGGCGTCCGACGTAGACGCAGACCTCGCGGAAGCAAGCGACCCGCCGGAGTCCGGCACGGAGGCCGGACGGTCGGAGGCCGGACGGTCGGAGGCCGGACCGTCGGAGACCGGACCGTCGGAGACCGGACCGTCGCAGGCCGGACCGTCGGAGGAACCGGAGAAACCAGAGGAGCCGGAGGAGATCAGCCTCGCCGCATCCGGCGCCGAGGCCGCCCCACCGGAACACCCCGCCCCCGCCACACCTCCCGACACCGATCTACCCCTGCCCGACCGCTCCCCCGACACCGACGACACGCACCCGGCGCGATCACGATCCCGCTCCCCCCTGGTCATCGCGTCCGTGGCCGCCGCCGTACTCCTCGTCGGAGGCGGCGGGGCGTACCTCGCGTCGTCCTCGTCCGTTTCCGGGAGTTCAGGGGACGGGACGGGATCCGCGGCCTCCGGCGCCGACGGGACTCCCCCGCCGCTCGCGCTCGACGGGTACGCCTCGGGCGGTACGAGCGGGATCGCGTCCGGGGAGCCGAATCCGTACGGCGAGACGTACAAGGCCGCCGGCAAGCTGCCCGGTGGGCCGGAATCCGCTGCCGTCTATTCGCCCCGGGGTGACGTCGCCAAGGACGACGTGGTCCGGCTCGCGAAGGCGCTCGGTGTGAGTGGGACGCCGGTGGCCGAGGGGCAGTACTGGAAGGTCGGCGGGCAGGACGGGAGCGGGCCGAGTCTGCAGGTGAACAAGGCGGCGCCGGGCATGTGGACGTTCAGCCGCTACGCGCCCGGCACCGACAACTGCACCGACACCCTCAAGTGCGCCCACGATCCCGGTACTTCCAGCACCAGCCCGGTGAGTGTCGCCGTCGCGGAGAAGGCCGCCGCCCCGGTCCTCAAGGCCGTCGGCCAGGACGACGCGAAGGTCGACGCGAGCCAACTCATGGGCGCGCAGCGGGTGGTGAACGCCGAGCCGGTGATCGGCGGGCTGCCCACGCACGGGTGGACCACCGGGCTCACCGTCGGCGCCCAGGGTGAAGTCGTCGGCGGGAGTGGGCAGTTGGCGGTGCCGGTGAAGGGTGACGTCTATCCGGTGCTGAGCGCGAAGAAGACTCTGGACCTGATGAACGCCGCGCCGAAGACCGACCACCGCATGGGCATCGGCGGTTGCGCCAGTCCCGTACCGCTGAAGGACCGGCTGGAAGAGCCCTGCGGATCGTCGACCGGCTCCCCCGCGACACCGACGCCGACGCAGGCTTCCGCGACCGTCGAGCACGCGGTGTTCGGGCTCGCCGCGCACTCCGTGAACGGGAAGCAGACGCTCGTGCCGTCCTGGCTGTTCGAGGTGCGGGAGGCGAGCGGGCAGGACGGTTTCACGGTGACGTATCCGGCGATCGATCCGCAGTACCTGACCTCGGCCGGCACGTCTGCGCCCACCCCCACTTCGACCTCGTCGGCGGCGTCGCGTGACGTCAAGGTGGACGGTTACTCGGCCGACGGGAAGAGCCTCACCGTGGCCTTCACCGGCGGGGTGTGCGCGGACTACAAGGCCGCGGCCGTGGAGGGGTCGGACCAGGTGACCGTCACGGTGACCGCGACGCCCTGGCCGAACAAGATCTGCATCATGATCGCCAAGATCTACCACCAGACCGTGCGGTTGAAGGCGCCGCTCGGCGACCGGAAGGTCGTGGGGTCGGACGGCAAGGCGATCCCCGTGGAGACCGTACGGAAGGTGGGGGCCGGGCCCTCGCTGGCCCGGTAACCGGCGCGCGCGCAGCGGAGAAGCCCGAAGGCGGCGGCCCTGTCGGAGGGGGCCGCCGCCTTCGTTCCGCTCAGTCGCGCGACGCGTCAGGCTTAGCTGAACGAGTCGCCGCAGGCGCAGGAGCCCGTCGCGTTCGGGTTGTCGATCGTGAAGCCCTGCTTCTCGATGGTGTCGACGAAGTCGATGGAGGCGCCGCCCAGGTACGGGGCGCTCATGCGGTCGGTGACGACCTTGACACCGCCGAAGTCCTTGACGACATCGCCGTCGAGGGAGCGCTCGTCGAAGAAGAGCTGGTAGCGCAGGCCCGAGCAGCCACCGGGCTGCACGGCGACGCGCAGGGCCAGGTCCTCCCGGCCTTCCTGGTCGAGCAGGGCCTTGACCTTCGCCGCGGCGGCGTCGGACAGAAGGATGCCGTCGGTGACGGTGCTGGTCTCGTCCGATACGGACATCTACATCTCTCCCGGGTTGTACGGAGACTGCTTGCCGACGATGTCAACCGCCGGGGCCGTGGATTCATTCCGGGCCGCGCCCGGTGTCTTTCCCCCGGCACCTCTCTCCATGCTCGCACACCCCCGCAAGGTCCCCCGCTGAGCGAACTCCGAGCGAACTCCGAGCGCGTACCGGGATTGATGTCACATCGACGCTATGGGCATCGTCAAACTGACGTGAAGCAGTTATGATAGATAACGTCAATTCGACGAAAAGGCTTGTCTGTCAGAAAAGAAAGGGTGCGTGTCGTGACCACCGCCCAGACCCAGGAGCTCGACGTACAGCCGACGCCCCTCGCCCTGCTGCTTCTCGGCCGTGAGGCCGACCCGAGGAGCGAGCGCGGCGTCGAGTGTCCCGGTGACCTGCCCTCGCCGTCCGACCCGGATCTGGTCGAGCGGGCCCGTGCGGCCAAGGAGAAGCTCGGTGACAAGGTCTTCGTGCTCGGCCATCACTACCAGCGCGACGAGGTCATCCAGTTCGCCGACGTCACGGGCGACTCCTTCAAGCTGGCCCGGGACGCCGCCGCGCGCCCCGAGGCCGAGTACATCGTGTTCTGCGGTGTGCACTTCATGGCGGAGTCCGCGGACATCCTGACCGGCGACGACCAGAAGGTCGTCCTGCCGGACCTCGCGGCCGGCTGCTCGATGGCCGACATGGCCACCGCCGAGCAGGTCGCCGAGTGCTGGGACGTGCTGACCGAGGCCGGCATAGCCGAGCGGGTCGTGCCCGTCTCGTACATGAACTCGTCCGCGGACATCAAGGCGTTCACGGGCAAGCACGGCGGCACGATCTGCACCTCCTCGAACGCCGAGCGGGCCCTTGAGTGGGCCTTCGAGCAGGGCGAGAAGGTCCTGTTCCTTCCCGACCAGCACCTGGGCCGCAACACCGCGGTGCGGGATCTCGGCCTGTCCCTTGAGGACTGCGTCCTCTACAACCCCCACAAGCCGAACGGCGGGCTGACCGTCGACCAGCTGCGCGCCGCCAAGATGATCCTGTGGCGCGGCCACTGCTCGGTGCACGGCCGCTTCTCGCTGGAGTCCGTCGAGGACGTCCGCGCCCGCATCCCCGGGGTCAACGTCCTCGTCCACCCCGAGTGCAAGCACGAGGTCGTGTCGGCGGCGGACTACGTCGGGTCGACGGAGTACATCATCAAGGCACTTGAGGCCGCTCCGGCCGGTTCCAAGTGGGCCATCGGCACCGAGCTGAATCTCGTACGACGGCTCGCGAACCGTTTCGCGCCCGAGGGCAAGGAGATCGTCTTCCTCGACAAGACGGTCTGCTTCTGCTCGACGATGAACCGCATCGACCTCCCCCACCTGGTCTGGACCCTGGAGTCCCTCGCCGAGGGCAACCTGGTCAACCGCATCGAGGTGGACAAGGAGACGGAGGCGTTCGCCAAGCTGGCGCTGGAGCGCATGCTGGCGCTGCCGTAGACGTCTCAGTTCTACTCCACCCGCGGCCGGACCAGCCCCGACTCGTAGGCGATGACGACGAGTTGGGCCCGGTCGCGGGCGCCCAGTTTGGACATGGCGCGGTTGACGTGGGTCTTCACCGTCAGCGGGCTGACTTCGAGGCGTTCGGCGATCTCGTCGTTCGAGAGGCCGCCGGCGACCTGGACGAGGACCTCGCGTTCGCGGACGGTGAGGGCTTCGAGGCGTTCGGCGCGGGCGGGGTCGCGGTCGTCGTCCGCCGCGCCGCCCTGGGCGAGGAAGCGGGCGATCAGGCCCTTGGTCGCCACCGGGGACAGCAGGGCTTCCCCTGCCGCCGCGACCCTGATCGCGCTGAGGAGTTCCTCGGGTTCCGAGCCCTTGCCGAGGAAGCCGGAGGCGCCCGCGCGCAGCGACTGCACGACGTAGTCGTCGACCTCGAACGTCGTCAGGATGACCACCCGGACGTGGGCGAGGGACGGGTCGGCGCTGATCATGCGGGTGGCGGCGAAGCCGTCCGTGCCGGGCATCCGGATGTCCATCAGCACGACGTCGGCCCGCTGCTCCTTCGCCAGCCGTACGGCCTCCGCGCCGTCCGAGGCCTCTCCCACGACCTCCATGTCGGGCTCGGAGTCGACGAGTACGCGGAAGGCACTGCGCAGCAGGGCCTGGTCGTCGGCGAGCAGGACACGGATCGTCGTCATACGGGGTCCCCCGAAGCGCGTGGGCGGGTCTTGACGGGCAGGATCGCATGGACGCGGAAGCCGCCCCCGTACCGGGGACCGGTGGTGAGGGTGCCGCGCAGGGCGGTGACGCGCTCGCGCATGCCGAGCAGGCCGTGGCCGCCGCCGGAGTCGGGGTCCTCGTCCTCGCCGGAGCCGTTGTCGAGGACGGTGACCTCCACGTTCGGGCCCACACGTACGACGCTGACCTCGGCCTTCGCCTCCGTACCGGCGTGCTTCTGGACGTTGGTGAGGGCTTCCTGGATGACGCGGTAGGCGGCGAGGTCGACGGCGGCGGGGAGGGTGGTGCCGTTGTCCGCGCGGGCGACCTCGACGTGCAGGCCCGCGCTGCGGAAGGTGCCGGCGAGTTCTTCGAGACGGTCCAGGCCCGGGGCCGGTTCGGTGGGGGCCTCGGGATCGCCGGACTGGCGCAACAGGCCGACGGTGGCGCGGAGTTCGTTGAGCGCGGAGCGGCTGGCCTCGCGGACGTGGGCGAGGGCTTCCTTGGCCTGGTCGGGGCGCTTGTCCATGACGTGCGCGGCGACGCCGGCCTGGACGTTGACCAGGGCGATGTGGTGGGCGACGACGTCGTGCAGGTCGCGGGCGATGCGCAGGCGTTCCTCGGCGACGCGGCGGCGGGCCTCCTCCTCGCGGGTGCGTTCCGCCCGTTCGGCGCGCTCGCGGATGGCGTGCACGAACTCCTTGCGGCTGCGTACGGCGTCGCCCGCGGCGGCGGCCATGCCGGTCCAGGCGAAGATGCCGAGGTTCTCCTGGGCGTACCAGGGGAGGGGGCCGCCGAGCATCGCGGCGCCGGTCAGCACGGTCATCGTGAGCAGACCGACCCGGATTGTGGTGGCGCGGTCGGTGGTGACCGCGACGGTGAACAGGGCGACCACGGCGCCCATCGCGACCGGGGCGCGGGGGTCGCTGGTGACGCTCTCGACGAGGGAGGCGGTGCCGGTGACGGCGAGGACCGTCATGGGGGCGTAGCGGCGGAAGACGAGCGCGGCGGCGCCGACCGTCATCATGACCAGGCTGAGCGGGTCCGGGGTGCGGATGCCCCAGCTGACGCCGTGCCCTCCGTGCGGGTCCACGAACGACCCGGCCACCATGCACACGAGCACTGCGGCGGCGAGGGCCGCGTCCAGCGCGGAGGGGTGCGCCTTCGCTTGGCAGCGGGCTCGGTCGAGAACGCTCATTCTGGCACCGTATGGCGTCCCTCCCGGGGGCTGCGCCCCCAGACCCCCCTTAGGCCCTGGAGGGGCCTGGTCCTCAAACGCCGGACGGGCTGGATTGTGCCGGCCGACGCTGAAATGCGCACAAAGGAGCGGTCACCCCGGGATCAAGCCGTCGTCGCTCAGCAGGTCCCGGACCTCCTCCAGGGTCGCGTCCTCGGCCGGGAGGATGAGTTCCGACGGCTCCAGGGAGTCGTCCGGCAGGGGCTCGCCCAGCTCGCGGACCTTGGCCAGGAGGGCCTGGAGGGTCTGCCGGAAGGCGGGGCCGTCGCCGTTCTGTATGTCCGTCAGGAGTACGTCGTCCAACTTGTTCAGCTCGGTGAGGTGGCTGTCGGCCAGCCTCACCTGCCCCTCCCCCATGATCCGTACGATCATGTCGCCCTCCTCAGGCGTGGGCCGTCACATCAGGTCACTGCTTGTCGAAGCGCGGAGTGTCCTGCGGCTGAGCCGACGCATTCGACTGCGACTGGGACTGGTCCTTGCCGCCTTCGATCGCCTGCTGCTGCGCCGACGAGCCGCCGGCCAGCTCCGCCTTCATGCGCTGGAGTTCCAGCTCTACATCCGTACCACCCGACAGCCGTTCCAGCTCGGCCTGGATGTCGTCCTTGGCCATGCCGGTGGGGTCGTCGAGGGCGCCGGAGGCGAGCAGTTCGTCGATGGCGCCGGCGCGGGCCTGGAGCTGCTGGGTCTTGTCCTCGGCGCGCTGGATCGCGAGCCCGACGTCGCCCATCTCCTCGGAGATGCCGCTGAAGGCCTCGCCGATCCGGGTCTGCGCCTGGGCCGCCGTGTACGTGGCCTTGATGGTCTCCTTCTTCGTACGGAAGGCGTCCACCTTGGCCTGGAGGCGCTGGGCCGCGAGGGTGAGCTTCTCCTCCTCGCCCTGGAGGGTGGTGTGCTGCGTCTCCAGGTCCGTCACCTGCTGCTGGAGCGCGGCGCGGCGCGAGAGTGCCTCGCGGGCCAGATCCTCACGGCCGAGGGCGAGCGCCTTGCGGCCCTGGTCCTCCAGCTTCGAGGACTGCGACTGCAGCTGGTTGAGCTGGAGCTCCAGACGCTTGCGGGAGGTGGCGACGTCGGCCACTCCCCGGCGCACCTTCTGAAGCAGCTCCAGCTGCTTCTGGTACGAGTAATCGAGGGTTTCGCGCGGGTCCTCGGCCCGGTCAAGGGCCTTGTTCGCCTTCGCGCGGAAGATCATCCCCATACGCTTCATGACACCGCTCATGGGCTTCGCGCGCCCCCTTCTGACGGACTCCAGCTCCAGCGACTGCAACAGAACCCACAGTACGGGCCCTGCATCCATTACCGCACTGTTCGGGGACTGATGCGGTCATCCCCAAGGACGACTGCCTACGGTCCCGCTCCGGCGTAAGGAGTAGGTGTTCCCCGGGTAACACCCCGGGTACCTCTCCGGACAACCACCCGGATCAGCGCCCGGGCCGACCGTCTGCAGCGTTCCCCTTGTCCCCCTACAGACGACCGGTGTTGCCGGATCGTTCCCCAGGGGACTGGGGTCCAACCCCGTCCACCCCGTAAGCTTGGCTTTTGTGTTCCGTAGCCGTTCCAAGGAAGAGAAGGCCGCGACCGCCGACAAGGCGTCGCCGACCGACTCCAAGCAGCCCCGAGACCCTCAGGCACCGAAGGGTCGGCCCACGCCCAAGCGCAGTGAGTCGCAGACCCAGCGCCGGAGCGTCGCCAACACCTCGATGACGCGCAAGGACGCCTCCAAGCGCCAGCGCGACGAGCGGCGTGCGGCGATGGAGAGGCAGCGCACCGCGCTGGCCACCGGTGACGAGCGGTACCTGCCCGCGCGTGACAAGGGCCCGGTCCGCAGGTTCGGGCGTGACTACGTCGACTCGCGCATCAACATCGCCGAGTTCTTCCTGCCGCTGGCCGTGGTGATCCTCGTGCTCAGCGTGGTGCGGGTGGGCGCGCTGCAGAGCATCGCGCTGCTGCTGTGGCTCGTGGTGATCGTGCTGATCGTGGTCGACTCCTTCTGGAGCGCGTTCCGGCTGCGCAAGCTGCTCGCCGAGCGCTTCCCGGGCCAGAACACCAAGGGCACGGTCCGCTACGCGCTGATGCGCTCCCTCCAGATGCGTCGACTCCGGCTGCCGAAGCCGCTGGTCAAGCGCGGAGAGAAGCCCTGAGCGCGGACTCCTTCTCCGGGGGCGCGGCGGACGCCTGGCTGAGCAGGCTGGGCGGGCTGCGGGATGTCGTACGACAGGAACTGGTGGCCCGGCAGCTCGACGAGCAGATAGCCGGCCGGTATCCCGTCGGGCAGCGGCTGCGGGTGCTCGACGTCGGGATGGGCCAGGGCACGCAGGCGCTGCGGCTGGCCCGGGCCGGACACCAGGTGACCGGGCTGGAACAGGAACCGAGGATGATCGCCGCGGCCCGCGAGGCGCTGTCCGGCGAGCCCGAGGGCATCCGGGAGCGGGTGCGGATCATCGAGGGCGACGGCCGGGACACGGGCGTGCACTTCCTGCCGGGCAGCTTCGACGTCGTGCTCTGTCATGGCGTACTCATGTACGTGTCCGAGCCCGATCCGCTGCTCGCGGGTCTTGCGCGGATGCTGGCGCCGGGCGGCCTGCTGTCGCTTCTCGTGCGGAACGCCGACGCGCTGGCGATGCGGCCCGGACTCTCCTGGGACTGGGCGGGCGCGCTGACCGCGTTCGACTCGACGGCCTATCGCAACCGGCTGGGCCTCGATGTGCGGGCGGACCGGCTGGACACCCTCACCGCTACGCTGGCGGGGATCGGGGCGCCGTTGCAGTCCTGGTACGGGGTGCGGGTCTTCACCGACACCGCTTCCGAGGGCGTCGAGATCCCGGCGGACCTCGCGCCGCTGCTGGCCGCCGAGGAGCGGGCGGGGCGGACGGATCCGTATCGGGCGGTGGCCGCGCTGCTGCATCTGTGCGGCGTGCGGGGCTGATCGCACATCCGTTCGGGTGGGCAGTGCGGGCCGGATATTCACCCCAAAGAGACACTCGCGGAATGGGGAACGAGGCGGGGGCGGCCGGTGATTCTCCGGCCGCCCCCGACCTCTTTGGCCTACGACGGGTTACGCGTCCTCGGCGTGCAGGCTCATCGGACCGTAGATCTGCGTGCCGTCCTCGAAGAGGAACACCTGGTCCGCGCCGCCTGCGACGAGGTCCTTCCAGATCTCGCCGAGCCAGGACTCCGCGTCGCCCTGTGTGGTGAACTCCTCCGGCTGTACCGCCGGTTCGACCTCGGTCCCGTCGGACTTCTCGAACCGCCAGATCCATGCCGCCATGTACGCCTCCAAGGTCTGAGCGTATGCAGACCAGCAGCGTATGCGCTCCGCCGGGTTGGCCGTGATCATGTTCCGGAAGTTCTTGGTCTGCGGGCCGGTGGGGGCTGATCGCGCCCCGCGGCGGAGCCGCACATGTCACAGCCCCGCGCCCCTATGTGGGACCAGGGCGCGCATGTTCACCGGTGAACGGCGAAAATCAGCCCGTGGAACTCACTCTGCTCGGCACCGGTGCCCCCGCTGGACTCCCCCGCCTCGACTGTCCCTGTGCGGCCTGTGCCGTTTCGCTCGGGGTGGATGCTCGGGCTGCTACCGCCGTGCTCGTGGACGGGACGCTGTTGCTCGATCTGACGCCGGGGGCGGCCTTTGCCGCCGCGCGGGCGGGGCATTCGCTCGGAGGTGTGCGGCAGGTGTTGTTGTCGCATCCGCACGACGGGCCGCCGGTGGAGGTGCCGGCGGGGCTGCCGCAGCCGGGGCGGGTGCCGGACGGGCGGGAGCTGGCGCTGCTGACGGGGCATCGGGTGCGGGCGGTGGCGATGGACGCGCCCGGTACCGGGTACGCCGTCACCGGCCCCGACGGGCAGCGGGTGCTGTATCTGCCGCCGGGGGGCGCGCCGGCCGGGTTGGAGGAGGGGAACGGCGGCTCGTACGACATGGTGCTCGCCGATGTCGTGGGGCGGCCGGACGCGCTCGCCAAGCTGCGGGCGGTGGGGGCGATGGGGCCGACCACCGATGTCGTCGCCGTGCATCTCGATCACGATGTGGCGCCGGGGGCCGAGTTGGCGCGGCGGCTGGCGGCCGTGGGGGCGCGGGCCGTGCCGGACGGGACGACGCTGACCGTGGGGGTGTACGAGGACGTGCCCGATGTGCCGCGGCGGACGCTGGTCCTTGGCGGGGCGCGGTCCGGGAAGTCGGCGGAGGCCGAGCGGCGGTTGGAGGCCTTCCCTGACGTGCTGTACGTCGCCACCGGCGGCTCGCGCAAAGGGGACACCGAGTGGGCCTCCCGGGTCTCCGCGCACCGGGAACGGCGGCCGGGCTCGTGGCGTACGGCGGAGACGTGCGACCTGGTGCCGTTGCTGGCCGAGGACGGGCCGCCGCTGCTCGTCGACTGTCTGTCGCTGTGGCTGACGGACGCGATGGACTCCGTGGGGGCCTGGGACGACACGGAGTGGGGGGACGGCGGGGAGAAGCAACTACGGGAGCGGGTACGGGAGTTGACGGCGGCCGTGCGTGCCACGCGGCGGACCCTCGTCGCCGTGTCGAACGAGGTGGGCTCGGGGATCGTGCCGGCGACCGCGTCCGGGCGCCGGTACCGGGACGAGCTGGGGCGGTTGAACGCCGCGATCGCCGGTGAGTGCGAGCACGTGTTGTTGGTGGTGGCGGGGCAGGCGCTCAAGCTGCGCGGCTAGGGCGGTCACGGCTGGTGGTTTTTGCGGGCGATGATCCGTTGCGGGGGCGGGAGCCGGTCCTGGAAGCCTCGGTGTTCGGTGACGATCTCGCAGTCCTGGGGGACCAGTTGGGCGCGCAGGTCGTCCGGGCGGCCTTCCATGAGGAGGAGGCCGCCGGGGCGCAGGACCGCGAGGGCCGCCTGGAGTTCGGCCTCGGGGTCGGGGGCGGGTGAGCGGTCGCGGAGGAGGCTGACGACGTCGTAGCGGGCGTGCAGGGCGGATGTGATGTGCGGGTCCGTGAGGTGGCCGGCGTAGGCCTCCTCGATGCGTTCGGCCGCGCGGGCCCGGACGACCCGTGGGGTGGGGTCGAGGCCGTCGAAGGACGTGTAGGGGAAGAGTTCTTTCGCCGTCTCGGGGAAGTGGCCGTCGCCCGTGCCGATGTCCAGCCAGCTCTCCGGTTCGGGGAGGAGCCGCAGGATCGCGCGGGCCAGTGCCCGGTGGCGGCGGCGTTCGTCGAGGGCGCTGACGCGCGTGCTGACGCGGGTGCGCAGGCTGTTCATGGGCGGCTCCCGGAGACGTACGGCAAAACGGTGCAAAACGATACGTACGGGATCTCGATCTTGAGGGCAAGGACGTCCGGGGCGCGTGGTGGCCATGTGGCTCTGTCGCGTGCGATCGCTGCCGGTACTGTTCGGCGAATGAGCTCGCTTAATCTCGACGACTTCACCGACCTGATCGAGCGCCCCGACGGCGGTGTGCGGCGCGACGCCGAGGCGCGGCGTGAACGTCAGATCGTGCCGCCCGGGTCGCTGGGCCGACTCGACGACCTGGGTGAGTGGCTGGCGGCGGCGCAGGGCGCCGTGCCGGTACGGCCGGTCGAACGGCCGCGTGTCGTGTTGTTCGCGGGTGACCACGGGGTCGCCGCGCTCGGCGTGTCGGCCCGACCGGCGGGCAGCGCCGACCAGTTGGTGCGCTCGGTCCTGGAGGGCGGCAGCCCGGCGGCGGTGCTCGCCCGGCGGCTCGGGGTGCCGGTACGGATCGTGGACATGGCCCTGGACTGCGAGCCGGGCGCACTGCCCGACGAGGTCGTGAAGCACCGCGTACGGCGGGGCAGCGGGCGGATCGACATCGAGGACGCGTTGACGTTGGAGGAGGCGACGGCCGCGTTCGAGGCCGGCGTCGCCGTCGCGAACGACGAAGCCGACTCCGGTACGGATCTGGTGGTCCTCGGCGATGTGAGCGTCGGCGGTACGACCCCGGCCTCCGTCCTGATCGCCGCGCTGTGCGGCACCGACGCGTCCGTCGTCACCGGGCGTGGCGGCCTCCCGATCGACGACCTGGCGTGGATGCGCAAGTGCGCGGCGATCCGGGACGCTCTGCGGCGGGCCCGGCCGGTGCTGGGCGACCAGTTGCAGCTCCTCGCGACGGTGGGCGGGGCCGACCTCGCCGCGATGACCGGGTTCCTTCTCCAGAGTGCCGTACGGAAGCTGCCGGTGATCCTGGACGGGGTCGTGGCCGCGGCCTGTGCGCTGGTGGGCCAGCGGGTCGCGTTCCGGGCGCCGGACTGGTGGCTGGCCGGGCAGAACAGCGGGGAGCCGGGGCAGGCGAAGGCGCTGGACCGGATGGCCCTGGAGCCCCTCCTCGACCACGGCGTGACCGTCGGCGAGGGCGCGGGCGCGCTGCTCGCGCTGCCCCTGGTGCAGGCCGCGGCGGCACTCGCCGCCGAACTCCCGCTCAAGCGGGATGAGTTGGCGGAGGGTTCCCCTGCCACGGTGGAGGCGGCTGCGGCTGCGGAGCCTGTGCTTGCCGTGGAGGCCGACGCGGCTACGGAGCCCGTGTCTGCCGTGGAGACCGATGCGGCTACGGAACCTGCGGCTGCCGCGCAGGCCGACGTCGCTGCGGAACCTGCGGCTGCTGTGAAGGCCGACGTCGCTGCGGAACCTGCGGCTGCTGTGAAGGCCGATGCGGCTGCGGAGCCCGTGCCTGCCGCAGAACCCGATGTAGCTGCGGAACCTGTACCTGCCGCGCAGGCCGACGCGGCTACGGAACCCGTGGCTGCCGTGGAGCCGCCCGTATCCGTTGCGGAGCCGGAGGGTGCCGCTCGGCCGGAGCGGGCCACAGAGCCGGAGAGTCCCGCGAGGTCGGAACAGGCCGCGCGGCCGGAGGCGGCCGTGGGACCGGAGAGGACCGCGGGGCAGGAACCGGCCGCAGGCCCGGAGAAGACCGCGGGGCAGGAACCGGCCGCAGGCCCGGAGAAGACCGAGGACCCGGTCGGCGCCGAGACGCCCGATGACGTGCAGGCGCCAGCCGACGTGCAGGCGCCAGCCGACCCGGAGAAGCCGACCGACGTGCAGGAGCCGGCCGACCCGGAGAAGCCGACCGACGCAGAGACACCGGCCGACGTCGAGAAGCCCGCCGCCGGGACATCAGCCGACGCGCAGAAGCCCGCCGACGTCGAGAAGTCGGCCGGTGTGGGAAAGCCCGAGGAGTAGGTGACGGGGGCCGGTGTGGAGAAGCCCGACGGATAGGCGGCGAGGCCCGGCGTGGAGAAGCCCCGGGAGTAAGTAACGTGGGCCCGGTCGTTGCGGCGACGGAAAAGAAGTGTTCGCCGCAGCAACGCCCATATGATCCTCCTTCATGGGAGATGTCCGGGTCGGGCCCGTTCAAGAACGTCATAGCTCAGGCGCCTCGCGGCGGGCCGCGGCCTTCGCCGTCTGGTATTTGCGGGCCGTCGCGTTCATCAACTTCCTCAGCGCGGCGTGGTTTTCGCTGGGGCAGGACGTACGACGGCACAACCAGGAGAACTTCTTCACGCCGTATCTGCTGACGGCCGGTTTCGCTTCCGGGGTGTTCACGGCGTTCCTCGCCATCACCATGCGGCGCCGCAAACGGGCCGCGTGGATCCTGAACCTGGTGGTCAGCGGGCTGTTCCTGGCGCTGTTCGCGTTCGCCATGTCGTTCCCGGAGATCCGGCGCTACGCGCAGAACTGGGTCTCCCTGGCGCTGACGGCGGCCTTCGTCGCCGCGCTGCTGGTGGGGCGGCGGGAGTTCTACGCCAAGGGCGACCGGTCCAACCCCCGGCTGGCCGCCGTCGTCGCCGTCGGCGGGACCCTGGTCGCCTCGCTGCTGGCCGGGCTGCTGGTGACGGTCACCAACCAGGCGCACGACGCGTCCCGTTCGACGTTCGTGGAGCGCTGGCACTACGGCGCGTTCCGGCTGGTCACGATCGACGCCCCGGAGAACCGCTTCCCCGGGATCTGGACCCCGAACTGGGCCAACGTCGCCATCAACGTGCTCAGCACGATCCTCGTCCTCGCCGTGTTCTACGCCGCGTTCCGCTCCCGGCGTGCCGTCGACCCGCTCACCGAGGACGACGAGAAGAAGCTGCGGGTACTGCTGGAGCGGCAGGGCGAGCGGGACTCGCTCGGGTACTTCGCGCTGCGCCGGGAGAAGAGCGTGGTGTGGTCGCCGACCGGCAAGGCGGCCGTCGCGTACCGGGTCGTGGGCGGGGTGTCGCTGGCGTCCGGCGACCCGATCGGCGATCCCGAGGCGTGGCCCGGCGCGATCGAGCCGTGGCTGGCGGAAGCCCGCGTTCACGGATGGATTCCGGCCGTCATGGGCGCGAGCGAGGAAGCGGGCACCGTCTACGCGCGGCACGGACTCGACGCCCTCGAACTCGGGGACGAAGCCCTCGTCGAGGTCGCCGACTTCACGCTGGAGGGGCGCGCCATGCGGACCGTACGGCAGGCCTACAACCGGGTGAAACGGGCCGGGTACACCGTGCGGATCCGGCGGCACGAGGACATTCCGGCCGAGGAGATGGCGTATCTGCTGAAGCGGGCGGACGACTGGCGGGACGGGGCGACGGAGCGCGGGTTCAGCATGGCGCTGGGGCGGCTCGGGGACCCGGACGACGGGCGCTGCGTGATGCTCGAATGCACCGACGGGGACGGTGAGTTGAGGGCGGTGCTGTCCTTCGTGCCGTGGGGTCCGCGCGGGTTGTCGCTCGACCTGATGCGGCGGGACCGCGACTCCGACAACGGGCTGATGGAGTTCATGGTGATCGAACTCCTGCGCCGCGCCCAGGAGATCGGGATCACCCAGGTCTCGCTCAACTTCGCCATGTTCCGTTCGGTCTTCGAAAGGGGGGCGCGGATCGGCGCCGGGCCGGTGCTGCGGCTGTGGAGGTCACTCCTCAGCTTCTTCTCGCGCTGGTGGCAGATCGAGTCGCTGTACCGCGCCAACGCCAAGTACCGGCCCATCTGGGAACCCCGGTTCCTGCTCTTCGAGAAGAGCGCGGACCTGCTGCGCATCGGCCTCGCGGCGGCGCGCGCGGAGGGGTTCCTGGAGGCGCCGGGACTGCCGAAGTGGCTGCACCGCAAGCACCTGGAGACGCACAGATGAACCGCCTCGCCCGCTGGGCCCGCGCCGAATGGGGACTGCTCTACGTCACCGTGCGCGAGCCGCTGCTGAAGCGGCGCCGGTGGGCGATCCCGATGACGCTCGGGGCGGTACTGCTGACGGCGGCGCTGCAGGTCGTGCAGAACCAGTCGTGGGGCTACCAGTTCGTGCAGGACGCGGGCGCGGTACGGGCCGAGGACCCGCTGTGGCTGGCGCTCCTGCGCACCCCGCTCTCCCTCTTCGTCCCGGCGCTCGACCTGCCCGTGTGGGGCGCGCTGGCGCAGATCCTCTTCGTGTTCGGCATCGCGGAGATCTGCATCGGCCGCTGGCGCACCCTGGTCATCGCCTACACCGCGACCCTCGCCGGCACGCTGTACGCCCGGCTGGGCATCTGGCTCGGCTTCGACAACCCGTTCGGGCTGCCCAGCTCGGACCGGCTGGTCGTGGACACCGGTCCCTCGGCCGCGGTGGTCGGCCTCGCGGTGTTCGTGGCGTGGCGCTACGGCGCGTACGCGACGGCGCTGGCGGTGACCGGGGCGATGGCGGTCGAGGTCATGCTGAAGGGGAACCTCGCCGGCAAGGAGCACTTGGCGGCGATCATCGCGGTGGGGTTGTTGTGCCTGGCTTCGGCGGTACGGCATCGGCGGCGCCGAGGGAGCTAGGCGCGGCGGGGCGGGCGTGGTGGGACGCGCTCACCGGCGCCCGGGAATCCGCGCCGGCTCCGGATCCGGTTTCCCGCCGATCCAGTCCTGGAAGGCGCGGCGCGGGCCCGCCCAGCGGCGGTCGTGGTGGTAGGCGCGGAGGGTGGAACGGGCCCGGGCCCGGTGGCGGCGCCGACGGTAGAAGCGCTTCGCCCAGGGGGAACCCGGGCGGGCCAGGCGGATCGCCCCGACGACGGCGACCAGCGGGACCAGCACACCGAAGACCGCCGTACGGGCCTTGCCCTTGCTCAGGGCGATCAGGGAGAAGAGGAAGTTGACCGCGACGCTGACGATGACGCCGGCGCGGTCGTGGAGTTCGGCGGCGCTGAGGTCGTTGACGCCGAACGGTGAGAAACCGGCGAGGACGAAGCCGACCAGGGCCGCCGTGAGCACCACCGCCTCCACGCTCTTGCGGCCCGCCTCGGTCCAGTACACGTCGTCGAGGTAGAGGATCAGCGCGAACTCGTCCAGCACCAGGCCCGCGCCGATCCCGAACACGATCGCGAACAGGGCCGACCCGACGCCGTAGCGCGTGCTGGCCACCGCGCCGAAGCCGCCGAGCACGGTGAGTACGACTCCGGGGACGACGTGGTGGATGTGGACGTCACCGGCCTTGATGTTGCCGAAGGGGCCCTTGCCGGCGCGGATCAGGCGGGTGATGACCCGGGTGATGAGGAACGTCAGGACGAAGGCGGTCAGCGCGAGGAGCAGGGGCAGTTTGCCCGGCTCGACGATGTTGCGGTGCAGCCAATGTCCCATATGCGCACTTTAGCGACGGCCGCCGGGAGCCTCTCCTTGATCGCCGGGTAACCTGCGCCGGTGTCCAAGACCCCGCGCCTCGACAGCCTCCGTTTCGCCTTCGGCACCCTGACCGTGCTCCCGGTGAGGGTGACCCGGTGGGACCGCGAAGCCGCGCGCGCCGGGATGATGGCGGCGCCGGTTGTCGGGGTGGTCGTCGGTGGCTGCGCGGCGGGGCTCGGGTTGCTGCTCCTGTTCCTGGGCGCGAGCCCGCTGCTCGCCGCGGTCGGCGGCGTCGCCGTACCCGCCGTCCTCACCCGGGGTCTGCACCTCGACGGGCTCGCGGACACGGCGGACGGGCTCGGGAGCGGGAAGCCGGCGGAGGACGCGCTGCGGATCATGAAGCAGTCGGACATCGGGCCGTTCGGGGTGCTCAGCCTTGTCTTCGTCCTGCTGGCTCAGGTGGCCGTGCTGGCGCAGCTGTACGGCGACTCGTGGGCCCGGGGGGCGGGGGCGGCGGTCGTATCGGCGGTCGCCGCACGGCTCGCGTTGACCTGGGGTGCTCGTGCGGGGGTGCCGGCGGCCCGGCCGGAGGGGCTGGGGGCCGCGGTTGCGGGGGTTGTGCCGGTTCGCTGGGCGCTGGGCCTGGTGGTGGGGCTTGTGGTCGTGGGTTGGGCGTGCGGGTCGGCTCTCAGGATGTACGGGATCGCGCCTGCGCTTGTCGTGGCACTCGTCGTCGCTGAGATTCTTCTGCGGCACTGTCGGCGGCGGTTCGGTGGGGTTACCGGGGACGTATTCGGGGGGCTTGCGGAGACTGCTGCTACGACTGCGCTCGTGGTGCTTGCGCTGAGTGGGTGAGTGCGGGTGCGTGGTGGCTGGTCGCGCCCGCGCGGCGGAGCCGCACATGTCACAGCCCCGCGCCCCCGGGTTGGCTGCCCTCGGGCATGTTCAGCGAACTCAGCTTCAGGCGGCGGGAGTTCGCGCAGAATTTTGTGGTCGGGAGTTCGTACTCGACGTGGAAGACCGCCTTGAGGTCGTTCTTCAGGCCGACCGCCATGCCCCGGGCGTGGGCCAGCTTGGCGACGAGGCGGATGTCGAGCCGGCGTTCGCCCTTCCAGCCGTTGCCCTTGCCCAGTGCCGACTTGGGGAACTTCCCGGCGTCCGGGCGGAAGCCCTCCCAGGCGCCGGTGTCGTAGACCGGCACGTCCACGGAGGTGTCCAGGCGCCCGCTGAGCTGCCACTGCCGGGCGGCGCCCGGGCGGGGCTGCCAGCGCTTCCCGGTGTGGGGCCGGGTACCCCAGGATGATCGCCCATGCCCGGTACCGCGACGACGGGGGTGGTGGCGAGGAGGGTGGACATCCGGGGCGAGGATCGAGAAGCGGCCACTCCGTCCCGCCAGGTGAACCCCTGGCGTGAATGAGCCGTCGTGCAGACGCGCGTAGGCTCGTCCTGGGCACTCGCCAGCACCCCCTGCCTACCGCCGCCGCAGGTCGGAAATAGGGTCGGCTGTCGGGCCCGGTCGACCCACCCCGCTCGACCACAGCAACTCCACATCGGAAGCGAGAATTCACCACTGTGACTGCTCTCACTCTCAGCACCGCCGCGGCGCCCGGCCTGCGGGCCGACGCGATCGTGATCGGTGTCGGCAAGGGCGGCAAGGGCCCGGTCGTCGCACCGGGCGCCGACGCCGTGGACAAGGCGTACGACGGCAGGCTCGCCGGCATCCTGGAGACCCTGGGCGCCTCCGGTGCCGAGGGCGAGATCACGAAGCTGCCCGCCCCGGCCGGCTTCAAGGCGCCGCTCGTCCTCGCGGTGGGGCTCGGCCCGGAGCCCGAGGACGACGAGGCCTACGGCGCCGAGGCACTGCGCCGGGCCGCGGGCGTCGCCGCCCGCGCCCTCACCGGCGCCAAGAAGGCCGCCTTCGCGCTCCCCCTCACCGACGCGGCCGACGCCGGCGCGATCGCCGAGGGCGCGCTGCTCGGCGCGTACTCCTTCGACGCGTACAAGGACAACGGCAAGGACGCGAAGGGCAACGGCAAGGGCCCGCTCGGCGAGGTCGCCCTGCTCGGCGGCAAGCCGCGCGACAAGGAGTACAAGGCGGCCGTAGAGCGTGCGCTGGCGGTCACCGAGGAGCTGAACCGCGCCCGCGACCTGGTCAACACCCCGCCGAACGACCTCGACCCCGAGGCCTTCGCGGCCGTGGCGCAGACCGCGGCCAAGGAGCACGGCATCAAGGTCGAGGTGCTCGACGAGAAGGCCCTGGAGAAGGGCGGCTACGGCGGCATCCTCGGCGTCGGCGCCGGTTCTGCGGCCGGTCCGCGCCTGGTCAAGCTGACGTACACGCACACCGACGCGACCAAGCACCTCGCGTTCGTCGGCAAGGGCATCACCTACGACTCGGGCGGCATCTCGCTCAAGCCGGCCGGGCACAACGAGACGATGAAGTGCGACATGAGCGGTGCCGCCGCCGTGTTCGCCGCCGTCGTCGCCGCCGCCCGTCTCGGCCTCGCGGTCAACGTCACCGGCTGGCTGGCGCTCGCCGAGAACATGCCGTCCGGTTCCGCGACCCGTCCCGGTGACGTGCTGCGCATGTACAGCGGCAAGACCGTCGAGGTCCTCAACACGGACGCGGAGGGCCGGCTGGTCCTCGCGGACGCGCTGTGGGCGGCGTCGGCGGAGAAGCCGGACGCGATCGTGGACGTGGCGACGCTGACGGGGGCGATGGTTCTGGCTCTGGGGAGCCGGACGTTCGGTGTGATGGCCAACGACGAGGCGTTCCGCTCCGCGATTGTCGAGGCCGCGGAGGAGGTCGGGGAGCCGTCCTGGCCGATGCCGTTGCCGGAGCACCTGCGTAAGGGGATGGACTCTCCCACCGCCGACATCGCGAACATGGGTGAGCGGATGGGGGGCGGGCTGGTCGCCGGGCTGTTCCTGCGGGAGTTCGTGGGTGAGGGGATCACCTGGGCGCATCTCGACATCGCTGGGCCCGCGTTCAACGAGGGCGGCCCCTTCGGTTACACCCCCAAGGGTGGGACGGGGTCTGCTGTGCGTACGTTGGTGCGGCTTGCGGAGCTGACCGCGGCGGGGGATCTGGGCTGACCTTCTTCGCCCAATAGCTCGATGCCTTTAGGTGCGTGGGCGACTGCGGGTCGGTTGTGGCCGGTCGCGCAGTTCCCCGCGCCCCTAGGGGGTCGCACCTAGCTCTGCGGCGACTGCGGGTCCGGTCGCGCCCCGCAGCGGAGCTGCATATCGATACAGCCCCGCGCCCCTGGGGGTCGCACCCAGGTGTCTCACCAATCCGCTGTCTCTCAAGTGAGCGTGTGGCGTCTCACACCCCGGCCCGGCGTCTCGTTGGCCCCGGACAAGTGCGAAGATGGGCTCGGCAGGACAGGGCCCCCACCACAGGGCCGGAGAAAGAGCGGCCGGACACCAGCCGCCGCGCGGTCACTGACGACCGGCGTACGGCGCACATGCATGGAGGACGTGACGTGGCGAACGACGCCAGCACCGTTTTCGACCTAGTGATCCTCGGCGGTGGTAGTGGCGGTTACGCCGCGGCGCTGCGCGGGGCCCAGCTGGGACTGGACGTCGCCCTGATCGAGAAGGACAAGGTCGGCGGCACCTGCCTGCACCGAGGATGCATCCCCACGAAGGCTCTGCTCCACGCGGGCGAGATCGCCGACCAGGCCCGCGAGAGCGAGCAGTTCGGCGTCAAGGCCACCTTCGAGGGCATCGACGTACCGGCCGTCCACAAGTACAAGGACGGCGTCATCTCGGGCCTCTACAAGGGTCTGCAGGGTCTGATCGCATCCCGCAAGGTGCACTACATCGAGGGTGAGGGCAAGCTCACCTCCCCCACCTCCGTCGACGTCAACGGCCAGCGCGTTCAGGGCCGCCACGTCCTGCTGGCGACCGGCTCCGTGCCGAAGTCGCTGCCGGGCCTGGAGATCGACGGCAACCGGATCATCTCCTCGGACCACGCCCTCGTCCTGGACCGCGTGCCGCAGTCCGCGATCATCCTGGGCGGCGGTGTCATCGGCGTGGAGTTCGCCTCCGCGTGGAAGTCCTTCGGCGCCGACGTGACGATCGTCGAGGGCCTGAAGCACCTCGCCCCCCTTGAGGACGAGAACTCCTCCAAGCTTCTTGAGCGCGCCTTCCGCAAGCGCGGCATCAAGTTCAACCTGGGCACCTTCTTCTCGAAGGCCGAGTACACCGAGTCCGGTGTCAAGGTCACCCTCGCCGACGGCAAGGAGTTCGAGGCCGAGGTGCTGCTCGTCGCCGTCGGCCGCGGGCCCGTCTCCGCCGGTCTCGGCTACGAGGAGCAGGGCGTCGCCATGGACCGCGGCTACGTCCTGGTCGACGAGTACATGCGGACGAACGTCCCGACCGTCTCCGCCGTCGGTGACCTGGTCCCGACGCTCCAGCTCGCGCACGTCGGCTTCGCCGAGGGCATCCTGGTGGCGGAGCGTCTGGCCGGTCTGAAGACCGTTCCGATCGACTACGACGGTGTCCCCCGGGTGACGTACTGCCACCCCGAGGTCGCCTCCGTGGGCATCACCGAGGCCAAGGCCAAGGAGATCTACGGCGCGGACAAGGTCGTCGCTCTGAAGTACAACCTCGCGGGCAACGGCAAGAGCAAGATCCTCAACACCTCGGGCGAGATCAAGCTCGTCCAGGTGAAGGACGGTGCCGTGGTCGGCGTCCACATGGTCGGCGACCGTATGGGCGAGCAGGTCGGCGAAGCCCAGCTGATCTACAACTGGGAGGCGCTGCCCGCCGAGGTCGCCCAGCTGATCCACGCCCACCCGACGCAGAACGAGGCGCTCGGCGAGGCCCACCTGGCACTGGCGGGCAAGCCTCTCCACTCCCACGACTGACCCCCTCGGTCGGACGACGACACAGACTTCCGCAATTCGTAAGGAGCAACCGAAACCATGGCGGTTTCCGTAACCCTTCCGGCGCTCGGTGAAAGCGTCACCGAGGGCACTGTCACCCGCTGGCTGAAGGCCGAGGGCGAGCGCGTCGAGGCCGACGAGCCGCTGCTGGAGGTGTCGACCGACAAGGTCGACACCGAGATCCCCTCGCCCGTCGCCGGTGTGCTGGCCTCCATCAAGGTGGCCGAGGACGAGACCGTCGAGGTCGGCGCCGAGCTGGCCGTGATCGACGACGGCACCGGCGCCCCCGCCGCTGCCCCGGCCCCGGCCGCCGAGCCCGTGGCGGCTCCCGCTCCGGCGCCCGTCGCCGAGGCCCCCGCGGCTCCGGCGCCCGCCCCGGCCGCGCCCGCCCCCGTTGCCGCCGCTCCGGCCGGTGGCGCCTCCGGTACCGACGTCGTGCTGCCCGCACTGGGCGAGTCGGTCACCGAGGGCACCGTCACCCGCTGGCTGAAGGCGGTCGGCGAGGAGGTCGCTGAGGACGAGCCCCTCCTTGAGGTCTCCACGGACAAGGTCGACACCGAGATCCCCTCGCCGGTCGCCGGCGTCCTGCTGGAGATCCTGGTCGGCGAGGACGAGACCGCCGAGGTCGGCGCCAAGCTCGCCGTCGTCGGCGCCCCGGGTGCCGCTCCGGCGGCTGCTCCGGCTCCGGCCGCCCCGGCACCCGCTCCGGTGGCCGCCGCTCCGGCTCCGGCCCCCGCGCCGGTGGCCCCCGCGGCTCCGGTCGCACCGCCCGCCCCGGTCGCCGCCGCTCCGGCTCCGGTCGCCCCCGCCGCCCCGGCCCCCGCGCCGGTCGTGGCTCCGGCTCCGGCTCCGGTGGCCCCGGCCGCTCTGGCGCCCGCCGCCGCGCAGGCCACGGACGACGGCGCCTACGTGACCCCGCTGGTGCGCAAGCTCGCCGCCGAGAACGGCGTCGACCTGGGCACCGTCAAGGGCACCGGCGTCGGCGGTCGTATCCGCAAGCAGGACGTCATCGCCGCCGCCGAGGCCGCGAAGGCCGCCGCAGCCGCTCCGGCGCCCGTCGCCGCTGCCGCCGCTCCGGCCGCCGCCGCCAAGAAGACGCCGACCCTGGAGGCCTCTCCCCTCCGCGGCCAGACCGTCAAGATGCCCCGCATCCGCAAGGTCATCGGCGACAACATGGTCAAGGCGCTGCACGAGCAGGCGCAGCTGTCCTCGGTCGTCGAGGTCGACGTCACGCGGCTGATGCGGCTGCGCGGCCAGGCGAAGGACTCCTTCGCGGCGCGCGAGGGCGTCAAGCTCTCCCCGATGCCGTTCTTCGTGAAGGCGGCGGCCCAGGCGCTGAAGGCCCACCCGGCCATCAACGCCCGGATCAACGTCGACGAGGGCACGATCACCTACTTCGACACCGAGAACGTCGGTATCGCGGTGGACTCCGAGAAGGGCCTGATGACCCCGGTCATCAAGCACGCGGGCGACCTGAACATCGCCGGTATCGCCAAGGCCACCGCCGAGCTGGCGGGCAAGGTCCGGGCGAACAAGATCACCCCGGACGAGCTGTCCGGCGCGACCTTCACCATCTCCAACACCGGTTCGCGCGGCGCGCTCTTCGACACGATCATCGTGCCGCCGAACCAGGTCGCGATCCTCGGCATCGGCGCCACGGTCAAGCGCCCGGCCGTCATCGAGACGGAGGAGGGCACGGTCATCGGCGTCCGCGACATGACGTACCTGACCCTCTCCTACGACCACCGCCTGGTGGACGGCGCCGACGCGGCCCGTTACCTGACGGCCGTCAAGGCGATCCTGGAGGCGGGCGAGTTCGAGGTCGAGCTCGGCCTGTAAGCCACCTGGTCCGTTTGTACGGTGCCCCCGTTCCGGAGCCTTCCGGGCGGGGGCGCCGTGTTTCTCAGGCAGTCCCGTGAGGTGAGCTTCCCGGTCCTCGGGGCGATGCCGACGAGGAAGCCCCGTCCCTCCACCTGCCGGACCATGTCCTGGGCGGCCCGGCGAAGCCGAGAGCGGGGGAGGGCGTCCCGGGACATGTCGCTCAGCATCCGGGCGTACGATCCCGTGGTGTGCCAGGCGCCGATGTCGCCGCCGGGCGGGGTGTACGGCTTGTCGGTGGGGTTCTCGACGGCGCCGTACTCCCACTGGTTCGTCCCCGTGATACGGAAGCCCCGGCCGACGTGGCCGAGCTTCTGGGCGCCGTCCGGTTTCACGAAGACGCAGGCGCCGCCGCCGGACGCGATGCCGGACATGTTCCGCAGGGGCGTACCGGTCGTCGCCGCCGCGTGGGAAGGTGTCGGCCCGCACCCCGCCACCCCCAGGGTCAGCGCCGCCACGGCCACCGGTCCGAGCCCCGCGCCGCGAGAAAGTCCACTGTTCACGCCATCCCCCGATGTGCCGAGGGGTACCTCTCCCGACACCCCCTATGGACGGCGACACCGTTCGGGGCGGGGAGGCTCTGCCGGTGACACGGCGGTGACGGCTCCGGTCCCGGGCCGGTACGGGTCTTTACGGAGCCGGTTGCCCTGACAGCGTGTAAGTCTCGTCTCACCTGCAGGAAAGCGCCCCCGTGCGCCCCTCCCGAGCGGGCGCGCGGCCTTATTGTCTAGATGTCAAACGCCCTTAAGGAGCTCTCATGACCGCGCCCGTCGTCCACTCGCTGCGCGAACAGATCCGCGAGCACATCGTGGAGGGGATCGTCAGCGGGCGCTGGAAGCCGGGCGAGCGGATCGTGGAGCGACGGATCGCGACCGAGCTGGAGGTCAGCCAGACGCCGGTGCGCGAAGCGCTGCGCGAGCTGGAGTCGCTGCGGCTGATCGAGTCGGCACCGAACAAGGGCGTACGGGTACGGAATCTGACCGCGGCCGACCTGGAGGAGAGCTACCCGGTGCGGGCCGGCCTGGAGGCCATCGCGGCGGAGCTGGCGGCGGAGAAGCTGGCGGAGGACTGCTCAGCACTTGAGCCGCATGTCGCCGCCCTGTACGAGGCGGACCGTGACGCGGACGGCACCGGTCAGGTGCGGCACACGGTCGGCTTCCACCGGGAGCTGGTCCGGGCGGCCGGGAACTCGGTGCTGCTGCACACCTGGGAGGGCCTCGGCATCGAGGTGTTCACGGCGCTGTCGATCCGCTGGCTGGGGACGGTGCAGCAGTCGTACGCGGAGGAGCACGAGGAGTTGGTGGCCGCGTTCCGGCGCCGGGATCCGCGTATCGCGGAGTTGGTGAAGGCGCACGTTCTGGGCTGCGCGCCGCGCCCGTGACGCAGCCGAGCGCAGCTATGCTCACCTGCGAAAACTCCCCGGAAACCGGCGAAAAACACGGCACCCGGTGCCCTCGCAAAAGGCACCCCGTGCCGACTTTCTCGTAATCAAGATATTTTGCCCGGGAACCTTTGATCGATCATCGATCAGGGAGTTACAGTCACCGACGGGCTCCCACCACGGGGCCCGCCGCCCTGTCCTGCCAAAGACCAAGGGCACCCCCGAAAACACCCCTTGCCGACGAGGGCACCCCCCTTCGACTGAGGAAGGCGGCGACATGACCGACCCCTACGCCATCCAGCCGAGCGAGCTCGACCAGCTCCCGGACCGCGACCCCGAGGAGACCGCCGAATGGCAGGCCTCCCTGGACGCCGTGACGAAGGCTGCCGGCCCGCACCGTGCGGCGTACCTGATGCGCCGCACGCTGGAGCGCGCGGAGGGCAACGGCATCGCGCTGCCCAAGCTGCTTGAGACGGACTACGTCAACACCATCCCGACCGCCGCCGAGCCGTCCGCGCCCGGCGACGACGCGATGGAGCACCGGATCACCGCGTGGAACCGCTGGAACGCGGCGGCCATGGTGACCCGGGGCGCGAAACACGGCGTCGGCGGCCACATCGCCACCTTCGCCTCGGCGGCCTGGCTGTACGAGACCGGCTTCAACCACTTCTTCAAGGGCAAGGAATCCCAGGAAGCGCCCGGCTCCGGCGACCAGCTGTACATCCAGGGCCACGCCTCCCCCGGCATCTACGCCCGCGCCTTCCTCGACGGCCGCCTCACCGAGGCGCACCTCGACAACTTCCGCCAGGAGGCGGGCGGCAACGGCCTCCCGTCGTACCCGCACCCGCGCCGGCTGCCCTGGCTGTGGGAGTTCCCGACGGTGTCGATGGGCCTCGGCCCGCTCTCCGCGATCTACCAGGCGCGCTTCAACCGCTATCTGACCGCGCGCGGCATCAAGGACGTCTCCGAGTCGCACGTCTGGGCGTTCCTCGGCGACGGCGAGATGGACGAGCCCGAGTCGACGGCGGCCCTCGCACTGGCGAGCCGCGAGGGTCTGGACAACCTGACCTTCGTCATCAACTGCAACCTCCAGCGCCTCGACGGCCCGGTCCGCGCGAACTTCAAGATCGTGCAGGAGCTGGAGGCCCAGTTCCGGGGCGCCGGCTGGAAGGTCGTCAAGTCCCTGTGGGGCAACGCCTGGGACGAGCTGTTCCAGCTCGACACCACGGGCGCGCTCGTACGACGGCTGCGCGAGGTACCGGACGCCCAGGTGCAGACGTACCAGACGCGCGGCGCCGCCTACATCCGCGAGGACTTCTTCGGCAAGGACCCGGCGCTCGTCGAGCTGGCGAAGCTGCTGAGCGACGACAAGATCCTGGAGTGTTTCCACCTCTCGCGCGGTGGTCACGAGTCGCGCAAGGTCTACGCCGCGTACAAGGCGGCCCTGGAGCACAAGGGCGGCCCGACGGTCATCCTGGCGCAGACGGTCAAGGGCCACACGCTGGGCGAGGGCTTCGCGTCGAAGAACGCCAACCACCAGATGAAGAAGCTGTCGACGGACGAGTTCAAGCAGATGCGTGATCTGCTCGAACTCCCCATCAAGGACAGCGACTTCGTCGACGGGGTCGTGCCCTACGGCCACCCCGGCGCCGACTCCCCCGAGGTGCGGTACCTCCAGGAGCGCCGCGCGGCCCTCGGCGGTCCGGCCCCGGCCCGTCGTACGCACGCGCTGCCCGCGCTCCCCGCCCCCGCGGAGAAGGCGTTCGCGTCCTTCGACAAGGGCTCGGGCAGCCAGAACGTGGCGACGACGATGGCGTTCGTACGTCTCGTGAAGGACCTGGTCCGCGACAAGGAGACCGGCAAGCGCTGGGTGCCGATCGTCCCCGACGAGGCGCGCACGTTCGGCATGGAGTCGCTGTTCCCGTCGCTCGGGATCTACTCCCCCAAGGGCCAGACGTACGAGCCCGTCGACCGCGACCAGCTCATGTACTACAAGGAGGCCAAGAACGGCCAGATCCTCAACGAGGGGATCACCGAGGCCGGTTCGATGGCCGACTTCATCGCCGCGTCGACGTCGTACGCGACGCACGGCGAGGCGATGATCCCCTTCTACATCTTCTACTCGATGTTCGGCTGGCAGCGCACGGCCGACCAGATGTGGCAGCTCGGCGACCAGCTCGGCCGCGGCTTCCTGGTCGGCGCGACGGCGGGCCGTACGACGCTGACGGGCGAGGGTCTCCAGCACGCGGACGGTCACTCGCCGGTCATCGCGGCGACGAACCCGGCGGCTCTTTCGTACGACCCGGCGTTCGCCTACGAGGTCGCGGCGATCGTGAAGGACGGTCTGCGCCGGATGTACGGCGAGACGGCCCAGGGCGAGGACCCGAACGTCTTCTACTACCTCACCGTCTACAACGAGCCGATCCCGCAGCCCGCCAAGCCGGCCGGCCTCGGTATCGACGAGGGCATCGTCAAGGGCCTGTACCGCTTCAACACGGCGGAATCGGCGGGGCTTTCGCCCGCCGCCAACGCGGCGCGGATCCAGCTGCTCGGTTCCGGTACGGCGATCCACTGGGCGCTGAAGGCGCAGCGGTTGCTCGCCGAGGAGTGGGGTGTGGCGGCCGATGTCTGGTCGGCGACGTCCTGGACCGAGTTGCGGCGGGACGCGCTGGACGCGGATGCGGCGCTGTTGCGGGGCGAGGAGCGGGTGCCGTATGTGCGGCAGGCGCTGCACGGGGCCGAGGGGCCGGTGCTCGCGGTCTCCGACTACATGCGGCAGGTTCCCGACCAGATCGCGCAGTGGGTCGAGCAGGACTGGTCGTCGCTGGGGGCGGACGGGTTCGGTCTGTCCGACACCCGTGACGCGGCTCGGCGTTACTTCGGCGTCGACGCGGAGTCGATCGTCGTGGCGGCGCTGGCGCAGCTGGCGCGGCGCGGGGAAGTGAAGGCCACGGCGGTGAAGGAGGCGCGGGAGCGCTACGGGCTGTAGGGGGTGTTTTCGCCCCCGCCGCCCCTACCCGTCCCGTCCCTGGGGGCTGCCGCCCCCAGACCCCCGCTTCGGCCTGAACGGCCTCGTCCTCAAACGCCGGAGGGGCTGAAATGCAGCCCCTCCGGCGTTTGAGGAGCGGGGTCTGGGGCGGAGCCCCGGAAGGATGGGACGGGTAGGGGCGGCGGGGGCGAG
Organism: Streptomyces sp. NPDC088350; assembly: GCF_044753545.1. Classification (NCBI taxonomy): domain Bacteria; kingdom Bacillati; phylum Actinomycetota; class Actinomycetes; order Kitasatosporales; family Streptomycetaceae; genus Streptomyces; species Streptomyces sp. NPDC088350. Next base: position 59,264 of record NZ_JBIVNL010000007.1, on the reverse strand, counting down.
ATCAGACCCCTCATCATGAACGCATGCGCGCTGCCCGTCTCATCAAAATGGTGCTGCTGCTCCAGTCCCGCGCCGGCATGACCGCCGCCGAGCTGGCGCGGGAGCTGGAGGTGTCCGAGCGGACCGTCACCCGGGACGCGCAGGCGCTGTCGGAGGCGGGGGTCCCGGTGTACGCGGACCGGGGGCGGGCCGGTGGGTACCGGCTCGTCGGCGGGTACCGGACCCGGCTCACGGGGCTGGCCCGCGGCGAGGCGGAGGCGCTGTTCCTGAGCGGGGTGCCGGGGGCGCTGCGCGAGATGGGGCTGGAGGACGCGGCGTCGGCCGCCCGGCTGAAAGTCTCCGCGGCTCTTCTCCCCTCCCTGTCGGATGCCTCGCGGGCGGCGGCGCAACGGTTCCACCTCGACGCGCCGAGCTGGTTCACGGAGCCCAAGACCCCCGAACTGCTCCCCGCCGTGGCGGACGCGGTGTGGGACGACCGCCGGGTGGTCGCGCGGTACCGGCGCGGGGACGCCGAGGTCGAGCGGGAGTTGGAGCCGTACGGGCTCGTGCTCAAGGCGGGCGTCTGGTACCTGTGCGCCCGGGTCGCCGGCCGTGATTCCTTCCGGGTGTACCGGATCGACCGGTTCACGGCGATCGATCCGGCGGGGGCCGACGAGCGCTTCGTACGGCAGGAGGATTTCGATCTTCCGGCGTTCTGGCAGGAGCGGGCGGGGCAGTTCGCGCGGTCGATCCTCCGGGCGGAGGTGGTGGTGCGGCTGTCGCCCGACGGCGCGCGGAGACTGCCGTACGCCGTCGATCCGACCGCGGCCAGGGAGGCACTGGAGCGCGCGGGCACGCCGGAGGACGGCGACGGATGGCTGACGGTGACCCTCCCGGTGGAGTCAGAGGAGGTCGCCCACGCGCAGCTGGCCGGGCTGGGGCCGGACGTGGAGGTGCTGGCGCCGGAGAGTCTGCGGGCACGGTTCACGAGCGACACGCTGCGGCTGGCGGCGCTGTACGGGACGTAGCGATCCGCTCCCCTCCAGGCGACCGGCCGGCCCGGAGGGATCGAGAAGATCACCCGCCAACCAGCTCGCGGAGTCCTGGCCCGACTCAGCGGTGCCCTCTCCGGAGAGTCTGCGGGAGCGGTTGGTGAGCGGCGTGGTGCCGCTGGGCGCGCTGTACCGCCCATAACGATCTGCCCCGCTCCAGGTGACAATCCGCTGCACTCCACGTGCGCGCCACCCGTCCAGGACCGATGCTTGACCCGTGATGGACGAGACGGAGTTCTGGGAGCTGGTGGACGGCACCCGCGAGGCCGCCGAGGGCGACCCCGAGGAGCAGGCCGACCTGCTCGTGGACCGGCTTCTGCAGTTGGACCCGGAGCTGGTCCTGGACTTCGCCCGGCATTTCGAGGCCCGTTACAACCGCGCCTACACCTGGGACCTGTGGGGTGCCGCGTGGGTGCTGCTCGACGGGGCGAGCGACGACGCGTTCGACTTCTTCCGGTGCTGGCTGATCGGTCAGGGCCGCGAGGTGTACGAGGGTGCCGTGCACGATCCCGACGCGCTGGCCGACCTCATCGACGACTTCGACGACGAGATCGACGGCGACGGTGAGGAGCTGGGGTTCGCGGCGGACGAGGCGTACGAGCAGCTCACCGGCACCGTCGCCCCCGACCTGGGGATCCCCCCGGCGCCCGCCGAGCCGCTCGGGGCAGCGCTCGACCTGGAGAACGAGGCGGTACTGGCGGAACGGTTCCCGAAGTTGCGGGAGAGGTTCCGGCAGGAGTGAGGAGGGTACGGCGATGGGTGCCCGTGCCCGTGCCCGTGCCCGTGCCCGTGCCCGTGCCCGTTGCCCGTCGCCCGTTGCCCGCCCCCCCGTACCCGTTACCCGCCCCTCGATCGGCCGGATCCCAGTGAGGTCACCCGTGGCTCGCATCCCGTACCCCGAGCATTCCGCCCCCGCCGTGGACAAGCTCCCCACTCCCCTGAACGCGTTCCGCATGCTCTCGCACGCCCCGGATCTGCCGGGTCCCGCGATAGACCTGGCCATGGCCGTGCTCGGGTCGTCGTTGCCGGTGCGGTTGCGCGAGCTGGCGGTGATGGCGGTGGCGGCGCGTACGGACTGCGCGTACGGGCTCGTCCAGCACCGTCCGATCGCGCTGGACGCGGGGGTGACGGCCGATCAGCTGGCCGCGATCGTCGAACTCCGGGCGGAGGAGGGCGAGTTCGACGAGGTGGAGTGGACGCTGCTGACCGCGACGGAGGAACTGCTGGCCCGACACACCCTCGCGGAGGCCACGTTGGGCGCGCTGCGCAAGCACTTCACGGACCGTCAGGTGGTCGAGCTGATCACCACGGTCGGGTACTTCACGATGCTGGCCGGCCTCCTGAACGGCCTGGACGTGGACATCGATCCGGCGGGCGAGCAGCACTTCGGACCCAGCCGTCGCCAGAACCCGTAACGGTCCGTCAACTCACCTGTCACAGAGGTGTCTTGAAGCGACTCCGGCCGCAACTCCCGCACTGCTGCGGCTCTCCTACGAAGCGACAACACCGCTTCCCCGGAGGGGCCATGTTCCCGATCGTTCGCACCCGCTCGATGATTCTGCTCGGCGCGGCCATCGTCGTCGTGGGGGTCGCCGCGCTGGGCGGCGCCCTCCTGTCGACCGGGAAGGACACCGAAGGCGTCGACATCGGCGACCCGGATCCGCAGGCCGTCAGCACGGTCTCCGTCTGCACGGACGTGAAGGTCCACGCATGGGTCACGATGAACGTCGGGACGGTGGCCAAGCCCGAGAACAAGAAGGTCGACTACGACGTCGACGCGACCGCCCACGACCACGATCCCTTCGGCCGGACCTTGGCCAAGGGCTGCAACATGGCCGCGGGAGCCTTCGGTTCCCGGCTGGAGTTCAAGGCACCCGGCCTGAACAAGGGCCGGCCGCTCTATGTGACCGCGCCGGCCGACCGGCGGCACGTACTGGTGCTGCGGCTCACCCGGCACGCCGACGGAACGGTCAGCAGTGCCCAGGAGTTGGTCGCCGCGCGCTGACGACCACGCCCCGACCGCCTGCCGACCGCCTGTCGACTACCTGCCGCTCCCGGCCCTGACCGTCTCGCGCAACTCGTCCGGCGTGAAGCCGAGTTGGCGCAGGATCCGGGCGGCCGGGCTCTCCTCGACGCGGATCAGGCCCAGCAGCGTGTGTTCCGTACCGACCCAGTCGTGGCCGAGGTCGGCCGCGGCCCGGCGGGCCTGCTCGATGGCTTCCTTGCTCTCCGGCCGGAACGCGATGTGCCCCCGCGGCGCCTTCTTGCCGCCCGGTGGCAGCGCCTCCTCGATCGCGTCGCGGACACGTCGCTCGGACTCGGCCTTCGCCACCAGCACCTCGTACGCCAGGCCCTGCGGTTCGCCGAGCAGGCCGAGCAGGAGGTGTTCGGTGCCGATGGAGTCGTGCTTGTGCGTGCGGGCCGCCTCCTGCGCGAGCACGATGCTGTGCCGGTTCAGGTTGGTGTACCGCTCGAAGGGGCCGGGTGCGTGGCGCTGCTGGGCCGCCTGCTTGGACACCCCGATGGCGTCGCCGATCTCGGTCCAGGACGCGCCGGTCTGCTTGGCCTTGCTGACGTAGTGGTCGATGAGCTGGTCACCCAGGTCGGACAGGGTCTGGGCGCGGAGTCGGGCCTCGCTGATACGGGCCAGTTCGTCGGCTTCCGGGAGTTCCTCGTCGAGACGTGAGATCAGGTCCGCGAGGCTGATATCGAGTGGACTCATGCGTCAATCTTAAGTTGACGATCCCGGATCGTCAACTTGTAATTGACGCTCTTTCGCTACGCGGCGGTACGGCGTCGGCTCGCGTCCGTCGGGATGTAGGCCTGCGTCTGGTCGGCCCGCACCGCGTGGTGCATCGGGGCCGCGTTGGCCTGGTCGAGCGCGGAGGCCGTGACGGCGGCCGGACCCAGGATCACGGTCGCGACCGCGCAGACCACCGCCCAGGGGCCGCGGGCGGACTTGGCCCAACCGGCCGACTTCTCCGTGGTGTTGGTGTGACTGCTGTTCATTTTCCCCACCTCCAGTCAGTGCGTGTGCATGACGATAGGGAGCTTGTCTCGGGGGACTCGGTGAGTTGCCTGCGAGAAACCTGTGAGCGTACGGCCCCGTCAGGCGCGCAGCGCCGCCCGCACCAGGGCGATGCCGCCGATCGTCACCGGGGCCGGTGCGGAGGGTGCCGGGACCAGTCCCGCGCACCGGCGGCAGATCCCCGTACTCACCCCTCGCGGCAACGGGTCACGGCACTCCCCGCACTCCGCGAGGGGCTCGACTCGCTTGCGTGGAGGGGTGATTGAGGGAGTCCGGGCTTCCAGGCGGTACGCCACGAGGGCGGCCGGGGAGCGGACGGGGTGAGGCAGATCGGCGGTGAGGGCCTGATGCAGGTCGGCCTCCGTCGCCCCGCGTTCCCGCCAGCGGGTGACGAGGGGCACGAGCCGTTCGATCTCACCGGCGCCGAGACGCAGGGCGGGGGTTCGGTCCCCGAGGCGGGCCAGGAAATTCGCGGCCGGGTTGGGGGTGTTTCCCTCGGTGTCCTCACCCAAGGGGTATCCGCCGACGGCCTGGTCCGCCCCTGCGCCGACCGGCGGGTCCTGGTCACTCGGATCAACGGAGGGACGCAGGACTCCGAACGCGGCGGCGATCTCCTCCGGCGTCGTCAACGCCACGTTGGAGACGAGGACTTGGGTGGACCACTGGCCCGTCTCCGGGTCCTGGCTGCGCCGGGTGTGGAGGTAACCCTCTTCTTCCAGTTGCCGCCGGGCCTTGCGGACCGCGAGGCGGCCTTCCGGCATCTTCTCGCCGATGGACTGGACGGTTTCGCGTGAGCCCTCGGGGAGGGACAGCGCCCATTGGAGGAGTCGTACGGCGGTCCCGTTGAGGCGGGGATGCCGGATGATCTCGTTCGGGGTCTGGGAGAAGAAACGGGCGGGCGGGATAGCATGCTGCAGCATCGCGATGGACCTCTGATCCACTCGTCGGTGTAGGCCCTCAGATTGGTGTTGGCGCACCGCTGAGGGCCGCTCCGTGCTGGTGCACGGAGGGTGAGAACGTGATTACTGTAGCGCCGACTTTGCGGCCAAGTTTACGAAAGTCATCTATTCGTCCAGCGACAGCACGCCCGACCAACAAACAGCCTCGTTACTAACATCAATGTTAGTAACTTTGATGTTAGCTTTAGCGGCATGGGCAACTTCGTAGGCAGGGTGCGCGAGCTCGAAACCCTGGACCGTGAGCTGGGCAAGGTGGCGGCCGGGGTCGGCGGCGAGCGGCCTGGACGGTGCGTGATGCTGCGGGGGCGCCGCCGCGTGGGCAAGTCACGACTGGTCGAGCGCTTCGCGGAGCGGTCCGGTGTGCCGTTTCTCTTCTACGCCGCCACGGGAGCCTCGCCGCACATCGATCTTGAGCGGTTCGCCCAGGACGCGCAGTCCTCGGACCTGCCCCTCGCCGGCCTGCTCGCCTCGGCCCGCCCCGCGAACTGGGATGCCGCCCTCGACGTACTGGCGGCGACTCTGCCGCACGACCGCCCCAGCGTGGTGGTCATGGACGAAGTGCCGTATCTGATGGACGCGGAAGGCGGGTTCGAGGGCACGCTGCAACGGGCCTGGGACAGACTCCTGGAGACCAAGCCGGTTCTGCTGATCCTCATCGGTTCCGACCTGTCGATGATGGAGGCGCTGAACAGCTACGGCCGTCCGTTCCACCAGCGAGGCCGGGAGATGGTGCTGGGGCCGCTCAATCCGGCGGAGGTCGGCGGAATGCTGGGCCTCGATGCGGCCGAGGCGTTCGACGCGGCCCTGGTCACCGGCGGACTGCCCCTCATCTGCGCGGAATGGCCGCACGGCGCCGGGCTGTGGGACTTCCTGTCGGCGGCCCTCAGCGATCCCGTCTCGGCATTGCTGGTCTCTGCGGAGCGATCGCTGGCCGCCGAGTTCCCCCAGCAGGTGCAGGCGCGCACGGTGCTTACGGCGATCGGAAGCGGCGAGCGGACCTTCACCAACATCGCCCGTGCGGCCGGCGGGATCGGTGCGACCCCCCTCAACAGGTCACTGGGGATCCTCACGGACAAGCGGGTGATCGCGACCGACCTTCCCCTGTCCACGCGCCCTTCGAAGGACCGTCGCTACCGGGTCGCCGACCCCTATCTCCGCTTCTGGCTCAAGCTGCTCGGCCCCGCGATGGAGGAGATCGAACGGGGCAGGGGTGACCTGACGCTGCGACGTATCCGGGACAACTGGACCAGTTGGCGAGGCCGCGCTGTCGAACCCCTGCTACGTGAGGCACTGGCCCGCCTACTGCCGGATGGTGACCTTCCGGCAGCGCCCACCATCGGCTCCTACTGGACTCGTACCAACGACGTGGAGATCGACATCGTCGGCGCCGACCGAGCCCCCATCGCCAAGGAGTTGCTCTTCGTCGGCTCGGTGAAGTGGCTGGAGAACTCCCCGTTCGACCGCCACGACCTCGCTGCGCTGCATCACCATCGAGCTGCCCTTACGCAAGATCCGGTCCCGGTGATCGCGGTTTCGCGCAGCGGAACCGACTGCGCGGGGCTCGACGCGGCGTACGGCCCGGCGGACCTGCTCGCGGCGTGGTCTTCCTGAGTCACTTCCCGGCGGCGAAGCCGACGAACGCCGTCCACTCGTCCGACGAAATCGTGAGTGTGGGACCGGACTTGGCCTTTGAGTCACGGATATGGACCGTGGGGTGGGCTGGTTCCAGGGCGACTTCGAGGCACTCTCCGCCCTGGCTGCCGCTGTACGTCGACTTCCGCCATTCCAGGGCCACTTCAAGGCAATCACCGCCCGCGTCCCCGCTGTACGACGACTTCCGCCACTCCAAGGCGACTTCAAGGCACTGCCCGCCGGCGTCCCCGCTGTAGCTGGACTTGAACCACGTCAGATCTGCGGTGCTCATAGTTGGCCCACCAACCCCTCGATCAGCTTCGCGGACTCCCCTGGCGGGAGCGCCTGGGACCGGATCATGCCAAACCGCTGGAACATCGCGCTGACCTCGTCGCGGTCCTCGATCACCAGACCCCCGGCTTGACCTTCAACGTACGCGACCCATTCCCGCTTGGGAGTCTCCAGCAGCGTCCAAGCACCATTGAATCCGGCATGCGACTCAACGCCTGTCGGCATCACCTGAATTGAGATGTTCCGCTTCTCACCAAGTTCCAGCAGCCGCTCCAACTGGCCCTTGAGCACAGCCCGTCCACCCACCGGACGCCTCAACACCCACTCCTCGATGACCAGCGCCAGCGACACGGGCGGCACCCGGGTGAGCAGCGCCTGCCGCGCCAAACGGGCCTGCACACGGTGCTCGATCGTCTCGTCGTCCAGCACCGGCACTCGCGCGCTCAGCACGGCCCGCGCGTAATCCTCCGTCTGGACAAGCCCCTTGAAGACATGGGTGTCGTAGGACCACAGACTGACCGCCTCCGCCTCCCTCTCCACATAGTCGTCGAACCACGACGGATACCTCCGCCGCTCCAAATGCTCCGCCGCCGCATCGATCGCCACCTGCGCGTGCAGGAACTCCCCCGCCCGCGCGATGAACTGCGGACTCGGCATCCGCTCGCCCCGCTCCACCATCGCCACCTGCGACGCCGAGTACCCCACATGCGCCCCGAACTGCTCCCGCGTACTCCCCTGCGCCTCCCGCAGCGCACGCGACACCGCCCCGAACATCTTCATGCTCGACGACCCCTCGACACCGTCCTGCACAGCCAACCCCCTTGCCCGCACACTCCCTTGTGTGCCTCCGAAAGTCCTGTTCAGGCTAGCCACATCTCACGCACCGTGAGGGCATGCACACGCAATCACCCCCCGAAGTGGTGCTCCAACTCCTCGCGGAACCAGAGGGGTTCGCCGCCGCGCGCCAAGTCGTCCGGGACCAGCTGGCCGCCTGGGGGTACCCCGAACTCGCCGACGCCGCGACGCTCTGCGTGACCGAGATGCTGGCCAACGTCCATCGCCACGTCCTCGACTCCCCGGAGTGCGAGCTGCGGCTGAGTACGCTCACGGAAGGCGGCGTTCGGGTGGCCGTAAGCGATCGTTCGCCCGAACTGCCCGTCTGGTACACCGAACCCGACTGGGATACGGAGAGTGGGCGGGGCGTGTTCCTGATCGCGTCCATGGCCGACCAGTGGGGCGTCACACCCCGGCAGGGCCGACGCGGCAAGCGGGTGTGGGCGGAGTTCACAGCAGTGAAGTCTTGACCCGTCCGGTGAGCCCCGGCTTACGGTGGCCGCCGCCGAACAGGAGCCCGCGCCCATGACCAGCCCGTACGTGAAGGGGATAACCCGCGAGGAACACCTCGCGCATCTCCGGCTGCACCCCGACGCGAGCCATCTCCAGATCCCCGAGTGGGCCGACGTGAAGCCCGACTGGACGGCGGAGAGCGTCGGTTGGTTCGAGGGGGACGTCATGGTCGCCGTCGCACTCGTGCTGTACCGGGCGTTTCCGGGGACCGGGCGCTGTCTCGCCTACCTTCCCGACGGGCCCGCGATCGACTGGCACAGCCAGCGCCCGGAACTGTTCCTGGACCCCCTGATCGCGCACCTGGAGAAGGCGGGCGCCTTCTCGGTCCGCATCGGCCCGCCGCTCGTCGTCCGGCACTGGGACGCGGCCACCGTCGCGGCGGGCGTCGCCGACCCCGCCGTACGGCATCTGCGGGAGCTGCCCACGGACGGGATCGACGGGTACGCGCTGGATGCCGCCGAGCGGCTGAAGCGGTTGGGGTGGCGGCGGTGCAGGGACAACGACGGGAGCGGGTTCGGGCTCGGGCAGCCTCGGTACGGGTGTCGGATCCCCTTGGCGGGGCGGTCGGTGAACGAACTGCGCGCCGGTCTCGCACCCCACTGGCTGCAGTCGCTCCAGACGGCTGAGGCGGGCGGTGTCGGGGTCTTCTGGGGGTCGGCCGACGACCTGCCCTCCTTCCACCGCCTGTACCAAGCCACGGCGGAACGGGACGGATTCAAGGCCCGCCCCCTCGCCTACTTCCGGCGCATGTGGCAGGCCCTCAACGCCGAGGAGTCCGACCGGCTGCGCATCTATCTCGCCGAGTACGACGACGAGGTACTGTCCGCCGCACTGATGATCGGCGTCGGCCCGCGCGTCTGGCACTCGTACCCCGCGTCCGGCCGCCGAGGACGTGAACTCCGGCCCAGCAGCCTCCTGTTGTGGCGCATGCTGTGCGAGGCCCTGGACTCGGGCGCCGAAACGTACGACCTGCGCTCCATCACCCCGTCCCTCATAGCCGAGGACCGCCTCGTCGGCCGCCTCCTCTTCAAGACCGGCGCGGGCGGCAGGGCAGTGGAGTACCTGGGGGAATGGGAACGCCCGGTGGGAAGCCAAGGGAAGATGCTGCAACGGGCGTTGGCGGTCTACCTCGGCCGCAGATAGGCACGGCGAAGCCGGCCTGTCAGGGGCGCGGGGAACTGCGCGCCCAGCCCCCACCGACCCGCACCCAACACTCAACGCTCATCGCCCCTGCAACCGCGCCGCCACCCCCCGAACCTCCGGCAACCGCGCCAACAACGCCGCCCCAGGACAACTCGTCATGTACCCGTCCTTGTGCCCCGCAAGGGCAGGCAGCGTAGCCGTCGTACCAGAGGCATAACGGCTGAGGCTGTTGCTGGAAACAAGGTGGGCCTTGCCACGCGGGTCGACATCGGCGAGGCCGAGTTTCCACGCCGCCAGCGCCGCGATCGCGTCCGTCATCGCCCGCGGCACCGCCATCCCCGCCGTGAACGTCCCGATCGCCGCGATCCCCGCAGTCCGGTGATTGAAGCCCTGCGTGTGGGCCCCGGTGACCGCACGGTCGACACCCCCCGCCCGCCCCTCGTAGATCGTGCCGCAGTGGTCGACGAGGAAGTTGTAGCCGATGTCGTCCCAGTCCCGGACGCCGGTCTGGCCCGCGTACAGGTAGCGGATGATGCGGGGCGCGTTCGCGCAGTCGTAGCCGTTCGGCGAGTCGGTGTGGTGGACGAAGACGGCGACGACCTTGTCGTCGTAGCGCGGAGGCGGCTGCGCGTGCCGGGAGAGGGCGTCGAGCCAGGCGGAGCGGGGCACGATGCGCGGCTTGGGCGCGGTGTGCTGGACGGAAGCCGGGCGGGCGGCGACCGGGTGGCGTACGGCTGCCGTGGCCTTGCGTCCGATGCCGTTCGCGCACAGGGCCAGCACCAGGACGGCGGCGAGGCCGGGTAGACAGGCCAGCATGAGGAGCGCGGGACGGGGTATCCGTACCCGGCGCCGGCGCCGTGCACCCGGCGTTCTTCTCAGGACACGCATGGTCACACTCTCGGCCGGATTCGCTCCGCCCGCGATGTGTGCTGTGCCACCCGGTGGAACCATCGTCCTGGTCCAGCACGTTTCTGGGGGTACACGCACGCGTGGCCGGTTGCCGGGACCACGCGCGCGTGACTGATCAGTGGGCCCGTTCCTCGCGTACTAAGGGTTCCGAGAGAAAGGCGGCTCCGTGGACCTGCTCGACCTGCTGTTGTTGCTGGTGATCCTCGCCTACGCGGCGTCCGGATACCGGCGCGGCCTCGTCGCCGGATGTGTGTCGCTCGCCGGGTTCGTGGGCGGTGCGGTCGTCGGCGTGTGGGTGCTGCCGTGGGTGATGGACCTGGTGACACCGGGGACGACGGCGGCCACGGTGACCGCCGTGCTCACCGTGCTGGCCCCGGCGGTGGTGGGGCACGAACTGGCGGGGCGGCTGGCGCTCAAGCTGCGCAAGGAGCTGGACCAGGGGCCGCTGCGGGTGGCCGACGGGATCGGCGGGGCCGCGGCGAACTCGGTGGCGGTGCTGATCGTGGCGTGGGTGGCCGCGAGTGTCCTGGGCGCGTCGTCGTCGGCGATGGTCACGACGGCGATCCAGGACTCGACGCTGCTGGGCAGCGTGCAGAAGCTCATGCCGGACACGACACCGACGTGGTTCTCGCGGGCGACCTCCGCGCTCACCGAGGCGGGCTTCCCGCAGGTCTTCAACCCGTTCGAGAACGCGTCGACGGCCGAGGTCGCCAAGCCCACCGGGGACAGCGTCACGGCCGCCGCGACGAACGCCTCCAAGCGGAGCACGGTCAAGATCGAGGGCTCCTCGGGCACCCAGGGCCGCGAGGGCAGCGGCTTCGTGTACGCCCCGCAGCACGTGATGACCAACGCGCACGTGGTGGCGGGCATCGACAACCCGACCGTCCGCATCGGCGGGGTCGGGCGGTCGTACGAGGCACGGGTGGTCCTCTTCGACCCGAACAAGGACGTGGCCGTGCTGTACGTGCCGGGGCTGTCCGCGCCGGTGCTGCGCTTCGACACCAGCGCGGCGCGCGGCGACTCGGCCGTGGTGGCCGGCTATCCGCAGGACGGCGACCTGAACCTCCAGGCCGCGACCGTCGCCAACCGGGTCAACGCGACCGGGCAGAACATCTACAGCAACGGGACCGTCACCCGCGAGATCTACTCGATCCGCTCCACGGTCCGCCCCGGCAACTCCGGCGGCCCCCTCCTGACGACCGACGGCAAGGTCTACGGCGTCGTCTTCGCCCGCTCCACCCAGGACAACGAGACGGGGTACGTGCTGACGGCCGACGAGGTCACCGGGGACGCGCGGCGCGCGGCGACCGCGACGGCCGAGGTGGACACGGGCGACCTGGTCACGTCGTAGGCCACGCGCCTTTGAAAGGTCACAGGGCGCGGCCCATGAACACGTCGTCGACGTACTTCCCGTCGAGCAGGAACTCCTCGGGCAGTACGCCCTCGACGGCGAACCCCTCGGCCTCGTAGAGCCTCCGCGCCGGGGTGTTGTGCCCGAGCACGCGCAGTGTGAGCCGGCGGGCACCGCGCCGCCGGGCCTCCTCGACGGCGGCCCGGATCAGCGCCCGGCCGACCCCGTGCCCCCGCGCCTCCTCGGCGACGGCGAGCCCCTGGATCTGCCGGACGTGCGCGTTGCAGGCGAGCGGGGTGGGGAAGGCCAGCCGGATGTAGCCGACGATCCGGCGGTCGAGTTCGGCGACCAGATGATCACCGGGCGCGTGCCGCTCGCCGAAGAAGGGGCCGTACGGCGGCTGCGGCCTCGGCATGACCGCGTGCAGGTGGGACCAGGTGGCGCGGTCCAGCTCGCCGAGTTCCTCGTCGTCGTCGGGCAGGGCGGTGCGTATGTACGGCTCGGACATGTGAGCCACAGTACGGCGGAGGCGGTGCCGTCCTCATGGGGGTTTTATCGATCAACGAGGCAGGATGGACGCCATGGAACGCTCGCGAATCGCGGTGACCGGCGCCTCCGGTCTGATCGGCAGCGCACTGGTGCGGTCCCTGACCGCAGACGGTCACGAGGTGGTGCGCCTGGTGCGGCGGGCCGCCCGGAGTGCGGACGAGGTGTGCTGGGACCCCGAGGGGCAGTACGTGGACGCGGCGGCGCTCGACGGGTGCGACGCGGTGGTCAACCTGGCCGGTGCGGGGGTCGGGGACCACCGTTGGACGGACGCCTACAAGAAGACGGTCCGCGACAGCCGGGTGCTGGGCACGGCGGCGCTCGCGGAGGCCGTGGCCGCGCTGGACCGGCCGCCGCGGGTGTGGGTGAACGGCAGCGCGATCGGCTTCTACGGCGAGACGGGCGACCGTGCCGTGGACGAGGACGCGCCGCCCGGGGACGGCTTCTTGCCCTCGCTGTGCGTGGAGTGGGAGGAGGCGACGGCGCCCGTGCGGGAGGCGGGCGTACGGACGGTGTTCGCGCGGACCGGTCTGGTCGTGGCGCGTGAGGGCGGGGCGTGGGCCAAGCTGTTCCCCCTCTACAAGGCGGGACTCGGCGGGCGCTTCGGTGACGGGCGGCAGTACTGGTCGTTCGTAGCGCTGCACGACGAGGTGGCGGCGATCCGGCACCTCATCGACACCGAGGGCCTGTCGGGACCCTTCAACCTCACCGCCCCGAACCCGCTGCCGAACCGTGAGATCTCGGCGGCGATGGGCCGCGTGATGCGCCGCCCGTCCCTCTTCACCGTGCCGGCGCCCGCGCTGAAGCTGGTGCTCGGCGAGATGTCCGGGGATGTACTGGGGAGTCAACGGGTGCTGCCGAAGCGGCTGTTGGAGTCGGGGTTCACGTTCGCGTTCCCGGAGATCGAGGGGGCGATCAGGGCGGCGCTGTGACCGTCCGGGACCTGGACGACAGCGGAGGATGACACACGGCGACCGTATGCGACCGTTGTGCGACCGTGCCCTGCGTATGCGCGACTGCCCTTGACCGATCACGGCCCTAACCTCGACCCGAACTCGGGTATCCCTGAAGGCTGTTGGGGGCATGACGTCTCCACCGGCCGCTCAACGTCGAGGAGGGGCACGTGCTTGAGCCCGCGTACCAGGCGGACGTCGTCGTCGTGGGAGCCGGGGTCGCCGGACTCGCCGCGGCACATCGGCTGATCAGCGCAGGAGTAACGACCGCAGTCCTGGAGGCCGCCCCTTACGTGGGGGGCCGTATGTCGACCGAGAAGGTCGACGGGTTCCGGCTCGACCGGATCGGACAGTTCCTGTCCACGTCGTACCCCGAACTGCGCCTCACCCCGGGCCTCGATGCCCTGGTCCTGCGCCCCTTCGCCCCAGGAGTCCTCCTCCACAGCGACGGCCGCCACCACCGCGCGGGCACCCCGGCGCCCGGAGGGAGCGCGTGGGGCGCACTCCACGCGGTACGCGCCCTGGCAAGCGCCCCCAAGTCGGGGGCGGTACCGAGGGTACGGACGGGGTCCGCGTGGGGCGGAGTGGTCCGGAGGGGCTCCCTCTGGGGCGGCCCGGTGGCCAGGGGGCGCGGGGGCGTCGCCTGGGCAGCGGCGGCACCCGGGGGCGGGAGCGGGACGGGCACTTCCGGGATCGGGGCGACGCCCCGGGACCGGGAGGGAACCGCCGGAGGCCGGGCGACCCCCCAGGACGGGAGCGGAGCCCTTACGGACGGGCCCGCGCCCCGGGACCGGGGAACCTCCGGCGACGCGGAGACGCGGAGGAGCCGCACAGGCACCTCCGGGAACGAACGCGCACCCGAGGACCGGACGGGAACCCCGAAGGACCGGCCCGCGCCCCGGGACCGGGAGGGAACCTCCGGGGACAGGTCCTCGCCCAAGGACCGCACAGGAACTTCCGCCGGCGCCCCCACGGACCGGACCGCGTCCGGGGGCAGGCTGACGGGCACGTCCTGGGGGGCGCTCAGGGACCGGGCGGGTTCGTCCTGGAGCGGGCTGGCGCTCAGGGACCGCGCCGGTGTCTCCCGGAGTGGGTCGGCGTCCGCGGACCGGACCGACGCCTCCTGGGGCGGGCCTACGCTCAAAGACCGGGCGGTGGACGCCCGAGGGGCCTCCGTCGTGCCCCGGCCGCGGTCCGGTGCCCCCCTCGGCGGTCCCGTCGACCAGGCGCGGCTCGGGGCGGCGCTCACGCGGCTCGCGGGGACGCCCGTCGAACGGCTGCTGGCGCGGCCGGAGTCGGCCGCCGGGCAGGCGCTCGCGGCGCGCGGGGTGCCCGCGCGGACCATCGACGGGTTTCTGCGCCCGCTGCTCGCCGCGCTGCTCTGCGACCCGGAGTTGACGACCTCCAGCCGGTGCGCGGACCTCGCGCTGCGGGCCTTCGCGGGCGGGCGGCTGTGCCTGCCGGAGGGCGGGGCGGAGATGCTGCCCGAGGTGCTCGCGGCGGCGCTGCCACCGGGCACCGTGCACACGGGCGTGCGCGTGACCGCCGTGTCGACGACGTCGGTGACCACCGCCGAGCACGGCGAGATCCGCTGCCGGGCCGTGCTCGTCGCGACGGACGCGCGCGCGGCGGCCGAACTGCTGCCCGGCCTGCGCGTCCCCGACTTCCACCCGGTGACCGTGGTGCACCACACGACCGACGACCCGCCCGCGACCGGGGCCGCCCTGCTCCTCGACTCCGACCGCGGCGGCCCGGTCGCGCACACCGCGGTCGTCAGCGAGGTCGACCCCGGCCGGGCACCCGCAGGCCGCGCCCTCGTCTCCTCAACCGTCCTCGGCCCTCCCCCACCGGACGTCGACACCGCCGTACGCATGCACCTGTCCCGCCTCTACGGCACCTCGACCACCCGCTGGGAGACCCTCGCCGTCCACCACACCGCCACGGCGGTTCCCGTCATGCGCCCCCCGCACGACCTCCGGCGTCCCGTACGGCTGTTGGCCGGCCTGTACGTGTGCGGCGACCACCGGGACACCAGCACGGTCCAGGGGGCTCTGCATTCGGGACACCGGGCGGCGAAGGCGATCCTGGGGGACTTGAGCGCGACGGGTTCGATGCACAGGGCGGACCCGATCCGGACAACACAGGCCGCCTGAAATCTTTTAGGGGCGCGGGGAACTGCGCGACCAGCCACGACGGCGTCGCGCAGTCCCCCGAACCGCAACCACAGCCCTCGTCTCACCCGAGCGCGGCGACCTTGTCGCGATACCCCCGCACCGGCGCCGCGTCCTTGTACGGCTCAAGCCGACGCTCGAAGTCCCGCACATACTCAACGGCCCGCACCGACCGCATCTCCGCCGCCTGCCCCGCCGCCTCCGCCCCCAACGCACAGGCCTGGTCCAGCTCCCCGAGCCCGAGCCGGGCGGAGGCGAGCACGACCCGGCAGAACAGCCGGCTGCGGGCGAAGGCGGGCGCCCGCAGTTGCAGGGACCGTTCCGCGTGCTGCGCGGCGGCCCGGAACTGCTGGAGGTCCCGGTGCGCGTGCCCGAACTCGTCGGCGAGCTGCGCCTCGTCGAAGAACCGCGCCCAGTACGGCACTTCGTCCCCGCCGCGCGCCGCTTCGAGGGCCCGCTCGGCCCGTACGAGCGCGGAGGTGCACGCCCGCACCTCCCCTAGCACCCCGTGCGCCCGCGCCTCCACGGCGTGCAACAGCGCCTGCACGACGGGCGGCGCACTGGTCCCGACCCCCTGCTGCGCCACCCGCGCCAGCTGCACGGCCTCCCGCCCGTGCCCGAGGTAGACGGCCTGCCGGCTCATGGTGATGAGCACGTACGAGCCGTAGGCCCGGTCCCCCGCCGCCTGCGCGAGCCGCAGCGCCTGCACGAAGTACCGCTGCGCGAGCCCGTGCGCGGCGATGTCGTACGACGTCCAGCCCGCGAGCCGGGTGAGGTCGGCCGCCGCCGCGAACAGGCGCCGGCCGGTCTGTTCGCCGTAGGTGCCGCGCAGCATCGGTTCGGTCTCGTGCTCCAGGTAGCGCACGAGGGCCTGCCGGGCGTGGCCACCGCCGTAGGCGTTGTCGAGGGTGCGGAAGAGTTCGCCGACCGAGCGGAGCGCGGCGATGTCACCGCCGGTGACCTTCTGGCCGGGGCCGCGCTCGGCCGCCCCGCGCTGGCGGGGTACCGCCGGGCGGCCCTGCGGGGGCACCCGGTTCGCGGCTTCGGAGCGGCCGACCCGGTCGTCGGCGCGGCCGATCAGCCAGTCCCGGCTGGGCACCACGAGACCGGCCGGGGTGAAGGCGATCTTGCGCAGCTCGGCGTGGCTGCCGGAGTCCTTGCGCCACAGCCCGCTGACGATGTCGACGGCCTCCTCGGGGGTCGCGGCGAACTCGAGCCCCGCGTACACCGGCGCGCAGGCGTCGAGACCGAGGTCCTGCGCGGTGAGCCGGCGTCCGAGCCGCCGGGTGAAGACCTCGGCGATGAGGGCGGGGGTGGTGCCTCTGGGCTGCTGGCCGCGCAGCCACCGGGTGACGGATGTCTTGTCGTATCTGAGATCGAGTCCGTGCTCCAGACCGAGCTGGTCCACGCGACGGGCGAGACCTGCGTTGGAGAACCCCGCTTCTGCGATGAGCGCGGCGAGCTGACGGTTGGGAGTGCGCTGCGCGGGTCGTTCCGTCATCTGCGGTGCGGTCTCCTGCCTTTCGGGCCTCACAGCGGCCGATACGGTCGCTGCCTGCCCGGATTGCCTGTGAGCAGCCCTTTTGGCCTCGTGAACGGCGCGAATGTAGCGGAGCGTAAGCATCCCGTCGCACATTCCGACGTGCATTCATCCGATCGTGTGAGGATTGGTCGTAGGGCTGACGGCCCCGGCCGCCCGGTGGGCTGTCGGCGGTCGGTCGTACAGTGGCGTAGGCATGTTTCGTGCCTTACGACTCGTAGGTTGCTGCCAGGGAGGCGCTTGCCGTGGGTGAGTTGCGGTTCGTCCGGATGGGGTTCGGCGCGGACGCGGTCGAGTACCAGGAGGCGTGGGACGAGCAGCGCCGGGTGCACGCGGCCCGCTTCGCGGACGAGGTCCCCGACACCGTGCTGCTCCTGGAGCACCCGCCGGTCTATACGGCGGGCCGCCGCACGCAGGACAACGAGCGCCCCCTGGACGGCACCCCGGTCATCGACGTCGACCGCGGCGGCAAGATCACCTGGCACGGCCCGGGGCAGCTGGTCGGCTACCCGATCCAGAAGCTGCCCCGCCCGGTGGACGTCGTCGCGCACGTACGACGCCTGGAGGAGGCGCTGATCCGCGTGTGCGCGGAGTTCGGCGTGGAGACCAGCCGGGTCGAGGGCCGCAGCGGGGTGTGGGTGCTGGGCGATCCGGTGGAACAGCGGCCGTCGATCGGCGGGCTGTCCCTCGATTTCGACCCCCGCCTGCACGACGAGGAGTTCGACCCGCGGATGAACGGCCCGGAGTACGCGCCCTCGAACGCCGGCCAGCGCCGCGAGGACCGCAAGATCGCCGCGATCGGCATCCGCGTGGCCAAGGGCGTCACGATGCACGGCTTCGCGCTGAACGTGAACCCGGACAACAGGTGGTTCGACCGGATCATCCCGTGCGGCATCCGCGACGCGGGCGTCGCCTCGCTGGCCGCCGAGCTGGGCCGGGACGTGACGATCGACGAGGTGCTGCCGGTGGTCGAGCGGCACCTGAAGGACGTACTGGAGCACGCGGATCCGAAGCCGCGGGAGATCGAGAAGACACCAGCACCTGTCAGCTCGTGACTCCGGCAACTGCTCGTAACTCGGCCAACTGTCAGCCCGTCGGGCGTCCCGACCAAGGCGCGGGCATAAATCAGCTCGTCCGGCGTTGCATTGAACGCGCAGGCCGCATGAATCAGCCCGTCCGGCGTTTGAGGACGAGGCCCTTTCGGGGCCGAAGCGGGGGTCCGGGGGCCGCAGCCCCTGGCAGGCCAGCACCAACACAGAGCCACCAAATCAACGGGCGTACCCTGGGTGACGCCGAGGAATCAATCGCTAGGGAGCCCATCGTGTCCGCAGTCGCACCCGACGGACGCAAGATGCTGCGCCTGGAGGTCCGGAACGCCCAGACCCCCATCGAGCGCAAGCCCGAGTGGATCAAGACCCGGGCGAAAATGGGTCCCGAGTACACGAAGATGCAGGCCCTCGTGAAGAGCGAAGGTCTGCACACGGTCTGCCAGGAAGCCGGCTGCCCCAACATCTACGAGTGCTGGGAGGACCGCGAGGCGACCTTCCTCATCGGCGGCGACCAGTGCACGCGGCGCTGCGACTTCTGCCAGATCGACACCGGCAAGCCCGAGGCCCTGGACCGCGACGAGCCGCGCCGCGTGGGCGAGTCCGTGGTCACGATGGACCTCAACTACGCCACGATCACCGGCGTGGCCCGCGACGACCTGGAGGACGGCGGCGCCTGGCTGTACGCCGAGACGGTCCGCCAGATCCACCAGCAGACGGAGTCCCGCGAGGCCGGCCGCACCAAGGTCGAGCTGCTGGCCCCCGACTTCAACGCGGTCCCGGAGCAGCTCGCCGAGGTCTTCTCGTCCCGCCCCGAGGTCTTCGCGCACAACGTCGAGACGGTCCCGCGCATCTTCAAGCGCATCCGCCCCGGCTTCCGCTACGACCGCTCGCTCAAGGTCATCACCGAGGCCCGCGACTACGGTCTGGTCACGAAGTCGAACCTGATCCTCGGCATGGGCGAGACCCGCGAGGAGGTCAGCGAGGCGCTGCGCCAACTGCACGAGGCGGGCTGCGAGTTGGTCACCATCACGCAGTACCTGCGGCCGTCCGTGCGGCATCACCCCGTGGAACGCTGGGTGAAGCCGCACGAGTTCGTGGAGCTGAAGGAGGAGGCCGACCAGATCGGCTTCTCCGGCGTCATGTCCGGCCCGCTGGTGCGTTCTTCGTACCGTGCCGGGCGCCTCTACCAGATGGCGGTCGAGAAGCGTGGCGCGTACGTCGCGTCCCAGGCTGTGTGAATTCGCGCACAAGTGGCTACTCATCGGTAATACCCGATACCGGCGCGGCCCTGACCGTCTTCCCAGTTGAGGGCGCGCATCAGGGCCGCGTCAGCGTTTCGGCCCATCGCATCAAGGCTTCATTGGCGTTTGACCGGTCGGTCACGCCCTGGTAACACCAAACAGTGACACTGGACTTACAGCACGTAGCCCCGTACCCAGAGCCGTTCCGAGGGGGGACCTCCACGATGCAGGCCGCACCCGTCCGCGCCACCGCCATCCCGTCCGTCACCGACGCCCTGCGCGCCGTCGAGTCGCTGCTGATGAGCAGCGGCCAGCGGACCGCCCGCCGCAACGCGTGGACCTCCGTCCTGGAGGACCGCCGCCGCGCCAAGGACCGGGTCGAGGCACAGCTCGTCATCGAGCAGACCCTCACCTCCCGCTCCTGAACCTCGCACTCCGGGCACCGCCGTCGTCGGCGCTCCGGGAGCCACGTAGACTCGTGGCATGGCGAGGAAGGACACGACAGCGGACAACGCTGCGAACCCCGGACGACTCAAGCAGATCGTCCTGACTTACAAGATGACCCGCAAGGCCGACAAGATGATCGGCCTTGTACTCGCGGCTGTCGGAATCGTCACCTTCGGTGTCTTCCTCGCGATCGGCTTCTTGCTCGGACACCCCATCTATCTCGGCATTCTCGGCCTCCTGCTCGCCTTCCTCGCGACGGCGATCGTCTTCGGACGACGTGCCGAGCGGGCCGCCTTCGGCCAGATGGAGGGTCAGCCGGGCGCCGCCGCCGCGGTACTGGACAACATCGGCCGGGGCTGGACGACGACTCCGGCCGTGGCGATGAACCGCAGCCAGGACGTGGTGCACCGCGCGGTCGGCAAGGCCGGCATCGTGCTGGTCGCCGAGGGCAACCCGAACCGGGTGAAGTCCCTGCTGGCCGCCGAGAAGAAGAAGATGGCCCGCATCGTCGCGGACGTCCCCGTGCACGACGTGATGGTGGGCACCGGCGAGGGCCAGATCCCGCTGAAGAAGGTCCGCACGACGATGCTGAAGTTCCCGCGCGTACTGACGGGCCCGCAGGTGACGGCGACCAACGACCGGCTGCGCGCTATGGGCGACCTGATGAGCAACATGCCGCTCCCGAAGGGGCCGATGCCGAAGGGCATGAAGCTCCCCAAGGGCGGCGGCAAGGCCCGCTGAGCCCCGGCCCTCGGGCCGAGGCGTCAGGCCAGCGTCCTGAACGCGCGGTCGTAGTACACCATCGGGGACCCTTCCCCCAGTCGCACACCCGTCACCCGGCCGATCAGGACCGTATGGTCCCCGGCCGGGTGTCGTGCGTGTGCGGCGCAGTCCAGTTCGGACAGGGCGCGTTCGACCGTCGGGAGTCCGTCCGGGCTGAGAGCGAGGCCCTCGGACGCGAACTTGTCGGTGCCCTTCGTGGCGAAGCGCACGGCGAGCGGGCGGTGGGCCGGGGCCAGGACGCTCACGGCGAAGCGGTCGCAGGACTCGAACGACGGTGCCGAGTCCGCCGAGTTCGCCAGGCACACCAGCACCATCGGCGGGTCCAGCGAGACCGAGCAGAAGGAGCTGGCGGTGAATCCGCGGGGCGTGCCGTCCCCGCAGCGGGTGGTGACCACCACCACGCCGGAGGGGAAGCGGGACATCGCCGCCCGGAAGTCCTCGGGCGCCACGACGGTTTCCAGTACTTCCTGACGCTCGGCCATGACGGTGCACCACCTGTTGGGCGTCTGCGGAGGCCGCCGCGAGTTCAGCGGCCCCGGCTACAGCTCACCGACGGTGACCGAGATCGTCACCCGGGTCCAGATCGACTATGCGGTCGCCGCCCGGGACCGGCAACCCGGACGAGCTCAGCGCACGGCCCCCGCTTCCCCGCCGCCCAGCGCCCAGGCGCCGTAGGCCGCGCCCGTCGTCTCGAAGGACAGGGCGACGTGCGAGGCGGCGCTGTTCACGTCGCGCCAGAAGCGCTGTACCGGGTCGGACGAGGACTGTCCGGACGTGCCGCCGGCGCGGAAGACCCGGTCGACGGCCGAGACCAGCAGTTCCACCGCCAGTGACAGGTCCCGGGCGCCCCGGACCGCCGCCTCGCCCTCCGGAGGGCACTCGGTGCCGTCGGCGACCGCGGCCATACGCAGGACGAGGAGTTCGGCGGCGTCCACCTCGGCGGCCGAGCGGGCCAGCGCGATCTGTGTCGAGGGCTTCTCGCCCACGGCCTGTCCCCGGCGGTCGACGCGCGAACCGGTCCGCGCGATCCAGGCCCGCAGCGCGCCCCGGGCGGCGCCGACCAGCGGGGCGGCGAACGGCAGGGCGTTCACGGCGTGCATCGGGACGATGTGGCAGTCCGTGCCCGAAGCGGGCGCCCAGCCGGCGTGGACCGACGTCCGCCGCAGGGTCCGGTGCTCGGGCACGAAGACGTCGGAGAGGAGCAGGGTGTCGCTGCCGGTTCCGCGCATCCCCACGGTGAACCAGCTGTCCACGATGGCGAAGTCGGCCTTCGGCACGGCGAAGAAGCGCACTTCGGGCCGCGCGTCGGGCCGCCTGTCGGGCCGCGCATCAGGCTTCACGGAGGCCTCGGGGTGCTCGGCGGGGACGGGCGCGCAGGCGAGCGCCCAGTCGGCGAAGTGCACCCCGCTGATGTACTTCCACTCACCGCCCAGCCGCCAGCCGCCGGCCACGGGCTCCGCCCTGCCGGACGGCACGAGGGCGCTGGCCAGCAGTACGTCCGGTCCGTCCGCCCAGATCTCCGCCTGTGCCTCCTCGGGCAGGAAGGCCGCGTTCCGCCCGCCGTAGGCGGCCAGCGAGGCCGCCCAGGCCGCCGACGTGCAGCCCTCCCCCACCAGGCCGACCGCGGAGGTCAGCTCGGTGAAACCGCCGGCCTCGCCGCCGTGGGCCGACGGTACGAAGTGCCGTGCGAACCCGGCGTCCCGTACCCCCTCGACCACCTGCGGTGAGAGCCGCCGCGCGGTCTCCGCCTCCGCCGCGTACCGGGCCGCGATCTCGGCGACCATCGGCGCCCGGGTCACGATCGTCGACTTGTCGTCTGCTGCCATCCTGCCCACCACTGCCCACCACTTCCGTCGGGAACGGCGACAGTGTCCTGGGCCCGGCCCGTCGTCGAGGGGATCCCGGGCCGTGACCGGCCGACCGTCACCCGCCCGGCACGGAAAAGGGGCGCCCTGATCGCTCCGGGCACCCCCTTCGTCGTACGACCGGGGCCGTATCCGCATACGGCTGCCGTTAGATCCGGACCTCCACCGTGCGTGCCAGCCGGTCGTGCAGGCCGCGGCCGTCGCGGTCCCAGATCAGGGCCGGGACCGCGACGCAGAGGAGGGCGGTACGGAGCAGGGCGCGGAGGGGGCTCGGGCGGCCGGTGTCGAGGGCGGCCACGCGGAGGCCGAAGAGGCGCTTGCCCGGGGTGAAGCCGATCGTGCCGACCGTGAGGGCGCTGAGGACGAAGAAGACGAGGAGGGCCCAGTTGCCGGTCGACCCCGGCTTGTAGCCGTGGGTGAGCAGGCCGTATGCGATCAACAGGCACAGACCCCAGTCGACGGCGAGGGCGCCGAGGCGGCGGCCAGGGCGGGCGATCGAGCCGGGGCCCTCCTCGGGCAGGCCCAGCCGCTCGCCGCGGTAGCCGAAGTCGACACCTGCTCGTTCCGCGGCCTCGCGGGGCCCGGAGAGCCATGAGCCGATTGCATCCCTGTTGTCCACCCGTCCACGGTACTGCCCGCGTTCTGCCATGCGGACAGGAGGGGCCGGGCGGCCCAAGACCGGTTAACTTGGGCGAAACAAATGGGTCACGCTGGAGAAATCCCCCGTCCCTAAGGTCGGCTGCAGCGTGTGCCACCGCACTGGCCGCACGAACGAACTACCACCCCGGCACGGACGGTCGGGAGTAGGAGGAGCTGGATGTTCCAGAACGCCGACGAGGCCAAGAAGTTCATCGCGGACGAGGACGTCAAGTTCGTCGACGTCCGATTCTGCGATCTGCCGGGTGTGATGCAGCACTTCACGCTGCCGGCGACGGCCTTCGACCCGGATGAGGAACTCGCCTTCGACGGCTCCTCGATCCGCGGCTTCCAGGCCATCCACGAGTCCGACATGGCGCTCCGCGCCGACCTGTCGACCGCGCGCGTGGACCCCTTCCGCCGCGACAAGACGGTCAACATCAACTTCTTCATCCACGACCCGATCACGGGCGAGCAGTACTCCCGTGACCCGCGCAACGTGGCGAAGAAGGCCGAGGCGTACCTCGCCTCCACCGGTATCGCCGACACCGCGTACTTCGGTCCCGAGGCCGAGTTCTACGTCTTCGACAGCGTGCGCTTCGAGACCAAGGCGAACGAGGCCTTCTACCACATCGACTCCGAGGCGGGCGCCTGGAACACCGGTGCGGTCGAGGACAACCGCGGTTACAAGGTCCGCTACAAGGGCGGTTACTTCCCGACCCCGCCGGTCGACCACTTCGCCGACCTGCGTGCGGAGATCTCCCTGGAGCTGGCCGCGTCCGGCCTCCAGGTCGAGCGCCAGCACCACGAGGTGGGCACCGCCGGCCAGGCCGAGATCAACTACAAGTTCAACACGCTGCTCGCCGCGGCCGACGACCTCCAGCTCTTCAAGTACATCGTGAAGAACGTGGCCTGGCGCAACGGCAAGACCGCGACCTTCATGCCGAAGCCGATCTTCGGTGACAACGGCTCGGGCATGCACGTCCACTCGTCGCTGTGGGCGGGCGGCTCCCCGCTCTTCTACGACGAGGCCGGCTACGCGGGTCTGTCGGACCTCGCCCGCTACTACATCGGCGGCATCCTCAAGCACGCCCCGTCGCTGCTCGCGTTCACCAACCCGACGGTGAACTCGTACCACCGCCTGGTGCCGGGCTTCGAGGCGCCGGTCAACCTGGTGTACTCGCAGCGCAACCGCTCCGCCGCGATGCGTATCCCGATCACGGGCTCCAACCCGAAGGCCAAGCGCGTCGAGTTCCGCGCGCCCGACTCCTCCGGCAACCCGTACCTCGCCTTCTCCGCCCTGCTCCTGGCCGGCCTGGACGGCATCAAGAACAAGATCGAGCCGGCCGAGCCGATCGACAAGGACCTCTACGAGCTGGCTCCCGAGGAGCACGCGGGCGTCGCCCAGGTCCCGACCTCCCTCCCGGCCGTCCTCGACCGCCTTGAGGCCGACCACGAGTTCCTGCTCGCGGGCGACGTCTTCACGCCCGACCTGATCGAGACGTGGATCGACTTCAAGCGCACGAACGAGATCGCGCCGCTGCAGCTGCGTCCGCACCCGCACGAGTTCGAGCTGTACTTCGACGTGTGATCCAACCGATCGGACCGATCCAACCGATCCAACCGATCGAATCGAACGAACCGATCGTCGGGTGCCCCCGTCTCTCTTCGGAGAGGCGGGGGCACCGTCGTGCGCAGACTGTTTTACGCAGACTGTTTTCCGGGAGGGGCAACGGGGATGGGACAGCAACAGGACGACGAGGAGCGGGAGTTCGACCTCAAGTGGGCCGACAGCGCCGAGCACAAGGAGCCCTCCGCGCGGGCCCGGATGCTCGCGGCCCGCTGGAAGGAGAACCCTCCGGGGCCGGTGCCGTTCCGGGGTGAGCCCGAGGGGGTGGGGCCGCGGCGGTCCTCGTGGATATCGACGGTGGTCGTGCTGGGGAGTGTCGCCGCGGTCATCGTGTTGTTGGGGTACGTCAACTTCCGGGCGCGGTACTAGAGATGCGTGCGGACATCAGGCGTGGAGTGGCCGCCGCGGTGCGGCTCGCGCAGGGGGAACCGGTACGGGACGTGCTCGACGTCCGCGATCCGCGCGCGTGGCTCGGGCTGGACACGGGTGCGCGTGCGGACGAGTTCTTCTGCCCGCCGGACGTCGTGCCGTGGGACCGGATGGCCGGTGCCCACGAGCTCACCGCCGTCCTGCGCGGCCCCGGCCCGCTGACCGAGTCCCAGCTCGCCCTGGCCCTGTGCCACCGGGACGGCCGGATCCGGCAGGCGGCGCTGGACCGGGCCGCCGGACACCCCGTGCTGCTGCCCCTGGTCGTGCTGCGCTGCGCCGAGTGGGCTCCGCCGGTACGCGACCGGGCCCGGCAGCGGCTGGCGGAGGGCCTCGACGCCGTGACGGCCGCCTCGCTCGCGCCGATGATCCTGCTCGTCGGCCGCCGCGACCGGGCCGATTTCGCCGTACGCCTGCTGGACGAGACCCTGCGCAGCGCCCCCCGCGACCGGCTCGTCGCGCTCTGCTCCAGCGCCGACCCCGCCGTGCGCCGCTACGCCTACCGCCTCGCCGTCGAGGACGGCCTCCTCTCCCCCGCCGAACTCGCCCGCGCCGCCGCCCGGGACAGCGACGCCGTCGTCCAGACCGTGTGCGCGGACGCCGCGCTGGCCTCCGTGGCGCGGAGCGGGGCGTACGACGAGGTCTTCGCACCGCTGCTCGGGGCGCGCGGTCCGCGGGTCCGTTCCGCCGGGGTCACCGTGCTGCGGCCCGCCGGCCGGACCGACCTCGCGGTGGGGTTCCTGGCCGACCGGGCCCCGGTCGTGCGGGCCTGTGCGCGGTATGTCGTACGGCAGGACGGGGTCGATCCGCTGCCGTTGTACCGGGCGTGGTGCGCGGCGCCGGAGCCGGTGCCCGGGGCCGTGATCGGGCTGGCGGAGTGCGGCGGGCGGGCGGATGCCGGGCTGCTGTGGACGCTCGTCGGCCATCCGACGGGCGCGGTACGGGCGCGGGCCGTGGCCGGGCTGCGGGTGCTGGACGTGGCGGACGTACGACGGTTGCGGCCGTTGCTGGACGATCCGGCGGCCGGGGTCGTGCGTGAGGTGACCGCCGCGCTGCTGCCGTCCGCGGAGCTGGTGCCCGAGGAGTGGCTGACGGAGCGGCTGGGGGCACGGTGGCCCCGGCCGGTGCGGCTCGCCGCGTTCCGGCTGCTCGACGCGCGGGGCGGGAGCGTACGGCGGCGGGCGGCCGAGGCGCTGCTCGACGATCCGGACGTGAAGCTGCGCGGGTGGGCCGAGCACGCGGTAAGGCGGGGGTGAGGACGGCACCCGGATTCACAGGGACCTTTTGCTCCGCCTAGGGCCGATCGGGACCGCTTCATGGGAAGGCGCGGGTGCACACTGGGCGGTGGGACGAGTGCCTGACTGCGGGGTGATGGCAGATGCAGAGCCGCTTCCGGAGCGACCGGCGGCTGACCGTGCGTATGGGTCTGACGCTGTTCCTGCTCGGACTGTTGTACGTGGCGTTCGTGGCCGCGCTGATCGTGTTGCTGAAGTCCTGGGTGCTGGTCGTGGTGCTCGCCGGTGGGCTGCTCGTCGCGCAGTACTGGTTCTCCGACCGGATCGCGCTGTACGCGATGAAGGGCCGGATCGTGGAGCGGGAGGAGTATCCCGAGCTGCACGGTGTGATCGACCGGCTGTGCGCCGTCGCCGACATGCCCAAGCCCGTCGTCGCCGTGTCGGACATCGACATGCCGAACGCCTTCGCCACCGGGCGGAACGCCGACAACGCCGTCATCTGCGTGACCACCGGTCTGCTGCGGCGGCTGGAGCCGGCCGAGCTGGAGGGTGTGCTCGCGCACGAGCTGTCGCACGTGGCGCACAAGGACGTCGCAGTGATCACGATCGCGTCGTTCCTCGGGGTGCTCGCCGGGCTCATGGTGCGGTTCGCGTTCTACTCGCAGATCTTCCGGGGGCGGAAGGACCAGAACACGCTGGCCGTCTTCGCCGGGATCATGGGGATCTCGGCGGCCGTCTACGCGATCAGCTTCCTGCTGATCCGGGCGCTGTCCCGGTACCGGGAGCTGGCGGCGGACCGGGCGGCGGCGCTGCTCACCGGGAAGCCCTCGGCGCTGGCGTCCGCGCTCACCAAGGTCGACGGCGACATCGCCCGGATTCCTACGAAGGATCTGCGGACCGCGCAGGCCTTCAACGCCTTCTACTTCAGCCCGGCGACCGGCGCCGAGCCCGGTTTCTCGCGGTTCTTCTCGACCCACCCGAGCCTGGAGCAGCGGCTCGACCAACTGGGGCGGATCTCCGCCGAGTTGGGTGAGGCGGCGGTGCCCGGCATCGGGAAGGCGGACTGAGGATGGGGTTGCTGGACATCCTGCTCGGCCGTACGAAACCGGTCGCTCCCGATCTCGACCAGCTGTTCGCGCTGCCCTCGGCGGCGGTGACGCTGGAGGCGGCGGCCGGGTTCAGGGCGACCGGGCGCGGTGCGGTGTGCTTCGCGACGGTGGAGGGCGGGGCGTTCGAGCAGACCCACCGGGAGGTCCAGGCACTGCTCGACGCGGACGCCGAACGCACCGGTCCGCCGGTGGAGTTGACCCAGGACGCCTACGGCTACTCGTGGCTGGTCTCGCGCCGGTCGCCCGACCAGTTGTCGGCGCTGGTGAACGATCTGCACGCGGTGAACAGCGCGATGGAGGTCAACGGCTTCGGGCCCCAACTGCTGTGCTCGCTGGCCGGATTCGAAGACGGAGGGGCTGACGGAGGCAGGCGGCTCGCTCTTGTCTATCTGTACAAGCGCGGGACGTTCTTCCCGTTCGCGCCGCTGACCGGTGACGGGCAGCGGCGCGACAGCTCGCTGGAACTCCAGGTCAAGTCGATGCTCGGCAACGACCTGCGGATCGAGCAGGATCTCAGCCGGTGGTTCCCGGTGTGGGGCGCCCCCGGGTTGTAGGTCCCACTAACTCTTCTCCCGTGCCTGCCGACGTGCCTCCAGGGGGCGTTCGCGCTGGTAGCGGCGCTCCCACTTGGCCTGCTTGTCACGGCGGTCGCGGTACGCCCGGTAGCTCGACGGGGTGGCTCCTGACGAGGCTCCGCCGCTCGACGAGGACGAGGACGAGGTATTCGAGGACGCGTCCCGCCCGTACCGGAGGTACAGGAAGAGGACGGCGACGGCGGCCAGCCACCAGACGTGGTCGCTGAAGCCGAAGAGGACCAGGACGGCGGTTCCGGAAATGACGATGGTGCCCATGACGGGCCTCCGTGGGCGTGGGTGTCGTGTCCGAGCGGTGTGAACTGTGTCCCGACGGGGCGCTGGGGTGGGCGGCCGTCCATCGGCGGGTTGGGTGCGTCCGAGAGTAGCGCCGACTCCGCAGGGTGACGCCTGTCCTGCGGGAAGCGGTGGTGACCTGCTCCGGAATGCGTCTCCAGCGTAGGGAGTCGGTCACTCGGTGTGCATCTTCTTTTCCCCGGGCTGGAGTTGGGGGTGTCAGATGCCCGGTGCCGCCGTGACCACACCCGCCGCGACGGCCGCGTTCAGGGTGGCGTGGTCGGTGGCGGTCTGGGTGGCGTAGGCCGAGGCGAAGTCGGCCACCGCGTGTTCGAAGGTGTCGGTGCCGCCCAGGTACGCGGCGATGGCGACGCGGTCGCCGGAGCGGGCATGGGCGCGGGCCAGGGCGGTGCCGCACAGGCGGGCGTAGCCGAGGAGTTCGGCCGGGCCCATGCCGGCGACGTCCGCCGAGCCCTTCATGTCGCGCAGCTGGCGCCAGTAGAAGGCGCGGCCCTGTGGACCCGTCATCCAGCCGAGGAAGATGTCGCTGGCAGCTTGCAGCAGCCGTTGCCCCGCTACGACCCGGTGGCCGGGGTGGACGTACGGGCCGCTCGGCAGGTACTCCTCCAGTACGGACTTCCGCGCCTCCTTGATCTGCAGGAACAGCGGGTCGTCCTGGTCGCGCCCGGCGAGCAGCACGATGAAGCAGCGGGTGCCGACACTGCCGACGCCGACGACCTTGCGGGCGGCGTCGACGAAGCGGTAGCGGTCCAGGAGCAGGCGGCGCTCCTCGGAGAGGGTGGAGCGGTAGTCGCTGAAGATCTTGCGCAGGGAGGCCATGTCGGCGGCGCCGGCCGGTTCCAGGAGGGGCGGGTCGTGGACGATACGGCGGCGGCCGTCGACGGTCTCGGTGAGCTTGCCCACGGCGTGCAGGCTGGTACGGCGGCGGGCCCGGGTGAGGCTGGACTCGACCCGGCGGCGGTCGCGGGCGGAACGGACCAGGGGCAGCAGGCTGTCGGCGTCGATACGGTCGTACCAGACGGCGAGTTCGCCCTTGCGGGCCAGCGCGCGCAGCGCCGTGCGGTACGCGGCGGTCGCCTCCAGCGCGGCGCGGTGGGCCTTCGGCTCGCTGTGGCCGTTCTCGTGTCCGGCGACGGCCACGCTCGCGGCGAGACGCTTGACGTCCCACTCGAACGGGCCCGGGAAGGTCTCGTCGAAGTCGTTGAGGTCGAAGAGCAGGGCACGTTCCGGGGACGCGTACAGGCCGAAGTTGAGGAGGTGCGCGTCGCCGCAGAGCTGCACGGTGAGGCCGGTGTGCGGCTGGGCCGCGAGGTCGGCGGCCATCACGGCGGCGGAGCCGCGGAAGAAGGCGAAGGGGGAGGCTGCCATGCGGCCGTACCGGATGGGGAGGAGTTCCGGGAGGCGGTCACGGCCCTGCCGTTCCAGTACGGCTACGGGGTCCGGGCGGTCCACGGCGGGGATCCAGCCGGCGTGGGCGGAACGGGAGACGCGTTTGCGCGCGGCGCGGCCCCGGTCTGCTCGGTCCGCCGGTGTGGTCATGCTAGGCAGTGAAACCGGGTGGGTGCGGGGGGTGCATTTCGGGGGCGGCGATCGGGTGAACGGACAGATTGTCTTCCCACCCACCCGCCCGTCTACTGTCGGTCGAGAAGTGGACCTCTCGCGCTGGAGGCTGGGATGAGCGGCAAGGAACGGTACATCGGCGTAGCCGAACGGCGGGCCAGGCTCGCCCTGCGCCACCGCCTCGCCGGAACGACACGCGCGGCACGCCCCGAAGACGTCGCCGACTCCCTCGTCGCCCTGCACGGCAGCGACCCCGCGACGGTGTACCTCGCCGTGGGCGCACGGCTCGCCGACCCGGCCGGCACCGTGCCGGAGACGGCCCGCGCCCTGTACGAGGACCGCACCCTGCTCCGTATGCACGGCATGCGGCACACGGTGTTCGTGTTCCCCACCGAGCTGACCGGCGTCGTGCACGCCTCGACGGGACTGGCCGTCGCCGCCCGTGAACGGGCCTCCCTGCTCAAGAACATGGCGAAGGCCGGGGCACCGGACGCGGCCTGGCTGAAGGAGGTCGAGGACGCGGCCCTCGCCGCGCTGGCCCGGCGCGGACAGGCGACGGCGGCCGAACTCGCCGAGGACGAGCCGAGGTTGAAGGAACAGTTCGTGTACGCGGCCGGCAAGAGCTACGAGGGCGTCCACACCGTCTCGACGCAGCTGCTGAGGGTGCTGGGTGTGGAGGGCAAGGTGGTGCGGGGGCGGCCGTTGGGTTCGTGGACGTCGAACCAGTTCCGCTGGGCGGTGGCTCCCGAACACCCCCAACTGGACGTCGTGGAGGCCCAGTCGACCCTGCTGCAGCGCTGGCTCACGGCCTGCGGCCCGGCCACGGAGGCCGACCTGAAGTGGTGGACGGGGTGGCGCGTGACGGACGTGCGCCGGGCCCTGGCGGCGATCGGCGCGGAGCCGGTGACCCTGGACGAGGGCACGGGGTATGTGGCCGCCGGGGACCTCGCTCCGCCGGCCGGCCCCGCCGAGCCGTGGGCCGCCCTGTTGCCGGCACTCGATCCGACGGCGATGGGCTGGCAGCGACGGGACTGGTACCTGGCACCGGAGCTGCGCCCGGCGCTGTTCGACTACAGCGGCAATGTGGGGCCGACGGTGTGGTGGAACGGGCGGGTGGTGGGCAGTTGGGCGCAACGGGCCGGGACCGACGGGGAGATCGTGTGGCGGCTGCTCGACCGGGAGGGGATCGGTCGAGAGGCGGAGGCCGCGATCGGGGAGGCGGCGGAGCGGTTGCGGGGGTGGGTGGGGACGACTCGGGTGACGCCGAGGTTCCGGACGCCGGTGGAGCGGGAGTTGTCGGCGTAGGGGGTGTTGTCGGTGCAGGGGGTGCTGTGGGGGCGGGAGACGCTGTCGGTGCAGGCAGCGTTGTAGGTACAGGAGACGCTGTCGGTGCAGGCAGCGTTGTCGGCGTCGGGGGTGCTGTCGGTGCAGGAGACGCTGTCGGTGCAGGGGGGGTGTTGTAGGTGCAGGAGACGCTGTCGGTGCAGGCGGCGTTGGAGGTACAGGGGGCGCTGTGGGTGCAAGGGGTGTTGCAGGTGCGGGGCGCACCCCTCGGTACCGGTCCGCGCCATCCAGCCCGTCCGGCGTTTGAGGACGAGGCCCCTTCAGGGCCGAAGCGGGGGGCTGGGGGCGGCAGCCCCCAGGGACCCCCGCACCGGGGCCGGGCGCCCAGGAAACACAGGGCACCCGGCGCCACGGCTCAGCGCGAGTACCGCATCAGCGCCCGCACCATGTGACACGTCGTCTCCGACGGCGGGTGAACACCGATCAGTTCCGCCGTCGATCGGATCGTCTCGTTGCGGGCCTGGTTCGGGACGTACACGCCCTGGTCGAGCAGGGCGATCGCGAGCCGCATCGCCTTGAGGCGGCGGTTGTGCGTGACGTACCACTCCCGCGGGCGTCCGGGCGGCAACGGCCGCTTTTCCACGGGCACGTAGGGCAGGTCGAGCTGGACGGAACGCTTCGCGGTGGACTGGGTCGGCAACGGCTTCGGCTTCAGTGCGGCAGCGGGCACGGACATCCTCCTGTCGCGGTCAGGGCGCCGTCCGGACCCCCCGGCGACACCCTCGAACACTGCTCCCAGTTTACCGCCCGCCACTGACATCCGGTGAGTCCACGGCCTCCGCCAAATGCCCTGGTGGGGACGGACGTTGCCGTCATGTCACCCCTGATCCGGGAGGTGTGCGTGAGGCTTCGTAAAATTCGAACACCCCGCCGTTCCGACCCTTCTTGCATTTGCCTAAAGGGTTTAGGCAAATGCATAATCAACGTAGTCGAGCGGGAGGAAGGTTATGGCCAGAGCAGGACTCACCCCGGAACGGCTGACCCTCGCCGGGGCCGAACTGGCCGACGAGGTCGGCTTCGACCAGGTGACCGTCTCCGCGCTCGCCCGGCGGTTCGACGTCAAGGTCGCGAGTCTGTACTCGCATCTGAAGAACTCCCAGGAACTCAGGACCAGGATCGCCCTGTTCGCCCTGGAGGAACTCGCCGACCGGGTCTCCGACGCGCTCGCCGGACGCGCCGGCAAGGACGCCCTCGCCGCCTTCGCGGACGCCTACCGCGACTACGCCCGGGAGCACCCCGGCCGCTACGACGCCGCCCGGCTCCGGCTCGACCCCGAGACGGCCGCCGCCAGCGCGGGCGTACGGCACGCGCAGATGACCCGGGCGATCCTGCGCGGCTACGACCTGACCGAACCGGACCAGACACACGCGGTCCGGATGCTGGGCAGCGTCTTCCACGGCTACGTCAGCCTGGAGCTGGCCGGAGGCTTCGAGCACAGCGCGCCCGACGCGCGGGAGTCCTGGGCCTGGATCGTCGACTCCCTCGACACCCTGCTGCGGAACCGGGCCACCCCCTGACCACCGCCCGACCGTCCCGAACCCCCGGACCCCCTGACCAACAGGCTGAGGCAATGACCACCGAGCACGAGAACACGATCACCACCCCCGTCACCGCCGACATGCTGCGCGGCTTCCTCGACGCGGAGACCACCGCGCACGGCCTGCTCCCCCACCGGCTCCCCGCCCGGGCCCGCCGCCAGATCCCCGACGACCAACTGGCCGTCGCCGAGGCCCAGCCCTCCGGTGTACGGCTGGTCTTCCGCACCCGGGCCACCACGATCGAGCTGGACACACTGCCCACCAAGCGCGTCTACCGAGGGTTCCCGGCCCCGGCGGACGGCGTGTACGACCTGCTGGTCGACGGCCGTCTCACCGCCCGGGCCACGGTCACCGGCGGCAACGTCCGCACGATCACCGACATGGTCACCCAGTCCGCCGAGTTGACGGAGGGGCCGCCCGGCACCGCCCGGTTCGCCGGTCTGCCGGCGGGTGAGAAGGACGTCGAGATCTGGCTCCCGCACACGGAGATCACCGAGTTGATCGCCCTGCGCACCGACGCCCCCGTCGAGAAGGCGCGGGACAGCGGGCGCAAGGTGTGGCTGCACCACGGGAGTTCCATCAGCCACGGCTCCAACGCCACGCATCCGAGCGGTATTTGGCCGGCTCTCGCCGCCGCGCGGGGCGAAGTGGAGCTCGTGAACCTGGGGTTCAGCGGCAGCGCGCTGCTCGACCCGTTCACCGCCCGTGCGATGCGGGACACCCCGGCGGACCTGATCAGCGTCAAGATCGGCATCAATGTCGTCAACGCCGACACGATGCGCCTGCGCGCCTTCACCCCGGCGGTCCACGGCTTCCTCGACACCCTCCGCGAGGGGCATCCCACGACACCACTGCTGGTCGTGTCCCCTCTCCTGTGCCCGGTCCAGGAGGACACCCCCGGCCCGCTCGCACCCGACTTCGCCGACGGGACCCTGCGGTTCAGGGCGACCGGCGATCCCGCCGAACGTGCCGCCGGGCGCCTGACGCTCAACGTGATCCGGGACGCGCTCGCCGGGGTCGTAGCACAGCGGGCGGCCGACGACCCGTACCTGCACTATCTCGACGGCCGTCGCCTCTACGGCGAGAGCGACTACGCCGAGTTCCCGCTGCCCGACGATCTCCACCCCGATCCGGCGGGGCACCGCCGCATCGGCGAGAACTTCGGGCGGCTCGTGTTCGGCGAGGGCGGTCCTTTCGCGGCCAGGACGCGCTGTCCCGCCGGTGAGCAGTGATCCACAACTCCTGTGTGGCGTACGTCACTTCGGTGGCTCGTGTGTCCGCTGAGTTACATCGTTCGGTATCCCGTACATAGCGGCGTACGCTCCCCTACCCCACAGGAGGCGCGCATGTCGCGCAGGAGAACCGCGAGTACGAAGAAGAAACTGGCACTGCTGGTCACCGCCGCGGCGGTCGCGGGAGGCGGGGCCTTCGCTCTGGCCACCACGTCGAACGCGTCGCAGCCGGCCGCGCAGAACGCCAAGACCCTGTCCGCCGCCAACTCGACGGTCTGCCAAGGGCTCGCCACGGCGCTCGGCAACAACCAGAGTTTCATCGCCGGTCAGAAGGCCAGTCCCGACGCCCAGTCGGCGGCGCGGATCGCCAACCGCGAGGCGGTCATCGCGCAGATCAAGGTGCAGCAGAAGGCGTCCGGTTGTGCGGTTGGGGAGTCGGCTCAGGGCTCCCAGACCACGCAGCCGGCGCAGTCCGCGCCCGCGCCCGCGGCCACGGCCACGGCCACGGCCACGGCCACCTCCAAGGCGACCCCGCCGGCGGGCAGCACCGGCGGTGGAGCCGCTGCCGTCGGCAGCCAGGTGTGCAACGGCTCGACCGTCACGCTCTCCGGCGAGGCCGGTGCGCCCGCCGCGTCCAGCAACCAGTTCCCGGCCGGTACGACGCTGAAGGTCACCAACCTGGACAACAACAAGTCCACGACGGTGAAGGTCACTTCGGTCTCGGGCAGCTGTGTCCTGCTGAACAACGCGGCTTTCGAACAGGTCCGTGAGCCCGGCAAGTTCCTGATCCGCCGGGCCCTGATCCAGAAGGTGGGGTGACGCTCACGATCCGAGAAAACCGGTGAGGTGACGGCCCAGTCGCTCAGGCGCGGCGTGCGGCAGCGCGTGATGGGAGACGTCCGCGAGGACCTCCGTCCGCACGTGCGGCAGCAACTCGCCCGCCCGGGCCGTCACCCGGTACGTGTCATGGGTCCTGCTGTTTCCGGCCAGAAGCAGCAGGACCGGCGCGTTCAGCCCTTGCAGCGCGTCCGGCGCCGGGCGGGGACCGGTCACCGGTTTCGCGGAGGGGAACCCCGCGCCCGCCTCCTGGAGGCGGAGCCAGTCGGGGTCCAGCGGCGCTCCCCCGGTCTCCCACTCCAGGAACGAGCGGACCCGGCGCGCGGTGGGCCGTAGCAGCATCGGCAGCGCGTGCAGCAGATACGCCGTCTCGAACCCGGCGAAGCACTGGGTCGGGTCGAGGAGGAACAGACGGCGTACACGGGCGGGCGCGTGCAGTGCGTAGTGCAGCGCGATCCAGCCGCCGTAGGAATGGGCGCCGAGGTCGAGCGCCCCGGTCACGCCGAGGCCGTCGAGCAGCGCGTCCAGCCAGGTCATCAGGTCGGACACCGTGCGGGGGCGCCGGTCGGCGGCCGGGATGCTGCGGCCCGGGGCGCCGATCAGGTCGACGGCGTGGACACGGTGGCCCACGTCGGCGAGTTCGCCGGCCTGGGCGTACCAGGACGCCGAGGTCGCTCCCCCGCCGCCCGGCAGCAGCACGAGCGGGCGGCCGTCGGCGGGCCCGCACACATTGACGTACGTCCCGCCGAACGGCGTCGGGACGGTCAGCGCCGCCCGCTCCTCGGGCCACTTCGCCATGACCTTGTCGTAGGCGGACCCGAAGCGGTCGGGGTCGTACGGACTACGTGTTCCCATGGTCAGCCATCCCCCCTATTATCTCGCTGAACGAGATACTCGGTGAGCGAGATGATAGCCGGAGGCGAGCGTGCCGAACCAGGGACCGGAGAGGGAGATCGTCCATCTCCTGCGGGCCGTTGCGGTCGAACTCGGCCTGCACAGCGCCCGGTTCGCGAACCGGAACGGTATGCACCCGACGGACGTACGCGCCCTGATCGCCCTCATGGACGCGCGGCGCGCCGGCGAGGAGATGACGGCGGGGCGGCTCGGCACCGTCCTCGGGCTCAACTCGGCGGGGACCACCGCCCTGGTCGACCGGCTGGAGCGGGCCGGGCATGTGCGGCGGGTGCGGAGCGAGGGGGACCGGCGCAGGGTGGTGGTCGAAGTGGACCAACGGGCGGTCGACCTCGGGCAGGCCTTCTTCGGTCCGCTCATCGGCAGCGCCGTACAGCTGCTCCAGGGCTACGACGCACGCGAACTCGGCGCGATCCGGGGCTTCCTGGAAGGGGTCCGCGAGGCCGCCGCCGAGGGCTAACCCCATCGCATACGAGCCGTCCGACCGTGCGCCCCCTCCCCTGTCTGCGACTGCGAACAGCGGTCCCACCGGCACGCCGCGCGAGGCCGACGTGAATCGCGACACAGCACCACCAGGTAACACGGGGTTCACACTTGAGCAATGATCGGGAAATCGCATGTTGACAGGCTGCCCGGCATGAATCGCGGCGCTCCAGTGCCGCTGCGCCGCAGCACCCGCAAGTGCGACGAATGACCCACCCCGAAGGATGTGGCCCGTGACCTTCAAGGCTGAGTACATCTGGATCGACGGCACCCAGCCGACGGCCAAGCTCCGTTCCAAGACGAAGATCCTGGCGGACTCCGAAAAAACAGCCAAGGGCGCCGAGCTCCCGATCTGGGGCTTCGACGGGTCGTCCACGAACCAGGCCGAGGGGCACTCCTCGGACCGCGTGCTCAAGCCGGTCGCCAGCTTCCCGGACCCGATCCGCGGCGGCGACGACATCCTCGTCATGTGCGAGGTCCTCGAGATCGACATGACGCCGCACGAGTCCAACACGCGTGCCGCGCTGGTCGAGGTCTCCGAGAAGTTCGCCGCGCAGGAGCCGATCTTCGGTATCGAGCAGGAGTACACCTTCTTCGACGGCGCCCGTCCGCTCGGCTTCCCCGAGGGCGGCTTCCCGGCCCCCCAGGGCGGCTACTACTGCGGTGTCGGCGCCGACGAGATCTTCGGCCGCGAGATCGTCGAGGCCCACCTGGAGAACTGCCTGAAGGCGGGTCTCGCGATCTCCGGCATCAACGCCGAGGTCATGCCCGGCCAGTGGGAGTTCCAGGTCGGCCCGGTCTCCCCGCTGGAGGTCTCCGACCACCTGTGGATCGCCCGCTGGCTGCTCTACCGCACCGCCGAGGACTTCGGCATCTCCGCGACCCTCGACCCCAAGCCGGTCAAGGGCGACTGGAACGGCGCGGGCGCGCACACCAACTTCTCCACCAAGGCGATGCGCGAGGGCTACGACGCGATCATCACCGCGTGCGAGTCCCTCGGCGAGGGCTCCAAGCCCCTCGACCACGTCAAGCACTACGGCGCCGGCATCGACGACCGCCTCACCGGTCTGCACGAGACCGCCCCGTGGAACGAGTACTCCTACGGCGTCTCCAACCGCGGCGCCTCGGTGCGTATCCCGTGGCAGGTCGAGAAGGACGGCAAGGGCTACATCGAGGACCGCCGTCCGAACGCCAACGTCGACCCGTACCTCGTGACGCGCCTCATCGTCGACACGTGCTGCTCCGCGCTGGAGAAGGCCGGACAGGTCTGATCCCCACCTTCTTGCTGCTGCGAAGAGGCGTCCACCGTTGTGGTGGGCGCCTCTTCGCATTCCCGGTGACGTTGCGGGCGTGTGTCTGCTTGAATGGACGCATGGGCAACTACCAGAAGTGCGGAGCGACGGGTCGCCATGACCTCGAGCCCTTCTGGCCTTCCCGTCAGCACCATGACTTCGACCGGGTGTGTTGTCGCGCGATGAACGCGCCGGCCCTCTAAAGCCGTACACCCTCGGCCTCCGGCCTGCGCGACTCGACGTACGTCCCTCGACGAACCTCTCGCGCGAAAGAGCTGACTTCTCATGGCGATCATCCGTTCCCTCCCCTCCGCCACCCTCGACGTCCCCGCCCCGAGCGCTCCACGGCATCATCTGCGCGCCGTGGACCGGGACGAGGTGATCGACGTGGCGGAGTTCCTGCCGCCGGGCGCCACCTGGCTGCCGGCGCCCCCGCACACCCTGCCCACGTTGCCCGGGCAGCCGCCGATGGTCGGGTACCTCGTCCTCATCCCGGCCGACAGCCCGCACCTCACCCGGACCGACCCGGTCACGCCCCTCCCCGCCGAGGCCGAACCGCTCGTCCGGATCGACACCGTGCAGCGCACCGCGCAGCTGAACGGCGAGGAACTCGACCTCACGTACCTGGAGTTCGAACTCCTCGCCCACCTCGTCGCCCACCCCCACCGGGTGCACACCCGCGACCAGTTGGTCACCACGGTGTGGGGCTACGGACACGTGGGCGACGGCCGTACCGTCGACGTCCACATCGCCCGGCTGCGCCGCAAGCTGGGCGTCGAGCACCGCAAGGCGATCCAGACGGTGCGGCGGGTCGGGTACAAGTACACGCCGCCGACCGCGCGTTGACCGTCAGCCGGCTGACCGTCTGCTGACGGCAGATTCGCGTTCCGTTCCGTGGGCCTCGCGGGCAGAGTCGGCGGTATGAGACTTCTGGTGCTGGGCGGTACGGAGTTCGCGGGACGGGCCGTCGTGGAGGCGGCCGTCGGGCGGGGCTGGGAGGTGACCGTCCTCAACCGGGGCCGGCACGAACCCCCGGCCGGGGTGCGGGCCCTGCGGGGTGACCGCACCGCGCCCGGCGGGCTCTCCGCCCTGGCCGAGGGCGAGTGGGACGCCGTGGTCGACACCTGGTCGGCGGCGCCGCGTGCGGTGTACGACGCGGCGCGGCTGCTCGCCGACCGGGTGGGCCGGTATGTGTACGTGTCGAGCTGCTCGGTGTACGCGTGGGCGCCGCCCGCCGGGTACACCGAGGACGCGCCCGTCGTCTCGGGCGCCGAGGCCGACGCCGAGCGGACCGACTACGCGCGTGACAAGAGGGGCGGTGAGCTGGCCGCGCTCGACGCGTTCGGGGCGGAGCGGTCGGTGTTCGCCCGGGCCGGGTTGATCCTCGGGCCGTACGAGAACATCGGGCGGTTGCCGTGGTGGCTGGGGCGGGTCGCCCGGGGTGGGCCGGTGTTGGCGCCGGGGCCGCGGGATCTTGCCCTTCAGTACGTCGATGTGCGGGATCTCGCGGAGTGGTCGCTCGGGGCGGTGGAGCGGGAGTTGAGCGGGGCGTTCAATCTGATCTCTGCGCAGGGGCACGCGACGATGGGTTCGTTCTTGGACGCGTGTGTGCGGGTCACCGGTGGGGGCGCCGAGTTGCGGTGGACCGATCCCGAGGTGGTGCTCGGGGCGGGTATCGAGCCGTGGACCCAGTTGCCGGTGTGGATTCCGGCCGGCAGTGAGGGATACGACGCGTTGCACAGTGCGGATGTGTCCCGGGCGCTCGCGACCGGGCTGAGCTGTCGTTCTGTCGAGGAGACGGTGGCTGATACGTGGGGATGGTTGCAGGGCATCGGCGGGGTCGCGCCGCAGCGTCCCGATCGGCCGGGGGTGGGGCTCGACCCCGCTGTGGAGGCGAAGGTGCTGGGGATTCCGTTGGGGGCGTAGTTCTTTGGCTGCGGGTGGGTGGGTGTCGTCGTGCTCCGTGAGACTGGGCGTATGGACACGAACAGGGCCCGTGCGGTCGTCACGGCCGGGCTGCGCGGCCTCGCGCTCGCTCTCATCTCCCTCTACGGGTCGCTCGTCCTCTTCGTTCTCACGCTCGTCTCCCTCGTGCTCGTCCCTGTGGGGCTCGGACTGATCACCACGCCCTGGGTGCTGGCCGGCGTGCGGGCGCACGCGGATCGGCGGCGGCTGCTTGCCGTGCAGTGGTGCGAGGTGCGCATTCCGCCGGCGTATCGGCCGGTCCCGAGCGGTGCGCGGCCCTGGACCCGAACCTTCCGCCTGCTCGGTGACCCCGCCACCTGGCGTGATCTCCGGTGGCTGCCCGTCGACATGACCGCCGGGTTCGTCACCGCGCTGGTGCCCGCTGCCCTGGTGTTCTATCCGTTGGAAGGGTTCGCGCTGGCCCTCGGGTTGTGGCGGGTGTTCACGGACGGGTCGTATGTCGGGTGGTGGTACGGGTTCGTGCCGGTGAGCGGGCAGGGCAGTGCGCTGCTCGCGGGGCTGCTGGGTGTCGCGCTGCTCGTCGCCTCCCACTTCCTCACGCCCGCCCTGCTGCGCGTCCATTTCCTGCTGACCCGTTCCCTGCTCGCTCCGGGGAAGGGTGAACTCGCCGCACGGGTAAGGGTGTTGACCGAGACTCGACGGGACGCCGTGGACTCCTCGGCGGCCGAGCTGCGGCGGATCGAGCGCGATCTGCACGACGGTGCGCAGGCCCGGCTGGTGGCGATGGGGATGGATCTCGGCACGATCGAGGCGCTCATCGAGAAGAATCCAGCGAAGGCCAAGGAACTGCTGACCCGGGCGCGACAGTCGTCCGCCGAGGCACTGGGCGAGCTGCGCGACCTCGTTCGCGGGATCCATCCGCCGGTGCTGGCGGAACGTGGACTCGGCGATGCCGTAAGGGCGTTGGCGCTGCGGATGCCGGTGCCGACGGAGGTGGGCGTGGACTTCGGGGGCGGGCGGGCGGACGCGCCGGTCGAGTCGGCCGCGTACTTCGCGGTGAGCGAGGTGCTGACCAACGCGGTCAAGCACTCGGGGAGCGATCGCATGTGGGTTGACATGCGGCACGCGGAAGGGCTGTTGCGGATTTCCGTCACCGACAACGGCGGGGGTGGTGCCGTGGTCGGGGCCGGGTCGGGACTCTCCGGAGTCGAGCGGCGACTGGGTACATTCGACGGCGTCCTGGCCGTCAGCAGCCCCGCGGGCGGTCCCACCAGGGTGACCATGGAGATTCCGTGCGCGTTGTCCTAGCCGAAGACCTGTTCCTGCTGCGGGACGGTCTGGTGCGGCTGTTGGAGGCCTACGACTTCGAGATCGCCGCGGCTGTGGAGAGCGGTCCCGAACTCACCAGGGCACTGGCCGAGTTGGCGCCCGATGTCGCCGTGGTCGATGTGCGGCTCCCGCCGACGCACACCGATGAAGGGCTGCAGTGCGCCTTGCGGGCCCGGCGGGAGCGGCCCGGGCTGCCGGTGCTTGTGCTGTCGCAGCACGTGGAGCAGTTGTACGCGCGGGAGTTGCTCGCCGACGGGACCGGCGGGGTGGGCTATCTGCTGAAGGACCGGGTGTTCGACGCGGAGCAGTTCGTGGACGCCGTACGGCGGGTGGCGGGCGGTGGGACGGTGATGGATCCGCAGGTGATCCAGCAGTTGCTGGCGCGCCGGGCCGCCGACGACCGGCCGCTGGGGCGGTTGACGCCCCGGGAGATCGAGGTGCTGGAGCTGATGGCACAGGGTCGGTCGAATGCGGCGATCGCGGGGCAACTCGTCGTGACGGAACGGGCGATCGGGAAGCACACGTCCAATATTTTCGCCAAACTGGGGCTGGAAGTCTCGGACGACGACAATCGCCGCGTGCTGGCGGTATTGGCGTATTTGGACCGGGGTCGCTGAGCACTAGCTGTGAGTCGATCACAACTGGCGGTGTTTAAGGGCCAGTTGAGAGGGGACTTACCCAGGAACCTCTCATCAATTTCTGAGACGGCTGAACACTCCTGGGACCCTCTGCGTATCAAAGGGAGCCGCTTCACTCCTGTCGGGCGCCTCGCTGCCCCGCAAGGAAGTCAGAGGAGTTCCATGGGACGCAATGATCGTAAACGCCGTACGCCGCTGGCCACCAAGGCCATTGCCGCATCGGCTGCCCTAGCGCTCGGTGGGGGCGGGCTGCTCTGGGCACAGATGAACGCTTCGGCGCACGAGTCCAACGCGTCGGGCCAGAACCAGACGAAGGCCGCCGCGGCGCAAGTCGCGACGATCGCCTGCCCGGACGTCGGCCAGCAGCTGACGAACGTGCCGCAGAACGCCCGTCAGGGTGTCGCCGTCGAGCTGGCGAACCTCGACAAGCAGATCACCGAGGCCTACGCCCGGCTCGCCTCGACCCGCCAGGCACAGACGAACGACGCGAGCTTCGTGCAGAACGCGATCGTCGGCCCCCTCAAGGAGAAGCGGGCCGCGACGATCGACCGCATCCGCATCGACATCCAGCGGGTGGGCGGCACTGTCAACGCGACGGCGCTGGCCCAGCTCGCGGCCTGCACGACGCAGAACGCCACCAACACGACCACCGCGGGGGGTCAGAACAACGGCGGCGGCAAGAACAACAACGGCGGTCAGAACAACGGTGGCCAGAACAATGGCAACACCGCCGCCCCGAGCGCCGGCGCCTCGGCCTCGGCCTCCGCCTCCGCGCCCGCCGCCAACAACGGTGGTCAGGCCGGCAACGGCCCGACGGCAGCGGACTTCGTGGACATCACGAAGGTCGCGGCGAACGTCCAGGCGAAGCCGCAGAAAAGCGGCCAGGCTTCGACCGGATCGTTCACCACCAGGTGCGGCGTGAACGCCAACAAGAACCACAACACCGACAACGTCATCGTGGCGCCCGGCGTGACCAACGGCGCGCACCACGAGCACGACTACGTCGGCAACCAGAAGGTCAACGCGTTCTCCACGAACGACTCGCTGCTGGCCGCCCCCTCCAGCTGCCAGAACCAGAGTGACCTCTCGGCCTACTACTGGCCGGTCGTGCGTGTGCAGGACGGCTCGCAGGAGTTCGACGCCAACGCGCTCGGCGGTGGCAAGGAAGGCAACGTCGGCAAGATCCTGACCCCGCAGTCGGCGCAGATCAAGTACGTCGGCTCGCCGGCCAGCAAGGTCGTCGCGATGCCGCAGTTCCTGCGCATCATCACCGGTGACGCCAAGACCCTCACCAACGGTCTGGCGAACGCCAACGCGCACTGGAGCTGCACCGGCTTCGAGAACAAGGTCCAGCTGACGGAGCAGTACCCGATCTGCCCGCAGGGCAGCAACGTGGTCCGCACCTTCGCGTTCCAGAGCTGCTGGGACGGCGTGAACATCGACAGCGCCAACCACCGTACGCACGTGGCCTTCGCGGACCCGGCGAGCGGTGTCTGCGGGAACGGCTTCAAGGCCATCCCGCAGCTGACGATGCGCCTCGTCTACAAGATCACCCCGCCCACCATCCAGAACGGCGTGGTCAAGAACGCCTACGCCGTGGACGGTTTCCCGGAGCAGCTGCACAAGGCTTCGACCGACCACGACGACTTCATCAGCGTCACCAAGAACAACCTGGCGGCGACGATCGCCAACTGCATCAACACCGGCAAGAAGTGCTAGTGAGCGCAGTCGGCCGGTAGGACCCGGCAGTACGAAGCGGGCGGTGGGAGTCTCCCACCGCCCGCTTTCGTGTGTGTCCTGGCCTAACCGGTGTCGGCCCTTTGGAGGGTGTGAACCGGGGACAGCCTTTCAGCTGGTGTGCTTCGAGTGGTCGGTGCCGATCTCCTCGTCGCCGCCGAGCGTCAGCTGCAGCTTCTTGACGATCTTGTCGGTGCCCACGGCGACCCACTTGCGGCCGACGAGGTAGAAACCGCCGTAGTCCTTGGCGTCGTTGATCCACTCGCGCTGACCGCGGTCGGTGGCGAAGGTCGCGAGGACGAACTTGCCGTAGCTCATCTTGCAGATGGCCTGGCGGAGTTCGTCGGCGTCGGTCTGGATGTCGGGCGTGCACTTCACCTTGGCCGCCAGGCTCTCCAGGCTGCCGGTGGCCGCCGTCGGAATGGTCGCGGCCTTGGTGTCGGCGCCGCAGCCCACCAGCGCCAGCGCCGCCGTGGCACCGGCCACCGCGAGCATCGGTCGGGTCAGCCTCATCTGTCGTTCCTCCGGTCGTCCGGTCGGCAGCATGCCGCAGTCGGCCCCGGCGAGGGACCTTCTCCTTCGATACGGCCCTGACGTGCCCCGCGCTCAAATCCATGGTCATCACCTGTATACGTGTGCGAAGGTGGCGCCCGTGAACCAAGACTGGGAAGACCGTACGACCGCCGCCTGGGCGACCTTCGACGACTACGCCGAAGAGGACGCCGCCGACTTCCGGGCCGTGATCGACACGCTCGTCGCCGAGCTGCCGGACGACAGTCCGCTGGGTCCCTTCGAGCGGGCCTGCGCCTGGGACTCGACCGGCCACTCGGACAAGGCGGTCCCGCTGTACCGGGAGGCGCTGGCTCTGGGGCTCGATGGTTACAAGGGCCGACGCGCGAAGATCCAACTCTCCAGCTCGCTGCGGAACATCGGGCAGGCCGAGGAGGGCGTCAAGCTGCTCACGCCCGAACTCGACGGTCCATCGGACGAGTTGGACGACGCGGTACGCGCGTGCCTCGCCCTGTGTCTGTCCAGCCTGGGCCGCGACCGCGAGGGCCTGTCCCTCGTGCTGGGCGCCCTCGCGCCTCATCTGCCGCGCTACCAGCGG
Organism: Streptomyces sp. NPDC088350; assembly: GCF_044753545.1. Taxonomy (NCBI): domain Bacteria; kingdom Bacillati; phylum Actinomycetota; class Actinomycetes; order Kitasatosporales; family Streptomycetaceae; genus Streptomyces; species Streptomyces sp. NPDC088350. The sequence goes on along the minus strand of NZ_JBIVNL010000007.1, from coordinate 15,116 downwards.
TCGATGGCGAACTACGCGCGGGCCCTGGTCGAGCCGGACGACTGAGTCGCCCGGGCGGCGGTGACCAACTCACCATTCGCTCGTTTTGCTGAACGTGCAGTCACAGGATGTCGCCAAGCGCCCCGCAGCTTCACCCACCGACCCGGTCGTCGATGTCGAACAGGCCGAGGCCGCGCTCGTCGAGCACTATCCACGGCTCGTCCGGCTCGCCTATCTGGTGCTCCCCCCGAGCCTCGGCCGCAACCGGCGCGTCCTGACCGCCCACGCCCTCACCCAGCGCGCCCTGCCCAGGGGCCGCGCGTCGGCGTCGGTGATCCCGGCCCAGTCGACCGGCCGCGACGGCGACCCGGGCTACGCCTTCGTCCGCCTCCAGGTCGTGCGTACGGCGCTGGAGGCGGGGCTGCCCCTGACGTTCCGCGCGTGGCCCAAGCGCTCCCAACTCCCGCCGCTGCTCCCCCAAGTGCGCGGTCTGCGGCTCTTCCCGCGCTCGGGCGGCGCCGACGAACTCGCCCTGGACCAGCGGCTGTCGGCCCTGTCGGGACCGGCCCGCGCCGTGTACGTGCTGCGCGGTCTGGAGAAGCTGCCCGACGGCGACGTACGCAGGGTGCTGGCGGCGGCCGGCGTAGCAGAGGTGGACGCGGCGCTGCGCGAGGCCGACGAGGCGCCCGTGCGGTACGAGTTGCTCGACTCCCCCGAGTTCGACCCCTGTTCGCTGCACGCCCGGCCCACCGACCTGATGCGCCGCCGTCAGCACGGCAAGGCCGCGCTCGCCGCCGCGGCGGCCGTCGCCGTGTGCGGTGCGCTGCTCGCGCTGCCCGGCGGCGGCTGGGGCCCGGACGGCGCCGCCGCACCCGCGTACGCGGAGAACCCGGCCGCCGAAGCCGCCCTGAATCCGGGCAGGTTGACGAGGATCGCACCCACCGCGTGGGAGTCCTCCGCGCGCAAGGACTTCTCCGTATGGCCCGCCCGCGGCGACCTCACCAACGACACCGCGCTGCTGCGCCGCGCCCTCGCCGTCTGGGCCCGCCCCGGCGAGTCCGTCCAGGTCTCGGCGACCCCCGGCACCCCCTCCGGCGGCCCGGCGGGACCACCCCAACTCCTGTACGCGGGCACGGTCGACAACGCGCGCGTGGTGATCCTCTACGACGGTCTGCGCATCGCCCGTTACGCCGAACCGAAGGACGGCACCAAGGGGGCGGCACTGGACTTCGCGCGGGTCGACGGCGCGACCGGGTCCGAGGCGAACGCGGTGGTCCTGGACCGGGCCGACGGCAACGTCCGTTATCTGACGGCCCCTTGGGTGAGGAAGGCGGCCGAGCGGGACCTGCAGAAGCCGAACGCCGGCGCGCTGCCCATGACCCTCACCGACGGGATCACCTCACCGCTGGCCAGCCCCGCCCAGCAGACCGGCGCGTGCACGTCGTGGAACGTGCTCCAGCTGACCGACGACACCGGCACCCGTCTGATGAGCGACCTCGGCGAACTGGTCCCGGCGCACCTCACCGCCGGGCGCCCCGGCTCGGCCCACGAGGTGTCGGGCGCCGAGACACAGCACGCCTGGGCGCCCTTCGCCTGCTCCCTCGGGGCGATGCGCTCCCTCGGCGTACGGTCCGTGAACGCCTGGCAGTACGCCGAGCAGCCGCTGCCCGACGCGAGCGGCGCGGCGGCCTGGGTGTGCACCCGGGCCGAGACCTGGCGGGGCGGCGGCGAGCGGGTGCTGGCGCAGTTCCACACGCCGGGCGGGACGTACGGCGCGGTCGTCGCGAAGGCGCAGGACGTGGCGGCGTGCGGGGCGCGTGACCCGCAGGTGCTGGCCGGAGTGCTGTGGAAGTCGGCGGCGGGCAACTGGTTCCTGTTGGCGGCGGGCAGCGAGGGGACGCAGTCGATCCGGGCGACGGGCGGGGTGACCGGCTCGGCTCGGGGTGGCTTGCTGGCGGTGAAGACGAAGCAGGGTGTTCAGGCCGAGTTGAAGGGCACGCTGGACGACGGCACGAAGATCGCGGGCCTGCGCTAGACGGTCCGCGGGAAGGCGTGTTGAGTGCCGGGCGAGTTCTCGTGCCTTAAAGGGGCGCGGGGAACTGCGCGACCAGCCACGACGGACCCGCACCCGAAGAACCTGACCCTAGCTGACATTCACGTCAACAAGTCCCCGCACAAGGCTTCCCCACGGACTTACCCGTCAGTACATTGACGACATGTCCAACACCCCGCTCAAGGCCCGAAAGGTGTCCTTCTCCTGGGAGGGCACCCCGCTGCACTGGGTGCCCGGCGATCCGTTCACCACGCACACGATCAACGTGCTGCATCTGCTGCTGCCCGCCGGTGAGCGGTGGTTCGTGCACGTCTACAAGCAGGTGCTGCCGCTGATCCGGGACGATCAGCTGCGGGCGGACGTGATCGGGTTCATCGGCCAGGAGGCGATGCACTCGCAGGCGCACGACGAAGTCCTCCCGCATCTCAAGGAGTTGGGCCTCGACCCGACCCCGTACACCGCACAGGTCGACTGGTTCTTCGAGAAGCTGCTCGGCGACCGCAGGCTGCCGCCCGGCCGGGCCCGGAAGTGGTGGCTGCTGGAGCGGGTCGCCGTCATCGCGGCCATCGAGCACTACACCGCGTTCCTCGGCAACTGGGTGCTGAACGCCGAGGAGTTGGACCGGCGCGGCGCCGATCCGACCATGCTGGACCTGCTGCGCTGGCACGGCGCCGAGGAGGTCGAGCACCGGTCCGTCGCCTTCGACCTCTTCACGCACGTCGACGGCGGCTACCGCCGACGCGCCCGCACCTGGGCGACCGCGTTCGTCGCGCTGATGTTCCTGTGGCAGCGCGGAACCCGCTTCTTCATGGCCAACGACCCGACCCTCGTCGACCGCAGGGCGAGCTTCAAGGACTTCTACCTCGCCGGCCGGCGCGGCACCCTGCCCGCCACCGGGGACATGCTGAAGTCCATACCGCGCTATCTGAGCCGCGCCTACCACCCCTCGCAGGAGGGCTCGACCGAACAGGCCGTCGCCTATCTGGCCACGTCGCCGGCGGCGGTTGCCGCCGAGAAGGCTCAGCGCCCCGAAGGGGCGCGGGGCTGTGCTGAATCTGCGGCTACCGCCGCGTGGGCGCGCCCAGCCACGAAGGCGCCGCACCCGACCGACGGCCTGGAAAAGGGGACGGTGTGATGCCGAAGCCCTTGACGGTCGCGGTCGTCGCAGGCGCCGCCCTGATCACCCGCCGGGCCCTGCGCCGCCGCGTCCAGGCCTCGCCGCTGTGGCCACTGCCCGCCCTGGACCCGCCGACCTCGGGCAGACCCCGGTCCCGGGCGCTGCGGCTGCGGGTCGCCGCGCGGGAGACGGTCGCCGACGGGGTCGTACAACTGCGCCTGGAAGGGCGGGACTTGCCGCGCTGGGAACCCGGGGCTCATGTCGACCTGGTGCTGCCGTCGGGGCTGGTGCGGCAGTACTCGCTGTGCGGGGACCCGGCGGACACCTCGTCGTACACGGTCGCGACGCGGCTGGTCGAGGGCGGGCGGGGCGGGTCGCGCGAGGTGCACGAACAGGTGGGCGTGGGCGCGGAGTTGGAGGTGCGGGGGCCACGGAACCGGTTCCCGCTCGTCGAGGCGCCCGCGTACGTCTTCGTCGCCGGGGGCATCGGGATCACCCCGGTGCTGCCGATGCTGCGGGCGCTGCCGGAGGGGGCCGACTGGCGGCTGCTGTACGCCGGCCGGACGCGGGAGTCGATGCCGTTCCTGGCGGAGGTCGAGGAACTCGGCGATGGGGGCCTGGTGACCGTCGTGGCCGGACTGCCCGATCTCGACGGGGAGTTGGCGGATGTGCCCGAGGGAGCCGTCGTCTACTGCTGCGGGCCCGAGGGGCTCATGGCGGCCGTAGCGGAACGCTTCCCGGAGGTGCGCCTCGAACGCTTCGCACCCCGGGCCTCCTCGGGCGGCGAGGCGTTCGAGGTCGAACTCCGGCGCAGCGGGCGGACGTTGACCGTGCCGGCCGGCTCCACCGTCCTCGCCGCCGTCCGCGCGGAGCTGCCGAACACCCTCTACTCCTGCGAGCAGGGATTCTGCGGGACCTGCCAACAGCGGGTGCTGGAAGGGGAAGTGGAGCACCGGGACGAGTTGCTGACCGACGCGGAGCGGGCCGACTCGATGTTGATCTGCGTGTCCCGGGCCCGAAGTGAGCGTCTGGTGCTGGATTTGTGATGGGGTGATGTGAACAACCCTGGTCGGTGCGGTCCGTTCGGGGCCGGATCAGATCGGTAAGGTGTTCGCATGACTACCGGGGTTCGCCGCAGGATGGGAGTCGAGGAACGGCGACAGCAGTTGATCGGCGTCGCTCTCGACCTGTTCAGCCATCGCTCGCCCGACGAGGTCTCCATCGACGAGATAGCCGCGGCCGCGGGGATTTCCCGGCCGCTGGTCTATCACTACTTCCCCGGCAAACTCAGCCTGTACGAGGCCGCGTTGCAGCGCGCCTCGGACGATCTCGCCGGGCGGTTCGTGGTCGCCGAGGAGGGGTCGCTGGGGGGACGGCTGCTGCGGGCGATGGGCCGGTTCTTCGACTTCGTGGACGATCACGGGCCCGGTTTCGCGGCGCTGATGCGCGGTGGTCCGGCGGTCGGCTCGTCCACCACCAACGCACTCGTCGACGGCGTGCGGCAGGCCGCGTACCTTCAGATCCTGTCCCACATGAAGGTCGAACAGCCGCCCGTCCGGCTGGAGTTGATGATCCGCTCGTGGATCTCGCTGGTCGAGTCGACAGCCCTGTTCTGGCTGGACGGCCGGCGCATCCCGCGCGCCGATCTGGAACGCCAACTCGTGCACGACTTCGGGGCGTTGGCGGCGGTGAGCGCGGCGTACGACGAGGAACTGGCCGCACTGCTGCGCGAGTCGCTCCGCAACGAGCCGGGCGACGGGCCGTTCACCGACCTCGTCGTCCGGCTGATCGCGCTGGCGTCGTAGGACCGGACAGGCTCTAGCGCTCGAACTTGCGGTAGGACGGGTCGAGTTCGCGTACCTCGGCGGAGGCGTGCAGGACGTAGCCGTCGTCCTCGTCGATGTACTCGCGGAGGAGTTCCAGGACCTTCTCGGTCAGCCTGGCCTTGATCTCCTCGGTGCGCCCGGCGAGCAGGCCGAGGGTGACGTGGACGACGGCGTGCCCGCCCTCGTCGGGGTCCTCGTACCCGAAGGCCGTGACGTCGCTCGCCCGGAACTGGGTCTTGCACGCCTCCGGTTTCGCCGCCGCGATCTCGACCGTCGCCTCGTGCAGCGCACGGGCGAATGCCTCCCGGTCGAAGGAGATCAGGCGTGTGTGGTCGACGGTGATCTGCGGCATGGGGCAACTCCTGTTCTAAGCCAACAACCCGCCGCTCACCCTAGCCGCAGCGCCAGCAACGCGATGTCGTCGTCCGGATCCGTGCCGAAGCAGTCGAGGAGCGTGTCGCACAGGGCGTCCAGGCCTGGCAGCGCGCCGGAGGCCGCCGCGCGGAGGTGTTCCATCGAGACGGAGAGGTCCGTGCCGCGGGTCTCGATGAGGCCGTCGGTGACCATGAGAAGCCGGTCGGTGGGTTCGAGGAACAGTTCGGTGGGCGGCGGATGGGGCAGGCCCACACCGAGCAGCGGGCCGGCCGCCTTGGCGTAGTCGGCGCTGCCGCTGTCCCGGATGATCAGCGGCGGGATGTGGCCCGAGTTGGAGATGAGGGTGCGACCGGTGTCCGGGGCGACCATGGCCAGGCAGACGGTGGCCGTGGTCTCCGGGTGGTAGTGCTGGAGCATCCGGTCCAGCCGCTCGGCGAGCACGCTCGGGTCGCTCTCGTCGACGCAGTAGGCGCGCAGCGCGTGCCGTATCTCCACCATGACGGTGGCCGCCTCCAGCGAGTGCCCGACGACGTCGCCGACCGCGAAGAGCACTCCCCCGGCGACCCGCAGGACGGCGTAGAAGTCGCCGCCGATCTCGGTGTCCTGCGACGCGGGCACATACCGGACGGCGGCGGACACACCCGGGAGTTCGGGCAGCCGGTCCGGCTTGGGCAGGAAGCTGCGCTGGAGGGTGAGGGCGACCCGCCGTTCGACCTGGTACATGAGGAGCGGCTCGGCGGCGAGCGCGGTGGCCTGGGCGAGTTGCGCGAGCAGTGCCTCGGCCTCGGGGCCCACCCGGCGCAGCCCGCGGGTGGGGGCGGCGAGGCAGACCGGGGCCCTGCCCTCCTGGGTGAGGACCAGCGCCAGCCGGGCGTCGTGTTCGACGCCGGGCCGGAAGAACCCGGTGGGCCACAGCGGCGCGGGCACCGTGGTGATCTGCACCCCGGACTGCCCCTGGGAGAGCCGCCGCAGCAGCCGGGCGACGGTCCGGTCGGCCCCCGCGTCCGGCAGCGCGACCGAGGTGCGGTCCCGGGGAAGGCCGCGGTACAGCTCGTCGTCCCGGTCGAGGACGAACACGGCGGCGGGCGTGCCGGTGAGCCGTGCGGTGCCGTCGGCGGCGACGTCGACGAGTTCCTGGAGGGAGCGCGCCGCCTGGATGGTGACGATCATCTCCGACAGCAGGGTCAGCCGCTGCACGAGCGCCTGGTCGTCGGCCCGCAGCCGGGCGGTGCGGACCGCGGCCCGGACCGCCGCCTCGATCTCCTCGGGCTCGGCGGGCACGGTCAGATAGGCCTCGTCGCCCGCGTCGAGCGCCGGGCAGCGGTCGCTCGGGGGTGCGGCGAGGGCCGAGACGTGCACGACCGGCAGGCCCGCCATACGCGGCCGTTCCTTGAGCAGCCGGCACAGTTCGAAGCCGCTCATGTCCGGCAGGTGCACGTCGATCAGGGCCACGTCGGGCAGGTTCCCCTTGCGCAGCCGCCCGTCGAGCTCGGCGAGCGCCTCGGCGCCGCTGCCGACCGCGAGGACCCGATGGCCCGCGCGGCTCAGCACAGTCTCGACCGCGAACCGGCTCGCGGGCTCGTCGTCCACGAGCAGCACGGTCGCGTGCGTCAGTTTGCCGTTGACGTCCATATGTCAGACCTGGCCCTTTGACACACCGGTGGGGCAGGCCGGTGTCCGCGGCCCGCCCCCCTACGGTAATGCGCTTTCAGGGTGTCCGGGTGAATACCGCCACAGTGCGCCCCGGAACGGCGAAGGTGCCCGAATCCTTCGCATACGAAGCCGACTTGACGATGGTGTCCGCGCCCGCCGCCTGCACCGGGTGCAGCCGGTAACCGGTACCGGCCAGCGCGTCCACCTTCTGCTCCCGCGTGCTCGGCGTCGCGTTGAACACGACCACGAGATCACCGAGTTCCATGGTGATCACCCCGGGCGTCTCGTCGGCCCCGGACAGCGGGAACGACAGCTTCGCCTGCACCTGCCCGGCCGTGCCGAGCGAGAAGACGGGTTCCGTCGTACGGATCCTCAGCAGATCCTGATACGCGGCCGAGGTGCCCTCGATCTGCCCGCAGCCCACCTTGACGGACGTCAACAGGCCTTTCGCGTACGGCCACTTGGACGCGTTGTCGGCCGCCATCGGCAGCCCTCGCCCGAAGCCGTTGCCGTCCGCGCAGTTCCAGTGGATGGCGTTGAACCAGTCGCCGCTGTCGAACGAGTTGCGGTCCAGGGACTTGGAGCGCAGCAGGTCGGTCCCGGCCTGCGACAGGGACGGCCCCTGCGAGAGGGTCGCCGTGGCCATCGCGAGGACCTGCATCCGGGCCCGGTCGGCGGCACTGGTCGTGGCGGGCAACTTGTAGGCCAGCGCGTCGAACAGCGACTCGTTGTCGTGCGCGTCGACATAGGCGAGGGCGTCGCCGGGCGCGTCCGCGTATCCGGCGGCCGTGCCGTTGTAGTCGACCTCGGCGCCGGTGACCTCCTTGCCGTCGGTGTCGGTGAAGCGGTACCTGGCGAGGTTGCCGCTCAGGCCGACCTTGATGAGGTCCTGGTAGTGCAGGAGGCGGGCCTTCTGCTCGGCCGAAGTACCGGTCGCCGTCGACGAGTTGGGGTCGGTGTACAGCCCGGACGCGAAGCCCTGGACACCGGGGTCCGCGTCGAAGGGGCTGCCGCCGCGCACCGCGTCACGGGCCCGGTCGGAGAAGGTCGCGATGCCCGTGCCGGCCATGTTCTTCTGCGTGGCCTGCACGAAACGGGCGTCGTCGGCGACCTCGCCGAAGTTCCACCCCTCGCCGTACATGATGATCTTCTTGCCGTCGACGCCGTCCTTGGCCGGGGTCAGCGCGTCCAACGCCCTGCGTACGGCGAGGATGTTGGCCTTCGGCTGGTGCCCCATGAGGTCGAAGCGGAAGCCGTCGACCTTGTACTCCTTGGCCCAGGTGACCACGGAGTCGACGACGAGCTTGCCCATCATGGCGTTCTCGGTCGCCGTGTTGGCACAGCAGGTGGAGTTGGCCACGCTGCCGTCGGCGAGGAGCCGCTGGTAGTAGCCGGGCACGATCTTGTCCAGCACCGAGTGGTCCGCCTGCCCGCTGGCCGCCGTGTGGTTGTAGACCACGTCCATGACGACCCGCAGCCCGTCCTCGTTCAGCGACTTGACCATCTTCCGGAACTCGACGGTACGGCCGGTGCCGTCCGGGTCGGTCGCGTACGAACCCTCGGGAACCGTGAAGTGGTACGGGTCGTAGCCCCAGTTGTAGGCGTCCTTCGCGGCGACGGCCGCCACGCACTCCTGCTGCTTCTCCGAGTCGGCGGCGTAGGAGGCGAGGTCGCAGTCGGTGGTCGACTGCTCGGACTTCTTCTCGGGGATGGTCGCGATGTCGAAGGCGGGCAGCAGATGCACGTATGACGTCCCCGACTTGGCCAGCGCCCGCAGGTGCTGGGAGCCGTCGCTGTTCTTGTCGGTGAAGGCGAGATAGGTCCCCTGGTCCTTCGCCGGGACCGTCTTGTCCGCGACGGAGAAGTCCCGGATGTGCAGCTCCTGGATCTCCGCGTCCTTCAGCGGCACCGCCCTGGGCTTCCTCAGGGTCGACCAGCCGCTCGGGGCAAGGGACTTGTCGGTGAGGTCGACGACGAGGCTGCGCTCGGAGTCGGCGGTGAGGGCGACCGAGTAGGGGTCGGTGACCTCGTTGGTGACAAGTTTCTGGACGGTCGGCGCCCACACCTTCACGACGTACCGGTAGGGCTTGTCCTTCCAGGAGGCCGGACCGGTGACGGACCAGACGCCGGTGGTGGCGTCACTGCTCATCTGCTTCAGCGAGCCGTCGAGGTCGAGCGACACGCTCTGCGCGGTCGGCGCCCAAACGGCCAGCGTGGGACGGCCGTTGCGGAACGTCGGGCCCAGGTCGGCCTTGGTCGCGGCACCGTACACATCGTCGAGGACACCGGCGATCTGGACGCCGGTCGCGGCCAACACGGCGCCGTTGACGGCCCGTTGCGAGGCGATGAGCTGCCCGTTCAGGGCCTCTCGCACCCGCCCCCGGTCCCGTGGGTCGACGGACCAGGCCGTGTAGTCCTTCAGATAGGGGAACTTGGCCTTCTGGGCGTCGGTGAGGGTCGTCTTGGACAGCCGCAGCCACCGCTCGTCGTCACTCGTCAGCGTGCCGTCCTTCACGGCGATCGATCCGTCGCGGGAGTACACGAGTTGGGTGGACGCAGCCGCGTCGGAACCGTTCCAGGCGACCGTGTTCCGGTCGATCCAGACCGCCTTGGAGGTGGTCAGGTCGAGGGCCGCCGCGCTGCCGGCCGGCTGCGGCAGGAGGTACTTCTCCTGGCCGTTCAACAGCCACACCTCGTACCCGTTGGACTTGAGGTCCAGCGACTGGTCGGCGGAGAGGTCCTTCTCGTCACCCTTGTGGATGATGTAACTGAGGCTCGTGGCACCGGAGTTGAGCGGCACCTCGAAGACGGCGCCGTAGGCATCGGTCTTCACCGGCTGGAGCGGGCTCGACCAGTCGGTGGGGTTCGCGGCACCCGTCCAGACGTGCAGGCCCCAGCCGGTGTAGTCACCGTCCGCGCGGTGGTAGTGGACGACGGCCTTGGTGGTGTCCTGCGCCGGATAGGACGGGCGTTCCGTCTGCACGGTGTCCTTGCCCTGCTCGATCCACACCTCGCCGGTCTTGGTGACGTCGATCGAGCGGTCGGCGGAGACGTCCTTGTCGCCGTCCTTGTCGATGACGAGGAAGCCGACGTTCGAGGCGCCCGGCTTCAACTTGACGTAGGCGAAGGCGCCGTAGGCATCGCGCCCGACGAACGTGTGACTGGCCGGCCAGGTCGTCGCCTCGCCGTCGGCCAGGTCGCCCCAGGCGTACAGGCCCCAGTTGTCGTAGTCGCCGTCGGTGCGCTTGTAGTGGACGATCGCGTAGTCGCGGGAGGAGGCGGTGGGGACCTCTTCGGCGGGCGGGGTGCCGGAGGTGGAGGCGGCCGTCACGCTCGCCGTGTGCCCGGCCGAGTCGACGACAACCGCCTTGTAGCGCAGGGCTGTTCCGGCCGGTACGTCCTTCCCGATGGTCTGCGTGACCTTGTACGGGGCGTGGTCGGCGGAACCCAGCGTCCGCCACGAGCCGTTACCGGTCTGGGCGGCGAAGACGACCCGGTTGAGCTGACCGCCGGTGACATCGGCGCTCAGCTCGACGGTGCCGGTGGCGCCGGCGTCCGGGGCCTTGAGGGTGATCGTGGGGTTGGTCGTGGGCTTGGCGAGGAGGCCGGCCGCCTTGAGGACGACGGCGGCACCCGCCGGGACCGTGACGGTGACCTTGTTGTCGGCCCCGCTCGTCACGGTGGCCGAAGTCCCGTAGATCCCGCGGTACTTCATGTCCGCCGAACCGGTCACGAAGGTCACCGACTTCGCCGTGTCGGCGTTGTTGAGCGCGACGATGTACTCCGAGGAGCCACTGGTCCGCGTGAACGCGTAGACACCGGCGCCGTCGGCCGCGTACCGCTCGGTCTGGACCCCGTCGGTCAGGGCAGGGTTGTCCTTGCGGAGCTTCGAGAGGGCCGCGATCTCCTTGTACAGCGGGGCAGTTGAGTCGTAGGCGTCGCTGACGGCCGTGCGGTCGGTGCCGATCTCGTCGTCGTCGAGGTAGTCGGCGATCTTCGAGGCGAACATCGGCTGGCGGGCGTCCTTGTCGCCGCCGGAGCCGGTGAAGCCCTGCTCGTCGCCGTAGTAGACGACGGGGTTGCCGCGGCTGAGGAACATCAGCTCGTTGGCGAGCCTGTCCTTGGCGAGGAGTTGGGCGTCGGTGGCCTTCGGGTTGTCCTGGTTCAGGAAGTAGCCGATGCGGCCCATGTCGTGGTTGCCGAGGAAGGTGACCTGCTCGTACGCGTTCGCCTTGTCGGTCGTGTACTTGTAGTCGTCGCCGAAGACGCTCGCGAGCTTCTGCGCGCTGCCGCCCTGGGAGGCGTAGACGCGGGCCGCGTCCTGGAAGGGGAAGTCGAGCGTGGCGTCCAGGCGGCCCTGGGTGACGTACGGCGAAGTGATGGACGTGTCGGCGGAGTAGACCTCGCCGAACATGAAGAAGTTCTTCCGGCCGTGCGCGGCGGCGTACTTGTCGAGGGCCGTCGCCCACTGGGTCCAGAAGTCCATGTCGACGTGTTTGACGGTGTCGATGCGGAAGCCGTCGACGTCGAAGTCGCGGACCCACTTCTCGTAGATCTTCTCCATGCCGCTGACGACCTCGGGACGTTCGGTCCACAGGTCGTCGAGGCCGGAGAAGTCGCCGTAGGTGGCGTTCTCGCCGGCGTAGGTCGAGTCGCCGCGATTGTGGTACATCGTCGGGTCGTTGAGCCAGGCCGGGACCTTCACGTGCGCCTTGTCGGCGGGGACGGTCGGGATCTTCGGGAAGGACGCGGTGGTGACGGCGGGGAAGGTCTTCTTGCCGTCCGCGTAGTCGGCGTCGTCGAAGGGCCGGCCGTCCTTGGTCAGGTACGGGAACGCGCCTTTGGACAGGTAGTCGTAGGACTTGCCCTCGTAGTCGACGACGTCGGCGGTGTGGTTGGTGATGACGTCGAAGAAGACCTTCATGCCCTTGGCGTGTGCCTTGGCGATGAGGGTCGCCAGGTCCTTGTTGGTGCCGAAGTGCGGGTCGACCTGGGTGAAGTCCGTTATCCAGTAGCCGTGGTAGCCGGCTGAGGCGTCGCTCCCCGTCCCCTGCACGGGCTGGTTCTTGAAGATCGGGGCCATCCAGATGGCGGTGGTGCCGAGGCCCTTGATGTAGTCGAGCCGGTCGGTCAGGCCCTTGAGGTCGCCGCCCTGGTAGAAGCCCTTGTCGGTGGGGTCGTAGCCGGTACTGAGGCGTGAACCGGTCAGCCCTCCTTGGTCGTTGGAGGTATCACCGTTGGCGAACCGGTCCGGCATCACGAAGTAGAACTGCTCGCGGGTGTCGTCGTGCCGGGCGGGCGTCGACGCCAGCTTCGCGTCGGACGGGGGTGCGGGCGGGGCCGCGGCGTGGGCGGCGAGGGGTTGGACGAACGCGGCAAGGAGCGCGGCGACGATGACGCCCGTGGCCCTTCTCCGTCGCTCGGTGCGGCGCGTGCGGGCCGCCGGCCATCTCGGTATCACAGGCGTGAACTCCTCGCGATTACGGCTCAGTTCGGGTCCGACCCCGGCGTGACCGTATCGCCGACGCAAGGGTTGCAGCAAGAGACCTGAAAGTCACAGAAAGAACTTTCAACCGCAACCTTGACGTGCCCTTCTCAACTGGCCCACGCTCACCAGTTGTTGAATCCCGAATCCCCCCTTCCGGAGCCGCAGATGAGCAGAAGCAGATACCGACCGCCGGGTGCCGTCAGGCGCGCGGCAAGTGCCCTGGCCGCCGGCGCCCTCGCCCTGGCGGGAGTCGTCGCCCTCCCCGCCGCCACCGCCCACGCGGACACCTCCGCCAAGGGCGACGTCATCGCCAACCTCTGGGAGTGGAACTGGGCTTCCATCGCCTCGGAGTGCACGAACGTGCTGGGCCCGGCCGGTTACGGCGCGGTCCAGGTGGCGCCGCCCGCCGAGTCGCTGAAGCAGACCAACTACTACTGGTGGGACGTCTACCAGCCCTACTCGTACAACCTGAACAGCCGTTTCGGTACGGCGACCCAGTTCGCGAGCATGGTGACCGCGTGCCACACGGCGGGTGTGAAGGTCTACACGGACGCGGTGATCAACCACACCGCCGCGCAGACCGGCACCGGCTACAACGGCACCACGATCACCAGCAAGTACGACACCCCCGACTGGGACCCCTCCGACTACCACACCTCCGCGGACTGCCCCACGTCCGACCTGACCATCCAGGACTACTCGAACCTCACCCAGGTCCAGAACTGCGAACTCCTGGGCCTGCCCGACCTGAAGACCGGTTCGGACACGGTCCGCGCGGGCATCGCGAACTTCCTGAACAAGCAACTCGCCCTCGGCGTCGACGGGTTCCGCGTCGACGCGGCCAAGCACATCCCCGAGACCGACCTGGCGGCGATCGAGGGCAAGCTGACGAACACGACGGCGGGTGCGGCACCGTACGTCTTCCAGGAGATCTATCCGGGTTCGACCCCGCAGCCCAGCGACTACTACGCCTCCGGTGACGTCCTCGACTTCACCTACGCGAGCAAGATGAAGTCGGCGTTCCAGGGGAACGTGAGCGACCTGTCCTCTCTGGAGAGCAGCGGCGTCCTCCCGGCCGCCAACTCGGTGTCCTTCGTGACCAATCACGACACCGAGCGCAACGGCCTCCACATGAGCTACAAGGACGGCGACACCTACAAGCTCGCCAACCTCTTCCAGCTCGCCTACAAGTGGTCCACCCCGACGGTGTACGCCAGCTGGGAGTGGACGCAGAGCGACCAGGCCCCGCCGAACTCGTCCGGCTTCGTGACCAACACCGACTGCTCCAGCGGCAGTTGGTACTGCCTGGACCGGGACACCGGGGTTGTCGGCATGGTGGCCTGGCACAACGCGGTGGACACGGCGGCGGTCTCCAACTGGCAGACCAAGTCGTCGAGCGTGATCGGCTTCGGCCGTAGCGGCGCGGGCTTCTTCGCGCTCAACAACGGTTCCTCGTCGGTGACTTACAGCTTCACGACGGGGATGGCCGACGGCACGTACAAGAACGTGGTGGACGGCGGCGCCTCGACCGTGACCGTCTCGGGCGGCAGTGCGTCGATCACCATCGCGGCGAAGAGCGCGGTCGCCTTCTACAACTCCTCCTACACCTGCACGGTCGGCTGCGAGGACACCGGCGGCGGCTCGTCCGGGACCACGGTGAACGCGACCTTCAACGAGTACGCGTCCACGTCGTCCGGCACGGGCGTCTCCGTCGTCGGCTCGATCGACGCGCTCGGCGGCTGGGACACGTCGAAGGCGGTCGCGCTGTCGTCGTCCGGGTACCCGGTCTGGTCCGGGGAGGTGAGCGTGCCGACCGGCACGACCTTCACGTACAAGTACATCAAGAAGGACTCGTCCGGGAACGTCACTTGGGAGTCGAACACCAACAGGTCCGCCACGACGGCCAGTTCGGCGGTCTCCCTCAACAACTCCTGGAACGTGGCCGACGCCGACGCCACCGACGTGACCTTCAACGAGTACGCGACCACCAGCCTCGGTACCAACGTCTACGTCGTCGGCTCCGTCGCCTCGCTCGGCTCCTGGAACACGAGTGACGCGATCCCGCTGTCGTCGGAGTCGTACCCGACGTGGAGCAAGCTCGTCATCGTCCCCAAGAGCACGACGTTCGCGTACAAGTACATCAAGAAGGACAGCTCGGGGACGGTGACCTGGGAGTCCGGCACGAACCGCTCGTACACGACGGGCACCTCGTCCGGCTACACGACGAGCGACACCTGGAAGTAGACCCTCCTCGGTCACCTTCGAACTCCTGCGAAATTCTCCGAACAAATCGGCCGTGCCGCGCATCGGACTCAGTGCACGGCACCAGAGGACGGTGCGGGGCGCACAGCGCGTCCCGCACCACCGAGCAGGAGTGGAGCACGATCACCGTGAACACGCACCAGAACACCACCGCGCACCGTGGCGGCCACAGGTTCACGCGGAGGCTGGCCGGTATGGCCGCCGTCGCCGGGCTGGGCCTCGGGGGCGGGGGGGGGCCCCCCCCCCCCCCCCCCCCCGCCCCCACCCCCCCCCCCCCCCCCCCACCCCCCCCCCCACCCCCCCCCCCGCCCCCCCCCCCCCGCCCCCCCACCCCCCCCCCCCCACGCCCACGGGCAAGGCCCT
>NZ_JBIVNL010000006.1:51434-696733 GCF_044753545.1 Streptomyces sp. NPDC088350 | reverse complement strand
TATCAACATATCTGGCGTTGATTTTTGGCACGCTGTTGAGTTCTCAAGGAACGGACGCTTCCTTTGTACTCACCCTCTCGGGCTTTCCTCCGGGCTTTTCCCTTCGGTCTTGCGTTTCCGACTCTATCAGACCGTTTCCGGTTCCGATTTCCTCGGTGCTTTCCAGGTTTCCGCTTCCGCGTTTCCCTTTCCGGCGGTTCCGACTCTATCAGATCCTTTCGGGCCTGACTCCCAGTCAGAGCGGGCTGCCTTCCCGGCCCTTGGGCCGTTCCGACGAGTGAGACTTTAGCGGAATCCTGAGTCCCGAGCGAATCGGGGGGTGCGTCCTTTCGAACGCGGATTCCTCATTTCGCAAATACGCATGGCAATACACGCGACGACGGATCGTCGATGTTTGTAGGTACTTGCGGAATGGCTGTCCGGGGACCGACCGGAGTCGGCGCTCACGTCGGACAACTCGGAGAACACTACGTACCTGGTCGGGGCGTGTCAACTTCGCTCCGGAGAGCACCGTGGAGGCGTACGCTGTGGGACGTGACTACGCGTACGTGCACCCAGCAGTGGTGGGCCGCCTGACGGCGGCCGTACACACGTATGTACTCAACGGCCGCCGCATCGGCGGCCGTTCGCGTTTCTCCCTCCAGAGGGCCGGCCGGCCGGGTGCGGCGGTCTCTATCAGGAGGTGGAGAGATGACACGGGTCTTCAGTGGGGTCAAGCCGACCGGGCATCTGACGCTGGGGAACTACCTGGGGGCCATCCGGCGGTGGGTCGACGTGGATCAGCGGCAGAGTGATGCCCTGTTCTGCGTGGTCGATCTGCACGCGCTGACCGTGGACCACGATCCGGCGCGGGTGCGCAGGCTCACCCGGCAGGCGGCGACATTGTTGCTGGCGGCTGGGCTGGATCCCGAGCTGTGCACCGTGTTCGTACAGAGTCATGTGGACGAGCACGCGCGGCTGTCGTACGTCATGGAGTGTGTGGCCACCGACGGGGAGATGCGGCGGATGGTCCAGTACAAGGAGAAGGCCGCGCGGGAGCGGGAGCGGGGTGGGAGTGTGCGGCTGTCGTTGCTGACGTATCCCGTGCTGATGGCGGCGGACATCCTGGCGTACGGGACGGACGAGGTGCCGGTCGGGGACGACCAGACGCAGCATGTGGAGCTGACGCGGGATCTGGCGGTGCGGTTCAACCAGCGGTACGGCCATACGTTCGTGGTGCCGCGGGCGACCCGGCCGGGGGTGGCCGCGCGGGTGATGAATCTGCAGGAGCCGACTTCGAAGATGGGGAAGTCGGACGACTCCGGGCCGGGGATCGTCTATCTGCTGGACGAGCCCGACGCCGTACGGAAGAAGGTCATGCGGGCCGTGACCGACAGTGCGGCGGAGGTCGTCTACGACCCGCAGGAGCGGCCGGGGGTGGCCAATCTGCTGGAGATCCTGGCCGCTTGCGGGGGTGGGGACCCCGAGGACCTGAGCCGTGGGTACCAGTCGTACGGGGCCTTGAAGAAGGACACCGCGGAGGCCGTCGTAGAGCTGCTTCGGCCTGTGCAGGAGCGGCACAAGGCGTTGTGTGCCGAACCCGCTTATGTGGAACGGGTGTTGCGGGACGGGGCGGAGAAGGCGAGAGGGATGGCGAAGCCGATGGTCGACAGCGCGTATCGGGCCATCGGGCTTCTGCCTGCGTAGTCGCCTGGCCGGCTAACTGTTTCCGGAGGCCAGTTCGCGGCTGCGGTCGCGGGCTGCCTCCAGGGCGGCGATGAGGGCGGCGCGTACGCCGTGGTTCTCGAGTTCGCGGATGGCGTTGATCGTCGTGCCGGCGGGCGAGGTGACGTTCTCGCGGAGCTTGACCGGGTGTTCGCCGCTGTCGCGGAGCATGACGGCGGCGCCGATGGCGGACTGGACGATGAGGTCGTGGGCCTTGTCGCGCGGGAGGCCGAGCAGGATGCCCGCGTCCGTCATGGCTTCGACCAGGTAGAAGAAGTACGCCGGGCCGGAGCCGGAGAGGGCGGTGCAGGCGTCCTGCTGGGACTCGGGGACGCGGAGGGTCTTGCCGACCGCGCCGAAGATCTCCTCGGTGTGCGCGAGGTGGGCCTCGGTGGCGTGGCTGCCGGCGGAGATGACGGACATGGCCTCGTCGACGAGGGCGGGGGTGTTCGTCATGACCCGGACGACCGGGGTGCCGGCGGCGAGGCGCTCCTCGAAGAACGAGGTGGGGATGCCCGCCGCGCCGCTGATGATCAGGCGGTCGGCGGGGACGTGCGGGGCGAGCTCGTCGAGGAGGGTGCCCATGTCCTGCGGCTTGACCGTGAGGATCAGGGTGTCGGCGCTCTTCGCGGCCTCCGGGTTGGTGACCGGGGTGACTCCGTGGCGGGCGCGGAGTTCCTCGGCGCGCTCGGGGCGGCGGGCGGTGACCAGGAGGTCGGCCGGGGCCCAGCCCGCTCGGATCATTCCGCTGAGCAGGGCTTCGCCGATCTTGCCGGTGCCGAGGACTGCGACTTTCTGGGTCATGGGGTCATCCTCGCACCGGCGGTGCGCCGTTGAGACGGTTGTCCGGCTGGCGGAACAACACCTCTGTGGAACATCTCTTTGGAACATCTCTGTGGACCATCGCTGTGGCACCTCTGTGGATACACCTCTATGCCGTGCGCCTCCTCAGGGTCGCCGCGCCCAGGCCCAGGACGAGGACCGCGCAGCCGGCCACGATCAGGGCGTCGCGTACGAACGTGGCGGTCATGTCCGTGTGCTTGAGGACCTCGTTCATGCCGTCGACGGCGTACGACATGGGGAGGACGTCGGAGATCGCCTCCAGGACGGGGTGCATGTTGGAACGGGGGGTGAAGAGGCCGCAGAGGAGGAGCTGGGGGAAGATCACCGCCGGCATGAACTGGACGGCCTGGAATTCGGAGGCGGCGAAGGCCGAGACGAAGAGGCCGAGGGCGGTGCCGAGCAGGGCGTCGAGGAGGGCCACCAGGAGGAGGAGCCAGGGGCTGCCGGTGACGTCGAGGCCCAGGAACCAGACCGCGAGGGCGGTGGCCAGGGCCGACTGGATGATCGCGAGGAAGCCGAAGGCGAGGGCGTAGCCGGCGATCAGGTCGCCCTTGCCGAGCGGCATGGCGAGGAGGCGTTCGAGGGTCCCGGAGGTGCGTTCGCGCAGGGTGGCGATGGACGTGACCAGGAACATCGTGATGAGCGGGAAGATGCCGAGGAGTGAGGCGCCGATGCTGTCGAAGGTGCGCGGGCTGCCGTCGAAGACGTAGCGCAGCAGGACGAGCATCAGGCACGGGATGAGGATCAGCAGCGCGATCGTGCGGGGGTCGTGGCGGAGCTGGCGCAGGACGCGGGTCGCGGTGGCGGTGGTGCGGGCGACGCTGAGGGCGCTGGTGGGTGCGGGCGCGCTGGTCGTCGTAGCGGACGTGGTCGTGGTCGTTGGTGTGCTCATCGGGTCGTCTCCTTCTGGCGGCCGGTGGCTACGGCCTCGTCGACCAGGTGCAGGAAGGCCGCTTCGACGGTGTCGGAGCCGGTGTCGGCGCGGAGGGCGTCCGGGGTGTCGTCGGCGAGGATCTCGCCCTCGCGCATCAGGAGGAGGCGGTGGCAGCGCTCGGCCTCGTCCATGACGTGGGAGGAGATGAGGAGGGTGGCGCCCCGGGAGGCGGCGATGTCGTGGAAGAGGGCCCACAGGTCGCGGCGGAGGACGGGGTCGAGGCCGACGGTGGGTTCGTCCAGGACGAGGAGTTCGGGGGCGCCGAGGAGTGCGACCGCGAGGGAGACGCGGCTGCGCTGGCCGCCGGAGAGGTTGCCGGAGAGGGAGTCTGCGTGGGTGGTGAGGTCCACGTCGGTGATGGCCCGGGTGACGTCGTCGCGGCGGCGGGGGGCGGCGGCTCGGCCGGGGTCGAGGATCGCGGCGAAGTAGTCCAGGTTCTGACGGACCGTCAAGTCGTTGTAGACGGAGGGTGCTTGGGTGACGTAGCCGATGCGGGTGCGGAGGGTGGGGTGGCCTGCGGGGCGGCCGAGGACGTTCAGGGTGCCGGTGACCTTGGCCTGGGTGCCGACGATCGAGCGCATGAGGGTCGACTTGCCGCAGCCGGAGGGGCCGAGCAGGCCGGTGATCTGGCCGCGCGGGACGGTGAAGTCGAGGCCGCGCAGGACGGTGCGGGGGCCTCGGACGACGGTGAGGGTTTCGGCGTGGACGGCGGGTGCCGGTTCCGTGCCGGGTGGGTCGGCGACGTAATTCATCATGTGATGAATAATGCTCCCGCCGGATGCGACTCGTCAAGCGGTTGCATACGACGGCGCAGGCGCGTGTCGGCGTGATCGGAGGGGGGTGGTCCGGTAGCTGCGCTTCCGCGTTCACGGGGTGGCAACACGCGGGGGGGTGCGCGGCCAACTCCCTTTCCCGACAATGGATTTCAGTAGTGGTTCAGTAATGGATTTCAGTTCGCCGTGCCCTCCCCCGGTGCGGCGCCCACGCATCTCCCGTCTGGCTCTGTCCTGTCTTCGGAGGTGCCGTTGTCATGCGCTGTGGTGTGAGCAAGGCCGATCTGTTCGCTTCTCTCGTCGTGTTTCTCGTCGCGCTGCCGCTGTGTGTGGGCGTGGCGATCGCCTCCGGGGTACCTGCCGAGTTGGGTCTGGTCACCGGGATCGTCGGCGGGCTGGTCGTCGGGGTGCTGCGGCTCGGGCGGTGGTTCCGGGCGGTGTCCGCGGCCGTGGTGCAGGGGATGCTCGCCGGGATCGGGCTCGTGCTGGTCTCCGGGCAGGTGTACGCGCTCGGCGATGTCGCCGCGCCGGCGGGCGGGGTCGGGAAGCTCGCCGGGCTGGTGTCGTTGCCGGGGGTGGTGGATCCGGTGGCGTTGTCAGTGGGCGGTGCCACCATTGCCGTACTGGTGCTGTGGCCTCGGTGGCGGTGGGGGGCCCGGGTGGTGCCGGCGCCGTTGGTGGCGGTGGGGTCGGCCGCCGCGGTGACCGGGGTGTTCGACCTGCCGGTGCGGCGGGTGGAGGTGCGGGGGCTGGTCGGTGCCGTGCGGGTGCCGGAGTGGGGGGATTTCGGGCGGCTTACGGAAGTGGGGGTGATCGGGACGGTCGTCGCGTTCGCGTTGATCGCGTCGGCGGAGTCGTTGTTCGGCGCGGCGGCGGTGGACCGGCTGCGTCGGGGGCCGCGGACGGACTACGACCGGGAGTCGATCGCGCGGGGCGCGGGGAACACCGTGTGCGGGGTGCTTGGGGCGTTGCCGATGAGCGCGGTGACCGTGCGGAGTGCGGCTGGGGGTGCGGCTGGGGGTGCCCTCTCCTCTGGGGGAGTGCAGGCGGGGGCGAGGGCGCGGACGAAGGCGTCGCTGGTGCTGCGCGGGGTGTGGCTGCTGGTGTTCACGGCTTTGTTGCCGGGGGTGCTGGGGCTGGTTCCGGTGGCTGCGCCGGCGGGGTTGCTTGTGCATGCCGGGTGCGGGCTCGTGCCGGTGCGGCAGGTGCGGGGGCTGTGGGCCGGGCGTCGGGGCGAGGTGGTCGTGCTCGGGGTGACCGCGGGGGCGATCGTGGTGGGGAATCTGTTCGAGGGGGTGCTGGTGGGGCTGGCCTTGGCCGTGGCGAAGACCGCGTGGGACGTCAGCCATGTGCAGGTGGAGACGGAGGATCTCGGGGACGCGGGGATCGTCGTACGGGTGCTGGGGCATGCGACGTTTCTGCGGCTGCCGAAGCTGTTGGACGCGTTGGAGGGGGTGCCGTACGACCGGGTGGTGCGGCTGGAGTTGGGTGGGTTGCGGCATGTGGATCATGCGTGTGCGGCAGCTTTGGAGGGGTGGGTCGCGGGACGGGGGCATGGGGACGGGGATGCGGATGGGGTTGGGGTTGGGGTGGTGGCGGTTGGGGGGTCGTGACGGGGTGGCGGTCAGGGGGCGTGACGATCACGGGGTGGCTGTCGGAGGAGGTCGTGACGGGGTGACGTCGTGACGGGGTGAGGTCGTGGCGTCGTGGCGTCGTGGCGTCGTGACGGGGTGACGGGGTGGCTGTCGGACGCGGTGACGTCGTGGCGTGGTGACGGGGTGACGGGGTGACGGGGTGACTGTCGGACGCGGTGACGTCGTGGCGTGGTGACGTCGTGAGGTCGTGGTGTAAGGGCATCGTGGTGTAAGGGCATCGTGACGTCAGGGCGTCAGGGCGTCAGGGCGTCAGGGCGTCAGGGCGTCAGGGCGTCAGGGCGTCAGGGCGTCAGGGCGTCAGGGCGTCAGGGCGTCAGGGCCTCGCGGGTCATGGTGCGAGGGCTACGACCAGTTCCACCACGTAGATCTCCTCCACGATGCCGTTCGGGAAGACGGTCCTGAGGTGGTTCCGTTCCTCGGTGAGGAAGGCGGTCGTGCTCTTCTCGTCGTGGACCAGGAAGGCCGAGTGGCTGCCGATGTTGGCCAGGTGGGTGTCGACGGGGACCTGGCGGCTCCAGCGGACCCTGCGGTGGGCGAAGTCGAGTCGGCCGGTGGGGTCGGCCAGGGCGGAACGCAGGCCGCTGCCGTTCTGCTCCACGACGCGGTCGATGCCGAAGTGGATGCGGATGCGTTCCGACTGCTCGGCGATCCACGGCACGTCGAGCGCGCTCGTGTTCCACCACAGTGCCAGCGCGCCGCCCGGACGCAGTACGCGCAGCGCCTCCGGGACCGACCGGGCGGGGTCCGTCCAGTGCCAGGCCTGGGCGTAGGTGAGGAAGTCGGCGGAGTGGTCGGCGAGGGGGAGGGCGTTGCCGTTGCCCCGGACGAGCGGTACCTCGGGGAGGGTGCGGCGGAACTGGGCCGCCATGCCGTCGCCGGGTTCGATCGCGACCACGTCGGCACCGCGGGCGTGCAGGAGGGCGGTCGCGATACCGGTACCGGCGCCGATGTCCGCGACGCGGGCGCCGGTGAGGGGGTGACCTGCGAGGTCCTCGATGGCGTCGAAGAGGGCGGGTGGGTAGGAGGGGCGGTTCTCGGCGTACTGGGCCGCGGCGGCGTTGAAGGAGTGGGCTCGGGCGGCGGGCGAGGGGGGCTTCGAGGACGTGGTCATACGGTCATCGTGCCGAGGTGGGTGCAGGGTGCAGGTGGATTTTGGTGAGAAATGGGGGTGGGGTGGTCCGGCCGAAGTGGCCGGGGGGAGCGGCGTTTCGTCGGCTCACCCGGTCACGAACGGCGGCGCTTCTTCGACGGGTTGCCGGTGCGGCGGGTCGTTCGCTTCTCGTGCTGGGCCACGGCCGACTCGTACTCCTGGCGGTGGAGTTTCTCGCCGGGGGCCTCCGTGAAGGTGCGGAAGAAGTAGGCGAGGAGGGAACCCACGAAGCCGATGGCCAGGAGGCCGCGGAGGGAGGCCTGGCGGTCGGGGTCGGGGCGTTTGTTGAAGCTCTCCCAGGTGTGGCCGAAGGCGAGGGCGCTGCAGATCGCGAACATCGCGATGACGAGGAGGGTGACGAAGCTGCCGACGTCCGCGATCTGGAGGCCCTGGTAGGCGAAGCGGAGGACCAGGCAGGAGACGACGGCGGCGGCGAGGGAGCCGGCTGCCGTGGCGATGCGGCGCGGGGTGTAGCCGTTGTCGTGGTTCACCCAGGTCGTGCCGAAGAAGCGGAGGGGTTCGGGGCGGGGGCCTGTGCCTGTGCCTCCGTCTGTGCCTCCGTCTGTGCCTGGGGAGCCCGCGGGGGTGTCCTGGGTGTCGGTGCCGGTCTCGTCGTTCACGGGACGATTATGGCTCCGGGGGTGGCCGCGGGCTCCCCTTGGGGGCTCAGGAGCAGTGGGCGGCTATGTAGCCGTCGCTGCCGGTGTTCACGTAGGTATCCGAGATGTACTCGCCGTCGTCGATGTTGTCCCAGATGTTCGACGTGCCGTAGTAGCCCGAGACCGTGGTGCCCGGAGTCTGGCAGTAGACCAGGACCTGCGAGCCGACGGGCAGGACGCGGACGATGGTGTAGCCGGTGCCTGGGCCACTGCGGACGTTGACGCTGGTACCGGGCGCGATCGCGTAGTAGTGCAGCGTTGTGGCGGCGTCGGCCGGGGCCGGTGCACCCATCACTATGAGAAGGGCTCCGGCAGCGCCAGCGAACAGGACGGATCTGCGCCTTCGGTATGACATGCGTGTCCTTGGGGTCGGGGTCGTGGGATCAGGAGCAGCGGGAGGCCACGTAGCCGTCGCTGCCGGTGCTCACGTATGCGTCGGACACGAACTCGCCGTTGCTGATGTTGTCCCAGATGTTCGACGTGCCGTAGGTGCCGGTGACCGTGGTGCCCGGTGTCTGGCAGTAGATCGGGACCTGCGAGCCCCCCGGCAGGGTGCCGACGATGCTGTAGCTCGTGCCGGGGCCGCTGCGGATGTTGAGACGGACGTCGGCAGTCGTGTAGTAGTGCACGGCCGCTGCCGTGGCCACGGCCTCGGACTCGCTGCCCTCGGCCTCTTGCGCGCGGTCAACAGACATGAAAAACCTCCCCCGTTGGACCCCATGACTGCCATGGGGCCCCGATGATTCCCCTGAAACACGCCATGAAACATATGTGCGCACCTCGCACTCGGAAGCCAGCAAGCCGTCTCTGTCCCGTACGGGTCATCGACTAGGCTCCGTGCGTCGCGCGCGCGAACGATCAGCACGGGGGTGGTCCCATGGCGCCACAGCACGACACCGGAGCGGGCGCGGAAGCGGAACTTCCCGAGTACGCCGGTCACTACCGCCTGGAGTCATGCCTTGGCTCCGGCGGCATGGGGGTGGTGCATCTGGCGCAGAGCACCTCCGGGATGAAGGTCGCCGTGAAGGTGGTCCACGCTCAGTTCGCACAGGATCCCGAGTTCAGAGGGCGGTTCCGGCAGGAGGTGGCTGCCGCGCGGCGGGTGAGCGGGGCCTTCACCGCGCCGGTGGTCGACGCCGATCCCGAGGCCCCACGGCCTTGGATGGCGACGCTGTTCATTCCCGGATCGACCCTGTCCGAGCACGTGAAGCGGAACGGGCCCATGACGCCCGGCGAGTTGCGCCGACTGATGGCGGGACTGGCCGAGGCGCTGCGCGACATCCATCGGGTGGGCGTCGTGCACCGGGATCTGAAACCCAGCAACGTGCTGCTCGCCGAGGACGGTCCGAAGGTCATCGACTTCGGTATTTCTCGGCCAAAGGACAGCGAACTGCGCACCGAGACGGGGAAGTTGATCGGGACGCCGCCCTTCATGGCACCGGAGCAGTTCCGGCGGCCCAGGGAGGTCGGGCCCGCCGCGGACATCTTCGCGCTCGGGTCCGTGATGGTGCACGCGGCGACCGGGCGAGGGCCGTTCGACTCGGACAGCCCGTACGTCGTGGCCTACCAAGTCGTGCACGACGAACCGGACTTGGCCGGGGTGCCGGACAATCTGGCGCCGCTCGTCATTCGTTGTCTCGCCAAGGAACCCGAAGACCGGCCCACGCCTGACGAGTTGATGCGGGAGCTGCGATCCGTGGCGGCCTCGTACGACACTCAGGCGTTCATACCTGAGCAGCGGACAGGCGGTGCACCGGCTCCCGAGTCGGACCCGGTGGAGGAGCCCGCGCGCACACCCCGGCGGCGTCGGACGGTGATGCTGGCGGCCGCGGCTGCCGGGCTGGTCGTGTGCGGCGTCCTCGCCTCGGTTCAGCTGGCCGGAGGCGCTGACACCTCGCCGACCAGAGGGGCCGACGCCCCGGCGAGGAGCACCGGCACACGGACCTCACCGGCCGGGCTCAAGGCCTGGGCGACGAAGCCCGCGGCCAAGGCCGGGGGTGTGCCCCAATGCGCCTACGGCGCAGGTGAGTTGCTGTGCGCGCAACCCGGAGTCGTCTACGCTCTCGCACCGGCCGACGGCACTCTGCTGTGGCGGCATTCGGTCGCCAAGGAGAGACCCGATGGCGCACCCGTCGTCGCCGGTGGGCCAGTGCACCCGTACGTCGGCGGGAGCCGGCGCCTGGAGGCGCTCGATCCGTCGTCGGGCGCGCGGATCTGGCAGCGGAACACGCCGGGTTACGACTCCGTGCGCTACGTCGGCGGTATGGCCCTGCTCAGCCGTGCGGACGGCACGGTCACGGGCGTCGACGGCGCGTCGGGCGAGACGAAGTGGAGCCGCCGGATTCCTGGTGTCACGGCCTTCGTCTCGTTCGCCGGGAACCCACTGGCGTACGCGACGAGATCGTCCGACGACGGGTCGAGCACCAAGGTCATCGCTGTCGATCCGGATACCGGCGACGTTCGGTGGGAAGCACGGCTGCAGGGGGTGCTGAGGCCCGTCGGCGTCCAAGGCGGATCCGTGTTCTTCCTCTCCGCCGACTGGAGTTCCGGTGACACCAAGGCCGTCGTCCGCTACGTCCCCGGCACAAGGGCGACGAGCCGGGTGGAGCTGCCCGTACCGCGTCAGGACCCCGTGGCCACCATGCGCGGAAACGTCATGTACGTACTGGCGACCGGCGGTTCACTGGAGGCGATCGACACGGACACCCACAAGCGGTTGTGGCATCTGGAGACGTCCGTGAGCCGCGGTTCGGTGCCGGTCACCGACGACAAGCACGTGTACGTCACCGCCCCTGACGGGCGCCTCTTGGCGGTCAACGCCGACAACGGGCGGCTCGTCGGGCAGACGGCCGCTCGGCTCGGCACGAACTCCGGCCAGGTTGTCGCCACGCTCCCCGAACCCGTCGTAGCCGACAACCGCGTCTACGCCGCCGCCCCCGACGGCACGGTCTTCGCCGTCAACTCCCGTACCCCCGGGGCCTGGTAGCAGTAGCGAGGCCAACTCCCGTACATCCAGGGGCTGGTAGCCATAGCGAGGCAGCAAAAGGGGCCGCCCCCGTCGAAACGAAGGCGGCCCCACGAAGCAACGCGCCGGGCCTCAGCCCAGCTTGCTGACGTCCCGCACGGCGCCCCGGTCCGCGCTGGTGGCCATCGCGGCGTACGCGCGCAGGGCCGCCGAGACCTTGCGCTCGCGGTTCTTCGGGGCGTACCGCCCGCCGAGCGCGGCGTCGCGGCGGGCCAACTCGGCGTCGTCGACGAGGAGTTCGATCGTGCGGTTCGGGATGTCGATGCGGATGCGGTCGCCGTTCTCGACGAGGGCGATGGTGCCGCCGGACGCCGCCTCGGGGGACGCGTGGCCGATGGACAGGCCCGAAGTGCCGCCGGAGAAGCGGCCGTCGGTGATCAGCGCGCAGGTCTTGCCGAGGCCGCGGCCCTTGAGGAAGGACGTCGGGTAGAGCATCTCCTGCATACCGGGGCCGCCCTTGGGGCCCTCGTAGCGGATGACGACGACGTCGCCGTGCGTCACCTGCTTGTTGAGGATCTTCTCGACGGCCTCTTCCTGCGACTCGCAGACGACCGCCGGGCCCTCGAACGTCCAGATCGACTCGTCGACGCCGGCCGTCTTCACGACACAGCCGTCGACGGCCAGGTTGCCCTTGAGGACGGCCAGGCCGCCGTCCTTGGAGTAGGCGTGCTCGGCGGAGCGGATGCAGCCCTCGGCCGCGTCCTCGTCCAGCGCCTCCCAGCGCTCGGACTGGGAGAAGGCCTCGGCGGAGCGGACGCAGCCGGGGGCCGCGTGCCACAGTTCCACGGCCTCCGGGGAGGGGGAGCCGCCGCGCACGTCCCACGTCTTCAGCCAGTCCGCGAGGGACGGGCTGTGGACGGAGTGGACGTCCTCGTTGAGCAGGCCGGCGCGGTGCAGTTCGCCCAGCAGGGCCGGGATGCCGCCGGCGCGGTGCACGTCCTCCATGTAGTACGTGCGGCTCTTCGCGACGTTCGGGGCGACCTTCGCGAGGCACGGCACGCGGCGCGAGACGGCGTTGATCTCGTCGAGGCCGAACGTGACGCCCGCCTCCTCCGCCGCCGCCAGCAGGTGCAGGATCGTGTTGGTGGAGCCGCCCATCGCGATGTCGAGGGCCATGGCGTTCTCGAAGGCCGCGAAGGTGGCGACGTTGCGGGGCAGGACCGTCTCGTCGTCCTGCTCGTAGTAGCGGCGGGTGATGTCCATCACCGTGCGGGCCGCGTCCTGGTACAGGCCCTTGCGGGCCGTGTGCGTGGCGAGGACCGAGCCGTTGCCCGGGAGGGACAGGCCGATCGCCTCGGTCAGGCAGTTCATCGAGTTGGCCGTGAACATGCCGGAACAGGAGCCGCAGGTCGGACAGGCGTTCTCCTCGATACGGAGGATGTCCTCGTCCGAGATCTTGTCGTTCACGGCGTCGGAGATCGCGTCGACCAGGTCGAGCGTACGGACCGTGCCGTCGACCAGCGTGGCCCGGCCGGACTCCATCGGACCGCCGGAGACGAAGACCGTCGGGATGTTCAGGCGGAGCGCCGCCATGAGCATGCCGGGCGTGATCTTGTCGCAGTTGGAGATGCAGATCAGGGCGTCGGCGCAGTGCGCCTCGACCATGTACTCGACCGAGTCCGCGATCAGGTCGCGCGAGGGCAGGCTGTACAGCATGCCGCCGTGGCCCATCGCGATGCCGTCGTCCACCGCGATCGTGTTGAACTCGCGCGGGATGCCGCCGGCCGCGGTGATCGCCTCGCTGACGATCCGGCCGACCGGCTGGAGGTGGGTGTGGCCCGGCACGAACTCCGTGAAGCTGTTCGCCACCGCGATGATCGGCTTCCGGCCGATGTCCGCACCCGGTACACCGGAGGCGCGCATAAGGGCGCGTGCGCCCGCCATGTTGCGACCGTGGGTGACTGTGCGGGACCTCAGCTCGGGCATCGTCGCTCGCTCCTTCAGACAGATAGGGCTGGTATTGAGCGTACGCCGGTCATCCAGGGGTCGGACACGGCGTCCGCATGACGGGACACACATCTCATCGGCGATCGGGGGCTACGGCCCCGTCAGATGCCCCTGCACCACCGGCGCGATCCTCCTGATGATCTGCTCCGCGTCCGCCGAGGCCAGCGGCTCGACCTTGATCACGTACCGCAGCATCGCCGTACCGACCAGCTGCGCCGCCGCCAGCTCGGCGCGCAGTTCCGCGTCCGGGAGGTCCAGCTCGGCGGCGACCCGGCGCAGCACCTGGGAGGCGACCAGCCGGCGGAAGACGGCGGCGGCCGTCTCGTTGTTGAGGGCGGAACGGACGATCGCCAGCAGCGGCGTACGACTGGCGGGGTTCTCCCAGATGCCGAAGAAGAAGCGGGTCAGCCGCTCGCCGACGCCGTCCAGCGGCCCTTCGGTGACCGCGTCCCGGGCGGTCAGCGCGGGGGCGAAGGCGACCTCGATGGCCGACTCGAAGACCTGCTCCTTGGTACCGAAGTAGTGGTGCACGAGCGCCGGGTCGACCCCGGCGGCTTTCGCGATACCGCGCACGGACGTCTTCTCGTAGCCCCGCTCGGAGAACTCCTCCCGGGCCGCGCTCAGGATGCGGTCGCGGGTGTCGGCGGATTCCGTACGAGGGGGTCGGCCCCGGCGCTTGGCGGTGGCGTCGGTCACCGCCGGGGCACCTTCACGGCCGAGGCCAGATGCAGGCGGGTGAAGGCGAGCGCCTCCGCGAGATCGGCCTCGCGTTCGGCGCTGGACATCGCGCGCCGGGTGTTGACCTCGATGACGACATGGCCGTCGAAGCCGGTCGTCGCGAGCCTTTCCAGCAGTTCGGCGCAGGGCTGGGTGCCGCGGCCGGGGACGAGGTGCTCGTCCTTGTTGGAGCCGTTGCCGTCGGCGAGGTGGACATGGCCGAGACGGTCGCCCATGCGGTCGATCATCTCGGTCGCGTCGGTGCGGGCGGTCGCGGTGTGGCTGAGGTCGATCGTGAAGTGCCGGTAGTCCTCGTTCGTCACGTCCCAGTCGGGGGCGTAGGCGAGCATCTCGCGGTCGCGGTAGCGCCACGGGTACATGTTCTCTACGGCGAACCGCACATCCGTCTCGTTCGCCATCCGCCAGATCCCGCTGACGAAGTCACGCGCGTACTGGCGCTGCCAGCGGAACGGCGGATGCACCACGACCGTGCTCGCGCCGAGCTTCTCTGCGGCGGCCTGGGCGCGCTGGAGCTTGATCCACGGGTCGGTCGACCACACCCGCTGCGTGATGAGCAGGCACGGCGCGTGCACGGCGAGGATCGGCACCTGGTGGTAGTCGCTGAGTCTGCGCAGCGCCTCGATGTCCTGGCTGACCGGGTCGGTCCACACCATGACCTCGACGCCGTCGTAACCGAGGCGCGCGGCGATCTCGAAGGCCGTCGCCGTCGACTCCGGATACACGGACGCCGTGGACAGCGCGACCTTCGCATCCGGGATGCGCACGACTGGTTCTGCCACGGAGGACACACTACGGGGCGGTGCTTTGCGTACGGGAGCCGGTTGCTGTGCACGCCCTGTGCGGGGCACTGCAACCGGCCATCTCCGGCGGGGGGCCGCGTTGTGGCGATACTTCATGCGGGTTCGATACGTCTGGTGCGGGGCGGGCGTTCAGTACGGCGCTGGTAGGGCGGGGGGCACGGAGTGGGGGTGTGAGTGCGCGCCCAGGAGCTCGGGGGTTCGCGTGTGCGGGGCGGCTGCGGGTGGGGCGTGGCTGGTCGCGCAGTTCCTCGCGCCCCTTGGGGGGGTCTGTTGCCGGGCGACTGCGGGTGCGTTGTGATTGCTCGCGCAGTTCCCCGCGCCCCTTCGAAACGCAGGCCCGGTTCCAGGGGCGCCGGGCTGTATCGATATGCGGCTCCGCCGCGTGGGCGCGACCAGCCACAACGCACCCGCAGCCGCCCCGCCACAGAACCCCCCGAGCTCTTGGGCGGTGGCCATGACCTCCCCCGCAACGGCAACGGCGCCCTACGCCAACGCCGACGGCATCTGGTCCAACCGCCGCAGGATCACGCCCTCGCGCAGCGCCCACGGGCAGACCTCCAGCGTCTCCACGCCGAACAGATCCATCGCGCCCTCGGCGACCATCGCGCCGGCCAGGAGTTGTTCGGCGCGGCCCTCGGAGACGCCGGGGAGGACGGCGCGCTGGGCGGTGGTCATGCCGCCCAGGCGGGGGACCCAGGCCTCCAGGGACTCGCGCTTCAGTTCGCGCTGGACGTAGAGGCCGTCGGCGGAGCGGGCGGCGCCGGCGAGGCGGGCGAGCTGCTTGAAGGTCTTCGACGTGGCGACGACGTGGTCGGGGGCGCCGAAACGGCTGAACTCCCCCACCGTACGGGCGATCTGGGCGCGCACATGGCGGCGCAGGGCCCTTATCGCGTCCGGTTCCGGCGGGTCCCCGGGGAGCCAGCCGGCGGTGAGGCGGCCGGCGCCGAGCGGCAGCGACACCGCCGCGTCGGGTTCCTCGTCGATGCCGTAGGCGATCTCCAGGGAGCCGCCGCCGATGTCGAGGACGAGGAGCTTGCCCGCTGACCAGCCGAACCAGCGGCGGACGGCGAGGAAGGTGAGCCGGGCCTCCTCGGCGCCGGTGAGGACCTGGAGTTCGACGCCGGTCTCGGTCTGCACGCGCGCGAGGACGTCGTCCGCGTTGCTGGCCTCGCGGACGGCGGAGGTGGCGAACGGGAGGAGTTCCTCGACACCCTTGTCCTCGGCGGCCTGGAGCGCCTCCTGGACGACGCCGACGAGTTTGTCGACCCCCTCGGGGCCGATCGCCCCGTCGTCGTCGAGGAGTTGGGCAAGGCGGAGTTCCACCTTGTGCGAGTGCGCGGGCAGGGGGCGTGCGCCCGGGTGTGCGTCCACCACCAGCAGATGCACCGTGTTCGATCCCACGTCGAGGACACCGAGTCTCATATACGGAACGCTACTGCCACCTGCACCGATCTCCGTCCCCGGAGCGGTTTCTGGGGCCGCCCCGGGCGACTTACCCTGGACGCGTGCCAAAGACGAAAAAGGCGAAGAACGACAAGGCGGCCAAATCACCCGGCGATTCTTCGCCGGTGACGTCGGCCAGGCCCCCGAAGACGTCGACGATGTCGAAGAAGGCGCTGAAAGCCGACGAGAAGGGGCTCGACTTCGCGCGCGCGTGGGTGGAGTTCCCGGACCCGGCGGACGAGGAACAGCTCTTCCGCTGCGATCTGACATGGCTGACCTCTCGCTGGAACTGCATCTTCGGAAGCGGCTGCCAGGGCATCCAGGCGGGCCGCGCGGACGACGGGTGCTGCACCCTGGGCGCGCACTTCTCCGACGAGGACGACGAGAAACGGGTCGCCGGGCATGTGGCGAGGCTCACCCCGGACATCTGGCAGCACCACGACGAGGGCGTGGCGAACGGCTGGACCTCGGAGGACGAGGACGGCGACCGCCAGACCCGCCCCTACAAGGGCTCGTGCATCTTCCAGAACCGCCCCGGTTTCGCGGGCGGCGCGGGCTGCTCGCTGCACATCCTGGCCGTCAAGGAGGGCCGCGAGCCCCTGGAGACCAAGCCGGACGTCTGCTGGCAGCTGCCGGTGCGGCGCACGTACGAGTGGATCGACCGGCCGGACGACACGCGCGTGCTCCAGGTGTCGATCGGCGAGTACGACCGCAGGGGCTGGGGTCCGGGCGGCCACGACCTGCACTGGTGGTGCACGTCGGCGACCTCGGCGCACGGCGCGGGCGACCCGGTGTACGTGTCCTACCGCCCGGAGCTGACCGAGCTGATGGGCAAGGCGGGCTACGACCGGCTGGTCGAGCTGTGCGAGGAGCGCCTGGCCTCGCACCTCCCGCTGCTGGCACCGCATCCGGCGGACCCGGTTGCCTGACGGGTTACGGCGAGCCCGGGTCACCGCTGTCCTCGGGCGGCGGCGCCGAGCCGCCCGGGTCGGCGGAGGACGAGCCCGTCGGCGTCGGAGTCGGGTCGGCGGACGAGGACGGCGGGTCGCTCGGCGTCGGGTCGCCCGGGGCCGTGCTCGTGGGCGTCGGGTCCGGGCCGGACGAGGGCGGGCCGCCGGGGTCGGGATCCGAGGGGTGCGAGGGGTTGCCGGACTCGGTCGGGGCGGGCGCGGTGCCGTAGCCCTCGATGGAGACGATGGCGCCGGCGGGTGAGACGGCCACGCGCGCGGTCCAGTGGCCGGAGGGCTCGCGCAGGTGGTCGACGTACACCTTGATCGTCAACGACTCCCCGGGTGCCAGGGTTCCCGAGGACTGGCTGAGGTAGAGCCAGGGTGCCCCGGTGGCCGCGGACCAGGGGACCGGGGCCGTGCCGGACGCGGTGAGGGTGATGAGCGTGGTGTCGCCGCTGTTGGCGGCCGAGACGGCGAGGTGTCCGGCGCCCTTCTGTCCGGCGCCGGTGACGCTGACGACCTCTACGGAGACATCGTTTTTGCCGTTCTCGCCGGTTCGGCCGCCGGGGCTGGTGGCGCTGTCGCCGGTGTTCTCGTAGCCACCGCTCGCGACCTCGCCCTCCAGGCCGCCGGGGTCGTGTGCCTCGCTCGTGGTGGCGGCCCGGCCGTCGACGCCCTCGCCGGTCGGTGTGCCCCGGTAGGCGGCCCACAGGGCCAGGACGGGGGCCGCGACGACGGTGGCGACGACGGTCGTCGTGACGGCACGCGCGCGAAGCCGGTCTCTTCGGGCCGCGCGGTCCTTGGGGTCCATCGGGAAACCGCGCCGGTCGAAGCGGGGTGCCGAGGCGCCACGCGCGCGCGGGAGGTGCGCCATCGCCACGTGCAGGGCCGCGCGGGGCGCCTCCAGGACGGGCAGTTCGGCGGGTGTGACACTCGCGCCGGGCCAGCTGCCGGGCACCGCGCGCTCGGCGGTACGACGGCAGCGCGGGCAGTCGTCGACGTGCCGGACCAGTTCGCGGCGCAGGGCGCTGCTGAGCACGAGCTGATGGTCGCCGGTGAGCCGGGCGACGCTCGGGCAGCTCCCGGTCTCCACTACGGCGAGGGCGGCACGCGTGCGTTCCACCTCGCAGGCGGCGGAGGCCAGCAGCTCCCGGGTGAGGGCGAGGTCCATGCCGAGGACGGCGGCGACCTCGTGGGCGGCGAGCCGGTGGCGCACGGCGAGTTCGAGCGCCTCGCGCTGTTCCGGGGTGGTCCCGGCGGCCTCCGGCCAGGCGAGCAGGGCGAGTTCACGCCGCCGCTGCTCACGCACCTCCTCGGAGACGGCCGGAGCCTGTTCCTCGTCCCCGGTACGGCCCACCGCGTGGGTGCCCTGACGTTTCTGCTTGGCCTCGGCCAGCTTGCGCAGACACGCCCAGCGGGCCAGCGCGTAGAGCCAGGCGCGACGGTCCCCCGCCGTCTCCGGCGCCCGCGCGCCCCGGCGTTCGGCCAGCGCCAGCACGTCCCCGAGGGCGGCGGTCGCGGTGTCGTGGTCGCACAGCACGGACAGGCAGTACGTGAACAGGCCGTCCAGATACGGCTCGTAGCGCGCGGGCGGGCGCTGCGCCAGCGTGCGCGCCGCAGCGCGGTCGCGCGCCTCCCGATGCGCCCGGTGTGCGCCGGTGGTGCGGGTCGAGGTCTCCGGACTGCTGCTCATCACCCGTGCGACCGTAGGCGGCGGGCGATGCCCCCTTCCGCCCCCTTGAGCACTTTTAATCCGTACGGGTGAAACGATCCCTCAATAGGGGACGGGAACCCTCGATTCGCTGGCTCGTTCCCGACGGACGGTGGCCGAATACCGAACCACGACCGTCCGCCGCCGACCGCCTTGTCAGTCCCGCCGGTTACGGTTCACGCATGGCTGCCCGTGCGAAGACCACCAAGGACCGTCCGTCCTACCGCTGCACCGAGTGCGGCTGGCAGACGGCCAAGTGGCTCGGCCGCTGCTCCGAGTGCCAGGCGTGGGGGACGGTCGAGGAGTACGGCGCGCCCGCCGTCCGCACGACGGCCCCCGGCCGCGTCACCACCTCGGCGGTCCCCATCGGGCAGGTCGACGGCCGTCAGGCCACCGCCCGCTCGACCGGCGTGCCCGAGCTGGACCGGGTCCTCGGCGGCGGCCTGGTCCCCGGAGCGGTGGTCCTCGTCGCGGGCGAACCGGGCGTGGGCAAGTCGACCCTGCTCCTCGACGTGGCGGCCAAGTCGGCGAGCGAAGAGCACCGCACGCTCTACGTGACGGGCGAGGAATCAGCGAGCCAGGTCCGCCTGCGCGCCGACCGCATCAAAGCGATCGACGACAACCTCTACCTCGCCGCCGAGACCGATCTGGCCACGATCCTCGGCCACTTGGACGCGGTGAAGCCCTCCCTCCTGATCCTGGACTCCGTGCAGACGGTGGCCTCCCCGGAGATCGACGGCGCACCCGGCGGCATGGCCCAGGTCCGCGAGGTGGCCGGCGCGCTGATCCGCGCCTCCAAGGAGCGAGGCATGTCCACCCTCCTCGTAGGCCACGTCACCAAGGACGGCGCTATCGCCGGCCCCCGCCTCCTGGAACACCTGGTCGACGTAGTGCTCTCCTTCGAAGGCGACCGGCACGCACGCCTGCGCCTCGTACGGGGCGTCAAGAACCGCTACGGCACGACCGACGAGGTCGGCTGCTTCGAGCTGCACGACGAGGGCATCACGGGCCTGGCCGACCCGAGCGGCCTGTTCCTGACCCGCCGCGCGGAGCCGGTCCCCGGCACCTGCCTGACGGTCACCCTGGAAGGCCGCCGCCCCCTGGTGGCCGAGGTCCAGGCCCTCACGGTCGACTCCCAGATCCCCTCCCCGCGCCGCACGACCTCGGGCCTGGAGACGTCCCGGGTCTCGATGATGCTCGCGGTCCTGGAGCAACGAGGCAGGATCAGCGCCCTCGGCAAGCGGGACATCTACTCGGCAACAGTCGGCGGGGTAAAACTGTCCGAACCGGCGGCGGATCTGGCCATCGCCCTCGCCCTGGCCTCCGCGGCGAGCGACACCCCCCTCCCCAAGAACCTGGTCGCGATCGGCGAAGTGGGCCTCGCGGGCGAGGTCAGACGGGTCACGGGCGTCCAGCGCAGGCTCTCCGAAGCACACCGTCTGGGCTTCACGCACGCCCTCGTTCCGGGCGACCCGGGCAAGATCCCGGCCGGCATGAAGGTCCTCGAAGTGGCCGACATAGGAGACGCTCTCCGGGTCCTTCCGCGCTCCCGTAAGCGAGAGGCCCCACGGGACGACGAGGACCGCCGGTAGACTTTGCCCTGGTCTCGCCCGTCCATACGTACAGAGTGTGTGAAACGGGAGCACCAGAAGAACCTGCGACCCGAGGAGTGCAGTGGCAGCCAACGACCGGGCGTCAGCTCCCGGAAAGTCCGGCGGGAGCTCCGGTGCCGATGGCCTGATGCGCGCCTCCCTGAGCGCCGTGGCACCCGGCACGGCCCTGCGCGACGGCCTGGAGCGGATCCTCCGCGGCAACACGGGCGGACTCATCGTGCTCGGCTCCGACAAAACAGTCGAAGCAATGTGCACAGGCGGTTTCATCCTGGACGTGGAGTTCACAGCCACGCGCCTACGGGAACTCTGCAAGCTGGACGGCGGCATCGTGGTGTCCTCCGACCTCTCGAAGATCCTCCGCGCGGGCGTCCAACTGGTACCCGACCCCAACATCCCCACCGAGGAGACAGGCACCCGGCACCGCACCGCCGACCGGGTCAGCAAGCAGGTCGACTTCCCGGTCGTCTCGGTATCCCAGTCCATGCGCCTGATCGCCCTCTACGTGGACGGCCAGCGCCGCGTCCTGGAGGACTCGGCGGCGATCCTGTCCCGAGCGAACCAGGCCCTGGCCACGCTGGAGCGCTACAAGCTCCGCCTGGACGAGGTGGCGGGAACGTTGTCAGCCCTCGAAATCGAAGACCTGGTAACGGTCCGAGACGTCTCGGCAGTGGTCCAACGCCTGGAAATGGTCCGCCTGATCGCCACAGAGATCGCGGAATACGTACTGGAACTGGGCACGGACGGCCGCCTACTCGCCCTCCAACTGGAGGAGTTGATCGCGGGCGTGGAACCGGAACGCGAACTCGTCGTGCGCGACTACGTCCCCGAACCCACGGCCAAACGCTCCCGCACGGTGGACGAGGCCCTGGCCGAACTCGACGCCCTCTCCCACGCGGAACTCCTCGAACTCCCCACCGTGGCACGCGCCTTGGGCTACACCGGCTCCCCCGAGGCCCTCGACTCGGCGGTCTCCCCCCGGGGCTTCCGCCTCCTGGCCAAGGTCCCGCGCCTCCCCGGCGCGATCATCGACCGCCTGGTGGAACACTTCGGCGGCCTGCAAAAGCTCCTGGCGGCAAGCGTCGACGACCTGCAAACAGTCGACGGCGTAGGCGAAGCAAGGGCACGAAGCGTACGAGAGGGCCTGTCCCGCCTGGCGGAGTCGTCAATCCTGGAGCGCTACGTCTAGCACCCGGCGTAAATCAGTCACTCGCGAGAACGAACGAGATCTGCGCCTTGGCGAACCCGGAAGCCTGAGCCTCCACCAGATACGTCCCGGCCCCGGCCGAACCAGCCGCCGGAGTAGCGCACTCGGGCGCACTCGGCTTGCGATCCCACTTCAACGTGTAGGCAACGCTGCTCCCCGCGGAGACCCGGTAGTACACACTCCCGGCACTCTTCGGACAGTCGGCCGACGACCAGTAGTCGGACGTACCCCCCGCCTCAGTGATCGTCAACACCGCGCTCTTGGGCCCGAGATCAACCTTGCAGTCACTACTGGAGGAGTTCTTGGCGGTCAGCACAAAAGTAGGCGTCTGATCCGGCGAATACGAGTTGTGAAGACTCCGGAGACTCAACTGCACAGCACTGGCGGTGCAGTTGGGAAGGGCGGAATCGGCCGGCACCGTAGTCCCCGTACTACTCCCGCCACCACCACCGTTTGCCCCACCACTGGACCCACCGACCCCGCCACTGCCACCGTCACCGGACCCGGCACTGGACCCACCGGAACCAGACCCGGAGCCCCCGCCACTTGAGCCACCCGCTCCGCTCGACTCATCACGGCCGCCGGGGTGTTGACTGATGGCGGGACCCGAACCCGACGGCCCGGCAGTGATCGTGGGAGCGGGCGTCTTACCGTTCTTCGCCCCGTCCGCACCGTTCTTGCCGCCCCCGCCACCCGACGTGACGATCCAGGTGATCAGCAGCGCCAGCAGGGCGACCACGGACACCATGAGGACCCTCCGTCGCCAATAGATGGAGGAGGGAAGCGGCCCGACCGGATTGCGCAGAGATCCCACGGCGCAAACTGTACGAGAGATCGGCGAGTTACCTCGCCCCACCCGCCGCCCCAGCCCCAACTTTTCCGGATCATCATCCCGGTAAGGGAGTTGTGCGGCGGGCACCCCAGCGGACAGTCGACCGCGTACGGCGGCAAGGGGCCGTGTCGGGGGGAGTCCGCCCGCAGCGGTTGGCGCGTCAACACGAGCACGTTGGCAGGAGACCGATTCCGCGCCGTTCCGAGGACGGACACCCCCCGGCGCGGCCCCGACCCACCACCGAACCGAGGGCGCACCACCCACGCACCCGCACCCGCCGACCCGCCCGCACATGGCAGGATCGGAGGCCCATGACTGCGCCCACGAAACCCCCGCACAGCACGTCCGCCACCAGCACGCCGGACGGAACCGCACCAGCCGGAGCCCACCTCCACACCCCCGTCATCGACTGGTTCGAGGACAACGCCCGCGACCTCCCCTGGCGCCACCCCGAGGCCGGCCCCTGGGGCGTGATGGTCAGCGAGTTCATGCTCCAGCAGACCCCGGTGAACCGAGTCCTCCCTGTATACGAACAGTGGCTCGCCCGCTGGCCCCGCCCCGCCGACCTCGCCGAGGACGCCCCCGGCGATGCGGTCCGCGCCTGGGGCCGCCTCGGCTACCCCCGCCGCGCCCTCCGCCTGCACGGCGCCGCCACCGCCATAACGGAACGGCACGGCGGCGACGTCCCCACCGACCACGCCCAACTCCTCGCCCTGCCCGGCATCGGCGAGTACACGGCCGCCGCCGTCGCGTCCTTCGCCTACGGCCAGCGCCACGCCGTACTGGACACCAACGTCCGCCGCGTGTTCGCGCGCGCGGTCACCGGCGTCCAGTACCCCCCGAACGCCACCACCGCCGCCGAACGCAAACTGGCCCGCGCTCTCCTCCCCCAGGACGAGCAGACCGCCGCCCGCTGGGCAGCGGCCTCCATGGAACTGGGCGCACTCGTCTGCACGGCGAAGAACGAAACCTGCCACCGCTGCCCGATCAGCGCCCAGTGCGCGTGGAACCTGGCGGGCAAGCCGGACCACGAGGGCCCGGCCCGCCGCGCCCAGACCTACGCCGGCACGGACCGCCAGGTCCGCGGCAAACTCCTCGCCGTACTCCGCGAAGCAACAGCGGACACCCCCGTCCCCCAGTCCGTACTCGACCGCGTCTGGCACGAGCCGGTACAGCGGGCGAGGGCCCTGGACGGCCTCGTGGCGGACGGCCTCGTAGAGCCCCTCCCGAACGGCCTGTACCGACTCCCCACCGCCCCCGCCCCCCGCACCTGACACACGGTCACTTCACAGACAGCGGCCCGCCCCACAGCCAACTCCCCACTCCCACAACACTCCCGCACAGCCCAAAACGCCCCAAACCCACCCCAACAACCCCGCCCCCTTACCCCGAACCTACTTCCGTTACACAACCGACGGACAGCCGAGTGCTCTCCGCAGGCTGGTCCGCACAGTGCCGTGACAACCCCTCCGTAGCTTCATTCCTGTGCCGCAGACCGGCGGGACACAACAGAGAACAACCGGCAGCAGGCGGGTCGGAAACGGGGATGGAGGCGGTTGATCATGGCGCAGGGCGAGGTGCTCGAATTCGAGGAGTACGTCCGTACCCGACAGGACGCGCTGCTGCGGAGCGCCCGCCGGCTGGTGCCGGACCCGGTCGACGCCCAGGACCTGCTCCAGACCGCGCTCGTACGGACGTACGGCCGCTGGGAGACCATCGAGGACAAGCGCCTCGCGGACGCGTATCTGCGCCGCGTCATGATCAACACGCGGACCGAGTGGTGGCGGGCCCGCAAGCTCGAAGAGGTCCCCACCGAGCAGCTGCCGGACGCGAGCGTCGACGACGCGACCGAACAGCACGCGGACAGGGCGCTTCTTATGGACATCATGAAAGTTCTCGCACCGAAACAGCGCAGTGTTGTCGTCCTGCGACACTGGGAGCAGATGTCCACAGAAGAGACGGCCGCGGCCCTGGGCATGTCGGCCGGTACGGTCAAGAGCACGCTGCACCGGGCGCTCGCCCGGCTCCGGGAGGAGCTGGAGGCCCGCGACCTGGACGCACGCGCGCTGGAGCGTGAGGAGCGGGAGCGTTGCGCGGCCTGAGCGACGACACCCCTGGACCCGGGCTGATCGACGTCCCCGGGCCCAACAGGGTGCGCGGGAGCCTGGAGGCGGCGTTCACGGCGATGGCCGTGCTCGCCGCCCTCGCCCTTTTGGTGTCCGGCTGCGGCACCGGCGGCACCGGCGCCCGTGACGAGGGCCCGGCGCACTCCGACTCGGTGGCGGGCGTCGCCGAGGCACCGACCCCCTCGCCCTCCAAGACCGTCGACGACCATGTGGACGCGGTCAAGCTCGTCATGGACGACCCGAAGGTCTCCTCGGCGGTCAAGCACGAGCTGAAGCCGTGTGTCGCCGACGAGTACGCGGTCGACGTGTCGTACGGCGTACTGACCGGCGGCACGGTCAACGACGTCGTCGTGAACGTGATGACCTGCGGCGACGCGGTCGGCATCGGCTCGTACGTGTATCGCGCGACGGCCGGGACGTACGAGAATGTGTTCAAGGCCGAGGAACCCCCGGTCTACGCGGAGATAGACCGCGGCGATCTGGTCGTCACCAAGCAGGTGTACGAGAAGGGCGACCCGGTGTCGAGTCCCTCCGGTGAGAACGTGATCACGTACCGCTGGACCGCGGACCGTTTCGTGCAGGAGTACAGCACCCACAACGAGTACAGCAACGCGGTCGGGGGCGACGCCTCACCCGCCCCGAGCGGAAACTGACCGGAACCGACTGACCGGAACGGACTGGCCGGAACCGACCAGAACTCGATTCGATCGGGCGAGGACAGAACCGATCGGACCGCCCGATCCGATCCTTCAGTGAACGCGGACGCCGCTTCGGGCGTCCCATGCTTGAGAACGACCCACACGAGGACTGAGAGCACCGGGATGGCAGACCAGACCCACGTCCTGTTCGTCGAGGACGA
Source organism: Streptomyces sp. NPDC088350 (assembly GCF_044753545.1). Lineage (NCBI taxonomy): Bacteria > Bacillati > Actinomycetota > Actinomycetes > Kitasatosporales > Streptomycetaceae > Streptomyces > Streptomyces sp. NPDC088350. Next base: position 671,767 of record NZ_JBIVNL010000006.1, on the reverse strand, counting down.
CGACGTCATCCGCGAGGCCACCCAACTCGCCCTGGAGCGGGACGGCTTCGCGGTCACGGCGATGCCCGACGGGCTGTCGGGCCTGGAGGCGTTCCGGGCGAACCGCCCCGACATCGCGCTCCTCGACGTCATGGTCCCCGGCCTGGACGGCGTCAGCCTGTGCCGCCGTATCCGCGACGACTCGACCGTTCCGGTGATCATGCTGTCGGCGCGCGCGGACTCGATCGACGTGGTGCTGGGCCTGGAGGCCGGCGCCGACGACTACGTCACCAAGCCCTTCGACGGCGCCGTCCTGGTCGCCCGCATCCGCGCGGTGCTGCGCCGCTTCGGCCACGCGAGCGGCAACGACCGTACGGCGGACGCGGAGGCGGCCCCGGTCGACGGCGGGGTGCTCACCTTCGGCGATCTGGAGATCGACACCGAGGGCATGGAGGTGCTCAAGGCGGGGCAGCCGGTGGCGCTGACGCCGACCGAGATGCGGCTGCTCCTGGAGTTCTCCTCGGCGCCGGGCACGGTGCTGTCCCGTGACAAGCTGCTGGAGCGGGTGTGGGACTACGGCTGGGGCGGTGACACCCGGGTCGTGGACGTCCATGTGCAGCGGCTGCGGACGAAGATCGGCCAGGACCGGATCGAGACGGTCCGCGGCTTCGGCTACAAGTTGAAGGCCTGAGCAGGGGTATGCGGGGGAAATCACAGCGCAGGGTCCCGTCGTTCATGGACAGGGCGGGCATCCGTACGGGCCTGAGATGGAAGCTCAGCGCGGCCATCGCGCTGGTCGGCACGCTGGTCGCGATCGCGCTCAGCCTGGTCGTGCACAACGCGGCCCGGGTCTCGATGCTGGACAACGCGCGCGACCTCGCGGACGAGCGCGTCCAGATCGCCCAGCGCAACTACGAGCTGTCCGGGCGGCCGAACTTCCCCAGCATCAAGATCGACGACCCGAGGCTGCCGCCGGCGCTGCGCGAGAAGGTCGCGGAGGGCCGCCGGGCCACCTACGTCACCGACCGGCCGCACGGCGTACCGGACATCTGGGCGGCCGTACCGCTGAAGGACGGCCATGTGATGTCCCTGCACACCGGGTTCACCGACCGCAGCACGGACATCCTCAAGGACCTCGACCAGGCCCTGGTGATCGGCTCGATCGCGGCCGTGCTCGGCGGCAGCGCGCTCGGCGTCCTGATCGGCGGCCAGCTCTCGCGCCGGCTGCGCAAGGCCGCCGCCGCGGCCAACCAGGTCGCCAAGGGCGAGACGGACGTACGGGTGCGGGACGCGATCGGCGGGGTCGTACGGGACGAGACCGACGACCTCGCGCGCGCCGTGGACGCGATGACGGACGCGCTGCAACAGCGGCTCGAAGCCGAACGCCGGGTCACCGCGGACATCGCGCACGAACTGCGCACCCCGGTGACGGGCCTGCTGACCGCGGCCGAACTCCTCCCACCGGGCCGCCCCACGGAGCTGGTCCTGGACCGCGCGAAGGCGATGCGCACGCTGGTCGAGGACGTCCTGGAGGTCGCCCGGCTCGACGGGGCGTCCGAGCGGGCCGAGTTGCAGGACCTCATGCTCGGCGAGTTCGTGAGCCGCCGGGTGATGGCGAAGGACCCGGACGCGGTGGTGCACGTCGTGCACGAGTCGGTGGTCACCACGGACCCGCGCCGCCTGGAGCGCGTGCTGTTCAACCTGCTGGCCAACGCGGCGCGGCACGGCAAGCCGCCGATCGAGGTCTCCGTCGAGGGCCGGGTCATCCGGGTCCGCGACCACGGCCCCGGCTTCCCCGAGGAACTCCTCGCGGAGGGCCCGAGCCGCTTCCGCACCGGCAGCAAGGACCGCGCGGGCCACGGCCACGGCCTCGGCCTGACCATCGCGGCCGGCCAGGCCCGCGTCCTCGGCGCCCGCCTGACCTTCCGCAACGTACGGCCCGCGGGCGCGCCGGACCACATCCCGTCGGAGGGCGCGGTCGCCGTGCTGTGGCTGCCGGAACACGCGCCGACGAGCACGGGCAGCTATCCGCTGCTGCCGTAGGACTTTCCGATGGTGCGGCAGGACTATCCGGTGCTGCCGTAGGACTTGCCGGTGCTCCCGCAGGGCCGCCCGCGCGGGAGCGAGCCGGGGTCAGGGTCCGGGTCCGGGTCCGGGTGGGGGTCGGAGTCGGAGTCGGAGTCGGACCTCACGTACTGGCCACCATGACCTCCTCCCCCCGGGACGGCCCCGTCCCCTCTCCCCACCCCGCGAAGTAGCGCCCCGCGAGATCCGCGGCCGACACATGCCGCACCTCCCGGAACCCGCACTCACGCCCCAGCTCCAGCACCTGCTCCGGGGTGAAGAAGCTCAGGAACGGTGTGCCCGCGGCACGAGCGCCGCGCACGGCGACCTCCAACTGGGCGCGCTGCTCAGGCTCCACGTCGTCCACGGGCCGCAGGAACGTGGTCACCAGGGTGGAGCCCGGAGCGAGCCCGGCGACCAGGCGGAACATGCTGGTGATCGCGTCCAGGGTGAGATACATGGTGACGCCGGTGGCGGCCACCACGGCGGGCCGCTCCGCGTCGAACCCGGCGGCGGCCAGCTGCCCCCACCAGTCCCCCTCGAAGTCCACCGGAACGAACCGCAGCCAGTCCGGCAGCGCGTACCCCAGCTCGGTCAGCCGCCGCCGCTTCCAGGCCTGTGTGCCGGGCTGCTCGACCTCGAACACCCGGAGTTCCGCGCCCAGTTCGGGCCGCCGCTGAGCGAAGGTGTCGAGTCCGGCGCCAAGGATGACGTATTGCCCCACCCCTCTCCCGGCCTGCTCCACCACCACGTCCTCGACGAAGCGGGCCCGCGCGACGATCGACGCGCGGATACGGCGGGTGGCGTCGACGTCCATGTCGGGACGCTCCCGCCAGCCGTCCCCCGGGTCCACGAGCCGCAGCCCGACCTCGTCCTCGATGACATGCGGCGGCGGATCCGCCTGGACATGCAGGGCCCGCCACAGGGCGACCCGCACCGCCGTGTGATCCGGCTCGGTCTCGCTCTCCGTCACGGTCTCGGTCTCCCCTTCCAACTCCTGGCTCATCCGATGACCCGTCCGATGACTCATCCGAAGTCCTTGGAGAAGTCGAGTTCCTCGCTGCGCTCGGTCAGCGAGTACCAATTGCCGCTGTCGTCACGGAAGATCGCCTCGATGCCGTACGGCCGCTCCTTCGGCTCCTGGAGGAACTCGACGCCGCGCGCCTTGAAGGTGGCGTAGTCACCGCGGCAGTCGTCCGTACTGAACGCCCCGGCACCCAGCACCCCCTTGCTGACCAGCTTCTTCAACGCCTCGGCGGACTCGGGGTCGAGCCCCGGACCGTCCAGGCTCATCAGCGTGAGCGCGACGCCCGGCTGGTTCTTGGCGCCCACGGTGACCCACTTCATGTCACCCATCGCGATGTCGTCGCGGACCTCGAAGTCCAGTTTCTCGGTGAAGAAGGCCTTGCTGCGCTGTTGGTCGAAGGTCCACACGGTGGTGATGCCCAGCCCCTGGATCATGGCTCCGCACTCCTGTCGGACGAGGTGGTGATGGCTTCCTGCTCCTCACCGTAGGCAGGCCGGGCCTCGCGACGCTTCTTCAAAGTTGCGGCGGGGAAACCGCCGGCCCAGAGCATCGCGTAGCACCCGGGAATGAGCGCGGCCCCACGTCCCACATGCTTGGCCCGGTACTCACTCGGCGTCAGCCCGGTCCGCTCCTTGAAGCGCGCCGAGAAGGTACCGAGACTGCTGAAACCGACCAGATGGCAGATCTCCGTCACCGAGAGATCGGCACTACGCAGCATCTCCTCGGCCCGCTCGATACGGCGATGCGTGAGGTACTGGCCGGGCGTCTCCCCGTACGCCTCCTTGAACGCCCGAATGAAGTGGTACCGCGAATAACCGGCATGCGCGGCCACCGCAACCAGATCGAGCTCCGGCTCGGCCCAGTCCCGGTCCATGGCGTCTTTGCCAAGCCGCAACTGCCGCATTTTGTCCATACGCCCGATGGTGACACGGCCCACTGACATCGACACCGGGCCGATGACACCAGCACCGGCCGATCGCTCGGGCGGCTGCGGGGGTTGGGGGCAGGGGGTAGGAGTCCGGCCGGCCTGGCGCTCCCGGACTTGGGGACACCGGTGCGACCACCCCCGGCCTCTCCAGCACTTGTCGAAACCGGCTCCGGCAATCAGCCCGCCGCGCCACTTGCCGACACCGGCCCAACCAAGCCACCCACTCCGGCACTTCTCGATACCGGCCAGCTCATTTCATCCCATCCGGGACTTCTCGACACCACCCGCTCATGTCAACCCGCCCGGCACTTCCCCACCCCGGCCCACTAATTTCAGCCCGTCCGGCGTTTGAGGACGAGGCCCCTTCAGGGCCGATCGGGGGCCTGGGGGCGGAGCCCCCAGCAACGGACCCGCAGCCGAACACACAAAGAAGGCCCCCCGTGGCGGACACCAACCGGGGGACCTTCAGCTCACCGCAAGCAGATCAGACGGCCTCGACAACCGACACCGGCGCCACCGCATCCGAGCCCGAGCCCGAGTCCGCGCCCGAACCCTCACCAGGCTTAGGCGCAGCCGCCCCCGCCCCCGCCCCCTTCAGCGGAACCTCCTTGACGAACACCGCCGCCACCAACGCGACCACAGCGATCACCGCCCCCAGCAGGAACGCGGAGTGCACCCCCGCCGACACCGCGTGCTGATACGCCTCACGAGCCACCGCCGGCAACTTCGCCAAGCTCTTCGCGTCCAACTGCGCGGACCCCTCGGTCACCTTGGAACCCAGCGCCCCGGCCCGCTGAGCCATGACGTCCTGGACCCGGTGGTTGAACAGCGCCCCCATGATGGCGACACCGAACGAGGACCCGAGCGTGCGGGACAACGTACTCGTGGACGACGCGACGCCCATGTCCTTCATCTCGACGCTGTTCTGCGCGACCAGCATGGTGATCTGCATCAGACAGCCCATGCCGAGCCCGACAACAGCCATGAACACACCGGACATGAAGCGCGAGGTCCCGGTGTCCATGGTCGACAGCAGATACAGCCCGACAACCATCAGAACGCTGCCGACGACCGGAAACACCTTGTACCTACCGGTGTTGGTGGTCACCCGCCCCGCGACCATCGAGGTCACGAGCATCGCGCCGAGCATCGGCAGCAGCAACAGCCCCGAGTTGGTCGCGGACGCACCCTGCACGGACTGCTGGTACAGCGGCAGGAACAGCGTCGCGCCGAACATGACGAACCCGGTGACGAAGCCGATGACCGCCATCAGGCTGAAGTTGCGGCTGCGGAAGATGTGCAGCGGTACGACCGGCTCGACGGCCTTGGTCTGCCAGAACACGAACCCGACCAGCGCGGCCACACCGAGCCCGATCAGCTCCATGATCCGCACGGAGGTCCAGGCGTACTGCGAGCCGCCCCACGTGGTGACGAGCACGATGGAGGTGATGCCGACGGTCAGCAGTCCGGCACCCAGGTAGTCGATCCGCGCCTCCGACCGCTTCTTCGGGAGGTGCAGTACGACACTGATCGCGGCCAGCGCGATCACACCGAGCGGCAGGTTGATGTAGAAGGACCAGCGCCAGCCCCAGTTGTCGGTGATGGTGCCGCCGACCAGCGGTCCGCCGATCATCGCGAGCGCCATGACGCCGGCCATCATGCCCTGGTACTTGCCCCGCTCACGCGGCGGGATGAGGTCGCCGATGATCGCCATGACACCGACCATCAGACCGCCGGCGCCGAGACCCTGGATGGCCCGGAAGCCGATCAGCTGCCCCATGTTCTGCGCCATGCCGCTCAGCGCGGAACCGGCGAGGAAGATCACGATCGAGGTCATGAAGGCGCCCTTGCGCCCGTACATGTCACCGAGCTTGCCCCAGAGCGGGGTGGAGCTGGCGGTCGCGAGCGTGTACGCGGTCACGACCCACGACAGATGCTCCAGCCCGCCCAGCTCACCGACGATCGTCGGCATCGCCGTACCCACGATCATGTTGTCGAGCATCGCGAGCATCATGGTGATCATCAGGGCGAGCAGAACGACCCGCACACTCCTGGGCTGTTTCTCGGTCTCCTCCGGCCCGGTGTCGACCGTCTGTGTGTCCGCCATCGTTCCCACTCCCCTAGATACCGCTGGATACCGCTACCGTCCGGCCACTTACTTGCCGCCCGGCTAGTTGACTACACTCAGGGAAAGTAGACCCGTAACTAGCCGGGCGTCAAGTAAGTTTGCTGGAGCATGAAACGGATGGGCGGCACCATGGACGGCACCAAGCGGCAACGTCGCGGAGACACCCGCCAGCGCATCCAGGACGTCGCGCTCGAACTCTTCGCCGGGCAGGGCTACGAGAAGACCTCGCTGCGCGAGATCGCCGAGCACCTGGACGTCACGAAGGCGGCGCTCTACTACCACTTCAAGACCAAGGAAGAGATCCTCGTCAGCATCTTCGAGGACCTGACGAAGCCGATCGAGGACCTCATCGAGTGGGGCCGCGAGCAGCCGCACACCCTGGAGACCAAGCAGGAGATCGTACGGCGCTACGCCGTCGCGCTCGACGGAGCGACCCCGCTGTTCCGCTTCATGCAGGAGAACCAGGCGACGGTACGGGACCTGCGCATCGGCGAGCGCTTCAAGGAGCGCATGCGCGGCCTGCGGGAGATCATGATCGACCCCGAGTCGGACCTGGTCGACCAGGTCCGCTCGCTCAGCGCGATCTTCACGCTGCACGCCGGCATGTTCGCCGTACAGGACCTCGAAGGCGACCCCGAGGACAAGCGCAGGGCCGTCCTGGAGGTCGCCACCGACATGATCACGCAGGCCCACGCGGGCACGAAGGCCCCGTAGAGACGGCTCAGACAGCCACACCCTTGCCGCGCAGGAAGGCGACCGGGTCTATCGCCGAGCCGTAGTCGGCGGTCGTACGGATCTCGAAGTGCAGGTGCGGGCCGCTGGAGTTGCCGGTGTTGCCGGACAGGGCGATGCGCTGACCGGTGCTGACGACCTGGCCGACCTTCACGTCGATGCGCGAGAGGTGGGCGTACTGCGAGTAGGTGCCGTTGCCGTGCTTGATGACGATGGCGTTGCCGTACGCGGCGCCGTCACCGGCACCGTTGCCGCCGGCCTTGACGACGGTCCCGCCGTGCGCGGCCACGACCTGGGTACCGCTGGCCACGGCGAAGTCCTGCCCGCTGTGGGTGGACTGCCACATGCCGCCGGCCTGCGCGAAGCTCGCGGACAGCGTGTACTTCTTCACCGGGTCGACCCAGGAGGCGGCGGTCTTGGCGCTGACCGCCTTCGGCGCGACGGTCGTGGAGGCGGCGCTCGCGACCCCGGTGCCCAGTACGGCGGTGGCTCCCAGTCCTACGGCCAGGACGGCCACCCGGGTGCGAAGTGAGGACGTACGGGAAGAACGGGACGTGGCGCGCTGGAACATCGGAACCTCACGGGGACGGGGACAGAAAAGTCACCCGGCACGCGTACGGCCACCGGATGACACGTTCATTGGTAACCCCCGACCCCACGGACGCCCAAACCGCCCTTCTACGACGGAAGCTAGTACTTCACCACAAAACTTCCGGCTCCTTGACAGGGCACCCGTTCGGCATGAACCGCCCAGCGGACGGCAGAACAACCCCATCGATTCCGCGCAAAAAGTCCCTTTTACCCCAACCCGAAACCGCCACTACCTCCCCTAGTAGGGGCCGAATCGCCTGTGCGGCTTGTCACCGGCCGGGGCGATCGCCGGTTCGGGGAATGCGACCGGGACTACCCTGGGCAAGCTGCGGCGGCATCGGTTTCGGGGGACTTCGGGGGAGGCGAGGCATGGACCCGTCAATGCTCGGTACGAAGCTGGCCTCCAGCCTCGTCGCGCCACTGGTACGCAAGCTGTTCGTGTCCGAGGGACCGGGGGCCGGGCTGGTGGAACGACCGGTGCGGCTGTCCGCGCTGGTGTCCTTCACGGGCGAGAAGCGGACCCTCGGCGAGAAGGAGTTACGCAGACTCGTCCGCGAACTGGTGGACCGCGCGGCCTGCGAAACACGCGAGGCGCCCTTGGACACGACCGAGCTGGAGGCCGTGACCGATGCTCTCGAAGTAACCCTGCACGCCCTGGGCGACCTGGACCTCGACGACGTCCAGGCCGTACGGCTGGGTCACGAGAAGCTGGTCATCGAGCTGTACACACAGGCCAAGGGGCCCGAACTCGTACGATTCCTCAGCGCGGACTCCGTGTCCCTGTACTCCCGGCTCCTGGACAGCGCCTGTCTCCACATCCTGCACTTCTTCACCCAGCGGTCGGCCTTCGTGGCCCGCACCCTCGTCGCGCAGAGTCGGCAACTCGACGAGCTGATCACCCGCACCGACCTCCTCGTCGAGCGCCTGACGTCCCGCACGACACAGGACGCGGACTTCGAGGAGCGCTACACGCGGTACATCGCGTCGAAGCACAGCAGCCTGACCATCTACGGCATCGATCTCAACGAGTCCCGCGACTGGCCCCTGGACACGGCATACCTGAGCCTGGAGGCGACCCGGGACGCCGAGCACCAGGCCATACCGGACCGGGCGCTCTCGGCCGCCGGAGACGCGGAGGTCACGCTCTCTGAGCGCTGGCTGCCGCCCGCCCCGCAACCCGTGGAACAGGCGCTGGCCGGAAACGAGCGCGTCCTGCTGCGCGGGGTCGCCGGCTCCGGCAAGACCACGCTCGTCCAGTGGCTCGCCGTCACCACCGCCCGCCAGGAACAGCTCACCGGTCAACTCGCCCACCTGATGGGCCGGTTGCCGTTCGTCCTCTCGCTGCGCACCCTCACCCGGGGCGGCGCCCGGCTGCCCGTCGCCGGGGACTTCCTGCGCGCGGTGGGCTGCCCACTGGCCGGCTCCCAGCCGTTCGGCTGGGCGGACCGTGTGCTCACGGCAGGGCGCGGGCTCCTGCTGGTCGACGGTATCGACGAGGTCCCCGAACAGGAACGGGCCCGCACCCGACGCTGGCTCGCCGACCTCCTCACGGCCTTCCCGGGAAACCTGTGGCTGGTCACCTCGCGCCCCTCCGCCGTACGCACCGACTGGCTCGGCGGCGATGACTTCACCGAACTGACCCTGTCCCCCATGAGCCGCGACAACATCGCGGTCTTCGTCCGCCGCTGGCACGAGGCGGCGGGCGCTGACCCGGCGATGGCCGACGCGCTGCTGGCCGCCACCCGCACCAAACAAGACCTAGGCCGCCTAGCCACCAACCCCCTGATGTGCGCCCTGATCTGCGCCCTGCATCGCGAACGCCGAGGCTTCCTGCCTCGCGGTCGCAAGGCCCTCTACGACGCCGCCCTGTCCATGCTCCTGGAACGCCGGGACCGCGAACGCGAGTTGACCGTCAACCTCGACGAGGAGTCCCAGGTCGAGCTGTTGCAACGCCTCGCGTACTGGCTGATCCGCAACGGCCGCGCCGAAATGGACCACACGGACGCCCTCAACCAACTGGAACGACTGCTGCCTTCCATGCCGTACGTCGCCGCCCAGGGCTCGGCAGAGGAGATCCTGCGCCAACTCCTCGTCCGCTCAGGCCTGTTGCGCGAACCGGCGGCCGGGACGGTGGACTTCGTGCATCGCACGTTCCAGGACTATCTGGGCGCGCGGGCGGCGGTGGAGGAGCGGGACTTCGATGTACTGGTCGAGCATGCGCATCTGGATCAGTGGGAGGACGTCGTCCGGATGGCTGTGGCTCATGCTCGGCCGGATGAACGGGCGCGGATTTTACGGGGGTTGATGGAGCGAGGGGATCGGGAGGAGGAGTTTCGGGGGCGGCTTCACCTGCTGGCGATGGCCTGTCTGGAACACGCGGCGAAGCTGGATCCTGAGGTACGGAACGAGGTGGAGCGCAGGGCGGCGGAACTGATTCCGCCGCGCAATTACCGGGAAGCGCGAGCTCTCGCCGAACTCGGCTCCATCGTCCTCGAACTCCTCCCTGGCCCTGCTGACGTCCAGGACGAGTCAGAGGCATCCGCTGTCGTGCACACAGCCGGGCTGATCGGTGGAGACGCGGCGCTGACCTGCCTCGTGCGATACCGGGAGCACGAGAGCCAAATGGTGGCCACAGCGCTCGGCAAGTATTGGGACCGGTTCGACACCGCTGCCTACGCGGAGGAGATCATCCGTCGGCTGGGTGAACATCCAAGGGCCACCATCACAGTGCGGACGCTGCAGCAACTGACAGCACTCAGCCTTATGGGAGGCCATGACCGCGTGGACATCGAGGGGGACTTCACAGAAGGCCAGATCCTCGAGGCTCTCGGTGAAAGCCGCTTGACATCCCTGAGCCTCGTACACAACGGCATTGTGGACGACCTGGGATTCCTCACCCGCTTCGAGGACTTGAGCAGCCTTCGGGTGGTGAGCTGCACGAACATCGCCGCTCTGGGACCGCTCTCCTCCCTTCCCCTGGAATCGCTCGTCATCGGCTTCCTCCCCCAGTTGAAAGACCTGACCGCGCTGCGCCGATTCACCCGGCTGCACACGCTGAGTCTGGGTTCAGATGCTCCATGGCCCGGCCTGGACGTCATATCCCCGGAGGCGCCGCTCGCGTGCCTCTTCATGCCTGCGAAGGCCGCGGGGCTGTCAGCACTCACGCGATTTCCGTCCCTGCGGCAGCTTGGACTGGGCTTGGAGCCCACGCTCACGCACGACGACTTCCAGGCCATCGCGAGGCTCAGAAATCTCCGCATCCTGAGCCTGAGTGCCAGAGAACTGACCGAGCTGTCCACTGTCGGCATCACACTGGACCAGGTCACGTACTTGGGGCTGGTTAACCAGAGCGAAACCGTCGACCTGCGCATGGCTGTCGCAGCGTTCCCATCCATGACCCGTCTCTCCGCGTATTTGATCGAGATGCTCGATCTCGCTCCCTTGGCAGCACACCCTCACCTCCAACACGTGGAGATCGGCTCAGCACGGGTCATCCGCAACGCCGACGCCCTGCCCGAGTCGATCATCCTGGACGCCCCCGGCCATGGAACCCGCAAGATCACGGGCACTTGAGCCCGGCGGCCAGCCAGAACCACACTCCCTTGCTTCCTCCGTCGGCCCGGGTCACCCCGAACCCGTCGGCCAGCGAGGCGACGAGCAGCAGACCCCGCCCGCACTCGGCATCCCCGCCGACCCGCCCCCGTGGGGTCGGCGGCACGGGACTCCTGTCGTAGACAGCGACACGAACACCCGCCGCCTCGATGGTGGTTCTGAGGTGGACCTCACCCTGGACATGCTGGTGAACATTGGTCACCAGCTCCGAGGTGCACAGGGCGGCCGTGTCGGCAACATCCCCGAACCCGAGGGTCTCCAGGGTGGACCGCACGAAGTCCCGGCAGACCTTGGGTGAGGTCACGGCGGCAGGGGTGAACAAGGTGTACGTGAGCGGAAGTTTCATGAGTGAACGCCTCCAGGGCGCAGAGCAGCCGAGCACAGGACGTGGATCTCGAAACGCTCATCGACGGACGCCGCCCGCGGTGTCTCTACTGCCCCCATGGGAACGGGCGCGCCCGTTACGGCCCGTGAATCCGGCGGTGCGCTTCCACGAAGCAGCGTGCGTGCGCGTACATCGACGGCGAGGCTTCCGGCATCTCTGCGTGAGTGTCGCCGAACTCAAGGTAGCGAATAGTGGGTTACTTGTTCAACCCAAAAGGCAACCCCGGTGGACCTTCACGTCGCCACAGAGGCAGACTGACCCCCACCCGCGAAGGAGAGAGTCCGTTGGCACTGCGAAACACACCGACCGAGCGCCAGCTACGACTCGGCGCAGAGCTTCGGAAGTTGCGCGAGGCTGGTGGGCTGACCGTAAACGAGGCCGGAGACGTCATCGGCATGGGCCGCGTGCACCTGACCCATGTAGAGAACGGCCGCACCGCGATCTCCGCCGAGCGCATCCGCACGCTCTGCCGAACCTATGGGGTCACTAGTTCAACCTATACGGAAGCTCTGGTGAACCTGGCTGAGGCGTCAGGCAAGGGATGGTGGAGCGACTACAGGCGCCAACTTCCGGCCTCGGCACTCGACTTGGCCGAACTTGAAACAGAGGCCACATGCCTGCGGTCGTACGAGTCGCTGTTCCTGCCGGGGCTCTTCCAAGTGAAGGGCTACACGCACGCCATCTTCGAGGCCAGCGACGCAGTGAGCACCGACGAGGAGATCGAGGCGGCTGTCCGTTTCCGCAACGAGCGCCAGCGGATTCTCACCGGCGACCGACCACCCGAGGTCCACGCGGTCATCCACGAGGCCGCACTCCATATGCGCTTCGGCGGCGCCGACATCATGCACCAACAGCTCCTACACCTCGTCGAACTCGCCGAACTCCCCTACGTAACGATCCAGATCATGCCCTTCACAGCAGTGGCGGTGTCCGCGCTCACCACACCGTTCTGCCACCTCACCTCACACAACGGCGCCCTAGAGACCGTACTGATGGAGCACCCGGCACGCTCGGCCTACCTGCACGGGGAAGACGAAGTGGCCAAGTACCGCCATCAGTTCGCCCGCCTCAGCGATGCCGCGCTGCCCGCCATCGACGCGGCCGTCATCCCCGTCAGGCACGCGGCTCGGGACTCCCTGGGCCTCGTCCAGCACATTCTGTACACCCTTCAGGGAGCATCAGCATGACCCTCACCTGGCAGAAGTCCTCCTTCAGCGGCGACCAGGCCAACTGCCTCCACCTCGCCGCATCCCGCCCCACCGGCCCCCTCCACCTATGCGAAAGCGATACCCCCGACACGATCCTCACCACCACCCCCACCGCCCTGGCCGCCCTCATACGAACCCTCGCCCCAAACTCCCACGTTCGGATGACCTGACACTGTTCGACCCCGAACAAAGATCATCCTGCGCAAGCCTCACTCCATGCACAAGAACACCAAGGCGTCCGAAGCGGCCGTCCCCGCCCAGCTGGGCTCCCTGCCGTCCTGGTACGACGGCCTCCTCGGCGAGGTCAGGGAGACGGTCGCCGGCGCACGCCTGCGCGCGCAGCGGGCCGTGAAAATCGAACTCGTCGGGGTGTACTGGCAGATCGGCAAGCTGATCCTCGCCCGCCAGGAACACGAGGGCTGGGGCACCAAGGTCGCAGGAAGGCTGGCGGCGGACCTGAAGGCGACCTTCCCGAACCAGCGCGGCTTCTCCCGCCGCAACCTGATCTACATGCAGAAGATGGCCCGCGCCTGGCCGGAGCCAATCGTGCAACAGCCCGTTGCCCAATTGCCCTGGGGCCACGTCACCGTCCTCATGGACAAGCTCGAAGCCCGTTCCGAGATGGACTTCTACACCACCGAAGCCGTCCGCAACGGCTGGCCCCGTGCCCTCCTGGACCGCTTCATCCACCAGAGCCTGCACCTCGCCCAGGGCGCCGCCGCCACCAACTTCGAGGTGACCGTCCCCGACGACTCCGCGGTCCTCAAGGAGCTTGCCCGGGACCCGTACCGTCTCGACTTCCTCGGCCTCGACGAGCACGAACTCGAAGAAGCGATCGTCGCCAAACATGGTCCGCTTCCTCACCGAACTGGGCGTGGGTTTCGCCTTCGTTGGCCGCGAGTACCCCGGTCCTCGTCGGCGGCGAGGAGTACTGCATCGACCTGCTCTTTTACCACCTCAAACTGCACCGCTACTTCCTCTTCGAGCTGAAGACGAAGGAGGTATGCCCCGAACACGCCGGCAAGCTCAACTTCTACGTGCGCGTGGTCGACCAGATGGTGCGCTACTTACAGCGCGGCGACAGCACGATCGGCTTCCTCATCGGAAGCCGCCACAACAAGGCCGCGGTTTTCAGCTTGCCCTGGACGCCAGCGCCAACCCGTTGGCCGTGACGAACTACTCGACGCTCTCGCCCGCCGACCGCGAACTCGTTCCCACGGAAAAGGACTTGTCCCGCATCGTCCAGGACGCCATCGATCATGTCGGCCACCGGGATACGGCCCCCGAACCGGACGACGGGCTACGCTGAACGGCGTTCGGGCAGGAGAACACAGCAAGTCACGGGGAGTGTTATGGAACCGACTGCTGTAGGCGTCAAGTTGGCGTCGAGTGTGGTCACGCCGCTCGTCAGGAAGCTGTTCGTCGCCGAGGGGCCTGGTGCGGGGCTCGTGGACAAGCCCGTCCGTATCTCGGGTTATGTCTCCTTCAAGGGCGAGAAACACACCGTCACCCACCCCGACCTGCAGAAACTCTCCGCCGAGCTGGTCCGCCGCGCCCTGAAGAGCGGCGAGCGCCCCATCCCCACCGAGGACGAGGAAGCCGTCGCCCACGCCCTTGCTGACACCCTCCACGCCCTCGGCGACCTCATCATGACGGACGTCCAGGCGGTGGAGCTCGGGCACGAGTTCCTGGCCGCGAACCTCCGCTCGGCGAGCGGCAGTCCGGACCGGGACCTCTCCCTCGACGCGAGCCTCTTCTACGGCAGCCTGCTCACCACGGCCTGCCTGCACATCCTGCATTTCTTCACCCAGCGCTCCACCTTCGTGGCCCGCACCCTCGTCGAGCAGACCCGCCGCCAGCGCGAACTCATAGCGAAGATCGACGAGTTGATCGCCCGCACCCCGCCCACCGGCGGCACCGACCCCGCCTTCGAGCAGCGCTACCTCGCCTACGTCGCCACCAAGCACAGCCAGTTGACGATCTACGGCATCGACCTGGCCAACACCCCCGACCGCTGGCCCCTGGACGCCGCCTACCTCAGCCTCCAGGCCCTGGGCCCCGCCGAGGACGACGACACGACCGGCCCCGGCGGACTGCGGATCGCCTCCGCCGCGGCCACGCTGCCAGCTGAACAGGCCCTCGCGGAACACGACTTGGTGCTGTTGCGCGGGGTGGCCGGCTCGGGCAAGACGACACTCGTCCAGTGGCTCGCGGTGACCGCGGCCCGCGGCGAGCGCGGCAACCGCATCCCCTTCGTCCTCCCTCTGCGCACCCTCGTCCGCCGTCCCGACGGTCTCCCCGCACCGGACGCCTTCCTGGCCGCCGTACGCGTCCCCTTCCACGCCACCCAGCCCACCGGCTGGACAGACCGGGTCCTCACCGCCCGCCGCGGCCTACTCCTCGTCGACGGCATCGACGAGATCCCCGAGCGCGAACGGGAACGCACCCGCCGCTGGCTGCGCGACCTCCTCGACGTCTACCCCGGCAACCAGTGGCTGGTCACCTCCCGCCCCTCCGCCGTACGTGAGGACTGGCTCACTCCGGACGGCTTCTCAGAACTGGCACTCACCCCCATGAGCCGGGACGACGTGACCGCGTTCGTGTCCCGCTGGCACACGGCGGCCCGCACAGACGCACCGGAAGCGGACCGCGACCGCCTCGACGACTACGAACACACCCTCCTCGACGCCGTCCAGACCAAGCCCGACCTCGGCCGCCTCGCCACCAACCCTCTGATGTGCGGCCTGATCTGCGCCCTGCACCGCGACCGACGCGGCTATCTCCCGCACGGCCGACAGGAGTTGTACGACGCTGCCCTGTCGATGCTGCTCTCCCGCCGCGACGAGGAACGCGACATGTGCACCCGGGGCGGCCTCGACGACGACGGCGTCCACCTCAGCGAACTCCCCCAGATCCAGCTGCTCCAGCGCCTCGCATACTGGCTGATCCGCAACAACCAGTCCGAGATGGACCGCGACCGCGCCGAGCGCATCATCGCCGACGTACTCCCGTCACTCCCGGCAGCCGCCTCCCAGGGCGACGCGACCACGATCCTCCGCCACCTCCTCATACGCAGCGGCCTGCTCCGCGAACCCACGGTCGGCACGGTCGAGTTCGTCCACCGCACCTTCCAGGACTACCTCGGCGCCAAGGCCGCAGTGGAGGACGGCGACTTCGGGCTGCTGGTGCGGGGAGCGGCGGACGAACAGTGGGCGGACATCTTCCGGATGGCGGTGGCGCATGCACGTCCGCGTGAACGGGCTGAGCTGTTACGGGACTTGAGCGAGTCGGCCGGGCGCCTTGAGGGGGCGGCGAGCGCCCGCGTGCGACTCCTCGCCCTCGCGTCCCTGGAACACGCGACACAACTCGACCCGACCATCCGGGCAGCCGTCGAACAGAACGCGGCCACGCTCATCCCACCCCGAACGACCGAGGAGGCCCGTGCCCTCGCCTCGGTAGGCCCGCTCGCGCTGGAGCTGCTGCCCGGGCCGGAAGGGCTGAGCGACGCGGAGGCGCGGGCAGTGGTCATCGCGGCATCGCTGATCGGAACGGAGGCCGCGCTGCCGGTGCTGGCGCGGTTCCGGTCGCATTCGGCCGTGGATGTCCGCGCCCAACTCACCTGGACCTGGCACCGGTTCCCCACTCGACGGTACGCCGAGCAGGTCATCGCCCATCTACCCGAGGACGGCCTTTTCTTCACCGCTCACTCGGTGGACCACCTGCGCATCCTGGGCGAGTTCGGAGGCCGGCGAGGGGTCCAGCTGGTCGGCGACATCGCCCCGTCCGAACTCGACTCCCGAACCGTGACCGAGCTCGTCATCCGCAACAACAAGGGCCTGAGGGACCTGTCTGGTCTCTCGCCCCTTCACCGGCTCACTTATCTGGACATCAGTCAGTGTCCGGGGGTAGACAACCTCACCCCTATCACCCACCTTCCGCTGTCTCGGCTGTCGCTAGATGCCATGCCCGGTCTCGAACGGCCAGGTGTCCTATCCGTGCTCTCCCACTCGACAACCTTGGACAAGCTCGACCTCGGGCCGACCCTGCAAGCCGACTCCCTCGACGAGGCTCTCCCCACAGATGCACCGCTGCGTTATCTACGCTTCGCCAAGGACGCACTCGTACACACCGGCCTGCGCGGCTTGCACCACATCCGGTCGCTCAAAGAACTGAGCCTGGCCACCGACCTGTCGGTAAGCCTGACCGCCGAGGACTACGAGGAGGTCGCCCGCCTCCCCGAACTCGAGAAACTGCGCTTCAACTGGCAGATGGCCGACTGGAAAAGCTCGCCGCTGCCCGGCATCACCGGCCTGCGTCTCAACAACTTCACCGGTACCGAGGACATTTCGAGCGTCCCGACCCTGTTCCCGAACCTTCGTACGATAGTGATCGTCCTCGCCCCGGACACCTTCGATGTACCGGAACGCGTCCTCGCCCAGTTCCCCTTCACCCCCGCCGTCACCAAGGTCTACAGCGTCGTGTGACGCACCTCTCCAGCTGAACTACTACCCAGTAACCTTAAAGTTCCTCTCACGCAACCCTCGCCCAGGAACATCCCCGGACGGTTAGCAACGCACGGATCCCGCGAGAGGACCCCCACACATGACGACAGGCACCTGGACGCGCCGCACCGGCATAACCGTCATCGCCGTGACGGCGATCGCGGCGATGACGGTTCCGGCCAACGCCCGGGCCGTGACGGCCACGAGCACCTCCAGCGTCGCCACCGCCACCGAAGACGTCGACTACGCCACCTGGCAGGCGGACTGCCAGACGGTGATGAACCAGGCGCTGCCCTACCTGAAGAAGCGGATCGCCAGCACCGAGCCGGGCGAGAAGCAGGCGATCGTCTTCGACATAGACAACACCACCCTGGAGACCGACTTCGGCTTCAGCTGGCCGCAACCCGCCAACAAGCCGGTGCTCGCGGTCGCCAAGTACGCCCAGGAGCACGGCGTTTCGCTGTTCTTCGTCACGGCCCGCCTGGGGATCATCTACCTGCCCACCGAGTACAACCTCGAAGTCGCGGGCTACGACGTCTCCGGTCTCCGAGTCCGCAACCTGTTCGACCTATTCAAGGACGTCGCCGCCTACAAGACCGCCCAGCGGGCCAACATCGAGTCCAAGGGCTACACGATCATCGCGAACATCGGCAACAGCGCCACCGACCTATCGGGCGGCCACTCCGAGAAGACGTACAAGCTCCCGGACTACGACGGCCAGCTGTCGTAGCCACCAGCCCGCGTACAGGCATGCAGAAGGGGCCGGTGCCCAAAAGCACCGACCCCTTTCCCAGCCGTAAAGCCCAAACCGCTGAGCCTTACGCCTCCTTGCTCAAATTCGGACCCGCCCCACCAGCAGCGGCATCCTCGATCGGCGGCACATCGGGAAGCGCCGACTTCTCCTCACCCCGGAAGGTGAAGGTCTTCGCCTCGCCCTCGCCCTCGACGTCCACGACCACGATGTGACCGGGGCGCAGCTCGCCGAAGAGGATCTTCTCCGACAGCGTGTCCTCGATCTCGCGCTGGATCGTGCGACGCAGCGGACGCGCGCCCAGCACCGGGTCGTAACCCTTCTTGGACAGCAGTTCCTTCGCGGCCGAGGAGAGCTCGATGCCCATGTCCCGGTCCTTGAGGCGCTCGTCGACCTTGCCGACCATGAGGTCGACGATCTGGAGGATGTCCTCCTGGGTGAGCTGCGGGAAGACGACCACGTCGTCCACGCGGTTGAGGAACTCGGGGCGGAAGTGCTGCTTGAGCTCGTCCGAGACCTTGTTCTTCATGCGCTCGTAGTTGGACTTCGTGTCACCCGTGGCCGCGAAGCCCAGGTTGAAGCCCTTGGAGATGTCCCGCGTGCCGAGGTTGGTCGTCATGATGATGACCGTGTTCTTGAAGTCCACGACCCGGCCCTGGGAGTCGGTCAGGCGACCGTCCTCCAGGATCTGCAGCAGCGAGTTGAAGATGTCCGGGTGGGCCTTCTCGACCTCGTCGAAGAGGACCACCGAGAACGGCTTGCGCCGCACCTTCTCCGTCAGCTGGCCGCCCTCTTCGTAGCCCACGTATCCGGGGGGCGAACCGAAGAGACGCGAGACCGTGTGCTTCTCGCTGAACTCCGACATGTCGAGGGAGATCAGCGCGTCCTCGTCACCGAAGAGGAACTCCGCCAGAGCCTTCGACAGCTCCGTCTTACCGACACCGGACGGGCCCGCGAAGATGAACGAACCACCGGGGCGCTTCGGGTCCTTGAGGCCCGCACGCGTACGACGGATCGCCTTCGAGAGCGCCTTGACGGCGTCCTTCTGGCCGATGACCCGCTTGTGGAGCTCGTCCTCCATGCGGAGGAGTCGGGAGGACTCCTCTTCCGTGAGCTTGAAGACCGGGATGCCGGTGGCGGTCGCGAGAACCTCGGCGATCAGCTCGCCGTCGACCTCGGCGACGACGTCCATGTCGCCGGCCTTCCACTCCTTCTCCCGCTTGGCCTTGGCGGCCAGGAGCTGCTTCTCCTTGTCGCGGAGGGAGGCGGCCTTCTCGAAGTCCTGCGAGTCGATCGCGGACTCCTTGTCGCGGCGGACGCCGGCGATCTTCTCGTCGAACTCGCGCAGGTCCGGCGGCGCGGTCATCCGGCGGATGCGCATCCGGGAGCCGGCCTCGTCGATCAGGTCGATCGCCTTGTCCGGCAGGAAGCGGTCCGAGATGTACCGGTCGGCCAGCGTGGCGGCCTGCACGAGGGCCTCGTCCGTGATGGAGACACGGTGGTGCGCCTCGTAGCGGTCGCGCAGACCCTTGAGGATCTCGATGGTGTGCGGCAGGGACGGCTCCGCGACCTGGATCGGCTGGAAGCGGCGCTCAAGAGCGGCGTCCTTCTCCAGGTGCTTGCGGTACTCGTCCAGCGTGGTGGCGCCGATGGTCTGCAGCTCACCGCGGGCCAGCATCGGCTTCAGGATCGAAGCGGCGTCGATGGCGCCCTCGGCGGCACCCGCACCGACCAGCGTGTGCAGCTCGTCGATGAACAGGATGATGTCGCCGCGGGTGCGGATCTCCTTGAGGACCTTCTTCAGGCGCTCCTCGAAGTCACCGCGGTAGCGGGAGCCGGCGACCAGCGCGCCGAGGTCCAGGGTGTAGAGGTGCTTGTCCTTGAGGGTCTCGGGCACCTCGCCCTTGACGATGGCCTGCGCGAGGCCCTCGACGACGGCGGTCTTGCCGACGCCGGGCTCACCGATCAGGACCGGGTTGTTCTTGGTGCGGCGGGACAGCACCTGCATGACCCGCTCGATCTCCTTCTCGCGCCCGATGACCGGGTCGAGCTTGGACTCACGAGCGGCCTGGGTGAGGTTCCGGCCGAACTGGTCGAGGACCAGGGACGTCGAGGGGGTGCCCTCCGCAGGGCCGCCGGCGGTGGCGGTCTCCTTGCCCTGGTAACCGGAGAGCAGCTGGATCACCTGCTGCCGCACACGGTTGAGATCAGCGCCCAGCTTGACCAGGACCTGGGCGGCGACGCCCTCGCCCTCACGGATCAGGCCGAGCAGGATGTGCTCCGTGCCGATGTAGTTGTGGCCCAGCTGAAGGGCCTCGCGGAGCGACAGCTCCAGGACCTTCTTGGCACGAGGGGTGAAGGGGATGTGCCCGGACGGGGCCTGCTGCCCCTGCCCGATGATCTCCTCCACCTGCTGGCGGACCGCCTCGAGCGAAATCCCGAGGCTCTCCAGGGCCTTAGCGGCGACACCCTCACCCTCGTGGATGAGACCCAGGAGGATGTGCTCGGTGCCGATGTAGTTGTGGTTGAGCATCCGGGCTTCTTCCTGAGCCAGGACGACAACCCGCCGCGCGCGGTCGGTGAACCTCTCGAACATCGTTAATCGCTCCTCAGAGCGGTCAGGCAGTAAGGGGACGCTCCCCTCCCTGTCCTTCCGCAGCTTAGTCCCGCAAGCGGGGACCGCTCATTCCAACTGCCGACACCGGACCGAGAACCAACACTGCCTCCTGAACCCGAACGCCGACATCTGCTCCAACCTGATGGTGCGAGACGATGTTCCCGCAGGCCAGGCAGTTACCCTCACCATGAGTACGCCGATGGCGAACGTGAGACGCCCTTTTCTGCGTGTCGCCCCCTCCCACTAGGGATGTCTTACCCGTTCGCACTGACACTCCATGCCGAGCGCACCGGTTCCCTCCGCTACGGGCGAACAACCTTGCGCCGCCCAGCACCCCCGAACGCCCCCATTTCCCGCACCCAGCGCATTCACCGGACCACCCAGCGTAACTCCCGGCCCGCTTCGGCGGTTGCTCTTGGCATGGTTGGCACAGTCCCCCCTCTCACCACGGTCCCGCTCCCCCGTCGCCCGCCCGATCCGGACGACCGGCAGCGGCTCTGGTACGAGAACGAACTGGGGTGGCGCACGGTGCCCGGAGAGCCGCTACGGCTCGTCACGGGCCTGCGTTTCGACGTCCTGGACGTGCCGCTCGAAGCCGGCGTCGCGGCGCTGTGGCGGCTGGGTCCCGACTCTCCGGTGGCCGTACGGGGCGACCGGATGCGGCTGCTGGTGGCCGCGGGCGCCGCGGAGGAGCTGCCGGGGCTGCTGGACTGGCTGGAGTGGGGCGCGCTGGCGCCGGAGCTGGATCTGCTGGCGCTCGGCGAGGGCGGGCGCATGGAGGCGCCGCCAGTCCCCGGCGCGGGGCCCGCGAAGGGCCAGCCGCTTCCCGCGGGCCGCTCGGGTCCCTTGCAGGGGGCCGCCGTATGGCTGCGGCCCCCCGAGCCGGGGTGCGAGGTCGAGGCCTCGCTGCCGACACTGTCGGCCCTGGGGAGCGTTGAGGGCGCCCCTGATCTCGTACGACTTGTGGACACGGTGGCGACTCAATGCCACCGGATACGACTGCGGCGCTTGTGCGCTCAGCCGTTGGCCTTCTCGTAGGCCTCGCGAATGGCCGCGGGAACACGGCCGCGGTCGTTCACGTCGTGGCCGTTCTCCTTGGCCCACGCGCGGATCTGCGCGGTGTCCTGGCTGCCGCCGGAAGCGACGCGCACCTTTCCGCGGCCACCCGAAGCACGGCCACCGGTACGGCGTCCGCCCTTCACGTAAGCCTCGAGAAGGCCCCGGAGCTTGTCCGCATTCGCGGTGGTGAGATCGATCTCGTACGTCTTGCCGTCCAACGCGAACGTCACTGTCTCGTCCGCCTCGCCGCCGTCGAGGTCGTCGACAAGAAGGACCTGAACCTTCTGTGCCACCGGATTTCCTTTCATCGATATCTTGCGGGCCTGGGGTCTGCGGCGTCCGCCGTTTCGCCGTCCCCTGTTATATGCAGTACTGCAGTACGTCGGAAAGCAAACCGCTTTTGCTGGAAAAACACAAACCCCTGGGAGAGACCGGCCGACCTCGCCGGTCCGGAAAGATGCGCGTTTCGGACATAGGGAACCTGGGCAGGGCGTCCCCGCCGAAGTCCCCGCCGAATTGGGCGCGGCGATCACAGATGCAGAAGCATCCGGCTGTTGCCCAAGGTGTTCGGTTTCACTCGTTCGAGACCGAGGAACTCCGCCACGCCCTCGTCATAGGAACGCAACAGCTCCGCGTAGACATCGGTGTCGACGGGTGTCTCACCGATCTCCACGAAGCCGTGCTTCGAGAAGAAGTCCACTTCGAAGGTGAGACAGAAAACGCGACGAACGCCTAGCCAGCGAGCCGTGTGCAGCAACTTCTCCAGCAACTGATGACCTACACCGGCGCCCTTCAACCCGGGCTTCACCGCGAGAGTGCGGACTTCCGCGAGGTCTTCCCACATGACATGCAGAGCGCCGCAGCCGACGACCTCCGCGTTGTCGTCCCGTTCGGCGACCCAGAACTCCTGTATGTCCTCGTAAAGGGTCACCGTCGCTTTGTCGAGCAGGATGCGACCGCGGACGTAGGCGTCAAGGAGTCGGCGCACCGCCGGCACATCGCCGGTCCGGGCCCGCCGGACGGTGATGGCTTTCGCGGTGACTTCGGGCTGCTCTGCTGACATGAGCGGACGCTATCGCCCGCCGCCGGAGGGCGTGGAGCCGGGGTTCTCGACGCGATCCGGGGGTTCGGGTGTTTCCGGTCCCTGGACGATGCGTACGGCGCTGCGCAGGGCTTCGCGCTGTTCGTCGCTCATCATGCCGAAGAAGGCGACGAGAGCGGCGGCGGGGTTGTCGCTCTGGGACCAGGCGTCGTTCATCAGGGCGGCGGAGTAGGCGGCTCGTGTGGAGACCGCCTCATATCGATACGCCCGGCCTTCCGCCTCACGACGCACCCAGCCCTTCTGATGGAGATTGTCCAAAACGGTCATCACCGTGGTGTACGCGATGGACCGTTCCTGCTGAAGGTCTTCCAGGACTTCTCGAACGGTCACCGGGCGGTTCCACTTCCACACCCGCGTCATGACCGAGTCTTCGAGTTCTCCCAATGGGCGAGGCACAGCTCAGAACCATAGTGGAAAAGGCACAAAAAGGGCGTACGACTCGGAAAGCACGCGCACGCGTGCGGGAGTCGTACGCCCTTGAAGGCGCCGCCGAAAGCGGAAGGTTCAGGCGTCGGTGGCCGAAGAGGCCTGGCGGGCGCTCTCCGCGCGCGCGATGGCGGCGTCGACGGCCGCGTCCTCCTTGGCCTTCATGGCCCCGCCCTGGGTCTTCACGATGACCCGGATCAGTCCGATGAAGAACACGGCCATGACGACCGGGGGCACGAGCGCGGAGACATAGTCCATGCCGTCCAGAGTAGCCACGGGCCCGAAGGGGGGCGGGGCGGGGTCGGTTCAGCCGGCGGCGAGCTGCTGCGGCGGGTTCGCGGGCGGCGATGCCGGTTTGCGCCGCGGAAAGACCTCGCCCGGCGTGGGGATGGGCCGGGACGGCTTCGGCGCCGCCGGCGGAGGCGTGGGCGCGGGCCGCTCCACGGGCTTGCGCACCGGCTCCTTGGCGTCCTCCCCGGCAGGCCCCCCGACCATCCCCGAAGGGCGCTCGGAGAGGCCTCCAGGAAGCGCCAGGAGGCGGGTACGGGAGGCCGGGACGGTCGGGGCGGGCCTGACGGTCGTGCGGCGGGCGAGGCGCGCGCGTACGTCCTGTTCGGCGAGCGTGAGGCAGCGGTCCAGGACAGCGGCGGCCGCCGGGTTGCCGCGCAGCGCCCGCAGCGCGGAGAGGTCGTCGACGTCCGGGCGGTACCCGGCGCCGAGCGCCTCCTCCAGGAGCGTGAGGTAACCGGCGGTGGTACCGGGCAGGGCGGCGCGGTACCGGGCGAGGTCGGCGACCAGGAAGGCGCGCAGCCGGACTCCCTCGCGTACCGCCTCGTCGAGGGATTCGGCGAGCCGGAGGCAGTCCTGGACGTCCTCGGCCGAGGCGGTTTTGGGCTGGAGGGCGAGGGCGAGAGCGCGACGGAGCACACGCAGCTCCTCCGCACCGAACGCCATGCCGCCGCGGGATCCGTATGGCGTGGGCATGCGGCGACGATACGCGCTAATCAGACAAATTCGACATAGGGGGCGGGTGTGGCGCGGGGTTTTCGCCCAGAGGCGGGCAGCGGGTGCCGCGTACCGGGCAGCCGCGCGATGGCCGCCACCAAGGCTCCGTCGCCCGCGTGGCACCCACCGTTGGTGCGCGGCGGCACCCCGCGCGCGGGAGCGGCACCGGTGGGGCTGGGGCGCCGGCAGGCGGCAGGCGGCAGGCGGCAGGCGGCAGGCCAGCCTCATCCCTGCGCACTCTCGGGCAGCAGCGCCACGACCGGCACCACACGCGCACGCCAGCCGCCCTCGGGGCGGGACGGCAACCCTACGGGCGCGGGAAACGACACCTCGTGGGCACGCGCGAGCAACACCTGCGGGGGCGGGAGGAGCGCCGCCCGGCGGCAGGCAGCGGCTGATCCGCCGCGCACCCGGCAGTCGCACCACGACCGGCACCAGCGCCCGCGCGCGCCACGGCAGCCGCCCACTGGGCGCGGCGGCACCCTACGGACGCAGGAAACAGCACCTCATGGGCACGCGCGAGCGACATCTACGGGGCGGGGGCTGCGCCCGGCGGCAGGCAGCCTCGGCCCGCTACCGGGTCACATCCGCGAGACGTTCCGCTCGTAGACCAGGCGCAGCCCGATCAGCGTCAGCCAGGGCTCGTGTTCGTCGATCACCGAGGCCTCGCCCAGGACCATCGGGGCCAGGCCGCCGGTCGCGATCACCGTCACGTCCTCCGGGTCGTCCGCCAGCTCCTTGGCCATCCGGGTGACGACTCCGTCGACCTGGCCGGCGAACCCGTAGACGATGCCCGACTGCATCGCCTCGACGGTGTTCTTGCCGATCACGCTGCGGGGCCTCGCCACCTCGATCTTGCGCAGCTGGGCGCCCTTGACGCCGAGTGCCTCGACCGAGATCTCGATACCGGGGGCGATGACACCGCCGATGTACTCCCCGCGCGCGGAGACCGCGTCGAACGTGGTCGCCGTACCGAAGTCGACGACGATCGCGGGGCCGCCGTAGAGCTCGACGGCGGCGACCGCGTTGATGATGCGGTCCGCGCCGACCTCCTTGGGGTTGTCGGTCAGGATCGGGACGCCCGTCTTGACGCCCGGTTCGACGAGGACGGCGGGCACGTCGCCGTAGTAGCGGCGGGTGACCTCGCGCAGTTCGTGCAGGACGGACGGGACGGTGGCGCAGATCGCGATGCCGTCGATGCCGTCGCCCAGCTCCTCTCCGAGGAGCGGGTGCATGCCCATCAGGCCCTGGAGGAGGACGGCGAGTTCGTCGGCGGTGCGGCGCGCGTCCGTGGAGATGCGCCAGTGTTCGATGATCTCTTCGCCGTCGAACAGACCCAGGACGGTGTGCGTGTTGCCCACGTCGATCGTGAGGAGCATGACTACTGCGCCTCACGGAGGTCGAGGCCGATGTCCAGGATCGGCGCGGAGTGGGTCAGGGCCCCTACGGCGAGGTAGTCCACCCCGGTGTCGGCGTACGCCTTGGCGTTGTCCAGGGTGAGCCGACCGGAGGCCTCCAGGGCGGCGCGGCCGTGCACGATGCCGACGGCCTCCGCGCACTCGCCGGGGGTGAAGTTGTCCAGGAGGATCAGGTCGGCGCCGGCGTCGAGGACGTCGCGGAGCTGGTGCAGGGTGTCGACCTCGACCTCGATCGGTACGTCCGGGAAGGCCTCCCGTACGGCCTTGAAGGCCTGGGCGACGCCGCCCGCGGCGACCACGTGGTTGTCCTTGACGAGGGCCGCGTCCGAGAGGGACATGCGGTGATTGACGCCCCCGCCGCAGCGGACCGCGTACTTCTCCAGGGAGCGCAGGCCGGGCGTCGTCTTGCGGGTGTCGCGGACCTTCGCCTTCGTGCCGTCCAGGGCGTCGGCCCACGCGCGCGTGGCGGTCGCGATGCCGGAGAGGCGGCACAGGATGTTGAGCGCGCTGCGCTCGGCGGTCAGGAGGTCACGCGTGCGCGTGGTGACCGACAGGAGCTTCTGTCCGGCCTCCACGCGGTCGCCGTCCTCCACGTGCCGCTCGACCTCGAACGCGTCGGTGCAGACCACGGAGACCACCGCTTCGGCGACCCTCAGGCCCGCCACGACACCGGCCTCGCGCGCGGTGAAGTCGGCTGTGGCGACGGCCTCTTCGGGGATGGTCGCGACGGTCGTCACGTCCACTCCGTGGTCCAGGTCCTCCTGGATGGCGACATTGGCGATGTCCTCGACCTCCAGGGGGTCGAGTCCGGCGTCGGCCAGGAGTCCGGCGAGCGCGGGATCGAGACCGCACTCCAGATACTCCGCGTCGTCGCCCGCGCCACAGGCACAGCCGTCACCGCAGCCGCCGCTGTCGGCGAGGGGAAGGTCGTGGGTGCTCACGTCTGTCACTGCTCCTGGGGACGGTGCTGCAGGGTCGGGGGGAAGTCTGCGGTGTCCGTGGTGTGTACGGCCAGCGTGCGGTCCGGATTCAGCCGTACGACGATGTGGCGGCGCCAGTCGGTGTCGTCACGGTCGGCGTGGTCCTCGCGCCAGTGGCAGCCCCGGGTCTCCTCGCGCTGCCGGGCGGCGGTGACCAGGACGCGGGCCACGCACAGGAGGTTGGTGGCCTCCCAGGTGTCGACGCCGGGCTCGGCGGTCTTGCCGTTCTCGTCGAGGGCGTCACGGGCGTCGGTGTGCAGCTGCTGGAGCTGTCCGGCTGCCCTGGCGAGGGAGTCGGCGGAGCGCAGGACGCCCGCGCCCTCGGTCATGATCCGCTGGATCGCGAAGCGGGCCTCCGGGGCGAGCAGCGGGTGCGCGGGCTTCTGGGGGTGCGGGACGGGCTCGGGCACGCGCGCGTGGAGGGCGTTCTCCGCCTGGTTCCCGGTGATGTCGGCGACGATGCGCTCGGCGTAGACGAGGCCTTCGAGGAGCGAGTTGGAGGCGAGCCGGTTCGCGCCGTGCACACCGGTGCAGGCGACCTCCCCGCACGCGTACAGGCCGGGGACGGTCGTACGGCCCCGGGAGTCGGTGCGGACGCCCCCGGAGGCGTAGTGGGCGGCCGGGGCGACCGGGACGGGCTCGCTGACCGGGTCGATGCCGTGGCTGCGGCAGGCGGCGAGGATCGTCGGGAAGCGGTGCTCCCACATGTCGGCGCCGAAGTGCCGGGCGTCGAGGAACATGTGCTCGGCGTCCTGCTCCTGCATGCGCCGCATGATGCCCTTGGCCACGATGTCCCGGGGCGCGAGTTCGGCCAGTTCGTGCTGGCCCACCATGAAGCGCACGCCGTCGGCGTCGACCAGGTGGGCGCCCTCGCCGCGCACCGCCTCGGAGACGAGGGGCTGCTGGCCCTCCGCGTCGGCGCCGAGGAACAGCACGGTCGGGTGGAACTGCACGAACTCCAGGTCGGAGACCTCGGCACCCGCGCGGAGCGCGAGGGCGACCCCGTCGCCCGTCGACACGGACGGGTTGGTGGTCGCGGAGAAGACCTGCCCCATGCCGCCGGTCGCGAGGACCACGGCGGGCGCGTGCACGGCTCCCACACCGTCGTGCTGGCCCTCGCCCATGACGTGCAGGCTCACGCCCGCCGTACGGCCCTCCGCGTCCGTCAGGAGGTCCAGCACGAGCGCGTTCTCGATCGTGCGCAGCCCACGCGCGCGTACGGCCTCGACGAGCGCCCGGGAGATCTCGGCGCCGGTCGCGTCCCCGCCGGCGTGCGCGATACGGCGCCGGTGGTGGCCGCCCTCGCGGGCCAGCTCCAGCCCTCCCTCGGCGGCCTCGTCGAAGTGGGCACCGGTCTCGATGAGCCGTCGCACGGCGTCGGGGCCCTCGGTGACGAGGATCCGGACGGCCTCCTCGTCGCACAGGCCCGCGCCCGCCACCAGGGTGTCGTCCAGGTGCTGTTCGGGGGTGTCGCCCTCCCCGAGGGCCGCGGCGATACCGCCCTGCGCCCAGCGGGTGGAGCCGTCGTCGAGGCGGGCCTTGGTGACGACGACCGCTCGCAGGCCCGCCGCCTCACAACGCAGGGCCGCGGTCAGCCCGGCCACTCCTGAGCCGACCACCACCACGTCCGCGGCGATGGACCACCCGGGGGCGGGGGCGTGCAGTCGTATGCCTGTGCTGGTCACGAGGCGGCTCCGAAGGTTCCGAAAGCGAGTGGGATGTTGTCGATCAGCCGGGTCGTCCCGACCCGGGCGGCGACGGCGAGGACGGCCTCTCCGGTGAAGTCCTCGTCGACGTCCGTGAAGTCGGACGGGTCGACCAGGGCGAGGTAGTCCAGGGCGAGCGGCGGGTCCAGGCGGGCGGCGTTGTCGAGGACCAGGCGGGCGGCGGCACGGACCGACGCCGGGTTGCCGGGGCCGGGGGCGGCCTTGGCGACGGCGTGCGCGTCGGCCGCCGCGCGGGACTCCCCTATGGCGCTGAGCGCCTCGGCACGCGCGTGCGTGGCGGGCACTTCGCGGGCCCGCGCGCGCAGCGCCTCCTGGGCGGCGTGCCGGTCGCGGCCCGCGAACAGGGCCTGGGAGAGGGCGAGCGCGGTACGCCGCTCCCGGGGGGACAGATAGCGGTTGCGGCTGGACAGGGCCAGGCCGTCGGCCTCGCGCACGGTCGGCACGCCGACGATCTCCGTGCCGAAGTTCAGGTCGCGCACCATGCGGCGGATCAGGGCGAGCTGCTGGGCGTCCTTCTGCCCGAACAGGGCCACGTCGGGGCGGGTGAGGTGCAGCAGTTTGGCGACGACGGTGAGCATGCCGTCGAAGTGGCCGGGGCGGACCGCGCCCTCCAGGCGTTCACCCATGGGGCCCGCCGAGACGCGCACCTGGGGTTCGCCACCGGGGTAGACCTCGTCCACGGAAGGCGCGAACACCGCTTCGGCGCCCGCCTGTTCGGCGATCTTGAGGTCGGCGTCCAGGGTGCGCGGATAGCGGTCGAGGTCCTCGCCCGCGCCGAACTGCAGCGGGTTCACGAAGACGGTGACCACGACCTCGCCGTCGGGTCCGGCGATCTCGCGCGCGGTGCGGACCAGCGTGGCGTGGCCCTCGTGGAGGGCGCCCATCGTCATCACGACGGCGCGACGGCCCGCACGCGTGCGTGCGTGGAGTTCGTCGGCGGTGCGGAGCAGGACGGTGGTCATCCGGCGTCTCCCTCGGTGCCGTTGGCGAGTACCCCGAGGAGGTCCTCGGCGAGTTCCGGCTTGAGGAGCCCGTGGGCCAGGGCCCGGTCGGCGGTCGCGCGGGCCATCGCCAGATAGCCGGCGACGGTCTGCGGGGCGTGCTTGCGCAACTCGGTGACGTGCGCGGCGACGGTGCCCGCGTCCCCGCGCGCGACGGGCCCGGTGAGTGCCGCGTCGCCGGAGCGCAGGGCGTTGTCCAGGGCGGCGCCCAGCAGCGGGCCGAGCATCCGGTCGGGGGCCTCGACGCCGGCCGTGCGCAGCAGCTCCATGGACTCGGCGACCAGGGTCACCAGGTGGTTGGCGCCCAACGCGAGGGCCGCGTGGTAGAGCGGGCGGTTCTCCTCGGCGATCCACTCGGGCTCGCCGCCCATCTCGATCACCAGGGCCTCGGCGGCCAGCCGCAGCTCCTCGGGCGCGGTGACCCCGAAGGAGCACCCGGCGAGACGCTGCACGTCCACAGGGGTGCCCGTGAACGTCATCGCGGGGTGCAGGGCCAGCGGCAGCGCGCCGACCCGCAGAGCGGGGTCCAGGACCCTCGCGCCGTACCGCCCGGAAGTGTGCACGAGGAGCTGCCCGGGGCGTACGGCACCGGTGTCGGCGAGGCCCTCCACGAGTCCGGGCAGGGCGTCGTCCGGGACGGTGAGCAGGACCAGGTCGGAGCGCTCCAGGACCTGGGCGGGCGTGACGACGGGCACGTCGGGGAGCAGCAGCGCGGCCCGTCGCCTGGACGCGTCGGAGACCCCGGAGACGGCCACCGGGCGGTGCCCGGCGAGCTGGAGGGACGCGGCCAGCGCGGGGCCCACCCGGCCGGCGCCGACGACACCGACGGCGAGCCGCGCGGGGCGGTCCTTGGGCTCTGGCTGTTGGAATGTACTCACGCGACGGCGGCCTTCCCGTTCCAGTCCGCTCCGGGTACCGGACGATTTCTCGTCATGTTAACGCGATCGGTTCGAGGGGCGTCCGGTTGTCCACAGGCTGTGGGTTGTCGCACAGCGGCGACGTACGGGAAAGCCCGGGGAAATCGAGGTGCTCTCGCGGACCCGCGCCAGGCATCATCCGGAGCATGAGCGATGCGGCGGAACAGAGCGAGGATCAGACGGAGCAGGGCGAGCGGGGAGCGGAGCCGACAACCGACGAGGAGCGGCTCCTGGCGCGCCGCAAGCGGCGTAACAGCGCGAACCGGAGCGCGGAGCGCGCCCTCGCGCGCCTCGGCTTCCTGGGACCCCTCCGGGAGCGGCTCGCCTTCGTGCAGGAGGCGGCCGAGCGGTACGACCTGGACGAGACGTCCGACATGTACGGCAACGGCGTCGTCGAGACCCTGGAGAAGAGGGTCGCCGGACTGCTCGGCAAGGAAGCCGCCGCGTTCTTCCCCACCGGCACGATGGCCCAGCAGGTCGCCCTGCGCTGCTGGGCGGGCCGCACCGGAAACCCGGCGGTCGCCCTGCATCCGCTCGCCCACCCCGAAGTGCACGAACGGGACGCGTTCAGCCAGGTCGGCGGGTTGCGCCCGGTCCATGTGACGAGCGAGCCCCGGCAGCCGACCGCCGACGAGGTGCGCGACTTCCCCGAGCCCTTCGGGGCGCTGATGCTCGAACTGCCCCTCCGGGACGCCGGTTTCGTCCTGCCCACCTGGGACGAACTCTCCGCCGTCGTCGAGGCCGCCCGCGAACGCGACGCGGTGGTCCACTTCGACGGCGCCCGCCTGTGGGAGTCCGCCTCCCACTTCGGCCGCCCGCTCGACGAGATCGCCGACCTGGCCGACAGCGTCTACGTGTCGTTCTACAAGTCCCTCGACGCCCTCGGCGGCGCCGCGCTCGCCGGTCCGAAGACCCTGATCGACGAGGCGAAGACCTGGCGGCACCGGTACGGCGGCATGGTCTTCCAGCAGTTCCCCACCGCGCTCACGGCCCTCGCGGGCCTGGACCGGGAACTGCCCCGGCTGCCCTCGTACGTGGCCCACGCGCGCGTGGTCGCCGAGGCGCTGCGCGAGGGGTTCACGGCGGCGGGCGTGCCCTGGATACGGGTCCAGCCAGAGCAGCCGCACACGAACGAGTTCCAGGTCTGGCTGCCGTACGACCCCGACGCGGTCTCGGAGGCCGCGATCCGGCAGGCAGAGGAGACGAAGACCGCCCTCTTCGCCAACCCCTGGGACGCGAAGGGTCCGGGTCTGGCGGTCACCGAGGTCTATGTGCGGGCCGCCGCCCTGGAGTGGACGGCCGACGACGTGAAGGCGGCGGTCGCGGACTTCGTGGTCAGGCTCAAGGAGGAGACGGCCCTCTAGAAGGCGGCCTCACGGCTGTGCGGGGCACGAGGAGGGCCCTGGGCAGGCGGAACGCGCGGGCGGGCCGTCAGCAAGCGGAACGCGTGTGCGGGTGCAGCCACCGGCCCAGGGCCCGCCGCAGCCGCCCCCGGGCCGGGCGCCCCGCGCCGACCGCGCGGAACCGCCGGTAGCCGCGCGGTTCGCGGGCGGTCCGCCACTCGTGGGCGCCGGACGGGGGCGGGGGTGCCTCGCCGAGCCGCCGGGCGCGGTAGGTGTCGAGGTAGTACTGCTGGGTGCCGCTCCTGTCTCCAGGCTGCGCCGCTCCCCGGTGGCTGTCGCGTCGATTGACGGGCGCCGTCAATCGAGGGGGCGTTGTCAGTGGCGGGGTGCACGATGGGGGACATGAGCGTGCACATCGACATCACCGGGCTGCGGCAGGAGCGGATCACCTTCGCGCCCTCGCCCCTGGGCGAGCTGTGCATGGCGCTCCACGCGCTGTCCGAGCCGGGGCACCATCCCGGCCTCCAGGGCTGGGTCACCGGCGTCACGGCCCGGCTGGACCCGCATCTGGCCGACCGGATGTGCGAGGCCGACTTCCTGTGGCGGTCGACGTTCTCCGACCTGTTCCTGCCGTACGCGGGCATCCCGGGCCGCAGCACGCTCCCCGGGTCCACGCTCGCCGAGGAGCTGGACCTCCTGGACAAGCTGACGGACGAGCAGTTCGTGGACGCGGCGATGGAGTTCACGACCTGCGCCCTCACGTACAGCACGGGCGGACCCGGCCCGCTCACCGACACCGGGATCCGGCGGCGCGCCCTGGAGCAGGCGGCGGCGCGCGGCCCGGGTCAACTGGCTTTCACCGAGCGGCTGTTGACCGACCCGCCGCGGACCAGGGCCTGGCTGCGGCAGTTCCTGGAGGACTGCGACGAGGCCTTCTTCGCGGAGACCTGGTCCCGGATGCACGACCAGCTCGCGGCCGACGCCCGCCACAAGACGGACCTCCTGCGGCGCAAGGGCCTCGCGGAGGCCCTGAAGTCGATGTCCACGGCGGTGGCCCTCGACGAGGGCGCCACCCGCATCACGGTCGACAAACTCGGCACCGGCCGCACGGCGACACAGGACGGCGGCCTCCTCCTGGTGCCCACCAGCCTGGGCTGGCCGCACCTGACGGTCCTGTTCCGGTACGGCTGGCAGCCCGTGGTGCACTACCCCGTGGGCACGCCCAAGCTCGCCGCACCGCCCTCCCTGGAGCAGCTGACCCTGCGGATGACCGCCCTGTCCCACCCGGTCCGCATGCGCCTGTGCCGCAGCCTGGCCCGCACCGCCTTCACCACGAGCGAGCTGACCCAGGTGCACGGCATGACCGCCCCCGAGATATCCCGCCACCTCGGCGTCCTGAAGAAGGCCGGCCTGATCACCACCCGCCGCCGGGGCCGCTACGTCCTGCACCAGCTGGACGTCACGACGGTGGCCCGCCTGGGCAGCGACTTCCTGGAGGGCATCCTCAGATAGCCGCCCCCGGACAGCCGGAGGGGTGACTCCTCAGCCGTGGCCGCCGGCCCGCACCAGCCCCGTCTCGTACGCCAGGACCACCACCTGCACCCGGTCCCGCAGGCCGAGCTTGGTCAGGATGCGGCCGACATGGGTCTTCACGGTCGCCTCGGACAGCACCAGATGGGCCGCGATCTCGCCGTTGGACAGGCCCTGGGCGACGAGGATCATGACCTCGCGCTCGCGCTCGGTGAGGCGCTCCAGCTCCTTGTGCCGGGGCTCCTTGCCGGTGGCGGGCAGCATCGGGGCGAAGCGGTCCAGGAGCCGGCGGGTCGTCGAGGGCGCCACCACGGCGTCCCCGCTGTGCACGGAGCGGATCGCGGTGAGGAGTTCGCCGGGCGGCACGTCCTTGAGCATGAAGCCGGAGGCGCCCGCCTTCAGCCCGGAGAAGGCGTACTCGTCGAGGTCGAAGGTGGTCAGGATCAGCACCTTCGGCGGGTTCTCGCCCTGGCAGATACGGCGGGTGGTCTCCACCCCGTCCAGCTTGGGCATACGGACGTCCATCAGCACCACGTCGACCGCGGTCGCGGCCAGCACCTGAAGGGCCTCGACACCGTCGCCCGCCTCCGCGACGACCTCCATGTCCGGCTGGGCGGCGAGCACCATCCGGAACCCGGTGCGCAGCAGCACCTGGTCGTCGACGAGCATCACGCGGATCGTCATGGGGGTCATCTTCCGTTCGGTCGGCGGGTGGTGGTGCGGGTCCTTACAGGTGTCAATGCCCGGCGCGCGAAAGGCGTCGGTGGTCAGTGCGCGGGTTTGAGCGGCAGCAGCGCGCTGATGCGGAAACCGCCGCCGGGCCGCGGTCCCGCGTCCAGGGTGCCCCCGACCATGCCGACCCGCTCGCGCATACCGATCAGACCATGCCCCTGGCCGTCGGCGCCGCCCTCCTCGTACAGCTCGTGCGGGGCGCCCTTGCCGTCGTCCTCGACGAGCAGCCCGAGACCGTCGTCGAAGTAGACCAGGCGCACACTGGCGCCCGTGTTCGGGCCGCCGTGCTTGCGGGTGTTGGTGAGCGCCTCCTGCACGATCCGGTACGCCGTCAGCTCGACGCCGCTCGGCAGCGGGCGCGGGGTGCCCTCGACCTTGAAGTCGACGGGCAGTCCGGACGTACGGCACTGCTCGATCAGGTCGTCGATCTGCTCCACGTCCGGCTGCGGGACGTACTCGCCGGCCTCCTTGTGCTCGCCGGTGCGCAGCACGCCCAGCAGGCGGCGCATCTCGGCGAGGGCCTGGCGGCCGGTGGAGGAGATGGTCTCCAGGGCCTTCTTGGCCTGGTCCGGCGCCGAGTCGAGGACATAGGCGGCGCCGTCGGCCTGGACCACCATCACCGACACGTTGTGCGCGACCACGTCGTGCAGCTCGCGGGCGATCCGGGCGCGCTCGGCGGCGACCGCGACCTTGGCCTGCGCCTCGCGCTCCTTCTCCAGCCGGGCGGCGCGCTCCTCCAGCTGCGCGAAGTACGCGCGCCGGGTGCGCATCGAGTCGCCGAGCACCCAGGCCAGCGCGAACGGCACGGTCTGGAAGATCGCCAGCGCGACCAGCCCGGCGGTACTGGTGTGTTCCTGGGGCCAGCGGATCTGCGCCAGGGTCGCCGCGGACAGACCGGCGGCCAGGGCGAAGCGGGAGGCCCAGCGGGCACCGATCGCGGCGACCGTGTAGACGATCACCAGCATGGCGAAGTCGGCCACCACGGGCTCGATGTCGAGGACCAGCTGCACGAGGCCCGTCGCGCCGGCCAGGACGAGCATCTTCTCCGGCCAGCGGCGGCGCAGCGCGATCGCCGCACACATCACGGCGGACGCCGCGATCGCCCCGGCGGCCGTCCCGTGACGGCCCGACGCGTAGCTGGTACTGGCGATGCTCACGCCGCTCAGCCCCAGCAGGAAGACAGCCCAGAAGGTGTCGACCCATGTCGGGTGTCTGCGGAGGAAGTCGTAGAGGCGCTGCACGTAACCCAGCGTAGGGAAGCGTGAAGTGTGCGGGGGTCAACCGGAGGATCGATCCGTATACGTCCGGCGTACTCCCCAAGGTGGAGGCCCCGTTGTCCTCTGCACTTACTCTGACCACGTGACGGAAGACACCACGGGCCGGTGGCGCGGCTGGCGGACGGCCGCCGAGGAGGCCCTGTACGGGCCTGTGGGCTTCTATCGCAGGCCCGAGGGACCCGCCGGGCACTTCCGTACGTCGGTGCACGCGTCGGCGCTGTTCGCGGGGGCCGTGGCGCGGCTGCTGTGCCGGGTGGACGAGGCGCTGGACCGGCCGGCGGCGCTGGACTTCGTGGACCTGGGCGCGGGCCGCGGCGAGCTGGTGACCGGCGTGCTCGCCGCCCTGCCCGCCGAAGTGGCCGCACGCGTGCGTGCCCACGGCGTCGAGATCGCCGACCGCCCAGAAGGGCTCGATCCCCGCGTCGGGTGGCTGACCGAGTCCCCGAAGGAGATCACCGGGCTGCTGTTCGCCAACGAGTGGCTCGACAACGTACCCGTGGACGTCGCCGAGGTGGACTCCGCCGGCGTACCGCGGCTCGTGCTCGTCCGGGAGGACGGGACCGAGCGGCTCGGGGAACCGGTGTCCGGTGCGGAGGCCGCGTGGCTCGCGCGCTGGTGGCCGCCGACGCCCGAGGAGGGGCTGCGCGCCGAGATCGGCCTCCCCAGGGACACCGCCTGGGCGTCCGCCGTCGCCCGCGTCGACCGGGGGCTCGCGATCGCCGTCGACTACGCGCACACCACCGACACGCGCCCCCCGTTCGGCACGCTCACCGGTTTCCGCGAGGGCCGTGAGACGGCCCCCGTACCGGACGGCTCGTGCGACATCACGGCGCACGTCGCCCTGGACGCCTGCGCGGAAGCGGGCGCGACGGCGGCCGACGCAGCGGGCGCACTCTCCGGCGCACGCCTGCTCACGCAACGCGCCGCCCTGCGCGCCCTCGGTGTCACGGGCGCGCGCCCCCCGCTCACGCTGGCCTCCACAGACCCGACGGCGTACGTCCGCGCCCTCGCGAGCTCCGGCGAGGCGGCCGAACTCACCGCGGCCGGCGGACTCGGCGACTTCGGCTGGCTTGTCCATTCGGTTGGAATTCCGGACCCACTCGACGAACCGTGAACAGCCGCTACTTGACCCCTACTTGTCGCTGTCGTACTTGTCACTGTCGTACTTGTCGCTGTCGCCGACTACTTGTCGATGTCCCCGACCACGAAGAACAACGACCCCAGAATCGCCACCATGTCCGCCACCAGCGTCCCCGGCAGCAGCACGGCGAGCGCCTGGATGTTGTTGTAGGACGCCGAGCGCAGCTTCAGCCGGTACGGGGTCTTCTCGCCCTTGCTGACGAGGTAGTAGCCGTTGATGCCGAGCGGGTTCTCGGTCCACGCGTACGTGTGCCCCTCGGGCGCCTTCAGGACCTTCGGGAGCCGCTGGTTGATCGGACCGGGCTCCAGCGCGGCGAGCCGGTCGAGGCAGGCGTCCGCGAGGTCGAGCGCGTTGTGGGTCTGCTCCAGGAGCACCTCGAAGCGGGCGAGACAGTCGCCCTCCTGGCGGGTGACGACCTTCAGGGTGTCCTGGAGTTCGCCGTACGCGAGGTACGGCTCGTCGCGCCGCAGGTCGAAGTCGACGCCCGAGGCGCGCGCGATGGGCCCGCTCACCCCGTAGGCGTGCACGGCCTCGGGAGACAGCGCGCCCACCCCGCGCGTACGCCCCCGGAAGATCTCGTTGCCGAGCACCAGGTCGTCGAAGCGGTCCATGCGGGAACGCACGGCGGCGACGGCTTCACGCGCGCGTGAGGCCCATCCGGCGGGAAGGTCCTCCTTGAGGCCGCCGACCCGGTTGAACATGTAGTGCATGCGCCCGCCGGAGACCTCCTCCATGACGTTCTGGAGCACCTCGCGTTCCCGGAACGCGTAGAACACCGGGGTGATCCCGCCGAGTTCCAGGGGGTACGACCCCAGGAACATCAGGTGGTTGAGCACCCGGTTCAGCTCGGCGAGCAGCGTGCGTGTCCACACCGCGCGCGGGGGGACCTCCATGCCGAGCATCCGCTCCACGGCGAGGACCACGCCCAGCTCGTTCGAGAAGGCCGACAGCCAGTCGTGGCGGTTGGCGAGCATGATGATCTGGCGGTAGTCGCGCGCCTCGAAGAGCTTCTCGGCGCCGCGGTGCATATAGCCGATCACCGGCTCCGCGTGCTGGATGCGCTCGCCGTCCAGGACGAGCCGCAGGCGCAGCACTCCGTGCGTGGAGGGATGCTGGGGGCCGATGTTGAGCACCATGTCGGTGCTCTCCGCGGCGCCGCCGATCCCGACCATGGTCTCCGTCGTGGGAGTCATGGACACAGTCTCTCGTACGTACGCTTGCGGCATGGAAACGGGGACTGCCGCGCACGACGACGCGGCGCGCGAGCCGCTGTGGACCGGGCTGCCGCCGGGGCTGCTGAAGATGCGACGGCTGTTGCTGGTGGTGTGGCTGGGCCTGCTGACCGCGGTCCTGGGCGCGCTCCTGAACCTGTTCGCCGGGCCCGTCTGGGCGGCGTTCGCGCTGCTGCCGCTCGGCGTCATGGCATGGGGCTGGGTGGTCCTGGGCCGCAACTGGCGCTCCTGGCGGTACGCCGAGCGCGCCGACGACCTGCTGATCAGCAGGGGTGTGCTGTGGCACCACGAGACGATCGTGCCGTACGGGCGGATGCAGCTCGTGGAGGTGACCTCGGGGCCCGTCGAGCGGCACTTCGGGCTCGCGAGCGTGCAGTTGCACACAGCCGCGGCGGCGACCGACGCGACGATCCCGGGGCTGGTCCCGGCCGAGGCCGAACGGCTGCGCGACCGGCTCACCGAGCTGGGCGAGGCCCGATCGGCGGGGCTGTGACGACGCCCGGCGCCGAGAAGGACGTACCCGAGGCCACCGAGGCCGTACGGGAGCAAGTGTCTGTCGTGGAGCGGCGGTTGCATCCGGTGACGCCGTTGCGCCGGGCGTGGGCGCCGGTCGCCGTCATCATCGGGTGGGCGGTGCACGACCCCAACCAGGCGCAGGAACAGCTGACCCGGCTGACCACCGTCACCCTGCTGATCGCGCTGGCCGTGATCGTGCCGGCCGCCGGTCTGTACGGCTTCCTGACCTGGTGGTTCACCCACTTCTCGGTGACCGACACCGAACTGCGCATCCGTACCGGCCTGTTGTTCCGGCGCACCGCGCACATCCGGCTGGAGCGCATCCAGGCCGTCGACGTGACACAGCCCCTCCTCGCGCGCGTGGCGGGCGTCGCCAAGCTCAAGCTCGACGTCGTGGGGACGGACAAGAAGGACGAACTCGCCTTCCTGGGCGAGGACGAGGCGCGGGCGCTGCGGGCCGAACTGCTCGCGCGGGCGGCCGGGTTCGCCCCCGAGACCGCGCACGAGGTCGGCGAGGCGCCCTCGCAGCAGCTGCTGCACGTGCCTGCCGGGGTCCTCGCGGTGTCCCTGGTGCTGACCGGCGCCACCTGGGGGTCGCTGGCCGCCGCACTCGTCGTACCGCCGCTCCTGTGGCTCGCCACCCACAGCGTGTGGACGGTCCTCGCGACCGCGCTGCCGCTGCTGGGCGCGGCGGGCGCGAGCAGTGTGGGGCGGTTCGTCGGCGAGTACGACTGGACGGTGGGCGAGTCCCCGGACGGGCTGCGCATCGACCACGGGCTGCTGGACCGCACGCACGAGACGGTGCCGCCGGGGCGGGTGCAGACCGTGCGGATCGTGGAACCGCTGCTGTGGCGGCGGCGCGGATGGGTGCGGGTCGAGCTGGACGTGGCCGGTTCGTCCAACTCCGTGCTGGTACCGGTCGCCCCGCGCGAGATCGCCGAGTCGGTCGTCGCGCGCGTGCTGCCCGGGGTGACGGTGCCGCCGCTCCCGGCGCTGTCCCGCCCTCCGCGACGGGCGCACTGGTGCGTGCCGCTGTGGTGGCGTGGCTACGGCCTCGCGGTCACCGACACGGTGTTCGCGGCCCGGCACGGGCTGCTGCGCCGGAGCCTGGCGCTGGTGCCGCACGCGAAGGTGCAGAGCGTACGGCTCAAGCAGGGGCCCTGGGAGCGGCTCTGGCGGCTCGCCGAGGTGCACGTGGACACCGGGGCCAACAAGACCGTCACAGCCCGTCTGCGGGACGCGGAGGAGGCCGCGGAGCTGCTCGCCGGACAGGCCGAGCGGTCACGGACGGGCCGCAGGGACGCGCGGCCGGACCGCTGGATGGCCTGAGGCCCGGTCAGGACCCGGTCAGGACCCGGTCAGGACCCGGTCAGGAAGCCGCGGTCCGCAGTCCGGGGAGGTTGATCTGCTCGGTCTCGTCGTGCGCCGT
This sequence comes from Streptomyces sp. NPDC088350, assembly GCF_044753545.1. Lineage (NCBI taxonomy): Bacteria > Bacillati > Actinomycetota > Actinomycetes > Kitasatosporales > Streptomycetaceae > Streptomyces > Streptomyces sp. NPDC088350. The sequence continues at coordinate 632,408 of NZ_JBIVNL010000006.1, read as the reverse complement.
CAGGTCGATGACCTGGACCGCGCCGACACCGCGCGACCGCTCGTCGGCCGGCTTGAACTGCGACTCGGCCTCCGCCTTGTGCACCGCGAGGGCCTCCTGGCCCACGACGTCGGCGAGATCCTCGTTCTGTACGGCGTCCATCGCGGCGGTCGTCGACCCCTTCTGCATGCCGAAGAAGTCGAACCCGCCCGCGATCATCGGCCGCCGTACGGGGGCCGCCGGTACGACCGCCACCGCGGTCGGCACGGTGAAGTGCCCCGAGAGCGGCACGGGCGGGGTGGACTTCACGGCCGGGGGGACGGCGGCCGCGTGCTCATGCCCGTCGACCGCCTCGGGCTTCCCCTCCGCCTCGTCCTCCCGCGCGGCCTCCGGCTCGGTGGCGCCGCCGCCGGCCTCCACCGGGGCGGGCTCGGCCGGCGCGGAGTCGTCGTCCTTCGGGGCGGGCGCCGCGGACTCGGCGTCGTCGTCGAGCCGGACCAGCGCCGCCTTGGCCCGCAGGAACAGCTTGGACCCCTCCGGGGAGAACACCGCGGCGACCGCGGGCTTCTTCTCCTCGACGACTTCGGCCTCCGCCTCGGAAACCTCGGACTCCTCGTCCTCGGTCCCGGCCTCGGCGTCCGCCTCTACGCCCGTCTCCGCGTCGGTCTCGTCCTGGCTCTCGGCCTCGGTCTTGGTCTTGGTTCCGGACGTGGTCTCGACCGCGGCAGCCACAGCCCCGGTGTCGTCCGCGTCATCCGTGTCGAATTCGTCGTCCTGGAGATCCATGAGATCCGCGTCCACGTCCGCCGCGACGTCGTCGTCGCCGTGCGCCGAGATCGTCGGCAACGCGCGCGTGGGTTCCGCGGCCTCTATCTCCAGCAGGCGGCGGCCCTCCAGAGCGCTGGCGCGCTCGGTCTCCGCCGTGGCGTACCGGCGCAGCAGTGCCGCGTGTTCGTTGCGCAGGCCCGCGAGTTCCGTGCGCTTGGCGCGCAGCTTGTGCTCCAGCTTGACGCGCAGTTCGCGCGACTCGTCGAGGTCGGACTCGAGTTCGGCGAGCCGCTCCTCGTAGCGCCACTCGTCGCTCGTACGCGCGCGTACCAGGTCGGCGACCTGTTTGCCCGCCTGAGTGTCCCAGCGGCGCATGACGGCCGCGCCGACGAGCGCGGTCGCGGCGGCGATCGCCGCGACTATGCGGAGCGCCGCCGCCTGTGAGAAGACCCAGGGCCCGAAGGCGCAGACGAGCGACACGCCCGCGATCGCCGAAGGAGGCAACAACCGGTGCAACGGCGGGGAATGGCGGTGACGTCCACGTGGCATGGCCAGAAACTTACCGCGCGTAGGCGAATCATGGTGCCCCGCGCGGTAAAAACACAGCCACCCCTATTCCCTCCCACGGGTTCACCGGTCACTCAGCCGCCCGCTGATCCACCCCAGGGCCGCCGGGATCTCCCGCCGCCAGGTGTTGAAGTTGTGCCCGCCGCTGTCCAGGATGATCGACGCGATACGGGTGGAGTTGTTGGCCCGTACCCGGTCGATGAATTTCAGGGTGTCCTTGTAATTGTGTTCACCGACCTTGCTGCTGGTGACGAGCAGTGAGGTGTCGGGCCCGGGCCGGTGCTTGAGGTACCACCACAGGTCGGCCTCGTCGCGCAGCGTCCCGTTCCCCTGGAAGAGGTCGCCCGTGGTGGGGTCGCTGGGCGCCTTGTAGTACGGCGAGAGGCCGACGCCCGCCGCGAACACCCCGGGGTGGTGCATGGCGAGCTTGAGGGCGCAGTAACCGCCCGTGGAATCACCGATGATTCCCCAGCTCCCGGGCTTTTTGTCCACCCTGTAGTGGGCCGTTACGGCGTCGGGCAGGTCCTTGGCGAAGAACGACTCGGTCTGCGGCCCGCCCGGGACGTCCACGCACTCGGTGTCGCGCGGGGGAGCCACCGTGGGCCGCATCATCACCAGGATCATCGGCCGCATACGGCCGCCCTTGGCCAACTCCAGGGCCGTACGCGGGTAGTTCAGCTTGTCGACGAGCGCCTTGGCGGTGCCCGGGTACCCCGTGAGGACGACCGTGGCGGGGAACGTGTGGGTGCGGTACCGGGGCTGGAAGTACTCCGGCGGGAGGTAGACGTAGGCGGGGGTGGCGATGTGGGTCGTACGGCCCACTATGGCGACGCGCTGCACCTGGCCCACGCTCTGCGGCAGTGAGGCGCCGCCCGGTGCGTCCACCCTCCGGGTCTCGACCACGTGGAGGGGTCCGCCGGCGCCCTGGAGGGCCGTGTGGTCGACGACGACGCCCTGGGCGGTCTCCCTGCCGAACAGGTCGGCCCAGCTGGCGTAGAACCCGAAGGCCTGGTTGGCGCCGAGGCCGACGGAGACGAAGAGCACCAACTGGGTCGCCAGCAGCAGGCCCACCCGCCCGCTGACGGCCCGCCAGTTGTGTCTGGCCAGGCGGGGCCACAGCCATACTGTGCCGATGAACAGCAGCACGGCGCAGACAATCGCCAGTACCAGCACTTTCCTGCTCGTGAGTCCCATGAGCTGCCCCGCCTGCGCTTTCCGTCCGCGGCGCACGCAAGTTTCGCGAGCGTTTGCCCCGGACTTTCCTCGGCCTTTGAACCGGCTTTCCGCTGAGGAAGGAACCTCCTTCCCCTAGACACCGTCCTAGAGGGCGCAATGTCGCCGGATGCCCGAATCGGGCCCGGATCCAAGGTCTCTCGCAGAACTACGGGATGCGATGTCTGTCAGGATAGATGGGGAAATGTCGGGTGGGGTTCCGAGCCGAACAGGTCGGGTCCGGCGCATAGTCCGAGGTCCGCGCCCCGAGGTCGTTCCCACGATCGTCGCCAGGGCCTGCGCCCTCGTCGGCCTGCTGGACATCGCCGCGGGGGTGTTCCCGCGCTTCCGGCACAGCCGTATGCACACCATGGCGGAGGTGCTGCCGGGCGCGCTCGGTCCCTTCGCCGCGGCGCTCTCGCTCAGCGCCGGCGTGCTGTTGCTGCTCCTCGCGCACGGGCTCAGGCGGCGCAAGCGCCGGGCCTGGCGGGCCGCCGTCGCGCTGCTGCCGGCGGGCGCGGTGGCACAGTTCGCGTACCGGCACTCGCTCATAGGAGTCGTCATCTCGGCCGCGCTGCTCGCGCCGCTGCTGCTGCACCGGGACGAGTTCCGGGCGCTGCCCGACCCGCGCAGCCGGTGGCGCGCGCTCGCCAACTTCGTGCTCATGGGCGCCGGTTCCCTGATCCTCGGACTGGTCATCGTCAGCGTCCACTCCAAGCGCATGGTCGGCGACCCGAGCCTGGCCGATCGGATCACCCACGTCCTGTACGGCCTGTTCGGCTTCGAGGGCCCCGTCGACTACGAGGGCAGCACCTCGTGGACGGTCGCCTTCTCGCTCGGCGCCCTCGGCCTGCTCACCGCCGTGACGACGATCTACCTCGCGTTCCGGCCCGAACACCCGGCCGCCCGCCTCACCCCGGAGGACGAGACACATCTGCGCGCCCTCCTGGAGAAGCACGGCCGTCGCGACTCGCTCGGCCACTTCGCGCTGCGCCGCGACAAGGCCGTCGTCTTCTCGCCCAGCGGCAAGGCGGCGGTGACCTACCGCGTCGTGTCCGGGGTGATGCTCGCCAGCGGTGACCCGATCGGCGACGTGGAGGCCTGGCCTGGCGCCATCGAGCGGTTCATGGACGAGGCGAAGGCCCACTCCTGGACACCGGCCGTCATGGGCTGCTCCGAGACGGGCGGCGAGGTGTGGACCCGCGAGACCGGTCTCGACGCCCTGGAACTGGGCGACGAGGCGGTGGTCGACGTCGCGGATTTCTCGCTCGCCGGGCGCGCGATGCGCAACGTACGCCAAATGGTGAAGCGCATCGAGCGGGCCGGCTACGAAACCCGGGTACGGCGTGTACGTGACGTCAGTGAGGGCGAGCTGGAGCGCATCCGGCTCGCCGCCGAGGACTGGCGGGGCACCGACACCGAGCGCGGCTTCTCCATGGCACTGGGCCGTATCGGCGACCCCGAGGACGGCGACTGCTTCATCGCGACCGCCCACAAGACGGACGAAGAGCCCGGCGAGTACGGCGACCTGAAGGCGATCCTGCACTTCGTGCCCTGGGGCACCGACGGCATGTCGCTGGACCTGATGCGCCGCGACCGCTCGGCGGACCCCGGGATGAACGAACTGCTGATCGTCGCCTCCCTCCAGGCGGCACCGAAGCTCGACATCACCCGCGTCTCGCTCAACTTCGCGATGTTCCGGTCGGCCCTCGCCCGCGGCGAGAAGATCGGCGCGGGCCCGGTGCTGCGTGCCTGGCGCGGACTGCTCGTCTTCCTGTCCCGCTGGTTCCAGATCGAGTCCCTGTACAAGTTCAACGCGAAGTTCCAGCCCCGCTGGGAACCCCGCTTCGTCGTCTACCGCGCCTCGGGCGACCTCCCCCGCATCGGCTTCGCCGCGATGCAGGCAGAGGGCTTCGTCAACCTGGCCCTCCCGCTGCCGCGTTTCCTCCGCCGCCGCAAGGCCGTGGCTCCGGCCTGCGCCCACGGGCTGGCGGAACGGGACGTACGGGCGGCTTGACCGACGGGGCCGGCCTGAGCGAGGACCTCCCCCGGCGGGGGCCGTCGCCCGGACCGGCCCCGGAGTGTCTCTCCGGCCGGCCCGGGCAGTCCGCTCGGGCCGCCGGGACCGGTGGCCGCGGTCAGACGGCCCTGCACGGCCGGGGACCCCGCTCCAGGGCCTCGCGTCCCTCCCGCCGCGCGGCGGCCCGCCTGCCTCTCCCCCGCCGGACCAGCCCCCTTGGGTCCGGCCCGCGGGACCGTACCCCCTCCCCCTGGGCCTACGCTGAACGTATGAGCAAGCAGAGCGGACGCGGGCGCGTCGCGGGCCTTCCGGAGTGGGACCGGTGCGCGGTCATGGGGGTCGTGAACGTCACCCCGGACTCCTTCTCCGACGGCGGCCGCTTCTTCGACACGACGGCGGCCGTGAAGCGCGGTCTCGACCTGGTCACCGAGGGCGCCGACCTCGTCGACGTCGGCGGTGAGTCCACCCGCCCCGGCGCCTCCCGCGTCGACGAGGCCGAGGAACTCAAGCGCGTCATCCCCGTGGTCCGCGGCCTCGCCTCCGAGGGTGTCACCGTCTCCGTCGACACCATGCGCGCCTCCGTCGCCGAGCAGGCCCTCACCGCCGGCGCCGCCCTCGTCAACGACGTCAGCGGCGGCCTCGCCGACCCCGCGATGATCCCGGTCGTCGCCGCCTCGGGCGCCCCCTTCGTCGTCATGCACTGGCGCGGCTTCCTGGAGGGCGGCAACGTCAGGGGGGTCTACGACGACGTCGTCACCGAGGTCGTCGACGAGCTGCACGCACGCGTGGCGGCCGTTCTCGCCGGCGGTGTCTCCCCCGACCGCGTCGTCGTCGACCCCGGCCTCGGCTTCTCCAAGGACGCCGAACACGACCTCGTCCTCCTCGCCCACCTCGACCGACTGCGCTCCCTCGGCCACCCCCTGCTCGTCGCCGCCTCCCGCAAGCGGTTCCTCGGCCGCGTCCTCGCCGGCCCCGAGGGGGCTCCCCCGCCCGCGCGCGAGCGCGACGCCGCCACGGCCGCCGTCTCCGCGCTCGCGGCGCACGCCGGCGCGTGGGCGGTGCGCGTCCACGAGGTACGCGCCACAGCGGACGCCGTACGCGTCGCCCGCGCCGTCGAGTGGGCGCGCGCCACCGGCGCCCCCGCGGCCTCGCCCACCGACTCCGAGGGAGCCCGGTGAGCGCCCCCCACACCGACGTCGAGCAGGTGGAACTCGCCAACACCGCGTTCTACGAGACCCTGGAGCGCGGCGACTTCGAGGAACTGTCCGACCTGTGGCTCACCCCTGCCGACCTCTGCGTCGACGAGGAGTACCACGACCCGGCGGACACCGGCGTGATCTCCTGCGTGCACCCGGGCTGGCCGGTGCTCACCGGGCGCGGCGAGGTCCTGCGGTCGTACGCGCTGATCATGGCGAACACCGAGTACATCCAGTTCTTCCTCACCGACGTGCACGTCTCGGTGACCGGTGACACCGCGCTGGTCACCTGCACGGAGAACATCCTCAGCGGCGGCCCGTCCCCCGACGACAGCGACGAACTGGGCCCGCTCGTCGGCCAGCTCGTGGTCGCCACGAACGTGTTCCGGCGTACACCCGAGGGCTGGAAGCTCTGGTCCCACCACGCGTCCCCGGTGCTGGCCGAGAACGACGAGGACGAGAGCGACGACTCCCCCTCCTGAGTGGGTGGGAGCCCCCTGGGTCCCCCTGGGCAACCCCTCGCAACCCCTTCACAACCCATCGGGACCAAGAAGTGGTTGGAATCACGAAGTCGCGGGTAGGGGCGGCTACCGACCCATGAGCCACCGGGTTCCCCGGGGAAAACGCCCGATGAAACCCGCGGTCCCGGACCGTGCCCGCGCCCTCGTGGCCGGGCGTTGTCAGTGCCCGCAGGTAGATTCGTTCGAGGCCGGGCACACCGCCCGCACCCGGTGCGAACCGGCCGTCATCGACGATTGCAGGAGTGATTCGCGTGGATCGTGTCGCGCTGAGCGGCCTCAGGGCCCGCGGGCACCACGGCGTGTTCCCCAAGGAGCGCGAGGAGGGCCAGACCTTCATCGTGGACCTCGTCCTGAGCCTGGACACCCGACCGGCCGCCGCCGACGACGACCTGGCGAAGACCGTGCACTACGGCATCGTGGCGGAGGAGGTCGTGGCCGTCGTCGAGGGCGAGCCCGTCAACCTCATCGAGACCCTGGCCGAGCGCATCGCGCAGACCTGCCTGAAGCACGAGGGGGTCGAGGAGGTCGAGGTCCGTGTCCACAAGCCGGACGCCCCGATCACCGTCCCCTTCGACGACGTGACCGTCACCATCACCCGGAGCCGAGTATGACCTTCTTCACCGAGGGTCACAGCGACCCGACCGTCCAGCCGGTGCCCGCCTCCGTGGTGCGGCAGGTGGACGCGGCCGACACCACCCTGAGCAATCCGAAACGCGCCGTGATCTCCATCGGCGCCAACCTCGGCAACCGCCTGGAGACCCTCCAGGGAGCCATCGACGCCCTGGAGGACACCCCCGGCGTCCGCATCAAGGCCGTGTCGCCGGTCTACGAGACGGAGCCGTGGGGCGTCGAACCCGGCAGCCAGCCGTCGTACTTCAACGCGGTCGTCGTCCTCAAGACCACCCTGCCCCCATCGTCCCTGCTGGAGCGGGCGCACGCGGTCGAGGAGGCCTTCCACCGGGTCCGCGAGGAGCGCTGGGGCGCGCGCACGATCGACGTCGACATCGTCGCGTACGCCGATGTCGTCTCGGACGACCCGGTCCTGACGCTCCCCCACCCGCGCGCCCACGAACGGGCCTTCGTGCTCGCCCCCTGGCACGACGTGGATCCCGAGGCGCAGTTGCCCGGCCGCGGCCCGGTGGCCGATCTCCTGGACGTCGTCACGCGTGACGGTGTCGCGCCCCGCAAGGATCTGGAACTCCGGCTGCCCGAGTAGTCGTTAAGGTCGAGACGACCACAACGCCCGGACAGGGCACGGGGAGCTGAAGGGACACCGTGAGAGAGCTGCGGATCAGGGTGCTGGCCGGCGTGTTCGTCGTCGCCGGAGTGCTGTCCTGGGCGGGGGCCCGCCTGTGGAGCGCGGTGGGGACCCTGCCGAGCGTGCCGCTGGCCGCCCCCATCGTCCTCGCCGTGATCGCCGTGGTCCTGCTGGCCACGGCGCTCTCCCTGCGCGCCCGCCTCAAGGCACAGCGAGAGCGCCGCCCCGGCGCCAAGGGCGTCGACCCCCTGATGGCCGCCCGCGCGGTCGTCTTCGGCCAGGCCAGCGCCCTGGTCGCCGCCCTCGTCGCCGGCATGTACGGCGGCACGGGCGCCTACCTCCTGGAGTCCCTGGACATCCCCGCCCGCCGCGACCAGGCCATCTACGCCGGCTTCTCGGTCCTGGCGGGCATCGCGGTGATAGCGGCGGCGATCTTCCTGGAGCGAGTCTGCAAACTCCCGGAGGACGACGACAACACGGCGGGGGCTACGCCGGTCACCTGAGAGCGCCCCGCGAGGGGCGCAGGGAACGGCGCGGCCAGCCCCCACAGACCGGCACCCAACCGACGACCCGCCACGATCCTTCCAGCGAAGCGATCCGTCAGCGAGCCATGATCAGACTCATCGCCTCATTACGCGTCGCCGGATCCCGCAACTGCCCCCGCACCGCAGACGTGATGGTCTTGGCGCCGGGCTTCCGCACACCCCGCATCGACATGCACATGTGCTCGCACTCGACGACGACGATGACCCCCCGCGGCTCCAGGATCTCCATCAGGGAGTCGGCGACCTGCGTGGTGAGCCGTTCCTGCACCTGCGGCCGGCGGGCGTAGACGTCCACCAGCCGGGCCAGCTTCGACAACCCCGTGATCTTGCCGTCGGCGGACGGGATGTACCCAACATGGGCGACCCCGACGAACGGCACCAAATGGTGTTCGCACGAGCTGAGGACCTCGATGTCCTTCACCAGGACCATCTCGTCGTGCCCCAGGTCGAACGTCGTCGTCAGCACGTCCTCGGGCCGCTGCCACAACCCCGCGAATATCTCCTTGTACGCCCGCGCCACCCGCGCCGGTGTCTCCCTGAGCCCCTCGCGGTCCGGGTCCTCGCCGACCGCGATCAGCAGTTCGCGTACGGCGTTCTCGGCACGCTTCTCGTCGAAGACGCCGATCGTTCCCTCGCCGTCCAGCGTCACGGGGTCGGTCATGTCGTGCCTCGTTCCTGTGCGGGTCGCGCGTGTGCGGGACACACGCCTCAGTTGCGGGCATATGGAAAAGCCGCGCCCCCCAGGCTAAATCCAGGGGGGCGCGGCATCCATTTCAGGCCGTGTGAGACTCGCGTCAGTTCTCGGGGCGGTCCTCCGGAGCCTTCTCCAGCGTGGGAGAGGACTCGGCGGTCGCACCGGCGGTGATCGCGGGGCCCGCGCCGTTCGTCCCGTTCGTCAGTGACAGCTCCTTGGGGGAGAGCACCGGCGGGCGGGTGGACGGCGTACGGCGGGAGGAGCCGGTCCAGGAGGGACGGGCCGGACGCCGGACGATCGGAGCGAAGACCTCGGCGATCTGCTCCTTGTTCAGCGTCTCCTTCTCCAGCAGCTGGAGCACGAGCGCGTCGAGCACGTCACGGTTCTCGACCAGGATCTCCCAGGCCTCGTTGTGCGCGTTCTCGATGAGCTTCTTGACCTCTTCGTCGACGAGCGCGGCGACCTCTTCCGAGTAGTCGCGCGGGTGCGACATCTCCCGGCCCAGGAAGGGCTCGGTGTTGTCGCCGCCGAACTTGATCGCGCCGAGGCGCTCGGTCATGCCGTACTGCGTGACCATCGCGCGGGCCGTGGCGGTGGCCTTCTCGATGTCGTTCGCGGCGCCCGTGGTCGGGTCGTGGAAGACCAGTTCCTCGGCCGCGCGTCCGCCCAGCATGTAGGCCAGCTGGTCCAGCATCTCGTTGCGCGTGGTCGAGTACTTGTCCTCTTCCGGCAGGACCATCGTGTAGCCCAGAGCACGGCCTCGGGAGAGGATCGTGATCTTGTGGACCGGGTCGGAGTTGGGGGAAGCCGCCGCGACCAGGGCGTGTCCGCCCTCGTGGTACGCGGTGATCTTCTTCTCCTTGTCCGACATGATCCGGGTCCGCTTCTGCGGGCCCGCGACCACACGGTCGATCGCCTCGTCCAGCATGGAGTTGTCGATCAGCTTGCGGTTGCCCCGGGCGGTGAGCAGGGCGGCCTCGTTGAGGACGTTGCTCAGGTCCGCGCCGGTGAAGCCCGGCGTACGGCGGGCGACCGCGGAGAGGTCGACGTCCGGTGCGACCGGCTTGCCCTTCTGGTGGACCTTGAGGATCTCCAGACGGCCCTGCATGTCCGGGCGGTCGACCGCGATCTGGCGGTCGAAGCGGCCGGGGCGCAGGAGGGCCGGGTCGAGGATGTCGGGCCGGTTCGTCGCGGCGATGAGGATCACGCCGCCCTTGACGTCGAAGCCGTCCATCTCGACGAGCAGCTGGTTCAGCGTCTGCTCGCGCTCGTCGTGACCGCCGCCGAGGCCGGCGCCGCGATGGCGGCCGACCGCGTCGATCTCGTCGACGAAGACGATCGCCGGGGCGTTCGCCTTGGCCTGCTCGAACAGGTCACGGACTCGGGAGGCACCGACACCGACGAACATCTCGACGAAGTCGGAACCGGAGATCGAGTAGAAGGGCACCCCGGCCTCGCCCGCGACGGCGCGCGCCAGCAGGGTCTTGCCGGTGCCGGGAGGGCCGTACAGGAGTACGCCCTTGGGGATCTTGGCGCCGACGGCCTGGAACTTCGCCGGCTCCTGGAGGAACTCCTTGATCTCGTGCAGTTCCTCGACGGCCTCGTCGGAGCCCGCGACGTCCGCGAACGTCGTCTTCGGGGTGTCCTTGGTGATGAGCTTGGCCTTGGACTTCCCGAAGTTCATGACTCGGGAGCCGCCGCCCTGCATCTGGTTCATCAGGAACAGGAAGACGACCACGATGAGAACGAAGGGGAGGAGCGACAGCAGAATCCCGACGAAAGCGTTCTGCTTCGTCGGCGAGACCGTGTAGCCGTCCGGAATCTGCTTGTCCTGGTACTTGGTCTGCAGCGTGGTCGCGAGGGCCACGCCCTGGTCGCCGATGTAGCTCGCCTGGATCTTGGAGCTGCCGTCGACCTTCTCGCCGCTCTTGAGCGTGACCTTGACGGTCTGCTCGTCGCCGGTGGTGATCTTGGCCGACTCGACCTTGTTGTCATTGATCGCCTGGACGACCTGGCCGGTGTCCACCGTCTTGTAGCCGCCGGACGAGCCGACGACCTGCATCAACACGACCACGGCAAGGACGGCCAGCACGATCCACATGACCGGCCCACGGAAGTATCGCTTCACGTCCATCCATACGGAGCGAATTCGCTCCGTCCCTCCTGCCATAGTGAGTTTGATAAAGACAGTTCTTCTGACCGTACCCCAGCAATGTTGCCCGAAGTCGCACGGGACGGCTGGGAGACGCGTCTGCATGCTCCAACGGCGCGAAACCCGCTGGGGTTCCCGATCGTCTTACAGGGCTTGGGCCGAGTGGCTCTAGCCGCCGTAGACGTGCGGCGCGAGCGTACCGACGAACGGCAGGTTGCGGTACTTCTCCGCGTAGTCGAGGCCGTATCCGACGACGAACTCGTTCGGGATGTCGAAGCCGACCCACTGCACGTCGATGGCGACCTTGGCCGCCTCCGGCTTGCGCAGCAGGGTGCAGATCTTCAACGAGTCGGGCTCGCGGGAGCCAAGGTTGGAGATCAGCCAGGACAGCGTCAGCCCGGAGTCGATGATGTCCTCGACGATGAGGACGTGCTTGCCCTTGATGTCGGTGTCGAGGTCCTTGAGGATCCGCACGACACCGGAGGACTGGGTGCCCGCGCCGTACGACGACACGGCCATCCAGTCCATGGTGACGGGGGTGGACAGCGCCCGGGCGAGGTCCGCCATGACCATCACCGCGCCCTTGAGGACGCCGACGAGCAGCAGGTCCTTGCCCGCGTACTCCGCGTCGATCTTCGCGGCGAGCTCCACGAGCTTCGCGTCGATCTCTTCCTTGGTGATGAGCACCGACTGGAGGTCGTCACCCATGTCTTTCGCGTCCACCCGCATCACTTTCGGTCGTCCCACCGGCTACTACCTGGTCCCGCCCCCGGAGGTCCGGAGGGGGTGTCGATTCAGCCTTGCCGAATCACCAGTCTGCCACCCTGGCGCCGGGCGACGACCTTGCCCGGGAGATTGATGGCTCCCTGGCCGCGCCAGCCGGTGATCAGGCGGTCGACTTCCTCGATGTGCCGGGCGAACAGCGAACCGGCCGGGGCACCCGCCTGGATGGCCGCGCGGCGCAGGATGCGGCGGCGCACGGCGGGCGGCAGGGCGTAGAGCTTGGCGCACTCCAGGAGGCCGGTGGCGTCCCGTACGGAGGCCTCGGCCTGGCTGGCCCAGGTGTCGAGGGCGTCGGCGTCGTCCCGGGAGAGCTGCGCCGTACGGGCAAGTGCTTCTACGACGCCTTTGCCGAGCGCCTTCTCCAGGGCCGGCAGGCCTTCGTGGCGCAGCCGGGAGCGGGTGTAGGCGGGGTCGGCGTTGTGCGGGTCGTCCCAGACGGGCAGCGACTGGACCATGCAGGCCTTGCGGGCGGTCTGCCGGTCGAGTTGGAGGAAGGGGCGGCGGTAACGGCCGTCGGCCCCCGAGACCGCGGCCATCCCGGACAGGGAGCGGATGCCCGAACCGCGGGCAAGGCCCAGCAGGACGGTTTCGGCCTGGTCGTCGCGTGTGTGGCCGAGCAGGACGGCGGCGGCGCCATGGCGGGCGGCGCAGGCGTCGAGGGCGGCGTAGCGGGCGTCCCGGGCGGCTGCCTCGGGGCCGCCCTCGCGGCCCACGGTCACGGCGGTGGCCTCTACGGGGTCCAGGCCCAGTTCGCGCAGGCGCAGGACGACCTCGTCGGCGCGGAGATCGGAGCCGGCCTGGAGGCCGTGGTCGACGGTGATGCCGCCGGCGCGGATGCCGAGTTTGGGTGCTTCGAAGGCGAGGGCGGAGGCGAGTGCCATGGAGTCGGCGCCGCCGGAGCACGCCACGAGCACGAGCGGCGAGGGCGGGCGCTCGTGCGAGGTGTGCCGGGAGGCGCCGGCGGTCTGCAGGGCCTCGTGGTCGGTGAGGATGTCGTGGAGGACGCGGCGGACCGCCAGGCGTATCGCCGCGACCGCAGGATGGGGACCCATGTCCGGTTCCCTTCATGAAGTTTTCGGGGGGTTGGCCCGAGGTTCGGTCACTCAGAGTGTGTAGATGGTGACAGAACCGGGGCGTTCCCCGAGCATTGCACGCCTACCCATCGCTCACGGTCCCTCGGACGGGTGATTGCAGGGGCGTTCGCCTGCCGTAGGCCGGATTCGTTTCACCACGCCTGTGGCAGGTTCACGACTCGGTCTTGCGGTGCACCCGCGCGACCCAGTCCGCCGGTTTGGCGATCTCCGTCTTCGTCGGCAACGTGTTCGGAGAGGTCCACACACGGTTGAAGCCGTCCATGCCCACCTGTTCGACGACCGCGCGTACGAACCGCTCGCCGTCCCGGTACTGCCGCAGCTTGGCGTCCAGGCCCAGCAGCTTGCGCAGCGCCGAGTCCAGCCGGGAGGCACCCTTGGCGCGGCGCTGCTGGAACTTCTCGCGGATCTCCGCGACGCTCGCCACCACGTCCGGACCGACGCCGTCCATCACGAAGTCGGCATGCCCCTCCAGGAGGGACATCACGGCGGTGAGCCGGCCGAGGATCTCCCGCTGCGCGGGCGTCTGCACGATCTCCACGAGGGAGCGGCCCTCGTCGTCCTCCTCGCCCTCGGGCCGCCCGCCAGCCAGTGACTGGGCGGCCTCCCGGATGCGCTCCAGGACCGTCATGGGGTCGACCTCGGTCTCCCCCAAGAACGACTGGATCTCGCCCTCCAGGTGGTCACGCAGCCAGGGCACGGCCGTGAACTGCGTGCGGTGCGTCTCCTCGTGCAGGCACACCCACAGGCGGAAGTCGTGGGGCTGTACGTCGAGTTCGCGCTCCACGTGGACGATGTTCGGCGCGACCAGCAGCAGCCGGCCCCCCTTCGCCCCCGCCGGCAGCTCGCGCGTCGCCGGGGCGAACGTCTCGTACTGGCCGAGCACGCGCGAGGACAGGAACGACAGCAGCATGCCCAGCTCGACGCCGGTCACCTTGCCGCCGACCGCGCCGAAGACCGCGCCGCCCGGGGTGTTGCCGCGCCGCTCCTGCATCTTGTCGAGCAGCGGCTTGAGGACCTCCCGGAACCCGGCGACGTTCGCCCGCACCCAGCCGGGGCGGTCGACGACCAGGATCGGGGTGTCGTGGATGTCGTCCGTGCCCATCCGGGTGAAACCCCGGACGTGTCGCTCCGAGGCCTTCGCATGCCGGCGCAGCTCCGCGACGACGGCCCGGGCCTCGTCACGGCTCACCTCGGGGCCCGGCCGCACAAGTCGGGTCGCGGTCGCCACCGCGAGATTCCAGTCGACCATCTCGGCACCACCGATGCTCGTCATGCGTCAACCGTACGTGAGCGCTGCCGCTGGGGGCAGGGCACGAGGTCGGTCAGGTGAGCGTCTGCTGCGAGGGCGCCCGGTGTCGGTGGCTGTGCCCACGCTCCCCCATCGCCTTGCGGAACGCCTGCCCACAGCAGTTACGAACTACAGCCGCAGGCCGCCAATGCCGTTGCCGTGTGGTCCAGGGCTGCCTGGGCCTCCAGTTTGTTCGTCGTGTTGGAGGCCAGGAAGGCGAAGGCCAGGAGTTGGCCGTCCTTGTCGACGACCGTCCCCGCGAGCGTGTTGACGCCCGTCAGGGTGCCCGTCTTGGCGCGCACCACCCCCGCCGCGCCCGTCGCGTCCGTGTAGCGGGTCGTCAGGGTGCCGGTGAAACCGGCGACGGGGAGGCCGGTGAGGACCGGGCGGAGTTCCGGGTGGGCCGGGGAGCCGGCCATGACCAGGAGGGCGGTCAGGAGGTCGGCGGTGAGGCGGTCGTCGCGGTCGAGGCCGCTGCCGTCGTTGAACTCGGCGCCCTTGACCGGGAGTCGGAGCTTCGTCAGCTGGGCGGCGATCGCGGCGGCGCCCCCGTCGAAGTCGGCCCGCCCGCCCGTCGCGACGGCGGTCTGGCGGGCCAGGGCCTCCGCGATGTCGTTGTCGCTGTTGGTCAGCATCCGCTCGACGATGTCGGACAGCGGCGGCGAGGAGACCTTGGCGAGGGTGTCGGCGCGGGCGGTCGCCTTGGAGGGGCCCGGGGACGTCGTCTTGATGCCGTGCTCCTCTAGGAAGCCCGCGAACTTCTTGGCCGCGTCCGCCGCCGGATCCGTCACACGCAGCACCGGACCGCTGGAGGAGTCGTCCGTACGGCCCTCGTCGGCCATGAGGGCGCTGACCGGGGCGAGGTTCTCGTTGACCCCGATCGAGTGGAGTTCGGAGCCGGAGTACAGCGTCTTGTCGTACGACAGCGTCACCTCTCGGACGCCGCGCTTCTTCAGGGCCGCCGCCGTGTCGTCGGCCAGGGTGCGCAGGCCGGCCCAGCCCTCGGCGTCCTGGTGGGCCGTCAGGGTCGGGTCGCCGCCGCCGACCAGGACGAGTTCCTTGGTGTCGGGCTCCAGGGCGGTGCGGGTGGTGAAGCGGTGGTCGGCGCCCAGGGCGGAGAGGGCGGCCACCGCGGTGGCGATCTTCGTCGTCGAGGCCGGGGTCAGGGCGTCCTCCGCGCCGACGCCGTAGAGGCGCTTGCCGGTGCTCACGTCCACCACGGCGGCCGTGTGGCGGGTGCCGAGCGCGGAGTTGCCGAGGAGCGGGCCGAGGACGTCCGCGAGGGCCGTGCCGGTCGGGGCGGACTTCACCGAGTTCGCGGAGCGGCCTAGGCCGACGAGGACGGATGCGGCGCTGGGCGCGGGTCGGGGTGCCTTGGCGGACGTATCGGAATTACGGCCGTGATCTACGCCACCTGAACGTTCCTGTGCGGCTGCGTGGTCCCGCTCGGCCGTACGCTGACCGGAGGAGTCCCAGGGACCGGCGGCGGTCACCACGACGGCTGCCAGCGCCATTCCGGCGGTGGTGGCGACGGCGGTGTACCGCCAGGTTCTGTCGGGCCGCGGCAACTTCGCGACCTGCGGTGACACGGATCCGACGAGCCGGGCGACCTTCGGTTTCACGGCTTCGGTGAGCCGCGCGGCTTGTGGTTTCGCGGCTTCGGTGAGCCGCGCGACCTGCGGTCCGACGGCTTGCGTGACCCGTGTGACCTGCGGTTTCACGGATCGCGCGGCCCGCTCGAGACGGGGCCGGACGGCTCGCGCGACCCGCGTCACCTGCGGTCTCGCGGCCCGCCAAGGCCTCAGCTCCGGCACGACCACCAGCCCCTTTCGCGATCACACACTTGCGTGAGGGACACTTAACCACCAGAACTATGTGCTGATCATGGAGGAGCCACCGGTGGAGTTCGACGTCACGATCGAGATCCCGAAGGGTTCGCGGAACAAGTACGAGGTGGACCACGAGACCGGTCGGATCCGCCTGGACCGTCGACTCTTCACCTCGACCAGTTACCCGGCCGACTACGGCTTCGTCGAGAACACTCTCGGCGAGGACGGCGACCCGCTGGACGCGCTGGTCATCCTGGAGGAGCCGACCTTCCCCGGCTGCCTCATCAAGTGCCGCGCGATCGGCATGTTCCGGATGACCGACGAGGCCGGCGGCGACGACAAGCTGCTGTGCGTCCCGGCGTCCGACCCGCGTGTGGAGCACCTGCGTGACATCCACCACGTGTCGGAGTTCGACCGCCTGGAGATCCAGCACTTCTTCGAGGTCTACAAGGACCTGGAGCCCGGCAAGTCGGTCGAGGGTGCCAACTGGGTGGGCCGTACGGACGCCGAGGCGGAGATCGAGCGGTCGTACAAGCGACTGAAGGAGCAGGGCGGCCACTGAGCCCCCCCTGATCCTGGAAACGGGCCGCACGCACACGCGTGCGGCCCGTTTCCCTGTCTGTGCGCATACTGAGGATCACCGGAGGTGTCGTACAGGGAGTGCTACGGAGTGACGGAAGCGGAGGACCACAAACCACCGTCGGACGAGGCCAGGAGCGCGTTCACGGCTCCTTCGGGGGTCGAAGCGGCGGTCGCGGCGGTCGACGGGGAGTCTTCTACGACGTCCGAGTTCGCCGTTCCGCGCGGGCTCGACGTGTCGGCGCCGGCCGAGGACGAGTCCGAGGGGTCGGCGTTCAGTCCGCCCAGCACCTACAGCGCCCGAGAGGCGCCGCCCGCCTTCACCCCGCCGACCGGGATTCCCCTCGTCAGCCTGACGAAGGACGTGCCCTGGCAGGACCGGATGCGCACGATGCTGCGGATGCCGGTGACCGAGCGGCCCGCGCCGGAGCCGGTGCACAAGCAGGACGAGAGCGGGCCCGCCGTACCGCGCGTGCTCGATCTGACGCTCCGCATCGGCGAGTTGCTGCTCGCGGGCGGCGAGGGCGCCGAGGACGTCGAGGCGGCGATGTTCGCGGTCTGCCGCTCCTACGGCCTCGACCGCTGCGAGCCGACCGTCACCTTCACACTCCTCTCGATCTCCTATCAGCCCTCCCTGGTGGACGATCCGGTGACCGCGTCCCGGACCGTGCGCCGCCGGGGCACCGACTACACACGCCTCGCGGCCGTGTTCCGGCTGGTCCAGGACCTCAGCGACCCGGAGACGGCGCTCTCCCTGGAGGACGCCTACCGGCGGCTCGCGGAGATGCGGCGCAACCGGCACCCGTATCCCGGCTGGGTGCTGACCGCCGCCGGCGGGCTGCTCGCCGGGGCCGCCTCCGTGCTCGTCGGCGGTGACATCGTCGTGTTCTTCGCCGCCGCGCTCGGCGCGATGCTCGGCGACCGGCTGGCGTGGCTGTGCGCGGGGCGCGGGCTGCCGGAGTTCTACCAGTTCACGGTCGCCGCGATGCCGCCGGCCGCGATAGGGGTCGTGCTCACGGTCGCCGACGTCAATGTGAAGGCGTCCGCGGTCATCACCGGTGGGCTGTTCGCGCTGCTGCCGGGGCGGGCGCTGGTGGCGGGCGTACAGGACGGGCTGACCGGCTTCTACATCACTGCGGCGGCGCGGCTGTTGGAGGTCATGTACTTCTTCGTCGGCATCGTGGGCGGGGTTCTGATCGTCCTGTACTTCGGCGTGAAGCTGGGCGCCGAACTCAATCCGGACACCGCGCTGAGCATCTCCAAGCGGCCGCTGTGGCAGATCGCCGCGGCCGTCCTGCTGTCGCTGACCTTCGCGGTGCTGTTGCAGCAGGAACGATCCACCGTGCTGCTCGTCTCCCTCAACGGGGGTGTCGCCTGGTCCGTCTACGGGGCGATGCACTTCGTCGCCGGGATCTCGCCGGTCGCCTCTACGGCCGTGGCGGCGGGGCTGGTCGGGCTGTTCGGGCAGCTGCTGTCCCGGTACCGGTTCGCGTCGGCGCTGCCGTACACGACCGCGGCGATCGGGCCCCTGCTGCCGGGGTCGGCCACGTATTTCGGGCTGTTGTCGATCGCTCAGAACAAGGTCGACAAGGGCCTGGTGTCGTTGGCCACGGCGGCGTCGCTCGCCATGGCCATCGCCATCGGGGTGAATCTGGGGTCGGAGATCTCGCGGTTGTTCTTGCGGGTGCCGGGCGCTGCCGCGGGGGCTCGGCGGGCTGCCAAGCGGACTCGGGGTTTCTGAGCGCCTGGTAGCTCGGGGGGCCTTGTCTGTCGGCGAGTGCGGGTCGCGTGTGGCTGGTCGCGCCCACGCGGCGGAGCCGCACATCGATACAGCCCCGCGCCCCTAAAGGGGCGCGGTAGCTAGCCCTGCTAGTAACCCTGGCCCTGGTCGTTGTACTGCGGCGGGTACTGCTGGTTGCCGTAGGGCTGCTGTTGGTACGTCTGCTGGGGGTACTGCTGCTGTTGGGGCTGCGGCTGCGCGTAGTACTGGTCGTAGCCGTTGTTCTGGTCGTAGCCGTTGTTCTGGTCGTAGCCGTTGTTCTGCTGGGGCTCTTCGATGCGGCGGAGCTGGGTCGTCGAGTCGTCCATGATCACCGGGAACGGCTGGGTCGCGGCCGGGTCGGCGGGGGGCTCCTGGTGGGGGCCCTGGGGCTCCTTCTTGGCCTTGGAGCGGGCGCGGAGGAACTCGATGATGATCGGGACCACGGAGACGAGGACGATCAGGATCAGGATCAGTTCGATGTTCTTGTTGACGAACTCGATCTTGCCGAGCCAGGAGCCGAGCAGGGTCACGCCGGCGCCCCACAGGACGCCGCCGATCACGTTGTACGTGATGAAGGAGCGGTACTTCATGCCGCTGACACCGGCGATGATCGGTGTGAACGTGCGCACGATCGGCACGAAGCGGGCCAGGACCAGGGACTTGGGGCCGTACTTCTCGAAGAACTCGTGCGCCTTGACCACGTTCTCCTGCTTGAAGAGGCGGGAGTCCGGGCGGTTGAAGAGCGAGGGGCCGACCTTCTTGCCGAAGACGTAACCCGCCTGGTCGCCGAGGATCGCGGCGACGCAGATGAGGGCGATCGCCGCCCACAGCGGGAAGTCCAGGGTGCCCGCGGTGATCAGCAGGCCGCAGGTGAAGAGCAGGGAGTCACCCGGCAGGAAGAACCCGATGAGCAGGCCGGACTCCGCGAAGACCACGAGCAGGAGGCCCCAGATCCCGAACCTGTCGAGCATGGTGTTCGGATCGAGCCAGCTCGGGCCGAGGGCGAGCGTCATCACGGTTCCGGGCTCCTGAGGGGTGGAGGGAGGTGCCAGCGTCCAGGTACAGCCGCACAAAGCTATCAACGCGATGTGTCCGCCCCAGGTTCCACCGGTGTCTCCAGGATGCACTGTGCATCCCATAGGACAAAGCTGTGAGCCATGGGTATCGAAGAGTACGGCGGCGGCCAGGGGCCGCAGGCCGATGTACTGGTCGTGACGACGAACGACGTCCCCGGGTACCGGGTCGAGCAGGTGATCGGTGAGGTGTTCGGCCTGACCGTCCGCTCACGGCATCTCGGCAGCCAGATCGGCGCCGGTCTGAAGTCGATGGTCGGCGGTGAGCTCAAGGGGCTCACCAAGACCCTCGTGCAGACCCGCAACCAGGCCATGGAGCGGCTGATCGAGCAGGCACGCGCGCGTGGGGCGAACGGCGTCCTGGCGTTCCGCTTCGACGTGACCGAGGCGGCGGACGTCGGCACCGAGGTGTGCGCCTACGGGACGGCGGTGGTGCTGGCCCGGGTGTGACCCCGGGCCGGGCCCCTAGGAGGTGTGCCGGGACGCGTTCGCCAGGATCGCGTCCCTCAGGTGCTCGGCGAGACCGGGGGCCATGGAGTCGTAGAACGCCTTGAAGCGCTCGTCGGAGACGTACATCTCGGCGAGGCACGCGTGCGTGCCGTACGAGCACGGGTAGAACCAGCGGTCGATGTGCAGGCGGTGTTCCTCGGCCAGGTCGAGCGCCGCGTCGGCGGTGGGCGGTTCGCCGGTGGTCACCAGGGCGGCGTAGCGCTCGCTCCAGGCGTCGACCTCGGCCTGGAGGCGTTTCCAGTCGGCCTTGGTGTAGCGGGCGGCCCTGCGCTGCGACTCGGCGTAGGACTCGGTGCCGCCCCAGCGCCGCTCGGCCTCTTCGGCGTACTGCTCGGGGTCCTTGTCCCCGAAGACCTCGAAGCGTTCCTCGGGGGTGAGATTGATGCCCATCGTGCGTGCCTCCATGGCGTGTTCCACGGCCTCGGCCATCTTCTGGAGCTTCTCGATCCGGGCGGTCAGCAGCTCGTGCTGCCGGCGCAGATGCGCGCGCGGGTCCGTCTCCGGGTCGTCGAGCAGGGCCGCGACCTCGTCGAGGGGGAAGCCGAGTTCCCGGTAGAACAGGATCTGCTGCAGCCGGTCGAGGTCGGTGTCGGCGTAGCGCCGGTGGCCCGCGTGGCTGCGCTCGCTGGGGACGAGCAGGCCGATGTCGTCGTAGTGGTGCAGCGTGCGCACCGTGACCCCGGCGAATCCGGCGACCTGTCCTACGGAGTAGCTCACTTCCGCTCCCTTCTTGTGTCCGCACCCCACGCTGAGGCCTCACGTCACGTGAGGTGCAAGCCCCGCGAGCCCCACGTTCCCAAGATGTCCGGCCTCAAGATGTTGGGTCCGTTTTGCCCGCCTATGGTGAGCCCGTGGCCCAGGACAGCGCGCAGCAGGCACCCGTTGCCCCTACGACCCCGGCGCGCACCCTGCTGCCGTTGATCGTCCCCGCTCTCGTCGTGGGCGTGCTCGCGAGTCTGCTGTTCCTCGGGGTGAGCGCGGCGGCCGAGCAGCTTCAGCACGTGCTGTGGAGGAACCTGCCCGACGCGCTGGGCATCGGCCGGTACTCGGTGCTGTGGATGCTCGTCGTGCTGACGGCCACCGGCATCGCGGTCGGGCTGGTGGTGTGGAAGGTGCCGGGGCATGCCGGTCCCGATCCGGCCACCACCGGCCTGGAGGCCGTACCGCTGCCGCCCATGGTGCTGCCGGGTCTCCTGCTGGCGACCGCGCTGATGCTCGCGGGCGGGCCGAGTCTCGGGCCGGAGAACCCGATCATCGCCGTGAACGTGGGGCTCGCGCTGTGGGCGGGGCGCGGGCTGGCGCCCCGGGTGCCGGGCGGGGGGTGGGGCGCGCTGGCCGAGTCGGCGACGATCGGGGCGCTGTTCGGGACGCCGGTCGCGGCGGCCCTCCTCATCTCGGAGGCGCTGGCCGGGCGGCAGACCAGGGGCGCCCTGTGGGACAACGTGTTCGCGCCGCTCGCGGCGGCGTCGGCGGGCGCGCTGACGACCACCCTGGTGGCCCATCCGACCTTCGACCTGCACCTGCCCGCGTTCGGCCGCCCGGGTTGGGCCGACCTCCTGGCGGTCCTGGTACTGGCACCACTGGCCGCACTCCTCGGAATGGCCGCGGTATACGCCTTCCCCTACGCCCATGGCGCCTTCTCCCGCCTCGGGCACCCCATGCTGGCGCTTCCGGCCGGTGGACTGGTGCTGGGCCTTCTGGCGGCCGTGGGCGGCCATCTGACGCTCTTCAAGGGGCTGGACGAGGTCGGAGAGCTGGCGGCCGATCCCGAGGGCTGGTCGGCGGGCCGGTTCGCGACGATGACGGTGGTGAAGCTGGCCGCGCTGTTGGTCGCCGCGTCCTGCGGTTTCCGGGGCGGGCGGATCTTCCCGTCGGTGTTCATCGGCGTCGCCTTCGGCCTGTTCGCCCACGCGGTCGTACCGGCGGTGGATCCGGCGCTGGGGGTCGCCGCCGGCGCGCTGGGCATGCTCCTGGCGATCACCCGGCAGGGCTGGGTGAGCCTGTTCACGGCCGCGGTCCTGGTGTCCTCGCCCGCCATCCTCGCCCTGCTCTGCATCGCCTCGCTGCCAACCTGGCTGCTGGTGACCGGAAGGCCGCAGATGCAGTTGCACGCCGACGGAACTCCGGTTCGCTAGTACCCGTTGGTTCTTTTGATCCTTATCGGAGGCACGCCCATGCCGTTGCACAAAGGTCCCGACCGGTCCGCCGAGCGCCCGATGTCCGTGAACCCCTTCTACGGAGAGGCCAATCCGGTCGGCGGCATGACCGAGGCCCCGCCCAAGCACCGGCTCCCGGAAGCGCCGTTGTCGCCGATGACGGCGGCCCAGCTGGTGCACGACGAGCTGATGCTGGACGGCAACTCCCGCCTGAACCTGGCGACTTTCGTCACCACCTGGATGGAGCCGGAAGCCGGCGTCCTGATGGCGGAGTGCCGGGACAAGAACATGATCGACAAGGACGAGTACCCACGCACCGCGGAGCTGGAAAAACGCTGCGTGGCCATGCTCGCGGACCTCTGGAACGCACCGGACCCCTCCGCGGCAGTGGGCTGCTCGACAACCGGCTCCAGCGAGGCCTGCATGCTCGCCGGAATGGCCCTCAAGCGCCGCTGGATGCAACGCAACAAGGACCGCTACCCGGCCGCCCGCCCGAACCTGGTGATGGGGATCAACGTCCAGGTCTGCTGGGAGAAGTTCTGCAACTTCTGGGAGGTAGAGGCCCGCCAGGTCCCCATGGAGGGCGACCGCTTCCACCTCGACCCCCAAGCAGCGGCCGAGCTGTGCGACGAGAACACGATCGGGGTCGTAGGCATCCTCGGCTCCACCTTCGACGGCTCCTACGAGCCGATCGCCGACCTCTGTGCCGCCCTCGACGCCCTCCAGGAGCGCACGGGCCTCGACATCCCGGTCCACGTGGACGGCGCGTCCGGCGCCATGGTCGCCCCCTTCCTGGACCAGGACCTGATCTGGGACTTCCGCCTCCCGCGCGTGGCCTCGATCAACACCTCGGGACACAAATACGGCCTGGTCTACCCGGGCGTCGGCTGGGCCCTGTGGCGCGACAAGGAGGCCCTCCCCGAGGAACTCGTCTTCCGCGTCAACTACTTGGGCGGCGACATGCCCACGTTCGCCCTCAACTTCTCCCGCCCCGGCGCCCAAGTGGTCGCCCAGTACTACACGTTCCTGCGCCTCGGCCGAGAGGGCTACCGCGCCGTACAGCAGTCCACCCGAGAAGTGGCCCGCGGCCTGGCCGACCGCATCGAGGCCCTCGGCGACTTCGAACTCCTCACCCGGGGCGACGAGTTGCCGGTCTTCGCCTTCACCACAGGCCCGGACGTCAAGGCATACGACGTGTTCGACGTCTCCCGCCGCCTCCGGGAGCGCGGCTGGCTGGTCCCCGCGTACACCTTCCCGGCAAACCGAGAGGACCTCTCGGTCCTACGGGTCGTATGCCGCAACGGCTTCTCGGCCGACCTGGCAGAGCTGTTCCTCGAAGACCTGCAACTACTCCTCCCCCAGTTGCGAAACCAGCCGTACCCCCTGACCCGAGACAAACAAGCGGCAACGGGCTTCCACCACTGAGACGACCGGCCGGGGGCCGTGAGTGGCGTCCGAAGCGCGGACCGTCAGCCGCGTACGGCGAGAAGGGGCCGTGTCGGGGGGTGTCCGCCCGCAGCGGTTGGCGCGTCAACACGAGCGCGTTGGTAGGCACCCGATTCCGCGCCGTTCCGAGGACGGACACCCCCCGGCGCGGCCCCGACCCACCACCGAACCAAGGGCGAACCACCCGCACACCGCCGACCGCCGACTCACCCCCCAAGCCCCCGGAACCGCCGCACCGCAAGCGGAATGAACACCACCAACAGCCCCAGCGGCCAAGCCACAGCCGCCCACACATGCCCCGTTTCGCCGCCGGGCCCGCCAAACAGATCGCGTACGGCCGTCGCGGTCTGGGACATCGGGTTCCACTGCACAACCGTGCCCAGCCAGTCAGGCATGGCGGCAGGCGTGGCAAGCGCGTTGGACAGGAACCCGACCGGCCACACGAGGATCTGCACGGCCTGCACCAACTCCGGCCGCCCCGCCACCAGCGCCAGTTGGATCCCGACCCACAACATGGCGAACCGAAAAAGCAGCAACAGGCCCACAGCACCCAGGAATTCACCAGGCCCGGCATGCGGACGCCAGCCGAGCCCCAGCCCGACCCCGATCAACACGACCAGCCCGATCGCCGACTGCAGCATGTCGGCGGCCGAACGCCCCACCAGCACCGCCCCATCCGCCATCGGCATGGACCGAAACCGGTCGATCACCCCCTTGTTGAGATCCTGCGTGACGGCGAGCATCGTGCCCTCCAGCCCGAAGGCCATGGTCAGCGCGAACATCCCGGGAACCAGGTAGTCGACGTAGGCTCCCTCGACCGCCCGGCCACCGCCGATGAGATAGCCGAACATCAACAGCAACATCACCGGGAAGACAAGACTCACCACCACCCGCACGGGCTGCCGCACCCAGTGGGCGAGTTCACGCCGGGTCATGGTCCAGGAATCGCTCAGGGCATGGGCGTTCACACGGCCTCCTTCACGTGCGTACGGGCGTCGCCTTCCGCTCCCGTGAGATGCAGGAACACCTCGTCCAGGGTCGGCCGCCGCAGCGCCACGTCCTCGGCATCGATCCCGCCCTCCTCCAACGCCCGCACAACGACGGAGAGCGCCGTCATCCGATCGACGACCGGCGCACTGAGCAACCGCCGGTCGGCATCGACCCGGATGTCGGCCGCGGGAAGCGGCAACAGCGCTACGGCGGCGCCCAGTTGCCCCGCGTCACGCAGGACGACGTCGATACGGTCGCCGCCGGTGCGGGACTTCAGCTCGTCCGGGGTGCCGTCGGCGATGACCCGGCCCCGGTCAACCACCGACACCCGGTGGGCGAGTTGGTCGGCCTCCTCCAGGTACTGGGTGGTGAGCAGGACCGTCGTACCGCCGCCGACCAGGGAGCGGACCGCAGCCCACACCTCGGCCCGGCCGCGCGGGTCCAGGCCGGTCGTCGGCTCGTCCAGGAAGAGGACCTCCGGGGCGGTGACGAGCGAGGCGGCGAGGTCGAGGCGGCGGCGCATGCCTCCGCTGTAGGCGCGGACGGGTTTGCGGCCGGTGTCGGCGAGGCCGAAGCGCTCCAGGAGTTCGTCGGCGCGCACGCGTGCGTGGCGGACGCCGAGGTGGTGGAGGCGGGCGAACATCTCCAGGTTCTGCCGGCCGCCCAACTCCTCATCCAGAGCGGCGTGTTGACCGAGCAGACCGATGCGGAGGCGGACCGCGCGGGCCTCGGTCAGCACGTCGTGCCCGGCCACCTCGACGCGTCCGGCGTCGGGCCGCAGCAGGGTGGACAGGATACGGACCAGGGTGGTCTTGCCCGCGCCGTTGGGCCCGAGCACCCCGTGCACGGTGCCGCGCGCGACTTGGAGGTCGAGCCCGTCGAGCGCCTTCTTGACACCCGTTGCCTTCTTCGCGTCCTTCTTCGCGTCCTTGGCCTTCTTGCCGCCGTACGTCTTGTGCGCGTCCTCGACGGTGATCGCCGCGTCGGCCACGGAGCACCCCTTCACTAATCAAGTTTGACTACCAACCCGAAGACGTCGAAGATAACGCCGTCGATCGCGTTAGTCAAACTTGATTAGCGAGCGTCCCCGGGATGCCGCTCCCCCGTCGCGTACGGGTTCTCCACACCGTCCGCCAGGACGCCGACGAACGGTTCACCCTCCCCCGCGAACGTGTACGCCCCGCCCTCGATGCGCGCGATCAGCCCCTGGGTCCACGCGGCCTCGGCATCGGCCGTGTGGATCCAGAGGTTCATGATCTCGCCGATGTGGCCCAGCTGTTCGGGACCGTCCTCGGGGATGTAGTGCTCGGTGACGGAGGCGCGCCACTGGTCGATGCCCCGGGTGCGCTCCTTGAGCAGGGCCACCGCCTCGGCCCTCGGCAGTTCGACGAGGAAGCCGATGGCGGCGGACTTGACGTCCATCTGCTGGTCGTACGACGTCAGCGCCGCGCGCAGCAGCCGGAAGAACTCCTCGGTGCCCGGGTCGGTGATCTCGTACTCCGTGCGCGGCGGCCCGCCCACGGTGGACGGCGCGACCTCGTGGGCGTGCAGCAGGCCCTGCTTGGCCAGTTGCTTGAGGGCGTGGTAGATCGAGCCCGGCTTGGCGTTGGACCACTCGTGCGCGCCCCAGTACTCCAGGTCGTTGCGCACCTGGTAGCCGTGGGCCCGCCCGTGCTGGCGGACCGCGCCGAGCACGAGGAGACGGATCGCTGACATGGGTTCAGCGTAGAACCCGGGAGATCAGCCCCAGCTCGCGCCCTGCTCCTTCGCGACCAGCTCGAAGGCGGTGGCGCCGTCGAGGGACTCGCGGATGATGTCGGCGTGGCCGGCGTGCCGGGCGGTCTCTCGGATCAGGTGCAGACAGAGCCAGCGCACGGAGACACGGCCCTCCGGCGGGAACCAGGGGTCGTTCGGGAGCGGGAAGGTGTCGTCGAGGCTGGGCACCGAGCGGATGTAGGCCTCGGTCTCGGCGGCGACCTTCTCCCAGTACGCGAGCTGGGACTCGACACTCTCGCCGTCGACCAGTTGGAACGTCTCGTGCCAGTTGGTCTCGTCGCGCTTGATCGCCGGCGGCTCCTGCTTCGCCCGCGCGATCCAGCCCTGCTCGACCTCGGCGGCATGCTTCAGCAGCCCGGAGAGGGAGAGTTCGCTGGCGCTCGGCCTGCTCGCGGCCTGCTCCTCGGTCAGCCCGAGCAGCGCCCGCCGGATACCGCCCCGCTGCTCCTCGATGAACGCGAGCAGCGCCCCGCGCTCGTCGCCCTGCGCCTCTGCGGGTACGTGAGTGACCATGACCGTCGCCTTTCGCCGGTGCCGGCAGGGAGCCCGTCCCCCTGCCCGACATCGACGAAGCTACGGGCCATTGAGGTCAGTTTCTGTCCTCAATGGCTACCCCCATTGGTATTGAGGAGCCGAGACTGGCCATTCTCATAATCATGCGGTTACTGAGAAGCCGGGTTCTCAGGCTCGATATTGCATAAAGAGACACCAAGGCCTAAGGTAATCAGGGTTGAAAGTGAGACCGCAGTCAGGTCACCGGCACAGCAGCTATCCGCCGCCCATCGCGAGGCTCCGGACATAGCTGTGCCCCGGGCTGTGTGCAATGCAGTGACAGTACTCCGGGGCGCACGTAGCCGAGGCTAACACGGAAGCTTTCATTCAGGGGAGGGTCAGCGGTGACAGAGGACGAGGCCAAGCGGATCGTCGACGCGATCTCGGTGGAGCGGTTCCAGCCGTTCCTCGACGAGTGCGGCGGCGACTTGAGCATGGCGTTGCGCCTGTACTGCTGGGACGGTGAGATCTCCCGCGCCTTCCTCGGCGTTCTGCGTGACTTCGAGGTTGCCATGCGGAACTCGTTCCACGCCAAGCTGAGTGGACGGTACAGCCGCACCGACTGGTGGGACTCTCCACGCGTCCAACTCACCGGAACGGGTCGCGAGCAGGTACGGAGCGCTCAGCTGGCTCTCCATCGCGAGTACGGCGCCGGGTACACCGCGGACGACATGGTGGCCAAGCTGACGCTCGGCTTCTGGGTCGGCCTCACCGGTCGCGGCCTCAACTACGAGATGCAGTTCTGGAATCCAGCTCTGCGCCACTCGTTCCGCGGCTATCAGGGCCGCCGCGGCGCGCTCCAGCAACAGCTGGACTATGTACGCAAGTTCCGCAATCGCATCGGCCACCACGAGCGGATCTGCCACCGCCACTTGGCGCAGGACTTCGATACCCTCCTCCGGCTCATGCAGTACGTGTCGCCAGAGAAGGCCAGTCTTCATCGACAGCACAGTCAGGTGCCGGCCGTCCTCGCCCGAAAGGCGAGCGTGCTGTCCGGTCAGGAACCGGTGAGGGTCTGATGACGCGGGCGATTCCCAGTACGGAGCCTGCGCTCTACGCGCCGGTCACGCTCGGTGAGATCAAGGAGCTCGCCAAAGTGGGGCGCCCCACAGTCAGCAACTGGCGCCGCCGGTTCGCTCCCGCCGCGCTGGTCGCAGCCAAGGACGGACGAAAGCCCTTCCCCTCCCCGGTCGGCGGCAGTGAGAGTAAGCCGTTGTTCGACGCGTTGGCGATCGCGGACTGGCTGGATCTCCGCCCAGTCCCGGAAACTGAGCCGGACGAGCAGGGCAAGGTGCCCACCTACGGCGACAGGTTCCGTCGAGGCCTGAAGCTGCGTGGCCTGGTGGCGCTCAAGCATCGTTTGGGCTCGGCGGAGACGCTCGTCGCGCAGGCACTGGCCGTCATCGCCATGGAGGCGGAAGGTCGAGACCTTGTTCCCGAATGCCTGCCCGAAGACCTGCAAACCGACTGCGACGCGGCAGACCCTGGCGTCCGTCGGGCCGTCTCTTCCCTGGTGCATGAGATCGGTTCGCCGGGCAAGGCCGCAGACGCCTTGCTTGGCATCGACGAAGATGTCGAACTCGCCAAGCGACTCGAATCCGACCTCGTCATGGATACGGTTCCCAAGGAGATCGTCTCTCTGGTGGCCTCTCTCATCGGGCCGAACGAAGGCGGTCCGGACGAGCGGTCCACCATCAGCCTGTGCGCGGGGCTCGGAGAGCTTCTCCTCGGTATGGACGGCGGCCCGTACGGAAAGCTCGGCGGCCACGGCGAACTGGTGGCGGTCGAGCCGGACCCACTGCGCCGGAAGCTGCTGCAGTACCGACTGCTCAGCTACTCGATGTACGGCGGCGGCACGGACGTATGCGCTCAACCCTCCGACCTCGACACACTGCGTACGTGGGAGCAGGGAGAGAACGACGAGCCGTGGGGCTTCCCGAATGCCGACATCGTGCTGGCCTCTCCGCCGTACGCCTCCGGGGAGCGAGAACGGGATGAGAGAGGACCACTCTGGTGGGCCCAGGAAGCAGTCCGCCGTCTCAACCCGGGCGGGCACGCCTACGCAGTCGTACCAGCCTGGACTCTGACGCGTACCCGTGGAGCTGTACCCGCGCCCACGGTCGACGCTCGGGATTCGCTCCTGACGCAAGGAAGCGTTGAGGCGATCGTCCAACTCCCGCGCCGCATCCACCCGTTCCGTACGGGGGCCGAGTTCGCGCTGTTGATCCTGCGCCCGCCGACATACGACCCTGCCGACCTCCAGACCCTCCTCATCGACGCCGACCGCATTGCTCAGCGGACCGGTGGACGGAAGTGGATCGGTCAGGTGACGCAGTTGGCACTCTCGGAGGGCGTGGCCGACCCTCGGGACGCACGGTCGATCCCGCTACGGTCAATACGCCCCGGTGGGGAGCAGTTGCTCGACAGGCGTTCGGTCCTGCCCTCTCACCGGCTGGCCGCCCCGGAAGCCGGGGTCGACCACTTCGAGGAAACGGTCACCGCGCGCCGGGCTACTGCCGCGGCCATGCCCCAGCTCCGGGACTGGCTTGGCGCCATGGACATCGACAAGCGACGTACGCCCATACGTCACCGCAAGCTCGACGAGCACCTCACGGCCGGGCAGTTGAAGTCCCTCACTGGGCATCGCATTAAGGACTCGGACATCGTGGATGCCGGCCTGCCGGTCATCGGACGCGAGGAAATGCTGGGCGAACTGCCGCTCGGACAGCGGCGGATCACTCCGGAGGCTCTCTCAACGTACTCTGCCGCCAGAATCACGGAGCGGGGCGATGTCGTCGTACTCGCCGAGCACGGAGTGCGTTGCCAGGTGGACCCGGCCGGAGGCTGTGTGCTGCTCTCCCCTGTGCAGGGACTGCGGATCGCGGCGTATCGCGATCACCTGGTGGCAGTTGCCAAGGGCGACCCCGTCCGTCCGGACGCCCTCTGGATGCGCCCCCATTCCCTGGCCCAACTCCTCCAGTCGCCGCGCAACCAGCTTCGCGGCAGCGGATCGCTCGTACGGCGGGTGAGCGTGCGCGACATGGACCTCCCTCAACTACCCGCCGAAGAGATCGCCGAGTTGGAGGCCATCCTCACCGAGACAGAACGGCTGCGCGCCGATGTGCGACGCCAGTTGGAGGCACTGGACCACTTGGCCGAGCGTATCTCCGCGGGAGTCGCTGACGGTGACCTCGCGTTGCGGCGACGCTGATCGGCACCGTGTGTAGGAAAGTTGCAGAGCCCGTCCCCTTAAGTGACTTGAGAGAAACGAGAACTCCCGTGCCCCCCCGTAAGAAGAAGGAAGCCAAGCCGGAGGACATGAAGTCCATCCTCTGGAAGTCCGCGGACAAGCTGCGCGGAAGCCTGGACGCCGCCGAGTACAAACACTTCGTGCTGGGGCTGGTGTTCCTGAAGTACGTGTCAGCGGCTATGGAGGAGAAGCGGGCGCAACTGGAAGAAGGGCTCCGCCCCGGGGGCTGGCTGCTGGCCGACCTCGGTTTCGACGGGGAGGCACCGGCGGGGGCAATCCCGCAGATCCTGGAGGACCGCGAGCTCTATACGGGTGCCGGAATCTTCTACGTTCCGCCGACCGCCCGGTGGGAGGTCGTACTGGAGCGGGCCAAGGGCACGCTGGACGACCCCACCCTCGGCAAGGTCATCGACACGGCGATGGAGACGATCGAGAAGTTCAACACGTCGCTGAAGAAGGGCACGCTGCCGCAGCAGTACAACAGCGGCCGGGTCGATGAGACAACCCTGGCCGGTCTGGTGAAGCTGCTCGACCGGCTCACTTTCCAGGCGCAGGTGAGCGAGGACGGGCAACGGGTCGGGGCGCGGGACCTGATGGGTGAGGTGTACGAGTACTTCCTCGCGCAATTCGCCCTTCAGGAGGGGCGCAAGGGCGGTGAGTACTTCACTCCGCCGAGCGTGGTGAAGCTGCTCGTGGAGATGCTCGAACCGGCGGAGAGCGAGCGCGTCTTCGACCCCGCATGCGGGTCGGGCGGCATGTTCGTGCAGGCCGAGAAGTTCGTGGAGACGCATGGCGGCGACCGTGTGAACGTGGCGGTGTACGGCCAGGAGCGGAACCTCACGACGTGGCGTCTGGCCCACATGAACCTCGCGATCCACGGCATCGAGGTGGACTTGGGCGAGGAACCGGCCGACTCCTTCCGCAACGACCAGCACGGGGACCTGAAAGCGGACGTGGTTCTTGCCAATCCGCCATTCAACATCTCGGACTGGGGTGGGGAGTTGCTGGGTCTAGACGACAGGTGGGTGTACGGAACTCCGCCGGTCGGCAACGCCAACTTCGCGTGGATCCAGCACATGGTGAGCAAGTTCGCGCCCGGAGGGCGGGCGGGAATCGTCCTGGCGAACGGCTCGATGAGCAGCAAGTCGGGTGGCGAGGGGGACATCCGGCGGGCGATGGTCGAGGACGACGTGGTCGCTTGCATGGTGGCGTTGCCTGGGCAGTTGTTCCGATCCACGCAGATTCCTGCGTGTCTGTGGTTCCTCGCAGAGGGCAAGGGGCGGCACTCCAAATGGGTTCGGGGGCGGAAGGGCGAGGTGCTCTTCATTGACGCCTCCAAGATGAGCGAACTTGAAGAGGGAAGTCGCACAGTCAAGAAATTGCTCGCCGCCGAGATCGAAAAAGTTGCAGGAACCTTTAGGGCCTGGAGGGGGGCCGGAACATACGAAGACGTGCCCGGGTTCTGCCGAAGCGTTCCGTTGGCCGAGCTGCGAGAGCACGAGTTTGTACTGACGCCGGGGCGGTACGTGGGGACTGCGGAGGCCGAGGAAGATCCGGATGCGGAGCCCGTGGAGGAGAGAGTGGCTCGGCTGGCCAAGGAGTTGTTCGGGCTATTTGAGGAATCGGGACGACTGGATGCTGCCGTGCGTGGGCAGTTGGGGAGGCTGTAATGCACACCTGGCAGCGTCGCCATCTGTCCGATCTATGCTCAACCATCACCGTTGGCCATGTTAGCTCGATGACAAGCGAATACGTTTCCCGAGGGGTTCCTTTCCTCCGTTCCAAGAACGTTAAGCCGGGACGCCTGGATCTCTCAGATCTAGTGTTCACGCGAGAGTCCTTCCATCAGCGCCTGAAAAAATCACAGCTGCGCGCCAATGACATTGTCATCGTACGCACCGGAACGCCTGGATCTGCCGCACTCATCCCAAAGGAACTGGGCCCAGCAAATTGTTCTGACATCATCATTGCCCGACCAGGTGAGCACGTGAATCCGCGCTTCCTCTGCTACGCGATCAACGCTACCGCGGGCTCCTTTGTCGCTGCACACACAGTCGGCGCTGTACAACAGCACTTCAATATCGGGTCGGCTCGAAAACTGCAGATCCTCACTCCCCCAAGAGCAGAACAGCAAGCCATCGCTGAGATTCTCGGCGCCCTAGACGACAAGATCGCGGCCAATGAGCGCATCATCAGCACAACCCGCGAACTGGGCAAATCTATGTTCCGTGCCCATGTGGAGGGCCCCAACCACCAGCTAACGCGGCTCACGGAAATCACGACTGGGCTGATGCGTGGCGGTGCCCCAAAATACACCGACCCCAAAAGCGGAATGGTAGTCGTCAACCAGAAGTGCGTACGGCGCGGGCGCATCGACCTGGAAAGGGCCCGGCACACCGCGCCCACCCAAGTCCGAGGAGATCGCCTACTGAGCTACGGTGACGTATTGGTCAACTCCACAGGCGTGGGAACTCTTGGCCGGGTGGGACGATGGGATCATGATATCGACGCGACCGTCGACTCACATGTCACGATCGTGCGGTTCGACTTCGGCGTGGTAGCCCCTATCATCGGCGCATATGCCCTCTTCGCTGCTCAACCCAGGATCGAAGCCATGGGCGAAGGCAGTACCGGCCAGACGGAACTGAGCCGCATCAAACTTGGCCAACTGGTAGTCACGCTGCCGAGCGGAGATCTCTCAGGAGACTTGGCCGACTCCCTAACCGCACTTGAGCACGCAGCCCGTGCACGGCTGGACGAAATTCGAACCCTTGAAAAGCTCCGGGACACCCTCCTCCCCCAGCTAGTAACAGGAAAGCTCCGTATCAAGGACGTCGAAAGCACCGTGGAGGCAGTCGTATGACAACCGAAAGTGGGCAGCCCGGCAGCACCGGCTCCGAAAGAGACGGAACCACTTCGGAGATAGCCAACGTGGACCTCGACCCCACAACCCCGTCCCCCGAAGCCGCCGCCACCCACGCCGAAGCCCTCACCTTCTCCGAAAAGGACTGGGAGCACATCGCCCTGGACCAACTCGGAGAATTCGGCTGGCTGCACATCGATGGGAAGGACCTCGGCCCCGCTCACGGGCAGCGCAAGGCGTGGGACGACCTCGTTCTCTACCCCCGCCTGCGTACCGCAATCGCCACTCGCTACCCGCACCTGCCCGAACCCGCTGTCACCGCGGCCATCGACGAGCTGCTCAAGCCGCCCCCCGGCTCCGACATCCGCCAGAACTGGCTTTTCTACAGGCGGCTCACCTTCGACGCCGTGAAGGTCTCGTACAAAGACGCCCTCACCGAAACCGAGAAGCACGAGACCGTCCGAGTCGTTGACTTCGCCAACCCTCACGGCAACGACCTGGTCGCCGCATCCCAGGTGCGCGTCAAAGGCATTCGCGAGCGGGAGTTCGTCTTCGACATCGTCCTGTACGTCAACGGACTCCCCCTGGCCGTCATCGAGTTGAAGAAGGCCAGCGGCCCGGACGACGCCCGCAAGGCCTACGACCAGATCCAGAACTACCGACGCGAGCTGAGGCCCGACGGCGTCTTCCGGACCCTTCTCCTCTCCGTCGCATCCGACGGGATAACCGCCCGTCTCGGCACCCCCTTCACGCCCTGGCAGCACATGGCTCCCTGGCACGCCGACGAGGACGGAACCCTCCTCCGGAAGAGCGAGTGGCGGGACGGGCGCGCACTGGAGCGGATGATTCAAGGTCCGCTCGAACCGGGCCGGTTCCTTGACCTCATCGGGTCCTACCTCTCCTACTCCGCCGAAGGCACCGGCGGCGACGTCGACACCGTCAAACTCGCAAAGGCTCACCAGTACTTCGCCGTGCGCGAGGCCGTCGCCGCGACCGAGTCCGCCGTCGCCACCGACGGCAGGGCAGGTGTCGTCTGGCACACACAGGGCGCGGGCAAGAGCGAGGAGATGCTCTTCTACACCGGGAAGGTGGCTGGCACACCTGAGCTGTCGAACCCGACGATCGTGTTGCTCACTGACCGGATCGACCTCGACGGCCAGCTTTTCACCACCTTCGCCAAGAGCCACAGCCTGCACCGAATCGTCGGCGAACCGGAGAAGGCCGAGAACTCCAAGCAGCTCAAGGAGCTTCTCACCCGAAACGAGAGCGGCGGCGGTGTCGTCTTCAGCACGCTTCAGAAGTTCCGTATCAGCAAGGCCGAGCGGGAAGCCGGCGCCCGTCACCCCGTCATCTCCACGCGCCGCGACATCATCGTCGTCGTCGACGAAGCCCACCGCAGCCACTACGACTTCGAGGACGGCTTCGCCCGGCACCTGCGGGACGCGCTCCCCAACGCCACCTTCCTCGCCTTCACCGGTACGCCCATTGACAACGTCACCGGCAACACCGAGGCGGTCTTCGGCCCGACCATCCACACGTACGACCTGACGCAGGCCGTCGACGACGGGGCGACCGTCCCCGTCTACTACGAGGCGATCCTCCACAAGGTCAAACTGAAGGTCAGCCTCCCGGAGGACGTCGATCTCGATGACCTCGACGCCCAGGCCGAGGGACTCGTCGAGGGGCTCTCCGACGCCGAACAGGCTCGCGCCCGGCGCCGGTTCGCCTCCTTCGAGGACCTCATCGGCGCCCACGAGCGGATAGAGGAACTGGCCGCCACCGTCCTCAATCACTGGGACGTACGCCGTCGCGAGATGATCAAGCTCACCGGCAGGCCCGGCAAGGGAATGATCGTCTGCTCCTCGCGCGCGATCGCCGCCCGCCTTTTCAACGCCCTGGCCCGTCGCCGCCCGGAGTGGGTCGGCGAGCGCGACAAGAAGAGTGGACTGTACCCCGACGACACCGGCAAGATCCGCGTCGTCTTCACCGGAAACGCCGGACATGACAACGCAGAAGTCGCCGACTACGTCCGTACCCCCGCCCAGCTCAAGCGCATTCAGAAGCGCGTCGTGGACAAAGAACAGGACGACGAGCTCGAACTCGTCATCGTCCAGTCCCTGTGGCTGACCGGCTTCGACGCTCCGCCTCTTCACACCCTCTACCTGGACCGCCGTATGCGTGGCGCGGCCCTCATGCAGGCCATCGCCCGGGTCAACCGCACCTGGGGCGAGAAGCCCTCCGGTCTGGTCGTCGACTTTCTCGGAGTCGCCCAGGACATCACCGCCGCCCTCGGCGAGTACTCGGCACCCGACCAGGAGAACCAGACCATCGGCGCCCCCATCGAAGAGGCGTGCGTGTCCGTACGGCGGATGCACCAGCGGATCGGGGACGTGCTGCGGCACTGCCCATGGCGCGCGACCCTGGACAGCCACGGCTACAAGGAAGCCCTGTACGACGTCCTCGAATTCCTTGAGGAGGCCGAGCCGGACCTGGAGCCCGGCAAACCCACTCGTCTACAGCGGTTCATGCATTTCGGCCGCCTACTGTCCCGCTCGTTCTCACTCTGTGCCACGCACCCGGACGTCCAGGACCTGCTGCCCGACATCCGGTTCTACGCGGCCGTCCGTACCTCTCGCGAGAAGATCACCGTCGACGACCGATACTCAGACGGCCTGGCCACCGCGGCCGACGTCAACCGACTCATCGAGCAGCTCAACGCCGAAGCCGTCGCCGCCGACGGGGTGGTCGACATCTACGACGCCGCCGGCCTCACCAAGCCGGACCTGTCCCACCTCGGCGAGGACGTCATCCACCGGATGAAGGCCAGCCGTCACCCCAACCTCGCCATCGAGGCCCTGCGCCGCGCCATCAAGAAGGAGATCCGGGACTCCCACCCGGGCAACGTCGTACGCCAGCGCACCTTCACCGAGAAGATGCAGGAGGTCATGAACCGGTACCACAACGGTCTCCTCACCTCCGCCGAGGTCATGGACCTCCTCGTCGACCTGGCCCGCACTATCTCCGCCGACCGCGCACGTGCCGAGGAACTCGGCCTCACCGAGGACGAGTTGGCCTTCTACGACGCGGTCGCCGCCAATCCCTCCGCCCTGGAGATGGGAGAGGGTGTCCTCTCCGAGATCGCCCACAAGCTGTGCGAACTCGTACGCAAGGACGTCACTGTCGACTGGCGCGTCAAGGGCCAGGCCCGCGACCGCATCCGCGGCAAGGTCAAGCTCCTGCTCCGCCTCTACGGCTACCCGCCGGACAAGGCACCGGACGCGATCGACCGCGTCCTGAAGCAGACCGAGGTGAAGGCGGAGGAGTGGGCCTGAGCACCCTCCGCCCCACTCCCCCCGCCGGGGGTCAGGGCCAGCGCGCCGGAGCCGGCCGACAGGCCGGAGTCTCCTCCTCACCGAACGCATAGCACAGCTCGGCGTGCAGTTGTTCCGCCTCGGACGGGCTGAGGCGGAACACGGTGTCAGCCTTGTGCTCGCCGTCGTACAGCAGCCAGAGCGGGAGCCGTACGCCCTCCTCGGTCGTCGTCACGCACTTGGCGGGGATACGGTCAACTCGCCATCCCCTGGCGATGTTTGGAGCACTCACGTGAACCTTCCTTTCGTTACGTGGAGTTGTCGAATGCCGCTCCAGCGTGACGCGACGCGGACTACTGTCGGTAGTGGAGCGGCGTAGGCCCGCACGTCAGGACAACAGGGGGCTCCGGCGAAGCCACCACGCAAGTCCAACCCGGGCCGCGACGGCCGTCACAACGGGTCAGCGCGGCAAGTGCTGGCCAAGGAACTCGCCCGGCTGCGCGAGCGGTCCGGCAAGTCGTTGAGTGATCTCGCGGGCGAGACGACGTACGACCGCACGTACCTGCACAGGCTGGAGAGCGGAGTCAAGCTGGGCTCGCCGGAGGTCATGGCGGCACTGGACAAGGTGTACGGGACGGGTGAACACCTCGGCGAGCTTTGGGAGTTGGCAAGGGACGACGTCGTCAAGGACAGATACAAGCACTTCATGGATCTGGAGAAGAAGGCGACCATGCGGTACGAGTACGCCTCGTCCACGGTCCCCGGTCTGTTGCAGACGGACGAGTACGCCCGGGAGCAACTGTTCACCGCGCGGCCGAAGGACGAGGACGAGTTGGAGGAGCAGGTCACCAACCGCATGAGCCGCCAGCGGCTGCTGTACAGCGAGGATCCCGTCCAGTTCCGTGCGGTGCTCGACGAGTCCGTGCTCCGTCGGCCCCTGCGGGAAGCCGCTCCGTGGCAGCGGCAGTTGGAGCGTCTCCTGGAAACGACCAAGCTCCCGAACGTCACGCTTCAGGTGTTGCCTTTCTCCGCCGGGCTACAGGATCTGCTCGGTGCCTCGCTCACTCTGCTCTGGATGAAGTCGAACGCCTGCGCCTGTCCTACGATCTGTTTCGAGACTCGGCGCTCTCTCCACGGGACTCCGTGGCACTGATCCGAACCATCCTGGAGGCCTGCGCATCATGCGAACCTCCCGACCCGACCTGAGCGGCGCGGCCTGGCGGAAGTCGAGCTACAGCAACGCCGACGGCGGCAACTGCGTGGAAGTGGCCGACAACCACCCCGCCCTCGTCCCCATCCGCGACAGCAAGCGGCCCCACGCTCCCGCCCTCGTCGTCCACGCCCTCGCCTGGACTGCGTTCGTCACCCACCTAAAGCCCGCCGAAAGCTGAGATCACCGCCCCTCCCTCACGTCAGTCCCTCATGAGAGGCTGACCACGCCCAGCACACAACGGCGAAAGGGGGAGGACAGGTGTACGTATCCGGAATCGGCTTCTCGAACGTCAGAGGCTTCACCGGCGCGCGTGCCGTGGAGCGGCTGCCTCTGCCCGTACCCCGAGACGGCGGAAGCTGGACCGTGCTCGCCGGGCGCAACGGCTCGGGCAAGTCCACCCTGCTGCGCGCCCTCGCGCTCGCCATCGCCGGTCCCCAGGTGGCCCGTACTCTCGTGCAGGACTTCAGCGGCTGGATCACCACCGCCGAGCGGTCGGCGTGGGCGCGGGTAGACGTCCTACCCGACCGTTCCGTCGACCGGTTCACCGGACGCGATCAGACCCTGGACGGACCGATCGCCCTCGGGCTCGACTGGACGGTTCCCGAGGACCCTCCCGACAGGCCGCGCCACGGGCCACCAGCACAGCCGCAGCTCTCCCGGTACGGCGGCGAGGAGGACGACCAGAGAGGTGCCGCCCGGGGCCCCTGGGCCAACAACCCCCAGGGCTGGTTCTGTGCCGCCTACGGGCCGTTCCGGCGCCTGGTGGGCGGTAGTGGCGAGGCGCAGCGGCTGATGCTGGCGCCCGGCCCCGCCGGACGCATGGCCTCCCTCTTCCATGAGGACGCGTCGCTGGCCGAGGGGGTCGCCTGGCTCAAGGAGCTGCGGCTGCGGAGCCTGGAGGAGGAGCAGGACGCCACCAAGCTGCTGGACTCGGTCATGGAGTTGCTCTCCGACGGGCTGCTGCCGGACGGCTACCGTGCCCTGCGGGTGAACTCCGACGGGCTGTGGGTGGCCCCGGCCGGGAACACCGAACGAGCCTACCCGCTGAGGGAGATGAGCGACGGCTTCCGTACCGTCGCCTCCCTTGTCCTGGACATCGTGCGACAACTGCAGAACGCGTACGGAACACTGAACACGATGACGGACCACAACGGTCGGTACGTGGTCGGGATGCCCGGGGTCGTGATCATCGACGAGGTGGACGCCCACCTCCACGTCACCTGGCAGCGGCGGATAGGCCGTTGGCTGCGCACACACTTCCCGCGAATCCAGTTCATCGTCACCAGCCACAGCCCGTACATCTGTCAGGCAGCCGATCCGGGCGGGCTGATCCGACTGCCGGGGCCGGAGGAGCAGCGTGGCCCCGAGGTCGTCGATGAGGCGCTGTACCGACGTGTCGTGTTCGGAAGCGGCGACGACGCGGTGCTGTCCGAGCTGTTCGGCCTGGAGACGCCGTATTCGGACGAGGCCGAGAAGCAACGCGGCAGGCTCGTACAACTGGAGCGGAAGGTGTTCCGCGACGAGGCCGACGAAGCGGAGCTGCGTGAATACCGGGAACTGACCGATCTGCTCACCAGCTCCCTGTCGGCACGGGTGGACGAGGTGGCGGCGAGGTTCGGAGGCGCCCAGTGATCCCGGTGGCACGTCCGCCTGCCCCACGGGAGTTACTGGAGCTGCTCACGAGCGCCACCGACCGGGTCGTGAAGAAGGGGGCTGACAGCGCTGCAGCGGACTCCGTGTGGGACAGCAGCCGCGCGGCCAAACGCGAGATACGCGTCCTGCTCCACCTCATGGCTCCAGCCATCCAACGCTGCATGTACTGCCTCGACAGCCAGGGCACCGACATCGACCATTTCCAGCCCAAGGCGCTGGCACCACTGCGTACCTTCGACTGGCTGAACCACTTGCTGGCCTGCTCGTTCTGCAACAGCAACGCGAAGCGGGAGGCGTACCCCTGTGACGAGGAAACCGGGGAGTGCCTGCTGCTGGATCCCAGCGTCGACGATCCGGCCGACCACCTGACGCTGCTGCCCGCGTCGGGGAAGTACGACGGTCTGACGGCGAAGGGCTGGAAGTCGATCACGGTCTTCGATCTCAACCGGGAGACGCTGAGACGTGGCCGCGTCCGCATGTACCGGCTGTGCCGGGATCTGCTGCCGGTCTGGCACGGGAAGGTACTCCGGGGTGACCTGAAGGGTGCGGGCGACACCGCCATGACCTTGCGCGAGGAGCCCTTCGGAGATGTGCTGCGCACTCTGTGTCGACGGGCCCGCACACCCACCGTGGCGGAGCTGACTTACGGCGAGGAACTGGGACGGGCGCTGGTGGCTTGGCGGCGGACCCAGTCGTGAATACGGGCCGCCCCGGATGTAGTCGATCAGGCCCCGAGTTCAGGGGTCATGGTGGGGGCGGCGATGACCGACGCCGCGAGGGCCGCTTCTGAGATCGCCTGGTGCCGCAGCGAGAGCTGCCGCTGACCGGACCCGTCTGGTCACTCACTCCTCCCAGCGGCCTCGATCAGCACGCGGCGCGCCTCGCGGTGCGGGATAGGTGGCCCGGTGCGCCGCTCCATCCTCACGAGAGTCAGGGCGTCCTCGAGATCTTCCCATGCGGCCGGCGAGACGCGCTCTCCGCCGGGACACCCCGGGCAACCCCACGGGTCCGTTCGCCGAGCCCGGCCTGCGTCTCGGTGAGGGAAAGAGAATGCGAAACGGACATGCACCCGGTCAACACCCGGATACATGCCCGCCGTTACGCGTCAGTGGCCGCCGATCAGAACGGGAACCCGCTCCGCCCGTGCTGCACCGAGATCCACTTCAGGCTGGTGAACGCGTCCAGCATCGACTCGCCGTTGAGGCGGCCGAGGCCGGAGGCCTTCTCGCCGCCGAAGGGGACGATCGGTTCGTCGTGGACGGTGCCGTCGTTGACGTGGAACATGCCCGTGTCGATCTGCTTGGCGAAGTTGACGCCCCGCTCGATGTCACCCGTGTGGACGGCGCCACTCAGGCCGTACGGCGTGTCGTTCACGATGGCCACCGCCTCCTCCTCGCCGTCGAAGGGGATGAGGAAGGCGACCGGGCCGAAGACCTCCTGGCGGAGCAGGGCCGAGTCGGCGGGGAGGTTCGTCAGGACCGAGGGCGCGACCAGGTTGTCGGTGGTCGTGCCGTGGACCAGAGCCGTCGCGCCTTCCGCGATCGCCTGCTCGACGACGTTCGAAAGGGCGTCCGCCTGCGAGGAGTTGATGACCGGGCCGATGACGGTCTGCGGGTCGCGGGGGTCGCCGACCTTGAGGGACTTGACCTTGGTGACGAACTTCTCGGTGAACTCGTCGGCGATCGCACGGTCGACCAGGACACGGTTCGCGGCCATGCAGACCTGGCCCTGGTGGACGAAGCGGCTGAAGACCGCCGCGTCGACCGCGTAGTCGATGTCGGCGTCGTCGAGGACCACGAGGGCGCTGTTGCCGCCGAGTTCGAGGACCGCCCGCTTGAAGTGCGAGGCGCAGACGGTCGCGACGTGGCGGCCGACCTTGTCGGAGCCGGTGAAGGAGATGACCTTCGGGATCGGGTGCTCGATGAAGGTGTCGCCGATCTCCGCGATGTCCGTGATGACGACGTTGAGGAGTCCGCCCGGCAGGCCCGCGTCCTCGAAGATCTTCGCGACCAGGGAGCCGCCGACGATCGGGGTGTTCTGGTGCGGCTTGAGGACCACGCCGTTGCCCAACGCCAGTGCGGGGGCCACCGACTTGAGGGAGAGCAGGAGCGGGAAGTTGAAGGGGCTGATCACGCCGACCACGCCCACCGGGACGGTGTAGACGCGGTTCTCCTTGCCGTCGACCGGCGAGGGGATGATGCTGCCCTGGGGGCGCAGCGCGAGGTGGATCGCCTCGCGCAGGAACTCCTTGACGAGGTGCAGCTCGAAGCCGGCCTTCAGGAAGGTGCCGCCGAGTTCGGCGACGATCACCTCGGCGATCTCCTGCTCGCGGTCCTCGATGATCCGCAGGGCCTTCTCGAACACCGCACGGCGGGCGTAGGGGTTGGTCGCGGCCCATGTCTTCTGGGCGCGGGCCGCCGCCCGGTACGCCTCGTCGACCTCGTCGACCGTGGCTATGGTGATCGACGCGAGCTTCTCACCGTCGTACGGGTTGAAGTCGATGATGTCCCAGGAGCCGGTGCCCGGGCGCCATTCACCGTCGATGTACTGCTGAGCAAGGTTGGTGAAGTAGGACGACATGTGATCCCTCAATCGCTAGCAGACACGATCAACAGCAGACACGATCATCACGGTCTGATCACACGTCATCGTACTTGTGTTTCAAGAGAGTTGGAGCAGTCCCCGAAGAAGATCCCGGCTCTCGTCCGGGCCCGGGCTGTCCTGCTGGAGCTCCTTCAGCGCCTTCTCGTACTGGGCGACGTCCTCGGCCTTGTCCAGGTACAGCGCGCTGGTGAGCTGCTCCAGATAGACGACGTCCGACAGGTCCGACTCCGGGAAGGACAGGATCGTGAAGGCGCCGGACTCGCCGGAGTGACCGCCGAAGCCGAACGGCATGATCTGCAGCCGGACGTTGGGGTGTTCGGAGACGTCGATCAGATGCTGGAGCTGGCCGCGCATCACCTCGCGGTCGCCGTACGGGCGGCGCAGGGCGGCCTCGTCCAGGACGATGTGGAAGTCCGGCGCGTTCTCGTTCACCAGGTACTTCTGCCGCTCCAGGCGCAGCGCCACGCGCCGCTCCACGTCGGCCACGCTCGCGCCCTTCATGCCGCGCCGGACGACCGCGCGGGCGTAGGCCTCGGTCTGGAGCAGTCCGTGCACGAACTGCACCTCGTAGGCGCGGATGAGCGAGGCCGCGCCCTCCAGGCCCACATAGGTGGGGAACCAACTGGGCAGGACGTCCGAGTAACTGTGCCACCAGCCCGCTACGTTGGCCTCCTTCGCGAGGGAGAGGAGTGAGATGCGCTCCGCCTCGTCCGTGATGCCGTACAGCGTCAACAGGTCCTCGACATCCCGCGTCTTGAAGCTCACTCGCCCCAGCTCCATGCGACTGATCTTGGATTCGGAGGCGCGGATCGAGTACCCCGCGGCCTCGCGGGTGATTCCGCGTGCTTCCCGCAGTCGCCTGAGTTGCGAGCCGAGCAGCATCCGCCGCACCACCGATCCGGGCTCTCCCGCGCTCACGTTCGTCAGCCTCCCCAACCGTCTTCAGGGGCCGCAGTCTGCCACTAAAACACTTCGAGCAGTACTCGTTCGATTACAGAAATGGAAAGAAGACGCTCCTCTTCACAGGAAGTCGTCAGGAAGACGTCAGCCAGATACAAGGTCCGGGGCCGAGATCGGCGCGAAGTTGGCGGAAAAAATGGCCAACAAGCGGTACGGGAGGGTCCAATTCGGTCAGCTGCACGTGCATCTGCCCTTGCATCTGCTGTACGCATCCGAAACCATGGTCTCGCGCCACCGCTGCATCGCAACGACCGCGAATTCCCGGGAGTGCCTCGCATGGGGACGAATGGATCGACCATGCTCGAGCCGTTACGGCAGGGCCTTCCACCGCTGGACCCGTCAACCGTGTCCAGCGCCGCCTCTTGTGCCCTGCCCGCCCGCTACGAAGCGGTGCGCGAGGCACGGCAGTTCACCCGTCGCACGCTCGACCAGTGGGACATCGGCGACCGCTTCGACGACGTCTGCCTGGTGGTCTCCGAACTGGTCACCAACGCGCTGCGGCACGCCCTGCCGGCCAACACCACGCGCGCGCCCGAGCAGAACCCGCCCGTGCGGCTGCATCTGATGCGGTGGACCGAGCGGCTGGTGTGCGCGGTGCGCGACCCCAGTCACGACAGCCCCGTCGCCTGCGAGTCCGAGGACTTCTCGGCGGAGTCGGGCCGCGGCCTGTTCCTCGTCGACTCGTTCAGCGACGGATGGGGGTGGCACCCGCTGGCGGGGACGCTCAGCGGCAAGGTGGTCTGGGCGCTGTTCCGGCTGCAGGGCGAGCCGGCGCAGAACAACGCGTGAGGAACCGCGGCTCTTTTTGAGGCCGCGGTTCTACGCGCGTTGCCGTCGGGTGGGTGCGTCGGCCGGCTAACCCACTATCAGGTGGTCGAACTCGCCGTCCTTGATGCCCAGGAGCATCGCCTCGATCTCGGCGCGCGTGTAGACGAGCGCGGGACCGTCCGGGAAGCGCGAGTTGCGTACGGCGACGTCGCCGCCGGGCAGCCTCGCGAACTCCACGCAGGAACCCTGCGAGTTGCTGTGCCTGCTCTTCTGCCAGGCCACTCCGTCCAGCTGCGTGGCAGCCATGCCGTTGTACACGTCGTACCCCAAGTACACGCTGTCAACGCGGTGGTCCACAGGTCGCTCCCGGTTGTGCACTGGCTGGTGTGGCCATTGATGCAGTGGTCAACTGTTCCGGATCATAGCCCTGTTCATGTGCAGATGCATGGGCAGATGCACGTGCACGGGGGGTGGTCCTCCGGTTACAGCTTTGACGACTGCTTTACCGATGCCGTTCCAGCGTCTGCCCCGGTCCGTGCAGGACATGTACTACTGAAGACGCGCACCGGGGCGCTCGTGTTCCGGGAGCGGGACGGCTATCGGGTCGCGTAGGGCAACAATGCCATCTCCCGGGCGTTCTTGATCGCGGCGGCCAACTGCCTTTGCTGCTGGGCGTTCACACCTGTGACGCGTCGGCTGCGGATCTTGCCGCGGTCGGAGACGAACTTCCGCAGCAGGTCGGTGTCCTTGTAGTCGATGTACGTCACTCCGGCGGCTTCCAGGGGGTTGCGGCGGGACTTGGCAGGCCTGCGCTCGGGCTTGCGGGGCACGGTCAGATCTCCAGGAGGGTGTCGAAGGCGGGCGGGAGGCGTTTCCAGGCGGCACGGCCGGCGGCGTACTCGGTGTCGGTCAACAGGCAGGACTCCAGGAGCCGTTCGAGTCCGTCGCGGTCGAGGGCGGGGGACGTGAAGACGAGGTGCTGACAGCAGTCGCCGTGCTCCGGGTGCCAGTCGAGCGCGGCGGCGGCGCGACGTATCGGCGGCA
Organism: Streptomyces sp. NPDC088350; assembly: GCF_044753545.1. Classification (NCBI taxonomy): domain Bacteria; kingdom Bacillati; phylum Actinomycetota; class Actinomycetes; order Kitasatosporales; family Streptomycetaceae; genus Streptomyces; species Streptomyces sp. NPDC088350. Next base: position 587,992 of record NZ_JBIVNL010000006.1, on the reverse strand, counting down.
CCAACTCCCAGGCGGCGTCCGGCAACGAGGCGAGCCACGGCCCCGCGCTCTCCACACACAGGGCACCGCCCGCGGCGTCCCAGTGGAGCAACGAGTCGGGCTTGTCAGCGAGCCAGAACCGCCCCCGGCTGCGGGCGGCGGCGCAGGTCAGGTCCTCCAGCGCCTCGTACAGCCGCTCCGGATGAAAGGGCCGGCACCGATGCCAGACGAACGTGGACACGCCGTGCGCGTCGGCCTCGACGGGGAGGAGGGCACAGGCCGGGTGCTGGGCGGCGGCTGCGGCTTCTACGTCGAACCCGGCCAGGGCTGCTTGGGCAAGGGGGGATGTGGGGGGTGGGGTGGGGGTAGGGGTGGGGGTAGGGGTGGGGGTGGGTCCGAGGGGTGGAGTGGATACGGGGGATCCGGGTCCGGGGGATCCGGGTCCGAGGGATCCGGGTTCCGACGATTCCGGCGCAGGGGATCCCGGCACGGGCGGCCCGGATCCACGCACCCCCCACGCGAGATCCTCGAATCCCCGCGCCCCCGGTGTCCCCGGCGTGAGCGGCCCGGTTGCCGGAGTGCCGGGGTCATGGCCCCACGGCGCTGAGAATCCCTCGGCCTCCGGGGTCGCCGACCCCCGCTCACGGATGGCCACTTGGCGAGCCGTGGGATGCAACTGCCCCAGCAGCTCCCGGTCCTCGTCATCCGCCTCCTCCGAGTCGAGGACCGCGAGGACGGGGGCGTACTCCAGTTGTCGGGCGAAGGTGTCCGCGATCGTGCGCTGGTCCGTGGCCGCCGCGAGGCCGGCTGCGGCGAGGTCGTCGCCGTTGCCGAGGTAGGGGAGGAGGAGGGCCGCGTCTACGGCGGTGATGACGCCGGTGAGGGTGAGGCCGCCGGACACGATCACCTCGGCCATCGCTTTCGGCTCGACGGAATCCCACAACTCGACTATCGCGAGCCGGACTTGACCGGCCGCGGCCAGGCGGCGCAGTTCCGGGACCAGGTCCTCGCGGAGCGCGCAGCACGCGCAGTCGTTGACGAGGGGGGTCTCGGCGAGGGAGAGGATGCCGGTGGCGTCCCTGGTCGTGCGGACGACGGCGCCCGCCGCCGCCGTAGCGAGGTCGTGGTGGAGTACGACGCTCCCGGGGACGTCGTGGAGGAGTTGGGCGACGGCCGCTCTGCGGGCGTCGGCGTGCAGGCCGGCGACGATGACGACGGAGAGGTCGGGCACGGTCAGTCCTGCTTCCCGTACCGGCGCTCGAAGCGCTCCACGCGGCCGGCCGTGTCCAGGACGCGGGCCGTGCCGGTGTAGAAGGGGTGGCTGATGTTGGAAATCTCGACGTCCACTACGGGGTACGTGTTGCCGTCCTCCCACTCGATCGTCTTCGCGCTCGTCATCGTCGAGCGGGTGAGGAAGGCGTGGTGCGCGGCGCGGTCCCGGAAGACGACCGGGCCGTAGGGCGGGTGGGTGTTCTCGCGCATGACGGTCAGCGCTCCTCTCGGAAGTCGACGTGGCGGGCGACGACCGGGTCGTACTTGCGCAGGGTCAGGCGGTCGGGGTCGTTGCGGCGGTTCTTGCGGGTCACGTAGGTGTAGCCGGTGCCGGCGGTGGACCGGAGCTTGATGACCGGGCGGAGTTCGTTGCGAGCCATGCTGGTACCTTACTGAAAATGAATTCCATTAGCATCATCGGCTACAGCCCCGATCGAGGAGAGGTACGTCACTCGTGTCCGCCCACTGCATGCCGACCGGCGCCCGGCCCGGCTTCGGCAACCGCGTCTCCCACTCCCGCCGGCGCACCTCGCGCCGCTACTGGCCGCCCGGCGAGGGTCGTTACGCACGGCTGCGGCTGACCACCAGGGGAATCAAGACCGTCGACACGGTCGGCGTCGAGGCGGCCGTGGTCTGATGGCGAAGAAGAGCAAGATCGCGAAGAACGAGCAGCGGCAGCGGGTTGTCGCGCGGTACGCGGCCAGGCGGGCGGAGTTGAAGGAGATCATCCGGCGGCCCGGTTCCACCGAGGCCGAACGGGCCGCCGCCCAGCGGGAGTTGCGGAGCCAACCGCGTGACGCCAGCGCCACCCGCGTGCGCAACCGCGACCAGGTCGACGGACGGCCCCGCGGGTACTTCCGCGCGTTCGGGCTGTCCCGGGTGAACCTGCGCGGCCAGGCTCACAGCGGATACCTACCCGGCGTCCGCAAATCCTCCTGGTAGTCACTGGTAGCTTGCTGCGGTCGTCCCGGCCAAGGCCGACCGGGCGGCCGTCCGGCTACAGCTTGGGAGCTACCAGTGACTACGGCGAACTCGACGGTGTCGACTGTGTCGACGGTACGGATCGTGGCCGCTGCCGCCGGTCTGGCGGGTGCGCTCGTACTGACCGCGTGCAGTGGCGGCGATTCCAAGGACGGCTCCTCGTCCACGCCCAGCGCTTCCGCGACCTCGACCGCGACCGCGGACACCGGGGGTTCCACCGGCAGCAGTCCGTCGGCCGCGTCCGACGGACTGCAGGGCAGCTGGCTCGCCACGACCGACGGCAAGGCCGTGGCGCTGGTGATCACCGGCAAGCAGGCCGCGCTGTTCACCACCGGCGGGAGCGTGTGCAGCGGGACCGCGGGCGAGGAGGCGGGGATGCGGATGATCCACCTCAAGTGCACGGACGGCAGCAAGACCCGGGCGACCGGAATGGTCGACTCCGTCAGCAAGTCCGGTCTCGCGGTCACCTGGTCGGGCAGTCTCGGCAAGGAGGCCTACACCCGGGCGGAGGGCGGGAAGCTGCCGTCGGGGCTGGCTACGGCGGGGCTCGGGGGGTGATCGAGGCCGGGCGGTGACGTTGCCCAGTCGTGCCGGAGGCCGGGCTGTGCCCGAGGCCGGGCTGTGTCGTTGCCCGGTCTTGCCGGAGGCTGGGCGTGTCGGTGGAGTGTCGTCCTGTGCGGGATGATCCCCTCATGCGCACCATTTCCCTCGCTGTCACCGCCGTCGCGTCGGCGCTCCTCCTGACCGCCTGCAACGGCAGCGGCGGTGGCTCCGCCGACAGCAAGAACGGCTCGGCCTGCTCCTTCGACGGAGTCGCCGTGCAGGTCGGCCCCGCCAGCACCGCTCCGTCCGCCGGCGACACGGGCGAGGTCCCCGTGTCGCTCACCAACCAGAGCAAGCCGTGCACGCTGGACGGCTTCCCCGGCGCCTCGCTGGAGGGCGGCGGTACCAAGGTCGCCCTCGCCACACAGAAGGGGGCCAAGGCGCAGAAGCTGAAGCTCGCCAAGGGTGACGCGGCCTCCTTCACCATCACCTACGTGCGCGGCGCGGCGGGCGGCAAGCTGAGTCTGGCCGCGACGAAGCTGGTCGTCACCCTGCCCGGCAGCAGTGGCACCGCGAGCTACAAGTGGTCGTACGGGCCCGTCCAGGGCAAGACCTCCGTGAGCGACTCGGAGGCCTCGGTCGGCGCCTTCACGCAGGCCGGCGACTGACGCACATCAGCCGAGCGGTGGCCGGGCCCTCACCTGGGCCCGGTCCGCCGCCTCGGCGCCCTCCGTCCAGCCCGCCTCGTCGCTGACCCCGCGCAGGCGGGTCGTGGTGGTCTCCGGGAACATCTCGTCGACGCGGTCGGTGACGGCGACCTCGCGGGTGGCGAGGACCGGCAGCAGGTCGTCGGTGACCTGCGTCTCGGCGGCCTCGGCCAGCCGGGTCCCGATGCGGTGGGCGTAGGCCGCGAGGAACGACTGCCGGAAGGTCTTGGTCCGCCTGCGGCCACCCGCGCGCTGGGCCGCCTCGGCCCGCGTCATCGCGGTCGTGGCCTGCACGAGGAGTGAGGTGTAGAGCAGCTCGACCACCTCCAGATCGCCCTCGAAGCCGACGACGGTCGAGAAACCGTAGGCCTCGTTCCACACGGCCCGGCAGTGGTTCGCGGCGGCGACCGCGTCCAGCAGCACCGCCTTCGCCTGCTCGTACGGCGCCTCGACCCCGATCCGGCACGCGCCGGGCGCGTCCTTCGCCGGCGCCTGCGCGTCGAGCAGCGCCTCGTCGATACTGTGCCGCGCCATCAGCTCCTGCGCCTTGGCGCTCAGCGCCTCCGCCTCCTCCGGGAACCCGGTCGCCTCCGCCTTCGCTAGCAGCGCGCGGATGCGGGTGAGCATGCGGGAGGCGGGCCGTCGGCTGTCGTGCCGTTTCGGTTCGTCGAGAGGTTCCAGGCTCGGCAGCCGTAGCAGGAGCCGGTACAGCTCCAGCACGGTGGTGGCGTGCGTGAAGCGGTCCGTGCGGGGCGGCGGCGCGTCGGCGGCCAGGTCGTCGAGTTGCGCGCCCCAGCGCGGGCCGCGCGCACGGTCGTCCGGCGCCTGCGCGCGGATCAGCGCCGACACGAGCCGTACGTGTACGTCGTCCAGGTCCCGCCGCACCAGCCGTACGACATCGGCGGGCTGCCATCCGCGCCGCCAGGCCGCCGCCACGAACTCCCGCCCGCGCCGGTCGAGTTCGGCGTCGGCCGCGGGGTCGGCGGCGAGGATCGAGGCGCCCGTGTCGAGGGCGTCGTGGGTGTCGGTGTAGAGGGCGGCCTCGAAGGCGCGCTCGACGGTGCCGGTCGTGCTGCTCACCGGTCGATCGTGTCATGAGGCGCCGGGGTGGGAGGGCGGGGTAGGTTCTCCCGGAAATTGTGACACTGACACGTGCCAGTGTCACATTTTCCGGGAGAGGGTGGGGCTGGTCCTACCTCCGGGACGCCCGCAGGTGGTTCGTGTTCCGGCACACGGAACGCCGCCGAGACGTTCACGGCGGTGATGGGGCCGTCGGGTCCTTCAGCCTCCTCCCTCACGGCCGCGCAGAATGTGGCGCCGCCGCTACGGCCGGCCGGGCGCTGATCACGCGTCCGGCGGTGCTGTTCGGGGACGAGCCGACGGGCGCGCTGGATACCGTCACCAGTCGCCAAGTGCTCACTTCGCTCCGGGAGTTGGTGGACGGGGAGGAGCAGACGACGGTCCTGGTCACGCATGATCCGGTGGCCGCCAACTCCTCGCGGATTTACGGGTGTTGGGACCGGTCCGGGTGGACGGGGGCGGGGGCGGGGGTGCCGCCGTGGTCGCGACGGTTGATCGGCGGGCTGCTGCTGGCGGCCGGACTGGCCCTGCTCGCCCGGTCGTTGTGGGCGGACCTGGCGGACCTGCTGAAGCGGAAGACGTACACGACCCGGCCGATGATCCTCATCACCGGGGTGGCCGTGCCGGCACCGGGGCTGGTGGGCCCTGTCGTGCGGCTGCTGGTGCGGTTGCCGGGTGCGGGTGGGTTGCTGATCCGCGAGAACGCGGCCACGTCGGGGCGGCGAACTGCCGCTGTGGCGGCGCCTGTTCTGGTGACGGTGGCGCTGGCGGGTTCGTTGCCGGGGTCGGCGTGGACGGTCGCGGGGGCCAGGACGGCGGAGGGGCGTGCGCGCACTCGGGCCCAGTTCGTCGTCACCGGTGAGGAGGTGAGGGTCCCGGCGGTACCCGGGGCAACGGTCTCCGCGTCCGCTTCGACCGCGGTCTTCGCACGGGAGGGCGGTACGGCTCTCGTCCGGTCCGACGCTCGGGCCGTGCGGGATGTGCGGGCGTTCGCAGAGGTCACGCGGTTGCCGGTGGTCGCCGGTGACGTAAGGGAGGTGGACGACCGGTCGATCGTCGTGAACGAGGAGTGGGAGCGGCACACGGTCGGCACGTGGGTGCGGGTGCGGCTCGGGGACGGGCGGGCGGCACGGTTGCGGATCGTGGCGGTGCCGGCACGCGGGACGGGGGACGACGGCGCGTATGTGACGGCGGCGAACGCGGCGGGGACGGGGACGGGGGAGGACCGGCTGGACGTGCGGGTCGCGGGCGGGGCTGCTGAACGGGCGCGGGTGGTGGCCGAGTTGAGGACATCCGGGGGGACGGTTCGCAGTGCGGGGGCATGGTTGGCGGAGGTGTATCCGCAGATGGGGATCTGGGGCGGCGGGGGTGGCCGGGGCGGGGCTCGGACGCGGCTCGGGGTGTTCGTGGTGCTGGGCATCTCCCTTGCATACGCGGGGATTTCACTCGCCACGACACTGCTGACGGCGACGTCCGCGCGGCGTGGCGAGCTGCGGCCACTGGGGCTCACGGGGGCAAGTCAGGTGCAGGTGCTGGGAGTTGTGGTGGGCGAGGCACTGGTGGCCGTGGAGGTGGTCGCGGCGGGGGTTGGTGGGGCCGCAGCCTTCCTGCATCTCGGCGTCACACGACTGTCAACTCGGGGTTGACAGTGCCCTACTGTCAACCTACGGTTGACACATGACGACCAACCCGAACGTCACCTCGTCCGTACGTCTCGACGACCTCATCGACGCCATCAAGAAGGTCCACCCCGCACCCCTGGACCAGCTCCAGGACGCGGTCATCGCCGCCGACCACCTGGGCGACGTGGCCGACCACCTGATCGGTCACTTCGTGGACCAGGCCCGGCGCTCCGGCGCGTCCTGGACCGACATCGGCAAGAGCATGGGTGTCACCCGACAGGCCGCGCAGAAGCGCTTCGTGGCCAAGGAGTCCGCCGACCTCGACCTCAGCCAGGGGTTCAGCCGGTACACCATCCGCGCCCGGAACGTGGTCATGGCCGCGCACAACGCGGCCATCGCCGCCCGCAACCCCGAGGGCCGCCCCGAGCACCTGGTTCTCGGCCTGCTGGCCGAACCGGACGGCCTGGCGGGCAAGGCCATCGTCGCGCAGGGGGTCCCCCTGGACGCCCTGCGCCAGGCGGCCGCCACGGCGCTCCCGGCCGCGGCCGACGAGATCCCGGACCTCGTCCCCTACGGCCCCGACGCCAAGAAGGTCCTGGAACTCACCTTCCGCGAGGCCCTGCGCCTGGGCCACAACTACATCGGCACCGAGCACATCCTGCTCGCCCTGCTGGAGCACGAGAACGGCGAGGGCGTGCTGAACGGCGTCGGCATCGACAAGCCCACGACCGAAGGGCACATCGCCGAGATGCTGCGCGGGTATCAGGCCTGAAACACCAGGTCATGGCCGTTGTCAGTCCCGCCTGTCACACTCGCGAACATGACCGACCGCTGGGCGCTCGCTCCGGCCGAGGGTGGTGGTGCCGAGGTCGCCGCCCTCGGTCCGGACGGGCTGCCCGAGGGTGCCGTACGGCGGGAGCCGGATCTCGTCGAGGCCGTACGCGGGCGGCCCGAGGTGAGCCGGTGGGTGTGGCGGTCCACCGCCGAGGTGTATCCGGCGCTGCTCGCCGCGGGGGTGCGGGTGGAGCGGTGCTACGACGTGGAGGACGCCGAGACCCTGCTGCTCGGGCACGAGGGGCGGCACGGCGAGCCGCGGTCGGCCGCCGCCGCGCTGGCCCGGTTGCGGGGTGGGCCGGTGCCGCCGGATCCGCCGCAGCGGGCCGCCGAACCCGGCGCGCAGTCCTCGCTCTTCGAGCCGCAGAGTGTCCATCTCCCCCTGAGCGACCTCCTCGCCGTCTACGCCGAGCAGCAGCGGCGGCACGACTCCACCGCGCACCCGGACCGGATGCGGCTGCTCACCGCCTCCGAGTCGGCGGGGATGCTGGTCGCCGCCGAAATGAACCGGGCGGGGTTGCCGTGGAGCGCCGAGGTGCACCGGGAGATGCTGCACGAGTTGCTGGGCGAGCGGTATCCGGGCGGGGGTGAGCCGCGGCGGCTCGCCGAGCTGGCGGACGAGGTGTCCGCCGCCTTCGGGAGACGGGTGCGGCCCGATCTGCCCGCGGATGTCGTCAAGGCCTTCGCGGAGGCCGGGATCAAGGTCAGGTCGACCCGGCGCTGGGAGATCCAGTCCCTCGACCATCCGGCCGTGAAGCCGCTGCTGGAGTACAAGAAGCTGTACCGGATCTGGGTGGCGCACGGCTGGTCCTGGTTGCAGGACTGGGTGCGGGACGGGCGGTTCCGGCCGGAGTTCCTGGCCGGCGGGACGGTCACCGGGCGCTGGGTCACCAACGGCGGGGGCGGGCTCCAGATCCCCAAGGTCATCCGGCGTGCCGTGGTCGCCGACCCGGGCTGGCGGCTCGTCGTCGCCGACGCCGACCAGATGGAACCCCGGGTGCTCGCCGCGATCTCCCGCGACCCCGGGCTGATGGAGGTGGCCGGCCGGGCCACCGACCTCTACCAGTCCGTCTCCGACCGCGCCTTCTCCGGCGACCGCGACCAGGCCAAGATCGCCGTACTCGGCGCGGTCTACGGCCAGACCTCCGGCGACGGCCTCAAGAACCTCGCCGCGCTCAGACGCCGCTTCCCCCAGGCGGTGGCCTACGTCGACGACGCCGCGCGCGCGGGAGAGGAGGGGCGGCTCGTCCGGACCTGGCTGGGGCGGACCTGCCCGCCGGTGGTCGGGGGCGAGGACGCCGGGGAGGAGGCGGGCATCCCCCAGGACGACCCCGCCGCACCCCCCGCCGACCAGGGCTGGGTGCCCGGTTACGCCTCCACCAACTCCCGCGCCCGGGGCCGTTTCGCCCGTAACTTCGTCGTGCAGGGCAGCGCGGCCGACTGGGCCCTGCTCATGCTCGCCGCGCTCCGCCGGGCCTGTGCGGAGCTGGCGGCCGAGCTGGTCTTCTTCCAGCACGACGAGGTGATAGTCCACTGCCCCGAGGAGGAGGCCGGGACCGTGGTCGCCGCGATACAGGAGGCGGCCGACCTCGCCGGACGGCTGACGTTCGGGGAGACACCGGTGCGGTTCCCGTTCACCGTCGCGGTGGTCGAGTGCTACGCCGACGCCAAGTAGGGCCTACGGTCTCGGTGGTCGACGCGCGTCACGCTGCGACAACAGCTCGCCCAGCTCCTCGACGACCGCCTTCTCGTCCGTCCCGTCGAGCGCTTCGAGAGCCGCCCGCCACTCCGCGTACGCCTGCTCCACGCGGCCTTGTTCCCGCAGCAGCAGGCCGAGTTGGTGGCGGGCCAGACCGCCCATGTAGCGGTCGGCGCGGGCGTCCGCGCGGCGCAGCAGTTCCGCGCAGTCGGTGTCCGCGCGTTCGGTGCGGCCGAGGAGGCGGAGGGCGCGGACCAGGCCGAGGCGGGTCTGCGACTCGCCGTGCCAGTCGCCGTGGCCGCCGAGGATGCGCAGGCTCTCCTCGAAGTGCGGCAGGGCGGCGGCCGGTTCGCCGAGGGTGAGATGGGCGTAGCCGATGTTGCAGTGCGCGGAGTGCTGCACGATGACCGCGCCGATCTCGTCGCCGATGGCCAGCGAGCGCCGGTGCTGCTCGATGGCGGCGCGCGGGTCGGTGTGCTCGTACAGGTTGCCGAGGTGGCTGTGGGTCACGGCCTCGCCGTACGGGTCGTTCAACTGCCGTGAGTACGTGAGGCTTTGGCGCAGGGCGACCCCGGACTCGGCGTAGTGGCCGAGGCCTTCGAGGAGCAGGCCGCGGTTGTTGAGGCAGCGGCGGATCCAGGAGGGCGTGTCGAGCCGCCACCAGATCGCCAGGGCCTGGTCGTTGAGGCCGAGCGCCTCGCTCTGCCGGCCGGTCAGGAAGTGCAGGCCTGCGAGGTCGCCCAGCGCGTACGCCTCGGCCGCCGCGTCGCCGAGCCGCCGTGCCGCGCCCAGGGCGGCCCGGCCGAGCACCTCCATCTCGGCGACCCGGCCGCCGCGCAGGAGGTAGGGGAAGAGGAGCCGGACGAGGGTCGAGACGTGGGCGGTCCTGCGGTCGTCGGAAACCTCCTCGCCCCCGTACCGGTTCACCAGTGTCAGCACGTTCTCCAGCTCCAGGTCGCCCCAGGCGAAGGCGTCTTCGGAGCTGCGGAAGGGGGCGGTGGCCGTCACCTCCGGTGTGTGGCCGGGGAGTTGGGCGGCGGTCGGGCGGCGGCGGTCGTCCTGGTCGAGGCCCGGTTCGACGATCGCGGTGAGGGTGCGTTCGGCGACGGCGGCGTACCAGCCGAGGGTGGTGTCGACGAGGCCGCCTTCCCCTCCCCGCTGCGCCAGTTCGCGGGCGAAGTCGCGGACCAGGTCGTGGGGGGCGTAGCGGCCGTACGCCGTCTCCTCCAGGAGCGCGACGTCGACGAGGCGGTCGAGGGCGGCCTCGGCGCGGCGTTCGCCGGTGCCGGCGAGACGTGCCAACAGGGGTGCGCCGTACGCCGGGAGGTCGAGGGTGCCGATGTGGCGCAGGGCGAGGGCCGCGTCCCGGTCGGTCCCGCGTTCGGAGGCGGCGAGGGCGTCGTGGGCCACGGCGAGGGAGCGCCGGACGCTGAGGTCGTCGTATTCGAGGTGGTTCAACCGGCTTTCCGTGGCGGCGAGTTGACCGGCCAGGACGTCGGGGGTGAGGGCCCGGCGGGCGGCCAGCCGGGCGGCGACGACGCGCAGGGCGAGCGGGAGGCGGCCGGTGAGTTCGACGAGGGGGTGGGCCGCGTCGAGGCCGTCCCTGCCCGACACCGCGCGCAGCAGCGCCGCGCTGTCCTCGCCGGAGAGGGGCGCGAGCGGGAAGCGGCGGGCGCCGTCGAGGGCGGTCAGCGGCGAACGGCTGGTGACGATCACCGCGCAACCGGTGCCGGCCGGCAGCAACGGCCGTACCTGGGCGGCGTTCTCCGCGTCGTCCAGCACCATCAGCGTGCGGGTCGGGGCGAGCAGCGAGCGGAGCAACGCGGCTGCCGCGTCCGGGTGTTCGGGGATGTGCCGGGGTTCCGCGCCGAGGTCGCGGAGCAGGGCGTGGAGTGCCTGGCCGGAGGTGAGGGGGGTCATGCCCGGGGTGGCGCCGTGCAGGTTCACGTACAACTGCCCGTCGGGGAAACGTTCCCGCAGCTGGTGGGCCGTATGCAGGGCGAGCGCACTCTTGCCGACGCCGGCCATGCCGCTGATGACGGCGAGGGGGTGGGCACCGGGGTCTGCGGAGAGGGGGGCGAGGGTGTCGTGCAGGGCGTGGAGGGTGTTGGCGCGGCCGGTGAAGTGGGCGGGTGGGGGTGGGAGTTGGGCGGGGTGGGGGGAAGGGGGTGCGTGGGGAGACGGGGGTGCGTGGGGGGTGGGGGCGGGTGCGGGAGCGGTGGGCTCGGGGACGGAGTCGGTGGGCTCGGGGACGGAGTGCGTGCCTCTTGGAGCGGAGTCGATGGGCCCGGGGACGGAGTCGGTGCGCCCGGGAACTGAGCGCGTGCCTCTTGGAGCGGAGTCGGTGCACCCGGGAGCGGAGTCGGTGCGCCCGGGAACTGAGCCGGTGCGCCCGGGAGCGGAGTCGATGGGCCCGGGAACTGAGCCGGTGCGCCCGGGAGCGGAGTCGGTGCGCCCGGGAACTGAGCCGGTGCGCCCGGGAACGCCGCCCGAAGTCATCGGTTCGTCCGCGCCGACGGCTTCACCGGCCCCGGCACGGCGGACACCGCCGACGGCTTCACCGGCCCCGGTACGGCGGACACCGCCGACAACACCACCGCCGCTCGCCGCACCTCCGGCGCCACCAGAAACCCCACCACCCCCAAACCCCCCACCCACCCCCACATCCACCACCCCCCGCAACACCTCCGCATGCGCCCCCCGCACCCCCACCCCCGGCTCAATGCCGAGTTCCTCGATCAGGCGGTTGCGGAGGTCCCGGTGGACGGCGAGGGCCTCGGCCTGGCGGCCGGTGCGGTGGAGGGCGAGCATCAGCTGGCGGTGGTAGCCCTCGCGGAGCGGGTGGTCGGCTACCAGCGCGGCCAACTCCGGTACGAGCGCGCCGAGTCGAACGCCACCGAGGGCCAGCTCGGCATCGTAGCGCCATTCGAGGGCGAGGAGGCGGGCCTCCGTGAGGCGTTGCGCGAGGGCGTAGCCGCCGAGTTCGGCGGGGAGGCCGCTGAGCGGGGTGCCGCGCCAGAGGGCGAGGGCGGCCGTGCACGCGCGGACGGTGACGGGCCAGTCCGCCGCCGCGTGCGCGGTGCGGGCCGCGGCGACCCGGGTCTCGAAGACGTGGACGTCCAGTTCGCCCTCGTCGACGCGGAGCACATAGCCGGGCGGTACCGCGCGCAGCCGGTCGGGGTCGTCGAGGAGGCGGCGCAGACGGGTCACGTGGTTGTGCAGGGAGGCGTGCGCGGAGGCCGGCGGCGAACCGCCCCACAGGGCGTCCTTGAGGGCGTCCACGGAGACGACCCTGCCCGGTTCGAGGAGCAGCGCGGCGAGCAGGACCCGCACCTTGGTGCCGCCGATGGGATGCACGGAGTCGTCGTCACGGCCGTAGAGGACGGGCGTGCCCAGCAGTCCGAACCGCAGCTCGCACCGCATCACACCGACCCGCCGCCCTTCCGCGCGGCCCTCGCGGCCGTGCTCCGCGGCGGAGCCCTCCGCCGTTGCTGGCGGATTTCCGCCGTGCCCACGGCGGTTTCCCGCCGCCCTGTCCCGGCCGTCGAGGGCCGGGATCCGCTACCGTACCCGGCATCTGCCGCCACCGCGCGGCGACTTCAGGCCATCCGGCCCGGCAGCATCGTGAGCACCGTTGGCCACATGTTAGCGATTCGTTGGTGCGACCTGATGTGATCACTTCATCGGATCTGGCCCGAGGGCGCGCGCGTACGACGCGCAGCTCGGGGGAGTGTCGCCGTCGTGGCCGGGTCCGGGGGACGCCAGAGGGCCCCGGTCGGCGGAGGTGACCGACCGGGCCCTCGTCCCTTACCGTCTCCCCAGGCCAGATACCGTCTCCCCGGGTCAGATGACGGGCGGACGGCCCAGCCGGGTCAGCCGCCATACCGTGCGCCAGCGCATCGGCCGCCGCTCCCCCGCCGGTTCGCGCACGCCCTCCATGAAGCCGCCGAACCAGGCCCGCAGCCCGGCGCGCGACCGCGTCCGTACGAGGGTGAGCAGCGTCCAGACGCCCAGGTGGACCGGGATCAGCGCGAGCGGGAGCCGGCGGCGGACCAGCCAGACGCGGTTGCGGGCGGTGACCCGGTAGTAGATGGCGTGCCGGGCGGGTGAGGTCTTGGGGTGCTGGAGGAGCAGCTCGGGGGCGTAGAGGACGCGCCAGCCGGCGTCGGCGGCCCGCCAGGCGAGGTCGGTCTCCTCGTGCGCGAAGAAGAACTCGGCCGGCCAGTCCCCCGTCTCCGCGAGCATCGCCATGCTGAGCGCGTGCCCGCCGCCGAGGAACCCGGTGACGTACCCGCCCTGCATCGGGTCCCCCGCGCCGACCCGGGGCACATGGCGGCGCTGGGTCTCCCCGTGCTCGTCGGCGATCCGGAAACCGACGATGCCGAGCCGGTCGTCGGCGGCGTACAGGTCGCGTACGCGGCGCAGCACGTCGGCGTCGACGAGCAGTCCGTCGTCGTCGAGTTCCACTACGACGTCCACGTCACCGAAGGCGCGGAGCCGGGCCAGGCCGACATTGCGGCCGCCGGGGCAGCCGAGGTTCTCGTCGAGGTCGATGACGGTGACCTCGCCGGGCAGGGAGAGCCGGTCGGTGAACTCGGGGAGCCGGCAGCCGTTTCCGACGATCACGACGCGGGTGGGCGGGAGGTCCTGCTTGGCCACGGACTCCAGGAGCGCGTCGACCTCGGCGGGCCGGTTTCCCATGGTCACCACGGCGACGGCGATCCTCGGCTCCACCACGTCCCTCACTCCATCCGGCCATCCGGCGATGCCCGCGCACTACCCGCGCAGCACTCACCGTTCACCAAGATGTTGCCTCAGATCGACCGGTTGCTCCGACTCAAGTTCATTTTGCGGGACCTTTGTTGCCGCTTTGCCGGTTTTCCCTCCGCCGCACGAACTTCAGCCCCGACCAGTCGTCCCCCAGCGCGGCGACCTTCACGTCGACGACCCCGAGGGGGAGGAACAGGTCGCGCAGGGCGTTCTCCGTGATGTCACTGACATGGCCCGCGGCCTTGCGGGGCCACGCGATCCAGAGCATGGCGGTGTCGGCGAGCTCCCGGACGAGATCCGGGCATTCCGCGTCGAGTCGCTTCCGGTCCTGGTAGAAGGCGACGGTGACGTCGGCGCCGCGCGGGGTGCCGGCCGCCACCTCGCAGTCGTCGGGCAGTCCGGGGACGGCCCAGTCGCCGGGGGCGTGGTGCAGGTGCAGCCGGTGGCCCGGTCTGACGCCGATCTTCTTGGCGAGGGAGGTGGCGGAGTAACCTCCGGCCGGGGTGGGGGAGTTGCTCATGACCTGCCCTTCGTCCCGTGCACCGTTATGCGGAAGAGACACCCGGTTCACCTGATGATCCAGGGGCGCTGTTAGCCTCCTGTGCATCTTGCATGGGGGGACAGCCGGGGGGCTGTACATACGCAGACACGTCACGGTATTCGCCGGCGCGCGTGTACATGTACACGCGCACGCGGCCACCGCCGTCCCGCCACGCCCGCCCTGTTCTCGTCCAGGAGGCCGCGTTGGCCCGTCGTACCACCGCCCGTGGCGTCGTCGCCGCGTTGGCGGTTCTTGTCGTGGCCGCCGGTACCGGGCCGCTGTCCGTGCCGGCCGGTGCGGTGGGGAACACCCCTGTCGCGGCGGACACGGTCTTCCAGTCGGACCGTTACCTCCCGCGCGGCGACCGCATCTTCAGTGCCGGCCCGAGCGGCTATCTACATGCGCGGGAGGGTACTTCGGGATACCTGTGGACGTCGTACGACAGTGGTACGACGACTGCCGCGCTGGGAGATGTCGCCCGGCTCGAAGTCCCCGGGTACCTGGGCTCGTCGTCCGACATCGTGACCGAGGTCGTCTCGCCCACCTCGAAGGTCGTCCTCAAGGACATGGCCACGGGTACGAGCACGGAGGTCGCCCTCACACACGGCAGGTACTGGGCGACCTACGGCACCCATGTGCTGGCTCAGGCAAGCACCGTCGGCGGCGGGCACGCGCTGTATCTGTACGGCGGCGGCGCGCCCGCCGAAGGCGCGCTCGTCGAGGGATTGCCGGCCGATGTCACCGACAACTACACCGTCATGGGCGGGGACAGCGGCACCGTGGTGGTCCGCTACCTCCTGGCAGGCCAGTACCACTTGGCACTGGTGGACCTCGCCGCCGCGAAGGTCACCGCCGACGTGCCGGTGGCCGCCGCACCGACAGCCGTCGCACTGAGCGGCGACCGCCTTGTCTGGTCCGCGTCCGGCAGCGGCACGGCACACGTCCTGGACCGTGCCGACCTCTCCGCCGCCGGGACGACGGTGACCCTGCCCGGCACCGAGGGCAGCCCCTACCTGGGGATCGCCGGACGCTGGCTGGTCGTGGCGCGTTCCGTGCCCGGGGACCCGCACAACTGGGTCGACAAGTCCGGCGAACCGCTCATGGCCGTCCCCCTCGCGGGCGGCGACGCGGTCACCCTGCTCCGGCACGCGAACACCTCGGTCACCGCGACACCGGACGGCGGCCTGCTGGTCGCGGGCGGCGCCGACTCCGCGCACTGGGCGGTGCGCGAGGTCACCGACACGGGCGCGGACACGCCGGCATCGACGGAGGTGACCGCCGTACCGCCGGTGGCCGCGACGATCGACCGGCTGTCCCTGCAGAACGGCACCCTGGCCACCGACGAGCGCAACACCACCTTCATGGGTGCCTACTACTCCCGTCAGGTCTCGGTCACCGGCACCTCCTACTCGCCGAGCGCGCCGGTCTGGCAGACGTGGGACGGCCGCGGGACGGGTCCGTACGCCACCGGCGAGGGACACGCGGTGACGTTCACGGCGTCGCCCGACCCCTCCATAGGGTCGTACCTCCAGTCGATCGACACCGACCCGGTGGGCTTCTATCTGCCCTCCGCCACCGGAAGCGTCCTCGACATCTCCGGCCGCTACGCGATCGTCAACGGCTCCTCCCCCGCCAAGCAGTACGTCGGCGACCTCGGCGTCCACACCGACCTCCAGCCCGTCGTCACCCGCTCCGTCACCGCCGCCTCCGTCTGGGGCACCAAGCTGTGGACCCCGGGGACCGGCAACGGCGTGGTCACCGCGAAGGACCTGAAGACCGGCAGGAGCACCGACACCGTCAGCACCGGCGCCCCGTGCGTCGCCAAGGAGTTGCAGGTCGTCGGCCGGTGGATCTACTGGTCCTGCGGGACGACCGCCGCGGCCGGCGTCTGGGACCGTACGGCGAAGAAGAACATCACCGTCCCGTCCGGCGAGGCGCTGCTCGGTGACGGCTATCTCGTCCGGCACGACACCGCGGCCGGGGAACTCCGGCTCACCGCCTTCGCGGACGGCACCGCGACCACCCGCACGATCGGCGCGCTCGCCGCGGGCGCGGCCAACTCCAGCCTGCGCGGGGTGAGTTGGACGGTGGACAAGTTCGGCGGACCGGCGGCCTACGTCGACGCCGAGCACCGTATCCATCTGGTGCCGAGCGGGGTCACCCCGCAGCCGCTCGCCGTCACCGAGTCCGACGCGACCCAGAGCGACGCGATCGCCGACCCGTGGTGGCAGTACCGCGCGGTGCTCTCCCGGCCCGCCGCCTCCTGGACGGCGACGCTGACCAGCAAGGTCACCGGCAAGGCGGTGCGGACGTACACCGGCGGCGAGGTGGACGGCGCGCTCACCGCGCGCTGGGACCTGCGTGACAGCGTGGGCGCGCTCGTGCCCAACGGGGCGTACACCTTCACGCTGACGGCCACGCCCGCCGACGGCTCGGGGCCGGCGCCGACGATGTCGCGGACGGTGGCCGTGTCCACCGGTGCCGCCGTGCGCCGCGACTTCACCAACCGCACGACCTGGGGACCGGACGGCATCGGCGACGTCCTCGCCCTCTCCTCGAACGGTGTCGTCACCTACCGCCCCGGCAACGGCACCGGCGGTTTCTCCGGCGCGATGTCGGCCTCGGGCTGGCCCTCGACGGTGACCCTGGTCCCGTTCGGCGACCTGAACAAGGACCGCCAGAACGACGTCCTCGTCCGCTTCGCGAGCGGCGAACTCCGCGTCTACCGCACCTTCCGCGGCCAGGCGTTCACCACCTCCACCCCGCACACCTCGCTGGGCACCGGCTGGAACCAGTACAACGTGCTGACCTCCCCCGGCGACCTCACCGGCGACGGCCTCCCCGACCTGATCGCCCGCAAGGCGTCCACCGGCGAGGTCTTCCTCTACAAGGGCACCAGTGCGGGCAAGCTGTCGGCGCGGGTGCGCATCGCGACCGGCTGGTCCGGCTACAAGAAGATCGTCGGCGTCGGCGACTTCAACGGCGACGGCCGCGGCGACCTCCTCGCCCAGGACAGGTCCAACACCCTGTGGCGCTACGACGGCACCGGCACCGGCGGCTTCAAGCCCCGCGTGAAGCTGGCCGCCGACTGGGGCTCGTCCTACAACGCCGTCATCGGAGTCGGCGACCTCACCGGCGACGGGAAGGCCGATCTCGTCTCCCGCGACACCGCGGGCACCGTGTGGCGCAACACCGGTGACGGGAAAGGGTCGTTCGGGCCCCGGGTGAAGGTCGCCACGGGCTGGCAGACGTACAAGAACCTGTTCTGACACCGACGTTCGTTCCGCTACGACAACGGCGCCCCGTCTCGGTCGAGACGGGGCGCCGCTTCTCAACCGTCCGCGTCCTGAGGTCAGTCGGCGACCTCGAACGTGGCGGTCTTGGACGCGAACGTCGTACCGCAGGTCCGTCCTGGTCGGCGCCAGCTTCGAACTCGCGGGCCAGGCTACGACCTTGAGGCCGCCGGCGAGGGAGAGGCGGAGGGCGCGCTTGGGCATGGACATGGGAGATCCCCCTGGTGGTGTGGGTGGTGACGGGAGCGGTGGTCGACCGCTTCCCTCGATGTGATCGAGCCTAGGAGCGGGCCGGGGCGCGGTCCTCGGGCTGGAGGACGGTTGCCGCGTCGAACCAGAGATAGAGAGGGCGGGGACCCGAATCCCCCTTCAGCCCGAGTCGGGCCCCTCACCTGCACCCATAGCCTGTGAATGTCATGAACCGAACCGACGACCGGCTGCTCCCGGTCCTGCTGATCTGCGCCCAGGCCCTGGTGTGGCCGGGGGTCCCGCTGCTGCGCGGCACCGTGCCGGCCGCGGCCGACCTGCTCGTGGCCGCCCTGGTCGCCGGACCGGTCACGGCCGCGCTCGCCCTGCGCCGCACCCGCCCGGTGACCGCACTCGTCGTGGTCGCGGCGGCCTGCGCGCTCGGCGCCGGACCCCTCCCCACCGGCGCGATGGCGGTCCTCGGTACCGCGGGCGTCGCGCTCGCCCTGTTCACCGTGGCGACCGAGCGCGACACCTTCACCACCGTCCTGAGCGTGGTCACCCTCGCCGCCTGGCAGCTGCTCCAGAACATCACCCTGCACGGCCTCAGCGACCACGACGGCCTCGACCTCGTCCTGACCGCCCTCCTCTACGGCACCGCGTGCGGCGCGGGCCTGTTCGTACGGCGCACCCGTCGCGCCCGCCAGGCCGCCGCACTCCTCCTGAACCGCGCCGAGACCGAACGCCACCGGCTCCCGGCGGCCGAACGGCGCCGCATGGAACGGGAGTTGCACGACGTCAGCGCCCACCACCTCACCGCCGTGGTCGTCACCGCCGGCGCCGCACTCGGCCTGCGCGAACGCCGCCCCGAACTCGCCGCCGAAGCACTGGAGTTCGCAATCGAGACCGGCCGCGAGGTCACCCGCGCACTCGGCGCGGTCCGCGCACCGGCCCCCTCCCGCGAGGAACTCCCGTCCCCGGAGGAGCGGTTGGGGGCCCTGATCGCGGGCTTCCGCCGCCTCGGCCAACCGGTGGACCACGAGATCGACCCCCTCCCGGACGGCACCCTCGCCGACGCGGCCTACGGCATCGTCCGCGAGGCCCTGACCAACGTGGCCCGCCACGCGCCGGGCGCCCACACCACGGTGACCTGCCGCTACGGCGACACCCGCACCGACGTCGTGATCACCAGCGCGGCACCCCCGTCCACCACCCCGGCCCACGCCGCGAACCTCGGCGGCGGCCGAGGCCAGGCCTTCCTCCGCTCCCGGGCCCGGGAAGCAGGCGGCACCCTGACCACCGGCCCGACGGCGGACGGCGGCTGGGAGGTGCGGGCGACCCTGCCCGGCCGCACGGCGGCCCCGGTGGAGCAAACCGTTCCGTCGAGCTACCGCGCGGCCCAGGTGGTCGCCGCGATCGGCCTGTGCGTACAGCCCCTGCTACCGGCCCTGATCATCCGAACGGCGACGGCGTCGAGCGGTTCGCACGTCTCGGCGGGGGTCCTGTTCGCCCTGCTGGCAGCGGCCCAGGCGGTAGCACTGCTGTGGCTGCGCAGGTCGCCACGGCTGGCACAGGTCGCGCTCCTGGGCTTGGCTCTGCTGTGGCCAATGGCAATGAGGGTGGGCGACTACACCGGCCCAGTACTGTTTCCACCAACGCTGAGCATGCTGGCAACTTGCGTGGCGCCAGGCGCTTTTAAGGGGCGCGGGGCTGTGTCGAATTGCGGCTCCGCCGCGGGGCGCGCCCAGCCCCCACCGGCCCGCGCCTACCGACTACCTCAAGTCCCCTTCTCTCTCTTTCCAGTCGCAGCCACAGCCGCACATGCCACCGCCCTGGCCACCGCCGTCCTACACCGCGGCACAACCATCCCCGCCTGGTCGGTCACAGCGGCAGCAACTGTCTTTGCCGCCTTGGTAATCGGTGCGGCCCACTACGGCGGAGCCGCGCGCGACAGACGCGACAAGGCCGCTCAGGACACCCAAGCCCAACGCCTCGCCACCTGGACCGAGGAAGCCGTTAGAGACGCCTGGTCCGAACGCCGCAGAATCGCCGCCGGCCTCGAATCCACCGTCCTCGCCAGAACCACCGACATGATCGCGGAAGCACAGGCCGGCCACCTGGACGCGACAGCGACCCGCGCCCGCGAGGCCCTCGCCGCGATGCGCGCCCTGCTCGACGCGGTCCGCGACGGCGACCCGGCCCCCGAACTCCGCCCCCAGCCCACCCTCCAGGCCCTCGACCTGCTCGCCCACCAGTGCCGGGCCACCGGCCGTGACGTGGAGATGCGCCTCACCGCCCGGGTACCGGAACGGCTCCCCACCGAGGTCGACCTGGCGGCCTACCACGTCGCCGAGACCCTGCTCGCGACCGGCGACGACGAACCCGCCGTACTCGAACTCGACGCGGCGGAGGGCATGTTGACGATCACGGCGACCGGTGTGCCGCGGGCCGCCGGCACCGCCGTACGGGACCGGCTGACCGCGCGGATCGCGCCGCTCGGCGGCACACTGACCGCCGGGCGCCCGCCGGGCACGGTCCGGCTCCGGCTGCCGCTCGTGGCGGTGCCGGACGACGAGGGGACACAACGATGAGCCTCAGGGTGCTGGTCGTCGACGACCAGGGCATCGTCCGGGCGGGCTTCGCCGCCGTGATCGACGCCGAGGACGACATGACGGTCGTAGGAGAGGCCGCCGACGGGGTGACGGCGGTGGTGCTCGCCGCCGAACTGGCGCCCGACGTGGTCGTGATGGACGTACGGATGCCCGAGATGGACGGTATCGCCGCGACCCGGATCATCACGGGACGGGAGGACGCGCCCCGGGTGCTCGTGCTGACCACCTTCGATCTCGACGCGTATGTCTTCGACGCGTTGCGCGCGGGAGCCTCCGGGTTCCTCCTCAAGGACGTGCACGCCTCCGAACTCCTGCACGGCATCCGGGTGGTGGCGGGCGGCGAGAGCGTGCTCGCGCCGTCCGCGACCCGGCGGCTGATCGGCCACTACGCGTCCGGCGCGGGCACGGGATTCCGCTCCGACGGCGGGAGCGGCCCGCGCGAGCTGGAGAGCCTCACCGACAGCCAGCGCACCGTCCTCGCCCTGCTCGCCTCCGGCCTCAACAACGCGGAGATCGCCGGGGAGTTGGGCATCACCGTCGGCACCGTCAAGTCCCATGTGAACGCCCTGCTCCGCAAACTCGGCCTGCGCGACCGCGTCCAGGCCACGATCCTCGCCTACGACCTCGGCATCACCCGCCCGAACCCGCCCGGCACCGACCACCTCTGACCCGCGACCCCCAGGAGTACCTCCCGTGACCGGTACCGACACCCCTGCCGACCGATCGCCGCTGCGCCGACTGGGCCGACTGGGCCGGAACCTCCGCAATCCCTTCGCCCTCGGCTACCTCGTGCTCTGCGGGGGCCTGGTCGTGTGGGCACTCGCCGTGAGCGTCGCCGACGACTCGGGCGAGTCCATGGCGGGCGTCGTTCCCCTGCTGACCACGGCCCCGGCGAGCCTGGTGTTCCTCGTGCTGCCGGACGGCGCCGCGATGCTCGTCGTCGCCATGGTCGTCGGGGCGCTCGTCAACGCCTCGGTCATCGGCTGGTGCGCCCGCGCGCTGGGCCGCGGCGGCCGTCCGGATCCGACGCCCTGAGCCGACGCCCTGAGCCCGCGTCCTGAGCCGGCGTCCTGAGCCCGCGTCCTGAGCCGGCGTCCTGGGCTCCGGGTGGGGCTACGCTGTCGGTGAGGCCCCAGTCCCCGGTATCGACGCTGTCGCCATACCCCGGGGAGGTCCCTGCATCATGCGTCAACTGACTCGACTGACCCAGCCGACCACAACCCGTGACGAGCGGTCGCTGCCGGCGACCGCGCCCGCGGCGGGCGACGCGGCCCTGCTGGCCGAGAACGTCGCGCTGCGCGCCGAGAACGAGCAGCTGGGGCAGGCCATGGCGACCCGCGCGGTCATCGACCAGGCACGCGGCATGGTGATGGCCCTCGCACCGTGCTCCGCCGACCGGGCCTGGGACCTGCTGGTCGGGGTCTCGCAGCACTGCAACATCAAGCTCCGGGTGGTGGCGGAGGCGCTGGTCGCCACGACACGGGACGAGCCCCTCCCGGCCCCGATCGGGCGGGAGCTGCGCCTGGCGCTGCGGCGCCTGCACGCGACGGACGGGACATGAGCGATGCGCGCCGGACGGCACCGGGAGCTGTGGGCCCAACTCTCCGGCGCCTTCGTCCCGAACGGCCGTCGGACGCCCCTGGTGGGTAGCCCGGCCTGCGGAATCCAAACCCCTCCAGATTATCCGGGCCGCTGGGTCCGGTCGTTGTGGGCGAGACCGTCCGGGTGGTCCTCCGTACGCTCACCGAGCGGAAGGACCAGTACACGTACGGCAGTTGTGTCGGGCTCGCGCTCGATCCGCCCCACCTCCTGCCAGCCCCAGCCCTTGAGGGCGGCGAGGGTCCACCGGGCGGACTGGTCCACCAACGTGACGCCCAGCGAGGCCTGGTGATCGGTGAGCAGCCGCTCCTGCATCCGGCGGGCGAGCCCGCGGGCGTGCTGGTGCGGATGGACGAGGGTTTCCAGGATCGCGAACACATGCCCGGACGCGGTCAGTTGCTCCAGGTTCTGCGGCAACGGCCCGTCGAAGCCCCGCCACCACGACCCGTCGCGCGGCACGGAGAACCCGCAGACACAGCCGGCCAGGGCCGCCGCCTCGGCGACGAGCATGTCGAACCCCGGCAGCTTGACGTCGTCCGCGAGCCGGACCAGGAACTTCTGCCGGTCGCGGAACTCCTCGCCCGCCTCGGCGTCGGAGGACTCCACGTACAGGTCCGCCAGATCCTCCCGCATGCCCTCCGCCTGCCAGCGGTTCAGCCGGCGCAGCCGCACCGTGTCCATGGCGTCCGCGGCGCCCGTGACGGACGGCTTCGGGACTTCGGGTTCGTGCGCTTGCCGCGCGGTGCTCATGAGGCGCCTCGGTTCGGAAGACCGGGAGGGAAGAGGGTTGGTGCGGCGCCGGGGGCTGGGACGTCTCCTCAGCAGCATAGCCGCGGATCGCCGCCGCACCACGGCCGGTTGGGGCACGGACACCCACCCGAGTGCGCCGGTTTGAAAAGGGTCCGTCCGGGCAGTCGTCCCCTGTGCTTCGGACCGGAGGCACCCCCGTGGGAGCGGTGTTCACTGCTCCCCCACGCACTGCGGTCCGCCGGCCCCACGGTGAGCGACACCACCGACGAGGGAGCACGTCCCCATGCAGGCCGACCGCACCCGTAAGTCCCGTACCACCAAACGTTCCTACGACGACTCCCCCGACACCGCCGAGTCGTTCCGCCGGCTCGCCGCGCTGCCCGCCGGTCCGGAGCGGTCCGCGCTGTGCCAGGAGCTGGTGGTCGCCTGGATGCCGATGGCCGTACGGCTGGCCCGGCGCTTCCGGCATCGCGGTGAGACCTTCGACGACCTCGCGCAGGTCGCCCAACTCGGCCTGGTCAAGGCGGTGTCCAGGTTCGACCCGAGTCTCGGCTCCGCCTTCCCGAGCTTCGCCGTACCGACGATCCTCGGCGAGGTGAAGCGGCACTTCCGTGACGAACTCTGGGTCGTCCATGTCCCGCGCCGCGTACAGGAGTTGCGCGGCCAGGTCCGCTCCGCCGACTACGAACTGAGCGCCACGCGGGGCGGGATGACATCCGCCGTCCCCGAGATCGCCGCGCACGCCGGGCTGACCGAGGCCGAAGTGCGGTTAGGACAGGGGGCGTTGGAGGCGTACACCGCCTGGTCGCTGGACGCCGTACCCGGACACCCCACGGACGGTCACCCGTTGACCGACACCCTCGGCGGCGTCGAGCCCGACTTCGATCTGATCGTCGACCGCGAGGCGCTGCGCCCCCTGCTGCGGGCCCTGCCCGCCCGCGAACGCGAGATCCTCTACCTGCGGTTCTTCTGCGAGATGACACAGGCCCGCATCGGTCTGCGGCTCGGTGTCTCCCAGATGCACGTCTCCCGGCTGATCTCCCGCACCTGCGCCCGTCTGCACGACCAGGTGATGGCCGAGCCGCGCGTCGCGAAGAGGGCGGCCTGACGGGTCAGACGGCCAGTCCGGGGAGGGGCTCGGAGGCGTCGATGAAGGCACGGGCCACGTCGGACAGGCGCCGGTTGTGGGAGCGGGCGTAGGCGCGCAGCGCGGTGAAGGCCTGTTCCATGTCGACGCCCCGGCGTTCGGCGAGTTTGCCCTTGGCCTGCTCGATCAGGATGCGGCTGTTCAGGGCGCTCTGCAGCTGCTCGTTGAGGATCGTGCTGCGGTGGGTGGTGCGTTGCTGCAACAGGCTGATCGTGGCCACGTCCGCCAGGGCCTGGGCGATGAGGGTGCCGGCGGGGTCGAAGGGGCCGGGTTCGGCGCGGAACAGGTTCAGGGCGCCGACGACCTCGTCCCGCAGCCGCATCGGCAGCGCCTGTACGGCGGTGAAACCGCTGCGGTGGGCGGCGGTGGCGAACCGCGGCCAGCGCTCGACCTCCCGGGTCAGGTCGGTGACGAGCACGGGTGCGCCGGTGCGGTAGCACTCCAGGCAGGGGCCCTCGTCGCTCTGCAACTGGAAGAGCTCCAGCAGTCGCACCTGCTCGTCGGAGGCGGCCATCACGCGCAGTTCGCCGTCGCGGTCGGCGAGCAGGAGCCCGGCGGCACTCGCGCCGAGCAGGCCGACACAGCGATCGGTGAGCAGGCGCAGGAAGTCGATCAGGTCGAAGTCGGCGACCAGGTTGTCCGCCAGCTCGACGAACGTCTTGGCCAGGAGCTGCTGATTCATCATGAACACCCTCATTGCGTCAGGTCAGGTCTGGTCGTTGTCGTCGCGCTGGTCGTGGTCGCCGGGCCGGTCGTGGTCGTCGGGGTCAGCGGAGTCAGCGGAGTCAGCGGAGTCAGCGGGGTCAGCGGGGTCCGGAGAGAAGCGCAGCCGGTGGGCCACGACGTCGGCGGCCACGTCGGCGAGCCGGCGCCCCCGCATATAGGCATGGGCGCGCAGTCGTACGAAGGCCTCGTCGATGCCGGTACCCAGCTGGACGGTGAGGATGCCGGTGGCCTGGTCGATCTCGGTCCGGTAGCCGCCCAGATCCTCGAAGTCCCGTGCCGCGGCCGGGGTGTTGACCGGCGGGGCGCTCTCGTCGATGCGGGCGTCGAGCAGGAGCAGCGTCGCGAGCTCGGCGAAGGCGAGCGCGTCGGCCAGCTGTTCCGGGTCCAGGACGGTCGGCACGTCGGCGTACAGGTCCAGGACTCCCGGGCTGATCGCCCCGATCTGGAGGGGCAGCGCGAAGACGGCGCGTGCCCCGGCCTCCAGGGCCGCGTCGGCGAACACCGCCCAGTGGTCCTGGAGCCGGCCGTTCAGCAGGTCGGGGGTCAGGACGGCGGAGCCGTGCAGGAAGGCGTCCACGCAGGGCCCCTCGCCCAACGTGAGCTGTAGCTCCTCCAGTTGCTCGCTGATGTCGTCGGTGCTGCACAGCGGATGGCTCGCCGCGGCCGTGGACGTCGTGGGCCTGGACATCGCGGACAGCCCGGCTCCGCCGACCGGGAGCGCGGCCACGGCGGCGGTGCACACGTCGGCGACACCCACCGGGCCGCCGTGCAGCGCGGCCTGCTCGGCGACCAGCACCTGGACCCGGGCGGACCGGTTGTCGGACCTCACCCGGACCACCTGGCCGATGTCCGGGGGACGGAGCGGAGCGGGCGGGCGTCAGCTGGGGGCATGTGTCGTATCGGCATCGGAGTCGACCCGCTTCCCGCCCAGGGAGAAGACGGGCGCGGGGGTCGGGGCGGCCGGGGCGGCCGGGGCGGGGACGGTCGGCGCGGGTGTTCCGGGGAGCGCGGGCGGTTCGGGGAGCGCGGGCGGTTCGGGGAGCGCGGGCGGTTCGGGGAGCGCGGGGAGTTCGGCGATCGCCGGCCGCGTACCGGCGGTCCTGCGGGCGAACTCCGCGTCGGTCTCCCGCCCTTGGTGCTCGAAGAACCGGAGTATCTCCACCGGGAACGGCATGACGAGGGTGCTGTTCTTCTCCGCGGAGACGTCCACCACCGTCTGCAACAGGCGCAGTTGGAGCGCGCCCGGGGTGTCGGCCATGGTCGCGGCGGCGGCGCTCAGCCGCTGCGACGCCTGGAACTCGCCGTCGGCGGCGATGACCCGGGCCCGGCGCTCCCGCTCGGCCTCGGCCTGCTTGGACATGGAGCGCATCATCGACTCCGGGAGGGCGATGTCCTTGATCTCCACACGTTCGATGCGCAGCCCCCAGGGTTCCTCGGTGGGGGCGTCCATCACCTTCTTGAGCTCGGCGTTGATGAGGTCGCGGTCGGAGAGCAGCGTGTCCAGATCCGCCCGGCCGATCACCGCGCGCAACGAGGTCTGGGCGATCTGGGAGACGGCGCCGGGATAGTCACGGACGTTCACCAGGGCCTTCACCGGGTCGATGACCTTGAAGTAGACGACCGCGTCGACGGTGAGCGTCACGTTGTCGGCGGTGATCGATCCCTGCGGCGGGATGCTGAGCACCTCGGTCTGGACGGACACCTTCCGCATCCGGTCCCCGATCGGCCGGATGACCCGCAGACCGGGCTCGCGGATCTCCGGCAGCAGCCGCCCGAAGCGGAACACCACGCCCTTCTCGTACTGCTGGACGTTGCGCAGGCTCGCCGCGACCAGCACCAGCCCGATCGCGGCGACCAGCACCAGCACAGTGATCAGCACACCCATGGCTCTCACATTCCTGTCGTCTGTGGCGCGGCCGGGGTCCTGGGCTGCTGTCGAGGCTGTGCTACGTCAGTTACATCAGTCACGTCGGCTGGTGACTCACTTCTCCGGCGCTCCGGCCCGGCTCCGTGCCGGGGGCCGTGCGCTTCCGTCGTCGCGGTGGTCTCGCTGGTCGGGCCGGTCGCCGGTGCCGCTCGTGCCGGCACGGCTGCGCGCCTTGTGGGTGGCCGAGGGCGCCGACCCCCGGACGACCGGGCGGGAGCGGTCGTAGGGGAAGGCGTTGACGCGCTCGGCGCGCTGGTTGCGGAGTCGGTGGATCAGGAAGCCGCCCGCACCGACCATCGCGAGCAGCACGATCACGGTCACGGTCACGGAGTTGCCCATGCCCGTCACACACCCGGCGCCGGAGCCGGTACCTCTACCGCTACCGGAAGGCGTGCCGCCTCTTCCATCAGCGCGCTCGCGGTCGACGTGCGCGAGGGGTCGCTCGCGGCGGCCATCAGCCAGGCGGCCGTGGTGGGGTCCGTCTCCGGCGGGACGATCAGCAGGTCCCAGCGGGAGGTGCGGTACGAGAGGAGAAGCAGCTGGTGCGGGTCCTGTTCGGCCAGGAACCAGCCCACCTTCACCACATGCCCGGCGACGGGCACCTTGCGCGGGAAGTCGGCCGGCCAGTGCGTGGGGTTCACCGTGATCCTGGTGATCCGCCCCCACAGCGAGTCGAGTACGGCGGCCAACGGGGGAAGTTCCGCGGCCAGATCACGGGACCGGGGCCACCAGGCACCGTCCAGCAGAGCCGGTGCCGAACCAAGGGGAGCGAGCGACATCCGGACGGGCGGAGCGGCGACGGCCCGGTCCTCGAGTGTCGGCGCGTACGAAACGGGCGCAGTCATGACGCGAACCCTGCTCTGGACCGGTCGCAACCGGCCCGGCGTATTCAATCGCCGAAAACGACACGGGCGTGGAGGCCGGTGCGCGGAGTACCCTCGGTAACTTCCAGCCTACTCCTCGGACCTACGCTTTCCCGGGCCGCGGACGCTGTCCCGCACCGCCCCGCCGAAACCCCGCACCCCCAGCTCCCGAGCAACTCCACACTGGGGAGCGATCCTCGTATCCCTCGCGGCGGGCGGACTCGCCCCATGGTGCTGCCGGTCGTAGATCACCAGAGCGGCGAGGGAGAAGGCCGAACGCATGTGACGTACGCGCGCCCACCCCTAAAGTCACCCCATGACCCGCCCGCCGAACGGCCCTCGTACTTACGGCCGAGGCCGACGCCCCCAACCGGCCGTTGTACCGAGGCGGCGGACGCGGTCGCAGGAGGAGTCTCTGAGCAGAGCAGCCGGTACGGACCGGCCGCACCGCGAACCGAGGAGCACCCCATGAAGCGCATCGTCATTGCCCTGGCCGTGGCCGCAGTACTGGCGGCCGGCGTCGTGGTCGCATGGAACGTGTTCGACAACTCGTCGGTCGCCACCGCGAGCGGAGCGGATCACACGGTGCCGCGTGCCGAGGTCGAGAAGCAGGCCAAGGAGAACTACGCCATCCCCTTCGTCCAGGACGGCCCGCAGTCCGTGAGCTGCCCCGGCGGGCTGCGCGCGAAGATGGACTACACCGTGGAGTGCACCGCCGTCTTCAAGGGCCGGACCAAGAAGATGCTGATCTCCGTGACCGGAGTGGACGGCGACAGGGTGAGCTTCGACTACGGCCTGACGAAGTAGAAGTAGAAGTAGAGATAGAGACGGAGATAGAGACAGGTGCCCGACTCAGCGGTCGCCGACCACCCCGCACCGCCAGGCCCACGCGGCGATCTCCACCCGGTTCCGCAGCCTCAACTTGCTCTGAATGCTGGCCATATGAGTCTTGACGGTGGAGAGCGAGACGAACAGTTCCGCGCAGATCTCCTGATTGGTCCGCCCGTCGGCGACCAGCCGGACCACATCAAGTTCCCGTCCTGTCAGGGGACTTGAGGACACCTCGGCCCGCCGGGCATCCGCCGCGGGCCGTTGCTCCCCGATCCGCTCCAACAGCCGTACGGTCACGGCAGGCGAGACCAGCGCGTCGCCGCGCGAAGCCGCCCGCACCGCCTCCACCAGCAACCCGGGCCCCGCGTCCTTCAGCAGAAACCCGCAGGCACCCCCGTGCAACGCGCCGTAGACGTAGTCGTCCTGGTCGAAGGTGGTCACGACCACCACCCGCAACGGGTCCACGGCCTTCGGCCCCGCGAGCAGCCGGGTCACCTCCAGCCCGTCGAGTCCCGGCATCCGGATGTCGACGAGGCACACGTCGGGCCGCAGCCTCCTGGCCAGTTCCACGCACTCCACGCCGTCGGCCGCCTCGCCCACCACCTCGATGTCGGGCTGGAGTTGGAGGATCAACCGGAAACCGGTACGCACCATTTCCTGGTCGTCGGCGATCAGAACCCGGATCCGTCGCGCTGAACCACCGGCGCTGGCGCCGTCGCTGGCATCGGTCATGCGGGCGATCCTGTCACAGCCCCCCGCAACGGAAACTCCGCCGTCAGCCGCCAGCCCCCGTCCTCCGCCCGGCTCGCGTGCAACGTGCCACCGACGGCCTCGGTACGTTCCGCCAGCCCGACGAGTCCCAACCCGCCCCGCCCGCCCAGCGGTTCGGCGTTCGGCGCCGCCCGCCGCGCAGGCGGCGCGTTGTGCACCTCCACCCGAAGCCGCCGCACACCCCCGCCTCCCCCCTCACCCTCACCCTCCCCCGACAACCCGACCCGCACCGACACGGCCGGCGACCCCGCCGCATGACGGCGTACGTTCGTCAGCCCCTCCCGCACCACGTTCCGCACGGACGTCTCCACCTCGGGATCGGGCCGCGCCTGCCGTGCCTCGGCCGCGACCTGGAGCGTGGCGGGGGCGTCGCGTTCGGCGAACGCGGCGACCAGTTCGCCCAGTTCGGCGAAGAGATCCCCCGGCCGCACCGCCCGTCCGTCGTCCTCGCGCAGCACCCGCACCAACTTCCGCATGGACTGCAGGGTTTCGGACCCGGCCTGCTCGATGTGCCGCAGCAACGGGTCCACCTGCTCGGGCGCGCTCTCCCGGATCGCCCGCGCGGCCTGCGCCTGCACAACGATCCCGGTGACGTGGTGGGCGACGAAGTCGTGCAGTTCCCGGGCGAGTTCGAGCCGCTCGCTCTGCCGCACCGCGTCGACCGCACGCCTTCTACGGTCGTCGAGGCTGCGCAGATAACAACCGAGGCCGACGGCCCCGCCCGTGGGGAAGGTGAGAAGGAAGGAGAAGCCAACTCCGCCGCCCTCCAGTCGCGTTGGTGCCGCGATCACGGCGACGGCGAGTGCGGCACCCAGCACCGCGGCGGGCCAGGGCGGCGTCACATCCTGCGTCGTACGCACCAGCAGAAGCAGCAGGCACAACGTCTCCAACAGCCCCCAGCCCGCGAACGTCGGCGTCACGGACCCGAGAAGTCCCAGCGTGACCGCCCAGGAGACGGCCACCGCGACCCCCGCGCCCCAGGCCAACACCCCCGGCCTGCCCGGCAGCAGCAGCGCCACGGCGGCCACGACACCCGGGACCAGCCGCCACCACACCCCGCTCCCCTCCAGCCCGGCGACGGTCGCGACGCCGGCCACATCGAGCACCCACAACAGCGCCATGACCACGGCCAACGCGGTGAGTGCGGTACGGCGGGACAGCCGGGAAAGGGGAGTCTGATCGTCTGGGTCTCGCACAACTCGCAGCGTAGGGGCACCCCTTGCCGAACGGCCTCGGCCGAAAGGACGACGCGACGAAGCCGAACGGTGCCGGGAACGAGGTCCGACCAGGTCATCTCACCGCAGTGATCGTGCCAGCCGTCTCCGTGAGCTTCTTCCGGCCGAGCAGTTCGCTGATGTCCGACTCCAGGCATTCACGGATGTCCCGGCCCGCCCGCCGCCAGCCGAAGAACTCACAAGCCTGTCGGACGAGTTCGTCCCGCGACATCCCAGGACATTCGGCCGCGAGCTCGTACAGCGCCAACTGCCTTTCCGCGGGGGCGATATGCGCGGCCTTGCGTGGCACGTCGTCGCCGTACGGCGTACGCGCGTCCAGTGCGTCCCGGCCCGCCAGGTCCAGGAACCCACCGTTGACGGTGACGGTGCCCGCGCGGACAAGGCCTCGTACCACCTCGCGGACGTTGTCACGGATCCTGTTGCCTGCTCGGGCCAGACCCCACGCTTCACGGGCCCGCTGAACCAGCAGATCCTCATGGATGGGGCCTTCGATCCCGATGACCCTGTTCAGAAGCTTGCGCAGGGCCGGCCGGGCCTCCAGGGTGTGCAGTTCGTGAGGCGAATCGACGGACATGTCACCCATCTCATACAGGGCGCTCCACGGGCGGTCCGGCTCCGTGTCGACCGGAACGCGTTGGTGGTCCGCCGGAACGACGACGGTCGCGGGCGCGGCCCCTGGGCTCGACGAATCGCTGCCCCTGTCCCTTCCCGGGACAGCCGTGATGTTCTCCGGCGCGCCGTCGCCCGCCGGCGGTACGACCGCCGCGGCGTTCGCAAGAACCGAGAGCGGGCCCCTGGCGACCGCGAGTTCGACAGCCTCGCGCAGCCGCAGCTCGGCAGCGGCTCGGCTCCGGTACCAGTCGGTTCCCCAGATTCGGTAGAGCTGCCAGCCCAGGCCCGCGAGGACCTGTTCGCGAAGGCGGTCCCGGTCCCTGGCGGCCTTGGAGGAGTGGTACATGGCCCCGTCGCACTCGATACCGAGGGCGTACGAGCCCGGGGCCTCCGGATGGCGGACGCCTAGGTCGATGCGGTAACCGGCCACACCGACCTGCGGCTGAACCCGGTAGCCCCAACCGCGCAGTACCTGAAGAACAGACTCCTCGAAGGGGCTGTCCGGTTCGGCGTCGGCCTGGATCACGTCCTGGGCGAGGACGGCGGGCCCGTTCTCCGCGTACTCCAGATACCTCTTGAGGTGCTGGACGCTCTCGTTCGTACTGTCGGGAAGTCGGCTGCTCCGGAAGGAGGCGACGGCCTCCATCCGGAAGCGGGCCCGAGTGACGGCGACGTTGAGCCGACGCCAGCCGCCCTCCTTGTTGATGGGCCCGAAGTTCAGCCCGAGTGTGCCGTGCTCGTCCGGCCCGTAGCCGATGGACATGATCATGACGTCGCGCTCGTCGCCCTGCACCGATTCGAGATTCTTGACGAAGAAACCGTCGAGCCTGTCCTCGGTGAAGCAGTGGTTCAGGTCGGGACGGCGCAGCCGGGCCTGCTGGACGGCCTGATCGATGGCCGATGCCTGAGCCTGGGAGAGAGCGACGACGCCGAGGGTGCGGCCGGGACGTGTGTCGAAGTGGTGGATGACCCGCTCGGCCACGAGTTCCGCCTCGCCGCGGTTGTCACGGCGGCCACCGCGGTCGTAGACGCCGTCGGCCTTGATGAAGGCAACACCGACGTCGTTGCCGTGGTCCAGGGCGCCGGGGAAGGTCACCATGGAGTTAGCGTAGAAGGACCGGTTGCTGAAGGTGATCAGGTCCTCGTGGCGGCTGCGGTAGTGCCAGCGCAGGGGCAGTTCCCGCATGGCACCGGCCTTGCAGGCGTGCAGAAGTGACTCGAAAGTATCGGGAACGTCTTCGTCGTACTCGTCGGAGTCGTCCTCGACAGAGGAGTCGAAGAACGATGTGGGCGGCAGCTGCTTCTCGTCGCCGGCGACCACCAGAGAACTCCCCCGGTAGATGCAGTTGATCGCGTCGGCAGGTCGGACCTGTGACGCCTCGTCAAAAACGACGACATCGAAGTGGTAGTCGGCGGGGAGGAACTGACTGACCGTCAACGGGCTCATCATGAAGCACGGTTTGATCAGCTGTACTACTTCCCGGGTCCTGCCCAGCAGTTCACGCACCGGCATGTGCCGCCTCTTCAGCTCCGCCTGCCGGGTGATCACTGCGGCGGCGCCTCCGCCGAACCGGCGCGGCCTGCGCCTGTTGCACGACTCGATGACGGCTCCGCCCGCGGCGGCGACAAGCCGGCGGTCGGCCTCCTGGAAGTCCGCCACCCGGGCGTTCAGATCGTCGGCACGAGTGGTCCGCAGCCTCGGATCAGTGGCCAGGATGTCGTCGGCCCAGGCCCTGAGCACCGCCTGCTCGACAACTGCGGGCAGTTGCTCCGGCAGGACTCGGCGCTCGGCCGCACGGGGGACGAGGTCATCGGCGCCGTAGCGGGCCAGCACGGCAAGCGCGTCACCATGCGCCAGCCATTCCTCCGGGCCCTGGGTGTCGGACAGGAGGATGTCGAGAAGCTGCCGGGCCTGGCCGAGCGTGCCCAGCAGTACCGGGGACAGTTGCGCCCGCCGCGCGGGATCGAAGAGGCCGAGCAGCGCGGTCGCCGCTTCCGTCCAGCGCGCGGCCCGGTACGTCGCGGCCTCGCACCAGTCGGCGAGCGAGTTCCGCGCGCTGTCGGCGAGCAACCGCGGCAGCGGATCGGATTCGGTGTCGTCGGCCAGGCGTGCGGCGGGCAGGTCCCGGTTGACGGCGTCAGCGGTCAACTCGCGCACGCGGTCGGCGGTTGCCAGTGCCCGGTCGAGCACGACCAGATCCTGGCTCGTCCGCGGGGTGTAGCGGCCAAGAAGTTCCCTGTGCAGGTCAGCCTGCCGAACGACCTCGGCGGCCGTATTCTGCCAGGCCAGCGCGTGTTCCAGCCGTCCCAGTAGCGCCTTGTTCCAGGTGCCGTTCCGGGTGAGCCTCACGAGAGCACGGCGGTCGTCCTTGTACCGGGTCGAAAAGCGTGCCATGACTCCCCGGTGCTGCTCGGCGAAGCGCCCTACCAACTCGGGCAGTTCCGCGTCGGCCAGCACCTGCTCGCCGAAGACGTCTTCCGCTGTCCGACGCGCAGTTGTCTCCGCGGCGACGGCCGCTCTCAGCTCGTCCGCCGCCTGATGCGCCCGGTGCAAGGCGGAGCCGTCGAACCACTGTCGCAGCGGGCGGTCTGCGGCAGCCGTCAGGTCGGCCAGTTCGAAGAGTTCGAACGCCGTGCCGGCCGTCTCCGGCTTGGGCATGCCGAACAGGTCGGCGAGCTGGGCAAGGGTGCCCGAGAGATCTTCCGGAAGGACGACGCCTGATTCCGCCGGCTCGCGAGCGGGCAGACCGGCGCTCAGTGCACGTACGGTCTGCCTGAGATCGTGCGCGGTCCGCGGCTCGGGAACCGTGGTCGCGAAGGGGCGGCGCTCGGCAGCTGTCAACAGGGCTTCGAATGCGTCGGCGGCGTCGGAGAGGACGCTGAGCGCCGAGGTACCCACCAGTCCGCGCCAGGCGAACGCCTCCCCCTCGACTGCCGGGCGCCATGCCCGGCCAAGGGCCCCGGCGGCTTCCATGAGTGCCTGGAGCGCCCCGGCGCTGAGCTTCTCGACGGTCTTGGCGTTTCTGACACCGAGCGTCAGCTGCGGGGTGCCGGCCTGCTCAAGAAGCACCAGACGGCCCAGAACGTCGTGCAGAGTGCGCCGGAGCGGTTCTCGCATCTGGTTCATACCCGCCGCGTAGGCGGACAGCTCCTCACGCAGTCGGCGCGCTCGGTCGAGTTCGTGCTCGGCCGCCCCGGTGATCCGTACCTCCGTCGTCAGCACCCGCGAGAGTTCCGTGGCGACGGCCTTCTTACTCGTGTCGCCGCTGTGCAGGGCCATCACGAAATCGTCGAGGCCGACACCGCGCAGGCGATTGCGGACCACGTCGAGGGCCGCCGCTTTCTCACTCACGAAAAGCACGGATCGGCCGGCGTGCATCAGGCCGGCGATC
Source organism: Streptomyces sp. NPDC088350 (assembly GCF_044753545.1). Taxonomy (NCBI): domain Bacteria; kingdom Bacillati; phylum Actinomycetota; class Actinomycetes; order Kitasatosporales; family Streptomycetaceae; genus Streptomyces; species Streptomyces sp. NPDC088350. The sequence continues at coordinate 554,020 of NZ_JBIVNL010000006.1, read as the reverse complement.
ATGTTGGTGATGGTCTGGCTCTTGCCCGTACCCGGCGGGCCACTCATGACGAACGACCGGCCTTCGAGGGCAGCCGCGATGCACTGCCGCTGCGAGGAGTCCGCGTCCAGGACGAGCGGGGTGCGCTCCGGCAGCTGAACCTCGTCGATGCGGTCCAACTCCGGCGGTTCGAAGCCGATCAGGTCGTCGGGCAGCCCGGAGTCGGGGCCGAGGGCGACGGCCCGCACCAACTGATGGGCCAGAATCCGCTCCTCGTTCTGCTGGAGATCCTGGTACATGGCCTCCTTGTACGAGGCGAACAGACCGAGCACCACCCGCTCGCTGACCGACCATCCGTCCTGTGACAGGGCGATTTTCCGAGCTGCGCCGAGTACCGCCTGAAGATCGGTCACGTCGGTGCCGGTGACGGGGCTCCAGTCGACGCCCAGCCGGTCCAGCTTGACCGCCAGCGCCGGGTTGTGGATCCGGTCCTGGTCCTCCGCAAGGTGCAGACGGGTCCGCCCTGCGATGTCCCGCCGCAGCTCCACCGGAACGAGCAGAAGGGGGGCCGCACTGCTCTCGTGCGCTCCGTCCTCCCGCCAGTCGAGCATTCCGACACCCAGCCACAGCACCCACAGGCCGTAGTCGTTGTACATCTGGCCCGACTTCTGCCGCAGTTGGTAGAGCGCGGAGTCCAGGGTGGCCTGGGTGGTCTTCTGCGTCACCAGACCGGAAGCACCGGGCCCACGCGCGCCGACGGGTTCAAGGTCGTACGCCTCCGAGCTGTCCGTCTCCTGCTGCTCCTCGATCGCAGCGAAGGACCATCCCCGGGTCAGCGAGGAAAGGACGGCCGCCGCGTCCGGCGACGTGACTTCCAGAGTCGCGGTCCTGGTATGGCGAAAGTTGAGCAGCCTGTTGCGACCGCCCAGATCGAGCAGGGAGGTGCGCCAGCCGCTGAGGACGGTCTTCAACCGGTCGAGACCTGGGTCGCTGCTGCCAGGGTGCACAACACCGGTCGTTTGCCGGTTGGACATACGGATGACCTCCTGATCACGGACTGTGCAGGAGGCGACACACCTCGGACCCCCCGGGCTCAGTAGTTATCAGCCCAGTCCACCCAACACAGCCGTAATCACAACTCTCGATGCGAATCCGTTGCCCCTGGCTGGGAATGTGCTTCACGAGCGCGGCACGGAAGGCTCCGCCCTGAACGCCGCCTGCGCCCGATCAGCAGTCCGATCCCGGGGGGGGATGAGCAACGCCTGATCCGAGCCCGTCACCGACCGAAGGCCCTGGACCGCGGCCCCTGAGGCGGAAGCCTTCCGCGTGGCGCGGGACATCTACAGCCCCTCCCCAACCGTCCCGAAAAAAGCAAAAGCCCCAGGTCACGGCGAGTGAGTCCTGAGGCTTCGGCAGAGCCGCCTTCGGGATTCGAACCCTAGACCTACGCATTACGAGACCATGAGTGATCATGTCGTTTGGTGCCGTGCCGTGCTGCCAAGTGACGTTCAGGCCGATCAGAGCACGTACGGCCGGTTGTCCTGTGCCGCCTCGTTCGACGTCGTCCAAAGGCGTCCGGCCACCCAGCGGCCACCGTGAGCGCCACGGCCACGAGCGCTGGCGCCTCTACGTGCCCGCTGTACCGATTGTGGCAGCCCTACAAACCTTGGAGGATGCGCGCCTTGGCGCTCGACCCACCAAACGTGCAGGCAGAGGTACCAGCGGGAGTTCACTGGACGTCGACGTAGTCGGTGACCCGGGTACTTCTGAGGTAGTGGTCTCCGGTCTGGCGGTTGAAGGTGACGGCCCAGGTGCCGTCCTGTTTGGCGGTCTCCATGTCGTTCAGGTGGCCGTGTTTGTCGGTGCCCAGGTCGGCGACGAAGTGGTAGGTGGTGGAGCCGCGGGGCTTGAAGTAGAGGGCGGGTGATTCACCGAGGGGCTTCCAGGTGGTGCCGTTCTTGTACTGGAGGGTGCCGGTGAAGCTGATCCACTGGTTCCTGCGGACCGGGTCGGGGGTGGCGTGGAAGCCGGTGATGCGGGTGGCGTAGCGGTAGAGGTGAACGGGTTTGGTGGTGCTGGTGGCCAGGTCGGGGTTGCCGTTGAAGCGGGCGCGCCAGTAGGCGTTGGTGTTCGGTGCGGTGAAGGTGCCGGCGAAATCCTCCTCGAACTGGGGCTTGTTGTGCCGGATCGTGATGGGGAGGGTGGTGGCGTTCTTCCAGCCGCTCCTGCCGTCCTTGGAGTACTGCAGCGTGACGGTGGGCTTGGTGGGCCAGTGGGCGCGTGCGTCTTCGTAGTAGACGTAGCCGGAGACCTTGAGGGACGCCTCGTCGTTGAGGTCTGCGCTCATGTCGAGGTGCGTGGTGTAGGCGACGTGGAGACTGAAGGGCTCGGTGGCGACCTGCTGGAAGGGCATGTCGCCGGTGCCGGCCATGAGTTCGGCGGCCGGGGCGGCGTTGTACGAGGAGACGTGCAGCGTGTAGGAGCCGTGGCTGTCGGTGGCGGTCTCGCCGACTACGAAGGCGGGACGGTTGTGGGCGTCGAGCCCGAAGAGGGTGATCGTGGTACTCGGCAGTGGCTGCCAGCCGGCGGTGGTCTGGATCTCGGCGCGGCCGGTGACGGTGCCGGTGGCGCCCTGCTTCAGGTTCAGGACGTGGGTGCTCGCCGTGAAGCGGACCGGTGCCTGCGTGGTGTGCAGGTACTGCTTGGGGCTCAACAGGTCGATCGCGCCCGGGTAGTTGACGGAGGCCTCGGGGCCGGCCGTCAGGTCTATGGACGTCTGGGTGGGGACGAAGGCGGCGGTGAAGCGGCCGTCGGCCGTGGTGGTCGCGCTCACCCGGCCGCGCCCGGTCTCGATGTCGACGGGTACGTCGGCGGCGGGGGTTGGGGTGTCGGGGTGGCGGGGGTCGGTGGCCAGAGCGCTGCCGGTGACGGAGACCTGCTGGTGGAGGTAGTCCGGCACGGTGGGGGTGGCGGTCAGCTCGGGGATCGTGACCAGGGTCTGGTACCGCAGAGTGTGCGGGGAGAGGGCACCGGTGACGGTGGCGCCGGAGGCGTCCTCAAGGTCGACGGTCACCCGGTAGTCGCCGAGATCGGCCAGGTGGACCGGCGCCCGCCAGACACCTGACGTCGCGTCCTGTCCGGAGTACTGGGTGAAGTCCTCCGTAGATCCGGCCTCCGGGTCCCCCGCCGGTGCGTCCAGCGGATAGAAGTGTGCCGTGATGTGGGTGAGGGGACTGTCAGAGTGGGCAGTCACGAAGATCAACCCCGGCTCGTACCAGCCGTCCGCGTCGGACAGGACGGGGCCACCGGTCGCGTTGTCCGCCTGGGCCGGAGAGAAACCCGTGAACAGGGTGGCGGACAGGGCGGTTGCCGTGGCTGTCGCCATGAACGTGCTGCGTCTCAAGATGGTCCCCCAGGGAATCGGCCGAATACGAGAGTGAGTGTGAGGATCGAGCAGAAGGGCCGTGCCAAGTCGCGAAACTGCGGAGTTCGCCGTTCGTTCGGGGGTTCGCAGGCCAGATGATCGAGAACTTTAGTGACGTGCTCTGACAGGGCGGTACTTGGGAGCGTCGTACGGGCGGCTTGGAACCTGACGGCTCCTCAACGCCGAGCGGACGGGCGCTCGACCAGGGTGTCCCTGGTCGAGCGCCGAACGCCCCTTGCAGGTCAGTCGAGTTGGCTGACAACAGGGTTGTCGCCCTTCGCGGCGGCGTCGGCCGGGGGCAGGGCGGTGTCGTAGATGTGGATGTCACTGACCTTGCCGTTGGCGTACTCGCCGTAGGTGCCCTGGTAGAGGCGGCGGCCGATCTGGACGGGACCGGCGGCGTTCCAGGAGGTGCCGCTGTAGGTCTTGGTACCGGACTGGCGGCCGTTGACGTAGAGGGTGAGTTGGTTGGTGGAGGCGTCGTAGACGCCGACCAGGTGGGTCCATTGGCCGATGGTTGGGGTGCCGCCGTAGACGGCCGTGAAGGACGTACTGGTGGTGTCGTCGTTGTGGCGGCTGAAGGCCCAGGCCTGTTTGGCGGAGGAGTAGTACAGCTGGAGTCCGTTGGCGTTGCCCGCGCTGTCGGACTGGGAGACGAAGGTCGAGTTGGTCGTGAGAGAGCCGGGGTTGACCCACGCCGAGACGGTGAAGCTCTTGGACGTGTCGACGGCCGGCCCGCTCGTGGCGGCGTATCCGGTGGTGCCCGTGAGGTTGAGGACCTTGCCGCGAGTGGTGTCGGTGGCCCAGGAGTAGGCGCCGTTCAGGGTGCCGTCGAGGGTGCCGACGCTGTCCTTCGTGGCGGTGCCGGTGCCGTCGTCGAGAGTCCATCCGTGGGTGGCGGTGTTGGTGATCGTGCCCAGGGAGACCGGGTCGCCGAAGAGGTACTGGGGCGGGGAGACGAGGACTCTGCTCCGGATGTACGGGTATTCCGTGAGCTCGCCGTGGGTGTCCACGGCGTACAGGTCGGGGTTGCCGTCGGGTCCGCCGGTCGGACTGTTCAGGTCGCCCGGTGAGGCGACGACGGGGTAGGTGCTCGGCGACAGGGTCAGCGGCAGCGTGGTGCGTATGGAGGCGTGCAGGAGTGCGGGCAGCCCGTTGGCGTCGACAGCCAGTGAGTAGCTGTAGAGCGCCCCGGTGGAGTTGTCCCGTGCCCACAGGGTGGGCGTGCCCTGGAACTCGCCAGGCGCGATCAGTGTGAGGCCCGACCAGTCGCCGTCACCGAGAAGGATCGGGTCGGTGAGGTGTTTGCCGTTGTCGGACTGGTAGATCCACAGCTTGCCGTTCTCCACCGTGATGACGGCGGGATGGTGCTCCTGGTTTCCGTAGACGTCGCCGGGTGCGATGAGTTGGGTGATGTTCCAGGGCGTGGTCGGGTCGTATCCGGCGCCCGCACAGCGGCTGTCGGGAACGGTCGGCTGGCAGGGACCCTTGGTCACGGGGTCGCTGACACGCTTGCCGATGTAACCGGGGAAGCTGGACCAGGGGGCAAGTTGGGCGGCACTGTCGGCCGCGGGATCGAGGTCGTTCGGGACGACGTACAACTGGGATGTCTTGCGGTTGTAGGCGAAGAGGTCGTCGACGTCTGCGCCGTGCAGATTGCCGCGGTGGGCGATGAGGTAGTTGTTCCAGCCGGTGCCGTCGGGCGAGTCGGCCGGGGTCGAGACGAGCGCCGGGCCGCTGATCGCGGGAGCGGTGCTGACCTGTCCAGTCTGGGCAGGGGTGGCGCTCTGGGCGGGGTCAGTGTCGCCGGGTATCAGTTCGAGGTCGCCGCTCTTGGTGGTGGCGAGGAGGTCGGGGATGCCGTCGCCGCTGATGTCACCTGGTGTGATCTTGGCATCCGGATTCCAGGGGATGGTGAAGGTATAGCTGGCGGGGGCTTGAGAGAGGTTCCCGGCCGCGTCGACGGCGGCGACATAGAGAGTGTGGACCCCCCAGTTGGTAACCGGAACGGTAACTGTGCCGGTCGCGGTGCCTGAGCTGTCGCTGCTGGTGACGGAGGCTGGGGTGCCGGTGGTGACACTGGGTTGGCTGTCCACCTGCCACAGAAAGTGGTCGACGCCGCTGGACAAGCAGGCGTTCGGGGTACAGCTGGTGTCGGAGGGCGCGCCGTCGGCTGCTGTCACGGTGAAGCTCGTGGTCTTGCCGGGCTCGGCGTGGACCACCGGGTCGGCAGGGCCAGTACCTACGGGTGGGAAGGAGTTGTTCGTGGCGACGTTGGGAGTGTCCGGTGGGGTGAAGTCGGTTTTGAACCAGCAGTGGTCGCTTATGTCGGAAGTCAGGCTCAGGGTGGAGTTGTTGTCCTTTGCGTAGGCGTCCCAGCCGTACTCGTGGCCGTCCCTGAGGGTGAAGCCGACGGGCAGGTTGACATCTCTGGCGGTGTCCGCTGAGACGTAGCCGGTAGCGGGGCTTCCCTCGTCCTGGGCGTTGCCGCTGGAGTCGAGTACGGTCCGGTCCCAGACGTGGAAGATCGCCTTGACGTTCTCGCCGGAGACATTCGACTTGACGGTGGAGTGCAGTTGGACGTTGCTTCCGGCGTCGGAGGAGGTGACTGCGCCGATCCAGCCGTCTCCGCTCGTGACGCAGTCGCCGGTGGCGCCGGTGGCGGGCGGCGTGGTCTTCAGGCTCGTCGGGACATCCGGAGGGACGTCGAATTTCACGGTCATCGTGAGTTTGCTGGACATCCGCAGATAGTCGTCATTGCTGGACGAGGTGCTCTCGTTGCCGTAGAGGGCGACGGTCCAGTAGTCGCCGCTTGCGCTGTGGTACTTCGCGATTCGCTGGGCTTGGTCGAGAACCTTGAAGGACGCGGTGTGGTTGCTGCAACTGCTGCCGGAGTTGGCCGCGCTGGGGATCGTGGTTTTGACGGGGTCGTAGTTGTTGTCGACGGGGTCGGGTTTGGTGTTCCAGTCGGTGCCGGAGTCGATCGACCCCGTGGTGTGGAGGGTGATCGGCTGGTCCTGTGAGCAGTCCCAGCTGGCTGCATACGTTGAGTTCACCGTGATGAGCGCGTCGTAGACGTGCATGGAGGGATCGAGAGTGCTGGTCGGGATGGCGTAGTACGAACGCTCCAGACCGATGCCACAGACTCCGCCCCAGCGCTGGTAGCCCACTCCTTCGCCATCGGGCTGCGGCTTGTCGTACTGCGGGCTGTCGGAGCAGGTGGAGCTGGAGTAGACCTCGTCGTAGTGGCCGGAGGTCTTGGTGTCCGGGTTGTCGAACGGGTCGATGTACACGGGGTATGTCGTACTCGTGTCCTTGAGCACGGTCGGGTTCGGCGCCAGCGTGACGCTGCTGGAGGTGGTGGTCATCGACACCGTGTCGACATTGGCTCCCTCGCCGGGGCCATCGACGGACGACGTGGCGGGGGCGCCACCGGTCGTGCCGGTGTCCGCTGCGGGCACGTTTCCCGTCAGCGCGTCCGGAAGGGTGCTGGAGTCCCACATCAGCGGGCGGGGGCTGGTGTAGGCGACGGAGCCGTCGGCGGCGGTGGCGTTCATGCCACCCGAATCCGTAGCGGAAAGGGTCAGGCCCTGGGTGGAGGCGGCCTCGGTAAGCTGTTTGATGTGCGGGTCGGCGGCGGCTGTGGCGTCGTGGACGATCAGCACGTCGCTGAAGCCGCCCTGATCCGTGACCGACACGGACAGATCCACCCCAGGCAGCACCGACTTGTACACGGCCGTGTCATCGCTGACTGTGGGCGCGGGAAGGGTGAAAGGCATGGTCAGGGCCATGCTGTGCCCGTCCTGATTGGTGAGGGTGACCAAGGGACCGTTGCCGCCACTGGACAGAGCGACGTCGTTCGGCGTGGCCTTGGGCGACAGCGTGCCGTCCGAATTTTCGGCGAGGGTGGCGTCCACCGGCGTCCAGACGCCCTCCTTGAGGACCCGCACCGGCATGACGTTGGTGGTGGAGGTGAACATGCCGTCGGGGTTGGCGGTGACTGTGGAGGTTTCCGTCGTCAACGACTCGACGGGCACGTCCTGACCGCTGGCGACGGCCTCGGTCTGCGCGGCCAGCATCGGATCGCTCGGAGCCGGATCATCTGCTCTCGCCGAAACGGCGGGAACAGTGAGCAACAGGCCTGTCAGCGCGGGTATCAGCGCCAGCCGGCGTATCAGCTCTCTTCGCTTACGCGGCTTTCGGGCGTATCCGGACAACACGAAACAGCTCCCCCTCTATTTGCCAACACTTTGCATTAGTGATCTTCGTCACGTTTACGGGTGTTGAGGATGCGGCGGGCAATGCACGTGGTGTCTGTTTTGTCGCTAGGTGATGATGTTCGCCCCTTCACGGAAAAGGCACATCAGACACTCAGTTGGCATACGTGATCGCCACATGGTCGGCACAGGGTATTGAGTTGCCTCCCTCCCATCAATAGCCTCCCGTCGATCACGCTTCCCGTGTGATCGGGGCGGGACGGTCTGTCAAGGCCGCTGGTCATGGGGGAAATGAGTGAGCGGCAAGCGGCGTTGGTTTGCGAGCGTCCAGTTCCGGATCTGGGGCAGAGCGCTGACTCTTGCCACGGCGGTCGTCGCGCTGTTGGCGCTGTTGGTGCCCATAGCGGTGGCCCAGGGTGCGGTAGTGGGGCCCTACCGTTTCAAGGGCACGGTGTGGAACCCGAAGGCCCTGCCGAAGACTCCGGCGGTCGGCAGCCATGCCTTGCACCAGCCAACTACCGCTCACCCCAAGGGCTACAAGGCCGTCAGCAAGTATCGGGCCGTCAAGCCGGTGTGGCCGACGGCCGGCACGAAGACGGTGTCACTGACGCACACCACCCAGTCCGGCAAGACCGCGTCCACCACCGCTGCGTCGCCTAGTCCGTCATCCAGCCCCGCCGATGCTTCCGTCGCGGCCACCAAGTCGACATCCACCCCTTCGCCGAGCACGCGCGTCGTCCCGGTCACGAAGCCCGTCAAGGCAGGCGCCTTGCCGGTGTGGGTGGCGCCTGCACCCGTCGCCGGCCAAAAGCCCGGCTCCGGCAAGGCAGCTGGCCCGGCTTCGGTACAGGTGCAGGTCGCATCGCACGCCCAGGCGCTGAGAGCGGGCGCCGACGGCATGCTGCTCGCCTTCACTCGCGCCGGCGCGAAGTCCAGCAGTGGCCGGGTGCGGGTGGTCATCGACTACGCGTCGCTGGCCAAGGCGTACGGCGGTGGCTTCGGTTCACGGCTGCGGCTGTACCAGGTTCCGGCCTGTGCGATGACCACACCTCAGCTGAAGCAGTGCGGGACGCGGACCCCCATCACCTTCACCAACCGGGCGACCGCGGATCAGCTGACCGCCACGCTCACACTCGGCTCGTCCACCGCCTCGGCATCACGTGCAGCAAGCGGCACGGCCAAGGCGACGGCGATGTCCGCGGCCACCACGGCAGTGGCGGTCACCTCGGGCAGCTCCGGCTCGCAGGGCAGCTATGCCGCGACCTCGCTGAACCCTTCAGGGAGTTGGCAGACGTCCGGCACTGGCGCCTTCACCTACTCCTACCCGATCGACGTCCCGTCCACGATCGGCGGCAATGCCCCGTCGGTGGCCTTCTCCTACGACTCGCAGTCCGAGGACGGGGAGACCTCGGCCCGTAACTCCCAGGCGTCCTCGATCGGCGACGGCTGGAGCTACCAGCCGGGTTTCGTCGAGCGGACGTATCGTTCCTGCGGCAGTCTCCTGAACAGCAGCGGGGACAAGATCCTCAAGGGGTCGGGGGACGAGTGCTGGGCCGGTGACAACGCCACGATCTCCTTCGGCTCGCACTCCGGACAACTGGTGCCCGACGGCACCGACTCCACTGTGCCGGGCGAGATCAAACAGTGGCGGCTGACAGGCGACGACGGAACGCTGGTCCAGGAGCTGTCCGGCGCCGCCAACGGCCTGCAGGACGGCGTCTACTTCCGGGTCCTGACCACAGACGGCACCGCCGCGTACTTCGGGGCCGACCACTCACCGACCGGCCCCGGACCGTCCGGGGGCATGCAGTCCGGCACGCCCGGCGACTCCTCGACCGATGCCGCCTGGGGCGTACCCGTGCTGCATCCGGAGTCGGGTGACCCGTGCTACGACTCGGCCAAGGGCAAGGTGTCCCAGTGCGCCAAGCACGAGGGCTGGCGCTGGAACCTGGACTTCGTCGTCTCGCCGAGCGGGTTCGTGCAGCGGTACGACTACACCACCGAGAGCAACTACTACGACCTGGGCGGCGGCCAGGCCGCGACCGGTGACTCGGGCACCCTGACCTCCTACGTCCGCGGCGGAAAGCTCGACAGCGTCTCCTACGGCTACAAGCTCGCCGACGAGCAGACGGGGCGCACCCCCGCCGGTCAGGTCACCTTCACGTCCAAGCAGCGCTGCCAGACCACGGACACCTTCACCGACTGCTCGGCCGGAAACCTCAACGACAACACGGCCCCGCACTGGCCCGATGTGCCGTGGGACCTGCACTGCGACTCCACCGACAGCACCACCCTGCCGTCCGGGTCGACCTCGGTACCGACCAACGTCTGTATCACCGGGGGGCCGACGTTCTGGTCCACCACCCGCCTGGACAGCATCACCACGAAAATCCACGTCAAGGACTCGTCGACGGACACTCTGGTCGACGTCGACAGCTATCAGCTCGGGCAGGTGTACTCGGATTCCGGCGGCACGGTCGACCCGGTCACCGGCACCACGGTCGATCCCAAGGACGCGGGCTCCCTCCAGGCCGTGATGTGGCTGCAATCGATCCAGCACACCGGCAAGGACACCTACGGCAACAGCGACATCAAGCTGAACCAGGTCTCCTTCACCGGTACGGAGATCGACAACCGGGTCAACGACACCTCGCCGTCCGCACCACCGCTGTACCGGCCGCGGATCTCCTCGATCCAGACCGAGACCGGCGAGTCCATCGCCGTCGACTACAACGCCACCCCGTGCGCGAACAAGACGCTGTCGATCTCGGCCGCGGACACGAACACCAACTCCTGCTATCCGGTCTACTGGACGGTGCCGGGGGCTTCGAAGCCGATCGCGGACTGGTTCAACAAGACCACCGTGCACACGGTCACCGCGTCCGACCTGACGATCGCATCCCAGTACAAGCCGAACTCCCAGAACATTCCGGCGGGTTCGGAGATACAGGTCTCCACCTACAACTACTCCGGGCCCGCCTGGCACCGGGACGACTCGGCGCAGACGGACGACCAGTACCGCACATGGGACCAGTTCCGCGGCTTCCGCACCGTCACGGTGCAGACCGGGCAAGCCCCCGAGCCGGTCACCCAGCAGACCACTACGTACCTGCAGGGCATGGACGGTGACTACAAGTCCGACGGCACCCGCCGCTCGGTCAGTATGGACGCCAAGGTCGGCGGCTCCACGGTCCAGAGCGTCACCGACGCCGACCAGCTCGCCGGCACGGCCCTTCAGAGCGACACCTATACGGCGGCGGGCGGCACCATCGACGCCGTAACCGTCAACGGCCCCTTCACCTACACCACTACCACGCACGCCAACCAGACCCCATGGACGGACTGGACCCAGGAGGACAATCCCGGCGACACGAAGCCAACCCTGTCGACGCTGCCCGACCTGACCGCCTACCGCATCAAGGCCGCCCAGTCGCACGGCTACTCGTTGCTCGCGAACGGGACATGGCGCCACACTCAGACCGACACCACGTACGACAGCCAGGGCCGGGTCTCCACCGTCGACGCACACGGCGACGTCAGCGTGGCCGCGCAGGAGAAGTGCGCCACCACCACCTACGCCACACCGTCGTCCAGCAACACCATGACCCTGTCCTACCCGGACCAGGTCACCTCCGTCAGCGGACCGTGCGGCACCGCGGCCTCCGCCAGCACACTGCTGGCGGACAAGAAGATCTACTACGACGGCGACGGCACCCTCACCAACCTGGGCACCTTCGGTCAGCTCGACCAGACCTCCAGCACCGCCATCGGCCAGGCCAGCGCCGTACGCACCGCCACCGGCTACACCGGCACCACCGAGAACTGGCAGACCAGCTCGGCCATGACGTACGACGGCGCCGGCCGCATCACCGACGCCCTCGACGCCACGGGGCAGAACACCCACACCGCGTTCACCCCCGCGTGGTCCCTCCTGGGCGGAAACACCAACCCGACCAGCATCACGACCACCAACTCCCAGAGCTGGAAGGTCACTTCAGCCCTCGACGCGCTGCGCGGACTGCCCACCGAGAACGTCGACGCCAACAACCGCAAGACCGACATCACCTACGACGCACTCGGGCGACGCACGGCGGTCTGGCTGCCAGGCCGCGACAAAGCCTCGGGCCAGAGCGCGGACGAGACCTTCGCCTACTCCATCAACCCCGGCGCGGTCGCTGCCCCGGGCGGCACCGTCACCTCTCCCGGCGCCCCCTCCGCGGTGACCACCAAGACGCTGCGCGAGGACGGCACATACGCCTCGTCGATCACCATCTACGACGGGATGCTGCAGCCGCGCCAGACGCAGGCCACGGCCGACGGCGACACCAACTCCGGCCGAATCATCTCCGACACCTTCTACGACTCGCACGGCTGGCAGACCGCGTCGTTCGCGCCGTACTCCGAGCCGGACAACAGCCCGTCCACCACGCTGTATGCGGCGAACGAGAACCAGATTCCGTCGGAGACGACGACCGCCTACGACGGCCAGGGCCGCCCGGCCACCAGCACGCTGTGGCACCAGGCGGTCCAGCAGTGGCACACCACCACCAGCTACCCCGGCGCCGACGAAACCGACACCACTGCCCCGGCCGGTGGTCGGTCCACCGCGAGCTACACGAACGCGCTGGGGCAGACCACCAAGAGCGTGGTCAAGAACACCGGCAGCACGGTCAAACTCACCCAGGGCCAGGTCATCCCGTCGGGCACGTCACTGACCTCGGACAGCGTGCGGCTGGCCATGCAGGCCGACGGCAACCTGGTCCTGTCCTCCCTCTCGACCGGTAAAACCCTGTGGTCCGCCGGCACCTCGGGCAACCCGGGAGCCTTCGCCACCTTGCGGAGCGACGGCAACTTCGTCGTCTACAACGCCGGCGCCACCACAGCCCTCTGGTCGACCGGAACCACCACCGGCACGACGTTGCAGATCCAGAACGACGCCAACACTGTGCTCTACGACAGCACCGGCGCCACCATCTGGAAGACCGACACTCTGAACCAGGCCGGCGAAGCCGACGCCACCACCGCGTACACCTACACCCCGGCCGGCCAGGTCGACACCATCAAGGACAGTGCGGGAAACTCCTGGTCCTACCACTACGACCTGCTGGGCCAGAAGACCTCCCAGACCGACCCGAACACCGGCACCACCAGCTTCGACAAGTACGACACCGTCGGTAATCTGCTCCAGACCACCGACGCACGCGGCCAGGTCCTCTCCTACGCCTACGACTGGGACAACCGCCCCACCGCCGAGTACAACAGCACGTGGTCGGCCACGCCCGACCCCTCCAAAGAACTCTCCTCCTGGGCGTACGACACCCTGGCCAAGGGCTACCCGACCTCGTCCACCCGCTACGTCGGCGGGACGACCGGATCGGCGTACACCCAGGCAGTCACCGGCTACAACACGGCATACCAGCCGACCGGCACCACCATGACCGTCCCGGCCACCGACGGCTTCGCCGCAGCCGGACAGTCCACCGCACCCACCAGCGGCACGGTCACCTACACCGCGTCCTCCTTCTACACCCCGACCGTCGGACTGCTGTCCACCCTCCGCTACCAGGCAGACGGCAACCTGCCCGCCGAGGACATCGACTACGGCTACACCCAGCAGGGCAACCTCGACGGGATCGGCGGTTTCATCACCGCGGCCAACACCCCCGACTACCTGGACACCGCCGTCCACGACCCCTTCGGCCGGGTCCTGCAGACCAACTACGGCACCACCGGCAAGGAACTGGCCACCTTCGCCCAGTACGACGCCACCACCGGCCGGGTCACCCAGACGTCCAGCATGCTGCAGACGTCCACCACCGCCCTGGACGTGGCCAACTACCGCTACAACCAGGCCGGCGAGATCACCGCGATCGACGACCTGCAGAACAACACCACCCACGACACCCAGTGCTTCACCTACGACTCCTTCCAGCGCCTGACCGCAGCCTGGACGGACACCGCAGGCATCACCAACTCCTCCAGCGCACCGGTCGGGAGCGTCGGCGGCTGCACCACGGGCTCCGTACAGACCACCACCACGGCCCCCGTCACGACCAGCACAATCGGCGGCCCGGCCCCGTACTGGCAGACGTACACCTACGACCTGCTCGGCGACCGCACCGGCATGGTCAACCACGACACCACCGGCGCCGCGGCCAACAACACCACGCAGACCACCGCGTACACCGGAACCGACGGCACTACCAGCGCGACCCTGCCAGACCAGTCAGGCACCACGACCAGCAGCAACCCGACCACCGGCACCGCCACTTGGACACCGACCTACACCGATCCGGCGTACAGCAACAAGAACGCCGGCGACACCATGACCCGCAAGGTGTCCAGCACAGGCCCTGTCAACACCGGCTTCGCCCTCTCCGGCGGCGGCAAGCTCTGCATCGACGACGCAAGCGCCTCCACCACGCCCGGCGCGGTGGTCCGCACCTACACCTGCAATGCCTCCGCCGCCCAGAACTGGACGATCGGCACCGACGGCACCGTCAAGGTCCTGGGCACCATGTGCCTGGACACCACCGGCAACGCCACCACCGCCGGCACCCTCCTGGTGCTCGACACCTGCAACAGCGACGCCACCCAGAAGTGGAAGGCCACCAGCACCGGCACCCTGGTCAGCAACGCCAACAGCGCGATGTGCGTGACCGACCCCGGCGCCAGCGCCACCATCCGCACCCAGCTCACCCTCGCCACCTGCGGCAGTGCCGGCCAGACCTGGACCACCGCCGGCACCGGAGCCCTCCCGTCCGGCCAGACCCAGACCCTCACCTACGACGCCGAGGGCCGCACCGCCACCGTCGCCACCGGCTCGGGCACACACACCAACACCAGCAAGTACCTCTACGACGCCGACGGCAACCTGCTGGAACAGACCAGCGCCGTCGACGGCACCGACAAGACCCGCATTCTGTACCTCTTCGGCGGCACCGAACAGATCACCCTGAACGTCTCCGCGAAGACCTGGACCGGCCTGCGCAACATCACCGGCCCCGACGGCACCACCATCACCCGCTCCAGCAGCGGCACCGTCACCTACCAGGTCGCCAACGCCCAGGGCACCGCCACCACCGCCATCGACGCCAGCACCATGGCAGTCACCCGCCGCTACTACGACCCCTACGGCAACTCCCGCGGCACCAAACCCACTTCATGGGTCGCCGCCGACGAAAACCACGGCTACCTCGGTCAGCCCACCGACGCGACCACGGGCCTGGACCTTCTGGGCGCCCGGAACTACGACCCAGCCCAGGGGCGCTTCCTCACTGCCGACCCGCTCTTCGAGGCGGGGGATCCGAACCAGATGGGCGGCTACACGTACGCGGGAGACAACCCGGCTTCGGGAAGCGACCCGACAGGGATGATCCTGGTCAACTCTGACGGCACACAGTGCAGCGGCGGTTGGCAGAAATGCGGGGGCCAGGGCGGGGGCGAAAGCTCGGGCGGCGGAGGCTCGGGCAACACAGCCAACTCCAATGGCAACACGACTGCCGCGCCGTCCACCACCCCCGCACCCCCCATGGGCAGTACGCCCGCCTCAACGCAGACCCCCACTCCGACCCTCGGTGAAGTCCCCTGCCAGCCTGCTGACTTCGGCACGAACCGGTGCGGAAAGTGGGGCGGCCTCAAGGCTCTGGAAGTCGAGGCGGGCACCATCGTGGCAGCGGCTGCGCTCTACGGGTGCATAGTGAGTGGCGTCCTAGACTGTGTTTCCGGTCTGGTTCTGGGAGCCGCGGATGCAGAGGCGGGAGGAAGCCTGCTGCTCGGTAGCCGCATCATCGTGGGGCTTGGCACTGCGGCAGCCAGCGCAACCGAGGAATACGCCGACGAGTTGGCCGCCGAGGCCGGGGCAGCCGAGAAAGCCACCAAAGATGCCTCCGCAGCCAAGGGTGCCGCAGCCAAGGACGCCGACCCACAGGCCGAGGCCACACACTCCAATGCAGCCGCGGCCAAACCGGACACCCCCGCAAAGGGCGCGAGCGGCTCCCCCAAGGGTTGCAGTTTCTCGCCCGACACACCCGTCCTGCTGAGCGGCGGCAAGACCAAACCGATCGGCAAGATCAAACCCGGCGACAAGGTCGAAGCCGCCAACCCCAAGACCGGCAAGCACCAAGGCGCCCGCACCGTCCAACACGTGTGGATCAACCACGACCGCGACCTGCTCGACCTCACCATCCGCACCGCGGACGGCCAAACGGCCACCCTCCACACGACCGCCAACCACCCCTTCTGGGACGACACCTCCCACACCTGGGTCCCCGCCGGCAAACTCCACGATGGCGACGCCCTCAGCACGGCCACCAACGGCCACGCTTTCGTCGTCTCCACCCAGCCCACACCCGGTGCGGCAAACCGCTGGAACCTGACTGTCCAGCAACTCCACACGTACTATGTGATGGCTGGCACCACGCCGGTACTGGTCCACAACAAAAATTGCCCGGATAGCGTTGTGCTCGGAGTCGGCAAGCATTCTGATTCCCTGGCGACGTCACGTCGAGCAGCCGGCGATTCGAATGCTCACACATTCAACGACAGCGACTATGGAGATCAAGCAGAGAATGGCCTTCCGGCCTGGATGAATGGCGTACAAGAAGCTGTCGGTGATTCCAACACCAGACTCACCGTGACGCTTGATGGACTTCCCGGAGATACTCCTGCCGAGGCTTTCGCAAATGCCTATATTAGAGGAGTTCAAGGCGGCCTGAAGATGGCAACTAAGTCGGGTTATGGAACAGCATGGGAAATGGGCGTCATCGGCAGGAACGTGATGCTAGGGAATCGCAGTTGGGAGTCAATCAACTGGTACTGGAATGGCATGCCGGCGACGATGCATATGCCTGATTTCATTGGAATTCGGAAGGCGGCAGGCATCGGATGAATACACTGTTCGAGTCCCGTAGGGAATTTGAATTGTGGAGCTTTAGCGCATCACATCGGCAATTGATTCTGCGAAGCAATCCTGATCGAATCGCCCGAACGTCGACGCGAGTTGAAATCTACTTCGGACATGTAGAATTCATGTCTATAAGGTCCACTTATCACAGTATTCTAATCCGGGAATCCGGACCTGATGATGCCGCACATATCGCCAATCGCATTCCGACTGACCTCAGGCCCGGAACTACATATTTCCTGGAAGTGGGCACGCAGAGCTTCGTCGTATCTGCCAGGCCTGCGTGGCGTGAAGCGGAGTGCGATTTCGATGATCCATCTCTCTTCGAGCCACGCGAATAGCCACACGAGCTGACGGGATTTCGCCACAGAGACCTCAGATCCGCACTAAGGCTCTTCCAGCCTTCCCAAAAGAGCGTTTCCTCCCGGAAGGGCTATTTGACAGCTCGGACGGCGAAGCCGTTTGGATCAGATAATCGCGCATACGACGAGTCGGGTCGCGCGAGCCCGCAAAGTCTGCGGTTGAACGCTGGATCGCCAGCAGGGGAAAGGAGGCGTGTCGCGAGTCGCCACTATCGGAACGTTCCGTTCCAGGTCGGCCATAGGACCGAATCGGTCACGGTGTGGGTCAACGGCAACTGCTTCCACCTCAGCGACGCGGAAGGGAACGCGATCGACTCGGCCGACTCGCAGTGTCCTGCTCAGGGCTCTGCCTCCTGAGGTGTCCTCAGGAGTCGCGCTCGTTTGGAGTGACCCCCGAGATTCCGACACCTGGACGCTGGATGTTTCGTCATCCAGGGGAAGTGATCCATGGTGGCAAAGCGAAGGAATTTCCCGGACGAGTTCAAACGGGACACAGTCGACCTCGTGCGTTCCTCGAAGGACCGCACCCTCACCGACATCGCTCGGGGCCTGGGTATCCATCTGGAAACCCTGCGGAACTGGGTCCGCGAGGACGCCACCCGGCGTTCCCGGACGCTGGACGGCGAGGGTGAAGCCGGTATGACCTCCGGCGAGCAAGAGGAACTCAGGCGACTGCGGCGGGAGAACGCCCGGCTGAAGGAGGACAACGAGATCCTCCGGAAAGCCGCTGCCTATTTCGCTCGGGAGACGACACGGTGATCCGCTTCCGTTTCGTCGACGAACACCGGGACGCCCATGGCGTGAAGCGGATGTGCGACGTCCTGGGCTGGGACCGCTCCGGCTACTACACCTGGCACAAGAACAAGGAGACACGACAGCAGAGGGCGGACGAGGAAGAAGAACTGGCGCGGCAGATCCGGGAGATCCACACCGATTCCCGGGGCGCCTACGGAGCCCTGCGTATCACCCGCTCCTTGCGGGGGCAGGGCCACGTCGTGAATCGAAAGCGCGTCGCGCGGGTCATGCGGGAACGGCAGATCTCCGGGATTACGCGCGGGAAATCACGGTCGCTGACGAAACCGGATCGCATGGCGCCACCAGCCCCCGACCTCATTCAGCGGGATTTCACCGCACCGATGCCGGGCCTGAAGCTCGTTGGCGACATCACGTGCCTGCCCACAGCCGAGGGGTGGCTGTACCTGGCCACGGTGATCGACCTGTGCACGCGTGAAGTCGTGGGCTGGTCGATGGCCGACCATATGCGCACGCAGCTGGTCGATGACGCCATTCGGATGGCTCACGCCGGCGGGCATACGGCCGGTAACGCGATTTTTCACACCGACCGCGGATCGCAATATACGTCTGTCCAATTCCGGGAAACATTGGCGGAGTTGGACGTCCGGCAAAGTACAGGCCGAACCGGCTCGTGCTTCGACAATGCGGCTGCGGAGAGCTTCTTCGCCGTACTCAAGTCCGAGATCGGCACCACCGCTTGGCCGACCCGGATGCAGGCCCGGCAGGACGTATTCGGATGGATCGCGCAGTATTACAACCGAGAGCGGATCCACTCGACCATCGGCTACCTCACCCCGCATCAGGCACGGACCCTCTATCGGCAACGCCTCGACCTCGCGGCATAAAAAGGAAGTGTCGGACCTCAAGGGGTCACTTCACCGCCGGCAAACTCCACGATGGCGACGCCCTCAACACCGCCACCAACGGCCACGCCTACGTCGTCTCCACCCAGCCCACACCCGGTGCGGTAAACCGGTGGAATCTCACCGTCCGTCACCTCCACACGTACTATGTGCTGGCCGGATCCACGCCGATCTTGGTCCACAACACGAAGGGCTGCGAAACAGATCCGACGTGGGGCGGGAGCGTACAATTTGCGGGGACGGACACCTTGGGGCGCCCTCAGGGTATGCCCGCCGCTGTTAGTCGCCCAATGATCGGGGAAGGTACGCCAGCAGACGCTGATATTCGTCCGCCGGGATTCACCGGAGGGCGTCCAATTGGAGATCAGGCGCGTGGCCACTTGCTTGGAAGGCAGCTGGGCGGCTCTGGCGATATTCCAGAGAATTTGGTAACGCTTCTCCAGAATCCCGTGAACACTCCCATCATGAGCGGCTTTGAAAGGCAAGTTCGACTAGCCGTAGAAGGTGGTCAATTTGTCCAGTACTCGGTTACTCCTATATATCAGGGAAGTAATCTAGTGCCGCGCGCCGTAACCCTTTCAGCGTACGGCAACGGGGACTTCAGCCTAAATGTCTCAATTTTGAATAGGAGGTAGTGTGAGCATCGATGAACTAGCGTCTGTCGTGCCACCTCCCCCGGGTGTCCAGCCTGGTGAAGTCGACTGGCAGTCTGTCGAGCGCCTGATCGGCTGCGCCTTGCCCGCCGACTATAAGGAGATGGTCCAGCTATACGGTCCGGGCTGCTTCGCGCAGTTCATTCACATCTATCAGCCGTCGAGCGAACTGCGGGCTATTGATCTTCCTACTCAAGTTGGCGAGTCGTTGTGGGCGCTCAGGTATCTGAGAGACGCCGGTGAGCCAATTCCGTATCGGATCGACGATCCAGCGGAAGTGCTCGCTTTCGGCCGAACGGACAATGGAGACGTCCTCTTTTGGAGGCGTGCGGACATCGATGCTCCCGATGCATGGACCGTCCTCGCGAAGGAGCCTCGGGGTGAAGAGTGGTTCGAGTTCCCTGGTGACATGTCGGGATTCTTGGCTAAGGTCCTGGATCGTACAATTACTGTGCCTATTTTTCCACGACGATTCCCGTCAACGGAACCGATCTTTGAGTCTTACTAAAGCCTGTTCCAGAAGTCTCCGGGCGGGCATTTCTCTTGCATAGGTGGGGTGTTGAGGGCAGGGCCCCGGCGTATGCCCCGCTCGCCCCTGCTTGGAGTGGTTGATCACGGCAGCAGGCCCCGGAAACTGGTGAACACGGCACCTGGGGATCATGGAGTCCTACCTTTCTTGATGTGGTTCTGAGCTGGTCATTCGTAAGTAGCTGTTGCTCTATCGATCTTGGTGGGCATTGGTTCGAGCAGTGAGCCCCGATCGGGTGGTGTGAGTCGGGGCATGCATGGAAGCAGGGCCTTTGGTGCAGCTCGGATTGTCGAGTCCGTTGAGCGTGCTGGGAGATCCTGGTGTCGCAGTTCTATGTCCTGGCCTTGCTGGGTCCAATTCGTGAACGCCACGACCGGCAGGGCGACAGGGTCCGCGAGGCGGCTTACCGCGATCGGGAGCCCACGGCAGAGGTCATCAACGCTCAGTCAGTGAAGGGGGCCGCGACCGTGCGGGCCGCCAGTCGTGACTTCGATGGCGAGTCGATGGCTAACGGGCGCAGGCGGCACATCGTGGTGGACACCCTGGGGCTGCTGCTGGCCGTGATGGTCACCGCGGCATCGGTTCTGCACTGTAGCGCCGCCGTCGAACCCCGAGCCGAGGCAGTTGAACGCAAACTGCCGAAGACGCAGGAGCCGAGCTGCGAGCAGGTTGTCGATCGCGCCTGAGGCGGAGCGCATTGATCGTGGGATTGTCCGGATGGGACAACCCTGCGGCCACGAGCACGCCTGTGACCACACGGCGGATCGGGACCCGTTTGCGCGATCGCTGCACACTTGGCCACCATATGGCCACCACGCCGAACCGGGCAGCCCCGAACCGACCGGCAAGACGGAACAAAAGACCAGCTCAAAGCCCTGTGGATCGAAACAGCCATAGACAGTCGATCTCAGACCTGCGCATTGCGATGCGTAGCTCGCAGGTGCCCGATTTGCCAAGATTCCAAGGTCACCCGAAACAAGAAACCCCAGGTCAAAGGCTTGACCTGGGGTTCACCTTGGAGCCGCCTTCGGGATTCGAACCCGAGACCTACGCATTACGAGTGCGTTGCTCTGGCCAACTGAGCTAAGGCGGCGCGCTGTCCGCACCATGGTGCGATCAGCAACGTCGGAAAGTCTACACAGTTTCCGGGGGTGCTCCGTACACCCCCCAGCAGCACTCCCGATGCACCCCCAATGCACCCCCAACGCACCCCCGACCACGGCCCCGCGGAGCGGCACGGAGCCTACGAGCAGCGCTTCCCCTCCCCCGGCGGGGTCCCGCGGAGCAGATACGTGTCGATCGCCGTGTCGACGCACGCGCTGCCGCGGCCGTACGCGGTGTGGCCGTCGCCGACGTACGTGAGGAGGCGGGCCGAGGAGAGTTGGCGGGCCAGGGACTGGGCCCAGCGGTACGGGGTCGCCGGGTCGCGGGTCGTGCCGACGACCACGATCGGGGCGGCGCCCTTCGCCTCGATGCGGTGGGGTTCGCCCGTCGCTTTGACCGGCCAGTACGCGCAGTTCAGGGAGGCCCAGGCGAGGCCGTCGCCGAAGACCGGGGACGCCTTCTCGAACGCGGGGAGCGCCTTCTCGACCTGCTCGGTGGTGGAGAACGCGGCCGGGAGGTCGAGGCAGTTCACGGCGGCGTTGGCGAACATCAGGTTCGAGTAGCGGCCGTCGGCGTCCCGCTCGTAGTAACTGTCGGAGAGGACCAGCAGCCCCGCTCCGTCGTTCTCCTTCATCGCCGACGTGAGCGCCTCGCGCAACTGCGGCCAGGCCGCCTCGTCGTACATCGCCGCGATCACGCCGGTGGTGGCGAGGGCCTCGCCGAGTTTGCGGCCGTCCGCGTCGCCGGTGGGGATCGGGTGCGCGTCGAGCTTGCGGAAGAAGGCCTTCAGGTTCGTCCCGACCTTGGCGGGCGTCGTGCCCCTGCCGCCGAGCGGGCAGTCGGTCTGCCGTACGCAGTCCTTCGCGAAGGACTGGAACGCCGTCTCGAAGCCCGCCGTCTGGTCGAGGTTCATGCGACGGGCGGGGAGCGACGGGTCCATCGCGCCGTCCAGGACGACGCGACCGACCCGGTCGGGGAACAGGCCGGCGTAAGTCGCCCCGAGGAACGTCCCGTACGACGCCCCCACATACGTCAGTTTCTGGTCCCCCAGCACCGCCCGCAGGATGTCCATGTCCCGCGCCGCCTCGATCGTGGAGACATGGCGCAGCACGTCCGGCGAGTGGGCCCCGCAGCCCTCCGCGAACTTCTTGTACTCGTCGACGAGTCGGTTGGTCTCCCGCTTGTCGTCGGGGGTGGTGTCGGTCTGCGTGTACGTGTCCATGGCCCGGCCGTCGAGGCACTCGACCGGCTCGCTGCGGGCGACTCCCCGGGGGTCCATCGCGACCATGTCGTAGCGGGCGCGGACCTCCGCCGGGTAGCCGATCCCGGCGTACTGCTGGAGGTAGCCGACCGCCGAACCGCCCGGCCCACCCGGGTTCACCATCAGCGAACCGAGCGGCTTCCCCTTGCCGGTGGCCTTCTTACGGGCGACCGCGAGCCGGATGTCCCCCGCCGTGGGCTTGGCGTAGTCCAGCGGCGCCTTCATCGTGGCGCACTCGAAACCGGGGACGCCGCAGGTGTGCCAAGCGAGCCTCTGTCCGTAGTACGGCGCGAGGGTGGACGGCGTCGACCGCGGCAGCGCGGCCAGCGCCACGTCCGCGGCCGGACTCGCCGCCGTCGTCGAACTCCCCGACGAGCACGCGGACACGAACAACGCGGCGACGGCGAGCAGCACGCCGCCGGTGCTACGGAGTCGACGGCTTCGGAGGCTATGGGGGCTACGACGGGTGGTCCGGCTGGGCTGACTCGGCTGGCTGCGCTCGCTGGGCCGGCGGAGGGGGCGCCTGATGTGCATCGACCGAGCGTAACCCTGCGCGATCACTTGAATGCCCAGCGTGCGCGATCCACCCCGGACGAGTTACGCCGTCAACCTCACGCCCGAAAGTTCAGCCCCGCTCGACCCGGCCCGACCCCGCTCAGCCCACTCAGCCCGCTCTGAGCGCCAACGTCATCGCCTCCACCGCGAGCAGCGGTGCCACATTGCGGTCGAGCGCCACGCTGCACGCACCGATCGCCTCGATACGGCGCAACGTCGACTCCGGGGAACCGGCACGGGCCAGCCGCTCCAAGGCGTCCTCCGCGTCCGCGTTGGCGATCGCCACCCGGGAACCGAGCTGGAGCGCGAGGACATCGCGGTAGAAGGCGGTGAGGTCGGTCAGCGCGAGGTCGAGGCTGTCGCGCTGCGTACGCGTTCTCCGGCGCTTCTGCTTGTCCTCAAGGTCCTTCATCACCCCCGCCGTACCCCGCGGCATCCGGCTGCCCTGCCCCCCGCCCATCGCCGCCTTCATCTCCTCGGTCTCCTTGCCGTCCACCTCCTCGGCCAGGTGCTTGGCGTCCTCCGCGGCGGCGTCGACGAGTTCCTGAGCGGCCTTGAGACAACCGCCGACGTCCTCGACGCGCAATGGCAACTTCAGTACGGCGGCCCGGCGTTCACGCGCCGCTGGGTCGGTGGCGAGGCGGCGGGCCCGGTCGACATGGCCCTGCGTGGCGCGCGCGGCGGCGGCGGCCACGCCGGGCTCGATGCCCTCCCGCCGTACGAGCATGTCGGCGACGGCGTCGACCGAGGGCGTGCTCAGGTTCAGGTGGCGGCAGCGGGACCGGATCGTGGGCAGGACGTCCTCGATGGAGGGGGCGCAGAGGAGCCAGACCGTGCGGGGGGCGGGCTCCTCGACGGCCTTGAGGACGGCGTTGGCCGACTTCTCGTTCAGCCGCTCGGCGTCCTCGACAAGGATGATCTGCCAGCGGCCGGTCGCCGGCGAGGTGAAGGACTTGCGGACCGTGTCCCGCATGTCGTCGGCGAGGATCTGGGTGCCCACCGCGGCGACCGTGGTGACGTCGGCGTGGGTGCCGATCAGTGCCGTATGACAGCCGTCGCAGAAGCCGCAGCCGGGGCTGCCGCCGAGCGCGCGGTCGGGGCTCACGCACTGAAGCGCGGCGGCGAAGGCCCGCGCCGCCTGGTTGCGTCCCGCGCCGGGCGGTCCCGTGAACAGCCAGGCATGCGTCATCTTCGACGCCTCCGGAGGGGCCGTACCGGTGGTCGCCGCGGTGACGAAGGCGTCGGCGTCCCGGGCAGCGGCGTCGAGCTGCTCGCTCACCTTCTCCTGCCCCACCAGGTCATCCCACACGCTCACGGGTCACCGCCCCTTTCGCCACGCTTCGGGTTACGCGATCCATTGTGCGGGCCACCACTGACAACGGGCGCCGGGCAGGGGGTTACGGTGCGCCGGCCCAAGGGATGGGACTTGTGCGCGGGCCCGCGCACAAGTTCCGATGGGCGGTGGGCCCGAGCCCGTCAGTCCCTGCGCCCCCGGCCGCGACCCCGTCCACGACCCGTGTCGTCATCGTGGTCGAAGTCACCGGCCTCACGCGGACCGAGCAGTTCGTCGGCCAACGACGGCAGGTCGTCCAGCGGAGTCTCCTCGGCCCAGTCGGGTCGCGGCCGGCGTCGCGGCACCCCCTGCTCGTCGACCTGGGGAAGCTCACGCGTGCGGTCCTCGGGCCCCCGGTCGGCACGACCGGCCGGACGCTCGTCCCGGAAGAAGCCTTCGGGCACCCGGTCCGACGGATCCTGCCCGCGCACCGGCGGCAGTACCGCCGTCTCGTCCGCGGCACCGACCGGCGGCAGTACCGCCGTCTCGTCCGCGGCACCGACCGGCGGCAGTACGGCCGTCTCGTCGGCAGCCCCTGACGGTACGGGCGGCAGGACCGCCGTCTGCTCGGCGGCGGACACCGGCGGCAGTACCGCCGTCTCGTCCGCGGCCCCCGCAGGAGCCGGCGGCTGCGGCAACTGCGCCGTCACCTCGGAATCGCGCACTTCAGAATCGCGTACGTCAGAATCACGCGCCTCGGAGCCAGCGGCCTCGGAGTCCCCCGACACCGACGACACCGACCGCAGCACAGTCGTCTCGTCCCGCCCACCGGAGCGCACCGGCCGCAGCACAGCCGTATCCTCCGCCGAACGCCCAACCCCACCCGCACCCGCACCCGCACCCGCCGGCTTCACCAAAGGCGTCTGCACAGTCGACGCCTCAGCCCTGGCCTCCGGAGCGGACGGAACCACAGGCACCGCAGACACCACAGGCACAACTGGAGCCGTCGGCTGTCGAGCGGCCACCTCCGCGGCGGCCGCCGCCTCAGCCGCCAACCGGCGTGCCTCCTCGGCCGCGAGCAGTGCCGCCTCGGCCCTGCGCTGCTTCTCCAGGCGGCGCTCCTCCGCCTCGGCGCGCAGCCGGGCCTCCTCCTCGGCCTGCTTGCGGAGCCGGTCGGCCTCGGCCCTGCGGCGGGTCTCCTCGGCCGCGCGGGCCTCTTCCTCGGCGAGGAGGCGCGCCTTCTCCTCCTCGGCACGCCTGCGCGCGTCCTCGGCGCGCTGCCGGGCTTCTTCGGCCTGGCGTTCGGCCTCGCGGCGCTGGGCCTCCTCCAGCTCGCGCCGCTTGCGCTCCTCCTCCTCGGCGCGCAGCTGGGCGAGCTGCTCCTGGCGCTCGCGCTCCAGGCGCTCCTCCTCCGCCTTGCGGGCGGCCTCTTCCTCGGCCTTGCGGCGGGCCTCCTCCTCGGCGGCCTTGCGTGCTTCTTCCTGGGCCTTGATCTCGGCCTCGGAGAGCGGCAGGACGGTGTCGAGGCGGTGCCGGATCACCGTGGTGACGGCCTCGGGCTCCTGACCGGCGTCGACCACCAGGTAGCGGCCGGGGTCGGCGGCGGCCAGCGTGAGGAAACCGGACCGTACGCGCGCGTGGAACTCGGCGGGCTCCGACTCCAGTCGGTCCGGTGCCTCCGTGAACCGCTCGCGGGCGGTCTCCGGGTCCACGTCGAGCAGGACGGTCATGTGCGGGACGAGTCCGTCGGTCGCCCACCGGTTGATGCGGGCGATCTCGGTCGGGGACAGATCACGGCCGGCGCCCTGGTAGGCCACGGACGAGTCGATGTAGCGGTCGGAGATGACGACCGCGCCGCGCTCCAGGGCGGGTCGTACGACGGTGTCGACGTGCTCCGCGCGGTCGGCGGCGTACAGCAGCGCCTCCGCGCGGTGGGACAGTCCCGCCGACGACACGTCGAGCAGGATCGACCTCAGCCGCTTGCCGACCGGTGTCGCGCCGGGCTCGCGGGTCAGCACGACCTCGTGTCCCTTGCCCCTTATCCACTCGGCGAGGGCCTCGGCCTGGGTGGACTTCCCGGCGCCGTCGCCGCCCTCCAGGGCGATGAAGAAACCGGTGCTCGCGGGCACCGTGTCGGGGTCGTCGCCGCCGAGCAGCGCGTCCCGCAGATCGTGCCGCAGCGGCACTCCCGCGCGGTCGTCGACCTTGGCCAGCACCAGCGCGGCGACCGGCAGCAGCAGCGCGCCGACCAGCATCAGCGTGAACGCGGCACCGCCGTGCGCGAAGACGAACTTGCCGTTCTCCAGGCGGTGCGGGCCGATGAGCGCCGCCACCAGGGGGGCGATCAGCGCGCCGAGTGCCACGGAGACCTTGACGACCGCGTGCAGATGCTCGGTCATGCGGGTCCGGCGGTAGTCCTCGGCCTCCTGGTCCAGCAGTGTGTGCCCGGTGTTGGCGGCCACGCCCGCGCCGATGCCGGCCAGCGCGGCGATCAGCAGCACGGTGGTGAGGTCCGGGACCAGGCCGGCGGCGAGCAGCGCGATGCCGGTGAAGGCGATCGCCAGCGTCAGCAGGCGGCGCCGGGACAGCGTCGGCAGCAAGGAGGGCGCCGTACGGATACCGACCACGACCCCGCCGGTCAGTCCGAGGACCAGCAGTCCGAAGGTGACCGGGCCGCCGTGCAGGTCCTTGGCCTGGAGCACGGACACGGCGACGGCGGCGGAGATCGCCCCGGCGACGGCCGCGCAGGCCACCACGAGAAGCGCGATCGCGCCCGTACGGCCCTTGTCGATGCCGGTGCCCGTCCTGGGGCGGCGCAGCCCTTCGAGCGGCGACCGCGCGCGCGGGGTGCGGGCGGCGGGCAGCTCCAGGGCGGTCAGCACGGAGAGGGACGCGGCGAACAGCCCGGCCGCGACGTACGAACCGAGCGCGGCCTGGTGCTGGTCGAACCAGGCGACGCCCGTGCCCAGCAGGTTGTTGAGCAGGGCCGCCACGACGAGGGCGGCGGCGGCGAGGGGGATCGCCACGAAGCTGGTGCGCAGCGACAGCCGTCGCAGGGCGTCCATGTGGTCGGGCAGCGGCCGGACCGTGGCGCCCTCCAGCGGCGGGGCGGGCAGCAGGGCGGGCGCCGCGCTCTCGCGGCACACCGTCCAGAAGCGCTCGGCGACCCCGGTCACGAAGGCGGTCACCAGGAGCACGGCCAGAGCGTTGTCCGGAGTCCAGTCGATCCACAGGGGGGCGACGATCAGCAGGGCGGCCCGCAGACCGTCCGCGCCGACCATGGTCCAGCGCCGGTCGAGGGGGCCGTCCTGGGAGGTGAGCGAGCTGAGCGGGCCGAGGAGTACCGCTCCGAAGAGCAGTGTCGCGAGGATGCGCGCCCCGAAGACGGTCGCCACCGCCACCGCCACGCCCCGGTAGCCGCCGCCGAAGGAGCCCTGGAGGATCGCCGCCTGGAAGGCGAGCACGACCAGGACCAGCAGGGCGAGAGTGTCACCGACACTCGTCACGAACTGTGCGCTCCACAGCCGCTTGAGCTGCGGCTGGCGCAGCAGGGCGCGGACGGCACGCTCGCGGGAGTCCGCGACAAGGGCGTCGTCGGGGGCCGGCTGGTGGGCCGTTGGCTGCTCGGCTGGCGTCATGCTTTCAGCCTATCGGCAGCCACCGACATCAAGCCGCGCCCGCCCGGACCTGCGCACGCCCCGACACCAAAGTGATGCCGGGGCGTTCGTTTCGCGACCTTGTGGTGGAGAAAGAGTGCGCTCCCCAGCCCTCGGATCAGTCCTCGGATCAGTCCTCGGATCAGTCCTCGGGCGACAAGCGCGACAGGCGTCAGTCCTCGGAGGTCACCTTGGAGGTGGCCGTCTTCTTGGCCGTCGCCGTCTTCGCGGCGGTGGTCGTCTTCTTGGCTGCCGTCGTCGTCTTCGCGACGGTCTTCTTGGCCGTCGTCGTCTTCTTGGCGGGCGCCTTCTTGGCCGCCGCCTTCTTCGCCGTCTTCTTGGCGGGCGACTTGGCCCGCTTCTCGGCGAGCAGCTCGTAGCCGCGCTCCGGGGTGATCTCCTCGACGCTGTCGTCGGAGCGCAGGGTCGCGTTGGTCTCGCCGTCGGTGACGTACGGCCCGAAACGGCCGTCCTTGACGACGACGGGCTTCTCGCTGACCGGGTCCACGCCCAGTTCCTTCAGCGGCGGCTTGGCCGCGGCCCGGCCGCGCTGCTTGGGCTGGGAGTAGATCTCCAGCGCCTCTTCGAGGGTGATCGTGAAGAGCTGGTCCTCGGTCTGCAGCGAGCGCGAGTCCGTGCCCTTCTTCAGGTACGGCCCGTAGCGCCCGTTCTGCGCGGTGATCTCCACGCCCTCGGCGTCCTTGCCGACGACGCGCGGCAGCGACATCAGCTTGAGGGCGTCGGCGAGCGTCACCGTGTCGAGGGTCATCGACTTGAACAGCGAGGCCGTACGCGGCTTGACGGCGTTCTTGCCGGTCTTCGGGGTGCCCTCGGGGAGCACCTCGGTGACGTACGGGCCGTAGCGGCCGTCGCGGGCGATGATCTGGTGGCCCGACTCGGGGTCGGCGCCCAGCTCGAAGTCGCCGCTCGGCTTGGCGAGCAGTTCCTCCGCGTGCTCGACGCTCAGCTCGTCCGGCGCCAGGTCCTCGGGCACGTCGGCGCGCTGGTGGTTCTCGGAGTCCTTCTCGCCGCGCTCGACGTAGGGGCCGTAGCGGCCGACGCGCAGCATGATGTCGTTGCCGACCGGGAAGGACGACACCTCGCGGGCGTCGATCGCGCCCAGGTCGGTGACGAGTTCCTTGAGGCCGCCCAGGTGGTCGCCGTCGCCGTTGCCGGCCTCGGCGGCGCCCGTCGCCTCGCCCTCGCCGAAGTAGAAGCGCCGCAGCCACGGCACGGCCTGTGCCTCGCCGCTGGCGATGCGGTCGAGGTCGTCCTCCATCTTGGCGGTGAAGCTGTAGTCGACGAGCCGACCGAAGTGCTTCTCCAGGAGGTTGACCACGGCGAAGGACAGGAAGGACGGCACCAGGGCCGTGCCCTTCTTGAAGACGTAGCCGCGGTCGAGGATCGTGCCGATGATCGACGCGTACGTCGACGGGCGGCCGATCTCGCGCTCTTCGAGCTCCTTGACGAGGCTGGCCTCGGTGTAGCGGGCCGGGGGCTTGGTGGCGTGCCCGTCGACCGTGATCTCCTCGGCGCTGAGCGCGTCGCCCTCGGCGACCTGCGGCAGCCTGCGCTCGCGGTCGTCGAGCTCGGCGTTCGGGTCGTCGGCGCCCTCTACGTAGGCCTTCAGGAAGCCGTGGAAGGTGATCGTCTTGCCGGAGGCGCTGAACTCGACGTCCCGGCCGTCGGACGAGGTGCCCGCGATCTTCACGGTGACGGAGTCGCCGACCGCGTCCTTCATCTGGGAGGCGACGGTCCGCTTCCAGATCAGCTCGTAGAGCCGGAACTGGTCGCCGGTCAGGCCGGTCTCGGCGGGCGTGCGGAAACGATCACCCGAGGGGCGGATCGCCTCGTGCGCCTCCTGGGCGTTCTTGACCTTCCCGGCGTACACGCGCGGCTGGGCCGGCAGGTAGTCGGCGCCGTACAGCTGCGTCACCTGGGCGCGGGCGGCGGTGATCGCCGTCTCGCTCAGGGTCGTGGAGTCCGTACGCATGTAGGTGATGTAGCCGTTCTCGTACAGCTTCTGGGCGACCTGCATCGTCGCCTTCGCGCCGAAGCCGAGCTTGCGGCTGGCCTCCTGCTGAAGGGTCGTCGTACGGAACGGGGCGTACGGCGAGCGTCGATACGGCTTCGACTCGACGGACCGGACGGCGAACCGCGTGTCCTCCAGGGCGGCGGCCAGCGCACGGGCGTTGGCCTCGTCGAGGTGGAGGGTGTTCGCGCTCTTGATCTGTCCCAGGGAGTCGAAGTCGCGGCCCTGGGCGACCCGCTTGCCGTCGACTGCCTGGAGGCGGGCGACGAGGTTCGACGGGTCGCTCGCGTCACCTGCCCGGCCGGTCCCGAAGGTGCCGGTCAGGTCCCAGTACTCGGCGGAACGGAACGCGATGCGCTCGCGCTCCCGCTCGACGACGAGCCGGGTGGCGACGGACTGGACACGGCCGGCCGACAGGCGCGGCATGACCTTCTTCCACAGGACCGGCGAGACCTCGTAGCCGTAGAGGCGGTCGAGGATGCGGCGGGTCTCCTGGGCGTCGACCAGGGGCTGGTTGAGGTCGCGCGGGTTGGCGACGGCGGCGCGGATCGCGTCCTTGGTGATCTCGTGGAACACCATGCGCTTGACCGGGACCTTGGGCTTCAGGACCTCAAGGAGGTGCCACGCGATGGCCTCGCCCTCGCGGTCCTCATCGGTGGCGAGGAAGAGTTCGTCGGAATCCTTGAGCAGGTCCTTGAGCTTCTTTACCTGGGCCCGCTTGTCGGCGTTGACCACATAGATCGGCGCGAAGTCGTGGTCGACGTCCACACCGAGGCGGCGGACCTCGCCGGTGTACTTCTCGGGCACCTCCGCGGCGCCGTTGGGAAGGTCGCGGATGTGCCCGACGCTCGCCTCGACGACATATCCGGGGCCGAGGTAGCCCTTGATCGTCTTCGCCTTGGCAGGGGACTCGACGATGACGAGTCGGCGGCCGCCGTGTGCGGTCTCGCTGGTCGGGGACAACTTCGCTCTTCTCTCCGGTCGACGCTGGGGGCCTCCCCCGGAGCCGCTCGGTCCCGGGGTCGGGTCATGGTGACGCTGCGGAGTGTGACGGTACATCCCGCCCCCGTGTCAAACGGGGAAAGCCCGCAACGGCCACTCGAACGGTAACCCGACTACCGCCATTCCTGCCGCCCGGAGTCCCCACCGGCCTTTTCGGAGCCATCCGGAGGGTGATCCCCCGGTTACCCGCGCCGCACACCGGGCGCGGCGCTCAGACGTGCAGGAAGCACCAGGTTCCGAGGAACAGGGCGGTGACCGCGACGACGCTCGCGAGGGTCGCCGATGCGACCGGGTTCACACCCTGGGCGACGGGTTCGCGGTGTCGCACCCTGACCGCGGTCCACAGCAGCAGCGCGCCTCCGAACAGGGCGAACACCAACCCCGCGAAGATCGCCGGCCCGCTCTCCATGCTGTCCCCTCCCGACCCGGATACCCCGGTCCGGGAGGCTGGCACCCGTGGGCGACGGGCAGGCCAACCCCCGGTGAATTCGCGGCGGACAGCCCTCAGGCGGCCGTGCCGGAGGACGATATCGCCCCGGTCGTCCGGGAGTGATCGGCCTGCCCCACCGTGCAGACGACCGAGTTGAATCCGGCCTTCCAGTTGTTCTCGTCGGACAGATACCCGAAGACGGAACGGTCGGATCCGGGTGCCCAAGTCGACTCGAACTTGTTGCCGCACAGCTTGTTCCCCTGCTGCAGCGCCTCCTGGAACGCCATCGTCTTCGGGGCTGTCGCGAAACCGATCACCTGGTCGGTGTGCTCATCGGCACAGTCGGTCAGGGTCGCGGTGAAGTAGGTCTTGTGGTCGACGTAGAGCCAGCAGTCGCCGACGCTCATCTCGGTGGTCCACACGTTCGACTCGGTGCTGCGGAAGCGCCCTATCTCGCCGCCGATCGGCACATGACGGCCGAGCACGAGACACGCCGTACCGCCCCCGGCCGCCCCGAAGCCCGCTTCCGTCGGCGTGAGGGCGTACACGTCCGCGTCGGCCAGGGAGTCGGCGGTCGCCTTCGCCTTGCCCGCGCACCGCTCGGCACCGTGATCACGGGCGTCGGCGAAGTCGCGCGCCGCGTCGACCGCCATCACCTGGCCGTCCGGATCGTCGTGCGCGCAGCTCACGACCCCCAGGTTGGGCCGCGACGCGAACGCCGTCCCGGTCCACACCGCGTGCACGCAATCGCCGGTCTCCAGCGCCTTCTTGAGCCCGACCTCCTCGCCGTACGGATACGCGGACCCCGTCGGCGACGACGACGCGGACGGGGACGCCTTCTTCGTCGCCGCCGTGTCCTTGCCGCCAGTGAGGGAGTTCACCGCCCACACCCCACCGGCGATCACCAGCGCGACGGCCACCACGAGCGCGAGGACCGCACCGACCGGCATCCGACGCCGCCGCCCACCGCCACCGCCGGGCCCCGGACCGCCCGGATGCGTCGGCCCCTGACCACCCGCGTACGGCGGCGTGGGCGCGCTGCCCTGATAAGGCTCCTGCTGGACCCCCTGACTGGCACCCGGGTAGGACATCGTGGGGCTGTTCGCGTACGGGGTCCACCGGCCGTACGGCCCGCCCGAACCGGCCTGCCCCTGGGGGTCGTACGGCGGCGCGGCGCCGGCCGGGGTGTTCGGTGTGCTGGGGGTCGGCGGGGCGCCGGGTGTCTGCGGGGTGGGTCGGCCCGGGGGCGTGGAGCCCCCGAGGAGGGCCGCGGGCCGGTCACCGTAGGGCGCCGGGCCCTGGTGGGCGGCCCCGGGGCCGCCCGGTGTCCGCGGGGCGTAGGGGCCTCCCACGTAGGGACCGCTCACGGCGTATCCGGGCGGTCCGCCCGCGACGTGCCCCTGAGGCCCGCCGGTGACGTAGCCGGGCGGACCGCCGGCGGCGGGCCCCGGCGACTGATCGGGCGTGGACCAACCACCGCCTGCCGGGCCGAAACCGTCCGGTGTCGGCCCGAAGCCCTCCGGCGTCGGCGGGCTCCCCGGTGCGCGGCCGGCCGACCGCGCCACCCGCTCCAGCCCGTGTGCCGCCGCCTCGGGTGTCGACCTCAGCACCGGGTCCTTGACCAGCAACCCCTGGAGTACGGGCGCCAGTTCGCCCGCGCGGACGGCGGGTGCGGGTTCCTCGCCGAGCAGGGCGGTCAGGGTCGCGTAGTCGCCGTGGCGGTCGAAGGGGCCGCGGCCCTCGACGGCGGCGTACAGCGTGGCGCCCAGGGAGAACAGATCGGCGGCCGGGGTGGGCGGCTCACCGCGGGCCCGCTCCGGGGCGAGGTAGCCGGGCGTACCGAGGATGCCGGCGGTGGCGGTGAGCCGGGGTTCGCGCGACTCGGGCTGGAGGGCGATGCCGTAGTCGGTGAGCAGCACGCGCGCGTACGGATCGCCCGAAGCGTTCGGCGCCAGAAGGATGTTGGCCGGTTTCACATCCCTGTGCAGGATGCCGATGCGGTGCCCGGCGGTGAGCGCGTCGAGGACGGCGAGTCCGATACGGGCCACCTGCGCGGGCGCCAGCGGTCCCGAACGCCGTACGACCGCCTGGAGGTCGACGCCGTCGGGGACGTACTCCATGACGATCCAGGGCAGGCCCTCGTGGATCACCACGTCGTGCACGGTCGCCACATGCGGATGGCCGCGCAGCCGGGCCGCGTGCCGGGCCTCGCTGCGGGCCCGCGCAATGCGCTGCGCGCGCTCGCCGACGTCCCCCGGCACGTCCGGCAGCGAGATCTCCTTGACGGCGACCTCGCAGGCCAACTCCTCGTCGTACGCGAGCCATACGCGCCCCATGCCGCCCGCGCCCAGCGTGCGCAGCAGCCGGTAGCGCCCGTTGATGACCCTGCCTTCGCCCTGCTCCGGCGTATCCCCAGCCATCACGCCTCCCCCGAGACGGCGCGCCTCCCCCGAGGACGCGTGGAACCTGTCTCCGAAGGTAGCCTCGCACCCGCCACTGACAGGAGGTCTTTTCCGCACCGATCCGAACAATCCCGGTCGGTGCGGACACACGCGGCTCAGTGGTACGGGGAGGCCTCAGGCGTGACAGGGGCGGGAGGGGAATCCGGAGTGCCGTACGGCAGGCGGGCGGTGGTTGTCGGCGCCCGCAACTGACCGCCGTCCGGCGCCGGTCAGCCGCCGGTTCCACTCACCCCACCGGGATCACTCACTCCACCGGCTCCAGGAACCCCTGTTCCACCAGCAGCCGGATCTGAGCCGGCGTCCGGTCGCGGAGCAGGACCGGGTCCTCGCCGACGAGTTGGGCGATGGCGTCCAGGATGCGGCCCGCGCTCAGCGTGCCGTCGCAGACGCCGGCGAAGCCCGCGCCGACCGTGTCGACCTTGGTCGCGCGGCGCATGCCTCGGTGCTGGCGGAGCACGACGTGCTCGGGGTCCTCGGCGCCGGGCAGGCCGACCTGTTCCTGGATGATCTCGGGCGCGAGTCCGAAGTGGGCGGCGAGCAGGGCCGCGTCGTCGTGGGCGCGCAGGTAGTCGACGCGGTCGAAGTGCACGCGCACGGTGTCGCCGAGCGGCTGCTCGACCGGGTGCGGCCACTCCTCGACGGTGATCGAGGGGGCGTCGGACCCGGTTTTGCGCAGGGTGATCCAGCCGAAGCCGACGGCCTTGACCTTACGCGCCTCGAACTCGTCGAGCCACGCGTCGTAGAGCGCCTCGTACGCGGCCGTGTCACCCCGGTGGTCGCCGGCGTCCCTGAGCCACAACTCGGCGTACTGCGTGACGTCCTGGACCTCGCGCTGCACGATCCAGGCGTCGCAGCCGCGCGGCACCCACGACCTGAGCCTGTCCTGCCAGTCCTCCCCCTCCACGTGCTGCCAGTTGGCGAGGAACTGCGCGAATCCGCCCTCGCGCAGCCGCTCCCCCGCCTCCTGAACGAGCGACCGGCACAGATCGTCCCCGCCCATCCCGCCGTCCCGGTAGGTGAGTCGGGCACCGGGCGAGATCACGAAGGGCGGGTTCGACACGATCAGGTCGTACGTCTCGTCGTCCCGGACCGGCTCGAAGAGCGAGCCCTCGCGCAGGTCGGCCGCCGGTGCGCCGGACAGCGCGAGGGTGAGGGCGGTGATGTGCAGGGCGCGCGGGTTGACGTCGGTGGCCGTCACGCGCGTGGCGTGCCGGGCCGCGTGCAGTGCCTGGATGCCGGAGCCGGTACCGAGGTCGAGCGCGGCGGAGACCGGCGTCCGTACGGTGATGCCCGCGAGTGTCGTGGACGCGCCGCCCACTCCGAGGACGACGCCTTCCTCCCGGCTGCCGATCCCGCCGGCCCCGCCGACCGCGCACCCCAGGTCCGACACGATGAACCAGTCCTCGCCGTCGGGCCCGCCGTACGGCCGTACGTCCACGGTCGCGGCCACCTCGTCGCCGCCCACGGACGCCAGCCATCCGCTCGCCACGCACTCGGCGACGGGCAGCACGTCCGCCACGCGTGCGTGCGGCACGGGCTGCTGGAGCAGGAACAGCCGGACCAGCGTCTCCAGCGGGGTGTCGCCTCTCGTCGCCCGGAGGGCCGGCACGGTCTCGCTGCGGGCCAGCGCCGCGTACGCGGGGGCGCCGAGCAGGTCGAGCAGTCCGTCGGCGGTGAAGGAGGCGCCGAGCAGGGCGTCCCGGAGCCGGGCGGCGGCCTCCGGGCGGTCGGACGCGGGCAGGGTGGGCAGGGTGGAGTTACTCACACCCCCATTGTGGCCGCTCGGACCGACAACGCGCCCGCAACTGCGAGAGCCCCGGCACGCACGCGTACCGG
The DNA here is from genome assembly GCF_044753545.1 of Streptomyces sp. NPDC088350. Classification (NCBI taxonomy): domain Bacteria; kingdom Bacillati; phylum Actinomycetota; class Actinomycetes; order Kitasatosporales; family Streptomycetaceae; genus Streptomyces; species Streptomyces sp. NPDC088350. The sequence goes on along the minus strand of NZ_JBIVNL010000006.1, from coordinate 518,682 downwards.
GGCATCTTTCAGCAACTGAAAGATCGCTGCCTACAGGGAGCCCATCCGCAGGGAGGACCGCCGGGCGCGGGTCAGGCCGACGACGAGGCCGACGCGGACGCCGACTTGCAGGCCGCCTGCTTGGTCATCGCCTTGCCGACATCGCCCTCTTCGAGGGTCTTCAGGGCGTCGTTCCCGCTCGTGCTGAGCTTGTCCAGCGAGGTCGCGATGCCCTTGAGGCCGTCCGCGAACTTCGCCTGGTCCTTGGTGTTGAGCGCGTCCACCTGCCCCTTCAGGGTGGCGTACGACGTGGAGATGCCGTTGAGCTCCTTGACGGCGTCCTGCTGCTTCTTCGCGCCGTTGTCGACGTCCGGTGCCCCGGCGCTGTTCACGGCGGCCCCGATCGCCTTGTAGGCGTCGGACATGTCCTGGAAGGCCTGCGAGTCGGTCTTCTGAACCTCTTCCGGGGTGCTGTTGTCCGAGGTCTCCTTCTGGATCGCCGTGTTGGCGGCCTCGATCTTCTTCGCCTGCGGCTGCACGGCGAGGCAGACCTGCTTGGCCCAGGAGTCCAGCTTGGCGTTGCTGTTGTCGCCGCTGCCGCCGCATCCCGACAGCGCCAGTACCAGTACCGCACCGCCGGACAGTGCGGCCGCGAGCTTCTTGTTCACCGGATTGGTCCCTTCCATGGCTCTCGGCCCCGGAACATACACGCCGGACGGGCGACACCCCCGGGCCCAAGGTCCGATAGAAGAACTTTTGGGGCCATTTGCACCAAGCGAGAGAAGGCTCACGGCGAGGGCCTGAACACATACGGAACGGGCGGGCGGCGCCTCCAACTCGCGCCACCCGCCCGCCCGTTGAACAGAGCCTCGTAAGAAGGCCTACGAAACCACCGCCGGATCCGCCGACTTGGCCATCCGTTCGGCATCGCCCTCGTCCCCCACGGCGATCCCGCGCCGCTTGGAGATGTACACCGCGACGACGATCACCAGGAACGCGAGCACCGCGATCGTGATGCGCACCCCGATGTTCTTGTCGGCGCCGTAGCTGAACTTGATGACCGCGGGCGCGATGAGCAGCGCGACGAGGTTCATCACCTTCAGCAGCGGGTTGATGGCCGGTCCCGCGGTGTCCTTGAACGGGTCGCCGACCGTGTCGCCGATCACCGTGGCGGCGTGGGCCTCGCTGCCCTTGCCGCCGTGGTTGCCGTCCTCGACGAGTTTCTTCGCGTTGTCCCAGGCGCCGCCCGAGTTGGCGAGGAAGACCGCCATCAGCGTGCCGGTGCCGATGGCGCCCGCGAGGAAGGAGCCGAGCGCGCCGACCCCGAGCGTGAACCCGACCGCGATCGGCGTGAGCACGGCGAGCAGGCCCGGCGTGGCCAGTTCGCGCAGCGCGTCCTTGGTGCAGATGTCGACGACGCGGCCGTACTCCGGCGTCTCGGTGTAGTCCATGATCCCGGGGTGCTCGCGGAACTGCCGCCGCACCTCGTAGACCACGGCCCCGGCGGACCGGGAGACCGCGTTGATCGCCAGGCCCGAGAAGAGGAAGACGACCGCGGCGCCGACGATGAGCCCCACCAGGTTGTTGGGCTGGGAGATGTCCATCATCAGGTTGAGCGGCGCGCCCGGTCCCGAGATCTTCTCGCCCACGTCGTTCGCGGCCGTGAGGATCGCGTCCCGGTACGACCCGAAGAGCGCCGACGCGGCCAGGACGGCGGTGGCGATGGCGATGCCCTTCGTGATGGCCTTGGTGGTGTTGCCCACCGCGTCCAGGTTGGTGAGCACCTGGGCGCCCGCGCCCTCGACGTCGCCGGACATCTCGGCGATGCCCTGCGCGTTGTCGGAGACCGGCCCGAAGGTGTCCATGGCGACGATCACACCGACCGTGGTGAGCAGACCGGTGCCGGCCAGCGCCACCGCGAACAGCGCCAGCATGATCGAGGCGCCGCCGAGCAGGAACGCCCCGTAGACGGCGAGCCCGATCAACAGGGCGGTGTAGACGGCCGATTCGAGGCCGAGGGAGATGCCCGCGAGGATGACGGTGGCCGGGCCGGTGAGCGAGGTCTTGCCGATGTCCATCACGGGACGGCGGTTCGTCTCCGTGAAGTAGCCGGTCAGCTGCTGGATCAGGGCGGCGAGCACGATGCCGATGGCCACGGCGACGAGCGCGAGGATCCGCGGGTCGCCGTCCTTGACCTTGATCGCCGCGTCGGTGACGCCGTCGAGGTCGGCGTAGGACGACGGCAGGTAGACGAAGACGGCGACCGCCACCAGCACGAGCGAGATCGCCGCGGAGATGAAGAAGCCCCGGTTGATCGCGGACATGCCGCTGCGGTCGGTCCGGCGTGGCGCCACCGCGAAGATGCCGATCATGGCGGTGATCACACCGATCGCCGGCACGAGCAGCGGGAAGGCGAGCCCGGAGTCGCCGAAGGCCGCCTTGCCGAGGATCAGCGCGGCGACCAGCGTCACGGCGTACGACTCGAAGAGGTCGGCCGCCATGCCCGCGCAGTCGCCGACGTTGTCGCCCACGTTGTCGGCGATGGTCGCGGCGTTGCGCGGGTCGTCCTCCGGGATGCCCTTCTCGACCTTGCCGACCAGGTCGGCGCCGACGTCGGCGGCCTTGGTGAAGATGCCGCCGCCGACCCTCATGAACATGGCGATCAGGGCGGCGCCGAGGCCGAATCCCTCCAGCACCTTCGGCGCGTCGGCCGCGTACACCAGCACCACGCAGGAGGCGCCGAGCAGACCGAGCCCCACCGTGAACATGCCGACGACGCCGCCCGTGCGGAAAGCGATCTTCATTGCTTTGTGCGAGACGGCGGTGAGATCCTTTTCGGGCTCACCCTCCGCCGGGGTCGCTTCCCGGGCCGCCGCGGCGACACGGACATTACTGCGTACGGCGAGCCACATGCCGATATAGCCGGTGGTCGCCGAGAACACCGCGCCGATCAGGAAGAAGATCGATCGTCCGGCGCGCTGATTCCAGTCGTCCGCGGGCAGCAGCAGAAGCAGGAAGAAAACGATCACGGCGAATACGCCGACCGTGCGCAACTGCCTGCCCAGATAGGCGTTCGCGCCTTCCTGGATAGCCGTCGCGATCTTCTTCATGCTGTCGGTGCCCTCGCCGGCCGCGAGTACCTGGCGGACCAGGATGCCCGCGACCACGAGCGCCGCCACTGCCACGACGGCGATCACCGTCACGAGGACGCGGTTGTCGTCGGTCAGGACTGCGGCTGCGAAGGTTGTGGGGTGGTCAAACTGCTGAGGGGTAGAAAGCCCCGCCATTCGTCCTCCTTGACGCCTGTGCTGAGCTCAAGATGTGGACGGATTGTAGGTACCGGAACCTGATCAAAACAGTGCGCGGCAAACGGAATTGGCCTTCGCATAGTAATGCCTTAAAAGCATTGGCGCTTGATCAAATTATCGGGGCAACGATCAGGCATTGATCGTGAATTGATTCACGAATTCTTTCGCACCGCCGGTGCGCACCGGTGCACGGTCGCGGAACTCTTCCGGAAATGCCGAAGGGCCCTGCTCAGCAGGGCCCTTCGGCTGTGGTGTGCGGCGGTTTTCAGGAGAGCGTCACGGCCGGCGGTGTGGTCGGCCAGGTCATACGGATCGATCCGCCGTGCTCCCCGGCGGTGACCTCCACATCGTCGACGAGCCCGCTGATGACAGCGAGGCCCATCTCGTCCTCCTCGGTGTCGATGTCCGGATCGTCGCCCAGGGACCCGGGCGCCTTGTCGCCGGGAGCCGAGCGTGGTGCCTCGTCGCCGACCTCGATGGAGAACTGCTTCTCCTCCTCGATCAGCAGCACCTTCACCGGGGCGGTGATCCCGCTGCTCTGGTGCAGCCCGACGGCGCGGGTGCAGGCCTCACCGACGGCGAGTCTCACCTCGTCGAGTACAGCCTCGTCCACTCCGGCCCTGCGCGCCACCGCTGCCGCCACCAGTCGGGCGGTCCTGACGTGCTCGGGCAGCGCGCTGAAGCGGAGTTCAACGGTGGCCATGCATCCCCCTCGGGACTACGGGCGTGCTGTCGGAGGGCCGGGCCGCCGAAAGCCCGGTCCACCGGTCGTCTATACGGCCGATCGGGGAGCGGTCGTTCACCGCTCCCGAAACGGTCGGTCAGTCGGTGGCCGCCACCGCTTCCTCGACCGAGGTGTGAATCGGGAACACCTTGGTGAGGCCGGTGATACGGAAGATCTTCAGAATGCGCTCCTGGTTGCAGACCAGGCGCAGCGAGCCCTCGTGGGCACGCACCCGCTTCAGGCCGCCGACCAGCACGCCGAGCCCGGTGGAGTCGAGGAAGTCGACACCCTCCATGTCCACGACGAGGTGGAAACTCCCGTCGTTCACCAGCTCGACCAGCTGTTCGCGCAACTTGGGCGCGGTATATACGTCGATTTCGCCACCGACCTCGACGACCGTACGATCGCCGACGGTACGGGTCGACAGGGACAGGTCCACGGATCCTCCAGCACCTTGCTATCGAGCGGTCATCCCATGGGACACCTCGGCAGAGCCCCCAGGACGGTTCGCCAGCCGCGATGGCATTCAATCACTTACCGCAGGGCGTGCACGACGCCTTGGCTCCATTGTCCGTCACGCCAGTGACACACTCGGTGCCGATGGCCAAGAATCAGCGATCCGATCGACCCTCGGCGAACCCTGTGTCCGGGCTCTCGCCGGGCACGGTTCTGGACCGGCTCGCGTCCGGACCGGGCCGGGCTTCGCGCATCACTCATACGGAGCACTTGCCCCCACGTGAGGGCCGCCATGCCGTCTGGCCTGACCGGATTCGCGCCGAGGTGATCGCCACCGTCCAGGAAGCCGGTATCGAACACCCCTGGGCCCACCAGGCACAGGCCGCCGAGCACGCCCTCGACGGCGAGTCAGTGATCGTTGCCACAGGCACCGCCTCGGGCAAGTCGCTCGCATATCTGGTACCGGTCCTCTCGGCGCTCCTCGACGGCTCCGAAGCGCCGAACGGCCGCGGCACCACCGCCCTCTACCTGGCTCCCACGAAAGCCCTGGCGGCCGACCAGCTCCGTTCTGTGAAGGAACTTTCACAACCGCTGGGCAATGCGGTTCGCCCGGCCGTGTACGACGGCGACACTCCGTTCGAAGAGCGTGAGTGGGTACGCCAGTACGCCAACTACGTCCTGACCAACCCCGACATGCTCCACCGGGGCATATTGCCCTCGCACCCCCGCTGGTCCTCCTTCCTGAAGTCCCTGAAGTACGTCGTCATCGACGAGTGCCACACCTACCGGGGTGTCTTCGGCTCGCACGTCGCCCAGGTACTGCGCCGCCTGCGCCGCCTCTGCGCCCGCTACGGCTCCTCCCCCGTCTTCCTGCTCGCCTCCGCCACCGCCGCCGAGCCCTCGGTCGCCGCCGGCCGCCTCACCGGCCTCCCGGTGGTCGAGGTCGCCGACGACGCCTCACCGCGCGGTGAACTGGTGTTCGCCCTCTGGGAGCCCCCGCTCACCGAGTTGCACGGCGAGAAGGGCGCCCCGGTCCGCCGTACCGCCACCGCCGAGACGGCAGACCTCCTCACCGACCTCGCCGTCCAGGGCGTCCGCTCGGTGGCCTTCGTACGGTCCCGGCGCGGCGCCGAGCTGATCGCGCTGATCGCCCAGGAACGCCTCGCCGAGGTCGACCGCTCGCTGGCCCGACGGGTCGCCGCCTACCGCGGCGGCTACCTCCCCGAGGAGCGCCGCGCCCTCGAACGCGCCCTTCACTCCGGCGAGTTGCTCGGCCTCGCCGCCACCACCGCCCTCGAACTCGGCATCGACGTCTCCGGGTTGGACGCGGTCCTGATCGCCGGCTACCCCGGCACCCGCGCCTCCCTGTGGCAACAGGCGGGCCGCGCGGGACGGTCCGGCCGGGGCGCGCTGGCCATCCTGGTGGCCCGCGACGACCCCCTGGACACCTTCCTCGTCCACCACCCCGAGGCCCTCTTCGACCAACCGGTGGAGTCCACGGTCCTGGACCCCGACAACCCGTACGTCCTGGCCCCCCACCTGTGCGCGGCGGCGGCCGAACTCCCGCTCACCGACGACGACTTGGACCTGTTCGGCCCGGCGACGGCGGACCTGCTGCCGCAGCTGGAGGCCGCGAAGCTGCTCCGCCGCCGGGCGAAGGCCTGGCACTGGACGCGCCGGGAACGCGCCGCCGATCTCACCGACATCCGCGGCGGGGGCGGCAGGCCGGTCCAGATCGTCGAGAACGGCACGGGCCGCCTGCTGGGCACGGTCGACGAGTCCGCCTCCCACGCGACCGTCCACGAGGGCGCGGTCCACCTCCACCAGGGCCGCACGTACCTGGTGCGCACCCTGGACCTGGAGGACTCCGTGGCCCTCGTCGAGGAGGCCAACCCCCCGTACTCGACGGTCGCCCGCGACACCACGGCGATCTCCGTCCTGGAGACGGACGTCGAACTCCCCTGGGGCCAGGGCCGGTTGTGCTACGGCTCCGTCGAAGTCACCAACCAGGTCGTCTCCTTCCTCCGCAGACGTGTCCTCACCGGTGAAGTCCTCGGCGAGTCGAAACTCGACCTCCCTCCTCGTACGCTCCGCACCCGCGCGGTCTGGTGGACCGTCACGGAAGACCAGTTGGACGCCGCCCGCATCAACCCGGAGATCCTCGGCGGCGCCCTCCACGCCGCCGAACACGCCTCGATCGGCATGCTCCCCCTCTTCGCGACCTGCGACCGCTGGGACATCGGCGGTGTCTCGGTCCCCCTGCACCCGGACACCCTGCTCCCCACGGTCTTCGTCTACGACGGCCACCCGGGCGGCGCGGGCTTCGCCGAGCGCGCCTTCCACACCGCCCGCGCCTGGCTCACCGCCACCCGCCAGGCCATCGCCTCCTGCGCATGCGACGCCGGCTGCCCGTCCTGCATCCAGTCCCCCAAGTGCGGCAACGGGAACGAGCCGTTGCACAAACGGGGAGCGGTGCGGTTGCTGACGGAGCTGCTACGGGAGGCGCCGGAGGAGAAGCCCGACGGGCAGGGGGCTCACTGAGTCGATGCGGGCGGAGGGGCAGGCGCCGGCGGTACAGGGACCCCTGGAGGCGCAGGCGCCGGTGATGCAGGGACCAGTGGCGATGCAGGCGCCGGTGATGCGGAGGTCGGTGCGGGCGCCGGTGGCGGTACCGGTCCCGCAGGTCCCGCCCGTGCCCTGACCTCCGCCGCGAACGGCCCCGGGCCCGCCGCCGCCGTCACGTCCGACGTCTCCCCCACGACCGCGCACCGCACGAGCCGCGTCCCCTGCGCCCGCGCCACCAACTCCGCCCGAGCGCAGGCCCCCGCGCCGCCCTCCGCCCAGTGGTCGGCCGCCGCGAGCGCCGCGAGATCCGCACCGCCGGCCGCGCGGTGCCTGGCCACGACGGCCTGCCCCAGGCCGAGCACCACCCCGAACACGACACACAGCACGGCCATCGCACCGAGGCTCCACACGGTCGCGGACCCCCGGTCCGAGTGACGGGACCTCCCGTGCCCCAGAGGGGCCGCACGGCGCCTCACAGCGGCGTGGATACGGCACCTCACGGCCCCGCCCTCCCCTCTCCCACCGTTCCCACCGTCTCCTCCGCCATCGCCACGGCCTCCTCCCGCACCTCGAAGGGCAGCCCGCTCAGCACCGGCGGCTTGGCGATCACGACCACGTGGACCTGGTCGCCCTCCCGGCCCACCGTGACCCGCGCACCGCGCGGTGCCGTCTCCCGGGTCACCTGGACGACCGCGTCGGCCGGGTCCTGCCGAGCCGCCGCGCGGGCGCCCATGCGGGCCGCGTCCACGCACTGGATCTGCGCGGCCACCACCAGCAGCCCCCACACCAGCGCCATCGCGAACATCACCAGCACGGGCAGGACCACGGCCGCCTCCGCCGTCACGAACCCCTCGTCCCCGCCCCGGCGTTCACACCTTCGCATCGAGGGCCCGCTTCACGATGCTCTGCAGCTCCGCGCTGACCGCGCCGCTGGTCACCACCTTGTAGAGCACCACGGCGAACGCCACGGCCGCGACCAGCCCCATCGCGTACTCGGCGGTGGCCATCCCCGCGTCCCCGCGCGCCCCGGCGCCCAGCCGCGCCCGTGCCCGCACCGCCCGCAGCACCCGTACCGCCGCTCCCCGCATTGCCCGCACTGCCTTGTTCATCTCAACCCCCGTGAGGTTCCTGTTGGTTCAGTTACTCGATTGCCGGATCAGTCGTTGTTCGTCGTACGTCCGTCACCGCTCGCGATACCGTCACCGCTCGCGCTCGCTCCTTCCGTCAGCCACCACCCCCTCCCACCGCCCCGCCCGCGAGGCCGATCACCACGGGCAGTACGCCGACCGCGATGAACGCGGGCAGGAAGCACAGCCCCACCGGTGCGGTGATCAGGACGGCCGCCCGTCGGGCCCGTGCCGTCGCGGTGCGGGTCCAGTCGGCGCGGGCCTCCGCCGCGAGCCGTGCGACCGGTCCGGCGGCGGGGAGCCCGGACTCGTCGGCCCGTTCGAGCAGCCGGGCCAGCGGGCCGGCGCCGGGAAGCGCGGCCAACCTCCGCCAGGCGTCGGCCGGTTCACCGCCGAGCCGTACCTCCGCCGCAGCACGCGCCAGCCGTTCCCCCACGGGCCCCGCGAGGGCCTCTCCCACGGCCTGGGAGGCGATCACCGGCGAGGCTCCGGCGGCGATGCAGGCGGCCAGCAGATCGGCGGCGAGCGGGAGTTGGCGGGCGGCGGGCGCGGCATCGCGCTCGGCGACGGTGTCGTCGGTCACCTGCCGGCGCCGCCACTGCCACAGCCCGACGGCGACGACCCCGCCCACCACGATCCCGGCGACCCCACCGACCACCACGCACCCGGCACCCACGACGCCCACCACGGGCAGCCACCGCCGCGCAGCCTGCCGAACGCCGAACCGGCCCCCGGCAGGCGCCACTTCCCGAACTTCCCGAAGCAGCAACCCCGCCAGCCGCCGCCGAGCCCTCCGCTCCCGCCGCAGCCCGTCCAACCACCGCACCAGCAACCCCACGACCAACGCGGCCCCCAGGGTCACCCCCAGCCTGTGGACAACTTCCGCACTCACGCCGTCTCCCATCCCCAGCCCCGGCCGACTTCCGCTTCCGTACTCACGCCGCTCCCCGCCCTCACCGAGCGGCCGATCCCCTCAAGGCCGCCGCCCTCGAATCCCCGCCGCCGGCGCATCACGCCCGCTCCCTGCCCCGGCCCACAACAGCCGCCGATTCCCCCGCACATACCGCCGCCGAAAGCCGAACGGGCCCGGACACCACCAACCACTCCCGCGGTCACGTCACCACCCCCGCTCACGCCGCCTCCACCCCTCGCACGATCCGCAGCGCCCACCACAACCCCAGGCCCTCCAGCAACCCCCCGACCACCAGGCACCCGAACCCCGCCCCGCTGTGCAGCAGCACCCGCAGCGGATCGGCGCCCATCGCCGCGCCGAGCAGCAGCCCGAGCACCGGCAACCCGGCGAGCATCACCGCGGTGGCCCGCGCCCCCGCCAACTGGGCGCGGAGGTCGGCCCGTTGGTCCCGGTCGGCACGCAACGCCCCTTCGAGCCGGTCGAGTCCCGCCGCGAGGCCGGCGCCCTGATCCACGGCCACCCGCCAGCACGCGGCCAGCCCCAACAGCCCGTCCGCGCCCGGCTGCCGTGCCGCCGAGGTCAGCGCACCCGGTACGTCCCCGCCGAACCGCGCCGCCGCCAACACCGCGGCCTGCGCCTCACCGAGCCCGCCGGAGTCGAGCGCCGCCCGCAGCAACGCCTCCCCCGGCTGCCGCCCCGCACGCACCTCCCCGGCGAGCGCCGAGCACAGCGCGATCACCGCGTCGCCCCGCGACTCCCCCGCGCGCCGGGCCTCCCCGGCCAGCCGCACCCGCCGCAGCAGCGGAACCCCGACCGCCCCCGCGACGACCGGAATCACCGAGGCACCCAGCACCGCCAGCACCACTCCGGCGCCCAGCGACCACCACTCGGCCCGCAACCGGCCCCGGATCCGCCGCAGTTCACCTACGGCCCGCTCCCACGAGGGCGGTCCCACGCCCACCACCCCGCCGCCCGCGAACAGCAACTGCGCCCGCCGCGCCCCGGATCGCCGCCCGCCCATCAGCCAGACCAGGGCCCCGACACACACGGCTGCCACCCCGACCGACATCTCACCCGTTCCCACACCCATCACCACTCCCGCTCGTCTCCATGCAGCCCTGACCCACGCCGATCACCACTCCTGCTCGCCAACGCCGGTCCCGCGCGCACCTCCAGCACCGCCGCCCCCACTCGCCCGACGCCCAATCGGCACGCACCCCCGTCACCGCCTATCCCACTCGTCGACACCCGCCCCGCACGCACCCTTGTCACCACCCCTCCCGCTCACCGACACCCGCCCCGCACGCATCGCCCACCGCCACTCGCCCTCCCCAACGCCGATCCCATAGGCACCCCCTCGCCCACCACCCGTCCCGCCCACCGGAGTTCGCCACCCCCACGCCCCTAACCCCCTTCGCCCCCACCCCGAATCAACTCCCGCAACCGCTCCCACCCCCGCTCGTACGAGAACGCCTCCGCTCCCCACCGCAGCGCCGGCACGGTCCGCACCCACCCCGACGGGTCCCGCTCCAGGACATGCACCTCGGCGATCCGTCGCCGCCCGGCCCGGTCCCGTACGAGATGCAGGACCACCGACAGGGCCGCCGCCAACTGGCTGTGCAGCGCGGCCCGGTCGAGGCCGGCGGCCGTGCCCAGGGCCTCCAGGCGGGCGGGGACATCGGCCGCCGCGTTCGCGTGGACGGTCCCGCAGCCGCCCTCGTGGCCCGTATTGAGCGCGGCGAGGAGGTGGAGAACCTCAGGGCCGCGGACCTCGCCGACGACAAGCCGGTCCGGCCGCATCCGGAGTGCCTGGCGGACCAGGTCCTGGAGCGTGACGAGTCCGGCGCCCTCCTGGTTGGCGGGTCTGCTCTCCAGCCGTACGACGTGGGGGTGGTCCGGTTTCAGCTCCGCCGAGTCCTCGGCGAGCACGATCCGCTCGCCGGGTCCGACCGACCCGAGCAGCGCGCTGAGCAGTGTCGTCTTGCCGCTGCCGGTTCCGCCGCTGATCAGGAAGGAGAGCCGCGCCTCGATCAGGGCCCGCAGGACGCGGTCCCCGCCGGGCGGCACCGTGCCCGCCGCGACCAGTTCGTCGAGCGTGAACGCGCGCGGTCGTACGACGCGGAGCGACAGGCAGGTGCAGCCGACGGCGACCGGGGGCAGTACGGCGTGCAGGCGGGTGCCGTCGGGCAACCGGGCGTCGGCCCAGGGACGGGCGTCGTCCAGTCGGCGTCCGGCGACCGCGGCCAGGCGCTGTGCGAGGCGTCGTACGGCGGCGGCGTCCGGGAAGGAGACGGTGGTCAGTTCGAGGCCGCCGCCCCGGTCGACCCACACCCGGTCCGGGGCCGACACGAGGACGTCGGTGACCGAGGGGTCGGCGAGGAGGGACTCCAGCGGGCCGCTGCCCACCAGTTCGGACCGCAACTGCTCGGCGGCGCCGAGGACTTCGGCGTCCCCCAGTACCCGCCCCTGCTCCCGCAGTGCCTGCGCCACTCGCGCGGGCGTCGGCTCACCCCCGCTCTCGGCCAGCCACCGCCGCACACCGTCGAGCAGCCCGGCAGGCATCTCCGCCCCGCCGCCCGTCTCGACCTCACGCGAAGCCCATCGCCCCGGAGCACCCGCCGAATCCCGCACCCGCTCAGGCCCGACAGCCCCGGTCGCCCGGATCTCACCCGAAGCCCGCCGAGCCGAAACCCCCACCGCATCCCGCACCCGCTCAGGTCCGACAGCCGCCCCGCTCACCCCGGCCGCGCCCGAAGCCCACCGCGCCGAAACGCCTGCCTCCTCCAGCCCGACCGCCCCACTCGCCGGGACCCCTGCCGGACCTCCGTCCGCAAGAGCCACGCCCCTCCACTCGGCCGCTGCACCGCCCTCCCCCAAGGACGCGCCCCTCAACGCCCCCGCCGAACCACCCGCCCCCGGGAGCCCAGGCAAACCGCCCCCCAGGCCCCCCGCCGAACCACTCCGGGAGGAGAGCGCACCGCCCCTCTCGGAATTCCCCGCGCGCCTCATCAACCCCCTCATACGCCACCCACCTCGACCAACGCCCGCTCCAGGAACTCCCGGCAGAACCGCGCCAACGGCCCCCTGCCCGCCGCCCCAGGCGGCGCCTTGCCCTCGTGCGGCCGCAACAGCCCCGATTCGACCGGCACTTCGCCGGCCAGTGGCAGGCCGAGCAGGCGGGACACCTCGCGGTCGTCGAGGCCGGGGGCGTACGGGCCCCTTACGGCCACGCGGAGGTCGCGCAGGACCATGCCGACGGCGGAGGCCACCCGTCCGGCCGCCGCCACGGCGCGCAGTTCGGCGGGGACCACGAGGAGACCGACGTCGAGTTGGGCGAGGGCCTCGGCGACCCCGTCGTCGAGACGGCGGGGCAGGTCGACGACGACCGTGCCGCCGCGCCTTCTGGCCGCGGCGAGCACCGCGCGGACCGCCTGGGGCGGGATGGCGACGCAGTCGCCGCGGTCCCAGCTGAGCACCCGGAGCGAGTGGAGTTCCGGAAGGGACTCCTCCAGGGCGCCGCCGCCGACCCGGCCGCGCGAGGCGGCGAACGCGGGCCAGCGCAGGCCCTGGGCGGTCTCTCCGCCGAGGAGTACGTCGAGTCCGCCGCCCAGGGGATCCGCGTCCACGAGGAGCGTGCGCAGTCCCTCGCGCGCCGAGGTGACGGCGAGGGCACACGCGAGCGTGGACGCTCCGGCCCCGCCGCGTCCGCCGATGACGCCCACGGTGAGCGCGGGGCGGCCGACGCCCTCGGCCACGTCGGCGATGCGGTCGACCAGCCACTGTTCGCCGTCGGGCAGCATCAGGACGTGATCGGCGCCGATCTCGACGGCCCGCCGCCAGACCCCGGAGTCGTCCTGGTCCCGGCCGACCAGCACCACCCCGCGGCGGCGGGCGGCCCCGCGCACCCGGCGGGCCGCGTCGTCGCCGACCAGGACGAGCGGTGCCGTCTCCCAGCCGCCCCGGCGCTCCGGCACCCCGTGATGGACCTCGGGGGTCGCTCCGGCCGCCGCGCACAGCCGCAGCAGGTCGTCGAGGAGTTCGACGTCCTCGGTGACGATCAGCGGTCCGCCCTGTCGTCCTCCGGCGGGAGGCGGCGGATCGTGTGTGACAGTTCCGGCCATGTTTTCCATCCCCCATCGTTCTGCTTCTCCCACGTGGCCCCTGCGGCCCCGCGATTCCCAAACGTGTGAAGAACCGGTGACCGGCCTCCCTGTGCACGGCCGACAGAAACCGGCCGAACGCGTCCGACAAACGGAACCGGCCATGAACTCGCCGCGAGCGAGGACGCGTGGGAATCACGGTGCGGGCTTCACGGAAATCGTGTGGATCTTGGTCGAAAACCGTGGACAACTCAGGGCCTGTGAATATCGCCCTCACCCATACCGGTGACCCCTGTACCGGTCTCTGTGCGAGTTCCGCAACGCAGTCCACCAACTACACAAAGTGACGAGTTCTGGGCATGAAAAAGAGGCGGCACCAGCCGCCTCGGGTTGGCCTCACGACCATGTACAGGAGGGGAAAAAGCGTCCGGACATGCGACGACCCCCACCGGGGGGGAGAGTGGGGGTCGCCTTCACGGCCGACTCGGGGGGGGGAGGAGCCGGGCCGCGTTAGCACGGTCGCGAACGATCCGTGACTTCCATGGTGTACCCGAGAGGCCTCTCAGGCAAACCCACGCGCCTCACCTTACGCCGAATGGGCTGCGCCTATGCTCTGGGTTGTGGAAAGCCACTCCTTGCCCCGCACAGCAGCCTTCTTTGACCTGGACAAGACGGTCATTGCGAAGTCGAGCACGCTCACCTTCGGCAAGTCCTTCTACCAAGGCGGACTGATCAACCGCAGGGCCGCCCTGCGGACCGCCTATGCGCAGTTCGTCTTCCTCACCGGCGGCGCCGACCACGACCAGATGGAGCGGATGCGCAAGTACCTGTCCGCACTCTGCCGCGGCTGGAACGTCCAGCAGGTCAAGGAGATCGTCGCCGAGACACTGCACGACCTGATCGACCCGATCATCTACGACGAGGCCGCCTCCCTCATCGAGGAGCACCACTCGGCCGGCCGCGACGTCGTGATCGTGTCCACGTCCGGCGCCGAGGTGGTCGAGCCGATCGGTGAACTCCTGGGCGCGGACCGGGTGGTGGCGACCCGCATGGTCGTGGGCGACGACGGCTGCTTCACGGGCGAGGTGGAGTACTACGCGTACGGCCCGACGAAGGCCGAGGCCGTCAAGGAGCTGGCCCAGTCCGAGGGATACGACCTCGACCGCTGCTACGCCTACAGCGACTCGGCGACGGATGTGCCGATGCTGGAGTCCGTGGGCCACCCCTATGCCGTGAACCCGGACCGCGCCCTGCGCCGCGAAGCACTCGCGCGCGGGTGGCCGATTCTGGACTTCAACCGCCCGGTCCGGCTCAAGCAGCGGCTGCCCGCGCTCTCCGTACCACCCCGCCCGGCGCTGGTCGTGGCCGCGGCCGTGGGCGCGGCGGCGGCCACGGCGGGGCTCGTCTGGTACGCGAGCCGACGCAGGGCGACGACCGTTTAGGGCGTTTGATTACCCTTTGAAGGTAAAAGTAAAGAACCGCGGCCAGGGGTTCCGCTTCCTCCAGGGCTGGAGTACAAAGGATTCAACGGCCCGCGAGACCAAGGACATCCGAAAGGATCACCTTAATAACGCATTTGGCCCACGGACCGCGCATGAACACCGAGCACCCACGCGACGTCGACCCGTCGATTACGGGCCAGCCGCACCAGGTGACGGGCAAGGATCCCGGCCTGATGGGCAATATTTCGAGGACGCTTGGTAACCCGGTGGAACATGCCAGCGGCGGTACGAATCCTCGTACCGCCGCACCCTTGTGAAGGCCCTCTCCGTAGAGGGCCTTTTTCCTGTCCGGCGATGTCAGGCGGCTCCGCGCTGCAGCGCCTCGCACACCGCCGTCGACTCGCGCGCTCCCAGCTCGACCGCCCTGCCGCAGTGGGCGATCCAGGCGGCCATGCCCTCCGGGGTGCCGGAGACATAGCCGTCCAGCGCCGCCAGATAGGCCGCGCGTCCCAGATCGGCGTGGCCGACCTCCGCCGGGCAGACGGACTTCGGGTCGAGACCGCTGCCGATGAGGACGATCCGCTCGGCCGTCCGCGCGACGAGGCCGTTGTGGGAGGCGAAGGGGCGCAGCGCGAGCAGTTCGCCGTGCACGACGGCGGCCGTCACCAGCGCGGGTGCCGAACCGCCGGCGATGATCAGCTCCGAGAGCCCCTCCAGGCGCCCCGACACCTCGGCCGCACTGGGCAGCGGCAGTTCGACGAGCGGCTCGTCGACCGGCTCCCCCTGCTGTCGCGGCCGTCCGACCTCGTCGCCGTCGCTCGCGGCGGCCACCAGGTGCAGCCGGGCGAGCACCCTGAGGGGCGACTGCCGCCAGATGGACAGCAGTTGGCCCGCCTCGGCGCTCAACCGCAGGGCCGCGCCCATCGTGCGGGCCTCCGCGTCGCCGCTGAAGTCGGTACGCCGGCGCACCTCTTCGAGGGCCCAGTCGGCCCCGGACAGCGCGGCGGAACCGCGGGCTCCGCGCAGCGCGGCCTCGGCGGTGATCTCGTTGCTGCGGCGCCGCATGACCCGGTGCCCGTAGACCCGGTCCACGGCCTTGCGCATGGACTCGACGGACTCGGCCACTGTGGGCAGCGCGCCCAGGGCCGCGAGCGGATCGGCGGTCGCACCTGTCGTACTCATGAGTACGACAGTAGCCATTCCGGCGGCGCGCCCCACGATTGAGTGGTCTTCTTCACGCACACCTGACACGTACAGCTACTTCACGACTACGCTTCGTGAACATGAAAATTGCTTTCGTCGGGAAGGGCGGCAGCGGCAAGACCACGCTGTCCTCCCTGTTCGTCCGCCACCTCGCGGCCACCGCCCAACCGGTCGTCGCCGTCGACGCGGACATCAACCAGCACCTGGGCCCCGCCCTCGGCCTGGACGAGGCGGAGGCCGCCGCACTGCCCGCGCTGGGCGAACACCTCCCCCTGATCAAGGACTACCTGCGCGGCACCAACCCGCGCATCGCCTCGGCCGACACGATGATCAAGACGACCCCGCCCGGCGAGGGCTCCCGGCTGCTGCGGGTGCGCGGGGACAACCCGGTCTACGACGCCTGCGCGCGACCGGTGGAACTCGACGGCGGCGCCGCCCGTTTGATGGTCACGGGCCCCTTCACCGACGCCGACCTGGGGGTCTCCTGCTACCACTCCAAGACGGGAGCGGTGGAGCTGTGCCTGAACCACCTGGTGGACGGGCGCGACGAGTTCGTCGTGGTGGACATGACGGCGGGCTCGGACTCCTTCGCCTCCGGCATGTTCACTCGCTTCGACATCACGTTCCTCGTCGTCGAGCCGACCCGGAAGGGGGTCTCCGTCTATCGCCAGTACAAGGAGTACGCCCGCGACTTCGGAGTCGTCCTGAAGGTCGTCGGCAACAAGGTGCAGGGGCAGGACGACCTCGATTTCCTCCGCGCCGAGGTCGGGGACGACCTGCTCGTGACGGTGGGGCACTCGGACTGGGTGCGTGCCATGGAGAAGGGCCGGCCGCCCCGGTTCGAGCTCCTGGAGGACGCCAACCGACGTGCCCTGCGCCTGCTGGAGATCGCCGCCGACGCGACGTACGAACTGCGTGACTGGGAGCGCTACACGCAGCAGATGGTGCACTTCCACCTGAAGAACGCGCGCAGTTGGGGCGACGCGCGCACCGGGGCCGACCTGGCCGCGCAGGTCGACCCCGGTTTCGTACTCGACGAGAGCGTCACCGCCTCCGCGTGAGGCGCCCTCTCCCCGGTCCTGCCTACTGCTTGACCGCCGGCGCCCCGGGCACGCCCTTCGGGGCCGGTGCGGGGCGGCCGGTCAGGAAGGACGTCCAGCCCGGCTTCGGTGCCTCGCCGACGTTCAGGGTGCGCAGCTTGGCCAGGGTCCGCGGGTCCTGGGCGTCCAGCCAGTCGGCCAGTTGCCGGAAGGAGACACAGCGCGTCTCGGGCTTGTCGCAGACCTTCTCGATGACCTCGTCGAGGGCACGCATATAGGTGCCGCCGTTCCAGGACTCGAAGTGGTTGCCGATGACCAGGGGCGCGCGGTTGCCGTCGTAGGCGCGGTCGAAGCCCTTGAGCAGGCCGTCACGCATCTCGTCGCCCCACTGGTCGTACTTGTCGGGGTCGCCCTGGGTCAGGGTGCCGGACTGGTTGACCATGAAGTTGTAGTCCATGGTCAGCTGCTCGTAGGAGTGCCCGGGGAAGGGGACGAGCTGCATGGACAGGTCCCACAGCCCCTCCTTCTTCTTGGGCCAGATCTGGTCGTTGACCCCGCTGGTGTCGTAGCGGAAGCCCAACTGGCTCGCCGCCTTCATGAAGTTGGCCTGGCCCTCCAGGCAGGGTGTGCGGGCGCCGACGAGTTCCTTGTCGTAGTCGAAGGGCAGCGAAGACGCCTTCTTCATCCCGGAGTTGGTCTTCCAGGTCTTCACGAACTGCTTCGCCTGGGCGATCTCGCTCTTCCACTCGGCGACCGACCACTCGCCGACCCCGCCGTTCTTGCCGCAGAAGTGACCGTTGAAGTGGGTGCCGATCTCGTTGCCCTCCAGCCACGCCAGGCGCAGCTGCTTCACGGTGTCGGCGATGCCCTGCTCGTCATTGAAGCCGATGTCGGAGCTGCCGGGCGAGTGCTCCGGGGGCTTGTAGAGGTCGCGCTTGTCCTCCGGCAGCATGTACACGCCGCTGAGGAAGTACGTCATGTTCGCGTGGTTGGCCTTGGAGACCTTGCGGAAGTGGGAGAACAGCTTCTGGCTGTCCTCACCGGCACCGTCGAACGAGAAGACCACGAACTGCGGGGGCTTCTGACCGGGCTTGAGCCGCTCGGGTCTGGGCAGGTGCGGCTGCGCCCCGGTGTACGACGTGGAGCCGTCCCCGATCAGGCGGACTCCGCTCTTGGGTGCCGGGGCCGGCGCCGCCTTGTGCGGACCGTGCGCTCCGTGCGGGGATCCGTTGCCGATCGCGCAACCGGCGAGCGACGCGGCACAGGCCGCGGCGATCACGGCGCCCGCGGTGATCCTCTGGGTGGCGGCCATGTCCGCCCACCTTCTTCCTTCGTTCGGACCGACGCCGATCAGGGCGTTCTCTGGCGATGCGCCGGGAGTCCCGGCAGCGCCGCCAAGGTCGCATGGGGCCGAAGGTGGGATTAGTACGACAAGCCGATGAAATTCCGAGTTCACTCTCCGCGGTGACTTATTAGCCCATTTGAGCGCAAACCCTATGCTCGGCCTTTACTCTGCATTACGATCCATTTACCGAGCGTTGAGATATCCCGCCGCTGCACGCCGTGACCCACGGCCGCGACCGACCCCCGCCATCGACGGGGACCACCTGTTCCGCGACCGCGCTGCCCCGGAGGAGACGGGAACACATGTCAGCCTGCGTACCCACCCGCGCCACCGACTCGCATGCGAACGCGCATCGGACGAAGCGCGTCCACCCGCCCCACAGCCCGCCGCCGCCCCCGCACCGCCGTTTCCGTGTCGCGGGCGCGGACGTGTCCGCCTCCATCGCGGTCTTCCTGATCGCCCTGCCCCTGTCCCTCGGCATCGCCCTCGCCACCGGCGCGCCCCTCCAGGCCGGCCTGGTCGCCGCCGCCGCGGGCGGTCTCGTCGCCGGACTGCTCGGCGGCTGCCCCCTCCAGGTCAGCGGCCCGGCCGCCGGACTCACCGTGGTCACCGCCGACCTGATCCACCGTTACGGATGGCGTACGACCTGCGCGGTCACCGTCCTCGCCGGCCTCGCCCAACTCGCCCTGGGCTGCGTCCGCGTGGCCCGCACCGCGCTCGCCGTCAGCCCCGCGATCGTGCACGGCATGCTGGCCGGTATCGGTGTCACCATCGCCGTCGCCCAGGTACACATCGTCCTCGGCGGCACCCCGCAGAGCTCGGTCCTCGCCAACCTCCGCGCCCTGCCCGCCCAGTTGGCGCACCTGCACCCCGCCGACGTGGCGATGAGCGCGCTGACGCTGGCCCTTCTGCTGCTGTGGCCGCGCGTTCCCGGCCGGGTGGGACATCTGATGCGGAGGATCCCGGCCGCGCTCGTCGCCGTCGCCGGGGCCACCGCCACCGCCTCCCTCACCGGGCTGAGTCTGGCCAAGGTCGACCTGCCGTCCTGGAGCAGCCACGCGCTGGCCGGACTTCCCGAGGGACCGGTGCTCGGTATCGCCGCCGCCGTCCTCACCACCACGCTGGTGTGCAGCGTGCAGTCGCTGCTCGGCGCCGTCGCCGTGGACAAGCTGGTCGCCGGGCGGCCCGGGCTCTCCGCCCGCGTCGACCGCTCCGACCTGAACCGCGAGTTGCTGGGCCAGGGCGCCGCCAACATCGTCTCCGGCGCCCTCGGCGGACTGCCGGTCGCGGGGGTCGCCGTACGGAGTTCGGCGAATGTGCAAGCCGGTGCCGTGAGCCGGAACTCCACGATGCTGCACGGCGTTCTCGTAGTGATCGCCGCGCTGCTGATGGTCCCGGTGCTGGAGCTGATTCCCCTCGCTTCGCTCGCCGCACTCGTGATGGCCGTCGGTATCCAGATGGTGTCCCTGCACCACATCCGCACGGTGACTCGCCACCGAGAAGTACTGGTCTACGCCGTCACCACCCTCGGCGTGGTGTTCCTCGGTGTCCTGGAGGGCGTGCTCCTCGGGGTCACCGTGGCCGTCGCCGTCGCCCTCAACCGCCTTGCCCACACCCGCATCACGCACGACGAGAAGGAAGGAGTCCATCACGTACACGTCCGAGGACAGCTGACGTTCCTCGCGGTGCCGCGGCTCAGCCGCACCCTGCATCTCGTACCCCAGGGCGCCCACGTCGTCGTGGAGTTGGACGGTTCGTTCATGGACCACGCGGCGTACGAGTCGTTGCAGGACTGGCAGAACTCGCACACCGCGCGAGGCGGCTCCGCCGAACTGACCGGGCGGCGTACGGGAGTTCGGACCACCGAGCCGGGCTGCCCCGGGGACGAAGCGACACCGGCCGACACCCCGACCGGCACGACGAGCGGCACGACGACCGAAGCCCCGGCCCGCACCACGGCCAAGGCTCCGACCGACGAGCCGACGACGTCCACCGTCTGCCGCTGCCACCCCTGGACGCCCTGGCGCAACCACCAGTGCGACCACCCGCAGTCCGCCCCGCCGAGCGGACACCCCGGCGAGCCCACGGACCGTCCCGCACCCGGCGCCGCCACACCCGGCGACACCGGCACCGGACCCCACCCCGGGGCCGGCACCGGACCCAATCCCAATCCCAATCCCAGCCCCAGCCCCGGCCCCGGCGGTCACCAACTCGCCCGTGGTATCAGCGCGTTCCAGCGCCACACCGCCCCGCTCGTGCGGGGCGAGCTGGCCCGGCTGGCCAGGGAGGGGCAGCGGCCTTCGCAGCTCTTCCTTACCTGTGCCGACTCGCGGCTGGTGACGTCGATGATCACCTCCAGTGGTCCCGGCGACCTGTTCGTCGTGCGGAACGTGGGCAACCTCGTACCGCCGCCCGGCGAGGAGAGCGGGGACGACTCGGTGGCCGCCGCGATCGAGTACGCGGTGGACGTACTGCGCGTGAGATCGATCACGGTGTGCGGGCACTCGGGGTGCGGAGCCATGCAGGCGCTGCTCAACTCCGCGCCCGATTCCGTCAACTCCGCGCCCGGGGGCGCCCGGACGCCGCTCCAGCGGTGGCTGCGGCACGGGCGGCCGAGCCTGGAGCGGATGGCCGACGACAACCGGCCCTGGGCGCGGTTGGCAGGAAGGGCGCCCGCCGACGCCGTGGAGCAGCTGTGCCTGACCAATGTGGTGCAGCAGTTGGAGCATCTGCGGGGGCACGAGTCGGTGGCGCGGGCCCTGCGGGAGGGGACGTTGGAGCTGCACGGGATGTACTTCCACGTCGGTGAGGCGCAGGCGTACTTGCTGACCGGCATGGACGGGGACCAGTTGTTCGACGGAGTGGGGGTGGCGGACATGTCGGCCTGAACCTCGTTCACCCGGCGTCCGTGGGTACGAAGGACCCCCGCCACGCGTGTCACCCGCAGGTCCGATGACAGGTCTAAACCAATATTTCGGCGACCCTTGTCATCGGACCCCCGGGTCTGATGAGCTGGCCCGGGACACAACGGACACCCTGGGAAAGGCAGATGCCGTGAGCAATGAAAGCCTGGCCAACCTGCTCAAGGAAGAGCGCAGGTTCGCACCCCCCGCGGATCTGGCGGCGAACGCCAATGTCACGGCGGAGGCGTATGAGCAGGCCAAGGCTGACCGGCTCGGCTTCTGGGCCGCGCAGGCCCGCCGCCTGAGCTGGGCGAAGGAGCCGAGCGAGACGCTGGACTGGTCGAACCCGCCGTTCGCCAAGTGGTTCAAGGACGGCTCGCTCAACGTGGCGTACAACTGCGTGGACCGGCATGTCGAGGCGGGCAACGGCGACCGGGTCGCCATCCACTTCGAGGGCGAGCCCGGCGACAGCCGCGCGATCACCTACGCCGAGCTGAAGGACGAGGTCTCCAAGGCCGCGAACGCCCTGCTGGAGCTGGGAGTTCAGAAGGGCGACCGGGTCGCCGTCTACATGCCGATGATCCCGGAGACCGCGGTCGCGATGCTGGCCTGCGCGCGCATCGGCGCCGCGCACTCGGTGGTGTTCGGCGGTTTCTCGGCGGACGCGCTCGCGACCCGGATCCAGGACGCGGACGCCAAGGTCGTCATCACCTCGGACGGCGGCTGGCGGCGCGGCAAGCCGTCCGCGCTCAAGCCGGCCGTGGACGAGGCCCTCACCAAGGTGGACAACGTCGAACACGTGCTCGTCGTACGGCGTACCGGGCAGGAGGTCGCCTGGGACGACAGTCACGACGTCTGGTGGCACGAGATCGTCGACCGGCAGTCGGCGGAGCACACGCCCGAGGCGTTCGAGGCCGAGCAGCCGCTGTTCATCCTCTACACCTCCGGTACTACGGGTAAGCCCAAGGGCATCCTGCACACCTCCGGCGGCTACCTCACCCAGGCCGCGTACACCCACCACGCCGTCTTCGACCTCAAGCCGGAGACCGACGTCTACTGGTGCACGGCAGACGTCGGCTGGGTCACCGGTCACTCGTACATCGTCTACGGCCCGCTCGCGAACGGCGCGACCCAGGTCATGTACGAGGGCACCCCCGACACCCCGCACCAGGGCCGCTTCTGGGAGATCATCCAGAAGTACGGGGTGACGATCCTCTACACGGCGCCGACGGCGATCCGTACGTTCATGAAGTGGGGCGACGACATCCCCGCGAAGTTCGACCTGTCCTCCCTGCGCATCCTGGGCTCGGTCGGCGAGCCGATCAACCCCGAGGCGTGGATCTGGTACCGCAAGCACATCGGCGCCGACAGGACGCCGATCGTGGACACCTGGTGGCAGACCGAGACCGGCGCGATGATGATCTCGCCGCTGCCGGGCGTGACCGAGACGAAGCCCGGCTCCGCGCAGACCCCGCTGCCCGGCATCTCCGCGACGGTCGTCGACGACGAGGCCAATGAGGTGCCGAACGGCGGTGGCGGCTACCTGGTCCTCACCGAGCCGTGGCCGTCGATGCTGCGCACGATCTGGGGCGACGACCAGCGGTTCCTCGACACGTACTGGTCGCGTTTCGAGGGCAAGTACTTCGCCGGTGACGGCGCGAAGAAGGACGACGACGGCGACATCTGGCTGCTCGGCCGCGTGGACGACGTGATGCTCGTGTCCGGGCACAACATCTCCACCACCGAGGTCGAGTCCGCGCTCGTCTCGCACCCCTCCGTCGCCGAGGCGGCCGTGGTCGGCGCGGCGGACGAGACGACCGGGCAGGCGATCGTCGCGTTCGTCATCCTGCGCGGCACGGCGAACGCGGAGGACGAGAACCTGGTGGGCGACCTGCGCAACCACGTCGGCGCCGTCCTCGGCCCGATCGCCAAGCCCAAGCGTGTCCTCCCGGTGGCCGAGCTGCCGAAGACCCGCTCGGGCAAGATCATGCGCCGCCTGCTGCGGGACGTGGCGGAGAACCGTGAACTCGGAGACGTCACGACCCTGACCGACTCCTCCGTCATGAACCTCATCCAGGCGAAGCTCCCGGCGGCGCCGAGCGAGGACTGACAGTACGTCACTGAGGTGGACTTCCACGAGGGGTGCCCGGCGCAGCGCGCGCCGGGCACCCCTTTTAGGTAAACTAAGCAAAGAGTGACCCTCATGGTGTGCCGGGAAGTCTGGTCGGCGAGTGGTTCCGTCCTGCCCACCGACCGGAGGTTCCCCCGATGGCCGCGCCCCGCCCCACCCCCGCCCGCAAGGTGCTCGGACGACTGTCCCTGCCCGAGCGGAACTATGTCGCGGACGCGCTGCGCACCGAGACCGTCGGCGGTGTCCTCCTCCTGATCGCCGCGGTCACCGCGCTGATCTGGGCGAACGTCCCCGCGCTGCGCGACAGCTACGAAAGCGTCAGCCACTTCCACCTCGGCCCCAGCGCCCTCGGCCTGAACCTCTCGATCGCCCACTGGGCCGCCGACGGCCTCCTCGCCGTCTTCTTCTTCGTCGCCGGCATCGAGCTCAAGCGCGAACTCGTCGCCGGTGACCTGCGCGACCCCAAGGCCGCCGCCCTGCCCGTCGTGGCGGCCCTGTGCGGGATGGCCGTACCGGCACTCGTGTACACCCTCACGAACCTCACCGGTGGCGGCTCCCTCCAGGGCTGGGCGGTGCCGACCGCCACCGACATCGCCTTCGCGCTCGCCGTCCTCGCGGTGATCGGCACCTCCCTGCCGAGCGCCCTGCGCGCCTTCCTGCTCACCCTCGCCGTGGTCGACGACCTGTTCGCGATCCTGATCATCGCGATCTTCTTCACCGCCCGGATCGACTTCGTGGCCCTGGGCGGGGCCGCCGTCGGCCTGGCCGTCTTCTGGCTGCTGCTGCGCCGGGGCGTGCGCGGCTGGTACGTCTACGTCCCGCTCGCGCTGGTGATCTGGGCGCTGATGTACAACAGCGGCGTCCACGCCACGGTCGCCGGTGTCGCGATGGGCCTGATGCTGCGCTGCACCACCCGCGAGGACGAGAAGCACTCCCCCGGCGAGCACGTCGAACATCTCGTACGGCCCCTGTCGGCGGGCCTCGCGGTGCCGCTGTTCGCCCTGTTCAGCGCGGGGGTCGCCATCTCGGGCGGCGCGCTGGGCGACGTATTCACCAAACCGGAGACCCTCGGCGTGGTCCTCGGACTGGTCGTGGGAAAGGCGTTCGGCATCTTCGGCGGGACCTGGCTGACGGCCCGTTTCACCCGGGCCTCGCTCAGCGACGACCTCGCCTGGCCGGACGTGTTCGCGGTCGCCTCGCTGGCCGGCATCGGCTTCACCGTGTCGCTGCTCATCGGGGAACTCGCGTTCGACGGCGACCAGGTGCTCACCGACGAGGTCAAGGCGGCCGTCCTCGTCGGCTCCCTCGTCGCCGCGCTCTGCGCGACCGTGTTGCTCAAGCTGCGCAACGCCCGGTACCGCAGGATGTACGAGGACGAGGAGCGCGACGAGGATCTCGACGGCATCCCCGACATCTACGAGCAGGACGACCCGGCGTACCACCTGCGCATGGCCGAACTCCACGACCGCAAGGCCGCCGAGCACCGCAGGATCGCCGCGGAGAAGGCCGCCGAGCAGCGGCGCGGGCTTGCCGAAGTGCCGGGCGGGGCAGGCGGGGACAACGACGGTCCGGCATGATCTGACCAGACGGTGCACACACATGCCGGTACACACATATTGCGGTTCACACACATGCGGAAGAGGGAGTACGCGATGAGCGCACCCGACGGCAGCCCGGTCGGCGCCGAACGCAGCATCGGCCAGCTGTTCGCCTCGGCGACGACCGAGATGTCCGCGCTGGTGCACGACGAGATCGCGCTGGCCAAGGCGCAGCTCAAGCAGGACGTCAAGCGCGGCGCGGTGAGCGGCGGCGCGTTCACGGTCGCCGCGGTGGTCCTGCTGTTCTCCCTGCCGATGCTCAACTTCGCGCTGGCGTACGGCATCCGTACCTGGAGCGGCTGGAACATGGCGCTCTGCTTTCTGCTCTCCTTCGCCGCGAACGTGCTCGTCGCGGTCGTCCTCGGGCTGATCGGCGTGGCCTTCGCGAAGAAGGCCGCCAAGAGCAAGGGCCCGCAGAAGGTGGCCGCGTCGGTCAAGGAGACCGCGGGTGTCCTCGGCAACGCCAAGCCGCATCCCCGCGCGGCGATCGAGGACCGTGTCCCCGAAGCCATCGAGGCTGTGGCACGCTCGTCCTCATGACGGACCCCGCCAATCCTTGGGCGCAACCTGCTTCGGTCGTACGGCTCGACATCCCCGGCGGGCGCGAGGTGACCCACCGGGACGTCGCGGCCAACGGCGCGCGCTTCCACATCGCGGAGGTGGGCGACGGACCGCTGGTGCTGCTGCTGCACGGCTTCCCCCAGTTCTGGTGGACCTGGCGGCACCAGCTCGGCGCGCTGGCCGACGCCGGGTTCCGGGCCGTCGCCATGGACCTGCGGGGCGTCGGCGGCAGCGACCGCACCCCGCGCGGCTACGACCCCGCCAACCTCGCCCTCGACATCACCGGCGTGATCCGCTCCCTCGGCGAGCCGGACGCCGCGCTCGTCGGCCACGACCTCGGCGGCTATCTGGCCTGGACGGCCGCCGCGATGCGCCCCAAGCTGGTGCGCCGGCTCGCCGTCTCCTCGATGCCGCACCCCCGGCGCTGGCGCTCCGCGATGCTCTCCGACGTCAAGCAGTCGACCGCGAGTTCCTACATCTGGGGGTTCCAGCGCCCCTGGCTCCCCGAGCGGCAACTGATCGCCGACGACGCCGAGTTGGTGGGCGAGCTGATCCGCGACTGGTCGGGCCCGAGCCTCCCGGACGACGAGGCGGTCGAGGCGTACCGGCGGGCCATGCTGATCCCGTCGACCGCGCACTGCTCGATCGAGCCGTACCGCTGGATGGTGCGCTCGATGGCACGCCCGGACGGCATCCAGTTCAACCGGCGCATGAAGCGGCCGGTGCGGGTGCCGACCCTGCATCTGCACGGCTCGCTCGACCCGGTGCTGCGCACCCGCAGCGCGGCGGGATCCGGGGAGTACGTCGAAGCGCCGTACCGCTGGCGGCTGTTCGACGGTCTCGGGCACTTCCCGCACGAGGAGGACCCGGTGGTGTTCTCCACCGAACTGGTCAACTGGCTGAAGGATCCCGAGCCCGATCGGTGACCGATCAGTGACCGTTCCGCCGCGCCCGGTATCCGGATCTGAACACCTGTACTACGAACGGCCACTTGCCTCGCGCATACGCCAATTGGGGCCCCAAGGGGTGGTTATCGACCTTGGGGCAGGGGCAGAGGTCGGGGTATGGGCTGGACGCACGACTACAGTGACGCAGCACGCAATCGCCGCTCGGACCATGGTCTGAGCTCCCACCAGCGAGGCGCCCCGCAACTCCAGGGCACAGACCTCAGGGTGGGGATCCCGCGCATTCTGCGCCGCCGGGCCCGCTGGGTCTCGGTACGGCTGCGTCACCCACGAGGCTGACGCACCCACCTCTGCACGCGCACCCACCTCCGCACAGCGACCCGGCGCCTCACAGCGCGCAACTGTCGCTGCCCACCTGCTCGGTGGCGGTACGCCCCTTGACGACGTCCTCCTGGATCTCGTCCGCGGTGAGCGCGTACCCGGTGTCGGGGTCGTCGAGGGACTTCGCGAAGACCACGCCGTACACCTTGCCCTCGGGCGTGAGCAGCGGGCCGCCGGAGTTGCCCTGGCGGACGGTCGCGTAGAGCGAGTACACATCGCGGCGGACCGTACCGCGGTGGTAGATGTCCGGGCCGTTGGCCGTGATGCGTCCCCGCACGCGTGCGGCCCGGACGTCGTACGACCCGTTCTCCGGGTAGCCGGCGACGATCGCGCTGTTGCCGCTCGTGGCGTCCTTGGTCGCGAACTGGAGGGAGCGCGCCTTCAGGTCCGGTACGTCGAGTACGGCGATGTCGCGGTGCCAGTCGTAGAGGACGACCTTGGCGTCGTACTTCCGGCCCTGGCCGCCTATCTGGACGGTGGGTTCGTCGACGCCGCCGACGACGTGCGCGTTGGTCATGACGCGGCGGTCGCCGAAGACGAAGCCGCTGCCCTCCAGGACCTTGCCGCAGCTCTGGGCGGTGCCCATGACCTTGACGATGGACTGCTGGGCGCGGGTGGCGACCGCGCTGGAGGCGAGGGCCGGGTCGGGGGGCTGGACGTCGTTGATCGGCTCGTTCGCGAACGGGCTGAAGACCTGCGGGAAGCCGTTCTGCGCGAGGACGGAGGAGAAGTCCGCGAACCAGGTGTCGGCCTGCGCGGGCAGCGCGCGGGAAACCCCCAGCAGCACCTTGGAGTTGCGGACCTCCTTGCCGAGCGTCGGCAGGGTGGTGCCGGCCAGCGCCGAGCCGATCAGCCAGGCCACCAGGAGCATCGCGATGACGTTGACGAGGGCGCCGCCGGTCGCGTCCAGGGCGCGGGCCGGGGACCAGGTGATGTACCGGCGCAGCTTGTTGCCCAGGTGGGTGGTCAGGGCCTGGCCGACGGAGGCGCAGACGATGACGATGATGACCGCGACGACGGCCGCGGTCGTGCTGACCTCTGAGTTGTCGGTCAGCGCGTCCCAGATGACGGGCAGCGTGTAGACGGCGACGAGACCGCCGCCCAGGAACCCGATCACCGACAAAATGCCGACGACGAACCCCTGGCGATAGCCCACGATCGCGAACCACACGGCGGCGACCAGCAACAGGATGTCCAGCACATTCACGACGGACACCTTGTCATGACCGCCAGTCGAGCGGGACCTGCTTCTCGCGGTCCCAGGGGCGCTCCCAGCCCGAGTAGTGCAGCAGGCGGTCGATGACTCCGGCCGTGAAACCCCAGACGAGTGCCGATTCGACCAGAAATGCCGGACCCAGGAAGCCGCTGGGGTGCGAGACCGTGACTCTGTTGGCCGGATCCGTGAGATCCGCCACGGGGACCGTGAACACGCGGGCCGTCTCGTCCGGGTCGACCACGCCCACCGGCGTCGGCTCCCGCCACCAGCCCAGCACCGGCGTCACCACGAAGCCGCTCACCGGGATGTACAGCTTGGGCAGCACCCCGAAGACCTGCACTCCGGCCGGGTCTAGCCCGGTCTCCTCCTCGGCCTCGCGCAGAGCGGCCCGCAGTGGCCCGTCGCCCGCCGGGTCGCCGTCCTCGGGGTCGAGGGCACCGCCCGGGAAGGACGGCTGCCCGGCATGGGACCGGAGCGAGGTCGACCGCTCCATGAGCAGCAGCTCGGGCCCCTGATCGCCCTCCCCAAAGAGGATCAGCACCGCCGACTGCCGCCCCGCCCCGTCCTCCGGCGGCAGGAACCGGCTCAGCTGCAGCGGCTCGACCGTCTCCACGGCGTGCACCACCGGGTCCAGCCAGTCCGGCAGCCCCTCCTTGCTGAGCACCACACCCTGGGTATTGCTCGCGCGTGTCATCCCCCACCCCCGTTCCCACTGATCAACGCCCGATACCTCCGCGATCGTTCCGTCATCCGGCCCCCGACATCGACGTCATGCCGCTCCCAGCGGCGGCGCCGGTTTCCCGCCCGCGTCCAGATAGGCCTGCGGAGGGTTCAGCCGCTGGCCCGGATAGCCGCCCTTCTCGTACTTGAGCAGCTTCTTCGCCTTCTCCGGGTCGGTCTCGCCCTCGCCGTACGCCGGGCAGAGCGGGGCGATGGGGCAGGCGCCGCAGGCGGGCTTGCGGGCGTGGCAGATGCGGCGGCCGTGGAAGATCACGTGGTGGGACAGCATCGTCCAGTCGCTCTTCGGGAAGAGCGCTCCCACGGCGGCCTCGATCTTGTCGGGCTCGGTCGCCTCGGTCCACTTCCAGCGCCGTACGAGCCGCTGGAAGTGCGTGTCCACGGTGATGCCGGGCCGCCCGAAGGCGTTGCCGAGCACCACGAAGGCGGTCTTGCGGCCCACACCGGGCAGCTTGACGAGGTCTTCGAGCCGGCCGGGCACCTCGCCGCCGAAGTCGGCCACCAGGGCCTTGGAGAGCCCTATGACCGACTTGGTCTTGGCCCGGAAGAACCCGGTCGGGCGGAGGATCTCCTCGACCTGCTCCGGGTCTGCGGCGGCCAGGTCCTCGGGAGTCGGGTACGTGGCGAACAGGGCCGGGGTCGTCTGATTGACCCTCAGGTCGGTCGTCTGGGCGGACAGGACCGTGGCGACGACGAGCTGGAAGGGGTTCTCGAAGTCGAGCTCCGGGTGGGCGTACGGATAGATCTCGGCCAGTTCGCGGTTGATTCGGCGGGCGCGGCGGACGAGGGCGGTGGGCGATTCACTCTTCACAACGGCCACCCTTTTTGCCCCCTTTGCCACTTTCCTGCCGCCGTCAGGGCCCTGTTCGCCCACAGCGGAATCACGAGGTACAGCCATCCGCCCAGCCCCCTTGGCCTGTGCTCTCACCGGCGATTTGGACACCCGGCCAGCCTAGAGCCCGCCACTGACATCCGCCCCGGACCCCGAAGATCAGCCCCCAATTGGACCCCTGGCGCTTACCTCGGGACACCTGTGCGGCATCCTTGTGACAGATCACACTGTTTGGACGGTCCAGCAAAATGGGGAGCACGGTCCCCTGGTACCAAGGGGGAGCACCATCCCCTGAGCAGGTCGACAAGGAGAGAACTCGTGGACGACGTTCTGCGGCGCGCCCCGCTCTTCGCGGCGCTCGATGACGATCAGGCCGCGGAGCTGCGCGCCTCCATGAGTGAGGTGACCCTCGCGCGCGGGGACTCCCTCTTTCACGAGGGCGACCCCGGCGACCGGCTCTATGTGGTCACCGAGGGCAAGGTGAAGCTTCACCGCACGTCCCCGGACGGCCGCGAGAACATGCTGGCGGTCCTCGGCCCCGGCGAGCTGATCGGCGAACTGTCGCTGTTCGACCCGGGCCCGCGCACGGCCACCGCCAGCGCGCTGACCGAGGTCAAGCTGCTCGGCCTGGGCCACGGCGACCTCCAGCCCTGGCTGAGCGCCCGCCCCGAGGTGGCCTCCGCGCTGCTGCGCGCGGTCGCCCGCCGGCTGCGCAAGACCAACGACGCGATGTCCGACCTGGTCTTCTCGGACGTCCCCGGCC
This sequence comes from Streptomyces sp. NPDC088350, assembly GCF_044753545.1. Taxonomy (NCBI): domain Bacteria; kingdom Bacillati; phylum Actinomycetota; class Actinomycetes; order Kitasatosporales; family Streptomycetaceae; genus Streptomyces; species Streptomyces sp. NPDC088350. The sequence continues at coordinate 488,452 of NZ_JBIVNL010000006.1, read as the reverse complement.
GCGTGGCACGCGCCCTGCTGGACCTCTCCCGCCGCTTCGGCGTGCAGTCCGAGGAGGGCATCCACGTGGTGCACGACCTGACGCAGGAGGAGCTGGCCCAGCTGGTCGGCGCGTCCCGCGAGACGGTCAACAAGGCGCTGGCCGACTTCGCGGGCCGCGGCTGGCTGCGCCTGGAGGCACGCGCGGTGATCCTGCTGGACGTGGAGCGGCTGGCGAAGCGCTCGCGCTGATCATTTCGTACGACTTCTCCGTATGAATTCTTCGTACGAACGAAATTCTTCATACGTCTTCGAAGGGCCCCGCTCGTACGGCGGGGCCCTTCGCGTATCACGTGTCGCCAGGGGTGGGGATGTACGAGGACAGCGCACCGGAGTCGTTCTGGAAGCACTCCCGGTGGCGGAGATCGGCGCGCCGCCTGTGGAGAACCCCCGACGAGAAGGGCGACGGGGGCGGGAACCCGCTGGGCCTGTGGCTGACGGACGACACCGTCGTCATCGCCCACGCCGACCGCGTGCGGGCGTTCCGGGCGGCCACGGGCGAGCCCCTGTGGACCTGGAAGCCGCCCGGCAACCAGGTCGTCGGGCTGGTGTCCGCCGACACCGTGGACGGCGTCGGGGTGGTGATGCACTACGACGACGGACGCCGGGACGCGAAACGCGTCGGCCTCACCTCACTCGCGGTCGGCACGGGCGAGGTCGTACGGCGCCGGAAACAGGACGCGGCCCCCCTGGGGCATCTCCCGGCCAAGGTCGCCCTCGGCGGGGGCCTCATCGCGACGACCGGCGAGTCCTGGAAGGACTGGGAGGCGCGACCGGTGATGCGCGCCCTGGACGTGGACACGGGCGAGGTCCGCTGGAAGTACGACGTCACCGACCCGGGCGTGGAGAGCGTGTCCGTCCTCAGCGCACACCCCTTCGTGGCGGTCCTGAGGACGCGCGGCGCCCGCGGCAGCCACCGGCTCCTCTTCCTCGGCGACGGCGGGACGGAGGGCGTGACGCTGACACCGCCGGACGGCTACGAGAGGTTCGGCGAGCGGGTCGCCGTGACCGGTGACGTCCTCCTGGTGGGCCTGGTCCCCCAGGACAGGGCCGAGCGCGACAGCGGCAACCGGCTCGGGGCGTACTCCGTGTCGACCGGCGAGCTCCTGTGGGAGTGGCACGGCAAGGAGACGTACCAGGACACTCCCCTGGCCCACGGCGGCCGGCTGGCGGTCGTGCACGAGTACGGCGGCCGGCTCAGCGTGCTCGACCCCGCCGACGGCCGGGTGCTGGCCCGGCGCAGGTTGCGCGGCACCGCCTTCGACTCGCTCGTCGCCGCGTCCGGCGACCTGGTCGCGGTGGGCTGCGAGGCCGGCGACTACAGCCACGGGCTGCGGGTGTTCCGCTGGAGATGACGGGAGATGCCCCCGTTGGGCGATCGGAAATACGCTCCCCCGGGATCCGTCTCCCGGCACAGTGATCCCATGCCCGAAACGGTTCACCGAAGAGGACTCGACGCCGAGGGGTACATCGAGCGCGAGGGCTCCCTGGGAAGGATCCCACACGCCTTCCGGCCGGTCGTCGCCACCGCGCGGGACCGGCTGATCGACGTCTACGGGGGACGCCTCAACAGCGCGTACCTCTACGGGTCGATCCCGCGCGGCACCGCGCGCGTGGGGCGCAGTGATCTGGACCTGCTCGTGGTGACCCGCCAGGAGCCGACCGAGGAGGACCGGGACGCGGCACGGAGCCTCGGTGAGGCGCTCGACAAGGAGTTCCCGGAGATCGACGGGGTCGGCACGCTGCTGTACGGCAGGGCACGACTGCTGAGCGAGCCGGAGACGTACGACATGGGGTGGTTCGTGGCGTGCCTGTGCACACCGCTGCTCGGGGAGGACCTCGCCGAGTACCTGCCCCGCTACCGCCCGGATTCGCTCCTGGCCCGGGAGACCAACGGCGACCTGGCGCTGCTGCTCCCCCGCTGGCGCGAGCGCATCGCGACCACTGAGGACACGGACGAGGCCCGTAGGCCCCTGGTCCGCCACATGTCCCGGCATCTCGTCCGCACCGGCTTCATGCTCGTGATGCCCCGCTGGAACGGCTGGACCAGCGACCTGAGGGAGATGGCCGAGGCGTTCGGCACGTACTACCCGGAGCGGGCGCAGGAGCTGCGCACGGCGGCGGTGTTCGGCTGCGAACCGAGGGGCGACGCGGGCGTCCTGCGGTCGTACGTCGACGATCTGGGCCCCTGGCTCGCCGACGAGTACGCGCGCGTGCACGGCGTGAAGGCACCACGCCCGGACGACATCGCCTAGATCAGGCCGTGTTCCCTGAGGTAGTCCAACTGGGCCCGTACGGACAGTTCCGCCGCCGGCCACAGCGAACGGTCGACGTCCGCGTACACGTGGGCGACGACCTCGGCCGGGCTCCGGTGGCCGTTCTCGACGGCCGTCTCGATCTGGGCGAGCCGGTGGGCCCGGTGGGCCAGATAGAACTCCACCGCGCCCTGCGCGTCCTCCAGGACAGGCCCGTGCCCCGGCAGGACGGTGTGGACGCCGTCGTCGACCGTGAGGGACCGCAGCCGCCGCAGCGAGTCCAGGTAGTCGCCCAGGCGGCCGTCAGGATGCGCCACGACGGTCGTACCGCGCCCCAGGACGGTGTCCCCGGTCAGGACGGCCTGATCGGCCGGGAGATGGAAGCACAGGGAGTCCCCGGTGTGCCCGGGCGTCGACACGACGACCAGCTCCAGGCCGCCGACCCGGATCACGTTCCCGGCGGCGAGCCCCTCGTCCCCGAGGCGCAGCGCCGGGTCCAGGGCGCGCACCTTGGTGTCCGTCAGTTCGGCGAAGCGGACGGCGCCTTCGGCGTGGTCGGGGTGCCCGTGGGTCAGCAGGGTGAGCGCGACCCGCTTGCCCGCCTTCTCGGCGGTGTCGACGACATTGCGCAGATGCCCTTCGTCCAACGGCCCCGGGTCGATCACCACGGCCAGCTCGGAGTCCGGCTCCGACACGATCCACGTGTTCGTCCCGTCCAGGGTCATCGCGGACGCGTTGGGCGCGAGGACGTTGACGGCGCGGGCGGTGGCGGGGCCGGTGAGGACCCCGCCGCGTGGCTGACCGGGGAGGGCGGCTGCGTCGGTCATGCGGGGGCTCCACCGGTCGGGAGGTCGGTCGGGATGTGCTTGGTGAACTCCTCGTGCCCCGGCCACTCCAGGACGATCTCGCCGTCCGCCAGGCGGGCCCGGGCGATGACCGGCGTCAGATCGCGCTCCGGGGCCGACGACAACGCCTCGGCCGCGCTGCCGTACGGGATCAGCCCGCGCAGTGTCGCGATGGTCGGCGGCATCATCGTCAGGTCGCCCTTGTCGTAGCCGGTCGCCGCCTCGCCCGGGGTGGTCCACACCGTGCGGTCGGCCTCCGTGGAGGCGTTGCGGGTGCGCTGGCCCTCCGGGAGGACGGCCACGAAGAACCAGGTGTCATAGCGGCGGGTCTCGAACTCCGGGGTGATCCAGCGGGCCCACGCGCCCAGCAGGTCGGAGCGCAGGACCAGGCCCCGGCGGTCGAGGAACTCCGCGAAGGACAGGTCACGGGCGACCAGGGCGGCCCGGTCGGTCTCCCAGTCGGCGCCCGTGGTGTCGCCGACCACGGCCTCGGGGGTCGGGCCGGCGAGCAGGACGCCCGCCTCCTCGTAGGTCTCGCGGACCGCCGCGCACACGATCGCCTGGGCCGCCGTCTCGTCGACGCCCAGCCTGGTCGCCCACCACGCGCGCGTGGGGCCCGCCCAGCGCACATGGTGGTCGTCGTCGCGCGGGTCGACACCGCCGCCCGGATACGCGTACGCGCCCCCGGCGAAGGCCATGGAGGCGCGTCTGCGCAGCATGTGGACGGCGGGGCCGGTGTCGGTGTCCCTGAGGAGCATCACGGTGGCCGCCCGCCGGGGCACGACCGGCGTGAGGACGCCCTCCGCGAGCGCGCGGATGCGCTCGGGCCACTCCGTCGGGTACCACTGACCGTTCGCCATGGGCGGAGGCTATCCCGTAGTGCGCGGATGTTCGAGAGGCAACAACGCGCACCCCAGGACGACGATGACGCCCGATCACGCACTCCGGGACAGCGATTACGCCTGCGTCAGCTCGACCTGGATCTCGACCTCGACCGGCGAGTCCAGCGGCAGCACCGCCACGCCGACCGCGCTGCGCGCGTGCACGCCCTTGTCGCCGAGGACCTCGCCGAGCAGCTCGCTGGCACCATTGACCACACCGGGCTGACCGGTGAAGTCGGAGGCCGAGGCGACGAAGCCGACGACCTTCACCACACGCGCGACGCGGTCCAGGTCACCGGCGACGGACTTGACCGCCGCGAGGGCGTTCAGCGCGCAGGTGCGGGCCAGTTCCTTGGCCTCCTCGGCGGTGACCTCACCGCCCACCTTGCCGGTGACCGGAAGCTTGCCGTCCACCATGGGCAGCTGGCCGGAGGTGTACACGTAGACCCCGGACTGCACGGCGGGCTGGTACGCGGCGAGCGGCGGGACGACGGCCGGCAGGGTCAGACCGAGTTCGGCCAGCCGGGCCTCGACGGCACTCATGCCTTCTCCCGCTTGAGGTAGGCCACCAGCTGCTCGGGGTTGTTCGGCCCGGGCACGACCTGGACGAGCTCCCAGCCGTCCTCGCCCCAGGTGTCCAGAATCTGCTTCGTGGCGTGGACGAGCAGCGGCACAGTCGAGTATTCCCACTTGGTCATGCGGCCGACTTTAGCGGCTGCCCACCGCCCCTCCGCCGTCGGTTGTCCACAGCCTCCCGCTTGGTTCGGGCGCGGACTGGTTAGGCTCGAAGACGTGAGCAGGCTCCAGGTCGTCAGTGGCAAGGGCGGTACCGGCAAGACCACGGTGGCCGCGGCCCTCGCGCTGGCCCTGGCCACCGAGGGGAAGCGGACGCTTCTCGTCGAGGTCGAGGGTCGCCAGGGCATCGCGCAGCTCTTCGAGACGGAGACGCTGCCTTATGAGGAGCGGAAGATCGCCGTCGCTCCCGGGGGCGGGGAGGTGTACGCGCTGGCCATCGACCCCGAACTGGCCCTTCTGGACTACCTCCAGATGTTCTACAAACTCGGCAGCGCGGGCCGCGCCCTGAAGAAACTCGGCGCGATCGACTTCGCCACCACGGTCGCGCCCGGCCTCCGGGACGTCCTCCTGACCGGCAAGGCCTGCGAGGCCGTACGCCGCAAGGAGAAGAGCGGGCGGTTCGCCTACGACTACGTGGTGATGGACGCGCCGCCCACCGGGCGCATCACCCGCTTCCTCAACGTCAACGACGAGGTCGCCGGGCTCGCCAAGATCGGCCCGATACACAATCAGGCGCAGGCCGTGATGCGGGTCCTGAAGTCGCCGGAGACGGCCGTGCACCTGGTGACGCTCCTGGAGGAGATGCCCGTCCAGGAGACCGCCGACGGCATCGCCGAACTACGGGCGGCGCGGCTGCCGGTGGGCCGGATCATCGTGAACATGGTGCGCCCCGAGGTGCTGGACGCGGCCGACCTGGATCTCGTACGGGCCGTGCCGCGGACCGCCGTGGCGCAGTCGCTGTCCGCCGGGCTCGGCGGGGCGCGGCGCGGCGGCAATGCCGAGAAGCTGGTGGATCCGCTGCTCGCGCAGGCCGAGGAGTACGCCGAGCGGTACGCCCTGGAGCACGACCAGCGGGCCGTACTCGCCGAGCAGGGCCTGCCGTTGCACGAACTGCCGTTGCTCGCCGAGGGCATGGACCTCGCGGGCCTGTACGAACTCGCCACCGAGCTGCGGAAGCAGGGGATGTCATGAGTCCGGACCCGGCCCGCCCGCAGGACCCCGCCCGTGGCTCCTCCGCACAGGACTCCGCCCGCCCGCACCACATCTCCCACGCGCGCGTGCTCGCCGTAGACCCGCTGCTCGACGACCCGGAGACCCGGATCGTGGTGTGCTGCGGGTCGGGCGGGGTCGGCAAGACGACCACCGCGGCGGCGCTCGGGCTGCGGGCCGCCGAGCGGGGCCGCAGGGTCGTCGTGCTCACCATCGACCCGGCCCGCAGGCTCGCCCAGTCCATGGGCATCGACTCGCTGGACAACACCCCGCGGCGGGTGAAGGGCGTCGACGGGGACGGCGAACTGCACGCCATGATGCTCGACATGAAGCGCACCTTCGACGAGATCGTCGAGGCGCACGCCGACCGCGAGCGGGCCGCCGCGATCCTGAGCAACCCCTTCTACCAGTCGCTCTCGGCGGGCTTCGCGGGCACGCAGGAGTACATGGCGATGGAGAAGCTGGGCCAGTTGCGCGCCCAGCACGACTGGGACCTGATCGTCGTGGACACCCCGCCGTCCCGCTCCGCCCTCGACTTCCTGGACGCGCCGAAACGTCTCGGCTCGTTCCTGGACGGCAAGCTGATCCGGCTGCTGACCGCCCCGGCGAAGCTGGGCGGACGGGCCGGGATGAAGTTCCTCAATGTCGGCATGTCGATGATGACCGGCACGATCGGCAAGCTGCTCGGCGGTCAACTCCTCAAGGACGTCCAGACGTTCGTGGCCGCGATGGACACCACCTTCGGCGGGTTCCGCACGCGCGCGGACGCGACGTACAAACTGCTTCAGGCGCCCGGCACCGCGTTCCTGGTGGTCGCGGCCCCGGAGCGGGACGCGTTGCGCGAGGCCGCGTACTTCGTGGAGCGGCTGGCGGCCGAGGACATGCCGCTGGCCGGCCTGGTCCTCAACCGGGTCCACGGAAGCGGAGCCGCCCGGCTGTCGGCCGAGCGGGCACTCGCCGCCGCGGAAAATCTTGAGGAGCCCCGCATTGTCGATCAGATGGGCGGGAAAGCTGGACTTCGTAACTCTCCCGACACGTACGGCAGTTCAGAATCTCCCGGTTCCCAGGCACCAGCTCGTGACGAAGGCTCCCCCGCCGCCACGGACGACGAACGACCCGCCGACCAGACGTCCGACGACGAGCGATCCGTGGAACAACTCACCGCAGGCCTGCTCAGACTGCACGCCGACCGGATGCGGCTGCTCTCCCGTGAGCAGCGCACACGTGACCGCTTCACCGCACGCCACCCCGAGGTGGCGGTGGCCGAAGTGGCCGCGCTGCCCGGCGACGTACACGACCTCGCGGGGCTGCGGGACATCGGGAACCGGCTCGCGGCCGGTCGGCCGGAGCTGCCCGAGACGAGGGTCTGACGCGGACCACCGGGCGCGTACCCCCGGGGATCGCCCGAGGTCGGCCCCGGAGGGGACCGGTGGGGGTCAGCCCACCGCCGCGTAGTTCTCGTAGATCTCGTCGTCGTCGAGGGGGATGATGCCGACCCCTCGTTCGTACTCGATGCGCGCGGTCTCCAGTAGCCGGCGCCATGAAGTGACAGTGGGCCGCCTGCGCAGCAACGCGCGGCGCTCCCGCTCCGTCATGCCTCCCCACACGCCGAATTCGACGCGGTTGTCGAGCGCATCGGCGAGGCACTCCGTGCGTACCGGACATCCGGTGCACACTGCCTTCGCCCTGTTCTGCGCTGCTCCTTGAACGAACAGTTCATCCGGATCGGTAGTGCGGCAGGCCGCCTGCGCACTCCAGTCGGTAACCCAGCCCATACCGGCGCCGTCCTCTCCCGAATCGAGGCTCCCCCACGGCGGCAGCGGCATATTCACCGCCGCCAGTTGAGGACGTTACGGAAGGCGGGCACAGCGCAACACCCCCTTCGGGCCCAATCTTGAATGGCCCGAACGGACTATGGGTAAGCGGCAGATCACCCGGGGGAGTGAGGGGGCGACATGCGTGACTTTCCCGGCGAACCAGGACAGTTATCATGCGCCACAACGGGCACCAGGTGACACAGGAGGCGGATTCGGACACGCCCCCCACAAAAAAACTGGGAACGACCGGAACGATTCGGGGTCGCCGGACGTATTGATACGTGACCGCTCTGCTGTGACAGTTGAGAGCAGCTTAGGCCAAGGCCTATACACGTGTCCGGCGAATGAGAACGTAGGCTGCCCCCATGCCAAAAAAGCGCTCGGGTGGTGGTCTGTCCCCTCTGCAGCAGGCCATCAAGTTCCTCGGTGTCAGTGTGCTCGCCGGTGCCGTCATGGCCGGAATCGCGTTGCCCGCGGCCGGCGCGCTGGGGCTCGCCGCCAAGGGCTCGGTCCAGGGGTTCGACGACATCCCGGACAATCTGAAGAGCCCTCAGCTCAGCCAGCGCACCACGATCCTGGACAGCAAGGGCAACCAGCTGGCCTCGGTCTACTCGCGTGACCGCACGGTGGTGGAGCTCAAGGACATCTCGCCGTACATGCAGAAGGCGATCGTCGCGATCGAGGACTCGCGCTTCTACCAGCACGGCGCGATCGACCTGAAGGGCGTCCTGCGCGCCCTCAACAAGAACGCGCAGAGCGGCGGGGTCTCCGAGGGCGCCTCGACGCTCACCCAGCAGCTGGTGAAGAACTACTTCATCGAGGAGGCCGGTGACGACCCGACGAAGGTCGCGCAGGCCACGCAGCAGACGCTGGGCCGCAAGGTCCGCGAGCTGAAGTACGCGATCCAGATCGAGGAGAAGCTCGGCAAGAAGAAGATCCTCGAGAACTACCTGAACATCACCTTCTTCGGCGAGCAGGCCTACGGCGTCGAGGCCGCGTCCGAGCGCTACTTCTCCAAGCACGCCAAGGACCTCGACCTCCAGCAGTCGGCGCTCCTCGCGGGCATCGTCCAGTCGCCCACGCGCTACGACCCGATCAACGACGAGGCCGAGGCCAAGAAGCGGCGCAACACCGTGCTGGCCCGCATGGCCGAGGTCGGCGACATCTCCAAGGCGGAGGCCGACAAGGCCGAGCAGAGCGACCTCGGCCTGAAGGTGAGCCAGCCGAAGAACGGCTGCATCACCGCGGTCAAGGGCGCCAGCTTCTTCTGCAAGTACGTCGAGAAGGTCTTCCTGAGCGACCCGGTCTTCGGCAAGACCAAGGAGGCCCGGGCGAAGATCTGGAACCAGGGCGGCCTGACGATCCGCACGACCCTGGACCCGCAGGCCCAGGACTCGGTGCAGGCCTCGCTCAAGCAGCACATCTACAAGTCGGACAAGGTCGCCGCGGCGGCCACCCTCGTCGAGCCCGGCACCGGCAAGATCCTCGGCATGGGCCAGTCGAAGCCCTACGGCTACGGCAAGAACGAGACCGAGTACAACTACTCGGTCAACGCCGACATGGGCGGCTCGAACTTCGGCTTCCCGACCGGTTCGACGTTCAAGCCGTTCGTCGCGGCGGCGGCGCTGGAGCAGGGCCTGCCGGCCACGCAGCAGTACCCGGCGCCGTACTCGATGGACTACCCGAGCCCCGTCTCGACCTGCAGCGGCAAGAACTGGGTCAACACGGACGGCGCGACCGTGGAGAACGAGAGCGAGTCGGAGAAGGGTCCGTACGCGCTGAAGGAGGCGATGGCCAAGTCGGTCAACACCTACTTCGTGCAGATGATCTCCGACATCGGTCTGTGCCCCGTGGTGAACATGACCAGCAAGCTGGGGGTCGTGCAGGGCAACGGCGACAAGATCCCCGAGGTCCCGGCCATCGCGCTCGGTTCCAAGGGCCTCTCGCCGCTGACGATGGCCACCGCGTACGCGGCCTTCGCCAACGAGGGCACGTACTGCACGCCGATCGCCATCGAGTCCATCACCCAGAAGGTGGGCAACGAGCAGAAGTCGCTCGCCGTCCCCAAGTCCACCTGCTCGCGGGCGATGAGCAAGAAGACCGCCGACACCGTCAACACCGTGCTGCGCGGCGTGGTCGACTCCGGCACCGGCCAGGAGGCCGGCCTCACCGACCGCGAGAGCGCCGGCAAGACGGGTACGACGGACTCCCGCAAGAACGCCTGGTTCGTCGGCTACACCCCGAACCTCGCCGGCGCGGTCTGGGTCGGCAGCGCCAAGCAGAACGTCGAGATGACCAACATCACCATCGGCGGCGTCTACCACTCCGAGGTCTACGGCGCCGACACCCCCGGCCCGATCTGGAAGGACGCCATGACCGGCGCCCTGGAGGGCAAGCAGGCCGAGTCGTTCACCCTCGTCAACATCCCCAACCCCACCAAGGACAAGGGCAACAACGACGGCAAGAACAACGGCAACGGGGGCACCACCAACGGCACCACCACCGGCACGACCGACGGCGGCACCACCCCCACCCCGACGTTCTCCTTCCCCGCCGGCTTCATCCAGGGCACGACGAACGGCGGCAACAACGGCAACGGGAACGGCGGCAACAGGGGATAACTCCCCCGCGGCCATCGGCCGTTCGGCCTTTTCGTCTACGACGACGGGGGCGCCCCTTGTGAAAGGGGCGCCCCCGTCGTCGTAGACAGATCTTCGTGTCCGGCGGGTGGGTCAGCCGGCGAGCAGCTTCTTCACCACGGCGGCGACACGGCCGCCCTCGGCCAGGCCGGCCACCTTCGGGTTCACGATCTTCATGACGGCGCCCATGGCGCGCGGCCCCTCGGCACCGGCCGCCTTCGCCTCCTCGACGGCCTGGGAGACGATCGCGGTCAGCTCGTCGTCGCCGAGCTGCTTGGGCAGGTACTCGGCGAGGACCTCGCCCTCCGCCTTCTCCTGCGCGGCCTGCTCGGGACGACCACCCTGCTCGAAGGCGTCCGCGGCCTCGCGGCGCTTCTTCGCCTCCTTGGTGATCACCTTGAGGACCTCGTCGTCGGAGAGCTCGCGCTTCTCCTTGCCCGCGACCTCCTCCTTGGTGATCGCGGCGAGCGTCAGCCGGAGCGTGGAGGAACGCAGCTTGTCCTGCGCCTTGATCGCGGTGTTGAGGTCTTCCTGGAGCTTCGCCTTGAGCGTCGTGGTCATGGGGGTGATTCTCGCAGGTGCGTGAGCCCGGCCGCCCGCCGATTTAAGGGGCCGCCGATTTGAGGGGCCACGTCTTTAAGGGGCTGCGTCTTTAAGGGGCTGCGGCCGACGGGGTGTCAGTGGGGTCTGACACGATGGCGGTATGCGCGCGCGATATGGAGTACCTCTGGGAATTGCGGCGGCCGGTGCCGCCGGTCTGGTCTACGCGGCGGGCTTCGAGGTCCGCTCCTTCCGCCTGCGCCGGGTGACGGTCCCGGTGCTGCCGGCCGGTATGCGACCGCTCAGAGTCCTCCAGGTCTCCGACATCCACATGGTCGGCGGCCAGCGCAAGAAACAGCGCTGGCTGCGCTCCCTGGCCGGCCTGCGCCCCGACTTCGTGATCAACACCGGCGACAACCTCTCCGACCCGGAGGGCGTCCCCGAGGTCCTGGACGCGCTGGGCCCGCTGATGGAGTTCCCGGGGGCGTACGTCTTCGGCTCGAACGACTACTACGGCCCCAAACCCCGCAATCCCGCCCGGTACTTGTTCGAGAAGACCGCGGGCCGCCACGGGCTGAACGGCAACCCGCCCGTCGTAGGAGCCATCCACAACCCGTGGGAGGACCTGCGGGACGGCTTCGACGCGGCGGGCTGGCTCAACCTGACGAACACGCGCGGCACGCTGAAGCTCGAGGGCGCGTCGGTGGAACTGACCGGCCTGGACGACCCGCACATCAAACGCGACCGCTACGCGCGCGTGGCCGGCGGCCCGTCGGACGACGCCGACTTCTCGATGGCCGTGGTGCACGCGCCGTACCTGCGGGCACTGGACGCGTTCACGGCCGACGGCTATCCCCTGATCCTCGGCGGCCACACCCACGGCGGCCAGCTCTGCATCCCGTTCTACGGTGCCCTGGTGACCAACTGCGACCTGGACACGGACCGGGTGAAGGGGCTGTCCCGGCACACGGCGGAGGGCCGGACGTCGTACCTGCACGTGTCGGCGGGGTGCGGGACGAACCGGTACACGCCGGTGCGGTTCGCTTGTCCGCCGGAGGCGACGTTGCTGACGTTGGTGGGTCGGGGGTAGGGGGTAGGGGCTGGGCTCCGTTCGGGCCGGGGTACCTCATCCAGCCCACCCGTATCGCCCCCTTTGTCCCCCCTGTCTAGCGTGAGGGCATGACCGCCCCGATACCCAGGGACATCCCGGACCTCCCCGCGGTACCCGGTATGCCCGCACTGTTCGCCTCACCCGTTCCGGCCACCGCGGTGGTGGCCCCGTACCGCCGCCCGCCCGCGGCGGTGTACCGACTGCTGGTCGCACTGTCGGCGGCCTCGGCGGTGACCATCGACCTGCTCCTCGGCAGCCCGATCCGGGTGCTGACCTACTTCACGACCCAGAGCAACATCCTGCTGGCCCTGGTCATGATCGTCGCGGCCCGCCGGGCCTGGACGGCCCGCCGCCCCCTCTCCCCCCTCGTCACGGGCGCGGCGCTGCTCTACATCACGATCACCGGCCTGGTGTACCACCTGATCCTGGCGCACGCGTCGAGCCCGTTCGCGATGGCGGGCGGTACGACGTCCCCCACGGGCTGGCAGGCGGTGACGAACCAGGTCCTGCACACGGTGACACCGATCGCGGCGGTGATCGACTGGCTGCTCCTGACCGCACCCGGCCGGCTGCACCTGCGGATGGCGGCGACGTGGCTGCTGTACCCGCTGACGTACCTGGCGGTGTATCTGGCCCGCGGCGAACTGATCCTGCCCGGCACGCCGGGCCGCTATCTCTACTCCTTCCTGGACGTCGAGCACCACGGCTACAAGAGCGTCCTGGGCAACGCCCTCCTCCTCGGCCTCGCCTTCTACGCCCTCTCCGTCCTCCTCGTCGCCCTCGACCACGCCCGCCCCAACCCGCTCCGCCACCGCGCCAAAACCGGATTTCGTCTCCAGCCACCGGTGGGCTAAAGTAAACGACGTCGCCGCGATGAGCAGCAGCACCGCGAGATGAGTGGCGACATCGGGGTGTAGCGCAGCTTGGCAGCGCGCTTCGTTCGGGACGAAGAGGTCGTGGGTTCAAATCCCGCCACCCCGACAGCTAAAACACCAGGTCAGGCCCGGTGCTGAGAGATCAGCGCCGGGCCTGATTTGCTTTGCGGACCCATTTTGGGAGCCATTTGGGAGCCGACTTCGGGAAGCGGCTCCCCGGTGGCTCCCAGCGAGAGGCATTCCGCCTTCGAGCGTGCCCGTGCGCCGCGTGTGCCCTGGAAGAGCCATCCCCACGGCTTGTGCGGAGGAGCCCGCAGACGGTACGACGATCGCCATGCACCCTTGGTCTCCGATAAACGATCGGCAGCTCGCACTCCTCACACGCATCGGGGACGGAACCGACCCTGTCACGTCGGACAGTCCCGAGCTCGCGCTTACCGCCCGCGCGCTCAAGGAGCGGCGCCTGATCACCATGCCCAAGCAGAGTGGGAAGTGGCAGGCGGAGATCACTGACGCGGGACGTTTCTACCTGGAGCACGGCCATCACCCCGACCGGCCGGAACCGGCTCCGCGCGGGCGACGTCCGAGAGTTTCCGAGCCAGAGGTACGACCGGCCCCTCCAACGCAGGAGCAAGCCACGGCATCGCCCAAGACGAAGCAGGCGCCGCAGCGCGCAGTGACGCCCCCACGGTCGACGCCGGCGGAAATCGGCGCCGCTTTGATCGCAGAAGTGCAGCAGGCTGGACGGTTCCTCCGGATCCCGAACCCCAGCGACGGGGAACGAGCCCGCTACCGCAGGGCATTCGACGCAGCCCGGCAGTGCGTCCCCGAGGGATACAGCCTGAAGTACAGCGGGCGAGCGAAGGGGGACTTCTTCCTCGGTCTGCTCAGGGTGACCGGCGAGGACGAGACCGAGTGGAACCGGATCCGGCTGGCGCGCAGCCGTGTGATCACCGACGTCGAGGACGTGATCGCCGCAGTCACCGCGGACCACAGCGCCTTCGAGATCTCGGAGGAGGTCCTCCCCCGGGTGCTCTCACTGCTCCGGCTCCTCGCTGAACAAGCCCTCGCACGCCACGGCGAGATCGCGGTGTCGAAGAAGCGCAGGCAGCCGAGGCCACTGCTCACCGTCCACGGCAGGACGTACGAGGTCGGCTTCCGCGAACGGCAGAAGCCGGTCCGGTACGTCCCCAAGCCGCCGGGCCGCCGTACGTACGACTGGCAACGTGTCACGCCGGCCCAGAAGTTCGAGCCGTCCGGCGAACTGGAACTGCTGGTCAGCCAGCAGTCGGGCTACAGCTACGGCTGGAAGAAGGAATGGGCCGACACGGCCAAGAAGCCGTTGGAGGAGCAGATCGGTTCGGTCTTGCGGGCGTTGAAGGCGCGCGCGGAGGAGCAGGAGCGGGCTCGGCTGGAACGTGAGACCGAGCAGCAGCGCCAGCGAGAGGAGCGGGAGCAGCAGGAGGCTGAGCGCAGGCGCCTGGAGACGGAGCGGGAGGAACGCGAGCGACATGAGTGGGAGGCCGCAGTAAGTTCGGCTTCGGTCAAGGCAGTTCACGCGGTACGGGCCGAGCACTTCAGCACGGCCCTTGATCAGTGGCGGGCCGCGGATGAGATCCGGGCGTTCTGTGCTGCGCTGGATGAAGTCGCCGCCGCGTCGGAAGACGTCCTCGAAGTCGAGAGGCTGCGTGAGTGGTCGGCTTGGGGGAACACGGAGGCCGATCAGCTCGACCCCACGACGAACGGCAAGGGCCTCGCCGCCCGTGACTTCAACGTGGAGCCGACGAAGAAGCAGCTGCGACCGTTCCTCGACGGCTGGCACCCGGACCGGCCGGAGAAGGAGAAGCCTCCGGCGCAGCCAGCGCCTCCCAAGCCGGAGACAGACCCGTGGCGCGGCGTCATCGACGCACATCAGGATCAAGGCTGGAGATATGGACGCCAAGGTCGCGCTCAATGGTGGAGGCGATGACGCCGTGGCCGCGATCGCGTAGAGCCTTGACCGCCTTCTCGACCAGCTCTCCGAGCCGGATGACCTCGGCGCGTAGGGCAACCAACTCGTCGTAGCGGTCGGCCTTGTCCTGGCCGCACCACGCCCGGACGGTTCGCAGAACGGCCGCCTCCGCGTCCAACTTGCGCTCGTCCCGCCGACTGTAGGAGTACCAGGAGGGCTGGGCACGCTCCTGCTCGATGTCCCGCTGCTTGCGGTCCACCTCCGGAAGGATCTCGTCGGCGAGACGGCCGGCCACGTGGCGGGCGATGCGCTCGGTGACCGGCCACCCGGCCAGGCACATGCCGTGGCGGTTCTCAAACACCATGGTGTCGCCGCGGAGTTCAGAGGCGTCCATGCCGATGAGCAATGCCGTCTCGTCGAGGCTGCTGAGCTCCAGAACGCCTGCGTCCGCCACCGTTCGGCGCAGGCGCAGCCTGTTCTTCGGGCGGACGAAACCGAGGATCATGCGCGCGGCATCGAACTCCGTGCTGCCCCGAACATGGCGGGATGCCTCGACCAGGGCCAACTCCGCCGCGTCGTCCGCGCGGAACGTATCGGCATCCGCCCACGGTGCTACGAGAGAGCCGGAACTGACCCACTCCTGCAAGCCGGCGGCATCGCCTTCGAAAAACCGCACGTGGATCCAGCCGGACCTGCCAGGGCCGCCCACTCGAACGACCTCCACCTGGCCGACCGCGCTCCCCAGATCCTTCGGCCTCGCGCGGTAGGCCCAGTGCTCGCCAATCTCCATGTGCCTATTGAGCCAGGTCTGTTGACCCCGTCACTGGGCATTCGCTCTAACTGCCGGAGCGAGCAGACCACCCTGGGTCGACGCTGTTTCACGAGGCAACGGTGCTCTACAGGCACGCGTGACTCCTGCGTGCGCACAGGAATTCGCCGAGTACGCGCACTGGTGGAGTCGGGCTCATGGCCAGGCAGACGTCGATGGCCGTCTCCCACTGCAGCGCAGCCTTTGGCGTCGATGCTGATCTCGTCCATCAGGACGCGATCTTGGCCAAGCCCGGACCGGGAAGGGCCCTCGGCGGCTGGCTGACCTTGGTCTTGGCGATGGCCGACGAAGCCGAACTGGCTGGTCGTGCCGGTTGCGTGGCTTGTCTCCGGGCCTGTATGGCGCGCGAGGGACGAGAGCGGGGGTTGCACGGTCGAGGGCCGTAGTAGCGCGGTAGGGCTGATTCAAGCGGTCGCGGAAATCCGAGTTCGTAGCGGCATCACGCGACGGATTCAAAAGCCGGTACCCGAAAAATCGCAGGTCAGGCGGCGTAAATAGGGACGGCGAGCGGCAGATCCTTAGAGGGCACCACCGAGGCTGTCGGCAAATTCGCGAGAACTCGAATCGGCTCCCCGCACGGTGCACCCTCCTCTGTGTCCGGGGGCGCCACCGGACACAGCCAGCGGACTTGCGCGGCTAACTCCCCGCCGGTCCAAGGTCCCTTCACCCATTCACCGCGTGCTGTCGCACGCACAAGAAACGAAGGTTTTCCATGTCCACCACAGACGGCCACTCGGATGACCAGCAGCCGCACGGAACACCGCCGACCGAGCCGCACATGCCGGACGAGACCCCTGCGGAACACCCGCGCGCACGGAGCGCCCTCGCCTGGGCCACGGTCGGGCTGTCCGCAGCCTTCTGCACCACCGGTATGGTCCTCTCTCTGACCGGCCACGAGGGAGCAGGCATCGCCCTCATCGCCGCCGGATCCTTGGAACGAGGCGTCAGCACCCGGAAGTAGGGCAGGGGCGCGGCGCGGACCTCCGCTGCCGGACTCACCCCGTCCGGCAGCGGGGCCCAACCGCGTCTAGGCAACGCCACGGAGAGCGAGCCTGCGCGATTGCAGAAGCTCGTTGAGCACGCGCACCGGCGACGCCGGGCACAGGGCCAGCCGGGCGTCGAGCGCCGTCTCCCATTGCTCGGTCAGTCCGAGCACGAGGCGCTTGCGCATGCCAACGGTGACATGGGCGTAGCGCGCCGACACCGAGCCGTCGATGTGGCCCATGCGCTCGTCCATGAGGACCTTCTCCGTGCCGAGGTCTTCCATCATGGTCCGGTGGGTGTGGCGCAGGCCGTGAGGTGTGAGGCCCTTGGCTATCGGCAGCCAGCAGGCGTCGGCCCGGTCGCTGGCGCCGCGTCCTCGGGCCGGGACGCCAGGCCACGGCTCGCCGAGCAGGGGTACGGGGCGGGCTTCCTGTGGTGCCTTCTTCGGGTACCAGCCGGACACCGCCGGCGTGAACAGCCACGTCGCGAAGCCGTTTCGGCGCCAGTGGGCTGCGTGCTGCGGCACCGCGCCGCCCCGCACGAACCCCAGGTCCGCGATGGCCTGTTCCACCCTTACTCGCTTGGCTTCGGTGACGCGGTCGGGGTGGTTGAGGACGTTGGACACCGTGCCCGTTGAGACTTCGGCACGGCGTGCGACATCGACGAGTTTCGCGCCCTGGTGGCCGCCTGTGCGGGCCGCGCCCTGGCCGCGGAAGACGTAGGTCTTGCCGTGACACGGGCAGGGTTTCGGCTTGGTGCGGGCGACGTGGTGGGCGACCAGACCCGACAGCCAGTCCGTTGCGTCGATCTTGCGGTAGCTGTCGTCCTTGGGCGGACAGCGCACGAGCTCGCCGGTGTCGAGTTCGTACAGCTGCCACTCGACGCGGACGGAGCCTGGGCGGGCGAACTCCGTCTCCAGGCCGACGATTTCGCCCCAGCGCATGCCGGTGTACCCCTTGAGGACGACGGCGACGAACTCGTCGTCGCGGCCGGAGAGCAGGGCAGCTCGTTCGGCGGTCAGCAGAATGCCGAGCGGGTCGGTGACGACCTTCTCCGGGCCGCGGTCGCGGGAACGGCCGGCGCGCTTGCCGCGCCCGCGCCGCCGGGCAGCCGGGTTGGACGTGATCAACCCCTCGTCGATCGCGTCTTCGAAGATCAAGTGGAGAGTCGAGCGCCAGGTCTTGACGCTGGAGGCCGCGTAGACGGCCTTCTCCTTCTTCTCCCACAGGTCGACGTCCGTGCGCAGGATGCCGGCGAGTGCCTTGTCCTCGAAGTCGGGGAGCAGGTGCTCCTCGATGTGGCGCTTGTAGTTCTGCATGGTCGAGGCGGCCAGGTCTTGGGCCTCGTACCAGCGGTTCGCGTACTCGCCGAAGGTCTCCTGGCCGAGTGCCGGGTCGCGCCAGTCGCCGCGCCGGTACTTGTTCTCGGCCTCGCTTGCGGCGCGCTGGGCCTCGCCCTTGGTGGCGAACCGGATCGCTTTCCCGTTGTCGTCAACGACCGTGAGGTGCTTGCCGGGCGCGGTCTTGTACCGGCCGCGCCAGTAGTTTCCGCGCTTCTCCGCGAAACCCAACTTCCGTCTTCCTCCCTTGCTCTTGGCTCGTGGCTGGGCGCGGGCCCGCTACGCGACGGTCTCGTACTGAGTACGGCGGGGCGGTCGAGCCCGCAGACGCCCTGGCCTCGAGGCCGTAGTTGGCCCAGGAGGACGGGCGGCACGAGTTCGTGCAGCGGGAGGACTTGTCTCTGCACGACTCGCTGATGCGCTGCTGGCGGATCGCTTCGGGCCCTCTTCGTGGAGGCGGACGATCTCGGCGAGGTGCGCGGCGGTGAAGCGGTAGGCGCGGCCGACGCGGGTGTGCGGGATGAGTCCGCGTCGGGCCCGGTCCTTGACCCACCAAGCGGAACAGCCGAGGGCTTCGGCGATTTCTTCAGGGTGGTAGAGACGGGGCAAGGGGGCTCCGCCCTCGGTGACGGGAAGGCGTCGTACGAGGGCAGGGGGTATGTCGGAGTGGTGCAAGAAAGGCGGGTCCTTACTGGGTGGGAGCGTGCTCTGTCAGCGGCGCTGGGCGGGCCTCGTCACGTGGCGGTCGGCCTCTGCAGCAGTACGAGAGGCGAGACGAGGAGGGCGTCGGCGATCGCGACGAGGTCGTCGGCATCACATCGGCGTTGGGCGCGTTCGATGCGGGACAGCATGGTGTTGGACATCGGGTGACCGAGGGCGGTCACGCAGTCGGCCAACTGGCGTTGTGACAGGCCGCGTTCGGTTCGGAGGGTTTCGACGGTGCGGGCCACCTGAATTCCAGCGGGCCCGACTTCCAGTGAGCGTGGGGGCATGACTCCAATTGAAAGGTCCATTCGCCGGTTTGGGTAACCGGCGATCGTGGTCTATGTTGCGCTCGCGTCGTTCGCCTAGATGCGGTTCCCGGGGGGCGGGAAGGGGCATGGAACAGTGTGTCGATCATGGCTCTGACGTGGGGTTTTGTGTTGTAGCTTCCCCGCCTGCGGCTCGTCAACGGCTTGCCGATGTGATGCTTCTGGCTCTGCAGTCCGGGCAACTATTTGGTCAACGGCCGATCGTGCCTTACGGTTTTGCTCCCGCCTGCCACCCAGCCCCATTTCTCGCAGCCTTTCTGCCGTGAGAGATTGCGCCAGATAGGGCTGGACTTGCGCGACGGGGGTGTGGCTATGTTGACGACACCCCCGGAAACGCAATCGCTTCCCGGCGCGCGTCCGCGCCAACACCCCCTCGAATCCCGCCCCGACCAACGGTGAGCCGTGATGTCCGCGCACAGGCCACCGAGTGAGGACCGCCCCGCACTTGGCACGAATCCGCACCATCAAGCCCGAAGCCTTCGTCTCCGAATCCCTGGCCGCCGTATCCCTGACCGCCGAGCGCACCTTCCTCGGCCTGCTCACCCAGGCCGACGACCAGGGCCGCCACCGCGACCACGCCGCGATCATCGCCGGACAGTTGTGGGTCCTGCGCCCCGAGCACACCCCGTCCGATGTCGAGACGGACCTCGCCCAGCTCGCCGACGCCGGGCTGATCTGCCGCTACAAGGCGCCGGATCACAAGCGGTACCTGCACGTCGTGACCTGGGGCCTCCATCAGAAGATCAACCGGCCCAGCAAGAGCCGCCTCCCTGCATGCCCGCATCACGAGGTTCCGGCAGGAGCCCGCGTTCAGCCGACGTCGACAGCCGAAGCAGATCGAGGACCTCGCCAGACTGTTCGCTTCCCGGCCCTCACGGGAAGAACGCAAGAAAGACCTCGATGCCTGGAGCCTCACCCTCCGTTGCGACCACGTGGTGCCACACATTCAGCATCGCGAGAACAGCTACGTTTCCGCCCGCGTCGTCCACTGCCCAGAATGCGGGGAACGTCGCGGAGTGGTGAGCACCGAGAGAGTAGGGCCCGCGTACAAGGATGACGGGACCATCCGTGAACGTACGGCAGCTGATCGGGAGCGGCTCGCCCAGGAGCTGGCGGCTGCCGAGGCGAAGCTGGCCCGTCAACAGAAGAACGCGGAGGCAACCGAGCGACGCATCACCGAGATCCAGGAACAGCTCAGCACTGAGTCCTGATGAGACGAAGCGCAGTCGGCGTCGCCGAGGCATTTCCCGGTGTCGCCAGCGGTGGGTTGCTGGCCGGGAGCCGTCGCAAATCGAGGTGTCAGGACTCGGCAGCCGGATCACGCCCGGGCCAGTACTTCGGCGGGGCTACGGCCGGGTCCGTGATCTGGAGGCGCTTCTGTCGGGTCGGGTCGATCGACGTCAGAGAGGCGAGACGCCGGCCGTCAGCTGCTTCGAGTTCGGACAGAGCATGGGAAGAGCCGCGCACACGGTGGCAATCGCCGTGCCCAGGCCCACCAGGCCACCATGTTTGTTGTTCTGGCGGTACTCGATGCGATGCAGGCCCGACGTTGCGATGGCTGCCACTTCGAGCGGCCGGCTGAGCTGCTTGGTGTCGTTGGTGATGACGACGTTGAAGCCCTCGGCTTTGGCCCTGGCGTACAGCTCGATGTCCTTCGTGCCCGTCCAGTCCTTGAGCTCGTGGACATGGATGACGTCATGAGCCTTCAGCAGGATCCGGACGATCTCGGCCATGGGGCGGGGCACGTTCTCGTCGAGCAGCAGTTTCAAGCGACGACCTGCCGGGGCTCGCTGCTGCCGTAGCTGTCGACGTAATCGCTGAAGTCGGCCGCGTCACGGGCGGCCTCAGCCGTCACGCCTGGGTAGAACTCGCCGATCTGGTCTGGAGGGACGCCGTCCTTCACGAGAGCAGCGACATCCGCTGCAGGGATCCTGGTGCCTTGGATGACCGGTTCTCCGCCTCGGACCGACTCATCGACCGCGACGTGCTCACGGGGCGTGAGCAGAGCGGGAATGCTGCGGCCGTCCTTGTAGAAGGGAGCGAGAACATCCACCATCTGGGCGATGACCACGTTGCCGCCCTTGATCAGGTCCACGGCGTAGTCGGGCTCGGCCAGGTAGATCGTGTCCGGGCCCGCGACGAGTTTGTAAGAGGAGAGGTGCTTCCACTCGCCCAGGTCTTCCCGGAGAGTGTTCAACGCACGGCGGATCTTCTGCAACGAAGCCTCTTCACGCATCTGTACGCAGATGCGGAGCGCCACAACGTCACGGAACGAGTAGAGGATCGGCCGCTCGCTGGAGATCTCAGGCACGAGCACGGCACCCTTGGGTCCGGAGGCTCGGCGCCAGTGGGACAGCTGGCGCAACGTGGCGCCGGAAAAAGCCGCGGCGAGTTTGGGTTCGTACGACACCGCGTGCCTCCTTCCGCCCCCATGGATACGCGCCTGAACGTACCCCGTTCTCCTGGAAGCCACTCGGAAGGGAAGTCGAAGGGCCCGTTCAGGGCGGGCCAGGGGAAGGCCGGCAGAGATCAGCAACAGGTCTACGCCATCGGCAATGCCGAGGACATCTCACTCCTCCTGGCCGCGCAGACGAAGCCGGTCGACCTGAACGCCGCCCGTGAGAAGCACGCCACCGAGCGCCGCTGTTCATCGCTCCGGTCGGTACTCGGCCCATGTCTTGAGCGTCTCGGAGACCCTGACCGCCCGCAACTCCGGAAAGCGCTCGATCCAGAGGTCGAAGATCCATGTGGCCAGATTCTCGGCCGACGGAGAGATACCCCCCCCCCATCGCCTCATTGAGGTGACGGTGGTCGAGGGTGTCGTCCATCCATTTCTTGAAGGCGTCGAGCTCGCGGTAGTCGCGGACGAAGCCTGCCTCGGTGAGGTCCTCGCGGCGGGCGGACAGTTCCAGCACGACGATGTAGTTGTGACCGTGCATGCGGGCGCAGGGGTGCCAGCTCGGCAGCCGGTCGAGGACATGGCTGGCCGAGAAGTGGAACTCCTTGGTGATCGTCAGCATGGCGGCTCCAGTCTGCCACCTGCTGTCAGAACCCCTCCATGGCCGTCCAGGCTGGTCACTCGTCGATCCCTTCGCCTCGGAGGATCGCGCGGTTGAGGGGCACCTGCGTGCGGAACCGGTCGCGCAGCGAGTCGTCGGTAACCAACTCCGCCTTGCGCGCAACCTCGCGCCGGGCCCGCTCCAGGAGTGCGTGCGCTTCCTCCCGTACGCCGGCGGCTGCCAGTACCACGGCGGAGTGGTACAGGACCTCCTCCGTACGGAGGGCGGGCATGTCCCCGACCTCGTCCAGGATGCGAACGGCCTGACGGGCCTGCTCCTGGGCTCCAGCCCTGTCGCCTTGCCGGCGCAGGATGCGGCTGCGCAGGGAATGCGCAGCGATCTCGCTGCGGATCATGCCGCTGCGCCGGGTCTCGACGCAGGTGGCCACGGCCAGGCGGCCGGCCTGCTCCAGGAACTCCCCGGACTCGTCAGCGGCGAGAAACAAAGTCTCGGCGTACAAGTTGCGGACGATGGGGACGAGGTTGGCCAGCCAGGTCCGCTCTGTCTCCGCCCACGCGTCGGCGATCAGTTCCAGGGCCTGGTCACGTGTCGCCGGCTGTTCGACGAGGAGACGGGCGAGGAGTGCCTTGTTGTACGCGTGCCAGCCGCTGTCGCCTCCGCGATCGGCCTCGAAGGCGAGAGCTTCGCCCAGGATCTGCTCGGCATCGTCGTAGGCACCGAGGCCCGTGTACACCTGCGCGAGGTAGTTGAGCGCTATGGGCAGCTCGGCCTTCAGTGGCTCGTCGCGCAGCCGCTGGACGCACCGGCCCAGCCGGGTCACCGCCTCGCTGAGGTGTCCACTGTCGAAAAGAGTGACGCCGAGCTGCATCTCTCCCAGATTGCGCGCGTGCTGGAGCACGGGATCACCGGTGCCGCCGAGGCGCGGATCGGAAGCGTACATGCGCTCCGCCTCCCGCAGCTGGGCCAGACCGTCGGCCAGCCGCCGCTTCGACACCTGCCGCCCGTACTCAACCCGGGCCACAAAGAGGGGCACCGGATCCCCGTTCTGCTCGGCCAGTTCCACGGCCGCGCGCAGTTTGTCCAGGGACGGCACCAAGCCCCGGGTCGCGAGGAGGGTCTTGCCGCGCAGCAGGGTCGTACGGATCACCAGTTCAGGTGTTCCACCGCGCCTGGCCGCGGCTTCGGCCTCGGCGGCCAGGGCGTCGATGTCCGGTCCGCCGGCCGGCTGGTGCTGGCCCCGCCAGCGCACCTCTGTCAGCGACAACAGCAGCTCCACGGCTTGGATGAGCCACCGGTCGCGGTTCTCCTCCTGCTCCGGCAGGTCCCGGACCGCCTTGATCACTTCTTCGCAGTGCCGCTCCGCCTCGGCGAAGGACAACCCTTCCATCGCGGCGTCCCGGGCGAGCCCGTAGTGCACCTCGGCCGACGCGAGCAGGCATTCGGTTCCGCCACTGCGCAGATGGCGGGCAATCTCCAGCCGTCGTTCCAGCGGCATACCGTCCAGTGGCGCAGAGGTGAGCGCCGCCGCGATACGGGCGTGCCGAGACCGCGTCTGCTGCGGGGTCTGCTGGTCGTACACCACGCCCCACAAGGCGCTGTGCTCGAAGCGATAACAGTCGGACGCATCCAGGCGTGCCCACTCGGGAGGTTGCGTCCGCAGGATCAGCCGATGCTGAGCGGCCACGAGCCGCAGCCGCTCCATCACCTCTTCGTGCGATGCTCCCATGACCGCGGCAACCGTACGCGACAGGAACATCTCACCCTGGGTCGCTCCGATCATGAGCAGTTCACGATCCTGCTCAGTGAGCAGTCGGAGCCGGTCCTCGACCACGCGCGACAAACTGCGCGGCAGTTCGACGGTGGGCCCTGTGTCCGGGCGCCACTCCTCCAGGCAGAGGGCGACGAAGACGGCGTGGCCGGCGGTCAGTCGGCTCAGCTGTTCCGACAGAGCCGGCGGGGCATCCGGGTGCCGGGAACGCACCAACTCGGCGACCGCGTCCCGCGGTAGACCGTCCAGAACCCGCCGTCGCAGTAGTCCGTCCTTCGCCCAGTCGTGCAGTAGATCCTCGACCATGGATCCCGGCCCGTCGGCGTATGCCCCGTCCGTGGTGTGGCTGAGCACCAGGCCGAGCGGCTCGCCGGGCAGTCGTCGCAGCAACCGATCGAGGACCAGCAGGCTGCTGGGATCGGCGTATTGGATGTCGTCGACGAGCACGACCGTGGGCGGACCCTGTCGAAGCAGGTCCAGCAGAGCGTCCACGATCTGTGTGGCCGCTCCCTGTTGGAAAGGCAGCAGGCTGTCGAACGGCATTGATCCCGAGGCGAGGGATGCTTCCGCAACCTCCTTGCCCAGGGTGAACAGCGCGCCCAGCCCAGGCACCATCGCGGACAGCACCTCGGGCGCGGAGCGAACGACGCCCTGACCGGTGAAGTTCAGCAGCCGACGGAAGACGCCGGGCTGCTTGACCTCCTGGTCCCGGGCCAGTTGCAGGAGCAGGTCGACGATCGCTCCATAGTGCAGACCCGACCCGATCAACGGCTGGCACCGCACGGATACGACTCGACGGGGAGCCGGCCCGCGAGAGACGGTGACCTCTGCTTCGAACGCCCGCAGCAGCGCCGACTTACCCATGCCCGAGACGCTGTCGACCACGATCGCCCGGCCACCGCGCCCTGCGGCCACGTCCTCCATCAGCGAGCGCAGTTCATCCATGTGCTCCACGCGGTCGACGAACCCGGTCCGCACCACAGTCTCCACCTCAGTCATCCGCCACAGAACTTCCGTACCCACAGCGCCACTTGCCGCCCACGGTAGATCATGTGAAGCACGTATCCCATGCGGCTCAAGCATGGTGGCCGCCGAGATGTTCGGGCACAGAAGAGTGTTTTCGGCCAGCGGCTCGGGGTGTGACCGCGATGGGCGCGGAGGTACCCGTGCGCAACAGCCGTACGTCGGATGCGACATGCAGACCCACCTGAGTCAGGCCAGGGGCCTGATCCTGTGAGTGGATCAGGCCCCTGCAGCCACTGTTGCACGGTAGGGGGCGCATCGGCGTCTCGCGGTTGCGCGTTCGCGAATCAGGGGTCTCCGCTGCCGCCGCGTGCCACCTGCAGGCTGCTCGTCCTGTCTCGGCGCCGGGACTGGTCGAGAAGGCTGGGCCAGTCTTCCGTTAATGAGGTGAGCTGACGCCCGGGGAAGGGGCGACGGCGTCGTCGAGCGTGACCTGGGGGACTCCTGCCCCTGGCCCTGGTGTGGGGCTGATCGTGTCGACCACGGGACTGATCGTGGTGTACATGCGCGTCGCCTCGGGTGTGTTCGGTCCCTTGAACCAGGGGTTGTACGCGTCTCGTTCTAGTTCCCTGAGGTACTGGACGAGTTCCGTTCCGGTGAGTTCGAAGGTGTACACCTTGCCCTTGTGCCGCACCACGGTGACGTTGTCCAGAGCGTCGTACGGCTTGGTGGCCTCCCAGATGTCCTTGGCGCAGACGATCCGGAAGCGGGTGACGCCTGCCGCCTTCAGGAGCCGCTTCTCGTGCCCCGGCGGTGTCTTCCCGCTTCCGCACCCGACCAGGACCCCGAGTCCGGCGGCCATGACGAGGGCGGTCACGCAGTCCCGCCGTCGTCTCATACGGTCAGGGCCAGTTCGGCTCGCACGCGGTACGTGGCGACGCCGGTGGCGAGGGTCTCGGCGGTGAATCCGGTGCGGAACGGCTTGCCGGGGGCGGGGCTGACCGAGCCGTTCTTGGGGCGGTTCACGCCCACCGCACGGAGCATCTTCGTCAGCTCGGTGCCGAGCTGTTGTGTCCCCATGCCCAGGGCGGCGGCGAGGTCGGAGGTGTACATCGTGCCGCCGGCGCGGACGACGGTCTGGTGTGCCCTGACCAGCAGAGGCGGGACCGCTGTGTTGGGTTCGGCTTCGCCGGAGGCCGTCGGCGTCGGGATGGTCGCTTCCGGCGCAGGTGTCGGCTCGGTGCTCGGGGCGTCGAGTTCCGGTGCGGGCCCGTCCGCGATCGGCTCCGGCCGACGCTCGGAGGGGACCGCCTCGCGCCGCTGCGACGGAAGCGTCGCCTCGGCGATCAGGGCGTAGGTGTGGGCCACGGACGCGAGGGCTGCCGCGCCCTCGCCGTTTCCGCGGGCGAGGGCGGCTCGCGCCCTGCCGGACAGATCATGGGCAACTTCTGCTGCGCTGAGGCAGGTTGTGTCAGTCACGCCGGAGGAAACGCGGCACCGAGGCATCGGGAAACTGCCAAGTTGCCGAGCGATGTCGGGAGATGACCGCATAGAAAGCCGTTCACATGATCCCACCAGGGAAGATGCGGCACTCTGGACAGAGAGCAGCCAGCACGGCTCGCGCTCGTGTTCACTCCCGTGCGCCTCCTCTGCCATCCCCTCGGGTGACAGGTCGCGAGTATCCAATCAGGGTCTGTACCAACACCCCTTCGAATGAGGGTGACTTGGCGGACAGCTGGGTGACGCCGATTCGACAGCGGAAAGATTCGTATCAAGGGCCTCACGAGCCTGTCCACGCCCTTTCACATGCGCGGATCATTGTTCGACGAGGTACCACTACGATCGCCGGTCATGGACTGGTTGGAGCGCACCGCGAAGCTGAGGCAGTGGACCAGAAGCGGGACCCGCGCTCCGCACAAGCCGCTGCTGTTCCTGTACGCGCTCGGCCGGTTCCAGCGGGATGCCGACGGCGAACTGCGGTACAGCACGGTGGAGAACGACCTCAGGCAGCTACTGGCCGAATACGGCCCGGCCAACAGGACGACACCCGCCTACCCCTTTCACCATCTGGTGAGTGATGGCGTCTGGGAGGTGCGTACCGACCGCGGTCCGGGCAGTCCCGGCAGCGGCGTGCAGGAGCTGCGGGCCGTCGGAGCCGCAGGGCGATTGGCGCCAGAACTGCAGGCGGCGCTGCGGCGTGAGCCGTCGCTGCTCGGCCGGATGGCACGAGTCCTGCTCGATCTGAACTTCCCGCCCTCACTCCACGGCGAACTGTGCGAAGCCGTCGGCCTGGAACTGGAGGCGTCTGAGACCGAACAGCTCCCAGCCGCGCGGAAACGGCGGGACCCGCGGATGCGCGAGCAGGTCCTGACGGCCTACGAGTACCGGTGCGCCTTCTGCGGCTACGACGGCAGGATCGGCGCGGTACCGGTCGGGCTGGAGGCCGCGCACGTGCGCTGGTGGGCGTTCGACGGCCCCGACGACGTCGACAACGGACTGTGCCTGTGCTCGCTGCACCACAAGCTCTTCGACAAGGGAGTCCTCGGCATCGGCGACGAGCACCACATCCTGGTCTCACAGCGCTTCGTCGGCCACAGTCCCGCCGCCCGCGAGCACGTCACAGCGCTCGCCGGCCGCCCACTCATCGGTCCCCAACCGGGTGGCCGACCCGTCGCGGCGGCCTACCGTTCCTGGCACACGAGCCAGGTCTTCCACGGCAGCCCACGCCCCGCCACAGCCGCCTGATCACCGAATTGCCGGGCACGGGTCGCTGGTAAGCAGCACGACACCAGGAGTATGGTGTCTTATATGGCGACGAAGAAGGTAACCGTGACGATTCCCGAGGATCTCCTTGACGAGATCCGCGCGGACGCGGCAGAGCGGGGCCTTTCGGCGTACGTCGCCGAGGCCCTGCGCTCCAAGCGCGACCGGGACCGGCTCCTGGAACTGGTCGACTGGCTGCAGGAAGAACACGGCCCCGTCACTGACGACGAGCATGCGGCAGCCCTCAACGAGTTGGAGGAACTCGACACCGAACACCAGCGGCGCCGCGCCACCGGACAGCACAACGCCGGAGAAGCTGCGTGAAGAAACGCGCCGCTGAGCACCAACAGCGGCCTCTCCGTGTCTTCGTACTGGACTGTGAAGCCCTGTCCCTGGCAGTACGCGGCGACCGGAAGATGATCGCCTGGCTCGACCTCGCGGCGCGCGGGGAAGCCGAGGTGGTGACGTCCCCGATGACGCTCGTCGAGGCATACGACGGGAGGACGACCGAACAGCGCTGGGACTGGGTACTTTCCCGGCTCCAGGTCGTCGACATCGGGAAGGACGAGGCCCGCAAGGCACGCCGGCTCCTGGCCGACGCCAAGCTGCACGGCCACAAGTACGCGATCGACGCCGTACTCGCCGTCGTCGCGCGACAGCAGAAGGGGCAGGTCACCGTCTTCACCTCGGACGTCGACGACCTGGAGAAGCTGGTGCCGGATACGATCGTCGTCAAGAAGGTGTGACACCGGCATGGGGCCGTCGCTGCCCACCGAAGTTCTCCTGGGAGCCGTTGGGGAGCCAATCCGCTCCCCGAACGCCCGCGACACCACCCCGGACCGATCCACACCCACCACCTGAACTGGGAAAACGTCAACCAGCCCGGTAGCGATCTTGCCCGACCCTAATTCGGGACGAAGAGGTCGTGGGTTCAAATCCCGCCACCCCGACAGTGCAGTACCAGGTCAGGGGCCTGATCCAGTTGATGGATCGGGCCCCTGATTGTTGTTCGGGCCGCAAAGCCCCCCTGATCACCGAACCTGTCGTCCAGGAATCAGGAACAACGGCTGGACCCCGCCTCAGCTCAGCCACCCGGCAATGGCATGCGCGAGTGCCTCGCCCCCTTGCTGTACCACCGTCCCCGCCACCAGGGCCGGCAACGCCTGCACGGTGCCGCGCAAGGTGCCCGGGGTGTGCGTGTCCGGGGTGGTGAGTGAGGTGTCGATGGAGTCCGCGATGGCTCGGAGCACCTGCGCGTTGGGGAGGGCCGAGCCGTTCCGGTCCAGTTCGGTGCGGAAGGCGGCGAGGAGATCGCGCACGGTTTCCACGTCGACGGTGGCGCGCTCGACGGACGCGGACTGGTGGACGTTCGAGATGTTCTGCCCCACCACGTTCTGGAGCGGGGCGATGTTGTCGCCGCCGATGCTGATACCCGAGCCGTGGCCCTGGCTCTGTTCCGGTTCAGGGCGACGTCGTCCCACAGTCATGAGCTTGCTCCTCCTTGGGCCTTGTTGTCCTGGCCGACGTTGCTGATGCCGCTGCCGGCGACGTTCTGGATGGGCGCGTTGTTGTCGCCGTAGACCTGGATGTTGGTGATGACCGCGGCCACCTGGCGCTCGTACGCGGTGGTGTCGACGCCCAGTTCCTCGAGGTAGGCGGAGACCGTGCGGAAGACGCAGGTCTGCATGAGGACGACGTGGCGTTTGGCGTCGTCGGCCTGGTGCATGTCGGTGACTTCTTCGGTGGAGTAGCGGTCGCGGAGGCTGACGGGATCCTTTTCCTCGGCTCGTCCGTCCTCCGGCTGCACTCCGAGCGCGAGGCGGGCGAGCAGTCGCCACAGTGCGAGCGGACCGGCTACGGCGTCCAACAGGGCCTGTACCGCGACCCAGCCGAACAGTCTCATGCGGCGCTTGGCCAACGGTGCGTCCGTCACCCTCAGTTCGTTGTAGAGGGGGGTCATCACATGGGGGCGCAGCGTCAGCCGGAGTTCGCCGGCCTCCAGCGCGGCGTGCGCGAAGAGGGTGACCACGACCTGGCCGTCCCAACTGACGCACTGCGCCCGCAGATACAGCCGGTCCGGCACGCTGGACGGCGATCGTCGGCCCCGACCGCGCAGGTCCGGCAGTTCCAGCTTCGCGGCGCGGGTCCGGCGCAGCCACAGGTCGGAGGGCAGGCCGAGGACCTCCGTGACGGAGAAACCGGGCAGCGGATCCGTGATCTCCCGTGCGCCACGGCCCAGTTCCCTGAGGGCATCGCCCATCCGCCGCAGTAGTTCCCGCTCGCCGAAGTGCTTGACCGACCTCTCCGGGTCCTTGGGTTTGAGCGGAATGCCGATGTCGGCCATGCCCCATACATAGCGCCCGGCTCCGACGAACGTCTCCGGTTGGTCGTACGGCAATTCGCTGCGCGTCTGTCCGTTGCCGATGAGCTCCAGCCGACGCCCGGCCTTCGCCGCCACCCACGGCAGGCGGTCGGTCGCGATGCCGTCCCGGACGATCGACGACAACGCCGCCCGCGCCGTGATCCGGTCTCCCATGCAGACCAGTACGGTTCCGGCCAGCAGGACGAACGGCAGCAGAAGCAGTCCGAGCCGCAGGGCAATCGCCTCACCGTGTACGGGCGCGTACGGCACCACCGCGAGGAGCCAGGGCACGCACAGAACGAGGTACGCCAGCCGGGGCGAGGGTGCCAGCCGCGACTTCTTCCCTTTGCCGGCTGCCCGGAGCCCGGCCCACCACATGAGGCAGGCCAGCAGGACGGCAGCGCCCCACACAGCGGCGGCCCGGGGGACCTCGTACACGACGGCGACCGTCAGGAGCACCACCAACGCCCGTCGCAGCCACCGCCGTCGGCGGGCACGCGAACTGTGGGCGACGACAGGCACAAGGTCGAATCCGTACGACGGGACGGGCAGCGGCGGCCCGTGCAGGACGTGATCCCGCACCCACTGCGCCATGGGCTCGCCCAGGGGAGGGCAGTCGTCGCTGCCCTCCAGGTAGATACGTCTGCGGGTGCTGCGCCGGGGTTTGTTCGGCTTCTGGTCCTTGCCCCGGACCTTGCGCCACCACGCCTTGACCGCCCTGATCCGGTCGGGGCGGGTGTAGACGGCTTGGCACAACAGCCTGGTGACCTCCGACGATGTCGGATCCACCTGACCCGAGCGGCCGTCGTCGGCGAAGGCGGGGCCCGCCTGAACCGGCACAGCCGGCCCGTCGACCATTCCCTCCGCGGTACGCCCCTCCCGGACGCGCGACCCCCGACCGAACCCCATTCCCGCCCCCCGTTTTCCGATACGGCGGGCATCCTCACGGTGAAGTCCCGGAACCGCCAGACCGCAAACGCGACAATGCGTCGAATCAGCAGGGGCGGGACAAGGTTTTGACCGAAAACGAGCGCCCCACCTGGGGCCTGATCCCCGGTGAGAGTCAGGCCCCCTGCTCTTCAGTAGGTCAACGCGTCCTGTGCGCTCGTCAGCCAGTACGTGACCCGGAGCGAGTCGTCGATGTAGACGCCCTTGGCCGGGAGGGTCGGTGTGGACGCCGGGCTGATGCTGTTGTTGTCGCGGTCGAAGAAGTAGACGGCGAGGGTCTTGGCGGTGCGGCCGTTGGTGCCGGTGCCGTTGTCGCCGTCGGAGAGGGCCACGCCGGCGTAGCCGGACTCGCCCGGGGCCAGGGTGGTCACCGCCTGGGGCTGGGACTCCTTCATCACCGGCGG
The DNA here is from genome assembly GCF_044753545.1 of Streptomyces sp. NPDC088350. Taxonomy (NCBI): domain Bacteria; kingdom Bacillati; phylum Actinomycetota; class Actinomycetes; order Kitasatosporales; family Streptomycetaceae; genus Streptomyces; species Streptomyces sp. NPDC088350. The sequence goes on along the minus strand of NZ_JBIVNL010000006.1, from coordinate 457,304 downwards.
TACGGACTGGGCGTCGGCGAAGTTGACGGCCGGGTAGTAGTAGAGGTCGCAGGTCTTGGTGCCGGTGTTGGTGACGGTGAGCAGCATGTGGTTGATGGGGCGCGTGACCGTCTGTGCGGTTGTCCTGGTGTTGGCGCCGCTGCACGGGACGCTGCTCGCGGAGGCGTCCGAACCCGAGGAGCCCGAAGCCGACGATCCCGAGCCGGAGGAGCCCGAGGAGCCCGACCCCGACCCCGAGCCAGACCCCGACCCCGAGCCCGAACCGCCGCTCGTCCTGCTACCGCCCGACCCCGTGCTGCCGCCCGTCTTCGTCCCGGACGGTGCCTGCGTCGCCACCCCCGAAGACGAAGGGGTAGAGGAAGACGAGGAAGACGACGGGGTGGCCGCGCCCTCGTCCTGTACGCCCAGCTTGTCGTTGCAAGCGGTGAGCGAGAGTGCGGCGAGCGCCACGGTGGCGGCGGCGAAGAGACGGGTGCGGGAACGGGGACGGGCCGTGAACGCGGACATGGTGGTGATCCTTTTCGGCAAGGTGGGAAGTAGCGGGCCGCCAACCGGTCGGCGGGCGGCGTGCTTTGATGACCGCAGCCTGTGCCGCTTTCCGTCCCACCCGCTACGGCAGCCGGGAGCTACGGGAAGCTGGAACGTTCGCACCGGCTCTTACCTGGGGGAACAGTGACTCCCTGGAACGCGGAACTGGGATGGGGGCAGGGTGGCGACGCCTGAGGAGACGGCCGATTTCGCGGCGCTGATACGGGGGCTGAAGGAACGGTCGGGGCTGAGCTACGGCGTGCTCGCGAAGCGGCTGCACATGAGTACGTCGACGCTGCACCGCTACTGCAACGGCGACGCCGTACCCACGGAGTACGCCCCCGTGGAGCGGTTCGCCCGGCTCTGCAAGGCCACCCCGGAGGAGCACATCGAGGCCCACCGCCTGTGGATCCTGGCCGCCGGGGCACGCCGGCGCGAGCGGAAGGCGGCCGGGACCGCCGCGGAACCCGGGACCACCTTCGCGCACAATGTGACACCTGAGGCCCCGAGTGTCACATTTTCGGAACCGGGTACTGGTGCCGACGCCGACATGGAGGCGGCCACCGCACCCAAGCCCGCCCCCCGCAACCGCCGCCGTACCGCCCTCTTCGCGGCCGCCGCCGTGGCCGTGGTCCTCGCCGCCACCGCGCTGGTCCCCCGTCTGGTGTCCGGCGACGGCGGCGGCGCCCGGAAGCAGGAGGCCGGTTCCGTGACCTCCACCGGGCGCGGCACTCCCTCCACATCCAGGTCCGCGTCCGCGTCCGTGAGGTCGACCTCCTCGCCCTCCGACAGCGCGAGTCCTTCCGAGTCCGCTACGGCGAAGAACGGGGCGTCCGCCTCCCAGAGCGCGCCGGCCGGCGGGACCGCCGACGTCGCGGCGGCCGTTCCGCTGACCGTGACGACCCGGCCGTATGCCTGGGAGAGCCCGTGCAGCCAGACCTACCTGGTCGACGGGGACGCGGCCAAGGTGCCGCCGCCGCCCACCGAGCAGGACGCGCCGAGTTGGGTGAGTGCGCTGGGGGCCGTTTCCGCAGGCAGTCAGTTCCTCGAACTCACCGTGCAGGGGACCGGGCAGGACACCGTGGTGCTCAACAGTCTGAACGTGCGGGTGGTCGGCAGCGGGGCTCCGCTCGCCTGGAACGCGTACACCATGGGGTATGTCGGGGTCGGCTGCGGTGGTGGGGTTCCCACGCACTCCTTCGACGTCGGGCTGGACGCGAGCCGTCCGGTGGCCACGCCGAAGGCCGGGCAGACGGGGCTGCCGTACAAGGTGAGTGAGAGTGATCCCGAGGTCCTGTACATCACGGCCGCCGCGGCGTCCCACGAGGTGCGCTGGTATCTGGAGCTGGCGTGGACCAGCGGCAGCCGGCACGGTGTGCTGCGCATCGACGACCAGGGGAAGCCGTTCCGCACCAGCGGCATGACCGGACGTCCGCGCTACGGCTACTCGCTGGACAAGAGTGAGTGGATTCCGGCCCAGTCCGACTGAAGTAGGGGCAAAGGACGACATCGGCACCCGGTGGGCGGGAAGGGCTGCCGGTGCGTCCCTTCCCGGCGATACGCTGGCCGTACGGCAGCCCGAGCCCCCGGCCCTCTCCGTGCAGTCCCGTTCCGCGCAACTGAGGCTCTGCGCAAAGCCATTGGCGCACCGGGGAGTTGGAGCACATGGGCCCGCGTCCTGACCTGTTCGACGAACTACGAGTGGTCCGGGCGGGCGGCGAGCTGGATCTGACGACCGTGCCCGCCTTCGCGCGCGATCTGCGCGAGGCCCGGCACGGCACGGGGCGGCTCTACGTCATCGTCGACCTGCTCGGCGTGACCTTCATGGACGGCAGTGTGCTGGACCCGCTGTGCGCGGCCTGGGAGGAGTGCCGTGAGCGGCTCGGCTGGCTGCGTGTCGTGCATGTGCGCCCGGGGCCGGAGCTGGTGTTCCGGGCCAGTGGTCTGGAGGAGCGGTTCCCGCGGTACGCGAGTGTCCGGGACGCCTGGCGGGGTGTGCCCGCCGACCGCACGATGGAGCGCCGGGCCACGTAGTGTACGGCGGAAGCCGGTCCGCGCCTCGCCTCGAAGCGCCCCGGCCGCCGCGGAACGGAGCTCGGTGATCAGCGACGGCATGGCCGAAGTCCTGCGGTCACTGCACCTCGGCGAGGGCGGCGATCCGGCGCGGGCCTGCGTCCGGGCGCTGGGTGCCGAGGGCGTCGCGCTGTCGCTGCTGGTCGGCGCCGACCGTACGGCCGAGCCGCTGTGGTGCCATCCCGAGCTGAGCGCCCGCTTCGAGGAACTCCAGTTCACGCTGGGCGAGGGTCCGGGCCCGGAGGCCGTCCGCACCGGTTCGCCCGTGCTGGAGCCGGATCTGGACCGGGTGCGCCCCGAGCGGTGGCCCGTGCTGCTGCCGGCCGCACGGGACATGGGTGTCCGGGGGGTGTGCGGGTTCCCGCTGGGCATCGGCGCGATCCGGGTCGGCGTGCTGACGGTGCTGTGCGGCGGGGACCGGCGGATCAGCGAGCAGCAGTTCGCGGACGCCACCGCCCTGGCGGCCGTCCTGACGGGCGCGTTCCTCAACGGAAACGGACACGTGAACGGAACCGCGTCCGAGGCGGACAGGATGCCCGCGTGGCCGACCGGGCTGAACCGGCCCGTCGTGCACCAGGCCACCGGGATGATCAGTGTGCAGCTGGGTGTGTCCATGCAGGAGGCCCTGCTGCGCCTGCGGGCCCACGCGTACGGCAGTGAACGCCCCCTCGGGGAGGTCGCGGAGGACGTGGTCGCCCGCAGGCTCCGTTTCGGGGGCGAGTTGGACGACGATATAAGCGGGCCGTATTCGCCCGAAGGTGGAAAGGGATGATCGCCATGGCCCGCGAACAACGTCTGGCCGAGATCTTCGTGGAGGTCGCGGACTCGCTGGTCGAGGACTTCGACGTCATCGACCTGCTGCAGCGGCTGTCCTCGCGCTGCGTGGAGCTGCTCGACGTGTCGGCCGCCGGCATCCTGCTCGTGGACGCGCACGGCGAACTGCAGATCATCGCGGCCTCGGACGAGCACACCCGGCTGCTGGAACTCTTCGCGCTCCAGCACGACCAGGGCCCGTGCGTCGAGTGCTACCGCACCGGTGCCCCCCGCACCAACATCGACCTCACGCGTCCGGAGACCACCTCCGCCTGGCCGCGGTTCGCGGCGCAGGCCCGCGAGACGGGGTACGTCACCACGCACGCCATACCGCTACGGCTGCGCAACCGGGTCGTCGGCGCGCTCAACCTCTTCCAGACCACCCCGCACCGCCTCGGCGACGACGACATCGCGCTCGCCCAGGCCCTCGCCGACGTGGCCACCATCGCCGTACTCCAGCAGCGCACGCTGGAGCAGTCGCACGTCGAGAACAGCCAGCTGCAGACCGCGCTGACCAGCCGCATCCTCATCGAGCAGGTCAAGGGCGTGCTGGCCGAGCGCTGGAACACGTCCGTCGACGACGCCTTCGCCGCGTTCCGGTCCTACGCCCGCTCCCGTCAGCTGCGCCTGTCGGATCTCGCGGCCCGCATCATCGGCGGCGACTTCGACACCAGGACGATCCCGGCACCGCCCTCGGCGACGGACGGCCGGCCGGAGGAACGGCGCGCCTGACCGGCACGGGGTGCCCGCGTCACGCGCGGCGGGCGGCCACCCGGTCCGGGGTCGGCCAGTGGACGTCGTAGACCCAGCCGGCGCGTTCCATGAGGCGGATGACGGCGGCGGACGGGTCGATCTGGCCGCGGTCGACGCCGTGCCGGGCGCTGGTCGGGTCGGCGTGGTGGAGGTTGTGCCAGCTCTCGCCGAAGGAGAGCAGGGCCAGCGGCCACAGGTTGGTGGCGCGATCGTGGCGGCGGGTGCGGAACGGGCGCTCACCGATCATGTGGCACAGCGAGTTGACGCTCCAGGTGACGTGGTGGAGCAGCGCGATACGCACAAGTCCCGCCCACAGCAGGCCTGTTACGCCGTACAGCCAGCTGCCGCCGATCGCCCAGCCCAGCCCGAACGGCAGCGCGAGGGTGAGCAGGCACAGCCACGGGAAGGCGCGGGAGACGGCCCGGATGTCGGGGTCGGCGAGGAGGTCGGGGGCGTAACGCTCCGGCGGTGTCTGCTCGTTGCGGAACAGCCAGCCGACATGGGCGTCGACCAGTCCGTGCAACTGGCCCCACAGATGGGTGCCGTAGCGGTACGGCGAGTGCGGGTCGCCGGGCCGGTCGGTGAAGGCGTGGTGGCGGCGGTGGGTGGCGACCCAGCCGATGACGTCGCCCTGGAAGCTCATCGACCCGGCCACCGCGAGCGCGACGCGCACGGGGCGGACGGCGCGGTACGAGCCGTGGGTGAGCCCGCGGTGGAAGCCGACCGTGACGCCGAGACCCGTGATCGTGTAGAAGACCACCGCGAGCACGATGTCGACGGGATGGATGAGCCGCCCCCACAGCAGCCAGCCGGCCAGCCCGAGCCCGACGAACGGCAGCACGACGATCGCCGCCGTGACGCTCACGTATATCCGCGCCGCGCCGTCGCGCAAGGGCGACGGGCCGTCGTCCGGCGGGAAGGGGGAGCTGCCGTCGTAGACCTGGGGCGGCGGGTCGGTGCCCGCCGGGACGCCCGTCGTGGACGGGGTGGAAAGGGTCGACATCGCGGGACTCCTCGGCCGTCGGTGCGGATGGCGCGGCCGGGGTCACGGGCTGCCCCTGTGAAGGGAACGCGAGGACAGGACGCCGGACCGGACACCGGCACGTCAAGAGCCCTCGGTACCTCCACGGTACTCCCGCGCGTGCGAGAACGGGCCGGGCCGGACCGCCCGGCCTCCGCGTTGACACGAACCGTCGCCGGACGTTGACTGGCAGCACGGCGCAGGGCAGTGGCCGGTACACGGACGATCCCCAAAACGCCGTCAGGCGGAACGGAAGCGACTCCCGATGATGTACGACCAGACGCGCGCCCAACAACCCGCGGGCCAGAACCGGGTCCCCTCCGAACGCCGCACCGCGGGCCCCGAGCCGCTGGTCCCGTCGAGCGAACGGGACAAGGTCCTCCAGCGCCTGCGGCACGCCCTCAACACCTTCGCCGACACCCCGCGCGACGCCCTGGAGGAGGCGGAGAGCGCCTACGACGAGGCCACCGCCCAGCTGGTCACCGCCCTCGCGGCCCGCCGGGACCTCCTGCGCGCCGGGTGGGCCGCCCAGGACCCCCAGTCCCCGTCCGACTCGGAGGAACTCCGGAACGCGCTGCGGCAGTACCGGGAGATCACGCAACGGCTGCTTCAGCTGTAGCCGGCCGCCCGCGAGATCGCCGACTCCACCGCTCCGACCCGCTCGGCCAGCAGCCCGAGGGCCGCCACCGCGCGGGTCAGCGGGTCGCCCTCCTCCAGGCCGCGCGACCGCACGTACGACGCCTTCAACTCGCCCCAGCGCGAAGCCTGTTCGTCGGTCAGGGTGCCCCGCAGCTCCCCCAGTTTCAACAGGTTCGCCTCGGCGCCGGTCGCCAGTGTCCGCGCCTCGGCGGAGTAGTGGTCGTCCAACACCGCCGACAGCTCACGGGAGTTCATCACCGGGTCGACGCGCCGGGCGACGCGGTTCATGGTGCGGTACGACCCCTGGAGGCGGAACGGCGGTTCCGTGCGGGCCGTTTCCGTCGTCGCCGCCGACGCCATGTACGCGGCGTTGACCGCCAGCACCGTGTCACGGGCGGTGAGGAGATGCCTCAACACCCCGACGATCCGGGCCAGTTCGGCGGGGTCGCAGGCGTAGGACAGCCGGTCCGCGCGGGCGCTCGTGTCGCCCTCCGCGAGGCGGATCAGCAGGTCCAGGTCGGCCCGGTCGCGGCCGGCCAGCGGGGCCAGGACCGGGTGGGAGGTCAGCGCGTTCTCCAGGAAACTCCGGGCGAACAGCGCCTCCTTGCCGGTCAGGACATCGCCGAGGTTCCAGACGTCGGCGCGGTTCGCCAGCATGTCGGGCACCCGGAACCGGCCGCCCGACTCGGTGTACGGGTTGCCGGTCATGCAGACAGCGAACCGCTTGCCCCGTAGGTCATATGTGCGCGGCACCCCCTCCCACACGCCCTCCACCCGCCGCGTCGCATCGCACAACGGGATGAATTTCTGGAGGAGTTCGGGCGAGGTGTGCTGGATGTCGTCGAGGTGGAGCAGCACGTTGTTGCCCGCCGCGAACGCGAAGTCGACCTTCTCCACCTCCTGACGGGCGGTCGCGTTCGGCGCCTCGGCCGGGTCCAGGGACGTGACCCCGTGCCCGAGGGCAGGACCGCTGACCTTGACCAGCACCAGGCCGAGCCGGTCGGCGACGTACTCCATCAGGGTCGTCTTGCCGTACCCGGGTGGCGAGATCAGCAACAGCAGACCACCGCTCGTGTCGGTGCGTCCCCCCTCCCCCGTCGTACCGATCTGCCGCGCCAAGTTGTCGCCGATCAGCGGGAGGTACACCTCGTCGACCAGCCGTCCCCGCACGAAGGACGACATCACCCGCGGCCGGTACTCGTCGAGGCGCAACCGGGCGCGTTCGGCCGCGACCAGGGCGGTGCGGCGGCGCTGGTACGCGCGATGGCCGGGAACGTCCACTGCCCTGAACTCCCGGGTACGGGCGAGGAGTTCGTCGACCCGGAGGACCAAGGAGCCGGCCTCGATCCGCGGATGCGTGCCCAGCAGTCCCGCGACCGTCTCCGTCAGCCGCGCGTCCGACTCGTAGCGCGCCGCGTCCGGGCAGAGTTCGGCCGCCACCGCCTCCGCGAGGTCCCCCGGATCGGCCTCCGTACCGGACGCCGCCGTGTACGCCGTCAGCCACGCCTCCACCAGCTGGCGGCGCGCGGGCAGGTCGCCGACAGCCCGGACATCCTCGTCGTACGCCGAACTCCCCACCGCCCGACGGAACTTGTCGAGCAGCGTGCGCGCGCCGGCGCTGATCACAAAACCCTCGGGGCCGGTGGTCAGTTCATCGAAGAGGTACGCCGCAGCGGACTCGCCCCTCTCCTCCAACCCCACCAACTCCGCCAGCTCCGCCCGGAAGTCCGCGACGGCCCGCGTCGGCCCGAACGTGTCGCGGGCCCGTGCGAGCGACCGCGCCCGGCGCGTCCAGCTCGCCCGTTCCTCCGGGCTCGTGCCGTGCGTCCAGAACAGCAACGCCCTTGCCCGCGCGCCCGGTTCGTGACGCAAGAGCTCCGCGCTCTCGTACCGGCGGAGCAGGGCGGCGAGGATCGCGGTCGCGTCGTGGTCGTGCACCCCGCGTTCGTAACCTTCGTCGTACGACTCCCGCGCGGCCCGGCGGACCAGAGCGGCGAGGTCGGGCTCCTGGGCGAGGGCCTGGGCGCCGTGTTCGTCGAGGAGGCGGGCGGCGAGGTGTTCCGCGCGGTAGACCCGCGGCGACTCGGAGGGCAGCGGGCGGTCCCAGAACCTGCGGGTGGCCGCGAACTCCGGGTCGGTGACCGGGGTTCGGTAGTCCGTGCCGGTGAGGGCGAAGGCCAGGCCGTCGCCGGCGGGGACCAGGGTGAGGTCGAGGGGCTCGGTGTTCACGGCGAAGCGGTGGCGGCCGAGACGGAGAGTCCGGCCGCCGTCGGTGTAGAGGTCGGCACGGTCGCGCAGGGCACGAACCGCCTCCTCACGGGCCGACGCGAGCCGGCCGGTCAGCTCCTCCGCCCTCACCTGGTCGCCCAGGTCGCGCAGTTGGCCGGCCGTTCGGCGGATCCTCGTCACCATCGGGTCGGAGGCGAAGTACGTACTGACCGCGTCGGCGTCGGCGAGTGTGACCGCCCGGCGCCCCACGGTCTCCAGCACCCGGATCGCCGAAGCCGCCAACTGCTCTGCCCTGCGGGCGCGTTCGTCGGCCAGGGTCTGCTTGCGGGCCGAGAAGGTCTCGTAGATCTCGGTGCGTTTGCCGGTGAGTTCGGCGAGGAAGTCGTCGAAGTCCGTGAAGCGTGCTTCCAGGTTCTCCAACCGCACCAGCAGCCCGGCGAGTTGGGTGTCGCAGGCCTCCGGGGTCGCCGCGTCCGCGAGCGCCCCCGTCACCGACTGGCCCAGCAGCGCGAACTCGGCCGCGAACTCCGCCCTGCCCTCCCGGTCCTGGAGTTCCCTGCGCCGGGCGTCCAGCGTGGCGCGGGCCCGGTTGACCCCGCCGAGCACCTCGGCGACCCGCTCCAGGATCGACGTACGGACCGTGGCGTCCCCGATGTCGAGACCGGCGACCACCTCGGTCACCGTCCGCAGCCCGTCGGTGAGTTCGTCCAGCCGGGCCGCCACCGGCACCGACTCGGCGACCGTCCCCAGCGCCCCGGCCTCCCCCACCAGGGCCTCGATCAGCTCATGGTGCCCGGCGAACGCGTCCTCGCGCGCCAGAAACGCGACCGCCCGCTGCCCGAACGCCCCGAGATCCGCCTCCGCCCCGGCCGCCAGCTCGTCGATCCGTGCGGTGTCCGCGTACCGCATCTCCTTCAACGTGAGCAAGTGCCCCTGCGCACGCCGGAGTTCGCTGAGCCCCGCGACCCAGCCCGCCGCGTCCGGGGGCACCTCGCCCCGCAACCGCCGCACGAGCCCGGTGAGCCGGTCGCCGGCGTCGGCGAGGGCGTCGGCGGCCCTGCCGGTAAGAGTCCGGACGGTCTCGAACTCGCTCAACACCTGTTCCGCCGTGACCCGGACGTCCTCCAACGGGCCGCCCAGATCACCGAGTTCGGCATCCCCGAGCCAGTGGTACGAGTCCCCCGCCCGGACACACGCGGCGACCAGCGCCTCGTAGACCTCCGCCGTGGGTTCCCTCCCCGCCACCGCGCCCGTGAGGGACAGACAGTCGGAGATCCCGCGCACGAGATCGGCGTTCCCGACGCGGAACAGCGGCCCGGAGCCGACGAGTTGTGCGGCGGCGTGGGTGTCGGAGACGTAGGGGGTACGCCAGATCCGGACCGGATGGACACGGGCCGCCTCCCCGTCGTCGCCCCCCGCGCGCAGCACCATCAGCGTGCCGTCGTCGAACAGCGCCCAGCCCTGCCCGGACAGCGGGTTCGCGACCTCCTTGCGGATCAGGTTGTACGGCAGCAGGAGGCTCCGCCCCGGCACGGGCGCCCGGTACGCGAACAGCACGTCCTCACCGTTGGGCGAGCGCACCACCCGCTCCAACTCCAGCCCGGCGATGTCCGTCTCGAAGGTCTTGTACACCCCCGTGGCCAGGCAGTACCCGCCCGGGAACACGATCCCCTGCTCCTCCGGCAGCCTCCGACACGCCAGCCCGATCCCGTCGAGCCGCACGACGCCCTTCGTCAGCGTGTTGAAGACGAGGTACCGGTGGGCCTCCTCCTTGTAGGGACGCACACGCAGCAACACCAGCGCACCCACCCGCGCGTACGAGATCTCCGCGTCGGCCGGCGACTGCAGCGGCTCGTCCACCGGTTCGGAGTAACTCCCCTCCGCCGTCTCGGTGTTGTCCTCCACTTTCACCGTGAGGGTGCCGCCGACCGTGTCGACGTACAGCCCGTCCTGGATCCGGACATGCGGATGCCGGCCGGGGACGAGGTCCTCGCGGGTCGTCTCCGTCCAGTCGACGTCGTACGGCGGCGGGAGGACGTGGTCGCGTTCGCCGTGTGCGTCCAGGAAGGTCGCCGTCCGGCCGTCGTCCGTGAGGGCCCAGCGCAGGACCCGGATGTCGTCGGCCTTCTCGCCGGTGCGGAAGACGGCCAGCAACTTGCCGTCGGTCCGGCGGAGTTGGAGCAGGCTCGCCTGGCGGTAGTAGCGGTGCAGTGCGGCGAACTCCCGTACGAAGTCCGGGTCGTCGAGGAGTCCGGGTACGGCGTTCTCGGGCAGCCGGCGCAGGTCGTGGCGGTCGTGCAGGGTGAGGACGTCGGCCACCGTCGTGTCCCGGGTGATACCGAGGGAGACCTGGTGGCCGAAGAGCAGCGTGTCTCCTACGGCGACGATGTCCCTCGGCGCGGCCGGGTGCTCGGTGTCCAGGCGCTCGGTGCCGGTGAGTTCCAGGCGGGTCGAGCCGAACTCCTCGGTGCGGCGGGTGTTGAGCGCTTCCGCGCGGCGGGCGAGTTCGGCGGCCTGTGCGGCGAGACGGTCGCGCAGGACCTCGTAGGTGCCGGTGTCCAGGCCGGTGGTCATGGTCCCTCTCAGGATCTCGGGGGGGTATTGGGTCCGGAACTGCCGTCCCCTGTGCGGCAGTTCCGGACCGCCTGTGGGGCCGGGTCTCGGCCTCGGCCAGGTGTCAGGCCTTCGCCGGGTGACCGTTGAGCGCGGTCAGCGGGGTGTCCGCCAGGCCCAACTCACCGGCCTTGTCCAGCAGTTGTCGTAGCCGACCAGCGTTCGCCGTGTCCGCGCTCATCAGCTTCATCAGCAGCGCGGACACGGTGAGGTGCTGCACGTCGGCCGTGGAGACCGAGCCGAGGACACGGCCGAGGTCGTCGGCGATGTTCGACGTGCCGTCCAGCCAGGGACGCGCCAACGCCTGGGCCGTCTCGGAGTTCTGGACGAAGCCGTCGACGCTCCGGCCGAACGAGATCGACGACATCAGCCGGTCGAGGAAGATCGAGTCGCCGCCGACGATGTCGATGTCGGCGTTCTCCAGACCGGTCGCGAGGACGGTGGCCTGCGCCTCGGCGACCTGCCGCTGCACATCGAGCCCCGCGAGCCGGATCTCCTTCTCGGCCTGCAACCGCAGCCGGTACTCCTCGTGGCCGCGCGAGGCGTCGTCGAGGGCGGCCATCGCGGCGGCCTTCTCGGTGAGGCCCTCCGCCTCGGCCTTGAGCTTCTCGCCGATGCCGGTGGCTTCGGCGAGCGCGTTCGCCCGCACACCCTCCGCCTCCGCGAGCACCCTGGCCTGCGCACCCTCGGCCTCCGCAAGCGCGTTCGCCCGCACGCCTTCCGCCTGCGCGAGCACCTTCGCCCGGGTGCCCTCGGCCTCCGCGCGCAGCCGGGCCTCGATGCCTTCCGCCTCCGCCCGCAGCCGCGCCCCCGTGGCCTCGGCCTCGGCGCGGCCAGCCTTCACGGTGACCTCGGCCTCCTTGTCGCGGACCTGGACCTCGGCGAGTCCGGCCGCGGCGGCCTCCGCCTGGATGCCCTCCGCGAGGCGCAGCTTGGCGCGGGCGTCGAGGTCGGCGGACTTCAACCGGGCCTCGGCGAGGGTGAGTTGCTCACCGGCGCGGTGCTTGGCGGCGGCCTCCGCGGCCTCGGCCCCCTTGATGTCCTTGACCAGCTTCTCCTGCGCCTCCGCCTCGGCGGCGATGATCACCGCCTGCCGGGTGCGCTCGGCCTCCTCCACCACCCGCAGCTTCTTGATGGCCTCCTCCTGCTCGGCCACCGTGCGGTCCACGGCGATCCGCTCCCGGACCACGTCCGCGACCTCGCGCTTCTCCGCCTCGACCTCCTTGTCGCGGGCGATGCCGGACAGCGAGGTCTCCCGTTCGCGGGCGATGACTTCGAGGAGGCGGTCCTTCTCGATGCGCTCGTTCTCGACGGCGATGACCCGCTCGCGGTTCTTCTGCGCGACGGCGATCTCGCGGGCCTGGTTCTCGCGCTGGACGCCGAGTTGCTCCTCGGTACGGAGGAACGCGGCCTGCGCGCCCAGCCGTTCCTCCTCCTGCACCTTCGCGGTGGCGGCCTCCTCGCGCGCCCGCAGGACCTCCACCTCACGGCGCTGCTTGATCTCGGCCTCGGCCTGCCGCCGTTCCAGCTCCAGGATGGTCTCCCGGGCGTCGACGTTCTGCCGGGTGATCTCCTTCTGCTCGGTGCGCTGGAACTCGTTGGTGCGCACGTGCTCGATGGTCGTCAGCTCGGTGATCTTGCGGATGCCCTGCGCGTCGAGGATGTTCTGGTTGTCGAGCTGGGTCATCGGCGTCTGTTCGAGGAAGTCGATGGCCGCGTCGTCGAGGTGGTAGCCGTTGAGGTCGGTGCCGATGACCTGGATGATCCGGTCCCGGAACTCCTCGCGCTTGGTGTAGAGATCGACGAAGTCCAGCTGCTTGCCCACGGTCTTGAGCGCCTCGGAGAACTTCGCGGCGAAGAAGTCCTGGATCGCCACCGGGTCGCTCGCGGTCTGGGTGCCGATGGCCTGCGCGACCTTGATGACGTCCTCGACGGTCTTGTTGACCCGCACGAAGAAGCTGATGTGGATGTCGGCCCGGATGTTGTCCTGGCAGATCAGGCCCTCGCGCCCGGTGCGGCGGATCTCGATCGTCTTCACCGAGATGTCCATGAACTCGGCCTTGTGCAGCACCGGCAGGACGACCGCGCCGGTGAAGGTGACGTCGACCTTCTTCGTCTTGGAGACGATCAGCGCCCGCCCCTGCTCCACCTTCCGGAACAGCCGGCCGACCACCAGGAGCAGGGTGAGCGCGATGAGCAGGACAACGGCGACGAACACACCGATGCCCACGGTGATGGCGTTCATGACATGGGTCCTCAAGGGATGAGAAGGGCGGTGAACGAGCGGGCAGGGATCAGCGAGCGGAGTGCGACGATCCGGGGGCAACGAGCGTGCGGGCGGCCTGAGTTGGCGGCCTATCCCGTCTTGCCCGGTCCGGTCCTCGGGTCGAGCGCGCTGTCGTAGGGCGCGACCCAGAAGAACTCACCGGTCTCGTCGTAGGCGTAGAGCAGTCCGGTGCTGCCACTGGCGAGGGCGTCGTTGCCCGTCTGCCGGACCTGGACCACCGCGGCCGAGCCGTCCGCCGCCCTGACCTCGGCCTGGCCGAACCCGTCGTCCACCCGCCCGGTGCGGATGGTGCAGGTCAGCCCGACGAAGTCCAGCCGGGACGGCCCGTGTTCGTCGGGGAACAGGCGGTGCAGGGGGCGTACGAGCAGCTTGGTCGTACGCCAGGAGACGTACACCGTGCCGAGCAGCACGGCCATCCCGACCAGGACGCCGACCGGGCCCGCAGGGACGAACAGCACGCTCGCGCAGAAGCTGATCAGCCAGCCGACGGCGACGAACAGCGAGAAGGCGAAGGTCACCGGGACTCCGCCGAGCCACCGGCCGTCGACGTGGGCGCGCGAGTGGAGGTGCACATGGGCGTGTCCGTGCGCGTCGGCCGCGCCGAGCGCTACCAGCAGCCAGTAGAGGACGACCACGACGAGCGCCGCGGTGAAGACGATCGTGGGAAAACCGGTCGCGGCAGCGAGGAACGCCCCCATGATCCCGGCCCCCCGTTTCCTCACTCGCCCCAACCAGCCGACAGGGACGCGCGGTTCGCGGTACTGGTGCCGGAAACCTGCCGGTCTCCGGCACCGGAACCTTCCGCGGTGCTCCCCTGGCGCCATGGTGCACGCGGGGTGCGCGCCCGCGCATTGCCGGAACCCGGCAGTGTTCATTAGGGTCTTGATGCCGGTGACGCGCTAAGAAAGCGTCACCAGGGCGTCAAGAAAACAGGGGGCGGCGTTGCCGGAGCGCGGGATACCTGAGCAGTATCTGGCGGGGTACGCGCAGCTCCTGGCGGAGGTCTCCGTCACCGGACGGCGCCTGACCCGGGCCGAGTTGGAGGCCCGGCGTACCCTCGGTGAACATGCCGCCGAGGCCGGACACGAGCTGCGTGCCCTGGTCAACGCCCATCTCGCGGCCACCCGCGCCGCCTGGCCTGCGACCCCCGACACCGCGGACTGCACACTCGCCGCCGTGCAACAGGCCGTCGACGCCTTCGCCGAGGGCTACGAGCGCGCGCAGCGTCTCGCCGTACGCCAAGAGGAGGCGGCCCGGCGGGAGTTCATCGACGACCTCCTCTACGGCCGCAGCGACCTGGGCCGGCTCGCCGAACGCGCCGAGCGCTTCGGGCTGCGCCTCTCCCACACGCACGCCGTCGCCGTCGTCCAGGGTCCGACGCCGTACGACGAGAGCGCACCGGTGCCGCGTCAGGTGGAGCGCGCGATGATCAGCCGTTTCGGTGACCGCAACATCCTGCTCACCACGAAGGCCGGCCGGATGCTGTGCGTCGCGCCGGGCGACCAGGACGAGGTCCTCACCCACTTCGCGAAGCAGTCGTACGCCGCCGCCGAAGGGACCCGCACGGCGATCGGCCGCCCGCAGCCGGGCGCGGGCGGGATCGTGCAGTCCTACGAGGAAGCCCTCAACACTCTCGAACTGGCCGAGCGGCTCAACCTGGAGGGCCCTCTCCTGCGCGCCGCCGACCTGCTGGTCTATCCGGTGCTCACGCGCGACCGGCAGGCCATGGCCGATCTGGTCCTCGACGCGCTGGGCCCGCTCACCAAGGCGCGCGGCGGTCCGCGCCCGCTGCTGGACACCCTGTCGACGTATTTCGACTGCGGCTGTGTGGCCGCCGAGGCCGCCCGCCGGCTCTCGCTGAGCGTGCGGGCGCTGACCTACCGGCTGGAACGCATCCACCAGCTGACCGGCGCCGATCCGGCGAACCCCGGCCAGCGGTACACGCTGCAGACTGCGGTGATCGGGGCCCGGCTGCTGGACTGGCCCGAGAAGGAGCTGTGAGAGCTGAGGAGTTCTGAGAGCTGAGGGCAGAAAAAAGCGACCCCGCGCCCGGATGATCGTCGGCGGCGTGGTCGCTTGGGGTGTGCGGAGGTGTGGGGGCGGAGGCGTCAGCCCAGGGTGGTGCCGATGTACGACGTCGATTCCGGGCCGGAGTCCGCGGGATCGGCGTCGGCGGACGGAGCGACGGGCGCGGGGGCCGGCGGCGCGGGCGGCGTCTCGTGGCAGGTGAAACCGAGCCGGGTGAGGGCCCTCGTCACCTCGAAGGCGGTGAAGTCACGACGATCCTGCTTGGTGATCACCTCGCCGACCTGCTTGACCGGGTACAGCTTGCGACTGATGACGGCGCAGGGGCCGGTGACGGGCTGCTCCGGGCGGATGCCCTTGAGCATCTCCTCCACCTCGCTCTTCGTCAGATCGAAGGGGTAACGGGCGATCACGCAGCGCATGGTGCCTCACCTTGGGGTGCGAGCGGGCGGAGAGGGGAGGATTTCTCCGCGGGGAATGCGGAAGAACGGCCGCGGAACGGTGGGTGACCGAAGGGCGGCAAGTAAATGAGCAGATACGAAAAGGGACCCGCACCCAAGGTGCGGGCCCCTGTTTCGCAGCTTCGCGTGCTTAGGCGGGAACGATGTTCTCCGCCTGCGGGCCCTTCTGGCCCTGCGTGATGTCGAAGGTCACCTTCTGACCTTCCTGCAGCTCGCGGAAGCCCTGGGTGGCGATGTTCGAGTAGTGGGCGAAGACGTCGGCGCCGCCGCCGTCCTGCTCGATGAAGCCGAAGCCCTTTTCCGCGTTGAACCACTTCACGGTACCGGTGGCCATGTCTTAACTCCTAGGCAGTGCACGAGATCCGCACTTTACGAATCTCCTCCATCGCCGTGATGATCACCTGCACCGGAGGTCCGGTTCAAAATTGGCAACCACAACTGCAACTGAAGTCAGCCTAGCACGGAACGCATTTACGCGGCGGTGGAATTGTGGGGGAAAAGCCCCGCCCGAAACAGCGAATTTCTGTTTCGGTCACATCAGATTTTTGACCCATGAGACGGTCCATGAGATGAGTGGCGCAGCTCCTCGTTGACGCGCAGCGCCTCGTCCAGCCGGTCCTCCAGGCTGATGATGCGGCAGGCGGCCTCGATGGGGGTTCCCTGGTCGACCAGTTCGCGGGCCCGGGAGGCCGTACGCAGCTGATGGCGCGAGTAGCGGCGGTGACCGCCGTCCGACCGCGTCGGGGTGATCAGCCCGGCCTCACCCAGTGACCGGAGGAAACCGGGGGTGGAGGCGATCAGCTCGGCGGCCCGGCCCATGGTGTAGGCCGGGTAGTCGTCGTCGTCGAGCCGGTCGGCCGCGGGCTGCTGGCTTTCCGAGGGCATGTACACCTTTCCTGCGGACCACCGGAGGTCGGACGGCCCGCCGCAGGGGAGTTTGTCACCCCGTACAGGAACTCTAGTCCCCCCTGGGGAATCTCTGTCGCGGCGAGCACAGATGTCCTGACGCGGGTTGACGCGGTCAGCACCCCAGGACGAGGACGGCGCAGGGCCCGGAGGCCCGCGGATCAAGGTCGTCCGGGTCGGGCAGAGCCCCCCGTTCGGGGGCTGGACCGGTGGCTCGTACGTGGCCGGACGCGAAGCCTTGTACGTCCTGTACGAGGTCCTGTACGACGTCCTGCCAGCCCCAGGCCCGGTACGCGGCCAGTGTCCCGGCATCGCTGCGGGGCAGCAGGGCGATGCCGAGGGCCGGCGCGTGGTCGGCGAGCAGCCGGCGCTGCAGGCGCCGGGCGAGGTTCCAGTCCCGGTCCTGGTAGTGGGTGCGCACGCGGGGCGGGACGACGATCCCGGAGACCGCGAAGAGCCCGCCGGTGACGGCGAGGTCGCGCAGGCGCCGGGGCAGTCGCGCGTCGCACCCCTGCCACCAGGGATCGGCGCCGCGGACGGGGAAGCCGTAGGCGCAGGCGGTCAGGGTGGTGTTCTCGGCGATCAGCAGCGCGAAGCCCGGCCGCCGGATGTCACCGGCCAGGCGCCGGAGGAAGGCCGCGCGGGACCGGTTCCCCGTGCGGGCGGCGCCGCCGGAGGTCTCCTCGTACAGATCGCCCAGTTCCTGGAACCGGTCCTCGATCTGCCGCCGGCTGAGCGGCCGGACCCGGTCCCCCTCCCAGGGCGACGGCCCACGCTCCCGCCCGGACGACCACGCCTGCTCCCAGCGCGCCCCCTCGGCACCGCCGCGCCCGACAAGCTCCGCGGTCACCGGCCGACCGGGCACATTCACGCTCATGAGCTGAGCCCTGCCCCGGGCGCGGACACATCCACCCCGGCGTCGACATTCGCCGAGAACGGCACCGGAGCGATCCGGCACACGAGAAATTCCCGGTCTCTTCACGGTACGCCCGCGGGGGTGGAGGGGGCGGGCGGTGAGGGGGGTGGGGTGAAGGGGCGCGGGCGAGGTGGCGCGGGCGGAGCCACGGGCCCGGCGGCGGGGGTGAGGGGGTGCAGCCACGGGCGCGGCGAGGTGAGGGGCTGCAGCCACGGGCGCGGTCGGGGCGCCGCGGCACAGCAGCGGGCGGTGAGGGGAGTGGGGTGAAGGGGCGCAGTTGGGGTGGCGGGGGCGAAGCCACGTTCCCGGCGGGGGGTGAAGGGGCCGGCCACAGGTGCGGTCGGGACGGCCGGAGGCCCAGCCACGAGCGCGGCAGGCACGCCGAGGCCAGCCACCGGTCCGGCCGGGACACCGGAGTCAGCCACCGGTCCGGCCGGCACGCCGGAGTCAGCCACCGGTCCGGACGGCACGCCAGGGTAAGCCACCGGTCCGGACGGCACGCCAGGGTCAGCCACCGGTCCGGTCGGGACGTCAGGGCACAGCAGTGGGCGCGGCGGGGGTGAAGGGCCTGGCCGCGGGAGCGGCCGGGCCCGGGACGCCTGGACGCCGGGGCACAGCTGCGGGCGCCGCCGATGCCGACGTCGGTCAGGTGTGTCAGGCACCGGACCATCGACGCGGGAGTACGGTAAGGACCTACCGGGAGTTCTCCGCACCTCGGCTCTCCGCCGACGTCGTTCCCAGTGCACCACGGCACCGGACCGCCGTACGACGGCCGGGGACAGGGATCGCGACATGAACGCGCCCACCGACAGCCGTAGTTGGTCCGCCCCGGAGCACACCGACCGGCCCCTGCCCGGACTCCTCGTGCCGCGCCCCGCGCCGTTCGACTGAGTCCCCGGTCCCGCACGGTCACGCTCACGGTCCTTCCGAGCTCCGGCCCCCAGCCCCTGGCGCCCCGCTCCCGCCCACACTCCTCTGGAGATGTCATGACCATTGCCCCGCAGTCCACGTCACCCCCGTCGCCCCCGTCCGCCGTCGATCTCCTGCTACGACTGCGCCTCGCACCCCACAGTCCGGTGCCGCGCCGCCTCGACGGAGCCTGGTGGCCGCGCTCCTACGACGTGCTGACCGAGGTTCCGGAACTGCTCGCCGGGCTCCCCCGGACCTGGGGTCACATCGTGAGCGTCACGGTGAACGGGACGATCTGGTCCGCCGCCCCCGGCCGGATGCTCGTGCACAACCAGGTCGTACGACTGCACCGGACCACCGCCGTGCACGCCCCGAACACCGTCACCCTGCTCGCCCCCGGCCGCGGTCGCTGGGACCTCCTGGTCGTACCGCCGGGCCTGGCGGAAGGGGCCGCCGAGTCGATGATGGCCGCCGCCGTGGCCAACCTCGGCTGAAACCAAGCCCGTTACTGAAGCCCGTTACTGGTTCCAGCTCTCGTCGTACGGGTCCTTCGGCGTCGGCACCGGTTTGGCGAGGGCGACCTGGAAGTAGGGGATCGGGCCGTTGTTGATGGGGTCCTTGGTCTGCTTGGCGTTGTAGGTGCCGGTGACCTCCAGCCAGGTGTCGGGCTGAAGTACCGGCGGGATCTTGCCCGTTAGGGC
Source organism: Streptomyces sp. NPDC088350 (assembly GCF_044753545.1). Lineage (NCBI taxonomy): Bacteria > Bacillati > Actinomycetota > Actinomycetes > Kitasatosporales > Streptomycetaceae > Streptomyces > Streptomyces sp. NPDC088350. The sequence continues at coordinate 438,430 of NZ_JBIVNL010000006.1, read as the reverse complement.
GATCTTGACCGGTTGGGCGTCTGCGGCACAGCAGTTGAGGGCCATGCGGACGAGGAACGGGGCGCCGGACTTGTCGAGGGCTATGAAGCCGGTGACCTTGAGCCGGCGGGTGCCGAGGGAATGTCCGTGGTCGTAGACCGCGCGGCTCGCGTAGTCGACCAGGCCGATGGTGAGCGGATTGCTGTCGGGCAGCTTGGAGAGGCCGTAGGGCTTCTGGAGGGCCGTGCCCGTGCGGACCGCGCTGTAGGAGCCGAGGGCCGGCGGGGCGACCAGGATCAGGGCGAAGAGGGGGAGGACCAGGAGCCAGGCGATACGGGGTTCGCGGTGCACATGGCCCACGTGACCATCGCCCTCGTGCCCGTCGCCCACGTGACCATCGCCCTCGGCGTGCGCCTCGGTGTGCACCTCCGCGTGGGCCTTCGTCAGCTTCGCCCGGCGCCACTCGTACCACGCCGTCGCCAGCGCCGCGACGATGAGGACCGCGCCGGAGAGCAGCAGCAGCGGCTGGAGTCCGGCCTTGACGTAGCGCAGGTAGAGGTTGGTGAAGCCCGCGTGCAGCAGGGCCGCGCCGACCAGGAACAGGACCGCTGCCTGTGCCTGCCGGTTCACAGGAGCACCGCCCCGGTGACGACCGCGCCCGCGATGGCGAGGACGAAGGTGGTGGGCGCGAAGCGCAGCGCGAAGCCGCGCCCGAACGTGCCCGCCTGCATGGCGAACAGCTTCAGGTCGATCATCGGGCCCACCACCAGGAACGCGAGCTTGGCCGTGAGCGAGAACTGGGTGAGCGACGCGGCCACGAACGCGTCCGCCTCCGAGCAGATCGACAGCAGGACGGCCAGGATCGACAGGGCCAGGATCGCCACCACCGGGTTGTCGGCCGCCGTCCGCAGCCAGCTCGCCGGTGCCACCGCCTTGAGCGTGGCCGCGGACATCGCGCCGAGCACCAGGAACCCGCCCGCCTGCATCACGTCGTGCCGCACCGAGCCCCAGAACGCGGCCCCCTTGGTCTCGCCCTCGTGCGGTTCGTGGGCGGGCAGGCGCAGCCAGTCGGTACGGCCGACCCGCTGCCACAGCCAGCCCATCACACAGGCCACGAGCAGGCTGCCCGCGAACCGGGCGAGGACCATCTCGGGGTTGCGCGGGAAGGCGACGGCCGTCGCGGTCAGCACGATCGGGTTGATCGCCGGGGCGGACAGCAGGAACGCGATCGCCGCCGCCGGGGTGACACCGCGCCGGACCAGCGCCCCGGCCACCGGCACGGACGCGCACTCGCAGCCCGGCAGGATCGCGCCCGCCATCCCGGCCACCGGTACGGCCAGTACGGGGTTGTTGGGGAGCGCGCGGGCGAAGAACGTCGGCGGTACGAACACCGCGATGGCCGCCGACAGCAGCACGCCCAGCACCAGGAACGGCAGCGCCTGCACGACCACGGCCACGAACACCGTCATCCAGCTCTGCATCACCGGCGCGGACAGGGCCTGCCGGATCGGGCCCTGCACCAGCACCACCACGAGCAGCAGCATGGTCAGCACGAGCGGCGAGCTGAGCTGCCAGCCGTCCTTCGCGGGCTCGGCCGCCTCGGCCGCCTTGGGCACCTCGGGCTTCGCCGGCTCGGGCTTCGCCGGCGCGGGTGGCTGCTGGGGCGTTTCCGCGGTCGGCGGAGTCTCCGTGGTCGGCGCGGCTGGTTCGGTGGTGATGGCCACGGGTGAAGTACCTCCGGCAGGCGCAGGGTTTCGCGAGTTTTGCTCCCTGTCGATGCATACGGCAGTCGGAGCACGGGTGTTCAGCGGAATACTGGAACCACCCGCCTCCTTGGGGCAGTCTTTTCCCTCGTGGCGAGCAGCGTTCCGCATCAGAGTCCTCCGGGCAGTGCCCGTGCGCACATGGTGGTGTGCGGCGACGACGCGCTCGCGCACCGTCTCGCCGCCGAACTGCGCGGTGTCTACGGCGAGCAGATCACCCTCGTCGTACCGCCCTCCGAGGCCACCGCCCGCCAGCCCGTGGTCGGCCGTGCGCGTGCCGCCTCGGTGGCCCTGCGCGACCGGGTCAACGCGGCGGTGGCCAGAGCCAACGGCAACGGCGTCCCCGCCGCCGCCCCCGAACCCCCGCGCGGGGAACGGGTGTTGGAGGCCGCCGAGCTGACCGAGGCGGTGTTCGCGGAGGCGGGCGTGGAGCGGGCGACGGCGCTCGCCCTCGTCTACGACGACGACGAGACCAACATCCGCGCCGCCCTCACCGCCCGCCGTCTCAACCCCCGTATCCGGCTCGTGCTGCGCCTCTACAACCGGCGGCTGGGCCAGCACATCGAGGAACTCCTCGACCAGGCAGCCGCGTTGGCGACCGGCGAGGAGGGCGGCACCGGTACCGGGTTCGACGCCTCCACCACCGTCCTGTCCGACGCCGACACGGCCGCGCCCGCGCTCGCCGCCACCGCTCTCGCCGGTACCAGCAAGGTCGTCCAGACCGACGGGCTGCTGCTGCGCGCGGTGGAACGGCCGCCGCCGGGGCCCGGACAGGTCGCCGACCCGGGGCTGGCCACGCTGGCCCTGCTCTCGGCGACCAGCAGCGACCCGGCCGGCGCGGACGGCTCCGAGGGCATGGGCGAACACGGCCCGCGCCTGCTGCCCGACGCGGCGGCAGTGGCCTCCGCCACCGGGCGCGGCACCGTCGTCCTGGAACAGGTGTCGTACGCCGGGCCGCAGTTGCCGGGCGGGCGCGGGGGCGGTGTCGTGCCGGCCTTCTCCTCGCTCTTCTCGCGGCGGCTGCGCTGGTCGCTGGCGGGCATGGTGGCGTGCGTGATCGCGCTTGCCATCGCGTTGTGGGTGGTGACCAAGGTCCATCCTCTGACCGCCTTCTATCTGACGCTGCTCGATCTCTTCGCGATCGACAACCCCGCGATCGGGGAGCCCCTGGGCCGGCAGATCCTTCAACTCCTCTCCGGTCTCGTCGGGTTGCTGCTGATGCCGGTGCTGCTGGCCGCGGTGCTCGAAGCCCTCGGCACATTTCGCACCGCGTCCGCGTTGCGCAAGCCGCCGCGGGGGCTCGGCGGTCATGTCGTGCTGCTCGGGCTCGGCAAGATCGGCACCCGGGTGCTGACCCGGCTGCGCGAACTCCACATCCCCGTGGTGTGCGTCGAGGCCGACCCCGAGGCACGCGGCCTCGCGGTCGCGCGCCGGCTGCGCGTGCCGGTGATCCTGGGTGACGTCACCCAGGAAGGCGTCCTGGAATCCGCCAAGATCCACCGCGCCCACGCCCTCCTCGCCGTCACCAGCTCCGACACCACGAACCTCGAAGCGGTCCTGTACGCACGGTCCGTGCGGCCCGATCTACGGGTCGTACTCCGCCTGTACGACGACGACTTCGCCACCGCCGTGTACCGGACGCTGCGCGCCGCGCACCCGAACGCCCTGACCCGGAGCCGCAGCGTGTCCCATCTGGCCGCGCCCGCGTTCGCCGGGGCGATGATGGGGCGGCAGATCCTGGGCGCGATCCCCGTCGAGCGGCGGGTGCTGCTGTTCGCGGCGATGACCGTGGGCGGGCATGCGCAGCTGGAGGGCAGGACGATCGCCGAGGCGTTCCGGGCCGGGTCGTGGCGGGTTCTCGCGCTGGACACGGCGACGCGGGACGCCTCCGAGGACGTACGGCGGTCGGGGTTGGTGTGGGACCTCCCCGACACGTATGTCCTGCGGAGCTCGGACAGGGTGGTGCTCGCCGCGACTCGTCGAGGTCTGGCGGAGTTGCTGGGGCGGCGGCCTCTCGATCGTGCCGGTGCTTGAACAAGTGCCCCGTGCCGAAGCGGGCGTTGCTGGGGGCCGCCGCCCCCAGACCCCCGCTTCGGCCCTGAAGGGGCCTCGTCCTCAAACGCCGGACGGGCTGAAAATCAAGAAGTGACCGGAGTTCAGGAGCCCAAGTGCCGCTCCGCGAAGTCCAGTTCCAACCTCACCTGCTTGATCCGCTCGTCCACCACCAGTGACCCGTGCCCCGCGTCGTACCGGTACACCTCGTGGACGGCGCCTCGCTGCTCCAGGCGCTTCACGTAGTTGTCGATCTGGCGGATCGGGCAGCGGGGGTCGTTGACGCCGGCCGAGATGTAGACGGGGGACGTGACCTGGTCGACGTAGGTCAGCGGGGAGGACGCCTCGAAGCGGTCCGGGACCTCTTCCGGGGTGCCGCCGAGGAGGGTGCGGTCCATGGCCTTCAGGGCTTCCATCTCGTCGTGGTAGGCCGTGACGTAGTCGGCGACCGGTACCGCGGCGATGCCCAGCGTCCACGCGTCGGGCTGGGTGCCGATGCCGAGGAGGGTGAGGTAGCCGCCCCAGGAGCCGCCGGTGAGGATCAGGCGGGCGGGGTCGGCGAGGCCCGAGGTGATCGCCCACTCCCTCACCGCCGCGATGTCCTCCAGCTCGATGAGACCGACCCGGACCTTCAACGCGTCGGTCCACGCGCGCCCGTAGCCGGTCGAGCCGCGGTAGTTGACCCGGACGACCGCGTAGCCGTGGTCCACCCAGGCCGCCGGGCCCGCCGCGAAGGAGTCGCTGTCGTGCCAGGTCGGGCCGCCGTGGATGTCGAAGACCGTGGGGAGGGGGCCGGTGGTGCCGGCGGGCTTCTGGACCAGGGCGTGGATACGGCCGCCGGGGCCCTCCACCCACACGTCCTCCACCGGGACCGAGCCGGGGGACTTCATGCCGGGCGGATCCAGGACGACCTCGCCCGTCGTCGAGCGCACCGCGGACGGTTCGGCGGCCGACGACCACAGGTACTCGACGTTGCCGTCGGGGCGGGCCGTGGCGCCCGAGACGGAACCGGGAGGCGTCGGCACCTTCAGCAGCTCGCCCGACGCGAGGTCGTAGCGGAACACCTCGCTGCGGGCCTCGAAGCTGTGCGCGATGAGGAGGGCCGAGCCGTCCGGGTACCACTCGGCGCTCACGTCGCCGGGCAGGTCCAGGGCCAGGTCGGTCTCGCCGCCCTTGACGACGTCCCAGACCAGGGGCTCCCAACGGCCGCGCCGCTGATGGCCGATGAGGAGGCGGGTGTCGCCCTCGACGGGTGCGAAGCCCAGCACCTCCAGGCCCAGCTCCTCGGTGCCGCCCTTGGTGTCGTCCAGGTCGGCGACCGCCGTGCCGTCCGGGCGCAGGACGCGCAGCGCCGAGTGCATCGCGTCGCCGTGCTCGGTGTGCTCGATGGCGATCAGCGAACCGTCGTGCGAGAGGTCGCCGACGCCCGCCGACTCACGGTGCCGGTAGAGCAGCGCGGTCTCCTCGCCGGTGCGGGCGAGGTGGATCGTCGTACCGTCCTCGTCCGTGGAGCGGCCGACCACGGCGGTCCTGCCGTCCCGGGCGAGGGCGAGCCCGGCCGGGTAGGACGGTTCGAGGCCGGGGACGGCCGGTTCGTCGGGGCCGCCCTTGAAGGGCTGGCGGCGCCAGACGCCGAACTCGTCGCCGTCCTTGTCGTCGAACCACCAGATCCACTCCCCGTCGGGGGAGAGCACACCGTCCGTCGTGCCGTTCTGCCGGTCGGTGACCTGGCGTTGCTCGCCCGTCGCCCGGTCCCAGGCGTACAGCTCATACGTCCCTGTCGCGTTCGACACGAACAGGGAACGGTCGGGTGCGTCCTCCGCCCAGTCGGGCAGGGACACGCGGGGCGCCCGGAAGCGCTTCTCCCAGTCCGGTGTGTACTCGGACCCGTTGCTCTCAGTCATGGCCCCATACTGCCCGCCCACACAGACATTGCACTGGTCGGATCCTCAGCCTGTGGATAACTTCGACCAAGACCCGGCCGGAGCATTGCCGACCCCCGGGCCGACCCCCGGGCCCAGCCCGCCGGGACAGCCCCGTACCGTGGGAGTCGTGTACCGGTTTCTGCTGACATCGCGCTGGTGGGGCATCAACGTCTTCGTACTGCTCGCCATCCCCTTCTGCCTCTTCATGGGGTCGTGGCAGCTGAGCCGGTTCCAGGCGCGCGTGGACACCAGCCACCAGGCCACCAAGCAGGTCGAGACCGACCGCACGGAAGCCGCGCGTCCCCTCGCCTCACTGCTGCCCGTCGACCAGAGCACCTCCGGCCGGCAGACCACCGCGACCGGCCGCTACGGCAAGCAACTCCTCGTCCCCGGACGCCAGTTGGACGGGAAGAACGGCTACTACGTCCTCACCCTGCTGCGCACCGACGGCGGCAGGGCGCTGCCCGTCGTCCGCGGCTGGCTGCCCGGGAAACCCGACGCCGCGAAGGCACCGGCCGCGCCCACCGGCGAGGTCACCGTCACAGGCTCGCTCCAGGCGTCCGAGACCCCCGGCGACAACGGCGTCAGCGCACAGGGCGGGCTGCCCTCCGGCCAGACCGCGGCGATCAGCGCGGCCTCGCTGGTGAACCTCGTGCCGTACCAGCTGTACGACGCGTGGGTCACGCTCGACAAGGGCGACTCGGGGATGAAGGCCGTACCGGCGACCGCACCCGCGAACACCGGTCTCGACCTGAAGGCGTTCCAGAACCTCGGTTACACGGGCGAGTGGTTCGTCTTCGCGGGCTTCGTCGTCTTCATGTGGTTCCGGCTGCTGCGCCGCGAGGTGGAGTTCGCGCGGGACGCGGAACTGGGCCTGGTGCCCGAGGACGACACGGAAGAAGCGGTACGCGTCACCGCGGTCTGACGACCGCCGGTCCCCCGTGACCGACACGAACAACCGACGACGGACGACCGACGACCGACGACGAACGACCGTCCTACGAACCCGACAGCACGCCTGTCCGGTAGACCGTCCCCGCGCACGCGTTGGGCACCGTCGCCGAGACCGTCGGTGAGCCCGCCTCCGCCGTGTGGGAGACCACGACACTGCCGTCGAGCGTGCCGTCCTCCAGCAGCTGGGTGGACGTGCCGGTGTCGCCGGCCGTGGACCCGGTGGAGGTGCTGGCGTCCTCGCTGGGTGACGGGCTGGCCGTCGTACCGCCGGTGGTGGTGCCGCCGGTGGTGGTGCTGCTGGTGGGGCAGGTCTCGGAGGGCACCCAGGCGAACTTGACCTGGTAGGCGGCACCCGGCAGCAGCACCAGCCGGGAGGCCTCCGTCGACGGGTCGGGCAGCCCGGCCGCCGCGTCCCCGGAGCTGTGCCGCACCACGGTGATCTTGGCCGCGTCGGCGGCACCCTGCGCCGCGTAGCCCACCGTGCCGGCGCCGCCGACGGTACAGCTGGCGGAGGAGGTGTTGGTGACGCTGAACGTGCCGTAGACCGTGCCCGCCGCGTCGGGGGCGTCCACGGTCGAACTGGACGCGCCGAGCTGTTCGGCCGTACAGACGGACGCGGCCGTCCCGGTGGTGGCCGAGGGGTTGGCGCTCACGGTGCCGCTGCCGGGGGTCTTGCCCGTGCCGTCGTTCTTGTGGCCGCCCGGGTTCTGCGAGGCCTGGCCCGAGGAGCCGCCGGAGGTGCTGGAGCCGCCGTCCGGGTTCTTGCCCTGGCTCGTGCCGCCCTGGGCCTGTGAGCTGTTGCCCATGATGGACGGGTCGGCGTCGGAACCGGTGGAGTTCGAGACGTGCACGAGGGCCGGGACGGCGGTGCCGAAGAAGAGGGCGGCGGCGGCCATGCCGACGACGGCCTGGCGCTTGCGGGCCCGGCGGGCCGGTACCGCCTTGCGCAGGTGGTCCAGTGTGCCGTCGCGCGGCTCGACCTCCTGGACCGCCCGGTGGAGGAGCCGGCGCAGGGCCAGCTCGTCCGGGCCGAGCCCTTCGGGGTTGTCCCCGCCGATGCCGGACATGGCCATGGCCAGTGCGGACTCGGGGCTGCGCCCCTCGGGATTCTCGGGGTGCCGCCCTGCGGGGTGCTGCCCGTCGAGGCTCGGCCCGGTGGGGCTCTGTTCGTCGGGGCCGTGGTTCACAGTTCCGTTCCCAGCGTGCGATTCGTTCGGCTGTTCCTTGCGCGCCCAGGTCGGCCCGCGCCAGGCGTCCGGCTCGGGCCGGTCGCCCGGTCCGTGCCGCTCGACGTTGTCGCTCATGCCGACGCCTCCATCGCGATCCGGAGGGCGGCGATCCCGCGCGAACCGTACGCCTTCACCGAGCCCAGCGATATCCCGAGCGACTCGGCGACCTGCGCCTCCGTCATGTCCGCGAAGTAGCGCAGGACCAGGACCTCGCGCTGGCGGCGCTGCAGGCCCTTCATCGCCTTGATGAGGGAGTCGCGCTCCAGCAGGTCGTAGGCGCCCTCCTCCGCGCTGGCCATGTCCGGCATCGGCTTCGAGAGGAGCTTGAGGCCGAGGATGCGGCGGCGCAGGGCCGAGCGGGAGAGATTGACGACGGTCTGGCGCAGATACGCCAGGGTCTTCTCGGGGTCACGGACGCGTTTGCGCGCCGAGTGGACCCGGATGAACGCCTCCTGGACGACGTCCTCGCAGGAGGCGGTGTCGTCGAGGAGGAGCGCCGCGAGTCCGAGCAGCGAGCGGTAGTGCGCCCGGTAGGTCTCGGTGAGGTGGTCGACCGTGGTTCCGGCCGCGACGGCGTCGTCGACACCGTCGCGCTGGTTCGGGATGCGGGCGGGCCGCGCTGCGGGCATCGGCGCGATCACCGGCATGCCGCCGGGCGCACGGGATCCACGCGGAGGCCGTAGGGCCGTGCCGCGTGCCGCAGAGAAGTCGAGTACCTGAGCCACGCCAGTTGGACACGCTTCCCCCCTTGGGGGTTGTACGCGTCGGCCGTCACATTTACGTCAGACGAAACAGACAGTCCGCCCACCCGTCCGCCGTCACCGCCCACTCGTCCGGTGTCACCACCTACCCGTCTGGTGTCAGGCAGCACAACCGACAGTGCGTCGAACACCCTCATGCCTACCCGCTCTTCCCCTGTGTCACGAATGTCCGGGGCGTCCCCACGCCCCTCACCGCATCCCCGCGCCCACCTGAAGGGCGTCCGCAAAGACGCTCCCCGCTCACCGCGCGGTTGCGGTAAGAGGGGAGTGAAATCTTCGGATGCGGAGGTGGCCGGATTCAAGTGGTCCCCACCATTAATCCGACCACATCGCGCTCAGTGATCCTACAAACTCGTGCGCCACTGGCCAGCGGATTTACGGCCGGGCAGGGAAGGCGGGGCCGGCGCTCACGCCAGCTCGCGCGCCACCAGCTCGGCGATCTGCGCGGTATTGAGGGCCGCGCCCTTGCGCAGGTTGTCCCCGCAGACGAACAGTTCGAGCGCGGTCGGATCGTCCAGCGCCCGCCGCAGCCGCCCCACCCAGGTCGGGTCGGTGCCCACCACGTCGGCGGGCGTCGGGAACTCCCCGGCGGCCGGATTGTCGAAGAGGACGACACCCGGGGCCGTAGCGAGAATTTCACGTGCCCCGTCGACGGTGACCTCGCCCTGGAAGCGGGCGTGGACGGTCAGGGAGTGCGTGGTGATCACCGGGACGCGGACGCAGGTCACGGCGACCGGCAGCGCGGGCAGCCCCAGGATCTTGCGGGACTCGTCCCGCACCTTCATCTCCTCCGAGGACCAGCCGTCCTCCCGCAGGGACCCGGCCCACGGTACGACGTTCAGCGCGACCGGCTCCGGGAACGGCCCGGTGTCGTCCCCGACGGCCCGCCGCAGGTCACCGGGCTTGGTGCCCAGTTCGGTGTTGGCGACGAGGGCGAGCTGCCGGCGCAGGGTCTCCACGCCGGCCCGGCCGGCCCCGCTCACCGCCTGGTACGACGACACCACCAGCTCACGCAGGCCGAACTCGGCGTGCAGCGCGCCCACGGCGACGATCATCGACAGGGTCGTGCAGTTCGGGTTGGCGATGATCCCGCGCGGACGCCACCGCACCTTGTGCGGGTTGACCTCGGGGACCACCAGGGGCACCTCGGGGTCCATCCGGAAGGCGCCCGAGTTGTCGACGACCACCACGCCCTTGGCGGCGGCGATCGGCGCCCACTGGGCGGAGACCTCGTCGGGCACGTCGAACAGGGCGACGTCGACCCCGTCGAATGCCTCCTCCGTCAGGGCCACCACCTCGACCTGCTCCCCGCGCAGGGCCAGCTTGCGGCCGGCCGAGCGCGGAGAGGCGATCAGACGGATCTCGCCCCAGATGTCCGCATGCTGGGACAGGATCTGGAGCATGACCGTGCCGACGGCTCCGGTCGCCCCCACCACGGCGAGCGTCGGACGCACGGTCGCTCCGGTCGTGGCCATCAGCGGCCGGTGCCTCCGTAGACGACGGCTTCGTCGCTGTCGGAGTCGAGGCCGAACGCCGTGTGCACGGCGCGGACGGCCTCGTTGACGTCGTCGGCGCGGGTGACGACCGAGATACGGATCTCGGATGTCGAGATCAGCTCGATGTTGACGCCCGCGTCGGACAGGGCGGTGAAGAAGTCGGCGGTGACGCCGGGGTTCGTCTTCATGCCCGCGCCGACCAGGGAGATCTTGCCGATCTGGTCGTCGTAGCGCAGCGACTCGAAGCCGATGCCGCCCTTGTTCTTCTCCAGGGCGTCGATGGCCTTGCGGCCCTCCGCCTTGGGGAGGGTGAAGGAGATGTCCGTGAGACCCGTCGAGGCCGCCGACACGTTCTGCACGATCATGTCGATGTTGACCTGGGCGTCGGAGATCGTCCGGAAGATCACCGCGGCCTCGCCCGGCTTGTCGGGCACGCCGACGACCGTGATCTTGGCCTCGGAGGTGTCGTGCGCGACACCGGAGATGATGGCCTGCTCCACCTTCTGGTCCCCAATCGGCTCACTGCTGACCCACGTGCCCTGAAGTCCGCTGAAGCTGGACCGCACATGGATCGGGATGTTGTATCGGCGGGCGTACTCCACACAGCGGTGGAGCAGCACCTTGGAGCCGGAGGCGGCGAGCTCCAGCATGTCCTCGAAGGCGATCCAGTCGATCTTCCGCGCCTTCGGCACCACCCGCGGGTCGGCGGTGAACACCCCGTCGACATCGGTGTAGATCTCGCACACCTCGGCGTCGAGAGCGGCGGCCAGCGCCACGGCGGTGGTGTCGCTGCCCCCGCGCCCCAGCGTGGTGATGTCCTTCTTGTCCTGGCTCACGCCCTGGAACCCGGCGACGATGGCGATGTTGCCCTCGTCCAACGCCGTACGGATCCGACCGGGCGTGACGTCGATGATCCGCGCTTTGTTGTGGACCGAGTCGGTGATGACGCCTGCCTGGCTGCCGGTGAACGACTGGGCCTCGTGGCCCAGGTTTTTGATCGCCATGGCCAGCAGTGCCATGGAGATCCGCTCCCCGGCGGTCAGCAGCATGTCGAACTCACGCCCGGCGGGCATCGGAGATACCTGCTCGGCGAGATCGATCAGCTCGTCCGTCGTGTCGCCCATCGCGGAAACGACGACGACCACTTGGTGGCCGTTCTTCTTCGCTTCGACGATTCGCTTGGCGACGCGCTTGATGCCCTCGGCATCGGCTACGGAGGAGCCTCCGTACTTCTGCACGACAAGGCCCACGTGCGCTCCTCGCTCAGTCCTGGTGTGTCGGCTCAGTTTAACGAGCGCCCGAAATTCCCTTCCCAGGTATCGCATGGTGAGATTCGGACGCCCAGGTCAGCGCATGCCCACGGAAGCGCTCCGGGAAAAGTGCCAAGCATCACAAGTGAACGCTGTGAATTAAGTTTCAAGCACTAAGGTGCGCCGTGTGCGCGTACTTCTGGTGGAAGACGATGAACCCGTGGCCGAGTCGCTGCGCCGCGGACTGCTGCGCTACGGCTTCGAGGTCGACTGGGTCACCACGGGCGGGGCGGCCCTCAGCCACAAGGACCCCTACGACGTCGTCCTGCTCGACCTCGGCCTGCCCGACACCGACGGCCTCGACGTGTGCAAGGAGCTGCGCGCCCGCGGCGACGTGCCGATCATCGTGATCAGCGCGCGCAGCGACGAGACGGACCGGGTGGTCGGCCTGGAGCTGGGCGCGGACGACTACGTGTCGAAACCGTTCGGCGTGCGGGAGGTCATCGCCCGCATAAGGGCGGTGATGCGCCGCGCACAGCCGAGGGCGGTTGCGGAAGCGGCCGGCCCCGACGCCTACGGCACCCGCCTCACCATCGACCGCAAGGCCGCGCGCGTACGCCTCGACGGCGAGGAGGTCCCGCTCGCGCCCAAGGAGTACGACCTGCTGTCGTTCCTCGCGGAGGAGCCGGGCGCGCTGATGTCGCGCGAACAGATCATGGAAGCGGTCTGGGACGCGAACTGGTTCGGCCCGACGAAGACACTCGACGTCCATGTGGCCGCGCTGCGGCGGAAGTTGGCGGGCGCGATCACGATCGAGGCGGTACGGGGGGTCGGTTTCCGCCTGGAGATCACCGCCTCCGGCGACGGAACGCCCGTCTCATGATCCGGCAGCTCATCGTCAGCTACGTCCTGCTCGTGGCCGTGGCGCTGACGGCGTTCACCGTGCCCGTCGCGTTCACCCTCACCGCCCAGCTCCGGGGCGACACCGAGCAGTCGGTGCAGCGCGAGGCCAGGACGATGGCCCTGTTGCTGAGCGGCGACGCCGCCTCGCGGGCCGCACTGGACCGCATGGTGGTGGCGTACGCGCAGGAGACCCCCGGCACCGCCGAGGTACTGCCCGCCGCGCAGGCGAAGACCTCGACGCACTGGGGCGACGGGGCACTTGAGGTGACCGAGCCCGCCAAGCGCGACGGCCGGACGGTCGGCGCCGTCCGCATCTCGTACCCGACCTCGGACCTGACCCGGCGCCTGGTGCAGATCTGGGGTTTCCGAGCGATTCTCGCCCTCGCCGTCCTGGCGGTGGCGGCGGGACTGGGCGCGCTCGTGGCCCGCCGCCTCACCCGCCCGCTGCGCCAACTCAACGACATGGCGAGCAAGTTCAGCGACGGCGACCTGACGGCCCGCTCGCCCGTGACGGGCCCGCACGAGACGCAGACACTCGCCCGCACGCTGAACCAGGGTGCCGAACGCCTCGACACCCTGATCGCCTCGCAGCGCATCTTCGTCGCCGACGCCTCCCACCAACTCCGCACCCCGCTCACGGCGTTGAGACTCTCGCTGGACAACATCGCGGACGGCACGGACGACGAGTTCGTCCGCGAGGACGTGGAGCAGGCGACGGCCGAGGTGGTCCGGATGAGCCGTCTCGTCAACGGCCTGCTGGTGCTGGCGCGGGCCGAGGCGAAGGTGACGGCGGCGGAACCGCTGCCGCTGAGGGAGATCGTGGCCGAACGCCTCTCGGTGTGGAGACCGGCCGCCGACGAGCGCGGAGTCCACATCGCGCTCGGGGGGAGTGTTGTCGACGGCCGGCCGCTTGTGCTGGCCAGTCCCGGTCATCTCGAACAGGTCCTGGACAACGTGCTGTCGAACGCCCTGGAGGTGTCACCGGACGGCGCGACGATCACCGTACGTTCCGCATCACGGGGCGACGAGGTCGAGTTGACGGTGGCGGACGAGGGCCCCGGCATGTCCGACGCGGAGAAGTCCCGCGCCTTCGACCGCTTCTGGCGCGGTCAGGGCCTCACCGGGCGCTCCGGTTCGGGCCTGGGCCTCGCCGTCGTACGCCAGTTGGTGACGGACGACGGCGGGACGGTGACCCTGCGGGACGCGCCCGGAAGGGGACTCGCTGTCTCGATCAGCCTTCGGGCATCACCGAGGAGTGGTGGTTGACGATCAGCCACTTGCCGTCGCGCTTCTCGTACTCGTAGGTGTAACGAGCCTCGACCACACGCTTCTGGCCGGTCTTCGGGTCGGTGAGCGTGATGTCGTAGGCACCCGCGTCGATGGCCGAGTTGCTGTCGAGGACGTTGATGTACGTCTCGACCTTCTTCGCGACCGGCTTGTTCGGCAGGAAGTGGTCGAAGTAGTCGACGATCTCGGCACGGTCGGTGCGGATCTCGTTGGAGACGGTGGGGAGCAGTACGGCGTCCGGCGCGTACCGGTTGGCGACCTTCTGCGGGTCACCGGTCTGCAGGGCGGCGTTCCAGCCGTCGAAGAGGGCGGCTATCTGCTTCTTGGTGGGCTTGGCGTCGCGCTGGGGGCCGGCGGTCGCGGCAACGGTACCGAGGGTGCCGAGGGCCAGGACGGTGGTGACGGTGACGACGGCTGCACGCTTGCTCATGGACCGGCGGGTCATCTCAACTCCAGTTGTACTGGTGCTCTTTGGGATGACTCAAGAATCGCTTTTGGCTGGTTAGGGCCCGTGCAACGGACGTACAGGGGTGAGGAAGGGCCCCTCCAATTAACGCGCTGTGGCCGACTGGCCACGATCCCGGACGAGACTGACCCCGGCTCCCAGCGATACCACACCCATCCCCACGGCGGTCATCACGCCCTGCGTTCCGTCGACCACGAAGGGTGCGACCGCGGCGACGGCCAGGTTGAAGAGGAAGAGGAACCAGAGGACGGGCTTGGAGGAGAGGAGGTTCTTCATGGCGGTGTCCTTCGGAGCGGAGGGGGTTCGGAATTCGTTCGCTTACGAGTTCAACGATCCCGTTTCCGCAGGTCCGCGACGAGGGAGTGCGGTCCCGAAGTGAGGGTGTAGCGGACTACACCCTGGCCCTGGATGATGTTGCCCCATGACGGGGGCCACGGGGGACATACTGCTCGGCGGAATCGTCCTGCTGGGCGCTTCCGTCCAGTGGCTCACGGGCATGGGCTTCGCCCTGGTCGCCGTACCGGCGCTGGTGCTGCTGCTCGGGCCGGCCCAGGGCGTCGTGCTCGCCAACTGCGCCGCCGGCGCGATCAGCGTCGTGGGCCTGGCGGGCGGCTGGCGCCGGGTACGGGCGCGCGCGATGGTGCCGCTGTGCGCGGCGGCGGTGTGCACGGTACCGGCGGGCGCCTGGCTGACCCGCCAACTCCCCCCACCTGTCCTCCTGTTGGTCATGGGCGGGTTGGTGACGGTCGCCGTGCTGCTGGTGATGCGGGGCGCCCGCGTCCCGGCGCTTCGGGGCACTCGCGGTGCCGTCGCGGCCGGCGCGGCGGGCGGTTTCATGAACGCGGCGGCCGGGGTCGGCGGCCCACCGATCTCCCTTTACGCGGTCAACGCGGGTTGGACGGTACGGGAGTTCGTCCCCAACGCGCAGTTCTACGGCGTCGTCGTCAACGCGTTCTCGGTGGCGGCGAACGGGGTGCCGTCGTTGAGCGGGGCGCGGTGGGGTGCGGTGGTCGCCGCGATGGTGGTGGGCGGGGTGATCGGGCGGGGGCTCGCGGGGCGGCTGCCGGAGAGGTGGGCCCGGGTGCTGGTGTTGTCGTTGGCGTTGGGGGGTGGGGTTACGGCGGTGGGGAAGGGGGTGTGGGGACTCTGACCCTCGGCTCCCCCACGCCGCGAGCGTTCAGTCCGCGAGCTCTGTCAGGGGCTCGGTGTCCAAGGCGATGTTCACGGGGTCCGGGAGCTTGACCGTGGCACCGAAAGGCCTGTTCACCTGCTGGCGATAGCGACCGTCCTCGGGCTCGGTGAACACGGTGACCGAACCGTCGTCCCGGTCGATGAGGAGGTACACGGGGATGCCGGCTGCCGCGTAGCCGTCGGGCTTCTCGATTCGATCACGCTGATTCGTGTCGGAATCGTACGACGTGACCTCCACGGCCATCAGGACCCCGCCGGCCTCCGACCATTCGCCGTGCCCCTTGAGGCCACCCTTGGGCATCAGGATCGCGTCCGCGCGAGCGCGTCCCTTGCGGTAGGCCTCGGTCTTGAGGCCCCGCTCCGGATAGAGCCGGAGGTCGGGACGCAGTTGCATGCACCGCTCCAGTAGCCACATGTAGATCTCCGTGTGGTTGCCGTCCGGCACGGGCTTGACCTGGACCTTCCCCTTGATGAACTCCAGCCGCACGGTCTCGGGGGCATGGCGTTCCAACTGCTCGAATTCCTCGACGGACATCTGGGGCTGCTGCTCGGTCCTGGGGGTCATGGCGTCGCCTCCTCGACTCCATAGTGCCCCGACCCGCACGTCCTGCACGCTCATACGCCGCCGCCCTCTCCTCCGCGCCACTTCTCGACCGTCACGGGTTCCACCGCCTCGGCGGGAGGCCGTTCGCGATGCGGTCGCGGTTGTCGCGGTAGTGATAGTGGACGCGGTCCTCGATCGGCACGGGGCGGAACGTGTCGGGCACGGGCCCGCCCGTACGGCGTTCCAGCTTCTGCTTCAGGAGGCGGGCCGTCGTGGTTCCCAGGTAGGCGATCTCCTCGAACCCCTTCTTGATCTCCTCCTCGCTCATCTCCGGCTCCGCGCGGCATTCCTCGCAGATGCCGTTGATGATCTTCGCCGTCCGCTCGTCGGCATCGCAGGTGGCGCAGGCCATGAGCACGCGGGTCACACGGGCGCGGAGGGGGCGGGTCTCGGCGGCGTCGTTCTTCTTCGGGGGCATCTTCGTCTCCAATCGCTTGCGGGCGAATCCGCCCGGGTTCGTGACGGTGGGTGGCAGTCCGTCGGTCAGCGCGCGGGCCATGCCGGCCGGGGTGGCGCCTCGTGTCAGCCACTCGGCGGCGAGGGGTTCGAGGGCGCGGCACTCGGCTTCGGAGAGGGGCATACGGGGGTCTGTGGCGCGGAGTTGGGCGAGTGCGCGGTACGCGGCGCTGGGCTCGGGGGTGTCGCTGGGCTCGGGGGTCGGGTCCGTCGCCGGCGTCCCGTCGCTCCCGTTCTCGCTGTCGCTCTTGGGCGCGGGGGTCGGGTCTTCCGTCCTCGCCAGGCCCGGCTGGTAGTCGTGCGTGACGTCCCTGCCGTGGCGCTCGCGCGCGAACTCGGCCCACCACTGCGCCGACCTGGGCGTACGCGACCAGTACGTCCGCGTCACCCACCGCATCGAGTTGTCCTCGACGGTGATGTGTTCCTTGATCCAGCGCAGGTGGCCGGCCTCGGTGAGGCTCTTGAGAGACGTACGGCAGGCCTGCTGGCCGTAGCGGGGATGCTCGGCCGCGATCACCTTGTGGCCCATGGCGTGGCCGTTGTCGAGGTGGTCGATGAAGACGGCGATCTCGGCGTCCCGGGGGAGCAGATGTGCGAAGTCCGGGTCCGCGTGCGGTTCTTCGTCACCCGTGGCGCGTTTTCCGTAGCCCGTTTTGGCCATGGGGTGCGACGGGGACGGCAGGGCAGGGCTAGGCTGGGCGTAAGCCACGATCGAGTCCGTTCGATCCGTAGGTCCAGGCCCCGGAGCCGGTGTTGGTAGCACCGACCGGGGCCGATCTATTTGCTTGTTTGCCGTGAACCTAGAGTGGCTTTACGTTCCAGCGCAAGCTGATCACGGAACGTCACCCGTTCGGATTAAACCCCCCTCAACTCACGTACAGGCTTGGTTGGTTGGGTTGTTTTCACCCAGCCCAGAACCCAAGAAAAGAGCTCGAAGCCCGGGGCTCAAGCTCCGGGGTGAACTGCGGAGACTCCGGAGAGGAACGCCGTCCAAGCGGGGGCGGGGAGGGCAAGTTCGGGTCCCGCCGAGTTCTTGGAGTCGCGTATGTGGACGGTCAACTGCGGTGTGGGGAGGGCGACCTCGACGCAGGCACCGCCTTCGTTGTCGCTGTAACTCGACTTGAACCACTTCAGCTGGTCACTCATGGCTGATCCACCATCCGTTCGACGAAACGGGCCGACTCAGCGGGGCTGAGAGCCTGCGTGCGGATCATGCTAAGCCGCTCGCTCACCCGGCTGACAACCTCCGGATCGGCCGACAGTTCGCTGGCGAACGGGCCCTCCGAATAGGCGAATCGCTCGTGGTCGCGGGTCTCCAGCAGCACCATGGGCCCCATGAGCGCGTCGCTGGTGGCCCGTTCGAAGGGGAGCACCTGCACGGTGACGTTCCGCAGCCGGGACACCTCCAGCAGACGGCGCATTTGTTCGGTGTCCACCTGGGGGCTGCGCAGCACCGCCTCATAGAGGACGAAGCTCAGGCCCACCGGCGGCTTCCGCTCCGTGAGGATCGCCTGCCGCTCGATGCGCCCCTCGATCCGCTCCTCCACCGTCTCCTCGTCCAGGGGCGGGCAGCGGTTCTCGATCAGCGTGCGCGCGTACCCCGGCGTCTGCAACAGCCCCGGGACGACCATGGTCTCGTACCACCAGAGGCTGATCGCCTCCTTCTCCCGCTCCATGAAGTCCTGCGCCCGCGACGGGAACTTCTCCTTGTTCAGGTAGTCCTTCGCCGCGCTCAGCATGCCGTCCGCGTTGCACAGCTCGTCAGCCGTGTCGAGCACTCGTGGCGTCGGCCTCCGTACGCCTTGCTCCATCGACTTGATGGTGTCCAGCGCGTAGTTGGAGGCGGCGGCCAGTTCCTCGCGGCTGACGTTCGCCTTCGTGCGCCAGCGTTTCAACTGGTTCCCGCTGTAGCGCCAGGCCACCGGTGGCTGGGAGTTGGAGTTCGCGTTGGACTTGCCCGGCACAGCACCCACCTCCGACGGATACACCCCGGCGTGTATCACCTCAGTCACTACCGAGCGTAGCTTCGCGAACGCCACCGTGTGACCATGACCGACTCAATTCACCTGCCGGACTGGATCCCCGCGTCCGGTCACCAACTCCGCCTCACCGGCGTCCACTTCGACGCCGTACGCATCGAAGGCGTGCGGGGAGAACGAGTCGCCGGGCGTCTCATCGAGGCCGCCGACGGGGATGCCGGGCCTGTTGTCTGTGAGGCGGCGGGGTTCCGGTGGATGTACTTCCTGCTGGCGCCCGGGGAGGTGCGTCGGCACAACTGGCCTTTGGGTGTGCAGCAGTTCGGGGGACGGGCCGCTCGTACTGTCACGTACATCGGGATTCCGGCGCTCTACGGGAACACGTGGCCGTTGCGGTGGTACAGCGAGCCGACGTCATCTGCACCGTACGTCGACCAGAAGTTGCTGCTCACCGCTGTCGGAGCCGTCAGCTGATGCCTGTTGACCAGTCGGCGGGCGCGAAGCTGTTCGTCCGAACGGCCGAGTTCGTCGAGGAGCCGACCGTCACCCTGCCACTTGGCCAGACGCCGCAAGCCGTCGGCCGGGATGCCGGGCGCCGCCACGGTCGGCGCGGGTGGATCCTGGAGGAGGGCGATGCACAGACGCTTCCCGAGGAAGGCGGGTATGCCCACTTGGCTCCCGGCAAGACTGACCGACGGAACGTTCAGGCCGCCCCGGCCGTCCGGTCCCCGTACTCGATCGTCACAGTGATCCGGGCCCCGAGCGCCTCCGCGTACGTGCGCATCGTCTCCAGATTGTGGATCTCCCCGCGCTCGATCTGGGAGACCCTGGCCTGCGAAATCCCCACGGACTCCGCCACCTGAGCCTGCGTCAGCCCTTGCTCCTCGCGGATCTCGCGCAGATGGTGGCCCACGACGTACGCCTCAGTCGCCGTACGTGCTGCCTGCTTGCGGGATGCCCACTCGGCGTCGGACACCCCGGCCTGGTTCTCCCGCATCCGGCGCTTGGTCTCTGTCCAACTGCTGTACTGGCTCATCGGGCCTTCCCGTCCTTTCCTGCCTCGTCAGCGGCGGCCAGGTACTCGTCATAGCGGGCCTCGGCGAGGGGGATCGACTCGCGATACCAGTCCTTCCAGCGACCGGACTTGTCTCCTGCCACGAGCAGAATCGCCTCCCGCTTGGGGTCGAAGACGAAGAGGATCCGGACCTCCGTGCTCCCCGAACTGCCCGGGCGCAGCTCCTTGAGGTTGTGTGTCCGGGAGCCGGTAAGCCGGTCGACCAACGGACGCCCCAGCGCGGGACCGCTCTCCGCCAGCATGTCGACCGCAGCTTCTTCAGCTCAACGAGTGAACAGATATCCGAACGAGCCGGAATTACTTCACTGGCCTGATCCCCAGCGGTTCCCCGATCTCCTCCGCCATGACCCGTCCCGCCTCGAACTCCAGCGTCTCGTCGCCCATGACGCTCTGGTCCGTGTCCAGGCCGTCGAGTTCGGCGAGGGGCTGGTTCAGGCGGACGTGGGCCACCACCGACTGGAGGGCGCGCAGGGTCGCGGACGCCGTGGAGCCCCAGTTGGAGAAGTAGGAGAACTGCCACCACCACAGGGCCTCCGTGGTGCGGCCCGCGCGGTAGTGGGCCATGCCGTGGCGGAGGTCGGTGATGAGGTCGGCGAGGTCGTCGGAGATGCGGGCCGGTACCGGGGCCTTGCGCGGCTCGTAGGGGTCGAAGACCTCCGAGTACACGTCGATCGGCTCCAGCATCACCGCGAAGCGCTCGCGGAGTTCGTCCACGTCCGGCTCCGGGCCGAGGTCGGGCTCGTAGCGCTCGTCGGGGACGATGTCCTCGTGCGCGCCCAAACGGCCGCCCGCCAGGAGGAGTTGGGACACCTCCAGGAGGAGGAAGGGGACCGCCGAGTCGGGGTCCTCGCCCTTCGCTACCTCCGACACGGCCACCAGGAAGCTCTCGACCTGGTCCGCGATCTGGACCGCGAAGTCGTCCGGGTCCTGTGCGGTGGCATGCAGCGTGGCGTCAGACATCTAGGAGTCGTCTCCCCTCGAAGGCGCGGCCGAGGGTCACCTCGTCCGCGTATTCCAGGTCTCCGCCCACCGGGAGGCCGCTGGCCAGGCGGGTGACCTTGAGGCCCATGGGCTTGATCATGCGGGCGAGGTACGTGGCCGTGGCCTCGCCCTCCAGGTTCGGGTCCGTGGCAAGGATCAGTTCCGTGACCGTACCGTCGGCCAACCGCGCGAGAAGTTCCCGTATACGCAGGTCGTCGGGCCCGACACCCTCGATCGGGCTGATCGCGCCGCCGAGGACGTGGTACTTGCCCCGGAACTCGCGCGTGCGTTCGACGGCCACGACGTCCTTCGGCTCCTCGACCACGCAGATGACCGAGAGGTCGCGGCGCGGGTCGCGGCAGATCCCGCACAGCTCTTCCTGCGCAACGTTTCCGCAGGTCGCGCAGAAGCGGACCTTCGCCTTGACCTCCATCAGGCACTGCGCGAGCCGGCGGACGTCCGTCGGCTCGGCCTGCAGGATGTGGAAGGCGATCCGCTGCGCGCTCTTGGGACCGACGCCGGGGAGTCGCCCCAACTCGTCGATGAGGTCCTGGACCACGCCCTCGTACAACGGACTGCCTGCCCTTCCTCGGAGTATGTGCGGGAGGTACGTACGTACCGTAGTTGGCCGCGGCCGGTCTTAGAAAGGCAGACCCGGGATACCGCTGCCACCGCCCAGTCCCTGGGCCAGCGGGCCGAGCTTCTGCTGCTGGAGGGTCTGCGCGTTCTCGTTGGCCGCCTGGACGGCCGCGACGATGAGGTCCGCGAGGGTCTCGACCGTCTCTTCAATGGACGCAGCGTCCGGGTCGACCGCCTTCGGGTCGATCTTCAGCGCGCGCAGCTCGCCGGCGCCGGTGACGGTCGCCTTCACCAGGCCGCCGCCCGCCTGTCCGTCGACCTCGGTCCGCGCCAGCTCCTCCTGCGCGTTCGCCAGGTCCTGCTGCATCTTCTGGGCCTGCTGCAGCAGCTGCTGCATGTTGGGCTGGCCACCACCGGGAATCACGATCAGCTCCTGGTTTCGTACGGCTGTCCGGGCGAGGTTTTTCCCGCTCGGCACGAGCCTACGTGGTCCGGGCAGTCATCGCCCCGGCACTCTTTCGAGTGAGTCGTCACCGTGTCCTATACCTGATCAAGACCCACTTCCGGGCGGAAAAGTGGTGAATCCTGCTTCTTCGCCACCCATTGGGCGGTAGGAAGGATCCGGCACATCAGCATCAGGTGTCACACGACGTAAGGGAGTGCCGGGTGGGTCAGCCGGAGATTCAGCCCGAGGGTGGCGATCTGGCCGGGCGGACGTTTCCGCTCGGGGACTGGGGCGAGCCCGCGGCCCGGCTGGACGAGCTGTACCGGTGGGTGGAGCGTGGGGCGCTGGACACGGCGGCCTGGTATCTCACCGACCGGGTGTGGAAACGGCGCGGGGCGCGGGTGCTGCGCGGGGGCGCGGCGCTGGGCGGGGTGGCGGGGGCCGCGCTGCCGCTGCTCGACCTGACCGGGGCGGTGGGCGGGCTGGCCGCCTGGGGCTATCTGGCGCTGCTGCTGGGGGCGGCGTGCGTGGCCGGGGACCGGTTCTTCGGGATGACGTCCGGCTGGATAAGGGACGTGGCTACGGCGCAGGCCGTGCAGCGGCGTCTTCAGGTACTCCAGTTCGACTGGGCGTCGGAGGGGGTGCGGGAGTTCCTGGGGCCGGCGGAGGGCACGGCGAGCGAGGCCGCGGACCGGTGTCTGGGGGTGCTGCGGCGGTTCTCCGAGGATGTGACGGAGCTGGTGCGGATGGAGACGTCCGACTGGATGGTGGAGTTCCGGACGGGGTCGGCGCCGCTGGGCATCCAGTCGGCGGGGGCGGCCGGGGGGCGGCCGGAGGGGGCGGTCGTCCAGGGCAGGTTCCCGCAGCCGCCGGGGTCGGGCGGGGGCGGCACCCGGCCGAACATGCCGCGACAGCGGCCACCGGAGCCGAGGTGAGCGGGGGCGCCGGGGACGAGGTGGGGGGCCGCGGCGCCAGAGCCGGGGTGAGGGAGCAACGGGGCCGGGGCGAGGGAGCGACGGCGCCAGAGCCGGGGCGAGGGAGCGACGGCGCCAGAGCCGAGGTGAGGAGGCGGCGGGGCCGAGGTGAGGGAGCGACGAGGCCGGGATGACGGAGCAACGGCGCCGGGGCCGAGGTGAGGGGGCGACGGCGCCAAGCCGAGGTGAGTAGGAGGCGGGCCGGGGTGAGTGGCCGCGGTCGAGGCTACGCGCAGAGTTTCAGGCCCTCCGGGGTCCAGCACGGGATGTGGCCGTGGGTGCGGATCACGTCCTGGCCGTCGCCCCGCGACAGATAGGTCAGGAAGCTCGACGCGAGGGAGTCGGCCGGGGGCTGGCCGTAGGTGTAGGCGTACTCGATCTCGCGGTACGGGTAGTCGCTCGTGCCGTGTTCGATGGCGTCCACGGACGGGGTGTGGCCGTCGAGGGTGAGCACGTGCAGGCCCTTGGCTCCGGCGGCGAGGTTGAGTTCGCTGTAGCCGACCGCGCCGGGGAGTCCGGCGACCTGGGTCAGCACCTGGTCCGTGGAGTCGAGTTCGCAGCGGATGACGGGCGCCGTCGGATCGTCCTTGTGCACGCAGTCGACGGATGAGTTGGCGATCTCGCCGCGCTTCAGCACCCGGCGCTGGAACACCTGTCGCGTCCCGGAGTTGGCGTCCCGGCTGACCAGGTGCACGGCGAGGTCCGGTCCCCCGAGCTGCCGCCAGTTCTTGATCTCGCCCCGGTACAGGCGCCGTACGTCCGCGGTGGACAGGTTCTTGAGGTGGACGCCGTCGTTGACGACGATCGCGAAGACCGACACCGCGACCCGGTTCTCGCGCAGCTGCGGCATGTCGGTCGGCTTGGGTCCGTCCGACAGGGCTACGACGGCCGGTGAGCCCTTCTTCGTCGCGAGCCCGGTGGCCTCCAACTCCCGTACGCCCGCGGTCGATCCGTGCGGGTCGACCACGACCGTCGCGCCCTCGCAGTCCCGCTCGTACTTCTTCGCCACCTCCTCCACCACGGGCGCGAAGGCGGTCGAACCGGTGACGGTGAGGGTGCCGTGCGCGCAGCCGATCGGGGGCGGGTTGTCGTCGCGGGCCACGACGATCGTCGCCAGCGTCACCACGCACAGCGTGAGCATGATGGTGATCAGCCGTGCGGCACGGCTGAACAGGGGCTGCGTCTCGTCCGGGGTGGCGCTGCGGTTGGGGTGGACCTCGCCGTCGCGGATGCCGCCGATGAGCCGGATGGGGCAGCCGACGTCGCCGCCGGAGAGCAGCACCAGCAGTTTGAAGTGGTCGCCGCGGTTGAGCGGGACGCGCGGGATGCGCAGGGTGTTGCCGTCGTAGCCGAGACCGGCCGCCGGGGTGAAGTGGTCCATCAGATGGTCGGTGCCGACCGGCTGGGTGACCGAGACACCGCGGATCGTGCGGTCGGTGAACACCGCGGTGAGGCCGTGGAGTTCACGCCCGGTGTAGTCGTTGTCGGCGATGCTCTGCGAACCGTCGTTCTCGATGCGCAACAGGACGAGCGTGGCGTCGGACATGCCGGGGGCCTCGTCGAAGAGGCCCAGGCGTCTGTTCGCGCGGCCCGAACGGACGTCGTCGCCAATGGGGTTGTCCATCTGGACGCGGTAGCCGATCCTCTTGCGGCGCGGCACCCGGCGTTCGTACCAGACCATCACGCCGGACGCGACGATACCGAGCAGCGCGGTACCCACGGCGACGACGTTCTCCGCGCTCAACCACTTCACTGCGGGCCCCCGCTCCCCAGCCGGATCGTGGGGTCACGGTACGAGCGGCACCGGAAAACACGCAGGGGGTTCTGGCGTAAGTTCGCGTGACGTTCAACCGGCCCTGGAGTGAAGGGAGTTCAGCCCACCAGTTCAGCCCGTCTTCGTGTACGTCAGCTTCTCCCCGTTGCTGGTGTTGACGCGCTGGAGCGTGGTGTCCGACAGCAGGGTGATCTCGGTCGCGGAACCCGGGTTGCAGGACGACAGCGGCTTCCCGGAGGTGACGGTGGAGGCGCCGATCACCAACGGGCTCTCGCCGCGCGGCTGTTGGGCGAGGTCGGCGGTGAACACGCAGTGGTAGTCCGGGCCGTCCGCCACCAGGGTCAGGACGGGGTCCCCCACGTTGCCCTGCCGGATGGTGAGTTGGCGGGTGTTGTGTCCTGTGTTGTTGTCGATGGACGCGTTCCAGGTGCCGAGGTAGCCGCTCGGTACGGCGCCGGCGCCGGTCTGTGTGGGGGAGGGGGAGTTCGTCGGCGATGGTTCCCCGGTGGTCGGACCCGGGGTCGTGGGCGCGGCACTCGTGGCGTGCCCGCCCGAACCGGCCGCCGTACGGCCGCCGTTGCCGCCGCTCTTCATCAGCGCGTACACCGAACCGCCCGCCCCCAGCGCGACGACCAGCGCCACCACGACCAGCAGCGCGGTCGACCGCCCGTTGCGGCGCGGCTCCTGGGGCTGCGCGTACGGCACCGGGCCGTAGGGCGGGGTGGGGCCGAGGCCGGGGTTGTGGGGGTACGGGTTGTACGGCACCTGGCCGCCCCAGCCGACGGGCTGCCGTGCGGGCGGTTGCGGATGGTCGGCGCCGACCTGCGGGTAGCCGTAGCCGGCGGCGGGCTGGGGGTGCTGCTGCGGGTAGCCGTAGGCCGGGTGCGGGGTGGGCGGGGCCGGTGCGTGGGTGGCCCCGGCCGGGTCCACGACCGCCGTCGGGGGGTGGGTGACCCACGCCCCGCCGCCGGCCGCCGGGGGCGGCATCGGGGAGGAGTCGTCGGAGGCCGGGGCGTGCTCGGGGGAGGCCTCGGAGGGGGTTACGGGTGGGGTGGGATACGGAGGCGGAGGCGCTGCGGTGGTGGGTGGCTCGGCGGCGACGGCGGGTGCCTGTCCGGCGACTGGAGTGGGCGTCTGTCCGGCGCTGGCGGGCGACGTCTCTCCGCCAACAGCGGGAGGCATCTGTCCAGCAATGGGAGCAGGCGCCTGTCCAGCGACGGCGGCAGGCGTCTCTCCGGCGACGGCAGGGGGCATCTGTCCAGCGACGGCGGCAGGCGCCTGCCCGGCGACGGCGGCAGGCGTCTCTGCGGTGACGGGAGCGGAGGCCGGAGCCGGGGCTGCACCCTGCGCCGCCTTCGGGCCCGCCGTCTCGGGGGGCGCCGTCTCCGCGGCTGCCTCGGCGCCCGGCGCCGCTGGGGCCCCCGGCTCCGGAGCGGCCTTTTGCAGGTCTACCCTCTCCGGCCCGCTCCTCTGCGGCTCGCCGTTCTCCGGCATCTCTGGGCCGCGTATCCCCGCCTCGCCCTTCTCCGGCCCTCGCCTCTCCGGGCCGCCCTTCTCCGGCCCTCGCCTCTCCGGGCCGCCCTTCTCCGGCTCGCGCATCCCCCCCTCGCGCCTCTCCGGCCCACCCGTCTCCAGGCCGCCCTTCTCCAGGCCGCGCCTCTCCGGCCCACCCGTCTCCAGGCCGCCCTTCTCCAGGCCGCGCCTTTCCAGCTCGCCTCTTTCCAGGCCGTGTCCTTCCCGCTCGCCCCTCTCCGGGCCGCGTGCCCCCGGCCCGCCCCTCTCCGGGCCGCGGATCTCCGGCTCGACCCGTTCCAACTCCGTGGTTTCCGGGTCCTCCGTGTTCAGCAACTGCACCGCGTGGCGGCCGAGTTGGGCGACCAGGGTGGCCGGGAGCCATGGGTCGTGGGAGCGGCCGCCGGAGACGGTGTCCTCGGCGCCTGTGCGGTCGAGGATGTTGTGGAGGGTCGGGCGGGTGGCCGCGTCCTTGCGCAGGCAGTCGCGGACCAGGGCGGCGATGCCCTCGGGGACGCCCGACAGGTCGGGTTCCTCCTGGGCGATGCGGAACATCAGGGCGTGGACGCCGCTGTTGGCGGTGCCGAAGGGGAGGGTGCCGGTGGCGGCGTAGGCGAGGACGGAACCGAGGCAGAAGACGTCGCACGCCGGGGTGATGCGGTCGCCCCGCACCTGTTCCGGTGCCATGAAACCGGGCGAGCCGACCAGTGAGCCGGTGCGGGTGAGCCCGTCGCCGGCCAGGGTCTCCAGGGCCCGCGCTATGCCGAAGTCGATGACGCGGGGGCCGTCGATGGTGACGAGCACGTTGGACGGCTTGAGGTCGCGGTGGACGATGCCGGCGGCGTGGATGTCCTGGAGCGCGTGCGCGAGACCGGCCGCGAGGATCCGTACCGAGCGCTCGGGCAGTGCTCCGTGGTCGCGACCGACGACCTGCTGGAGGCTGGGTCCGGCGACGTATCCGGTGGCCACCCATGGCACCTCGGCCTCGGTGTCCGCGTCCAGTACGGGTGCCGTCCAGTGCCCGCCGACCCGGCGCGCGGCCAGCACCTCCTGCCGGAACCGTGCCCGGAACTCCTCCTGCGCGGCGAGGTCCTCCCGCACCAGCTTCACGGCGACCGTGCGCCCCCGGTCCGAACGGGCCAGGTACACATGGCCCATCCCGCCGGCCCCCAGCCGCGCCAGCAGCCGGTACGCCCCGATCCGCTGCGGATCGGCCGCCCCCAGTTTCTCCATGGCCGCGCCGCCTCCCCTGAATCCCCGGTCACGCCCTGGTCACACCGCTGTCGCACCCCTGTGCTCCCGCGACAGACCGAGAATAGTGCGGGGAATCGACGAGACGGCCGGGGCGGTGTCTACGGTTCCGTAACAGGAGACCGGCCCAGCCGTGCACCGAGCGCCCCGCACCACCCCCCTCCGCAGGCCGGGGGTGAAACTAACCGTTCACAAGGGCTGACAGCAGTTAGTTTCACCCCCGGCTTCCGGCAAGCCCCCGCACCGGGCGCCCACCCTGGACAACCTGTCGCGGAAACCCCCCGACCACAGACAGACCGCCGATATCCCTTCCGCATCGCGGACATTTACGCTCACCCGCATGACCCCTCAGCCCAACCCCCAGGCCGGCGCCGCCGTGAAGGCCGCGGACCGTGCGCATGTGTTCCACTCCTGGTCCGCGCAGGAGCTCATCGACCCGCTCGCCGTCGCCGGTGCGGAGGGGTCGTACTTCTGGGACTACGACGGCAAGCGGTACCTGGACTTCAGCAGCGGGCTCGTCTACACGAACATCGGCTACCAGCACCCGAAGGTCGTCGCCGCGATCCAGGAGCAGGCCGCGACCCTCACCACCTTCGCGCCCGCCTTCGCCATCGAGGCCCGGTCCGAGGCCGCCCGGCTGATCGCCGAGCGGACGCCCGGGGACCTGGACAAGATTTTCTTCACCAACGGCGGGGCCGACGCCGTGGAGCACGCGGTGCGCATGGCCCGGCTGCACACCGGGCGGCCCAAGGTGCTCTCCGCCTACCGCTCGTACCACGGCGGCACGCAGCAGGCGATCAACATCACCGGCGATCCGAGGCGTTGGGCCAACGACGGTGCCGCCGCCGGGGTCGTGCACTTCTGGGCACCCTTCCTGTACCGGTCCCGTTTCTACGCGGAGACCGAGGAGCAGGAGTGCGCACGGGCGCTGGAGCACCTGGAGACGACGATCACCTTCGAGGGGCCGGCCACGGTCGCCGCGATCGTCCTGGAGACCGTTCCGGGCACCGCCGGGATCATGGTGCCGCCGCCCGGTTATCTCGCCGGTGTGCGGGAGATCTGCGACAAGTACGGGATCGTCTTCGTCCTGGACGAGGTGATGGCCGGGTTCGGGCGGACCGGTGAGTGGTTCGCGGCCGACCTGTTCGACGTCGTACCGGACCTGATGACCTTCGCCAAGGGCGTGAACAGCGGATACGTGCCGCTCGGCGGGGTCGCCATCTCGGGCGCGATCGCGGACACCTTCGGCAAGCGGCCCTACCCGGGCGGACTGACGTACTCCGGGCACCCGCTGGCCTGCGCCGCGGCCGTCGCGACCATCAACGTCATGGCTGAGGAAGGCGTCGTAGACAACGCGAAGCACCTCGGTACGACCGTCGTCGAGCCCGCCCTGCGCGCGCTGGCGGAGCGGCACCCGAGTGTCGGCGAGGTGCGGGGCGTCGGGATGTTCTGGGCGCTGGAGCTGGTGAGGAACCGGGAGACGCGCGAGCCGCTGGTGCCGTACAACGCGGCCGGTGAGGCGAACGCGGCGATGGGCGCGTTCGGGGCCGCCGCCAAGCAGCAGGGGCTGTGGCCGTTCGTCAACATGAACCGCACGCACGTCGTGCCGCCGCTCAACGTGACCGAGGCCGAGCTGAAGGAGGGCCTCGCCGCCCTCGACACGGCGCTCTCCGTGGCCGACGCGTACACGGAATAAGCGCTGGATAAAGGCGGAATGGGCGGGTCCGATCCCCGGGTGCCCGCATTCGGGCAGGGCGGGAACCCGAACGCGTAAGGTGGCGTGCTCGTAGACATATACGAGTACGCCATCGAACGCGATGAGGGAGACGCTCCGACGATGCCCGGAAGCAGCGGCAACGGCGCCGTGACCCGCAGCACCCTGCGGCAGCAGATCGCCGACGCGCTTCGCGACGAGGTCCTGGCCGGCCGGCTCCAACCGGGCCAGGAGTTCACGGTGAAGGAGATCGCCGAGCAGTACGGCGTCTCCGCGACCCCGGTCCGGGAAGCCCTCGTCGACCTCTCCGCGCAGGGGCTCCTGGAGGCCGACCAGCATCGCGGTTTCCGCGTCCACGAGTACTCGGTGGCCGACCACCGCGGCATGATCGAGGCCCGCGCCCTGGTCACCGAGGGCATGTTCCTGGCCCTCGCCGAGGGCCACCCCGTCTTCGACCGCACCGAGGACCCCCGTACGGTCGCCGCGCTCGCCGGGGTCCGCCGCCGCGGCGAGGAGGCGCAGCGCGCCGCCGCCGCCGGTGACCTCAGCGTGCTGATCGGCTACGACCTGCGCTACTGGCGCGAGCTGAGCGCCATGTTCGGCAACCCCTACCTCGGCGACTTCCTGCACCGGCTGCGTGTCCAGTCCTGGGTGTGCACGGTGCAGCATCTGCGCCGACTGACCGATCTGCGCGGGCAGTTGTGGTCCGCGCACACCGAACTGGTCGACGCCCTGGCGCGCCGCGACACCCCGGCCGCGCGCGCGATCGTCCTCGCGTACAACGCGCACTCCCTCGCCCTCATCGAGCGGCTGGCCGCCCGGTGACCGGACCGGAAAGGGCCGCTCCGGCCGTGGACAGTGTCGTCGTGGACCTCAGCGTCGTCGTGCCCGCCTACAACGAGGAACAGCGGCTCGGGCCGACACTCGACGCGATCACCACGTATCTGCGGGACAACGAGAGCCGTTTCGGCGACTGGGAGATCGTCGTCGCCGACGACGGCTCCGACGACGGGACGCGGGAGGTCGTCACCTCCCGTTCCCTCGACAATCCCCGTGTGCAGTTGGTCACCAGTCCGCGCAACCGCGGCAAGGGCCACGCCCTGCGCCTGGGGGTCGCCGCCTCGCGCGGGCGCCGGATCCTGGTCACCGACGCCGATCTGGCCGCGCCCATCGAGGAGTTGGAGAAACTCGACAAGGAGCTGAGCGAGGGCCGCGCGGCGGCGATCGGCTCAAGGGCCGTGCCGGGCGCGACGATCGAGAGCCACCAGCACCCCGTCCGTGAACTCCTGGGCCGCGCGGGCAACTTCCTCATACGCCAGGCCGCGGTGCCCGGCATACGCGACACCCAGTGCGGCTTCAAGCTCTTCGAGGGCGACCGCGCCCGCGAGGCCTTCGCCGCCTCCCGCATCAACGGCTGGGGCATCGACGTAGAAGTCCTCCAGCACTTCCGCCGCGCCGACTGGGAGGTCGCGGAGGTCCCGGTGCGCTGGGCCCACCAGACCGGTTCGAAGGTACGACCGCTGGACTACGCCCGGGTCCTCACCGAACTCACCCGCCTGCGCGCCCGCTCGCTGCGCCCGGTCGACATCCTTGTCACCGTCCTCTTCCTCCTCATGTCGGTCGCCCTCTACTCGGGCCGCTTCTTCGACCCGAGCCACCGCTACCTGGAGGACTCCCTCCAGGACCAGAACCAGTGGGAGTGGTTCTTCGCGGTCACGGCCGACAACGTCGCCCACCTCCACAACCCGCTCTTCTCGAACCTCCAGGGCTTCCCCGACGGCGTGAACCTCATGGCCAACACGGTCATGCTGGGCCTGTCGGTCCCCTTCGCGCCCCTGACCCTGCTGGCAGGCCCCGCGGTCTCCCTCAGCGTCTGCATGGCGCTGGGCCTCGCGGCCACGGCCGCCGCCTGGTACTGGCTGATCGTGAAGCGTGTCGTACGGCAACGGGCCGCGGCCTTCGTCGGCGCCTCGCTGGCGGCCTTCGCCCCGCCGATGGTCAGCCACGCCAACGCGCACCCCAACTTCGTCATCCTCTTCATGATCCCGCTGATCATCGACCGCGCCCTGCGCCTGTGCGCGGGCACGCGCGTGGTCCGCGACGGCATCGTGCTCGGCGTGATGGCGGCCTACCAGATCTTCCTCGGCGAGGAGCCGTTACTCCTCGCGTCGATCGGCATGGTCCTGTTCGCCGCGTCCTACGGAGTCCTCAACAGGGATGTCGTCCGGGCGTCCTGGCGCCCCCTGCTCAAGGGCCTGGGCATCGCGGCGGCGGTCTGCGCGCCGATCATCCTGATCCCGCTCTACTACCAGTTCGCGGGACCGCAGAGCTACAAGAGCGTCCTGCACGGCGACAACGCCGGCAACAGCCCGCTCGCCCTGCTCTCCTTCGCCGAACGCTCCCTGATCGCGGGCAACGAGATCCGGGCCAACTCCCTCTCCCTCAACCCCACCGAACAGAACGCCTTCTACGGCTGGCCGCTCGTCGCCCTCGCCTTCGCCATCGTCGTACGCCTGTGGGAGCACGCGCTCGTCAAGGCATTGGCGTTCACGGCGATCGCGGCGGCGATCCTGTCGATGGGCCCCAAGATCCGCATCCCGCTCACGGACACGATCTACCCCGGCCCCTGGGCCCTCCTCGCCCACAAGCCGCTCTTCGAGTCGGTGATCGAGGGCCGGGTGGCGATGATCTGCGCACCGGCGCTGGGCATGCTGCTGGCGATCGCGGTGGAGAAGCTGGCGGCGATCCGACAGCTCGGCACGCAGTACGTGGGCCTGCTGGCCGTGTGCATGGCCCTGATCCCGATCATCCCCGCACCACTCAAGGCGGTCGACCGGGTGGCGGTACCGGCCTTCTTCACGGACGGCACCTACAAGTCGTACGTACGCGACGGCGAATCCCTCGTCCCGGTCCCGCTCGCCGACCCCGGCGCGGCGGAACCCCTGCACTGGCAGACGGCGGCCGACCTCGGCTTCAAAATGCCGGGCGGCTACTTCAACGGCCCCTACGGCACCGACCGCATCGGCATCTACGGCGCCTCGCCCCGCTACACCTCGAACATGCTGCGGGACGTGCGCTACACCGGCGTCATCCCCACCATCGGCAAGAACTGGCGGGCGCAGGCCAAGGCCGACTTCGCGTACTGGCACGCGGGCGCCCTGGTGGTCGCGCCACAGCCCAACGACGACAAGCTCCGCACCGCTGTGGAAAAGCTGGTGGGCAAACCCGGTAAGTGGGTGGACGGCGTGTGGGTATGGGACCTGCACGAGGGAAGCTGACCCGGGCCGCACCGACTACTCTTCCCCCTACTCTTGCCTGGACCACCATGCGAGATCCACGCTGCGCAGCGAGTAACCGAGGAGCCCTCTTTTGGCCTGTGACCTGTGGCTGGTCCCGCTCGTCGACGTGTTGTGCCACACCCCCGACAACCCCTTCGCCGAGGAACTCGCGCTCTACAACTCGCTGCTGGCCGAGGCCGGGCTCCCTCCGGTGCCGGTGTACCAGTACATGCCGGGACTGTCGGGGGAGGTCGCCCCGGTGGCGGGATTCGACTACGACGCGCTGCACTTCCTGCGCCGGGCCTACCTCCTCCAGGTCTGCGGCCTCCCCGTGACTCCGGTGGACGAGCTGGGCGGCGACTACGAACAACTCCTGGAGATGTTCGAGACCACAGCGCAGCAGTCCCACCTGGTCTGGCACTACGACCACGCGGGCGCCTACGTCCCGGTCGACTTCCCGCACCCCCTCGCGAACGACGAACTCCTCGCCGGCGGCGGCCCGTTGGGCTCGTCCCAAACCCTGCTCCGCGAGCTGGAGTTCGTGGCCCCGACGATCGGCATCGACCCGGCGAACCCGCCGGCGCCCCCGGAACCCCCCTCCTCCCCCACGGAGTTGGAGGAACCGGCCGTCGCCGCACCGTACGATCCCAGTCCCTTCGCCCGGGAACGCCACGTCTGGCTCGGCCTGCACGCGGCGGCGACGCGCAGCCTGGCGCAGGGTTCGATGATCGTGTTCAGCTGAGCGTCAACGCCCCAGCTGGGAGAGGCCCTTCTTCACGTCCTCCAGGTTCATCACCGGCGTGTAGGTGATCTCGGCGTCGAGGTTCAGGAAGAACGGCTCGGCGATCACCGGCATCTGGGAACTGTCCTGCATGTCGAAGACCAGATAGGCGGTCCGCTTGCCATGGTCGGTGGTGAAGTAGGCGGCTTCGGGCTTGATCTGTTCCACCGACTCCTCGACCAGTTTCCCCAGAGTGCCGTTCCGAATGGCCTCGTTCGCCTTCTCCGTGTCGAAGGACGCCTTGAGCAGTACGCGCATGACACTCACCTTCTCGTTCGGGCAGTTTCAGGATATGCCCGATATGGGAGTGATGTTGGGTGAGGGGCACCCAGCGGGCGGGCACCCCTCACCATCGCGGTCAGCTCTGCTCGACGATACGGATCGTGCGAATGCCGGTACCGCGATACCGGGTGGGCGTCTTCGTCAGGACGGGTCGGCCGCGCGGCCAGTCGACGGTGGGCAGGGCGAGGTGCAGCACATGGGCGCCACTCCAGTCGACCTCACCCTTGTCGCCCGCACCTTCGACGTCGGCGCCACCGGCGACCCGCAGCCGCTTGCCCACGGCGGTCGCCGCCGCGAAGTCGAGCCCTTCGATGGCCACGGACGGCAACGCGCCGACGTGTTCGGCGACCCCGGCCCGCTCCCGCTCGGCGGCGGCGAGACTGAGTGCCGGGATGTAGACACCCAGGGCGGGATCCTTCTCGGCCTCGACAACGAGCCGGGAGGCCATGATGTTGCCCGCGCCGAGGGCCAGCGCGGCGGTGTCGTCGAAGATGACGGCACGAGGCAGCGGGTACCGTTCCTCCCCCGTCACTGGACCTCCCCGATACGCCCGGCCTCAAGATCGGCCCACAGCTTCTCGCCGGCCTTCTCGTCCTCTTCCGTGTAAGGCCTGCCGAGGAAATGCTCCTCCACGTACGCCCTGGTCTCCTCGTACCGCTTCCGCAGCTCTTCCTTCGTGGGCGTGGCCCCGGCCAGCTCCGCGACAAGGTCCCGCATGGTGATCCCACGCTCCCGGGCAAGCTCCTGAAGGCGGTCACGGACAGCGGGGTCGACCTTGATCGTGGTGTCAGCCATGAGCACAGTATACCGACGGTATACCGTCTCCGGGCGTACGAGTGTGACGGTCATCAGCACTCCGTTTCTTTCGAGGGACCCGGCTCTGCACGGGCGTGCGGCCGGGAGTCTGGGGGGCTTACGCGAGCGCGGGGCGCGCCTGCAACAAGGCGCGAGCGAGTGCGCCTCCGCGCCGCGCGGCCTCGCGGTAGCCGGAAGCGCCGGGTTTGCGGGGTTCGACGTGGACGGTGGTGACCGGTGCCGTCGCGGGGGTTGCCGGGCATTTTCGGCGCAGGCGGTTTTCGACGATGGCGGCGGCCGAGTACATCCGTCGCGGCAAGCCGTCCGTCAGGGCCGCGCGCACCTGAACGCTCGTCGCGCCCCGGTCCCACCACTCCTCGACCAGCGGCGCGAGTTTCAGCGCTTCGGCGGCGCCGAGAGTGAGCCGGGGTTCGTTGCGGCCGAGCGTGCCGAGCAGCTTCGCGGCGAGCGCCGTGCGCTCGCTCAACTCGGCCGGGGGCGGCGGGGAGGGAGGTTCTTGTTCCCTGGTTTTTTCTCCCGAAGGGAGAGCGTCCGACGGTGCGAGGGCCGACTCTCCGGAGGCCAGGTTCTCGACTTTTTCTTCTTCACCCGCAGGCGGCTCGTCCTCGTACGGAGTATCGAAAACCTCGTACACGGTGAAGAGTTGGCCGCTCTGCGGGTTCTTGTGCACCACGCGCCGCAGATACCGCGAATCCTCCAGCTCATGCAGGGCGGCGGCGATCCGCGACCGCCCCTCCTTGCGCTGATCGGCGAGCGTGCGGATGGTGACGCGGGCCTCGTTCGGGAGGCTCAATAGGTACGTCAGTACGCCGACCGCGCACCAGGAGATGCTCCGGTCGCGGAGAAGAGCGTTGGAGAAGACTGAAAAGGCGCGCGTGGGCGTCGTACGATGAATACGCATCGGGAGTTCTGGCTCCGGGTGTCGAGCCCCCGGGTGTTAGCGCACCGCGGGGGCGTTTTCGTTGGCGTGACTCTATGCGCACACAAAGCGACGAACGCAAGCCGGAACTGGGTTTTCCTGGGCGGGAGTTCGCGTTCTTCACTCTTGAGGGTGAAGGGCGGTTCGCAGGAGCAGCGCGTGGACGAAATGGTCCGGGGATGTTGGGCGGTAGCGCCAAGTCAGGGGCCAGGTATGGCCGTTGAGGGCCGGGACCGGGATGAACGAGATGTGGTTCGGGCCGGCGGTGAGGCGGGTTACTCCGGGCGGCCAGGGGCGGTGGGACGTGCTGCCGACAGGGACCAGGAAGTAGACCGCCCTGTTGCCCGTCGCCTCCTCCACTACCGGGCCCGGCGCCCCTCCCGTCATGCGGGCCAGCCTGTCCGCGAGGTCTCTGCCCTCGTCGCCGTCCACCCGTACCGCGTCGAACTGGACCCCTGCCTTGCGGAGTTGGATGCCGGTTGCGGGGATCCATTTCAGGTCACTTTGTGTATCCATGCCGATAGTTTCCGCAGGCCCGGCTACCGTCTTCCATAACTCTGCGTCGACCGTCCGCAACGGTTGGGTGCGGAAGCCGAGTGTTGGTGACCGGTTGAGTTCGGTTGAGTCCGGGGGTGACCGCCATGGCGCGGGCCAAGAACAAGGAAGAGGCGAGCGGAACGGCGCATCTCGTCGCCACCCTCGCGAAAGCACTGCGTGAGCAACAGCAGCTGACGCAGACCGAGTTGGGCAAACTGATGGGCTACACCGGGTCGGCGGTCAGTGCGATGGAGACCTGTGCGCAGCCCGCGAGCGACGACATGCTCGTCAAGCTGGAGGAGACGGTCGGGGGTGGCCTGGGGTTCTTCGACGAGGCACGCAAGTGGATGCTGCTGGAGAAGTACCCGACCCGTTTCCGTGGGTTCGCGGAGATGGAGGCGGAGGCCATCACTCTGTCGTCGTACGAGACGCTGGTCGTCGACGGCCTGTTCCAGACCGAAGCCTATGCGCGGGCATTGATCGGCGGCAGTTTCCCGCCGGTGTCCGAGCAGAAGCGGGAAGAGCTGGTGGAGGCACGGCTCGCCCGCAGGAAGCTCTTCGACCGGGACCCGGCTCCGATGATCGAGCTGATCCTCGAAGAGAGCGTGCTGAGGCGGCCATTCGGCAGTTGGGACGTACAACGGGAGCAACTGCGCTCGCTCGCCGAGGACGCGCGACGGGACAATGTCTGCGTGCAGGTGCTGCCGATGGATCGCGGGCTGCGCGGAACGTACGCGGGTGACCGTGGCTCCATGAAGCTCGTGGTCACCAAGGAGCACGAGCACGTTGTCTACATGGAGATCGAGGACCAGGGCATCCTGATCAGCGATCCGCCGGAAGTCTCCCAACTGGCCCACCGCTATGCGAAGATCCGCGCACAGGCTCTGAGCCCCGACGATTCACTGAGTCTCATCGAGCGGTTGGCAGGAGAAGAACGATGACAGGCACCGGCCCCCTGCGGTGGTTCAAATCCAGCTACAGCGACGGGGGCGGCGGCAACTGCGTCGAGATCGCCACCTGCCCCCACTCTCCCCACCCCACCATCCACATCCGCGACTCCAAGAACTCCGACGGGCCGGTCCTCACCGTCTCCGTCGCATCCTGGACCGCCTTCCTCCCCCTCCCCCACCCCCACCCAGAAACGTGACACTCACACCCCCACCTGTCACATTTCCAAAACCACCACACCCCCGGGTGGCCGCCGAGAGGCCGTTCTTGTGAGCGCACACGCCCCGCCCGGCATGGGCACCGTGTACCGAGCAGTGCTGGACACCATGGCTGAGCACGGTCCGCGTCAGCCTCCGATCGCACAGATCGCGCGACTGGCCTCCACCAACCGGCAGTTCATCTACCGGAACTGGCCCGACCCCAAGGTCCTGTTCAGGGATGCCTGCATGGCGGAACTGGACAGCCTGTTGCACCGGGCGGCCGAGGTACCCGGCGTAGGGGACGACCCGATGCCGCCGACCTGCCACGTGATCACGCAGATCGTGCGCGCCGCCAGGCTGCTCCGCGAACACCCCGTGACACAGGCAGCCGCCCGCACCAGCCCCGACCTCTGCCTCGCCGCCCTCACCTGGCCGGTCACACCGTTCCACGAGCGGGGGCTGCAGTGGATGCGAGGCCGTCTGTTCACGCTGCACCCGGGCAAGGACCTGGAAACCCTGGCGGAGGCCCTGCTGACCGTCACAGCGCCGTTCGCACTCATCCCACCCACGTCGCCAGGCCCTGCCGAACAGGCCCGACTCGACAGCCGGCTCCACTCAGCCCTGCACTCCTGCCTGAGCACCACCCCAGCCTGCACCGACTGCGGCTGAGAGGGCGCTCTAGAGATCCTGAAGGAACCACAGGGAGAGCGTCAACACCGCGACCCCGCGCACCGCGACCGACGTCAGGATCACGCCCCGGAGCTTTTCTGTGCGCAGCCACAGGGTCCATGTCACGAGCAGTGACAGCACGACCGTGAG
Source organism: Streptomyces sp. NPDC088350 (assembly GCF_044753545.1). Taxonomy (NCBI): domain Bacteria; kingdom Bacillati; phylum Actinomycetota; class Actinomycetes; order Kitasatosporales; family Streptomycetaceae; genus Streptomyces; species Streptomyces sp. NPDC088350. The sequence continues at coordinate 401,253 of NZ_JBIVNL010000006.1, read as the reverse complement.
GATCAAGGTCACGGGGGCGGGGTCGGCGTACAGAGCGTCGGGGTGAGTCCACACCAGGTATGTCCACCACGCGGCGGACGTCACGGTGAGGAGTGACTCGGCCCCGAGGCCGACGAGTTCCTCGCGGAGCGGCTTCAGCACAGGTTCGTCCCTCCGGCGATCAGCAACAGCGCCCAGGTCACCGGCAACGAGGCCCACAGCGCGTAGGCCACGTGCCGGTGGAGGTCCTTCGATATGGCATGGACGGAACCTAGTGAATGTCCGGTGTGAAGAGGCCGTGAAGTTGATCATTCACAGCAACTCACAGGAATCCACCCCTAGAAGACCGCCGTACCCGCCTGCGTCAGCTTCCAGTTCGTCGCCGCGAACGTCGTCGGGTCGATCGTGCCCTTCGCCGTGGCGTAGGCGATCATCAGGTCGCGGACCTGGTTGGTGGAGCTGTAGGCGGTGTCCGCGGCGGCGATGTGCGGGTAGCCGCTGCCGCCGTTGGCGCGGTAGTTGTTGACCGCGACGACGAAGACCTGGTCGTCGGCGACCGCCGTGCCGTTGTAGGTGAGGTTCTTGATGCGGGAGCCCTCGGCCGCCGCGATGTCGATGTCGTACGAGACGCCGGCCGCCGTGTCGTACATGTAGTCCCAGAAGCTGTTGGCGTTCGTCAACGTCGAAGTGTCCACCGCCGTGCCCGTCGGCACCTGGTGGTAGTACTTCGCCGCGAACTCCAGGTAGTCCTTGAGCTGGGCGCCGGTGAGCTTCTTGCCGTAGAGGGTGTTCTCGTAGATGTAGAGGCCCGCGACGTCGCGGATCGTCACGTCGCCGGCCGGGATGACGGCCGTGCGGCTGAAGCACGCCGCCACCGAGATCAGCGGGAGCGCGGCGTCCGCCGTCGACAGGCCCGCCTTCACCGCGTCCATCTGGACCTGGTGGATGAAGTCGATGGCGGGGACGTCCTTCCAGCAGGCCTCCGCCGTCGACATCGCCGCCGTACACGTACCGATCGCGGTGTTGACGTACTTGACGACCAACTCGTGGTCGGCGTCGAGGAGTTCGGTGATGCGTGCGTCCTCCGCGACCGTGTTGCTGTTGAGCGTGGTCGACGTGGTGCTGGTGACCTTCCAGCAGCCGTGCTCCAGCTCCAGTTCGAAGTCGAAGACGGACAGGCGGTAGCCGTAGCAGTACGGCTCGGACAGGACGACGTCCTTGCCGGTCTCCGTGTTCTTCACCGTGTACGTCGGGACGTCGACGTGCGTGTGGCCGACGAGGATCGCGTCGATGCCGGGGACCTGCTCGGCCACCAGGTTCGACGCGTTCTCCACGTACGGGAGTTCGTCGCCCCACGAGGTCGAGCCGTCGAGGCCCGAGTGGTCGGTGAGGAAGACGACGTCGCAGCCCAGGGCCTTGAGGCGCGGCACGTACTTCTTCGCCTGCTCGACGAGGCCGGTGAAGGTCATCTTCCCGGAGACGTTGTCCTTGTCCCACAGGGCGATGCCGGGGTTGGTGAGGCCGAGGATGCCGACCTTGATGTCCGGCGCCCCGGGGACCCTGATGCACTTGACCGTGTAGGGCTGGAAGGCCGGCCTGAGCGTCTTCGCGTCCAGGGCGTTGGCGCCAAGCAGCGGGAAGTGGCACTGCTTCTCGAAGGTGCGGACGACCTCGATGCCGTAGTTGAACTCGTGGTTGCCGAGGGCCGCGGCGTCGTAGCGCATCTCGTTCATGGCGATCGCCATGGGGTGCTTGGGGCCGCGCTTGCCGTTCTTGCCGGTGATCGGGTCGACGCTCGCGTAGTACGACGCCAGGGACGTGCCCTGGATGATGTCGCCCGCGTCGACGAGCAGTACCCGGTCCTCGCCCTTCTCCGCGCGCAGGTTCTTGACGAGGGTGGCGATACGGGCGATGCCGTAGGTGTTGCCCTTGCTGTCGGAGTAGGCCGCGTTCTTGTAGTAGTCCCAGTTGAAGACGTGGCTGTGCAGGTCGGTCGTGCCCAGGATGGAGAACGACCAGGTCTTGGGCTTCGGCGTCGGCGCGGGCTGGTGGCGGTCGGCGGCCTCGGCCGGTGTCGCCGCCGCCGTTCCCGCGATGGCCACGGCAGCGCCGGTGACGGCGGACTTCTGCACGAACTCACGGCGATTCATGGGATTGACGGGCATTCGGGGCTCCTGGAAGGGCACAGAGGGCGGGTGTTGCGTACGGGGCGCGGCGGGCTACCCGCGTAGATGCTGGCCTTCGCCTGTTACCGGCGTAACCACGGACAGCCCAAGGGCCGGTCAAGGTTTCCCAAGACCGGCCCAAGTGCGGCCGTCAACCGCAGTTCAACCGCCGCCCTAGATGAACGAGTTGATCTCGATCGTCTCCGTACGTCCCGGTCCGACCCCGATCGCGGAGATCGGTGCGCCGGACATCTCCTCCAGTGCCTTCACGTACGCCTGCGCGTTCTTGGGGAGGTCCGCGAAGGTCTTGGCCTTCGTGATGTCCTCGCTCCAGCCGGGCAGGTTCTCGTAGATCGGCTTCGCGTGGTGGAAGTCGCTCTGCGAGTACGGGAGTTCCTCGACGCGCCTGCCGTCGATCTCGTAGGCCACGCAGACCGGGATCTCCTCCCAGCCGGTGAGGACGTCGAGCTTGGTGAGGAAGAAGTCGGTCAGGCCGTTCACGCGGGTCGCGTAGCGGGCGATGACCGCGTCGAACCAGCCGCAGCGCCGGTCGCGGCCGGTGGTGACGCCCCGCTCGCCGCCGATGCGGCGCAGCGCGTCGCCGTCCGCGTCGAACAGCTCGGTCGGGAACGGGCCCGAGCCGACCCGGGTCGTGTAGGCCTTGAGGATGCCGATGACCCGGCTGATCTTCGTCGGGCCCACGCCGGAGCCGGTGCAGGCGCCGCCGGCGGTCGGGTTCGACGACGTCACGAAGGGATACGTGCCGTGGTCGATGTCCAGGAGCGTGCCCTGGCCGCCCTCGAAGAGGACCACCTTGTCGTCGTCGAGCGCCTGGTTGAGGAGGAGGACCGTGTCGGCGACGTACGGCTTGAGGCGGTCCGCGTAGGACAGCAGCTCCTCGACGACCTGCTCGATCGCGATCGCGCGGCGGTTGTAGAGCTTGGTGAGCATCTGGTTCTTGACGTCGAGGGCCGCCTCGACCTTCTGGGTGAGGATCGACTCGTCGTAGAGGTCCTGGACCCGGATGCCGACGCGGTTGATCTTGTCCGCGTAGGTCGGGCCGATGCCCCGGCCGGTCGTCCCAATCTTCCGCTTCCCGAGGAAGCGTTCCGTCACCTTGTCCACCGTCACGTTGTAGGGCGTGATGATGTGAGCGTTACCGCTGATCAGGAGCTTGGACGTGTCGACGCCGCGCTCGTTCAGCCCGTTCAGCTCGGAGAACAGGACCGACGGGTCGACGACGACACCGTTGCCGATGACCGGAGTGCACTCCGGTGTGAGGATCCCGGAAGGGAGCAGGTGAAGGGCGTACTTCTGATCGCCCACGACTACCGTGTGGCCGGCGTTGTTGCCGCCCTGGTAGCGCACCACATAGTCGACGGACCCACCTAGCAGGTCCGTCGCCTTTCCCTTGCCTTCGTCACCCCACTGAGCACCGAGCAGCACAAGTGCGGGCACGCGCGTACACCCCTTCCGGGCGGGGCATGTCCAAGGTCAGAGACGTACGCCGCACAGCGTGTGCCTCGTACGCCCGCGACCCTCGTCGGTCGCGAACCGTCGGACCGGATGCCCCGGAATAGACGAAGCCCCTGGCGCAATAGCGCAAGGGGCTCTTGCACAAAGATGCTACCCGAGGAAGCGAGGCATGGCCGAGGTGGCGACTTTCGCGACTTCAGATCAGCTGCTGGTCGTCATCGATCCGGTCGCCCGGCGCGCCGACGCGGAGTCCGTCCGCATCGCGAAAGACGTGCTCAGCGCGGGTGCGGCGACGAAGGTGTGCCTTCCGGAGGGGCCCGAGGAATTCGCCCGGGTACTGGCCCGGCGGGGCTCGCGCCGGCCGGTGCTGGTGGGCGACGACCGGGCCCTGATGCGTGCGGTGTCCCTGTTGCACCGGCAGCGGGAGCTGGCCGGATGTGCGCTGTCGATGGTGCCGGTGGGGGGTGCGCTGTCCCTGGCGGGGGCGCTGGGGGTGCCCACGGGGGCGGTGGCGGCGGCGCGCGCCGTGCTCGACGGGGTCGTACGGCGGATGGATCTGCTGGTGGACGACAGCGACGGGGTGGTGCTCGGCGCGCTGCGGATTCCCTCGCTCCCCTCGCCCGGGGTGCCCTCGCCCGCCGGTACCGGGCACGCGTCGTGGCTGCGGACGTGCCAGTCGCTGGTACGGACGCTGGTGCCGGCCCGCCCGTCACGGGAGCGGGAGTCGCTCGACGGTGTGCCGCGGTTCGGGCCGGCGCGGCTGCGGGTCGAGGTCGACGGGGTCACCCTGGTCGACCTGGACCAGCCGGTGGAGGCGGTTTCCGTGCGACCGGGGGCTTCGGGACTGGCCGAGGTGGAGGTGCGGCCGGTGTCGGTGGGGGCGGAGGCCTCACCGCTGTGTGCGCGAGGGCGGTCGGTCACCGTGTCCGGGGCGGACTTCAGGTACCGGGCGGACGCGGTGGTGGCGGGGCCGGTGCGGACCCGGACGTGGGTGGTTCGGGAGGGGGCCTGGGGGCTCACGTTGCCGGGGTGAGGCGGGGTTTCCTCGCCCCCGCCGCCCCTACCCGTCCCGTCCTCCAGGGGCGCTGCCCCTTCGACCCCGACTCGGGGGCCGGCCCCCGGGCCCCCGCTCCTCAAACGCCGGAGGGGCTGGAGTTCAGGTGCTGGGATTCAGCATCGGCGCGTCCGAGTCGTCCTTCAGGGTCACCCCTGTCGCCCCCAACTCCCGTGCCCGCCCCATCAACCCCGCCAGCTTCCCCGCCGCCACCTCGTACGTAAGCCCCAGCGGCGGCCGGATGTTGCTCAGGCAGTTCCTGTCCGCGTCCGTCGTCTCCCCCGGCTTCGGGCGGTACGTGAGGTACGCGCCCAGGGAGTCCGCCGCCGACATGCCGGGGCGTTCGCCGACGAGGACCACGACCATCGCCGCGCCCATCGCCGACGCCACGTCGTCGCCGAGGGCCACGCGGGCCTGTTCCGCGAGGACGACCGGGGCCACCCGCCAGGACGTCGGCAGCAGTGCCGTAGTCGCGCGCACCATCGCCGCCGCGTGTTCGTGCACGGCCCGGCTGGACAGGCCGTCGGCGACCACGAAGACGACGTCCCACTCCCCCACCGGCAGGTGTGCTCGGTCGGCGGGGTCCAAGCGGCGCCCCAGGTCCGGGCGTTGGAGGTAGGTGAGGCGGTCGACGGCCGCGCTGCGGACCCGGACCGTCGGTTCCCCCCTCAGCCCCTCCGCCACCACGTCCGGTTCGAACGGGGAGTGCACCGCGTCCCGTGCCGCCGCGTGCGCGGCCTGCAACTCCAGCCGGTGGTGGGTCGGCAGGCCCGAGCCCGCCCTGCCCAGGCCGATCCTCGCCTGGGTGTGCCGGCGCAGGGAAGGCCACAAGTCCCGCTCCACCGAAGCCACTTGACTGGTCGTCATGCCGCCAGTTCCCTTCCGATCGCCGTCAACGGGTGGGTCGTACCGGACACGTCCCTGATCTCGCCGCTCTCGCCCAGCAGGCCGATCGAGTCGAGCCATGCCTCGAACTCCGGTGCCGGGCGCAGCCCGAGGACTTCGCGGAGGTACAACGCGTCGTGGTAGGAGGCGGATTGGTAGTTGAGCATGATGTCGTCGCCGCCCGGGGTGCAGATCACGAAGGACGCGCCGGCCACGCCGAGCATGGTGAGCATCGTGGCGATGTCGTCGTCGTCCGCGTCGGCGTGGTTGGTGTAGCAGATGTCCAGGCCCATGGGCAGGCCCAGCACCTTGCCGCAGAAGTGGTCCTCCAGGGCCGCGCGGAGGATCTGGCGGCCGTCGTAGAGGTACTCCGGGCCGATGAAGCCCACCACCGTGTTCACGAGGAGCGGGTCGTAGCGGCGCGCGACCGCGTAGGCCCGTGCCTCCACCGTCTGCTGGTCCACCCCGTGGTGCGCGTCCGCCGACAGCGCGCTGCCCTGACCGGTCTCGAAGTACATGACGTTCGAGCCGACCGTGCCCCGGCCCAGCGCCCGCGCCGCCTCGTACGCCTCGTCGAGCAGGCCCAGCGTCACACCGAAGGACGCGTTGGCCGCCTGGGTGCCCGCGATGGACTGGAAGACGAGGTCGACGGGCGCGCCGGACGCCATCAGGTCGACGCTGGTCGTGACGTGGGACAGGACGCAGGACTGGGTGGGGATCGCGTAGCGCTGGATGACCCCGTCCAACAGCTCCAGCAGGTCCCGTACCGCCTTCGGGCTGTCCGTCGCCGGGTTGATGCCGATCACCGCGTCGCCGGAGCCGAGCAGCAGCCCGTCGAGCAGGGCCGCGGCCACGCCCGCCGGGTCGTCGGTGGGGTGGTTGGGCTGGAGGCGGGTGGCGAGGCGGCCCGGCAGCCCGATCGTCGACCGGAACGCCGTCACCACCCGGACCTTCCGGGCGACCGCGACCAGGTCCGCGTTGCCCATCAGCTTGGACACGGCCGCGACCATCTCCGGCGTCAACCCGGGCGCGACGGCGGCCAGTTCGGCGGTGCCGGCCGTCAGCAGCCACTCCCGGAACCCGCCCACCGACAGCCCGGCCACCGCCGCGAACGCCCCCGTGTCGTGCGTGTCGAGGATCAGCCGGGTCACGTCGTCGGTCTCGTAGGGGATCACCGGTTCGGCGAGGAAGGCGGTCAGCGGTACGTCCGCCAGCGCCCAGCGTGCCGCCACCCGCTCCTGGGCGGACGACGCGGCGAGCCCGGCCAGCCGGTCGCCGGAGCGCTCGGGGCTCGCGGCGGCGAGCAGGCGCGCGAGGGAGCCGAAGCGGTAGCTCCGGCCGCCGAGGGTGGAGGTGTACGTACTCATGGCGGTGACCGTACGAGGGGCGTGTTGCCCCCAGGTTTCCTCAGATTTCTAAAGGTCTGGTTGACAAACATTTAACGCGCCGAAACCCTTTCCCGACTCATTCGGCCTACAGAGTTCCGCTTCGGAACACCAGCCGAGCAGCAGGAGAGGAGCCATCCCGATGGCAGTGGACGAAGGGGTCGCCCCCGCGGCGAACACAAGCGAGGACGGCGCCGTTCACCGGCTCAAGCCCAACGCCATCGGCCTGCTGGGCGTGGTCTTCATGGCCGTCGCGACCGCCGCCCCGATCACCGCGATGACCGGCAACGTGCCCTTCATGGTCTCGTCGGGCAACGGCATAGGCGCCCCGGCGAGCTACCTCGTCGCAATGGTCGTCCTGGCAATCTTTTCCGTCGGCTTCACCTCGATGGCCAAGCACATCACCTCGACGGGCGCCTTCTACGGCTTCATCTCCTACGGCCTCGGCCGCACCGTCGGACTCGCCTCCGGCCTCCTCGCCACCTTCGCGTACGTCGTGTTCGAACCGGCGCTGATCGGCATCTTCTCGACCTTCGCCACGGGAACCTTCAAGGACCAGACGGGACTTGACATCCCGTGGTGGGTCTTCGCGATCGTGATGCTGGCCGTCAACGCGACCGGCACGTGGTTCGGTGTCTCGGTCGCGGAGAAGCTGCTCGTCGTACTCCTCGGCACGGAGGTGACCGTCCTCGCCGCGATGGCGATCTCGGTCGCCCTGCACGGCGGCGGCCCGCACGGCTTCACCTTCGGCCCGGTCAACCCGGTCAACGCGTTCAAGGGCACGAGCGCCGGCCTCGGCCTCTTCTTCGCCTTCTGGTCCTGGGTCGGCTTCGAGTCCACGGCCATGTACGGCGAGGAGTCCCGCGACCCCAAGAAGATCATCCCCAAGGCGACGATGATCTCGGTCCTCGGCGTCGGCGTCTTCTACGTCTTCGTCTCCTGGATGGCCATCATCGGCAACGGCGAGAGCGAGGCCGTCAAGGTCGCCTCCTCGGCGAACCCGCTCGCGCTCTTCTTCAACCCCACCGAGCACTACGTCGGCCACTGGGCCGTCGACCTCATGCAGTGGCTGATGATCACCGGCTCGCTCGCCTGCGGCATGGCCTTCCACAACTGCGCCAGCCGCTACATGTACGCGCTGGGCCGCGAGGGCGTCCTCCCGTCCCTCAAGAACACCATCGGCCGCACCCACGCCAAGCACGGCTCCCCGCACATCGCGGGCTTCGTGCAGACCGTGATCAGCGCGCTGCTGATCGTCGCGTTCTGGGCCACGAGCAAGGACCCGGCCAACGCCCTCTACGTCCTGCTCGCCATCCTCGGCACGATGGCCATCCTGGTCGTGCAGGCGGTGTGCTCGTTCGCGGTACTGGCGTACTTCCGCACCCACCACCCCGAGAGCCGGCACTGGTTCAAGACGTTCACCGCTCCGCTGCTCGGCGGCATCGCGATGCTGGCGGTGGTACTGCTCCTGGTCTCCAACATGAGCGTGGCAGCGGGCTCCGAGTCCAACTCACTACTCCTGAAGGCAACCCCCTGGCTGGTAGCCCTGGTCGCGGCGACGGGCATCGGCTACGCCCAGTACTTGAAGCGCAGGGCGCCCGAGCGCTATGCCTTGCTCGGCCGCACGGTCCTCGAAGAAACCAAGGAGCGCTGAGGTTCTTTTAGGGGCGCGGGGAACTGCGCGACCAGCCACGACGCTCCCGCAGATTCGTACTTGTCTGCAGGCCCGTGGTGGGCTGGTCGCGCAGTTCCCCGCGCCCCTTCAGGGCGCTCCACCGAACCGCGTTTCCCGGTACACCCGCCACCGCTCCATCATCGCCACGATCTCCCCGTCGACGAACTCGAAGAACGCGAGCGTCTCGGCCATCCGACGCCCCGCCGGCGTATCCGCACCAAGACTCGCAACCCCCTCACTCAGAGCCGCCTCCCACCGCTTCAGCACAGCCTCACGATTGGTGAGCGCCTCGTACCACTGGTTCCCCTGAACCCGGTACCGCTCACGCCGCGAACCCGGTTCCCGCTCGCGCGACACCATGTGCTGCTGCGCCAGATACCGCACCCCACCGGACACCGCCGCCGGACTGATCCGCAGCTGTTCGCCCAGCTCGACGGAGGTCATCGCCCCCTCGTCGGAGGAGAGCAGCGCGGCGAAGATCCGGGCCGGCATCCGCTGCATCCCGGCCTCGACGAGCTGCGCCGCGAAGGCCTCGACGAACTTCGACACGGACTCGGCGTCCCGCGCACCAGATGTGTCCGCCGCACCAGAGGTATCCGTCATGGACTCACCCTACCCGCGTTTCATACACTTCCTTAACTTCACAAATTTCTGAAAGAAGCGTACGTTCGGCTCCATGACGAAGGCAATCACCGTCTCCGGCCTGCACAAGTCGTTCGGTACGACGCACGCCCTCGACGGCCTCGACCTCACCGTCGACACCGGCGAGGTGCACGGCTTCCTCGGCCCCAACGGCTCCGGCAAGTCCACGACGATCCGCGTCCTGCTCGGCCTGCTGCACGCCGACTCGGGCGCCGCCCAACTCCTGGGCCGCGACCCGTGGACCGACGCGGTCGAACTGCACCGCCGGATCGCCTACGTCCCCGGCGACGTGACCCTGTGGCGCAACCTCTCCGGGGGCGAAGTCATCGATCTCTACGGCACGTTGCGCGGCGGCCTCGACAAGACCCGCCGCGCCGACCTGATCGACCGCTTCGAACTCGACCCCACCAAGAAGGGCCGCACGTACTCCAAGGGCAACCGCCAGAAGGTCGCCCTCGTCGCCGCGTTCGCCTCGGACGTCGACCTGCTGATCCTGGACGAACCGACGTCCGGCCTCGACCCGTTGATGGAGGAGGTCTTCCAGCGCTGCGTGGAGGAGGAACGCGACCGGGGTCGCACGATCCTGCTCTCCTCCCACATCCTCAGCGAGGTCGAGGAGTTGTGCGACCGGGTGAGCATCATCCGCAAGGGCCGCACGGTGGAGACCGGTTCGCTGGCCGACCTGCGCCACCTCACCCGCACCAGCGTCACGGCCGAACTCACCGACCTGCCCAACAGGTTGGCCACCCTCCCCGGCGTGCACGACCTCGACGTACAGGGCCATCGCGTCCGCCTCCAAGTGGAGACGGACCAACTCAACGCCGTACTACGGTCGTTGAGCGAGTCGGGCGTGCGCTCGCTCACCTCGAAGCCGCCGACGCTGGAGGAGCTGTTCCTCCGCCACTACCAGGAGGCGGACACGAAAGACGGGGTGTCCGGATGACCGCCACCACGTTCCCCGCCCGCACCGGCACCGGCACCGGCACCGGCGGCTCACGCCAACTCGCAGGCACCGGCGCCCTGTTGCGCTTCAACCTGCGCCGCGACCGAGTGGTGATCCCAGCGTGGGTGGCGGTGACGGGCCTGCTGGTGGTGTCGCTCCCCGGCTCCCTGCGCAGCGTCTACTCCACCCCCGCCGAACGCGCCGACATCGCCCGCCAGATGCTCACCAACAGTTCGCTGCGCGCGACCTACGGCCCGGTGTTCAGCGACTCCCTCGGCGGTCTCACCGCCTGGCGCATCGGCGGCTACGCCGCGATCCTCGCCGGGATCATGAGCCTGGTCGTCGTCGTACGGCACACCCGTGACGAGGAGGAGAGCGGCCGGCAGGAACTCGTGTCGTCGGCGATGGTGGGCCGCCGCGCACCGCTGACGGCGGCCCTGTTGACGGCCCTCGTCGCCAACTCCGCGCTGGCGCTGCTGATCACGGGCGGTCTCGCCGGGCAGGGTGCGGGCGGCGCGCTGTCGCTCGGGCTCGGCATCGGCGGGGTGGGCATGGTGTTCGCGACGCTCGCGGCGATCGTCGCGCAGTTCACGGACAGCGGCCGGCTCGCGAAGGGCCTGACCGGCGGACTGGTCGGCACGGCGTTCGTCCTGCGCGCGGTCGGCGACTCGACCACCAACGACGGCTCCTCTCCCCTGACATGGCTCTCACCGATCGGCTGGCTGGAGAACCTGCGCCCGTTCGCGGCCGAACGCTGGTGGGTCCTGGCCCTGTTCCCACTCGCCGCTCTCCTACAAGGCCTCGTGGCCTACGAGTTGGCGGGCCGCCGGGATGTCGGCATGAGCTTCCTGCCCGCCCGCCCGGGACCGGCCCACGGCCGCCTCGGCACGGCGGGTGCGCTCGCCTGGCGTCTCCAGCGGGCCGCCGTGCTGGGCTGGAGCCTCGGCTTCCTCGCGGCCGGGGTGGCCTTCGGCGGCATCACGAAGGGGGTGGCGAGCCTGGTCGGGGACAACGCGAAGACCCGCGAGATCATCGAGCGGATGGGCGGCCAGTCCGGCATCGAGGACGCGTTCCTGGCCACGATGGTCGGCATGTTCGGCATGCTCGCCGCCCTCTACGCCGTCTCCTCCGTCCTACGGCTGCACAGCGAGGAGACCGGCGGGCGCGCCGAACCCGTCCTCGCGAACGCGGTCGGCCGCCTGCGCTGGGCCGCCGGCCACCTGACCATCGCCTTCGCCGGCGCGGTCCTGATCATGCTGCTCAGCGGCCTCGGCCTGACCCTCGGCTACGGCGCCGAACCCGGCCCGATCCTCGCCGCCAGCCTGGTCCAGGTCCCGGCGGTCTGGACCCTGGGCGCCCTGGCGGTCCTGCTGCACGGCATCTCGCCGCGCCTGTCCCCGGCGTCCTGGGGCGTGGCCGGACTCGCCCTCCTCCTCGGCTGGATCGGCCCCGCCCTGAACCTCCCCCGGGCGGTCCTGGACATCTCCCCCTTCGGCCACCTGCCGAAGCTGCCGGGCGGCGACATGGCATGGGGGCCGGTGGTCGTCCTCACCGGGATCGCCGCCGTGCTGGTCACGGTCGGACTCGCGGGTCTGAGCCGCCGCGACCTCACGACCTGACCATCGGCACGGGGAACCCACGGCGGCCGGCGCGCGTCCGTCCCGGGCATGGGACAACGTGCGCAGGCCGCCGGAGGATGTCTGACCGTCGCACTCGGCGCGGGCCTGGGACTGGCGGTGTGGTCCCACGGCGTCCGGGACCGCTTCCGCCGCTTCGAGGCGAGCCCCGACTGGAGCGTCCTCTACGCCGAGTTGCCGCTCGCGGTCCTCGGCGGGGTCGCCGCCGCGCTCGGCGTCTGGGCCCTGGTGCGGCGCGTCAGACCGTGACGCTCAGCCCCTCAAGACCCCGGATCACGAAGTTCGGCTTCCGCTCCGGCTCCGCCGCGAGGCCGAGCGTGGGGGCCTTCTCCAGCAACGCCGCCATGGAGGCCGCCAGTTCGATACGGGCCAGGGGTGCGCCGATGCAGTAGTGGATGCCCGCGCTGAAGCTGATGTGCGGGTTGTCGGCGCGGGTGAGGTCCAGGCGCTCCGGGTCGGCGAAGACGTCCGGGTCGTGGTTCGCGGAGCCGAACAGCATCGCGATCTCCGCACCGCGCGGGATCACCGTGCCGTCGATCTCGATCTCGTCCAGCACCCACCGCTCGAAGAGCTGGAGCGGGGTGTCGTAGCGCATCAACTCCTCGACGGCGGACGGGATCAGGGAGTGGTCCGCGCGGAGAACGGCCAGTTGGTCCGGGTTGCGGAACAGCGCCCACCAACCGTTCACCGTGGCGTTCACCGTCGCCTCGTGGCCCGCGTTCAGCAGCAGTACGGCGGTGGAGATCATCTCCTGCTCGGTGAGCCGGTCCTCCTCGTCGTGGGCCGCGATGAGGCCGGAGATGAGGTCGTCGCCGGGTTCCTTGCGGCGGGCGGCGATCAACTCGCGTAGATACTCCGCGAATTCGACCGACGCGCGAACCGCCCTCGCCGCCGTGTCCTCGGACGGGCTCAGCTCGTACATCCCGCAGATGTCCGCCGACCAGGGCCGCAGCGGGGCGCGGTCGGACTCCGGGATGCCGAGCATCTCGGCGATCACCGCGACGGGCAGCGGTTCGGCCACATCGGTGAGGAGGTCACCGCCGCCGGCGGCCACGAGTCCGTCCACCAGCTCACCGGCCAACCGGCTGACGTACGGCTTCAGCTGCTCGACCGTACGCGGGGTGAACGCCTTCGAGACCAGGCGCCGGATGCGGGTGTGGTCCGGGGGCTCCAGGTCGAGCATGCCGTGGTCGTTGAGGGTGTGGAAGGGCTCGTGCTCGGGCGGGGGTGCCGTCCGGCCGAAGTCCTCGTGGGTGAAGCGGTGCTGATAGGTGCGGCCGAGCCGGCGGTCGCGCAGCAGCGCCGAGACGTCCGCGTGGCGGGGGACGAGCCACTGGTCGGTGGGCTCGTAGTAGGTGACCCGGCCCCGGTCGCGCAGTGCGGCGTAGGCGGGGTACGGGTCGGACACGAACGCCGGGTCCCAGGGGTCGAAGGCGAGGTCGTCAGCAGCTGCCATGGACGGACGCTAACCCGGCTCACCCCCCTCTGACCAGGGGTGTCCTACGGGGTGGGGATGCTCCACCCCTGCCAGGTGTTCGACCCGCGGTCGCGGACGCCGGTGCCCGCGTGCCCGCTCTCCCCACCCCCTGCCCCCCTACCCCGGTCTCACCAACCTCGCCTCGTAGGCGAACACCGCCGCCTGCGTACGGTCCCTGAGGCCCAGCTTCACCAGGATGCGGCTGACATGGGTCTTGATCGTCGACTCCGCGACCACCAGCCGCTCCGCGATCTCCCCGTTCGACAGGCCCTGTGCGATGAGGACCAGCACCTCCGTCTCCCGCTCGGTCAGCTCGCCGAACGCCGCCTGCTGCGCGCTGGGCATCAGACGGGGTGTCTCGGACAGCTTCGAGAACTCCGTGATCAGCCGCTTGGTGACGGAGGGCGCGAGCAGCGCCTCGCCGGCCGCCACCACCCTTACCCCGTCGGCGAGTTGGCGTGCCGAGGCGTCCTTGAGCAGGAAACCGGAGGCTCCCGCGCGCAGCGCCTGGTAGACGTACTCGTCGAGGTCGAACGTGGTGAGCACCAGCACCTTCGCCGCGCCGTCCGCCGCGACGATCTCCCGGGTCGCCTCGATGCCGTTCATCTCGGGCATGCGGATGTCCATCAGTACGACGTCCGGGGCCAGTTCACGCACCCGCTCGACCGCGTCCCGCCCGTTCACCGCCTCACCGACGACCTCGATGTCCGGCATCGCGCCCAGCAGGACCGAGAAGCCCTCGCGCACCATCATCTGGTCGTCCGCGATCAGTACCCGGATGGTCATGCATCACCTTCGCCCGCACTCGGCACCGGCAGGAACACCGTCACCTCATAGCCGCCGTCCTCCGCCGGGACCGCCGTCATCTCGCCGTTCAGCATGGACACCCGCTCCCGCATCCCCGTGATGCCGTGCCCCGCACCGGGCGAGGGCTTCACCAGGCTCGGCTCGGGCATCGGGCCGTTGACTATCCGCAGGCCCAGCCCGCCCAGCACATAGCCGATCTCGACGCGGGCGCTCGCGCCGGGCGCGTGCCGCAGGGTGTTGCTCAACGCCTCCTGCACTATCCGGTACGCCGACAGCTCGACGCCCTGCGGGAGTTCACGCACCGCCCCCGTCACCGCCTTGTCGACACTCAGGCCGGCGTCGCGCACATTGGCGAGCAGCGCGTCCATGTCGGCGAGGGTGGGCTGCGGGGCGTCCGGCGCCTCGTAGCCCTCCGCGCGCACCACGCCCAGGACGCGGCGCAGCTCGGTCAGGGCCGCCACCGCGTTCTCCCTGATCGTGACGAACGCGCGCTCCAGCTCCGGCGGCGGGTTCTCCACGCGGTAGGGCGCGGCCTCCGCCTGGATGGCGACCACCGACATGTGGTGGGCCACCACGTCGTGCAGCTCGCGGGCGATCGTCGTGCGCTCCTCCAGCAGGGTGCGCCGGGACCGCTCGTGCGCGGTGACGGTCTGTTGCGCGGTCACCTCCTTGCGGGCCTCGCGGCGGGTCTGCCAGACCGCGACGCCCAGCAGGGCCAGGGCGGAGACGAACAACAGCTCCATGGTGTTGGAACCGAGGACGTGGCCGCCGAAGATCGTGCTCTCCGAGATCGTGCCGTACAGCCCGGTCAGCGCCCACATCCACACGGCGGTGCGCGGCCTGGTGCGTATGGCCACCACGGTGAGCACCACCAGGTGGCAGACGAAGCTGCCGGGCAGCCACGGCCACTCGCTGTCCCACTCACTGCCCACGAGGGCGGCGACCGGGGTCGCGACCATCGACAGCCAGAACGCGCCGACCGGCCGCACCGTGGTCAGCAGTACCGGAGCCAGCGCGAGCACGCCGAGGAACGCGTCGACGAGGCCGCCGTTCCCGTTGGTGGTCCAGCCCGTGAGCAGCGCTATCAGCCCGGCCGCGACGATGAGGGCGTGCGGGGTCCAGGCCGCGTACTCCCGCGGCCGTCCCGACAGCCTGCGGGTCAGCGGGCCGTCGACGCTCATGGGCGGCAGCGGGTGGTAGGCGAAGGCGTCGTGGAACAGGTCCTGCCGCAGCCCGCGCAGGGCGTCCGCGGCGAGCCGGAACTCCGGGCTGCGCGGCTTGGCCCCGCCCGCCGGCGGCATCTGCTGGGTCGTCTCGGTCACATTCAAAACGGTAGGCGGAGGGGCGGGTAGCCGTCGTCACCTGTGAGAAGGGTCTTCGCCCGTCCGTCTCAGGTACTACGGGTATCCCCGCCGACCCGGCCCCGAAGGCCCGGCCCAGGCGACCCTGCCCCCGCCTTCAGCGGCCCCCGCCCGGCCGGACCAGCCCCGACTCGTAGGCGAACACCGCCGCCTGCGTACGGTCCCGCAGCCCCAACTTCACGAGGATGCGGCCCACATGGGTCTTCACGGTCTGTTCGGCGACCACCAGGTGCTCGGCGATCTCCGCGTTCGACAGGCCCTGCGCGATCAGTGCGAGGACCTCCGTCTCCCGCTCGGTGAGATCGCCGACGCGGGACTTGAGCGGGGTGCGCGGTGTCCCGTTCAGCCGGGAGAACTCGGCGATCAGACGGCGCGTGACGCCCGGCGCGAGCAGTGCGTCACCGGCCGCCACCACCCTTACCGCCTCGGCCAGTTGGTCGGCGGACGCGTCCTTGAGGAGGAAGCCGGACGCGCCGGCGCGCAGTGCCTCGTACACGTACTCGTCGAGGTCGAAGGTGGTGAGGACCAGCACCTTGATCTGCGGGGTCGCGACCGTGATGCGGCGGGTCGCCTCGATGCCGCCGAGTTCGGGCATGCGGATGTCCATGAGGACGACGTCCGGGGCGAGTTCGGCGACCTTGGCCACCGCGTCCAGGCCGTCGACCGCGTTGCCGACCACCTCTATGCCGGGCTGGGCGTTGAGCAGGACGGTGAAGCCCTGCCGGACCATCTGCTGGTCGTCGGCGATGAGTACGCGGATGGCGCCGCTCGTCATGGGTTCTCGTCTCCTGTCGGGAAGATGATCTCGGGTGCGGCGGAAGCGCCGGCCTCATCGGGACCGGCGGGTCCGGCGGGTGCGGCGGGGAGCGCGACGCCGTCCCGGGGCAGGAACGCCACGACCGCGAAGCCGCCCTGGAACGTCCTCCCCGCGGTCAGGTGTCCGCCCAGCATCGCCGCGCGCTCCCGCATCCCGAGCAGACCGTGTCCGGCGCCCGGGGAGGGCGGGACGGCCTGCTGCGGGCGGGAGTTGGTGACGATCAGCTGAAGCCCGTCGGGCGCGTGGGTGACCTCGACGGCGACCGTGGAGCCGGGGGCGTGCCGCAGCGCGTTGCTGAGCGCCTCCTGGATGATCCGGTACGCCGACAGCTCCACCCCGGGTGCCAACGGGCGCACCTCGCCCCTGACATCGCTGCGCACGTCGAGACCGGCGGCCCTGGTGTTCTCCAACAGGGCGTCCAAGCGGTCGAGGGTGGGCTGCGGGGCGTCGGGGGCGGCACCCGTGCCGGGGCCGGCCAGGGCGTACGGGTCCTCCGGATACTCCGGGTGCTCCGAGCGGAGCACACCGAGCACCCGGCGCAGTTCGGTGAGGGCTTCGAGGGCGTTCTGTCTGATGCCGGCGAGGTTCTCCTTGAGCTCCTCCGACGGGTTCTCCACCAGGTGGGCCGCCACCTGGGCCTGGATGGAGATCACCGACATGTGGTGGGCGACCACGTCGTGCAGCTCGCGGGCGATACGGCTGCGCTCCTCCAGGAGGGTGCGGCGGGCGCGCTCCTCCTCGGTCAGCGAGGCCTGTTCGACCAGCTGCGTACGGGCCTCGCGGCGCCCGCGGAGAGCGGTGCCGAAGAAGACGACCAGGGCGAGCAGGACCATCGCCTGCATTCCCGTGGCGCGGTAGACCTGGCCGCCGACCAGCCCCTCCATGGCATAGGTGACCAGGGCGGTCCCGGACAGCGCGCCGACCGCCACGCGCGCCGGCACCCGCAGGGCGAGGAGGAACAGCACGAAGGCCTGGGCGGCCACCGCGGGCGTGGTCCACGGCCAGTCCGGTCCCGGGGACGGGAAGTCCACCCCCATGTGCGGCCTGGCCGCCGAGGCCGCCAGCGCGGTGGCGCCCAGCGAGAGCCACCAGGCCGGCACCGGACGCCACAGGGCGAGGACCATCGCCGCGCCCTGCGCCAATCCGGTCAACGCGGCCAGCGGGAGGCCGAGTTGGTAGTTCACCTTCAGGTCGTGGAGGTTCCCGAACGCCAGCCCCACGGCGATCGCGCACACCAGGACGTGCGGCAGCCGGCGCAGGAACCGGGGCCTGGACAACGGCGGGAGCGGTGCGGCCGACGGTGACATGAGGTCTCTCAGCACACCGCGCAGCACAGGGGCGAAGCGTTGCTCCGGCACGCGGATGACGCGGGCGGCACGGAGCCGGTCGGTTCCGGGGACCCCCTGGGCGTCCGGCTCGGGGGCGTGGAACGCGCGGCCCGTGGCGGGCTCGTCGCTCCGGTTCCGAGGCTCGTCGCTGGTCACGTCGTCAACCCTAGGCACGGTGCGGCCTCTTCGCCGACGGGTGAGGTGGTCGGATGTGGGCCCGGACGCCCCGGGAACGGCTGAACGAGCGCTTCCGCGCCCCCTGTTCGTAGGTCCGGAACGCCGTCCAGCAGATCGCCAGGGCCAGCGCGAACACCGGGAGCCATGCCACGCGGGCCGCCACCCACGTCAGGTTGTCGGGGAGTGTGTGCAGGCCCGGGAGGTGACCGGCGGGCAGGGTCGCGGCCGTGGTGGCCATCAGGGCCGTCAGGTGCCAGAGGAAGATCGTCATCGCGGAGAGGTTGACCAGGGCCACCGCCGACCAGACGAGCGGGCGGCTCATCGTGCGGCGCAGGCGGTCGCGGAGGAGCAGGGCCAGGCCGCACTGGGCCAGGCCGAAGGTGACGGCGGCCAGGGTCGGCGGGTCCAGGTTGGAGATCGTGCTGCCGGGGACGCCGACCATCGACGCCGGATAGCCCGCCCAGAGGACCAGTCCCGCCGTCGCCGCCGTACCGCCGACCAGCAGGACCCAGCCCGCCCGGGCGCGGTCCAGCTCGCCCCGGGTCCAGGCCGCGCCGAGCGTGTACGGCACCAGCCAGCCGGCCGCCACGTTCACCCAGCCGAGCCAGGACGGGCCGCCGAGTCCGAAACGGATCAGGTCCACGTGCAGGACGACGGCCAGCGGCCACAGCGGGTTGAGCCGGGTCAGGAGGGGAGTGGCCGCCGTCAGACCCGCGAACACGACCAGGAACCACATCGGTGACAGCGCCAACTTGACCAGCGCGCGGACCGTTTCGAAGTCCGTGCCGGACAGCAGCAGCGCGATCGCGGCCACCGTCCACAGGGTGAGGACCGCCGCCGCCGGCCGGAACAGCCGCGACAGACGGGCGGTCAGCCACTGACCGTACGTCGTGCCCCGGGCCCGTGCGGAGGCGTAACCCCGGGTCGCCACATGGCCGCCCACCAGGAAGAACACCGCCAGGGTCTGGAACACCCAGGAGATGAGCGCCAGCCACGGCATGTGCTGCAACGGGCTCGCCGTGTGCAGCGTGCCGCCGTCCGCGACCAGCGCCGTCACCAGCCAGTGGCCCAGGACGACACCGAGGATCGCGAAGGCGCGCAGGGCGTCCACGGCACGGTCCCGGTCGGGCGGGGTGGTGGCGTCGACGCGGGCGGCGCCCCGCCGTATCCCGTCGATCGCGGTGCTCAGGGTGTGGTCACGCACGGGTCGTCACCTCCGAGGTCTCGCCCAGGACGATCCGGGCGAGGTTGGCCAGGGAGGCCGAGCCCGGGGAGAAGTAGTCGCTGTGGCCGCCGTCACCGGCCGCGAAGACGCGGGCGCCGAACGCCGGGGACACCGGGTCGGTGCCGAAGCCGACGGTCGTACCGAACAGGTCCGCGCTGATGTGCGGGACGTCCGCGACCCAGTCGTCGCCGCCACGCGCCGCCCACACGCGGGCGGAGGTGTGCAGGCCGGCGGCGGAGTCGGCTCCCGTGCCGGGGCTGCCGACGAGGGCGATGTCCGCCACGTCCAGGCCGGCGGCGGCGCGACCGCAGACGACGGTGCCGTACGAATGGCACACCAGCGCGACCCGCGCCTCGCGGCCGGTGATGCCGTGCAGCTGTCGTATGAACTCCCGTAGATGCGGGGCCGCTTGGTCGGCTCTGCCCTCGGTCAGGACCGTGGTGCTCACCGTGTGCGGGGTCCGGTAGCCGAGCCAGGCCACGACCGCCGTGCGCGAGTCCGGGGCGTCCAGGGTGAGTTGGCGGCGCAGGTTCAGCGCGGTCGCGCGGAAGCGGTCGTAGGTGTCGAGCGAGGTGTCGGAGCCCGGCACCAGGACGGCCACGCGCTCGGCGTGCGCCAAGTCACCGAAAACCTCGGCCGCTTGGCCCTCGCCCCGGCCGTCGAAGGCGAGGAAGTGGCGGGCGGGGTCGGCCATCGCACGGTCCGCCGCCGCGCGCCGGTCGTCACCGTCGGCGGCGGCCATACGGGACGCCTCGGCGGCGTCGGCACGGTTCGCCGCGTACGCCTCGTCCAGCGTGGCCGAGGTGAGCGGGGCGAGGGCGGCGGGTTCCGGTGCCGGGATCCCGGGCCGCGTCGCGGCCGAGAGGGGGATCACTATGGCGCCGGTGACCAGCGCGGCGAGGAGGGCGCGGCGCCATCTGCCGGTGCGGCGACGCGCGGCGGCTCCTCCCCTGTCCCGTCCGGCGGTTGTCGCCCCGGCCACCCCCGTGTCGAGCCCCATCCCGTCCCCCTCCCAGTCCGCCCGGCCACCGGGCTCATCTGAAAGGGAAATTACGGATCCGCGCTCGTCGTCCGCGTCACGCCAGGGAGCTCATCTGCGTCGTAGCTCTCAGGTATTACGGGTATGACCGGGTCAGCCGGACAGAGAGACAGACGGACAGAGAGACAGACGAACAGACTGTCACCGTGCGGCGCTCACCATGCCAACTGGGCGATCTCCTCCGCCACCACCGCGCACGCGTCCGCCGCCGGGTCGATCAGCGGGAAGTGGCCGACGTCCTCCAGGAGCGTGAGGCCGACCACCTCGCCCGACTTCGCCGCCGCGTCCGCGTACGACTCGGCGACCGCCTGGGGGACGACGACGTCGGCGCGGCCCTGGACGAGGGTGGTCGCGATGCCGGTGGGGAGGAGGAGGCTCGGGTCCGCGTACGGCAGCCGTTCGGCGAACTCGGCCCCGCCGCCGAGGAGTTGACCGGCCGCTCCGCCGCACACGGCGAGTTTCTCGGCGACCGTGAAGTCGGCGATCGGGGCGAGGGCGACCACTCCGCGCAGGGCGGCGGGGGCGGCGGTGCGCCAGGGCGCGTCCTTGGGGAGGACGTGCCGTGCGGCGGCCCACAGGGCGAGGTGACCGCCCGCCGAGTGACCGGTGATCACCGTGCGGCGCGGGTCGGCCTGCGGCAACGCCACCCGTACGAGCGCGGGGAGCGCGTCCAGCGCCGCCGCGACGTCGTCGAAGGTGTCCGGCCAGCGGCCCGCGACCGGGCCCCCGGTACCGCCCTCCGCAGGACCGGCCGCCCCCCGCCGGTACTCGACGTTGGCCACCGCGAAGCCCCGGTGGGCGAGGAAGTCCGCGAACGGGGTGATGTGCCGGCGGTCGTACGGGGCGCGCCACGCGCCCCCATGGAGTACTACGACCAGAGGAGCAGGCTCGCCCGGTACGCGCTCGCCGCGCGGGGCGTAGAAGTCGATCACCTGGTCGGGGTGGTCGCCGTACGCGGCGGTGCTGTCGGGGTCGACGGCGGGGTGCGAGAAGGCGGACTCCTCTTCTGCGGCGGCACGTGCGGCGACGTCGTCCGGCATGCTCCAACCTCTCAGCGACGATGGGGGCACCTCCCAGGCTTTCGGCACTGGGGGAGGATTTGGACGGTTCGGATGTGGCGGACCTGGAGAAGATTGCGGCCGTTGGCGGGACGCTACCAGGCCGGTGACATGGGCGGACACGCGGATGTCACGCTGGGTGAGAGTTAAACGGTTCTGCTGTTTCGTTACGCTGACACCGTGCCCGTCACAGCACACCTTGTCAGCATCTCGTCGGCACCTCGTCGGCATCTCATCAGCACCTCGCCAGCATCTCGTCGGCACCTCGTCGGCACATCAAGGAGACCGCGATGCCCACCGAACCCGGCACCCTGCGCCCCGGCGGCCGCACCGCACGCGTCCGTACGGCGGTGCTGCGCGCCGCGGGTGACGTGCTGGCCGAGCAGGGTGTCGACCGGCTCGACCTCTCGGACGTCGCCCGGCGGGCCGAGGTCGGCAAGACCACGGTGTACCGGCGCTGGGGTTCGGTGACCGCGCTGGTCGCGGACCTCCTCGTAGACATGGCCGAACAGTCGCTCCCGCGCGAGGAGACGGGCTCGCTCCTCGGCGACCTGCGCGCCAACGCCCTTCTGGTGCAGCGCACTTTGGCCGACGCCCGGCAAGGCGCCCTGTTCCGCGCCGTCATCGCCGCCGCGACCTGCGACGACCGTACGGCCGAGGCCTTGCGCCACTTCTACGAGGTGCGGGTCGACGAGTGGGCGCCCTGCGTCGAACAGGCCGTGGCGCGCGGGGAGTTGCCCGCCGGCACCGATGCCGCCCAGGTCGTACGGGCCGTATCGGCGCCCCTCTACTACGAGTTGCTGACCACCGGGACCGCCCCGGACACCCCCGCCGCGGAGCGGGCCGCGCGCGCCGCGCGGGCCGCCGCCGTGGCAGGGGTGTACGTCACCAGCCTGTCCGACGATCTAACCGCTCCCATGACCTACGACAGTTAGATCGAGGTACAGCTTCTAGCGGACCACATCTCCCAGGACCCGCGCCGCCCGCTCCACATCCGCGAACCCGACGTACAACGGCGTGAATCCGAAGCGCAGGACGTCCGGATGCCGGAAGTCGCCGACCACGCCCCGCTCGATCAGCCGCTTCATCACGTCACCGGCGTCCGCGCAGCGCAGCGCGACCTGGCTCCCCCGCTCCGCGCACGCAACCGGAGTCACCGACTCCACACGCCCGGACGGGACGTACGACGCCACGCACTCCAGGAAGAAGTCCGTCAGGGCGAGGGACTTGGCGCGCACCGCCTCGATCGAGACGCCGTCGCCGTCCCACACCTCCAGGGCGGCTTCGAGGGCGAGCATGGAGAGGATGTCCGGGGTGCCGACGCGACCGCGCAGCGCGCCCGCCGCCGGTTCGTAGGAGGGCCGCATGCCGAAGGGTTCGGCGTGCGAGTTCCAGCCGGGGAGCGGGGAGTCGAAGCGGTCCTGCAGCTCCCGCCGCACATAGAGGTACGCCGGTGAACCCGGGCCGCCGTTCAGGTACTTGTAGGTGCAGCCGACCGCGAGGTCCACGCCGTGCTCGTCGAGCCCGACCGGCAGCGCGCCCGCGCTGTGGCACAGGTCCCAGACGGCCACGGCGCCCGCCGCGTGCACGGCGGCCGTGAGCGCGGGCAGGTCGTGCAGCCGGCCGGTGCGGTAGTCGACGTGGTTGAGGAGCACCGCCGCCGTACGGTCGCCGAGCACGCCCGGCACCTCGGCCGGGGTCACCGGCCGCAGCGCGCAACCGGTCATCCGGGCCGCCGACTCGGCGATGTACCCGTCCGTGGGGAAGGTCGTGGCGTCGACGACGATCTCGTCCCGCCCCTCCCCCGCCAGCCGCACGGCACCCACAAGTGCCTTGAACACATTGACACTTGTCGAGTCGCCCACGACGATCTGCCCGGCCGCCGCCCCGACCAGCGGGGCGATGCGGTCGCCGATCCGCTCGGGCGCGGTCCACCAGCCGCTCTCGTCCCAGGAGCGGATGCGCAGCTCGCCCCACTGACGCCGGACGACGTCCTCGACCCGGCCGGGGACGGACGCCGGCAGCGCGCCGAGCGAGTTCCCGTCCAGGTACACCACGTCGTCGAGGACGAACTGCGCGCGCACGCCCGCCAGTTCGTCAGCGGCGTCCAGCTTCTCTGCCCTGAGCGCGAGTTCAGACATGGGAGCGCGCCGTCCACAGCTCGGGGAACACGTTCTTCTGCGCGCGCTTCTCCAGCCAGGCCACCCCGGCGGAGCCGCCCGTGCCGGTCTTCGCGCCCATCGCGCGCCGGGTGGAGACGAGATGGTCGTTGCGCCATCGCCACACCAGCTCGGCGACATCGGTCAACGCCTCACCCAGCCGGGCGAGTTCAAGACCGGGGTCACCGGAATAGAGGTCGGTCCATACCTTCTCGACCTCCTCCGACGGCTCGTACCGCAGCGACACGTCACGCTTCAGTACGGCCTCCGGCACGGCGTGCCCGCGCCGGTCGAGGAGCCTCAACACCTCGTCGTAGAGGCTCGGTTCGTGCAGGGCCTTCTCCAGCTCGGCGTGCACGCGCGGGGCGCCGCGGTGCGGGACGAGCATGGACGCGGACTTCTCGCCGAGCAGGAACTCCATGCGGCGGTACATCGCCGACTGGAAGCCGGAGCCCTCGCCGAGGGCGCCGCGGTAGGAGTTGAACTGGGCCGGGGTGAGCTGGCCGAGGGGCCGCCAGGAGGCGTTCAGCGCCTCCAGTTCGCGTACGGAACGCTTCAGCGCGTCGACCGCGACCGGCACCCGGTCCTCGCGCAGGGCCCGCGCGGCGGTCTCCCACTCGTGGACGATGACGGTGAACCACAGCTCCATCACCTGGGTGGTGACCAGGAAGACCATCTCGCCGGGGTCGTCGGAGCGGGTGTGCTGGAGGTGGGTGAGGACGTCCGCCTGGACGTAGTCCTCGTAGGGGGTCGTTCCCTGGAAGTCGAGATGCGGGGCCTCGGGCTCCTGAGGTTCCTGAGCCGGTTGGGACATCGCTGTCTCCTGATGCGTACTCCGGGTAGCGGTCCGCCCCTGCCGAATTCCGACACGGGGGCCCCGGTCCCCACCGGGCATCCTCCACAATCGTCCCCCGAGTCCGCAAGGTCCGCCTGGTCACACCAGGCGGACCTGCAACAACGCGAAGGAACTAGCCCAGCGTCTGGGCCGCCGTCGGCGAGGAGTCCTTCAGGAACTGCGAGCAGCGCGTGTACTCCTCCTGCTCCCCGATCGCCTGCGCGGCACGCGCGAGGGCGTGCAGGGCACGCAGGAAGCCGCGGTTCGGCTCGTGCTCCCACGGGACCGGACCGTGACCCTTCCACCCGTTGCGACGCAGCGAGTCAAGGCCGCGGTGGTAGCCCGTACGGGCATAGGCGTACGACTCCACGACGCTGCCCCGCTCGAACGCGTCGTCGGCCAGCCGGGCCCAGGCGAGCGAGGAGGTCGGGTACTTGGCGGCGACCTCGGCGGGCGCCGTACCGCCCGCGAGGAGGTCACGCGGGCCGGGTTCTTCGGGGAGGTGGGTCGGGGGCGGTCCCCCGAGGAGGTTCTCGTGAATCGTCATGGGTTCCAGTCTCCCCCAGGGGCGGCCAATGCCCGGCATCGAGCGGGCCAGGACCGCTCCCCGGCTACTCACCGGCCTCCAGCCGCCCCTTCCCCGCCCGCGGCTCCAGCGGCGGTGCCGTCACCCAGCCGTGTGTGCGGCACTCCGGGCGGCGGCAGTCCGGTGCCGGGCGTCGTACGGTCGCGTAGGCCAGGATCGCGCCCGCCGCCAGGACGCCCGCGCACAGAGGCATCGCCCGGTGGAAGGCGTCGTCGAAGGCGGGCGCCGAGCGGTACGCCTCCGGGCCCATCCCGGCGAGCAGTGGCAGCGCGGCGACGGCGAGGAGGCCGGCCGCGCGGGCCGCCGCGTTGTTGATACCGCTGGCCAGGCCCGCCCGCGCGGTGTCCACGGAGGCGAGGACGGTGGCCGTGAGCGGCGCGACCAGGGTGACCATGCCGGTGCCCATGACCAGGAGGGCGGGCAGGACGTCGGCGAGGTAGGAGGCCCCGGGGCCGACCCGCAGCATCAGCAGCATCGCCGTCGCGCACAACAACGGCCCTACGGTGAGCGGGATGCGGGGGCCGACGCGCTGGGCGAGTTCGCCGGAGCGGGCCGAGAACAGGAGCATGAGGGCGGTCGTCGGGAGCAGGGCCGTGCCGGCCTGGAGCGCCGAGTAGCCCGCCACGACCTGGAGTTGGAGCGCGGTGAGGAAGAAGAAGCCGCCGAAGGCCGCGTAGACGCAGAACGTGACGAGGTTGACCGCCGTGAACTGGCGTGACGCGAAGATGTCCGGCGGCATCATCGGGTCGGGGCGCCGCCTCTCCACGTGGACGAAGGCGACGCCCGCGGCCACGCCGGCGACGGCGGTCAGGACCACGACGACGAGTGAGCCGTTGCCCGCCTCGATCAGCGCGTACGTCACCAGGGCGAGTGCCACGGCGCCCAGCGCCGCGCCCAGGACGTCGAAACGGCCGTGCTTACGGCCGTCGCCCGACTCGGGGACATGGCGTACGGCCACGGGGACGCAGACCAGCGCCAGCGGCACGTTGATCAGGAACACCCAGCGCCAGCCGGGGCCGTCCACCAGCCAGCCGCCCAGGAACGGGCCGATCGCCGCGCCGATACCGCCGAAGCCGGACCACAGGCCGACCGCGCGGGCACGGTCGTCGGGGTGGAAGGAGGCCTGGATGAGGGCGAGGGAGCCCGGGGCGAGGAGTGCGCCGCCGATGCCCTGGAGCGCGCGGGCGGCGACCAGGACACCCGCGTTGGGCGCGAGACCGCAGAGCAGGGAGGCCGCCGCGAACCAGACCACGCCCAGGACGAAGATCCGGCGGCGGCCGTAGCGGTCGCCGAGGGAGCCGCCGAGGAGGATCAGGCCGGCCAGCGTGAGCATGTACGCGTTGACGGTCCACTGGAGGGCGGCCAGGTCGGCGTTCAGGTCGCGGCCGATGCGGGGCAGGGCCACGTTGACGACGGTGGAGTCGACCATGGCCATGCTGGAGCCGAGGACCGTGGTCAGCAGGATCCACTTGCCCTGGGGCGAGGCGAGCCGGACGTCGGAGGACATGCCCCCAGGTATACAGCGAGCCCGGTGCCGTAGCACCGGGCTCGCGGAACAGACGGACAGGCAGAAGGACTTACTTGATCTTCGTGCCCGTGGAGCGCAGGTTCGCGCAGGCCTCGGTGACGCGCGCCGCCATCGACGCCTCGCCGAGCTTGCCCCAGGTGCGCGGGTCGTAGGTCTTCTTGGAGCCGACCTCGCCGTCGACCTTCAGGACACCGTCGTAGTTGCGGAACATGTGGTCCGCGACCGGGCGCGTGAACGCGTACTGGGTGTCGGTGTCGAGGTTCATCTTCACCACGCCGTTCTCCAGCGCGGTGGCGATCTCCTCCTCCGTGGAGCCGGAGCCGCCGTGGAAGACGAAGTTGAACGGCTTGCTGCCGGCCGGCTGACCGTACTTGGCGGCCACGCCCTCGTTCAGCTCCTTGAGCAGCTCGGGGCGCAGGACGACGTTGCCCGGCTTGTACACGCCGTGCACGTTGCCGAAGGACGCGGCCAGCAGGTAGCGGCCCTTCTCGCCCAGACCGAGCGCCTCGACCGTACGGATCGCGTCCTCGACGGTGGTGTAGAGGGAGTCGTTGATCTCGTGCGAGACACCGTCCTCCTCGCCGCCGGTCGGGGTGATCTCCACCTCAAGGATGATCTTCGCGGCGGCGGCGCGGGCCAGCAGCTCCTGCGCG
Organism: Streptomyces sp. NPDC088350; assembly: GCF_044753545.1. NCBI lineage: Bacteria > Bacillati > Actinomycetota > Actinomycetes > Kitasatosporales > Streptomycetaceae > Streptomyces > Streptomyces sp. NPDC088350. Next base: position 374,362 of record NZ_JBIVNL010000006.1, on the reverse strand, counting down.
ATGGCGAGGTTGTCGGCGAGGGTCTCCGCCGAGCCGTCCCACATGTGCGACTGGAACAGCGGGTTGCCGCCGGCCTTCACGCGCTCCTCGGAGACCGCGAGCAGCGGACGGACGTAGCCGTCGAGCTTGTCCTTGGGGCAGTGGTCCGTGTGCAGCGCGACGGTGACCGGGTACTTCTCGGCGACGATGTGCGCGAACTCGGCGAGCGCCACGGAACCCGTGACCATCTCCTTGGCGTACTGGCCGCCCAGGAACTCGGCACCACCCGTGGAGATCTGGACGATGCCGTCGCTCTCGGCCTCCGCGAAGCCGCGCAGCGCGGCGTGCAGGGTCTGGGTCGAGGTCACATTGATGGCCGGGTAGGCGAACTTGCCTGCCTTCGCCCGGTCGAGCATCTCGTTGTAGACCTCGGGGGTTGCGATGGGCATCTGTCCGCTCCTTGGTATGTGCGGGTTGGCGATCTTCGCGATCTGCGTACTACGGCCCTGACCTAGACCTTGGGTGCGACGTCATCGTCGTACCCATCTTTCCAGACGTGGCCGGATGCTAGGAGCGCCCGGTCAGTCCAGGCCCAGCTCGTCCTTGGAGTACGCGAAGAGATACGGCACTCCCGCGCCCGCCTCGATCTTCTCGGCGGCGCCGGTCGCCCGGTCGACGATGGTGGCGACGCCGACGACCTCGGCGCCGGCCGCGCGCACGGCCTCGACGGCGGTGAGCGGGGAGCCGCCGGTGGTGGAGGTGTCCTCGACGACCAGGACCCGGCGGCCCGCGATCTCGGGGCCCTCCACCTGGCGCTGCATGCCGTGCGCCTTCGCGGCCTTGCGGACGACGAAGGCGTCCAGCTTCCGCCCGCGCGCCGCGGCGGCGTGCAGCATCGCCGTGGCGACCGGGTCGGCGCCCATGGTCAGCCCGCCGACCGCGTCGAAGTCGAGGCCGGCGGTCAGGTCCAGCAGCACCTGCCCGACGAGCGGCGCGGCCTCCCCGTCGAGGGTCACGCGCCGGAGGTCGACGTAGTAGTCGGCCTCCAGACCCGACGACAGGGTCACCTTGCCGTGCACCACGGCCTTGTCCTTGATCTGCTGCAGCAGCGCGCCGCGTACGTCCGTCATGCCTGTCAGCTTAGAGGCGATGCCCACCGGCCTAGAAGCGCGTCCAACTCCAGGTCATCGTGGCTTCGAGCGGTTCGATCGGGGTGACCAGGCGGGGCAGGGTGTTGAGGCCGTTGGGCGGGCCGGTCTGCGGTTCGACGCACACGGCGGCCTCCTGTTCGTCGTAGACGACGACCCACGCCTCCGGACTCGTGACCTTCAGCTCCAGCTGCCCCGGCCAGGTCAGCGTGACGTCGACGCCGTCCGGCATGCCGAAGCAGTCGTCCCAGGGGCCGGGCTTCACGTCGATCCGGTTGCCGGTGGGGAGGTGGTCGTCGCCGCGCTCCTCCTGCCAGGCCGCGCCGAAGTCGACCCGCACGTCCTCGCCGCCGAGGTTGCGGTTGAACCACGGGTGCCAGCCGATCTGCGCCGGGAACGAGTCGCCGTACGCCTCGACGGCCATCGTGAGCGTCAGGGCGTCGGCGGTCAGCGCGACGGCCTGGGTGACGCGGCCGGGAAAGGGCCACGGCTCGACGAGGTCGTACGTGATGACCGCCTCGTCGGGCGTCCTGCGGGCGGTGCGCCAGGCGCCGTCGCGGACGGTGCCGTGGATGGCGTGCGGCGGGGAGTTGAGGGGCATCTGGTGGACGGTCCCGCCATCCATAAAGCGGCCGTCGCGGATCCGCCCGCACCAGGGGACCATCGGGAAGCACCCGAACCGCTCGCCCTGGCGCAGGAGTTCGGTGCCGCCGACGCGGAGCCCTCCGATACGGCCGCCGTTGCCCGGCTGCACCGTCACTTCCGCGTCACCCGCGGTCAGCGTGATCTCTTCGTTACTCACGGCACGACCCTACTGGGCCGGTCGGGACGGCGGACGGCGACCCGTCAACGGCGTTTGCGCAGCACCCTGTTGACCACGATCGCCGAGGCCAGGACCAGTGCGGCGGCGGGGGCCGCCCAGCGGAGGGTGGCGTTCGTGGAGACGGTCTGCGGGGCGGGGACGGGGGCGTAACGGCCGCGCGGCGGCGCGTGGTCGACCTCCTCCGCGCTGCGGCCGATCATCGTGCGGCGGGCGTGCGCGGCTTCGGCGGGGGGTTCGGGGTTCTCGGCGAAGCTCTCGGAGAGGTGCGGTTCGTCGACCACGAAGTCCACGTCGGCCACGTCGGGCTCTTCGATCCCTTCGATCCCTTCGATCTCCTCGATCTCCTCAATGTCGTCCATCACGTCTACGGCGTCGATGTCGTCGGCCGGTTCGGTCTGCTCCCGCTCCTCCCGCTCCTCCCGCTCCTCCCGCTCCTCCGTGCCCAGGTTCGCCGCGAACCGGTCCAGCAGCCTCGTCGCCGCCGCGCTCACCGCGTCCGGGGCCAGTTCGGCCACGCGGCCGTCCGCCGTCGCCGTACCGTCGAAGGTGAGGGTGGAGCCGGCGTCGGTCTCGCGGACGCGCAGGGTGAGGGCGAGTTTGACGGAGCCGGTGCCGCGGGCCTCGGTCCCGGTGCCCTCGACGGCGTAGGAACCGTCGTCCCGCGCGGAGACGCGCACCGAGCCGCGGTAGGTGATGGAGTGGCTGCCGACGCGGATCTTCAGGCGCCCGGCGACGGGTTCGGTGCCGGCGTCCTGCTGGAGGCCGGGGACGGCGCGGGCGACCCGGGCGGGGTCGGCGAGTGCGTCCCGCAGTCGGCCGGGGGGAACCGGAACGTGCACCTCGTGCTCCATGCTTGCGGAGCCTACCTAGGTTGGGCGGGGGTACACCTGTCGTTGCCCGGAAGTGCCGGTGTGTTGGTGCGGGCGTTCGCGGGGGCTGGTGGACAGCACCCCTGGTGAGATCAGTACCGCGGATGCACCAACGTAGAAGCCGCCAGCCCCGCCACCCACGTCCGCTCCGCCGCCCGTTCCTCACTCTCCAGCCCCGGCTCCACCGGCACCACCCCCCGCGCCGCCAGCACGAACCCCCAGTCACCCGGAGCCCCGGACGTGCCGGCCGTGCGGTCGGGGCCCGCCGCGAAGCCGGAGGCACGGCCGCCGACGCGGTAGGGGACCGGGTCGAGCCCGGCCGCGCGGATCGTGGAGACCACCGTCCAGAAGACGCGGCGCCGCGAGGAGACCGGGCCCGCGTGCACGACCAGCCGGCCCCGGTCGGTGAGGGCGCGGCGGGCGAGGCCGTAGAACTCCTGGGAGTACAGCTTCGTGCTGGCGGTGATGCCGGGGTCGGGGAGGTCCGCGACGACCACGTCGTACGTCCCCGGGCGGACCCGGCGCAGCAGGTCGAAGGCGTCGCCCGTGGTCACGTGGACGCGCGGGTCGTCGTAGACATGACCGTTGAGGGCGGACAGGGCGGGGTCCCGGCGGGCCAGCCGGACGACGCCCGCGTCGAGTTCGACGATGTCGACGCGGCGCACGCCCGCGTGGCGGAGGACTTCCCGGGCCGCGAGGCCGTCCCCGCCGCCGAGGACGAGCACGCGCGCGTGGGGGCCGTTCATCGCGGGGTGGACGAGGGCCTCGTGGTAGCGGTGTTCGTCCCGTCCGCTGACCCGGAGGCGGCCGTCGAGGAAGAGGTCTAGGGGGCGGCCGTGGCCGCCGCCGGTGAGGACGACCTCCTGGACGTCGGTCTGGAGCGCGACGCGGACGTCCTCGCCGTAGACCGCCTGCCGTGCGGCCCGTTCGAAGTCGTCGACCAGGACGGCGGCGGAGGCGAGCAGGCCGAGGACCGTGAGGTTGGCGATGATCAGGAGCCAGCGGCCCCGGCGGCTCAGGTCACGGCGGAACAGGCCGAGGACCAGACAGCCGCCGGCGACCACGTTGACCGTGCCGGTGAGCAGGGTGCCGGTCAGCTGGCCCAGGAAGGGCAGGAGGAGGAACGGGAAGGCCAGGCCGCCGACCAGCGCGCCCACGTAGTCCGCCGCGAACAGGTCGGCGACCGCGCCGCCCGCGTCCTGGCGGCGGATGCGCTGGATCAGTTCCATCAGCAGCGGGACCTCCGCGCCGATCAGCAGGCCGATCGCGAGGGAGAAGGCGACCAGGAGGCAGCGCGGGCCCTGTGCCCACAGGCCGCCCCAGTCGCCGGTCCAGGCGAAGACCGCGTACAACGCCATCGCGCTGCACCCGCCGATCAGCGCGAGGGCCGCCTCGACGGCGCCGAAACCCGCCGCCGCGTGCCAGCGCAGGCGTTTCGCGGCGAGCGAGCCGATGCCCATCGCGAACACCATGACGGACAGGACGACGGACGCCTGGGTGACCGAGTCGCCGATCAGGTACGAGGCGAGGGCGACGAGTTCGAGTTCGTACACGAGTCCGCAGGCGGCGCAGACGAAGACGCCCGCGAGCACCAGGAACCGGCCCGTGCCCGGCCGTACGGGCAGCCGCGCGGGGCCCGCCCACGGTGGCTGGGTACCCGGCCGGGCCGGCGCGTGCGGTTCGATCACGCTGCGACGTTACGTCACATGACGGGCACGCTTCGTCACCCACACGTGTGGAATGTGTTTACAGGCCCCGGGGTTGGTGTCGGCCCGCGGGAGAGGGCGGCACGGGGTCGGTGTCGGCCGGGCGAAGGGCGAAACGGCGTTCACACCGGAGACGGCACGGCGAGCCCCACCGGCACAGGCACCGGCACCCGTACCCCCACCCGCGTCCGCGTCGCCACCAACTGCCCGTCCTGCGGATAGGCGTGCCAGGTGCGCCAGTGCACCTGGCCCTCGTGCCGCTGGGCGAGCATCGCGGTGAAGGCGTGCGGGCTGCCGGGGAAGACCCCCGCCAGTCCGTTGGGATGGTCGGCGACCAGGGCCAGCAGTTCCTGGGCGCGGCCCGCGAACTGCCCCGGGGACAGCACCTCGACCCGGGCCGCGAACTCGTACTCCCAGTCACCGACCCGCTTGGCGACGCCGAGCGGCAGCGGTGTGCTGGAACCCGGGATGCACGCGACCGTCTCCGAACAGCTGCCCCGCTCCTCGTCCAGGAGTACCTGGTGGGACGCGCCGAGCAGTCTCAACTGGAGCTTCGCACCGGCGAGTTCGAGGTCGAGCGTGGCCAGGGCGGGAAGCGGCTCGCGCCCCAGGGTCCAGGCGAGGTCGGCCGCGCGCGTATCGGTGTAGGAGGTCTTCAGGGTCGTGAGCATGGATCGGCTCCGCTAGCACGCAAAGAAAGGGGAGGTGTGGGGGTCTGGCACACCCCGGCCGACACCGGGACATCGGCCCGGTCGGCCCAGTCAGGAGAAGGTGTCCGCAGGCGCCCGAGGGGCTGCGTCGGTGAGGTAGAGGGAATCATGAGCGGTGGCGCCACCACAGCGTTTTTACCCAACTTCGTGGGGTTTCCATCCCTCAGGGGGCTCCACAGCTCAACTGTTCAACCAAGGCGTACGCCCAGGCGTGTCAGGCGCGCGCCGGAGCGCCCGCCGGGAGCGGTCTCCCGACGGGCGCCACGGGACCCGCCGCGCCGGTCAGTTGCCCCCTCCGCAGCCGCCACCGCCCCCGCAGGACGAGCCCCCGCCGCACGACGAACCGCCGCCGCAGGAGGAGTGCCCGCCACCGCAGGAGTGGTGCCCACCGTGACCACCATGGCCGCCGTGGTGGCCGCCGCCCGAGGACGAACCCCCGTCTCCGGCCCACCAGCTGCCGCTGCCTGCGCTGCTGCCGCCGATACCGGCCCGGCGCCCCGATCCCTTGCCGAGCCTGTCCTTGCGCCCCGCCCGGACGACCGCTCCGATGAAGACGACCGCGACGACCGCCAAGGCGACGAAGAAGAACGTGCTTCCACCGAGGATGCTGAACATGGCGTCACCCTCCTTCCGATTCCCCCGAAGCGGCCCCCCGTGGGCGCCTCGTGTGCTGCGTGAACCAGGGATGCCCGGCCGTCTCACGTGCCAAAGCAGAGTTGAGGAAGTCCAGAGCTTGGGCGCAGGATGACGGGCATGACCTCCAGCGCACGCCCCCTCCTCAACCGCCGGCTCGCCGAGTTCGGGACGACGATCTTCGCCGAGATGTCCGCCCTGGCCCTGAAGACCGGGTCGATCAACCTCGGCCAGGGTTTCCCCGACACGGACGGCCCCGAAGAGATCCGCGAGGCGGCGGTCCGCGCGCTGCGCGACGGACGCGGCAACCAGTACCCGCCGGGCCCCGGCGTCCCCGAACTGCGCACCGCGGTCGCCGCCCACCAGGAGCGCCGCTACGGCCTGTCCTACGACCCCGACGCCGAGGTCCTGGTCACGGCGGGCGCGACGGAGGCCATCGCCGCGGCCCTGCTGGCCCTGGTGGAACCCGGCGACGAGGTCGTCGCCCTGGAGCCGTACTACGACTCCTACGCGGCCTGCATCGCGATGGCGGGCGGCACACGCGTACCGGTCACGCTCCGCCCCTCCGAGGGCCGCTTCCGCCTCGACCTCGACGAACTGCGCGCTGCCGTCACCGACCGCACCCGCCTCCTCCTCATCAACACCCCGCACAACCCGACCGGCACCGTCCTCACCCGCGAGGAACTCGGCGCCATCGCCGAACTCGCCGTGGAACGCGACCTGTTGGTGATCGCGGACGAGGTCTACGAGCACCTGGTGTTCGACGGGGCCGAGCACATTCCGCTGGTGACGTTCCCGGGGATGCGGGAGCGGACGGTGTCGATCGGTTCGGCGGGCAAGACGTTCTCGTTCACCGGGTGGAAGGTCGGGTGGGTGACGGGCACGCCCGGGCTGGTGACAGCCGTACGGTCGGCGAAGCAGTTCCTGACCTATGTGGCGTCGGGCCCGTTCCAGTACGCGGTGGCGGAGGCCCTGTCCCTCCCCGACTCCTACTTCGACGCCTTCCGCACGGACATGCTGGCCAAGCGGGACGTGCTGGCGGCGGGCCTGACCGAGGCGGGCTTCGAGGTCTTCCGTCCGGCCGGCACGTACTTCATCACCACCGACATCCGCCCCCTCGGCCCCGACCTCTCCCAGAACGGCGACGGCTTCGCCTTCTGCCGCGCGCTGCCGGAACTCGCCGGTGTCGTCGCCATCCCGAACGCGGTCTTCTACGACCACCGGGAGGAGGGCGCGCCCTTCGTGCGGTTCGCGTTCTGCAAGCGGGTGGGAGTGCTGGAGGAAGCCGTGGGCCGGCTCCGCAAGGCATTCGCGGGCTGACCGTCGTCCGCCGTTCCGTCGCTTGCCTGCACCGCAGGGACCGACGTACAATTTCCTGTACGTCGAAGGAGGTTCGATCGTGAAGACCATGACATATTCCGAGTCGCGCGCGCGGTACGCCGAGGTGCTCAACTCCGTCACCGACGACCGCGAAGAGGTCGTCATCACCCGGGCCGGACATGAGCCGGTCGTCATCGTCTCCCTTGAGGACTACGAGTCCCTGAAGGAGACGGCGTACCTGCTGCGCAGTCCGGCCAACGCCCGGCGCCTGCTCGCGTCCATCGACGAGCTGGAAAACGGCGGCGGCACCGTGCGCGAGCTGGCAACCGACGAGTAAGGGCCGCGAGTTGAAGATCACCTTCTCCTCCCGTGCCTGGGAGGACTACCTATGGTGGCAGCTTCAGGACCGGAAGATCCTTAAGCGCATCAACGCGCTCATCGCGGACATCACCCGGAACGGCAACGAGGGCATCGGCAAACCGGAACCGCTCAAGCACGGATTCCAGGGCTACTGGTCGCGCCGCATCAACGACGAGCACCGGCTGATCTACAAGGCCACCGAGGACGGCGTCCTGATCGCACAGTGCCGCTACCACTACGAAAGCTGACGGGACTCGGGGGTCGGGCACAGCACCCTTGTCACACCTGACCCGCACCGCACACAAATAGGTGCGCGAACACGGAGTGGGGTGGGTGACGGGAACCCCGGACCTGGTCAGCGCCGTACGCTCGGCGAAGCAGTTCCTCACCTACGTGGCGTCGGGCCCCTTCCAGTACGCGGTCGCGGAGGCACTGGCGCTGCCCGACGCGTACTTCGACGGCTTCCGCGCCGACCTCCGCCGCAAGCGCGACCTGCTCGCCGACGGCCTGCGCGCGGCCGGGTTCGAGGTCTACCAGCCCCAGGGCACGTACTTCATCACCACCGACATCTCTCCCCTCGGCGAGAAGGACGGCTACGCCTTCTGCCGCGCGCTCCCCGAACGCTGCGGCGTCGTCGCCATCCCCAACTCCGTGTTCTACGACGATCCCGACGCCGGCCGCAGTCAGGTCCGCTTCGCGTTCTGCAAGAAGGACGACGTCCTCAAGGAAGCAGCCGGTCGGCTGCGCCGCCTGGCCGAGTGAATCCACGGCCTCTTCGTCCCGAACAAGGGGGCCAACGGTGACTCCGCCGGGGCCCGGCCTGCTCACCCGCGGGATGAGGACATTGAGCCGGCCGACAGAGCCGTCGAGGGCGAGCGGACTACAGGAACCCGCCAGTAGGGCAGAGGACGCGCCGCCACCGAGTCGGTTTACGACACGTGTGAATGCGGCGGCACGCACGTCTACGACTTCTCGCCGTACCCCGGTTCCATTGCCGAACAGACGCTGCACGCAACACATGTCGGCCCGTTCGCGTGCCCGAGCGGATGTCTACGCAGACTGCGGCTTGCCAACACGGAAGCGGAGATCGCGGAGGGCCGTTGACCCCGCTCGCGATGGTGGAGGGCACGGTGTCACCGGCCTGCCAAGCTATGTCGCCAGGCACGACCACCACGAGACGGACGCTGTCGCCCAGCCGGCCGAAGACGACGAACTTGACCTCGTTGACGGGCATTCCCACCATCAGCGCATTGCCTGCACATGCCTTCAATATGACTTTCCCTTGACCCGCCTCTCTTAGGGTCGGAGGCCGCGACTGCGAACGGGGAACGCGCGATGGGTGACGGCAAGGACCCGGCCAAGGTTCTCGACATCAAGACGGCCGACATCAAGCGGGCGGCACCGGACTTCCAGACGGCGGCAGCTGATCTGGGCAAGGCACTGACCGCGCTGGTGAAGTCGCTCGACGGTCTGGGTGAGCCCTGGGGGAACGACAAGCAGGGCAAGGAGTTCGGGGACTCCTACAAGCCGTTGCAGAAGAAGATCGAGAGCGCGGCGGGCACGCTGGTGCTCGGGCTGACGAGCATTCACGAGGCCATGGCGGACCTGGCGGACGGTCATGTCGACAACGACGAGCTGATCGCCGGAATGTTCACCGAAGTGAAGGTCCCGAAGTCGGACGGTGCCGGTGAGCGTTGAGGACGAGGCCCGGAAGATCCTGCTCGATCTGGGCCTGTGGTGGCCGGAGGCCGACTCGGGGAAGGTGCGGTCGGCTGCGACGGCCTGGCGCACCTTCGCGGGCGCGGTCGACGATGTGCGGGGCCCGGTGCAGCAGAGCGCGTCGTCGATCATCCACAACAACACCGGTGAGTCGATCGAGGCGTTCGACAAGTTCTGGGGCCGCTACGCGCAGAGCGCCCAGGGCAAGGACAGCGGCTGGCTGAAGGATCTCGCCGACTCCGGGCGTGAAATGGCCACCGCGCTGGAGAAGTTCGCCGACGCGATCGACGACGCCATCAACAAACTGTGGACGCAGATCGGCATCGACGCCGCCGTGATCGCGGGCGGGGTGGCCCTCGCGTTCTTCACCGCCGGGTTGGCCTCCGGCGCGGCCGTCGCGGCGGCCGATCTGGTCATCGAGTTCGGTGCCGGGCTGGGGTTCGCGGTCTCCACGACGATCGCCGAGATCGCCGGGGGCACGCTGGTGGCCGCCGCGTTCGGCGGGATCGAGTCGGTGACCGTCGACCTGGCCGTCGCCCAGCCGCTGAAGATCGCGACCGGTCTCCAGCAGGGCTTCAGCCTCGACGAGGTCAACCAGGCCGCCGAGGACGGCATGCTCTTCGGCGGCGCGCTGGGCGCCGGCGGCGGGGTCCTGAAAGCGACCATGGAAGGCGGGCTCAGCGACACCACCCCGCTGCTCCTGCGCCCGCCCTCGCTCCGACCCGACCTGGTGGAGTTGGGCCCGGCCGCCCGCACCGCGGACCGCACGCCCTGTGTCGGCGAGCCGATCGACGTGGCGACCGGCGCGATGCTGATGACGCAGACAGATCTGGCGCTGCCGGGAAGCCTGCCACTGGAGTTCACCCGCACCCACCTCTCCTCGTATCGCGGCGGTGTCTGCTTCGGCCCGACCTGGATCTCCACCCTCGACGAGTGCCTCCAGATCGACGGCGAGGGCGTGGTGTTCGCGGCGGCGGACGGCATGCGCCTGGTCTACCCGGTCCCGGAACCGGGCGTGCCGACCATGCCGGTGAAGGGCGTGCGCTGGCCGCTGGAATGGGACGGCAAGCCGGACAGCGCGATGACGGTCACCGACCCGGCGACCGGAGTCGTCCGCACCTTCGCCGCCCCCGTGCCCTCCCCGACCTTCGGCGTCTTCCACCTCGCGCTGGACTCCTGGAGCGACCGCAACGGCCACCGCGTCGACGTCGAACGCGACGACGAGGGCGTCCCGTTCGGGCTCCGCCACTCCGGCGGCTACTACGTCGCCGTCGACACGACCGGCCCCCGCATCACCGCCCTGCGCCTGCTCGACGAACCCCCTTCCCGTTACGGCCCGGACGGCCCGGTGGGCGAGGGCACCGTCGTGATGCGCTACGGCTACGACGGCGCCGGCAACCTCACGGAGGTCGTCAACTCCAGCGGAGAACCACTGCGGTTCGCCTACGACGAGCAGGGCCGGGTCACCAAGTGGACCGACCGCAACGGCACTTGGTTCGCCTACGCCTACGACGAGCGCGGCCGGGTCGTCCGCACCGAGGGTGTCGACGGCATCCTCTCCGGCACCCTGGCCTACGACGACACCACGCGCACGACGACCTACACCGACTCCCAGGGCCACGTCTCGGTGCACCGCCACAACGCCGAGGGCCTGGTCGAGGAGGAGACCGACCCGCTCGGCAACGTCACCCGCACCCAGTGGGACGAGTACGGCGCGCGGCCCGTCACGGTCACGGACCCGCTGGGGCGTACGACCCGGTACACCTACGACGTCTCGGGCAACCTGACGGAACTCACGCTGCCCGACGGATCGGCCGCGCAAGCCACGTGCAACGCGTTGGGGCAGCCGACCGAGGTCGTCGAGCCAGGCGGGGCGGTCTGGCGGCACACCTACGACGAACGGGGCAACCTCCTCACCACCGTCGACCCCACAGGGGCCGAGACCCGGTACACGCACGACGGGGCGGGTCACCCGACCACGATCACCGACCCCCTCGGCCACACCCGCACCATCGCGTACGACCTGGCCGGCCTGCCCGCCGCGACGACCGACGAGCTGGGTCACACCACGACGATCCGCCGGGACTCCTTCGGCCGGATCACCGCCGTGACCGATCCGCTCGGGCACACCACCCGTCTGGGTTGGACCAGCGAGGGCAAGCAGGCATGGCGCCAACACCCGGACGGCACGCGTGAGTCATGGACCTGGGACGCGGAAGGCAACCTCCTCAGCCACACCGACTCCGCCGGCAACACGACCCACCACACTCCGGTCCCCTTCGACGTCCCCGCCCTGCGCACTGACCCGGACGGCGCCCGTTATGAGTTCGCCTACGACACCGAGCTCCGTCTGACCGGTGTCACCAACCCTCAGGGGCGTACCTGGTCCTACACCTACGACGAGGCCGGCCGGCTGACCGCGGAGACGGACTTCAACGGCCGCGTGCTCACGTACGTCCATGACGCGGCAGGGCAGTTGACCTCCCGGACCAACGGCGCCGGGGAGACGCTGCACTTCACGCGGGACGCTGTGGGGCAGGTGCTGGAGCAGCGGTCCGGGGCGGGCGCCGTCACGACGTTCGCGTACGGACCCGACGGCGGTCTCGCGCAGGCGGCCAACGCCGAGGCCGAGCTCGTACTGGAGCGGGACTGCCTGGGCCGTGTGCTGTCGGAGACGGTGAACGGCCGCACGACCACGTACGCCTACGACGCTCTCGGCCGCCGTGTCCGCCGGGTGACGCCGTCCGGGCTTGCCTCGGAGTGGACGTACGACCCGACGGGGCGCCCGCTGACCCTGCGCTCGTCCGTGGGCGAACTGCACTTCGCCCACGATCCCGCGGGCCGTGAGACGGAGCGCCGCCTCGGTAGGGAGGTGAGGCTGACCCAGAGTTGGAACCCGAGGAACCTTCTCACCGGTCAGTGCCTTACCTCCGGCCCGGGGACGGACAGTGTGGACCGCCTCCTCCAGCACCGCACCTACGCCCACCGCGCCGACGGCTACCTCACCGAGATTCGCGAGCTGACCTCGGGCACCCGCCGCTTCGACCTCGACGGCATGGGCCGCGTCACCGGAGTGAGCGCCTACGGCTGGACCGAGACCTACGCCTACGACGCGGCGGGCAATCTGGTGGACGCCACCGCGCCCGCCCACCACGATCCCGGCGAGCGGGAGTTCGACGGCACCCTCGTCCGCTCGGCGGGCAGGACCGCGTACGCGCACGACGCGCAAGGGCGCCTGATCCGCAGAACCCGCAAACTCCTGAGCGGTCAGAACCGTACGTGGGCCTACGTCTGGAACGCCGAGGACCGTCTGACGGCGGTGGTCACCCCGGACGGCGACCGGTGGTGCTATGTCTACGACCCGCTGGGTCGGCGCATCTCCAAGCACCGGGTGGCCGAGGACGGCTCGAAGCACGACCGCACGGAGTTCAGCTGGGACGACACCCTCCTGGCCGAGCAGACCACATCGGACGGCCGGGCGCTGACCTGGGACTACAAACCGGGCACCCCCCGCCCGGTGGCCCAGACCGACCACGAGCCGTCGGCCACAGGGCCGAACACGTCGTTCCTGGCGCGCTTGGCCGAGGAGACGAACCCCGAGCGCACAGCCCATTTCCATGCCGTGGTCACGGACCCCGTCGGTACCCCCATGGAACTGGTGTCCGTGTCCGGAGACCTGCTCTGGCAGCGCCGCACCACCCTGTGGGGCACTGGCTTCCCGGTCCCGGACGACAGCGCCGGACGACCCGTCGATTGTCCGTTGCGCTTCCCGGGACAGTACGCCGACGGCGAGAGCGGACTGCACTACAACCTGCACCGCTACTACGACCCCGAAACGGCCCGGTACATCAGCGCGGACCCGCTGGGACTGGAGCCGGCGGCCAATCACTACGGCTATGTGCGTACTCCGCTCACCTGGATCGACCCCCTCGGGCTCTCCCCCTGCAACTACAGCACCCACGACTTGTCCCAGGCGGCCACCACCATCAAGAAGGGCCAGCTGTCGCCCGCCGGCAGGGCACTGCAAAAACACGGCGACCCAAGCCCGGGCAACCTGGCGAAACGAGGTCAAGCACATGTCGATATGTACAATTTCGGCAAGCTGACCAACAGTGAACGGACCGAGATCGCCAATGAGATGATCGAGGACATACTCACCGACCCGAACGTGGTCGAGAAGGTCAACACCTCGGCGTCTGCTCAATACGGCGGCATCACCCGGGACTTCAGGGTGCCTGGAGGCTGGGGCGCCCGATGGAGTTGGCGTGGCGGCCAGCTCACTTTCGAAGGATTCCTGTGATGGCGGGGCAGCACGAGACCGAACCGGCCTACCGGGCAGACGACTTCGCAACAGACGGAGCTCTGCGGGACGTCTGCGTCCTCGACACCACGATCGACGACTGGCGACGCATGTTCGACGGCCTGCGTGCGGTCCCGGGGCGCCATGTCCTCACCTGGACGCTCTCCGACACCACGGAGAGAGGCACCCCGGACGCCGCTGCCGTATGGTCCCGGCTTGAGCAGGACCCGGAGGAATCGGCGAGCCTGGCCATCGACATCGACGGTGTGTGGTTCACCTGCTACTTCTTCGACATCGAAGAGATCGAGTTCACCTTCGATCCGTCCGACGTGGTCGACGAAGCGGCCTTCACGCCCGTCCGCTCATTCGTGACCTGGCTGGGAACGGCGACGGGCCGGGAAGTCATCGTGACGATGGAAGGCACCGACCACACTGCCATGCCTGCCCTGATCCGATGGCGGCCGTGAAGCTCGTCAAGGCCGGCCGGGATCCCGAGCCGCACGGCTTCCATCCGGAAGTCGAAACGACCTCAAAGATCAGCAGGACGTCCTCGAAGCCGTAGCGCTCGCCTTCGCGGCGGGCGTCCTCACGCAGGATTGCCAGACCGGGGGCGGAGTTCTCGTCGGCGGGGAAGTCGATGCAGACATCGGACGCGGTCTTCGCATGGCGCCCGAGGGACACGACCGCGCCGACACTCATGGCACTTACGGGCGGCTGCTCCCTCTGTGTGGTCAGGATACGGCGGACAGTGCCGTGCCATCGAGCCTGGCGATACGGCTGCGAGCTCGATCAGGAAGGGGCCTGCGGCCGCCCCGGCTCCGTCACGCAGCGGAAGAACGGGGGCGCGGACGGAGATGTCCTGGGACGCTCGCCGCGGCACACGAGCGCAGCCGGTCCGCCGACCACGCCGGCCTCCCTTGAGGGGCGGGCCGCACCGCACACCAATAGGTGCGCGAACACGGTGTGGGGTGGGTGACGGGCGCGCCCGCGCTGGTGACGGCCGTACGGTCGGCGAAGCAGTTCCTGACGTATGTGGCGTCGGGCCCCTTCCAGTACGCCGTCGCGGAGGCCCTGTCCCTCCCCGAACGCGCCGGCGTCGTCGCCATCATGCGACGGCGCCCGTCCACAGGCTGTGGACGGGCGCCGGTCACGTGTGCACAGGTCGTGCGGGACCAAGGAGGAGCGAGGACTACTCCCCGTCGTCCTCGGGCTTCTCGTCGGCCTCGTCGACTTCCTCGGTGAGGCCGAGCTGCTCGACGAGCCAGCGGTCGAACTCGATCGCGGCGCGCACCCAGCTGACCGTCGAGGACACGAAGTGGTTCAGGTCGACGCCGGTGCCGATCAGCATCTGCGCCTCACCGATGAGACGGACGGTGCCGTCGTCGTGGGTGTGCGTGTAGACCTTGGGCCACAGGGTGCGGCGGTTCCAGTCGTCGATCGACTCCAGCAGCTGCGGCTTGACGTCGATGTCGTGCGGACGGTCGTAGAACGTGCGCACCGAGAAGACGAGCTGGTCGTCCTCACCGCGGAACATGAAATACGTACGGAACTGCTCCCACGGCGCCGCGAGGTCACCCTCGTCGTCGACGACGTACTTCAGCTCCATCTGGTCGAGGAGCTGCTTCACAAGGTCCTGATCCGGGACGACGGGGCCCGCCGGTCCTTGGGGGTTCGGCTCGGGCTGGCCCCCGAAGTTCGGAATCGAGGACGGGTCGATGCTCACCGTGTATTTCCCTTCGTACGGATTCCGCCATCCTCCCCCATCCGGGGAGGGGCGTGGCAACCCCTGCCGGGACTGTCCGCCCTGGGCTGACCGGATCCGGTCCGCCCAGGGTCCCACGGTGCCGCCTACAGCGTCTTGCCGGTCGCCGGCCCCACGATCAGCCCGTCCCCGAACGCGTCCACCCGTACCGTGTCCCCGTCCTTGACCTCCCCCGCCAGGATCTCCTTGGCGAGCCGGTCGCCGATGGCGGTCTGGACGAGGCGGCGGAGCGGTCGCGCGCCGTAGGCCGGGTCGTTGCCGTTGTCCGCGAGCCAGGTCAGGGCCTCGTCGCTGATCTCCAGGGTGAGGCGGCGTTCGGCCAGGCGCTTGGCGAGGCGGCCGATCTGGAGCCCCGCGATGCGGCCCAGCTCCTCCCTGTTCAGGGCGGAGAAGACGACCAGGTCGTCCAGGCGGTTCAGGAACTCCGGCTTGAAGGAGGCCCGGACCACCTGCAGAACCTGTGCCTTCTTCTCGTCCTCGCCGGTGAGCGGGTCGATCAGGAAGTTGCTGCCCAGGTTCGAGGTGAGGATCAGGATGGTGTTGCGGAAGTCGACCGTGCGGCCCTGACCGTCCGTCAACCGCCCGTCGTCCAGCACCTGGAGCAGGACGTCGAAGACCTCCGGGTGCGCCTTCTCCACCTCGTCCAGCAGGATCACCGAGTACGGGCGCCTGCGCACCGCCTCCGTGAGCTGGCCGCCCTCCTCGTAGCCGACGTAGCCGGGAGGCGCGCCGACCAGCCGGGCCACGCTGTGCTTCTCGCCGTACTCCGACATGTCGATGCGGACCATCGCCCGCTCGTCGTCGAAGAGGAAGTCGGCCAGGGCCTTCGCCAACTCCGTCTTGCCCACGCCCGTCGGGCCCAGGAAGAGGAAGGAGCCGGTGGGGCGGTCCGGGTCCGCGATGCCCGCGCGGGTGCGCCGTACGGCGTCGGAGACCGCCTGTACGGCCTCTCCCTGACCGATGAGGCGACGGCCCAACTCCTCCTCCATGCGCAGGAGTTTCTGGGTCTCGCCCTCCAGGAGGCGGCCTGCGGGGATGCCGGTCCAGGCACCGACGACGTCCGCGATGTCGTCCGGGCCGACCTCCTCCTTGACCATCGTGCCCTTGGACGCCTCCTCCTCTGCCTCAGAGGCCTCCTCCAAGTCCCGTTCCAGGGAGGGGATCTCGCCGTAGAGGAGTTTCGAAGCCGTGTCGAAGTCGCCGTCGCGCTGGGCCCGTTCGGCCTGGCCGCGCAGTTCGTCGAGCTTCTCCTTCAGCTCGCCGACCTGGTTGAGGGACTGCTTCTCCTTCTCCCAGCGGGCGTTGAGGCCGCGCAGCTCCTCCTCGCGGTCGGCGAGGTCGCGGCGCAGCTTCTCCAGGCGCTCGATCGAGGCGGCGTCCGTCTCCTTGTCGAGCGCCAGCTCCTCCATCTTCAACCGGTCGACGGAGCGCTGGAGTTCGTCGATCTCGACCGGGGAGGAGTCGATTTCCATCCGCAACCTGGACGCCGCCTCGTCGACCAGGTCGATCGCCTTGTCGGGGAGGAAGCGGGACGTGATGTAGCGGTCGGAGAGGGTCGCGGCGGCGACCAGTGCGCTGTCCGCGATGACGACCTTGTGGTGGGCCTCGTAGCGGCCCTTGAGGCCGCGCAGGATCGCGATCGTGTCCTCGACGGACGGCTCCGCCACCAGCACCTGCTGGAAGCGGCGCTCCAGCGCCGGGTCCTTCTCGATGCGCTCGCGGTACTCGTCGAGGGTGGTCGCGCCGACCATGCGGAGTTCGCCGCGGGCCAGCATCGGCTTCAGCATGTTGCCGGCGTCCATGGCGGAGTCGCCCCCGGCGCCCGCGCCCACCACGGTGTGCAGTTCGTCGATGAAGGTGATGATCTGGCCGTCGGAGTCCTTGATCTCGGCCAGGACGGTCTTGAGCCGCTCCTCGAACTCGCCGCGGTACTTCGCGCCCGCGACCATCGCGCCGAGGTCGAGCGAGACCAGCCGCTTGTTCTTGAGGGACTCCGGCACGTCCCCCTTAACGATCCGCTGCGCCAGCCCCTCGACGACGGCGGTCTTGCCGACGCCGGGCTCGCCGATGAGGACGGGGTTGTTCTTCGTGCGGCGGGACAGCACCTGGACGACCCGCCGGATCTCCTGGTCCCGCCCGATGACGGGATCGAGCTTGCCCTCGCGCGCGGCGGCCGTGAAGTCCGTACCGAACTTCTCCAGCGCCTTGTACTGCCCCTCGGGGTCGGGTGTGGTCACCCGGCGCCCTCCCCTGCTCTTCTGGAACGCGTCCAGCAGCTTCTTCGCGCCGGCCCCCTGCTGGGAGAGTACGTCGCCGGCCGCGCCGCCCTTCGCGGCGATACCGATCAGCAGGTGCTCGGTCGAGAGGTAGTCGTCGCCGAGTTCCTTCGCGCGCTCGCCGGCGTCCGCGATCACGGCCAGCAGCTCACGGTTGGGCTGCGGCGGCGCGACGGTGGACCCGGTCACACTGGGCAGCGAGGCGAGCACCCGCTCGGCTCCGGACCGTACGGCGGCCTGGTCGGCGTCGACCGCGGCGAGCAGGTCGGTGATGTTCTCGTTGTCCTCCCCCGCGAGCAGCGAGAGAAGCAGATGCGCGGGGGTGAGATCCGCGTGCCCCCCGGTCACGGCACGGTTGCTGGCCGCGTTGATCGCGTCCCGGCTCCTGTTGGTCAGCTCGGCGTCCACGTTCGCGTTCTCCTCCTCGGTGTCCTACGGCTGACTCAGCCAACGTACACAAAGTTGAGTCTATTCCACTCAAGGCAGTGGAGGGGGCGATCCGGCGGCTAAGTTCCGGGGGCATGACCACACACCCGGTCGACCCGGGCGATCCCGACGCGCCGTATCTCACCTTCTGGCGGGAACGGCACCTGTGCACCCTCACGACCCTCCGCCCCGACGGCAGCCCGCATGTCGTCCCCGTCGGAGTGACATACGACCCGGAGGCGCGACTGGCTCGGGTCATCGCGAACAAGTCGAGCACGAAGGTGGCGAACGTGCTGGCCGCCGGCCCCCTGGGCGCGCGGGTCGCCGTGTGCCAGGTGGACGGGCGGCGCTGGGCCACGCTGGAGGGCCGGGCCGTCGTACGCGTCGAACGCGACCGGGTCGCGGAGGCGGAGCGCCGGTACGCCGAGCGCTACGAGCGGACGCCGTCGCCGAACCCGTCCCGGGTGGTGATCGAGATCGAGCTGACGCGGGCGATGGGCAAGGGCTGACCGGCGGTAACTCGATCAGTTCCGGCCACGGAGGCGCGACCCATACCCGAACATTCCGCACAAACTGCAGCGGCGTCACCGTGTTCAGGTCACGGTGACGCCGCTGCGGGGGGAAGCACCTGAGCGATCTTTTACGACGGGGGAATCGCGTCAGGCACTGCGGGGGGTGGCTGAGATGGTCCGGACGTCGGGGGCATCCGGTTCCACCAGCCGGTGGTCTCGCTGGTCAAGATTCACAAAGATCATTCCGTACCGGATGGCACATCGCACCGGCTGCGGCGCCCCCCGGGGCCGTCGCAGACACCGGTACGCCCGCACGTCCTCGTCCTCGTCCCGCGTCACGACGACCGGCTCACCGAACACGGTCACCATGAGCGAGTCACCGCTGTGGGGGATCGCGGTGGCCAGATCGATGAAGTGCCAGCCGGAGCGGTAGGCCGTGGCCATCTCGCGCCGGAAGGAGCGGTCGTCGGGCGGAGTGGTCATGACGGTACGGCCCAGCTGCTGTCGGCCGGAGCCACCCAGGAACTGTCGTCCGGAACGTCGGACGCCACGATCACCCAACTGCTGTCACCGGGAACGGCCGCGGCAGTCGTGCTCCAGCTGCTGTCCCCCGCGATATCGCTCTTCGTTCCCGCAAGGCCGCTCAGCGCGCCAAAGGCCACAACGATGGAGAAGGCGGCGGCAAGCGCCGAGCGAAGCATTCTCTTATGCATAGTCGGCTTCGTCCTCATTTGAAGGTCACCTCTCCCCCGTCGACTACGACGATGGCGCATTCCGGCACGTCGTGGCCACACAATCGATGCATCATGTTCCTGCACGTTCAGGACCCTGGGGGGTGGAGATTTGCCAATAAACGAGATTAAGCGGACACATCCTCACGCACTGACCGACTTGTGCGAGGAAGGACACCGTCTCTACGGGAACGCTCTCCGCACGGGACGCATAGCCCGCACGGATGTGGAGCCGGCGCCCTGTTTGATGGAGTTCGCCCTACTTCATCCCGACCCCGACGACGCGAACTGGCTGCGCCCCGTACCCCCCCAGATCGCGCTGGCCCAGCGGCTCAACCCGATCGAGCACGAGATCACCCAGCGGCGGCGGCACTCCATAGAGCTGGCCGATGCTTTCGAGCCGTTCATGGCCCTCAGTGCCCAGTCGACGGCGACCACGCACTCGATCACGGTGCTGGAGGGCATAGACCGGATCAACGCGGCGCTGGATCTGGCCACCGCCCAGTGCCAGATCGAGATGCTCACCGTCCAGCCCGCCCGCCGCCGGCTGGAGCACACCCTCACCAAGGCGCTGGAGCGGGACCGGCCCCTGATCGAGCGGGGCTGCCGGATCCGGACGCTGTACCAGCACCCGGCCCGGTACAACCCCGAGACGCTGGCGTACGTGGCCCAGTTCACCGAGGGCAAGGTGGAGTACCGCACCATAGACGAACTCGTCGAGCGCTTGATCATCTGCGACGAGACCGTGGCCTTCATCCCGACCCGCGACGACGGGCAGGTGGCCCTCGAACTCCGGCACCCGGGACTCGTCCGCTACCTGATCAAGGTCTTCGAGTTCATGTGGACCCGCGCGGTCCCGCTGGCCACCGGCGCCCCCTACGAGACGGCTCCCGACGGCATCACGGACATCCAGCACTCCATCGCCAAGCTCCTCGTCGAGGGGCACGTCGACGAGGCCATCGCCCGCCGCCTGGGCATGAACGTCCGCACGTGCCGCGCGCACATAGCCAAACTGGCCACGGCCCTGGGCAGCGGGAGCCGCGCACAACTCGGCTTCCTCATAGCCCAGTCGGGACTTCTGGAGCAGGACCACGGGCACTGAACACCGAAGGAGGCGAGGCGGCGTCGTCACCGACGCGCCGCCGTCAACCTCGCCGTGGCGAGCAGGGCATGCCGGCGCGGCGGCGCGGACACCGGGAAACCCGCCGCCACCCTCGACGGCGGAGCCCGAGCCCACCGCGACCACCCCGTCGCGGCATCGGCAGTCCTCAAGCAGGAGGGAGCAGCGGAGTGGTCCTCGCACCCCGCAAGGAGCACCGCCCGGAAGAGCTGTGCCCCGCGGGAGCGGAGCTCTACGAACGCGCCCTGCTGAAGGCCGGGTGAGCCGCGCGCCCGCCGCCGCGGCGCCCTGCCTGGTCGACCACGGCCTGCTGTACCGCCGGAGCCGGGCCCGACTCCGCTGTCTCACAGGGCGGTCGGGGATTCCTGATCAGCGGGAGTGAGCTGCGCCGGGACGTCCGGCACGCGTGACGAGGGGCCGTCCAGGCCCACCTGGGCGATCCGCACGCCGAGTTGGGTACGGCTGGCCGCGCCGAGCGTCTCCGACAGGCGCGCGATATGGGCCCGGCACGTCCGCACGCTTATACCGAGCCGTTCCGCGATCACCGCGTCCTGGTGGCCGTCCGCGAGCAGGGCGGCGATGGACTGTTCGCGGTGCGAGATGCCCTCGATGCCGGTGTCGGGGAGCGGGGCCGCGACGGGGATCGCCAGGCGCCACAGGCGGTCGAAGACCGTGACGAAGTAGTCGATCAGCGCCGGGTGGCGCAGTTCCAGGGCCATCGTGTGGTCGGCGTTCGCGGGGATGAAGGCGACCTTGCGGTCGAAGAGGATCAGGCGGTCGACGACCTCGTCGAGCGTTCTCGCCTCCACCGCGTCGCCCATCAACTCCAGGTAGTTCAGGAGGCCTTGGCCGTGCCGGGCGACATGGGTGTACAGGTCGCGCATCCGTACCCCGCGCGCACGCAGGGCGAGGGCGCGGTGCAGGCCCTCGGTGAGTTCCGGTTCGCGACGGATGCCGCCGGGCTGGACGGTGAGGACCTCGCCCGTGCAGGCCTCGGTCGCGTCGTCCATCGCCGCCTGGATACGGGACAGGCCGTCGAGGACGCGGATCGCGGCGCCGCCCTCCTGGGTCGCCGACGCCATCGCGGACGCCTGGATACGGCGGCCGAGACCGGCGTACCACTCGAAGGCCGCGACCGCCGAGCCCACCCGCCGGTGGCTCTCGCTGACCTCGTCGTACACCCCGCGCAGCAGCCGGGTCATGACCTCCTGCGGGGAGGTCGGCACCAGCCAGGCCATGTCGTCGGGGTCGGGGTGCAGGAGGGCCAGCTCCAGCAGGCACGGCACCGGTTCGGCGTCCGTGCGCGGCACCCGGCCCCGCCGTACGGCCCGGGAGTACACGCGGTCCCCGTCGTCGCACAGCCGGTCAGCACCGTGCGGATGCTCGTCCGTCCTGTGCCCGGCCATCGACCGTCCCACCCCCGGTTTGCGCCTCTTCCGCAGCGCAACTATGCGCGGACCGGTCCTGCTCCGCAACACGGCTCCCGCTCGAACGGGCCCCGAAAACAGCCGATATCAGCCACTATCTACCGGCCTCCGAGCGCCACCTTGCAACAAGCTGGGGGGTACCCGGCCACGGCCACCGGCTCCGCCGCCGTATCACTTTCCGCGTGAGCTGCCGGAAATCACTCAGAGACCGCCGTGTTACGTATCGCCTCTAACGTCCCCTCATGGCGGACATATTTGACGCATACGCATTGGCCGATGCGTGGGACGAGATGTTTGTGCGGCCGGGTGAGGTCAGAACCGCCTACGAGCCGGTACTGGCGGCACTCCAGCCGATCGAGCCGAGTGAACTGCGCTTCCGCGCGGACCAGATGGCCCGCGCGTTCACCGACCGAGGGGTGACCTACGCCTTCGCGGGCGAGGAACGGCCCTGGCCACTGGACCTGGTGCCCCGGATCATCGACGCGCTGGAGTGGGATCTCATCCAGCGCGGGGTGGCGCAGCGGGTGCGGGCCCTGGAGGCCTATCTCTCCGACGCCTACGGGCACTGCCGGGCCTTCGAGGACGGTGTCGTGCCCTGGCGGCTGCTCCTCAACTCGGCTCATTTCCATCGGGCCGCGCAAGGGGTCGAGCCACCGGGCGGGGTACGCATCCACGTCGCCGGCATCGACCTCGTACGGGACGAAGCCGGGGACTTCCGGGTCCTGGAGGACAACGTGCGGGTCCCCAGCGGGGTCTCGTACGTCATCGAGAACCGCCGGGCCATGACGCGGATCTTCCCCTCCCTCTTCGCCGAGCAGCACGTGGTCCCGGTCGACGGGTACGCGCAACGGCTGCTGGCCGCACTGCGGGCCGCCGCGCCCGCCGGGACGACGGACCCGAGGGTCGTGGTCCTCACCCCGGGCCCGAGCAACGCCGCCTACTTCGAACACGCCCTGCTCGCCCGGCTGATGGGCGTCCAGCTGGTGGAAGGGCACGACCTCGTCTGCCGCAACAACCGGGTGTGGATGCGCACCACACGCGGCGAGGTGCCCGTCCATGTCGTATACCGGCGGCTCGACGACGACTTCCTCGACCCGCTGCACTTCCGCCCCGACTCGGTGATCGGCTGCCCGGGCATCATGAACGCCGCCCAGGCCGGGAACGTCACACTCGCGAACGCGGTCGGCAACGGGATCGCCGACGACAAGCTCCTCTACACCTACGTCCCCGACCTCATCCGCTACTACCTCTCCGAGGAACCGATTCTTCCCAACGTGGAGTCCTACCGGCCCGACGAGCCCGGCCAGTTGGAGGCGGTCCTCGACCAGATCGACCGGCTGGTCATCAAGCCCGTGGACGGCGCCGGCGGCCAGGGCATCGTCATCGGACCCAAGGCCGACGCGAAGACCCTCGAACGCACTCGCAAAGCAGTCGCCGCCGACCCGCGCGGCTGGATCGCCCAGCGCCCCGTCGCCCTGTCCACCTCCCCCACCCTCGCGGGTGAACGCATGGCACCCCGCCACATCGACCTGCGCCCGTTCGCCGTGAACGACGGCACCGACGTCTGGGTACTGCCCGGCGGCCTCACCCGCGTCGCCCTCCAGGAGGGCAACCTGATCGTCAACTCCAGCCAGGGTGGCGGCTCCAAGGACACCTGGGTGCTCGCGGAGGGCCCCGCCGAACACCCCGAACCGCTGACCCCGGACGGCGCACTGCCCGAGGTGGCACCCCGCCAGCTCGGCCCCGACGGCAACCCCGCGGTCGTACAGGAAGGGGCGCAGCAGCAGTGAACGACGTGATCCTCTCCCGGATAGCCGAGGCCCTGACGTGGACGGGCCGTTACGTCGAGCGCGCCGACACCACCGGGCGCATTCTCGACGCCTACCTCCACCGCATGCTGGAGGACCCCTGGCGCGACGAGGACGTGGCCTGCCGGTCGCTGTACGCGATCCTCGGGGTCGACGCGGGCGGTCAACGCGTCGACATGCAGCAGGTGTTGGACCAGCTCGCCTTCGACGCCCGGTCGACCTGTTCCATCGAGGGCGCGCTCGGCGCCGCCCGGCTCAACGCGCGCAGCGCCCGGGAAGCCGTCTCCTCGGAGATGTGGG
Organism: Streptomyces sp. NPDC088350; assembly: GCF_044753545.1. NCBI lineage: Bacteria > Bacillati > Actinomycetota > Actinomycetes > Kitasatosporales > Streptomycetaceae > Streptomyces > Streptomyces sp. NPDC088350. The sequence goes on along the minus strand of NZ_JBIVNL010000006.1, from coordinate 350,433 downwards.
AGTGCCTCAACTCCACCTGGCACGCCCTCGCCGACCAACGCCTCGCGGCCCGCCGTACGGGCCCCTACGCCTATCTCGAACTCGTGCGCAGACGCGCCGCGTTGTTCTTCGGCCTCGCCGACTCCACGATGAGCCGCGACGACAGCTGGCGTTTCGTCGTCCTCGGCCGGAGCCTGGAGCGGGTGGACATGACCGTACGGCTGCTGTCCGTACGGGTGTTGGACGCGGCGCACGCGCCCGACTGGCCGACGCTGCTGAGCGCTTCGGGCGCCGACGAGGCGTACGCGCGCGTCTACGGCGGCTTCGGGGACACCCCGCGCGTGGCCGAATTCCTGCTCCTGGACCGGGACTTCCCGCGCTCGGCACTGCACGCGCTGACCACGGCGGAGGAGTGCCTCACCGCGCTCGGCCGCCCCCGCCAGGACCCCGCGCGCCGCCCGATAGGCCGCCTGCGCACCCGCCTCGAATACCTGGACTCGCACGCCTTGGAAGAACAACTGCCCGCCCTCCTGAAGGACTTGCAGCACGCCTGCATGGCCTCGGCGGAGGCCGTCGCGGAGTTGTTCTTCCCGTACCAGGGGCCCGTCGAGTGGGCCCAGGAAGGAGCCTGAGTTGACCCGTAGGCTTCGCATCCGCCACACCACCCGCGTGTCGTACGCCCAGGCGGCCGTCTCCTCCCACAACGAGGTGAGGATGACCCCGCTGACCCTCCCCGGCCAGACCACGCTGGACGCGCGCGTCACCGTGAACCCCACGACACCCACCTGGTCGTACTGGGACTACTGGGGCACCCAGGTCACCGGCTTCGACCTGATGGACCCGCACGCGGACCTCACGATCACCGCGTCGAGCCTGGTCGAGACGTCCCCGCCGGAGCTGCTCGGCCCCACCCCCACCTGGCAGGAGGTGACCGAACGCACCACGAACTCCCGCCTGTTGGAGTTCATCGGCCCCACGGTCCGTACGACGGTCCCGCCGAAGCTGCTGAAGAAGGCGCGCAAGGCGGCCGTAGGCCTCGACCCGCACGAGACGGCGGTGGCGGTCTCCGCGCTGGTCGCCGACCGGGTGGCGTACCTGCCCGGCGTCACCGGCGTGAACACGTCCGCCGCCGAGGCCTGGGAACAGGGCGCGGGTGTCTGCCAGGACATAGCCCACGTGACGATCGCCCTGCTGCGTGGCCTCGGCCTGCCCACGCGTTACGTCTCCGGCTACCTCCACCCCGAGCGCGAGGCGGAGCTGCACCGCCCGGTGGCCGGCCAGAGCCACGCCTGGATCGAGTACTGGGCGGGCGACTGGTGCGGCTACGACCCCACCAACCGCACCCGGCCCGACGAGTCCCATGTCGTGGTCGGCCGGGGCCGGGACTACGACGACGTGACCCCGCACAAGGGGATCTACCGGGGGGTGGCGGGCGGGCCGCCGGAGGTGACGGTGGAGTTCACGCGGGTGGCGTGAACTCCTTGTGTGAACTCCTCGCCGTTCAGCCCCGCTTCGGTCCCGTGATCGCTTCCCCGATCACTAAGCCCTTGGCGGGGCCCTCGGGGATGGTGACGTCGGTGCCGTAGGGGACACGGTGGATGTCCTCCCAGTCGGCCTTGTCTGGGCGGGGGCCGGTGAAGAGGGTCACGGCGCCCTGGCCGTCGTAGTCGTCGATGAGGACGTACATGGGGATGCCGGCGCGGGCGTACTCGCGGCGCTTGCGGATGCGGTCGCGGTCCTGGTTGGTCTTGCCAGGGGAGACTACTTCGACAACCAGCGATACCACGGAAGCCTTGATGCCCAGGCCTTCCTCGTCCTCGATCAGCTCCGCGTCCCGAGGAGCCACGAACCCGTCCGGAATCCACGCCCTGCGCGCGTGGATCACGTTCGTGTCGTTCCAGGCGCCGTAGTCGGTGTCCTTCAGGAAGATCGCCAGGGCGTCCCGGAGACGGTTGACGACTTGGGCATGTGCAAACCGACCGGTGGGCGACACCTCGATGGCTCCCTCGATGATTTCAGCGCGGTAGCCCTCGGGGAGTTCCATGGCCTTCCAGACCTGCCACAGGCCCTCGTCCGGGTCGGACATGTTCAGGAAATCAGCCTGAGCGTCGGACATGGTCTCGGGCCTCTCATGTGCGAGCGCGGTCAAGGTGGCACCTCCTCCTCAAGTGTGGGCTGGGTGTGCTCAAGGCACAAGCAACGCGATCACGGTAGTGCGGCGGCGGGCCTGACCAGGAGAGACTCCTTGGGCTCACCCGTTCGAGTGAGGAAAAAACGATCCATCGCCCCCACCCAGCTCGAACCACACCCCCTTCGCGAACCGCCCCGCCCTGTCGCCCGCGACGCCCCACGTGTCCGCCATCTCCTCGACGAGGGCGAGCCCCCGGCCCCAGCAGGCGATCACCCCGGCGGCTGCGTGCGCGAGAACGGGCGGGTCCGGACTCTCGTCGAAGACGCTGACCCGGAGCCGGGCCGGGCCGAGCCGGAGGCGGATCATCGCGGAACCCTTCGTGTGCAGATGGACGTTGGTGACGAGTTCCGAGGTGCACAGGGCCGCCGGCATGACGAGGGGTTCGCGGTCGTGGGTGAAGAGGACGGCGCGTACGAAGTCCCGGCAGACGCGGGGTGCGGTGGCGTCGGCGGGGGCGAAGAGGCTGTAGTCGTGGGTGAGTTGGGCGGGGCGGTGAGGGGCACGGCGGGCTGGGTCCACGGGGAGCGGCTCCTTGGGGTGAGGGGTGGTCGGGCCTGGCGATGGCGTCGCCCGCGGGGCCCGGGTGCTCTGTCGGCTTACGGGCAGGGGGAGTTGAGCGGTCTCTTTACGTGACTGATTCCGCACTCAAGGTAGCGCGTGAGGTATTTCATTAACAACCCAATCGCCGAATCGGTGGACCAACTCCCACCACCAGGGCAGACTTTGGATTCCCCGACGAGGAGAGACGCGTGGGACTACGCACCACCATCAGCGAGCGCCAGCGGCGACTCGGCTTCGAGCTCAAACACCTGCGCGAACAGGCAGGGTTGGCGAGCGGCGAAGCGGCCGAGCGGATCGGCATGGGCCGCGTTCAACTGAGCCAGATCGAGACGGGCAAGACGACCGTCCTGACTCCAAGACTCCATGAGCTCTGCGACCTCTACGGTTGTACAGATAAGGCACATGTCGAGGCCCTGGTCGCCATGTCCGAGGCAACCGGCAAGGGCTGGTGGAGCGCCTATAAGAAGCGCCGCAGCCTGGATGCGCTCAACACGGCTGAGCTGGAGGCGAGTTGCACGGCCCTTCGAATGCACCAGTCGATGTTGATCCCGGGGCTCTTCCAGACGGCCGACTACGCCCAAGCCATCTTCGCCACTCCCGGCCTGGGCTTCGAACGAAGCGAAGGCGCCCTGGAGTTCCGTATGGAGCGACAGCGCGTACTCACCCGCGAGAACCCGCCCTCTGTCCATGCTGTGATCCACGAGTCCGCTCTGCACCTACGGTTCGGCGGAGTCAACGTGGTCCGAGAGCAGTTGCTGCACCTCATCGAACTGGCGCGGCTGCCCAACGTCACCATCCAGATCTATCCGTTCACCGCCCAGGCGCACCCCGCCCTCAGCGGCAACTTCGTCCACGCCATCCCAGGCGTTCCGAAGTTGGGCACCGTACTGCTCGAACTACCCCTCGGCCTCACATACTTGGGTGACAGGCAGAGCTTGGTCCGGTACGAAGGGCTGTTCCGGTATCTGTCGGAAAACGCCCTCGCCCCCGTCGACGTATCGTTGGCCCCAGAAACACACTCGGTGAAGGACTCGCTGGCACTCATCCAGCATGTGCTCTACACCCTCTAGGGAGGCCCCGATGACTGAACTCGCCTGGCAGAAGTCGACCTTCAGCGGCGGCCCCGAGGGCGAGTGCCTCTACGTCGCCACCGCCCCCGACAAAACGATCCGCCTCCGCGAGAGCGACACCCCCCGCACGATCATCGCCACCGCCCCCGAAAGCCTCACCGCCCTCCTCCACCACCTCAAGGGGCGATGACGACCTTCCGGCCTCCGCAACGGAGGGCCGCTGAGTTCAAGTCATTGTTGCCTCGAACTCGCCCAGCCCTCTTGACGACCCATGCATCCTTCGGGAGCGTCCCACGCAAGAACGCGCAACCGACTTGGTCCGGGAGGGCATCGTGGACCTACAGTTCATCGGGATCGACCCGAACACCGGGGGCGAGGGGTCGCCGACGGTGTGGGTGGAGGAGGAGACAGCTGACCTGGTCCTTCAGGGCGTCAAGGCCGAGGACCTGCTGGAGGCAATGATCAGCGGTACGAAGTGGGTCGCCGGGCACGCGGTGGAATTCCCGGCCATGAAACGGTGATTCGCCTGCCGGCCCGCATGGTGCCGATTCTGAGGGAGGCGCGCGATGTCGCAGAGCGGCGTGCCGAGCTTCGCTGAACTGCTGGCCGGTGCGCGCCGCAGCGCGGTGCATCTGGAGATGCGTGACGCGTACGGCGTCGGTGACGAGGCCGAGGAGTTCGAGCAGTTCAAGCGCACCGGCCACGTCAATCTCGACCCGACAGTGCGGTGGTGGCCCGAGTGGTTGGGCATCGTGCGGGAAGCCGTCGGCCGTGGGGTGGTGATGCGTCGGGCCCGGATCGTTTCCGAGCCCGTGACGGACTACATCCGGTGGGAGCACTCCGCCACCTCGCTGAATATCGAGGCGGGTGAACTGGTGCGCTGGCTGCCCCGTCGTCGGGCCGTGGACATCGCCCTGCCGGGAGCCGACTTCTGGCTGATCGACGACCGCCTGGTGCAGTTCAACATCTTCACCGGGGACGGTGACTGGGCGGTTCCGCCCAAGGAGTTCAGCGAGGACCCCGCCGTGGTCAAGCTGTGCTCCGACGCGTTCGAGGCCGTGTGGGAGCGTGCCGTCGACCACGAGAAGTACACCGTCTGACCCCCGCTCCCGCCCCGTGCCCACCTCCCCTTCCTCCAGCGCTCAGGCCGCCCGTGCAGCGCTCGCGGTGCGCCTGGCACACCTGCGCAAGGACGCCGGCCTCACCGGGAAGGAGCTCTCTGCCCGGTGCGGCTGGCACCCCGCGAAAACCACCCGGATCCAGAAGGCCGAGGTGCAGCCCACCGACCTGGACATCCGTGCATGGTGCGCTGCCTGTGACGCCGCCGACCAGGCCGACGACCTGATCGCCACGGCCCGCGCCGTCGACTCGATGTACGTGGAGTGGCGCAGGAGCCATCGGACCGGTATGCGCAGGACCCAGGAAAATGTCTACGACCGCTACGCGCAGAGCGGCGTCACCCGCGCGTACATCTCCAACGTCATGCCCGGCTTCTTCCAGACCCCCTCCTACGCCACGGCCCTCATGGAGGCCATCACCGATTTCCAGGGCACCCCCAACGACATCTCCGAGGCCGTCGCCGCCCGTGTCGCCCGGAGCCGGTTCCTGTACGAGGGCGGACACCGGTTCGTCGTACTCATGGAAGAGTGCGTCCTGCGCTATCGCGTCGGCGACGCCGAGACCATGGCCGGACAGCTGAGGCATCTGCTGACCGTCATGCCGCTCCCCTCCGTCTCCCTCGGCGTCATCCCCTTCACAGCCGGGAGGACGATGTGGCCGCTGGAGGCGTTTTACCTCCATGACGGCACACGCAGTGTCGTGGAAACCCTCACGGCCGAGGTCAACGTGGTGCAGCCGCGCGAACTCGCCGATTACCGCAAGGCGTTCGGGGAGCTGGCGAAGATGGCCGTCCACGGCAACGCCGCCCGCGCCCTGATCAACACGGCGATCGACTCGCTCGGGTGATGCTCCGCAATTCCCCGCAATTTCGTTGAGGTCAGCCACTCACCCTTCGTAACGTGCTGAGCACAGAGCGCGATCACGCCGGGGAGGACCGATGTCAGGCACGCAGGAACCCCAGGATTACCGCCTCACGGAGCTGCCTCCGGAACCGAGAGCGATACCCGGGTGCACCGCGTGTCTCGGTATCTGCGTACGCCGGGAGAACGCCCGGTCGAGAGGCGACCACAGCGCCGTCTCCGATGCGAACGTGGAGCTGGGGCAGCACCAGGGCGGGGCCCACCGTCCATGAGCGACGAGCCGCGTTCCGGGCTCTTCGCAGACCGGTCCCTGATGACGTTGCGGGTGTCGCGGGATGCCGGGCGGACGTGGGAGTCCGAGCGGGCCGTATTCGCTGCTGAGAACGGCCTCCCGCCTCTCCTGAGCAACCAGTGGCCCCCGTGCGCGTGTCTGCGCTGTGCCGGGCAGTAGGCCCCGGAACGCCCTCAGAACTCCTCGCGCATCCCCGCGTGATCCACCGAGAACAGACTCCCGCCCACGCCGGGCGGCGGCGGTCACCCATGGCCGTGACCAGTTGAGCAGGAAGACAGGAAGAGGTGCGGCGATGCTGAACGGAACCGACCTGTACGCACTCGACATCCACGGGGCCTCGTTCGAGAAAGCCTGCGGCGGCCCCTGCACCGAAGGGTGCGTGACGCCGGCCCGGATCAGCGACGACGCCTGGGCCCTCGGCGACAGCAAGCGGCCGGACGCGCAGCCGCTCCGCTTCACCACCGAGGAACTGGACACGGCCGGCATCGACCCGACCCGGTTCGGCCTGAACGTCTGATCCTCCTTCCCCACCGGCCGAGCCCGCTCTCCCGTCACTTCTTCGGGGCGGGCCCGGCTGATCCTCCGACCGACGACACCGAACCGGGAACGACAGGTGCACCATCACGGCTATGTGTGGACCGGTCCCAAGGAGCGCTTCGATCAGGAGGCTCTACGGCGGCCCCCGCATCCGGAGCCTCCAACGGCCGGGAGCAGACCGGAACTGATCCAGCGGTACCGCGAAGTCACCTCGGAGTTCCCCGTGGTGGATCTGCCGCCGCTGGAGACGGCCTACTGGCTGATCAAACCGCGAACGCTGGTGTGGGGAACGTGGGACGAGCCCAAGGAGGCAGCGGCGTGGCTCGGGGCGCGACTGGCCGCGTACGCGCCCCGGTTCGCCTCGGAGGCACAGCGCGACCCCGCTTACCTTGCCGTTCTCGTCAACGCCACTGCCGAACGGCTGGGTTCGGGAGCGGATGTATCGCTCGGCTGCTACCTCGAACGGCCCTCGTACCTCTCGCTGGCCGTGGTGACCTGCTCCCCGAACCGCTCGATGCCTGAACTGGCCTGCCCTGTGACGTAGTCGAGCGAACGGGCGAGTTGGGCCGCCTGCCCGACGTGACCATCCAGTGTGCCGACCGCTACTTCAGCCCGATGGCCGAGCACGCCGACTTGTAGTCGGTGGTGCAGATGTCGGAGATCTTGTAGATCCCGTCCGCGACCACCGTCGTCTTGATGTTGTCCTGCGTCAGCGCGACCACGGACACCAGCTGCGAGGGGATCTTCTTGTTGGTGGGGCTGTCGACCGTGTCACGGGTGAGGGCGTCGAACTCGATGTCCCTGCCCTGGACCTTGGCGACCGCGATCTTCGCGGCGGCCTCGGCCAGGTCGGGGTACGGCTTGTAGACGCTCATGTACTGCTCGCCGGTGACGATCCGCTGCACGGCGGTGAGTTCGGCGTCCTGGCCGGTGACGGGCGGCAGCTTCGTCAGGCCCGCCGCCTTCAGGGCCTTGATGATGCCGCCGGCCATGGCGTCGTTGGCGGAGTACACCGCGGCGATGTTGTTCTTGCCGAGCTTGGCGATCGCCTGGGTCATCTCCTTCTGGGCCAGGACCGGGTCCCAGGCGTCGGTGTTGTAGCTCGCGGCCACCGTCACCTTGCCCTGCAGCTCGGACAGCGCCCCGCCCTTGAACACCGCGGCGTTGGGGTCGGTCGGCGAGCCGTTGATCATCACGACCTTGTCGGAGGTGTCCACGTTGCTGCCCAGCGCCTCGACCAGGGAGCGGCCCTGCACCTCGCCGACCAGCTCGCCGTCGAAGGAGACGTACGCGTCGATCGGGCCCTCGGCCAGGCGGTCGTAGGCGATGACCGGGATGCCGGCGGTCTTGGCCTTCTTCACCATGGTCCGGATGGCGTGCGAGTCGACGGCGTCGAGCACGATGATGTCGACCTTCTCGTCGATCATCTGCTGCATCTGCTTGTCCTGCACGGACGCGACGCCACCGGCGTTCTCGTACTCGGCCTTGCCCTTGTTCGCGGTGAGCGACTGGATCTTCGCCTTCATGATCGGGAAGTCGAACTCGGCGTACCGCGTGTTCGTCTTCTCCGGCATGAGCACGCCCACCGTGATGTCGTTGCCCTTCGCCGGAGTCGCGTCCGAGCTGCTCCCCGACGAGTTGAGCACGCCGCAGGCGGCCAGGGGGAGGGCCAGCGAGGAGGCGGCCACGGATATGGCGATACGACGCATTGGTGAGCTCACTTCTGGTGCCGTCCGGACGTGGGTGCAGCATTACAACCCAGGTGACTGAAAAGCCAACGCGGCCGTGCCCGTCGGCGTCAAGCGGAACCGCTTAACGAGATGGCAACGCCACGTTCCGTTTGGTATGTGGAGAGGTCGCGAAATCACCTCCAAACACTCTTTACGGACCCTCCACCCAACGGGAGTTCACGAACGGGCAAAGACCAGCACAACCAAGACCATTCCTTGCGAGTCGTGATCATGACAGTCTCGTCGAGCTGTCCCGCATCCGACCGCACGTCCCGTACAACCAAGCCGCCCCTTCGCGAGTCCTGATCGCCAGCAGCGCCTTTTTACCTGCCGTTGACGCTCAGACAATCAGGACTTGAAGGACCGAATGAACCCAGCAAGACGCATGACCGCCGCCGCGGCCACCGCCGTCGTACTCGCCACCGCGGGCGGCCTCCTCACCGCCGCCACCGCCCCGGCCTCCGCCGCGACGACCTGCAACTCCCCGGTCTTCAAGCGGCAGTTCTTCGCGAACACCGCCTTCTCCGGTACGGCGAAGAAGACCGACTGCGACGCGGCGATCGACGAGAACTGGGGCTCAGGCACCCCCACTTCGGGCCTCCCGAAGGACAAGTTCGGCGTCCGCTGGACAGTGACACGTGACTTCGGCTCCGGCGGCCCGTTCTCCTTCGCCGCCGCCGCGCAGGACGGCATCCGCGTCTACCTCGACGGCACCCGCAAGATCGACCTCTGGAAGAACGTCACGTCGACCGTCAAGAAGACGGCCAACGTCACCGTCCCCAGCGGAAAGCACACCCTCCGCGTCGACTACGTCAACTGGACCGGCAAGGCCAACGTCAAGTTCACCTACACACCCCGCACTTCGGCGACGGTCGACAAGATCAAGCCGCTCACCCCGACGGGCACGGCGGTCTCCTACGACTCCGCGACCGGCAGGGCGAAGCTCACCTGGTCGAAGAACAAGGAGATGGACCTCGCGGGCTACCGGGTCTACCGGCGCCTGAAGGGCACCTCGTTCGGCACCGCGCCGCTCAGGACGACCGCCTCCACCTCGTACACCGACACCCCGCCCGCGACCGGCGGCACGTACTACTACGAGGTCCGCGCCTACGACAAGGCGGGCAGGGAGTCGGCGGGCAGCGCCGACAAGGGCGTCACCACCGTGGACAGGACCCCGCCCGCCGCGCCGTTCGTGGAAATGGACGGCTGCCCGGACCTCTCGCCCTACGCGGCCCCCCAGCTCGTCACCACGGCGGAGAACAAGGCCGACATCGCCTGGTACGAGATGCAGCGTCTCGACACCGCCACCGCCACGTGGATCACCGTCTACACCGGGACCAAGGGCGCGATCTGCGACACCACTTACCCCTCCGACGGCAGTGCCGTCACCTACCGGGGACGGGCCCGGGACGTCGCCGGGAACTGGTCCGCGTACTCCGCCGCGGCCAAGTTCACCACCACCGACCTGATCCCCCCGGCGCCCGTCACCGGCGCCCGGGTCGAGTACCGGTCGGGTGTTCCGCACCTCGTGTGGGCCCCCGTCGACGGGGCCGCCTCCTACCAGGTCCTCCAGCTCGACCCGGTGACCGGCGGCTGGCTCGACGCGCTGCCCGGCAAGGGCACCACGAAGGAGACCGACGTCGTGCCGCGCCAGCTGGCCGCGGTCGCCGGCACCTACCGGTACGCGGTGCGTTCGGTGGACGCCAAGGGCAATGCCGCCGCCCCGGCGGAGCTCACGCTGACGATGGCCGACCGGCCCGAGGCGATCCCGGCGTTCGCGACCACCGCGGGCCGCTTCGACGAGGGCGTGATGATCGAGTGGAGCAGCGCCGACCCCTGGACCTTCGACGGCGGCCCGCTCCTCACCTACCGGATCACCCGCACCGACCGGGCGACCGGCGAGAGCACCGAGGTGACCGGCTGCAAGCCCGACAACTCGCAGGACCTGCCGCTGACGGACCCGGAGACGTACTGGACCTGGACCACCGGCGACGCCCCCGACTACGCCGGCTCCCGGCAGATCAACGGCGTCTGCTGGGACGTCTCCGGAGCCTCCGAGACGACGTACGACTACACGGTCGTGACGATCGACCCGTACGGCCACGCGTCGCAGCCCGGCCCCGCCGCCACCGGGACCACGCCGGACACCGAACGCCCGGCACCGGTGGGGAACCTGACCGCCGAGCAGGTCCCGCTCGGCGTCCGCCTGAGCTGGACGCCGCCGGCCGACGACGACGTCACCGGCTACGCGGTGTGGCAGAGCGCCGGCGACCCGGACACCGGCGAAACGGTCTGGGAACGGAACTGCTGGGGCGGGGAGTCGCTGACCCCGACCCAGATCCTCTGCCCGACCGTCCCCGACGGCGCCACCCACGTCTACCGGGTCGCCGCTCTGGACGACTCCCCGCTCTACGACGAGAACGACGGCCCGGAGGCCTACCACCCCGCCGGCCTCTCCGTCACCCTGCCGGACACCCGCCCGCCGGGCTGGACCGGCACCAAGGTCGTCGAGGACCGGTACCCGGAGCTCTACGTCCGCTGCGGTGTCACCATCTACGACCTGCCGTGCGGTGACTACACCGACTACCGCTGGGAGAAGTGGGACGCGGCAGCGGGAGCCTGGACGACGTTCGCCACGGGCAAGGTCGACAACCCGGCGTTCCACCTGGACACCACGGTCCACGAGGACCGGCTCGGGCTGTACTACTACCGGGCCGTCTACACCGACCCGGCAGGCCACGAGGAGGTCAGGGAGCAGAAGGCGTACGGCATCTGGGAGTAACGGCTCCGCACACACGGGAAGGGGCCCGGAGACTCTGTCTCCGGGCCCCTTCCCGCATGAGGTCAGTCCTTTTCCCGCATGAGGTCAGTCCTTGGCCTTCTTCGGCCGCCACACCACCAGCGCACTCGTCTGCTGGACCTCCTGATACGGCACCAGGTCCCGCCGGTACGAAGCGTGTACCGCCGCTTCCCGCTGCTGCATCGTCACCGCCGCCCCCTCCACCGCCGCCTGGAGTTCCGCGACACGCTGCTGGAGCGCGACGACCTGGTTCTCCAGCTCGATGATGCGCTTGATGCCGGCGAGGTTGATGCCCTCGGTCTGCGACAACTGCTGGACGGTGCGCAGCAGGTCGATGTCGCGGGCCGAGTAGCGCCGGCCCCGCCCGGCCGTGCGGTCCGGGGAGACCAGGCCGAGGCGGTCGTACTGGCGCAGCGTCTGCGGGTGCAGGCCGGAGAGCTGGGCCGCCACCGAGATGACGTAGACCGGGGTCTCCTCGGTCAGCTCGTACGGGTTGCGTCGACGGCCGGTCGAATCCATGGCTCTGTCATGCTCCCTTCGCGGCCTGGAACAGCTCCGCCCGCGGGTCCTCGCCCGCGGTCGCCTCTCGATACGCCTCCAGCGCGTCACGAGCATTCCCCGTGACGTCCTTCGGGACACTCACCTCGACGGTCACGAGGAGGTCACCCCGGGTGCCGTCCTTGCGGAAGGCGCCCTTGCCGCGGGCCCGCATGGTCCGGCCGTTGGGCGTGCCCGGCGGCAGCTTCAGCGTCACCGGCGGTCCGCCCAGGGTGGGCACCCTGACCTCGCCGCCCAGTGCCGCCTCCGCGAACGTCACCGGGACCGTCACCGTGAGGTTGTCGTCCTTGCGGCCGAACACGGGGTGCGCGTCGACGTGCACCATGACGTACAGGTCGCCCGAGGGGCCGCCCCGTTCACCAGGCGCCCCCTTGCCGCGCAGCCGGATGCGCTGGCCGTCCGTGACCCCCGCGGGGATACGGACCTGCATGGTCCGCGAGGACTTGGCGCGCCCGCTGCCCTTGCACTCGACGCAGGGGTGCTCGGCGATCAGGCCGCGGCCCTTGCAGTCCGGGCACGGGTCCGTGAGCGAGAAACCGCCGCCGGAGCCGCGCGCCACCTGGCCGGTGCCGACGCAGGTCGGGCACACGCGCGGTGTGCCGTTCTTGTCGCCGGTGCCCGAACAGGCCTTGCAGGGCTGCTGCGAGGACATCCGCAGCGGGACCGTGGCCCCTTCGATGGCCTCCGTGAAGCTGAGCGTGACCTCGGACTCGATGTCCTGGCCGCGCCGGGGCTGCGTACGGGTCGTGCCCGTGCCGCCGCGGTTGAACAGGCCACCGAAGACGTCACCGATGCCGCCGCCGAAGCCGCCGGAACCCCCGGCGCCGCCGCCCTGGGCGCCGCCTCCGAAGAGGTCGCCCAGGTCGAAGTTGAAGTTGCCGCCGCCCGCGCCGCCCGGCCCCGGGCGGTAGCCGCCGTTGCCGAAGAGGGAGCGGGCCTCGTCGTACTCCTTGCGCTTCTTGGGGTCACCGAGGATGTCGTTGGCCTCGGAGATCTCCTTGAAGCGCTCCTCCGCCTTGGCGTTGCCCTTGTTGGCGTCCGGGTGGAACTCGCGGGCGAGCTTCCGGTACGCCTTCTTGATCTCGGCCTCGGTGGCGTCCTTGGGGACGCCGAGGACCTTGTAGTAGTCCTTCTCGATGAAGTCCTTGGTGCTCATCCTCGACGTCCCTCCTTTCCCGCGCCCGGTGTTGCGTCAGCCCTCCTCAGGGCCGTTGTCCTTCTCATCGCCGGCCTCGGACTCGTCCTCCGCCTTGCCGGTCTGCGTGGCACCGGGCTGCGGCTCGGCGACCGCCACCCGCGCGGGGCGGATGGTGCGCTCACCGATGCGATACCCGGGCTGCAGGATCGCCACGCAGGTCGTCTCGGTGACGTCCGGCGCGTACGAGTGCATGAGGGCCTCGTGGATCGTCGGGTCGAAGGGCTCGCCCTCCTTGCCGAACTGCTGCAGTCCCATCTTCGCCGCGGCGGTCTCCAGCGACTCCGCCACCGACTTGAAACCGCCGACGAGTTCACCGTGTTCCCGCGCGCGGCCGATGTCGTCGAGCGTGGGCATCAGCTCGGTCAGGAGGTTCGCCACGGCGATCTCCTTGACCGCGATCCGGTCGCGCTCGACCCGGCGGCGGTAGTTCTGGAACTCGGCCTGGAGCCGCTGGAGGTCCGCGGTGCGCTCTTCGAGCCCTTTGCGCACCTGGTCCAGCTGGGCCGTCAGACCGGCGATCTGTGCGCTTGCGTCCCCTGCCGGGGCCGCCCCCTCCCCACTGCCGGAGGGGGAGGCGGCCTGCGGCTCGGCGTCGTCGGGGGTGGCGCCGGAGGGGACGTCGGGCTTCTCGTCGAAGCCCGGGGTCTCCTCCGTCACGCGGCACCGTCCTTGCGCTCGTCGTCCACGATCTCGGCGTCCACCACGTCGTCGTCCGCCTTGGGGGCCTCGGCACCCGGGGCGTCGCCGCCCGCGGCCTGCGTGGCCTGGGCGTCGGCGTACATGGCCTGGCCGACCTTCTGCGAGACCGCGGCGACCTTCTCGGTGGCGGTGCGGATCTCGGCGGTGTCCTCGCCCTTGAGCGCGGCCTTCAGCTCCTCGACGGCGGCCTCGACCTCGGTCTTGACCTCGCCGGGGACCTTGTCCTCGTTGTCCTTGAGGAACTTCTCCGTCTGGTAGACGAGCTGCTCACCCTGGTTGCGGGACTCGGCGGCCTCGCGGCGGCGGTGGTCCTCGTCCGCGTACTGCTCGGCCTCCTGGCGCATGCGGTCGACCTCGTCCTTCGGCAGCGAGGAGCCGCCGGTGACGGTCATCTTCTGCTCCTTGCCGGTGCCGAGGTCCTTGGCCGTGACATGCATGATGCCGTTGGCGTCGATGTCGAAGGAGACCTCGATCTGCGGGACACCGCGCGGGGCCGGCGGCAGACCGGTCAGCTCGAACATCCCGAGCTTCTTGTTGTACGCCGCGATCTCGCGCTCGCCCTGGTAGACCTGGATCTGCACGGAGGGCTGGTTGTCCTCGGCGGTGGTGAAGATCTCGGACCGCTTGGTCGGGATCGTCGTGTTCCGCTCGATCAGCTTGGTCATGATGCCGCCCTTGGTCTCGATACCGAGGGACAGCGGGGTGACGTCGAGGAGCAGGACGTCCTTGACCTCACCCTTGAGGACACCGGCCTGGAGGGACGCGCCGATGGCGACGACCTCGTCCGGGTTGACACCCTTGTTGGCGTCCTGGCCGCCGGTGAGCTCCTTGACGATCTCGGCGACGGCGGGCATACGGGTGGAGCCACCGACGAGCACGACGTGGTCGATCTCGTTGATGGAGATGCCGGCGTCCTTGATGACGTTGTGGAACGGCGTCTTGCAGCGCTCCAGCAGGTCGGCCGTCAGCTGCTGGAACTGGGCCCGGGTGAGCTTCTCGTCCAGGTGCAGCGGGCCTTCGGCGGACGCCGTGATGTAGGGCAGGTTGATCGAGGTCTCGGTGGAGCTGGACAGCTCGATCTTGGCCTTCTCGGCAGCCTCACGGAGACGCTGGAGGGCCATCTTGTCCTTGCCCAGGTCGACGCCGTGACCGGCCGCGAACTGCTTCACCAGGTAGTCGACGACCCGCTGGTCCCAGTCGTCACCACCGAGGTGGTTGTCGCCGTTGGTGGCCTTCACCTCGACGACGCCGTCACCGATCTCCAGGAGGGACACGTCGAAGGTGCCGCCGCCGAGGTCGAAGACGAGGATCGTCTGGTCGTCCTTGTCGAGTCCGTACGCCAGCGCCGCCGCCGTCGGCTCGTTCACGATGCGCAGGACGTTCAGGCCCGCGATCTCGCCGGCCTCCTTCGTCGCCTGGCGCTCGGAGTCGTTGAAGTAGGCCGGGACGGTGATGACCGCGTCCGTGACCTTCTCGCCCAGGTAGGCCTCGGCGTCGCGCTTCAGCTTCTGCAGGATGAAGGCGCTCATCTGCTGCGGGTTGAAGTGCTTCCCGTCGAGCTCGATCTTCCAGTCCGTGCCCATGTGGCGCTTCACGGAGCGGATGGTCCGGTCCACGTTCGTGACCGCCTGGCGCTTGGCGACCTCGCCGACGAGCACCTCGCCGTTCTTGGCGAAGGCGACGACGGACGGCGTGGTCCTGGCGCCCTCTGCGTTGGTGATGACGGTGGGCTCGCCGCCTTCAAGAACGCTGACGACGGAGTTAGTCGTGCCCAGGTCGATGCCGACCGCACGTGCCATGGTTGATTCCTCCAGCAATGACTTGAGTGGAACAGGCTCAAGTGTGCACGACACTCACCGCTGGGTCAACAGAGCTGAGTCGAGCGGACTCAACTCTTATCCGTTCCTTACACGCAACCGCGCCCCGACCTGCGACGATCCGGCCCGCCGCACCCCGTAGACAGAGACTTTCAGCAGCCCTCCTACGACGACCAGGGCCCCGCCCGCCACCCACATCACGGCGGATTCGCCCGCCCATCCGTTGTGCACGAGCACTCCCACGGCCACCGCCGAGAACCCCCCGACCCCGAGCAGTACCACCGCTCCCTGAGGGGTGAGCCCCAACCGCCGCAGCCGGTGGGCGAGATGGTCCGGCCCGCCCCGCAGCAGCGCCCGCCCGGCCAGCCGCCGCGACAGCAGCACCAGTACGGCGTCGGCGCTCGCGAGGGCGGTGAGCGCGAACAGGACACCGGCACTGGACGCGAGACCGCGCCCGGCCTGCGTGACCACGGCCGCCGAGGCGAGCACGAACCCCGTGAACAGCGACCCGCACGCGCCGAGCGCGATCCGCGCGGGATGCCAGTTGTGCATCAGGAACCCGGTCAGCGCGGCGGCCAGCACGCTCAACAGCACCGCGAGCCCGTCCATGACCTCCATCGCGGCACAGGCCCCGACCCCGAAGGCGGTGACCACCCCCACGGTCCCCGCCAGCCCGTCGGCGTGGTCGAGCCCCTTGAAGGCGCCGGCGACGAACACGATCCAGGCCGCGGCCAGCAGCCCGCCGGGCACCCCGGTCTCCGCGTACGGCACGACACAGGCCGCCGCCACCGCCGTACCGACGGCCAGGAACCGTGTCTTCAGCCGCCACACGTCGGCGACCAGCCCGAGCGCGGCCACCGCCGACCCGGCGACCAGCAGTCCGCCGACCCCGTCGCCGAGCGGGGCGACGCCGGTCCACTCGCACGCCCAGGTCACCGCCACGACGGCGAGGACGACGGCCAGTCCCCCGAGCAGCGGTACCGGGCGCGTGCGCCGTCTGCGGTCGACGACCCCCGCCCGGAGTGCGGGCACCCGGAGCAGTGCGGCGAGGAGGGCGGCGAGGAGCAGGGCGGTCGTGGCGGCGAGAATCCCGTAGAGCACGGTTCTAAATTAGACGCAAATGTACCAATTCAGTACGAATAACACGATCAGACCGTCACAGGTTTTTAAGGCGACCCTCAGCGACATAGATCACCGCACGGCTGGCTACAGTGCGACGGAGAATGAGGGTAATCTCGGTCGGACCGATTAAGTTACCGCTTAGTAATGTTCTTGGTTTGGTAATGCCCCCTCGCAGGCCCGAGGAGCCCTGAAATGCAACTCGCCGCGATCATCGTGTCGCTGGTTCTGATCGTGGTCGGTGTGGCGCTGTTCGCCCGCGCCGTCCTGCAGATCTACACCTTCATGCGACTCGGCCAGAACGTGCCCGCGGGCACCCGTACCGACGAGCCCGTCCAGCGCACCGTCACCGTGGCCAGGGAGTTCCTCGGCCACACCCGGATGAACCGCTGGGGCGTCGTCGGCGTAGCGCACTGGTTCGTGGCGGTGGGCTTCTTCTCGCTGCTGCTCACGATCGTCAACGCCGTCGGCCAGCTCTTCCAGGCCGACTGGCTGCTGCCGGTCATCGGCGAATGGGCGCCGTACAACGTCTTCGTCGAGTTCATCGGCACGATGACGGTCCTCGGCATCCTCGTGCTGATCGCGATCCGCCAGCTGAACAAGCCGAACAAGCCGGGCCGCAAGTCCCGCTTCGCCGGCTCCAACTTCCGCCAGGCGTACTTCGTCGAGGCCGTCATCCTCATCGTCGGCGTCTGCATCTTCATGCTGCACGCCCTTGAAGGCGCCCAGCACCACGTCGACGCCTACGAGGCCTCGTTCTTCATCTCGTACCCGGTGGTGTCGGGACTGCGGCACCTGGACGTCTCCACGCTCCAGAACCTCACCTACCTCTTCGCCGGCCTGAAGATCGCGACCTCCTTCATCTGGATGATCACGGTCGCCCTGAAGACCGACATGGGCGTCGCCTGGCACCGCTTCCTGGCGTTCCCGAACATCTGGTTCAAGCGCAACGCGACCGGTGAGACCTCGCTCGGCGCCCTGCTCCCGATGACCAGCGGCGGCAAGCCGATCGACTTCACCGACCCGGGCGACGACGACGTCTTCGGCGTGTCCCAGGTCGAGCAGTTCTCCTGGAAGGGCCTGCTCGACTTCTCCACCTGCACCGAGTGCGGCCGCTGCCAGTCGCAGTGCCCCGCCTGGAACACCGGCAAGCCCCTCTCCCCCAAGCTCCTCATCATGTCCCTCCGGGACCACGCCCACGCCAAGGCGCCCTACCTGCTCGCGGGCGGCGGCAAGTCCATGGAGGGCGAGGAGAAGGCGACGGAGGAGCAGCTGGCCGGCGTCCCCGCCGCCGCGCTCGCCGAGGCCGAACGCCCCCTGATCGGCACCCTCGAAGAGAACGGCGTCATCGACCCGGACGTCCTGTGGTCCTGCACCACCTGCGGCGCCTGCGTCGAGCAGTGCCCGGTGGACATCGAGCACGTCGACCACATCGTCGACATGCGGCGCTACCAGGTGATGATCGAGTCCGCGTTCCCGTCGGAGGCCGGGACGATGCTCAAGAACCTGGAGAAGAAGGGCAACCCCTGGGGCCTGGCCAAGAAGCAGCGCCTGGAGTGGCTCAAGGAGGTCGAGTTCGAGGTCCCGGTCGTCGGCCAGGACATCGAGGACCTCACCGAGGTCGAGTACCTGTACTGGGTCGGCTGCGCCGGCGCCCTGGAGGACCGCGCCAAGAAGACGACGAAGGCCTTCGCGGAACTCCTCCACATCGCGGGCGTCAAGTTCGCCATCATGGGCGGCGACGAGAAGTGCACGGGCGACTCCGCCCGCCGCCTGGGCAACGAGCCCCTCTTCCAGGAGCTCGGCATGGAGAACGTCATGGCACTGAACATGGCGTTCGGCGAGGAACTGGACGACGACGGCAAGGTGGTGCCGGAGTCGGCGAAGCCTCGCGCCGCGAAGAAGATCGTCGCCACCTGCCCGCACTGCCTCAACACGATCGGCAACGAATACCCGCAGCTCGGCGGCGACTACGAGGTCATCCACCACACCCAGCTGCTCCAACACCTGATCGACGAGGGCAAGTTGATCCCGGTGACACCGGTGGAAGGTCTGATCACCTACCACGACCCCTGCTACCTGGGCCGCCACAACAAGATCTACACGCCCCCGCGCGAGATCATCGCCAGCGTCCCCGGCCTGCGCAACGAGGAGATGCACCGCCACAAGGAACGCGGCTTCTGCTGCGGCGCCGGCGGCGCGCGCATGTGGATGGAAGAGCGCATCGGCAAGCGCATCAACAACGAGCGCGTGGACGAGGCCCTCTCCCTGAACCCGGACATCGTGTCCACGGCCTGCCCCTTCTGCCTGGTCATGCTCACGGACTCGGTGAACGGCAAGAAGAACGACGGCAAGGCCAAGGAATCGATCCAGGTGGTCGACGTGGCCCAGCTCCTCCTGGACTCGGTCAGGACACCGACCGACGACGAGCCCCCGGCAGGCACCGCGGAACCGGAGAACACCCCGGAGCCGCAGCCCGTGAAGTAACAACCAGCCAGTCCGCTACGACGGCGCCCCGCACCCTCTCCGGAGGGCGCGGGGCGCCGTCGTCGTAAGGGAGTCATAAGGAAAAGGTGTAGCGGGCTACACCCCGAATCCGGGAGGACGGTCCCTCGTGACGGCGAGCGCGCGACGGAATCGTAGAAGGCAGAGAGATCACGCCCCCGCCTCCCTTAGGACATCCCGTGAAGTCGCTGCTCGCCACCGTGAAGTCGTTCGTCGCCAACCTGCTGCTGTGGTCGTTCTTCGTCGGCGGCCTGGCCGCGAGCACGGCCTCCGGGGCGGTCCTGGACGGTACGGCGAAGAACGCCGCCACCTACACCGGTATCGCCGTCTCGTTGCTGGCCGGCTCACGCATCGCGAAGAAGCCGAAGATCAAGGCGTTCCTGTCGAAGTCGTCGACGCTGTGGTTCCTGTTCCTCTTCAACGGCGGTGTCGCCGCGTTCTGCTACTTCTCCATGGACGGCGTCAAGGGCATCGCGACCGCCGCCGGAATGGGCCTGGTCTCCCTGGGCGCGGCGGGCGGCCTGGTTGCGAACCGCCGCAAGCCGGCCGCGGAGGCGAGAGTGGAAGAGCCCTGGGCCTGAGCTCCGCCCAGCCCGTAGCCGCCAGTCCCCTCGCTGCCTCACCACGTCACCACCTCACCACCTCACCCGAAAAGGGCACACCCATGACCACGAAGCTCCGTCGTACGGCCACCCTCGCCACGACCGCCGCAGCCATGGCCCTGACCGCCGGCCTCCTCACCGCCTGCGACCCCACCGACACCTCCGACGCCTCCAACTCCCTGAACTGCCTCAAGAACTGGAACACGATCTCCGACAGCCTCAAGGCGATCCACGACGCGGGCGTCGACGCGGCGAAGGACCCGACCAAGACCGACGAATCCATCGCGACAATCGACAAGAACCTCGACAAGATCGACGCCGACTCGGACGACAACAAGGTCGACAAGGCGGTCACCGACCTCAACAAGGCGATCTCCGACTACAACAAGTCCATCCTGAACGGCGACACGAACCCCGACTCCAGCAAGATCGACGCGGCAGCGAAGAAGCTCAAGAACGTCTGCACGTCATAACAAGACGACACCGGACGCAGCTGTGAAGTGACCGTTGGGCCACTCGCTTCTTAGCCAGTGTCGGGCTTCCACGCCCCGAGTAAAGGGCGCTCCCTACGGTCGCGTCGGCTACGCCGATTCCGCTGCGCTCCACCCTTGACTCGGGACGCTCCAGCCCGTTGGAGAAGCGAGCGAGCGGCCCGAAAGAACGGGGGCCCAGGCAGGAATCCCCCTGCCTGAGCTACGTCCCCGGCCGGAGCGATGGGGACGCGTCTGCGTCTCGCCAGCACGCCGGGCCGGCTCAGCGGCCAACCGCGAGTGGGTGGGGGCGGGCGGGAGAAGGTCGGGGTGGCGGGGGGGGTGCTGGAAGCTGGGTGCTGGACTAACCACTCACATGTCATGTGAGCGGTTAGAAATGACCCCAGCCTGCAGAGGGTAGGCGGCGGTAGGGGGTGGGGAGCGGGCGGCAAAGTGAGCCCCGGGCGGAGTGGCAACGGGGCAGATGCGGGCCGCCACCCAGACCACCACCCCACCACCCCACCGCCATCCGCGAACGGCCCGGAGCCTTGACCGATCCCCGTGGCCCGGATCTGCCAATTCACCCACCACCCACCACCCATCGCCCACCACCAATCGCTCATCGCCCACCACTTGCATCCCCCCCGATGCGGGTGTCCCCACCGGGCGTTGGCCGCTGAGCCCACCCGGCGTGCAGGCGAGACGCGAACGCGCCCCCACCACCCCGGCCCGCAGCACAGCCCACCCGACGGGACACCTGCCTGGCCACCCATCCCTCCGGGCCGCCCGCTCGCTTCTCCACCGGGATTGCGTGAGACGAGTCAAGGGTGGAGCGAAGCGCAATCGGCGCAGCCGACGCGCAGCGCAGCGGAGCGCCCTTTACTCGGCTCACGCAATCCCGACACTGACAAAGAAGCGGGCGGCCCAACGCCCACTTCACAACGCACGCAAGTGGCAAACCCCGGCGCCCAGTTGAAACCCACAGTCGCTACCACCACCCCCAGAGATTTACCGACCTCACGTACAACCCTCACGCCCCACCACAGGTCTCCTGATCGCCAACCACCCGTGAAGCCAAGAACAACTCCAGGCGAAAACGGACGGTACGCACCCCATCGACGCGGATGCCCGCCACGCATCCCCCGCATGCCGCAGGAGACCCCGCATGCAGCAGTACCCGCGACTCGCCCTCGCGACGGCCGCCGCAGCCGCGCTGACGGGCGGTCTGCTCACGCTCTCGGTGACGACAGCGAACGCCGCCGACTCGTTCAAGGTCGCGAAGGCCGACTTCAACGGTGACGGAATCGGCGATGTCGTCGCCTCCGCGCCCGGCGCCTCCGTCGGCGGTCATGCCAACGCCGGCCAGATCGTCGTCCTCTACGGCACCGCCACCGGCGTATCGTCCGCGAAGCGCACCACGCTCAGCCAGAACTCCGGCAACGTCCCCGGCAACGCGGAGTCCGGCGACTACTTCGGCTACCACACGGCGTACGCCGACTTCAACGGCGACGGATACGACGACCTCGCCGTGTCGTCGCCGTACGAGAAGGTCGGCACCGACACCGACGGCGGCGCGCTCGCGATCCTGTGGGGCTCGAAGAACGGCCTGACCGGCAAGAGCAGCGACGTACCGGACCCGGCCGCGTCCGGGCACGACGACTGGGGCCAGACCCTCGCCGCCGGTGACTTCGACGGCGACGGCAAGGCGGACCTGGCGGTGGGCAGTTCGGCCGCCACCATCTATGTCTACAAGGGCGGCTTCAGCAGCTCCACCGGCAAGCCCGGCGGCCGTTACACGATCAAGCCCCCGATCCACTCCGGCACGACCGGTTTCCCGTACGGCCCGAACCACCTCACGGCCGGTGACGTCAACGGCGACGGCCGCACCGACCTCGTGGTCGACGGCTACGAGACGCGGACCAGCAACGGCTGGAACACCAACTACTTCGTGCCCGGCGCCGCGAGCGGTCTGAGCATCGCGGGCGTGAAGACCCTCAAGCCCGGCATCGTCACCGGCATCGGTGACATCAACGGCGACGGTTACGGCGACATCGTCAGCGGCGCGGGCTGGGACGCCACGACGAGCGACGGTACGACCATCCCGGACTCGGCGAACGGCGGCAAGGTGAACATCACCTACGGTTCCGCGTCCGGCCCCGCCTCCACCACCGGCATCACCCAGAACTCCGGGAACGTACCCGGCAGTTCGGAGAAGGGCGACGCCTTCGGCTGGGACCTGGACCTGGGCGACGTCAACGGCGACGGCTACCAGGACGTCGTGATCTCCGCCCCGAACGAGGACCTCGGCGCCAACACCAACACCGGCATGGTCACGGTCGTCTACGGCTCCGCGTCCGGCGCGAACACCACCACCGGCGTCCAGTCCTTCGCCCAGAGCACGCCCGGCGTCCCCGGCGACGACGAGAAGAACGACCTCTTCGGCGCCGACGTCAAGCTCGACGACGTCAACGGCGACGGCAGGGCGGACCTGCTCGTCGGCTCGTACGAGAACGGCGGCGACGGCGCGGTGACCTACCTCCCCTCCAACGGCACGAAGATCGTCACCACCGGCTCCCGCGCCATCTCCGCGAGCGCGGCGGGCGTCTCGACCGCGGGTACACCGCAGTTCGGCGCCGTGTTCGCCGACTGACACCCCCTTCCCGAACGGGCCCGTGACCGCCGGTCACGGGCCCACGCCGTTCCCCCTAGGGGATGTCACAGCTCGGCAGCAAAGCCCCACCCGAAACCCCCGGCCCGGCACGTGACTCTGCGGAACCAGGTACGTTCGATGACGTGGCTGGATTCAGGATCGGACGCGGCGGCCGGGACGGCAGGGCCCCGCAAGCGCGCCCTCAACAACCTCCGTACGGGCAGCAGGCACCCCCGGCGCCGCAGGGAAGGCCGTACGGCTACCCCGCGGCCCCGCAGCCGTACCCGCCGCAGCAGCAACCGCAGTACGGAAACGCTGCGAGCGGCGGCGGCTACGGCGACGAGCCGGAGTACTTCGGTGACGGCGGCGGATACGCCCAGGGCGGTCACCCGGGCACCCCGGACCCGTACGCGGCGAACAACCCGGGTCACACCCAGGCGTTCTCCGTAGGTGAGGACCCGTACACCCAGGGCGGTACCTACCGCGCGGGCTCGGCCCAGGCGCCCACGGGCCCGGTCGGCCCCCGCCTGCACTGGAAGGACCTGCTGAGAGGCATCGTCCTCACCCCCCAGCAGACCTTCCTCCAGATGCGGGACTACACGATGTGGGCCCCCGCCCTGATCGTGACGTTCCTCTACGGCCTGCTCGCGGTCTTCGGCTTCGACGGCGCCCGCAAGGACGCGATCAACGCCACCCTGGCGAACGCGGTCCCGATCGTCCTCATCACGGCCGTGGCGATGGTCCTGTCGTCCTTCGTCCTCGGCGTGGTCACCCACACCCTGGCCCGCCAACTGGGCGGCGACGGAGCCTGGCAGCCCACGGTCGGCCTCTCCATGCTGATCATGTCCATCACCGACGCCCCCCGCCTGGTCTTCGCCATGTTCTTCGGCGGCGACGCGACCTTCGTCCAGGCCCTCGGCTGGGCCACCTGGGTAGCGGCCGGCGCTCTCCTCACCATGATGGTCACCCGCTCCCACGACCTCCCCTGGCCCAAGGCCCTGGGCGCCTCGGCGATCCAACTGATCGCCCTGCTGTCGATCGTGAAACTGGGCACGTTCTAGAGACTTCGCGGCTACGACTCCTACGACGAGGGGCCCCCGGCACACGCCGGGGGCCCCTCGTCGTCGCAGAAGCCGGTCATCGTAGAAGTTGCTGCGGCTACCGCCCTCAGGCATCGAGAATCTGACCCGCGCGCCGGACAACCGGGGGTTCGACGGACCAAAGCGGCTAACCACCACGCTTCCGCCGTCGTGACTGGCTGTCGTCGGTCTCATTGAGATGATGCCGCCATGGCAGACGGTTCAAGGCGTCCCCTGACCGAGCTTCGGCAAGGCGAGACAGTCCGAGCAACGATTACTGGTCACGAGCCTTGGGGCCTCGTGGCGGAACTCCACAGATACGAGCAGGAGCTGCCCGTTGTCGGGGCGACTGTCGACCTCGTCATAGGGGAGGTGCGGGCGTGGGACCGCAAGCCGTGGATATGGGTGGACCTCACGGCGCCCGGTCAGGCCGAGGACTGAGTGTGCCCCCGGCGGGCCCGGTCGAGCGGTAACTCGCAGGGAACCACACCGGGGAATCCGGAAATCGGTTGTTCCTGCGGCATGTCCATGCGAAAAGGTGTGGGCATGATGCGACCCGCGCGTGCGCTGCTCTCCCTCTTCCTGCTGCCAGTTCTCCTCGCGGGATGCGACGCGGACAAGAACGGCGGGGCGGCCGCCGACAGCGCCGACCTCGCCGCCGCCGCGCGCGCCTGGGGCGTGGCGCCGGAACTCGTCTATGTCACCAAGGTCTCCGGCTACACCGTGTTCCAAGCGTCAGTCGGCGAGTACGAGGACGAGTTCGCCGCCGCGTATCGGTCCGAGAAGGGTGCCACCAAGTTCGGCCTCTTCGCAGGTCACGGCACGCTGACAGCGGAGAGCTGCTCCAAGCAGCCGCTGGGCGAGGTGACGGACAAGCCAGTCACCTGTGAGCACGACGGCGACGCCTGGTACCGCACAGCAGGTGAAAGCCACGAATACGCGGTGCCCATCGACGCCGTGGTGGTTCATCTGATCGCGGACGCGGACAAGGTCGACCGCGCCGTTCTGCGTAAGGCGGCCGAGGCGGTCCACCGCCCCGACGACACCGAGTTGGCAGCGCTCCTGCCGGCCATCGACGGCGCGGACACATGATGCGGAGGGGCGAGGTCTCCGCTCTTGCCGCCATTCTCCGGCCGGGTTGGTTGGGTTGGCCGGATCAGGAGTAGAAGCCTCGGCCGTATTCGTCCCGGCTCAGCCCGAAGTCGTCCGGACGATCGCGGCGGAGCTCCTCGTATCGCTGTACGAAGACATCGAGCGCCTCGTGAAGGGTGCACCCCGACGTTTCGCGGATTGCCTTGAGCGCAGCGATGATCCGGTGCTCCAGGATGTCGCGGTCAACGCTCTCGGGCAGCTGTTCCATGGCACCGTGAGTCTACCGGCGCGGATGATCAGCCCTCGGCGGCAAGCGGTCACTCGTTCTGCCACAGGACGAGAGCATGCACTACTACCCCCGTTACTTCCTGTCCTGTCCGGTCGGCGGTTCTGCGATGCCGATGAAGTTCCCGGCCATGGGCCGGATGCGGACCGACCACCCCAGCGCTGTGAGGTCGTCCGTGAGGGTCCGGGCGTCGTGGAACACCTTCACAATGCGGTACTGGCTGCCGTCGTCGAGTCGGCGCAGCGCCGAGGGCGTCGGTTGGTCCGTGAGGACTTCCTCGTATGCGGCTGCCGCGGGACCGTCGTCGACGAAGATCGCCTTTCCACCGGGCGTGAGCGCGGCTGCGACGGTGTTCCAGAAGTCGGGCAACCGCCTCGGCGGGACGTGGGAGAGCCAGAAGGCGAAGAACACGGTGTCGAAACGCCGTGGCGGCTGCCACTCGAACAGGTTGGCCTCAAGGAATTCCACGGTGGAGGATGCGATGCGCGCACGAGCGAGCGCCAGCACTTCGGCTGCCGCGTCGACAGCCGTTACCGACCGGGCCCGCGCGGCGAGCCTTGGGGTCCACTGGCCTGTTCCGCAGGCCAACTCCAGCACATCCCCGGCAATCGGGAGTTCATCGACGACAGCCAGCAATCTCTGCAGGTCTTCGTACTCCGCGTAGGGCCGGTCGTATTCGGCCGCACCGGCCCTGTAGTAAGCCAACTGTTCTGCCAGGAGAGGGTCGTCATCCATGCAGGTTCCTCTCAGCCCGGTTCGGTCGGAGCCGCGCGCCCAGTCCGCCAACGTGGTCGCCACAGACAGCGTCGGCCTTCACCTTTGGGCAAGGTCAAGCGCCATGAAGGCCTGGGCACATCCGGACCGGATCAACTGAGATCTCTTGGAATGCGAACCCTCATGAACCCTCATGAACCCTCATGAACCCTCATGAAGAAGAGGCCCTCGGTGATCAACCGAGAGCCTCTTCGCTCACCAGTACCGCGACCCCTACGGCATCCGCAGGTCAGACCGCTTCCGTGTTCGGCTTCGCCGCTTCTCCCGACCTATGTACTGGAGGCAACACACTCCACGGGAAGTTGATCCAGTCGTCGGTGCGTTTCCAGACGTACTCGCACTTCACCAGCGACTGCGACTTCTCGTAGATCACCGCGCTGCGGACCTCGGCGACGGTGTCGAGGCAGAAGTCGCGGACCAGTTTGAGGGTCTTGCCGGTGTCGGCGACGTCGTCGGTGATCAGGACCTTCTTGGAGGAGAAGTCGATGGCGTTGGGGACGGGGGCGAGCATCACCGGCATGTCGAGGGTGGTGCCGACGCCCGTGTAGAACTCGACATTCACGAGGCTGATGTTCTTGCAGTCGAGGGCGTAGGCGAGGCCTCCGGCGACGAAGACTCCGCCGCGGGCGATGCTGAGGATGACGTCGGGCTCGTAGCCGTCGTCGGCGATGGTCTGGGCGAGTTCGCGCACGGCGACGCCGAAGCCCTCGTAGGTCAGGTTCTCCCGTACGTCCCTGGCCGTGTCTCCCATGCTCACACCTGCGTCCGGTGGAAGTTGAGGAAGGAGCGGGAGGCGGTGGGGCCGCGCTGGCCCTGGTAGCGGGAGCCGTAGCGCTCGCTGCCGTAGGGGAACTCGGCCGGCGAGGTGAGCCGGAACAGGCAGAGCTGGCCGATCTTCATGCCCGGCCAGAGCTTGATGGGGAGGGTCGCGAGGTTGGAGAGCTCCAGCGTCACATGCCCGGAGAAGCCGGGGTCGATGAAACCGGCGGTGGAGTGCGTGACCAGCCCGAGGCGGCCCAGGGACGACTTGCCCTCCAGGCGCGAGGCGAGGTCGTCGGGCAGGGAGACGACCTCGTAGGTCGAGGCGAGTACGAACTCGCCGGGGTGGAGGATGAACGGCTCGTCGCCCTCCGGCTCCACCAGCCGCGTCAGGTCGGCCTGTTCGATGGAGGGGTCGATGTGGGGGTAGCGGTGGTTCTCGAACACCCGGAAGTAGCGGTCGAGGCGCACGTCGACACTGGACGGCTGCACCATGGATTCGTCGTAGGGATCGATCCGGACCCGCCCGGCGTCGATCTCGGCCCGGATGTCCTTGTCTGAGAGAAGCACGCCCCGAGGATACGCAAGACGCGCGGACCGACCACAATCGGACGACCCGCGCGCCTGCCGCTGCCTACCGCGTCACCGCTACTGCTTCTCCAAGGTCACCGGCACCACACTGCGGAGCCGGGCACACCGTGGACACCTCACGAGCCGGCCGGGGCCGAGCCGCTCCGCCTGCTGCATCGGGAACGAAGCGGTGCTGAACACGTGCCCATCGGCACAACGGACGACGGTGCGCTCCATCAAGTCCATGAGTCCCTTCCCCAAGAGCCGCGTCCGGCTGCTGCTCGCCGGACGCCAAATGCCACATTACGGGATGAAAGGAACGACTCTCCAGGCGGCACTCCGGTCCCGCCCGGACCCTCTTCCACGCCTCCACCGTACGCCCCAACTCCGGCCCCCCGCAGCCGCGTCCGCCCTCCGAAACACCGCCGGACCGGCACGGCTTCAGCGCCGGGGGCCGGGCATGGGGTAGAGTGAGCGGGCATTCGACACCGGCTCAACCGGCGTCACGCGCGGGTGTAGTTTAGTGGTAGAACATCAGCTTCCCAAGCTGAGAGTGCGAGTTCGATTCTCGTCACCCGCTCTTTGTGAAGCCCCAGGTCAGTGGCCTGGGGCTCTTTCATGGCGGGCTCTCTGTCGCGTTTTCCGGCACACAAGGCACCCGAAGATTGGGCACACGGAGGGCACGAGTGCTTGCCGAGTGCCATCCACTCGCCACTCCCACCGCCGGAACATGCCGCTGACCTGCCGCTTCATGACACCCACCGCAGTGGTCACCGATGAGAGCCCTCAGCCTGCCGCCCCTCCGGACCGGATGGCGCTTTCCTGCACTGTGGAGGGGACGGCAGTCTCAGACTTGCCATGTAAGACAGATCGTCTTACATTGGCTCCATGGCTGACACCATCACGATCCGCAGCGACTCGGAGACCGAGCACGCTCTGGATGTTCTCACCCATGACGGCAGTTCACGCTCGGCAGCCATCCGCCAAGCCGTGCTCGAAGCCGCCCTACGCAAAGAGCGGGCCGCCGCGATGCGTCGCGCCGTCCTGCGTATGCCGCTCGGCGAACCGGACGGCATCGATATCGCCGCGGAGATCGCCCACAGTCGCGAGGACGAGCGCTGATGATCTATCTCGACTCGGCCGCCATCGTGAAACTCGTCCACGCCGAGTCCGAGTCGCAGGCATTGCGCGACTGGCTCGACGAACGAGCGGAGACCGGATGGACGAGTTCGGTGCTGGCGGAGATCGAGTCATCGCGGGCCCTGGCCCGCTACGCCCCGGAGGCTGTCGCCCGGCTCCACCCGGTCCTCGACCTGATCGAGTTGGTGGAGCTGGACGCCGGCATTCGTATCTTGGCCCAGACCGTCAAACCGGTGACCGTACGGAGTCTGGACGCCATCCACCTGGCAACGGCTCTGCGTATCCGCTCCCAGCTCACCTCCTTCGTCACGTACGACAAGCGACTGGCCGATGCCGCTCAAGCAGCCGGGCTGACCGTCGACATGCCCACCTGAGACATCGCCTCACCGTCAGGGCCCCTGGCAGCGGCTCTCGGCCTGCGGATACCTGAAGCGTCGCCCAAGCAAAGCGTCATGCCACCGCTCAGCTCGCCTTAAGTGGAACGCACGTCGACGTCCCGCTGAAGGCGCCCGCAGCGACCTCGCTTCAACCGCGTGCCCCATCCGTGCCCTTCAGAGCGGACAACAACGGTCACCAAGGGTGCGATCACAACCCGCCCACGGGGGCCTGTCCTCACGTTTCCTCAGGTCAGCGTAGTAGTCGGCGAGTAAGCGCCGTCGCTTCCCAAGCTGAGAGTGCGAGTTCGATTCTCGTCACCCGCTCCATATGTAACCCCCAGGTCTTGGACCCGGGGGTTCTTTGTTGCCTGGACCAGTTCAGGGGCTCCGCGCCCTTCGCGTGTCCTAAGTCGAGGCCAGACAGCCCGCGGCGGGGCTTTCGGCGACGATTCGAGCGCTGCAGCGGCACCGCGTCTCAAATAATGAGATCGATTTCCGGTGACCAGGTGATGCAGGAGAGCGTGACCGAGGTGCGGCGCGCCCTGGCCGAGGAACCGGCCACGTGGATCGCGTTCACCCGGGCGGTACGTCACATGGTGCGCCTGTGCAGCAGCCAGCTCTTCCCCGTGTCCCGGGGGCGCGCCAAGGAACCGGGCCCCGAGCTGGCCGGCATCCGCACACAGCTCCTGACCGCTCTGGAAGACCTGGTGGCCCGGACCCAGCGCTCCGGAGCCATGCGTGACGACGTGACCGCCTACGACGTCGTACTGATGCTCAACTCGATCCCGCCGCGCCTGGCCGACGCGGAGGATCCGGGGGACGACGGCCCGATGGCTGATCTGACCGATCGCTATGTCGGCGTACTCCTGGACGGGCTGCGCGCCCCTGGGTTCCGAGACCCTGGCCCAACCCGCCCCCGGCCGCCGTGAGATCGATCAGTTCTTCCGGACCATGTACGGCCTGTGACGGTTCTGACCCCTTGTTCCGGGCACTGCCCGGGGTTCACTCACCCGCCGTCGGCTCGGATCATCCGCCGCACCAGGTCCACCCAGGTGGCCTGGAGGCGTGCCACGGGGACTTGGCATCCGACGTGCAGGTAGTCCGTCGTCTCGAAGGTCGCGAAGGCGAGCAGGGCGTGGGCGAGCATGTCGTGGTCACCGTCAACTCCTGCTTCTTGCAGGAGAGTTGAGATGTGCCGGTGGAAGGCGTGGCCGGTGTCGGAGGCGTGGCGGCGGTCGTGGAGCACCTGGCGTCCGAGCGCGGCGCCCAGGTCCTCATCGGCGGCGACGCGCTCGATCAGCGCGCGGCCGAACGCCTCCAGCCGGTCCCTCGGGGGTGCGCCCGGGCCCAGCGGCGGGGGACCTTCGGTGTACGCCTGGTGGAATGCGGCCTCGGCTTCGCCCAGGAGGGCGAGCAGGAGTCCGTCGCGGTCGCCGAACCGGCGGAAGAGGGTGCCCTTGCCGACGCCGGCGGCCTCCGCGACCTCCTGCATCGTCACGTGTTCGGCCCCGCGCTCGGCCACCAGCCGGGCTGCCGCCTCCAGCAGCCGGGCCCGGTTGCGGACGGCGTCGGCCCGCTCGGCGGCAGCGTCGGTCGGTGCGTCCCTCACGGTGCTCCCGTCACTTGTACGTGCACGTCGCCGTCCTCGATCCGCACCGGATACACGGGCACGGGACGGGTGGCCGGGCGGTCGAGGGGATGGCCGGTGCGCAGGTCGAAGCGGGAGGAGTGCAGCCAGCACTCGACGGTGAAGCCGTCCACCTCCCCCTCGGAGAGCGAGACGGCGCTGTGCGAGCACACGTCGTGGATCGCGAAGACCTCCCGCTCGGTCAGGACGAGCGAGACGGGCACGCCCTCCACCTCGAAGCGCCGCGGGACGCCCTCCTCCAACGCGTCGAACCTGCAGACGTACGTGTATTCGCTCCTGGACATCGTGCTCTCCTCGGGTGCATCCATGGCGCCGGTGGTGTGCCAACCGGTTCACAGGGGTGCATCGGGCGGTGGCCTACGGCGTCCGGCCCGGAGCGGCACGTGTGAGTGGGGCTGATCGCTGAGGCTAACGACGTGGAGTCGGGCCGGAATCCGGCGCAGGTCCGAAGCGGCCTCGGCAGATGGGCCTAAGTCTCGTCAGGGGGTGAGCTGCTGGTGCCCTATGACCGAGAGCAGTTCCAGCTTGCTGTGGCTTTCCGTGCCGGGGCGGGTGGTCAGCACGACCAAGGTCTGGGCGCGGTTCTCGGTGAACAGGACCTGGCCGTCGACGTCGATGCGGCCGAGTTCGGGATGCAGGACGGTCTTGCTCTCGTCGTAGCGCTGGGCGACCTCCTGGAGTTCCCACAGGCGGACGAACTCGGGGCTGTGTTCCTGGAGTTCGGCCAGGATCCGAGCCGCTCGGGGGATGTCGCTGCCGGCGGTCAGCGCGACCCGCAGGCGGGCCGCCTGGGCGCGGCCGTGGCGTTCATGGTCCTCCTCGGGGTACACCAGGCGCTCGGCGGGGTCCATGAACCAGCGGTAGTAGGCACTGCGGGCCAGGCCGGTGTGGCGGGTCTGGTCGCCGAGCAGGGCGATGGCCGGCGGGTTCATCGCGAGGGTGTCGGCCATGTCGGTCAGCACCAGGGCCGGGGAGTCGTCCAGGCGGTCCAGGACCCGCATCAGGGTCGGGCCGACATGTTCGGAGCGGTGGAAACGGGCCGGGGCGTTGTGGCCGATGAGGACGAAGAGGTGGTCGCGCTCGTCCAGGGTCAGCCGCAGCGCCCGGGCCAGGGCGGTGGTGATCTGGACGGAGGGCTGCGGCGCGCGCTGCTGTTCCAGGCGGGCGTAGTAGTCGGTGGACATGCCGGCGAGCTGGGCGACCTCCTCGCGGCGCAGCCCCCGGGTACGCCTGCGCGACCCCTCGACCAGGCCGACGTCACGCGGGCGCAGCGCCTCACGCCGGTGGCGCAGGAATTCCGCCAGTTCCTTCTTGTCCATGCCCACCATCCTCACCGCTTGCCGCCGGGCTATCCAGAGACCGCCGATCCATGGCTGAGCACCCGGCCCGGCGTGACCTCCGGAATGCCAAAGATCGCAGGCAGGGACCGCCGATCCGTGGATGAACCGTCTCTCCCACCCGCGCGAAGACGCTCATACGGTCGACCGGTCGACGCCGGCATCCGCCAGCACCTCCCGAACGGACGGAAGAGCCGATGACCGTTTTCAGCGATCACAGCATCGAGCTTTCGCACCTGCCTTTTCACTATCGCGAGGCGGGTGATCCGGATGCGCCGCCCGTCGTTCTGCTGCATGGCCTCATGTACGACGCCCGGGACTGGGACGAGATCGCGGGTTTCCTCGCCGAGGACTACCGCGTACTGGCCCTCACCCAGCGCGGCCATGGCGAAAGCGCCTGGCCCGGTGCGTACTCCTTCGAGCTGGGGTGCGGCGATCTCGAAGCCTTCACCGACTCGCTTTCCCTGGAACGGTTCACGCTGATCGGCCATTCGATGGGCGCACGGGTCGGGTGCGTCTTCGCGGAGAAATGGCCTGAGCGGATCGAGCGGATGATCTGGGAAGACACCGCTCCCGTCGACGTGGACTTCCCCGAGGGCTCCGAGGCAGTACCGGGGGCGGCACCTTTCGATTTCTCCGCGGCCACCTCACTGGTACACCAGATCCACCACCCCGATCCGTCCTGGTGGAACGACCTTCGCAAGATCACCGCTCCGACGCTCATCATCGGCGGCGGGTCGACCAGTTACACCCCTCAGGAGCGGTTGGCCGAGGCTGCTCGCCTCCTCCCTGACGGCCGGCTGGCGACGATCGAGGGCGCCGGGCATCTGGTCCACCGGACTCGCCCGGAGGAGTACAAGGAGCTGCTGCGGAAGTTCCTGAAGGCGGATCCCTCATGACTGCGAACCGCATCACGCTCAACCTCGGGGACACCGGGATCACCGGCATAGAGGAAACAGGCCGTCCCGGGATGCCGTTGCTGGTCTGCCTTCCCGGAGGCGGCTACAACGCCTCGTACTTCGACGTGCCCGGGTATTCGCTGATGGACGCCGCGCGGCGCGAGGGCTTTCCGGTGGTGTCGCTCGACCGTCCGGGCTATGGCGGCAGCACCGCGCTGAAGGGGGAGATCTCATTCCGCCGGAATGCTCAAGTGCTCCAGGAGGCCATCACCGAACTCTGGCACCGTCAGCTCCCGAACGCCCCCGGGATCGTCCTCGTAGGACACTCGGTAGGCGGTGCGATCGCGCTGCACCTGGCAGCCGGCGATCGCACCTGGCCGCTCCTCGGCATCTCCGTCACCGGAATCCACCACGAGTCGCGGCGGTCGAACGAAGCGCTGAAGTCAGCGCCGCCGGGCAGCTCGATGGAATTCAGCCGTGAGCACCTCCTGCGGTTCATGTACGGACCAGAGGACACGCACGACCCGGGTGTGCTCGACCTGGCGAAGCACACCGAGTCGCCCGTTCCCGTAGCGGAGCTGGTGGAGGTGGCGGGCCAGTGGGGCACGGATTTCGCGGGGATCGCCGCGAAGATCGAGGTACCCGTCCACTACGGGCTGGCCGAGCACGAAGGGTTCTGGCACAGCAGCGACGCATCGGTCGCCGCCTTCGGGAACGCCTTCACGGCCGCACCCTCGGTGACTGCCCGGCGCGTCCTCGGCAGTGGCCACAACATCGACCACCACTACGTCGGCGCGGCCTTCCACAAGGAACAGCTCGACTTCGCGAGGGGGCTGGTCTCCCCCGCCCAGTAGATGTCGGCCAGGTTCAGAACATGGTGTTGTCGTTCGCGGACGTCTCCGGGATGTCCTGGATGACGTCCCAGTGCTCGACGATCCTGCCGTTCTCGAACCGGAAGATGTCCATCACCGCGGCACCGCGGTCGGCCGAGTCGTAGGTCCTCTTGTAGTGCACCGCCACCAGGTCCTTCTCGCCGAACACCCGCTTGAAGTCGAACCTCAGCTCCGGGGACAGGGTCGTCCGCCACGTCACGTACGCGACGAACGGCCCCGTTCCGTCGGCCGACAGCGGGTTGTGCTGGACGAACCGCGCGCCCACGTACCGGTCGGCTGCCTCCTGAGGTTGCTTCTTGTTGAAGGCCAGGTCGAGGAAGGCGACGGCGACACGCTTGTTGTGCTGCACCTGGCTCTCGGGCCGGTGTCTCCTGTCGTCGGATTCCGGACGGGCGGTAGCAGTACCCGCAGTGGCGAGTGCGACCGCGGCGGACGCGCCGAGAGTCGCGGCGACGGCGGAGCGGCGAGAAACAGGGTTCTTCATGATCATCTCCCGAGGTGGGGACCGAACTGATGCGCGTGCGGCGCCTTCGCCAAGGCGGCCACTACGAGGCCGAGGCCGTGGACACGTGCCCCTGACGGTCACTTGAGCTGTATGACCCGCTTGGAGATGCGCCAGCCGTCGGCCGTGCGGCGCAGTTCGTCGGCGTAGACGGCGCTGACGACGGTGCCGCCGACGAGGCCCAACGCCTTGGACCGGACGCGGACTTCGTCGCCCGGACCCTCCGACACGACGATGTTCGTCGTGTGATGGGCGCTCGCGTGCCCGTCGGCGCTGAGGACGGAAGTGATCGCCTCCAGCCCGACGACCGGGGTGAAGCCGAAGACGCTGCCGTCCCATTCCGCGTCTTCGGTGAGGACTTCGCCGAGCCGGTCCAGTTCGCGGTCGTCCATGAGGTGGCCCCACAGGGCGAGCACGCGCGCTATTTCGACGGTGTCTTCATGGGTGGGTCGCATGCCGGATCTTCCTGTCCCTGTCCCTGTCCCTGTCCCTGTCCCTGTCGCTCAGACGCCGCTGAGGAGGGCGAGGACGTTGTCGTAGGAGCCGTTGGCCTCCGCGTCGCGCACGAACCGGGCGCGTTCCACGACGAGTTCCTTCGCGTCGGGCTTGTCGCGCAGGATCCCCAGGGTCTCGTCGAGGAACTCGTCCAGCGGCATGGAGTTCTCGTCGTCCTGCTGGCCCAGCAGGGTCGTGCGCACGCCGGGCGGGGCTACCTCGATCACCTGCACGTCGGCGCCTGCCTGCGCGAGCTGCACACGCAGGCTCTCGGAGAAGGAGTGCAGCGCGGCCTTGGTCGCGTTGTAGGTCGGAGTGATCGGCAACGGTACGAAGGCCAGCGCGGAGGTGACGTTCACGACGGCCGCGTCGGGCTTACCCACGAGCAGCGGCAGGAACGCGTACGTCACCCGGATCGTGCCGAGCAGATTGACCGTGACGTGGTCCTCGGCGACCGGCAGCGACGCCGGGTCGAGGAGGTTCTCCTTCAGCATGATGCCGGCGTTGTTGACCAGGACGTTCAACTCGGGGTGACTGGCCGCCACGGTCTCATGGACCCGGGCGATCGAGTCGGGGTCCGTGACGTCGAGAACGAGGGCCTCGATGCCCGGGTGCTCGGCCGTGATCTCGTCCAACAGCTCCTTGCGCCGGCCGGCGACGATCACCTTGTTGCCGGCCTCGTGCAGACGGAGGGCCAGGCCGAGGCCGATACCCGAGGTTCCGCCGGTGATCAGGATCGTGTTGCCGGTCATCTTCATGGGGGTCTCTCCTTCGCTACGGCGGACCGGTGAGCGCCCGCAGCCCCGACCGTAGGAGCGCGCACAGAGAGGCGGGAGAGGAAGGTTTATCCATGGATCGGCGGTCTCTGCCTGGTGGAGGCCGTGTCGCCGACCGTCGTGCCCGCCCAGAAGATGAGTGCATCGGTCACACCAAGAAGAACCGACGCCCTCTTGAGCATCACGGCACACAGCATGCGGGACGGTCCTGGACGCGCGCCCGCGCTGGGCGGTCGCCGCTGCACCCTTCCCCGTGTGCTCATGCAAGGGAGCCATGCCTTGCCGCTGCTCGCCTCCAGCGCTTGGGCAGTCATCAGCCCTCAAGGGAAGGCCCGCACGCCACGAGCCGGCGGCGTGCCCATAACGTGCCCTTAAGAGCAGTCAACCACGGTCAACAGCGGTGCGATTCCGCTTCCCCGGCCGCCGCGCGGGAGTACATATGACCAGGTCAGAAGCCATCCGCCTCCCCAAGCAGCCCCAGGTCAGTGGCCTGGGGCTTGTGTATTGGTGGGGTCTTTCGGTGTCGTTTCGGCAGGTGGAGCCCCGGAAGATAGGGGACGCGGAGGCGCGAACTCCCGGGGCATGTCGCGGAGTCAGCCAGCGGGAGGTCGCTGACCTGTGATGTCGCTCGAAGGATCGGCGCGTTCGCCGGTGAAAGCCGTGCCTGTGCCGCTCCGGGGGTGGTCGTCTGCTCGTCGGCCGTGTCGAGGGCGGTGATGAGCGCCTTGCGGTACGGGGTGTCGCGGTTGGGGATCTCGTTGGCCACCCAGGACGCCTCCTCGTAGAACTCGTAGAACTCGTAGAAGTGGTGTCGGCCGCAGTCGGCCGCGCGCCCGGCGTTGGTTGGCGGTCGCGCGTGACGTCCCGGATCTCGGGGCCGCCTCCGTTGCCGGTGACCAGACCGGCCCGGTTGGTCAGTTCGTCGCTGGTGTGTTTCTTGGGCTGGGAGGCGAGGAAGCGGAGGGACCGTGCTCTCGACCGGGCCACGGCGGATCGACTTCTGCGGGGCGGAGACCGGTTCGTCGGCGCGGTAGCCGTGCAGGGAGGTGGTGTCGCCGTAGATGTCGTAGTGGCCGTAGTGGCCGTAGACGTCGTAGTGGCCATAGAAGCCGTAGAGGCCGTAGAAGCCGTCCACCCTGTCGGGGAGGCACCGCGCCTCGTCGGCTGCCGGGGCATCGTGAGGACGACGTCACGCTGGATCTGAGGGCGTATGGCTGCCGTGCGGGTTGGCCTCGGCCCGCTCCTGCCTCGCGGGTTCGGCAGGGGTGTGTACCTCCCACTTCGAGAGCGTCCGTTGTCCGGCCCACGGTACGGCCGGGGCAGGCGCCGCGGTCGCGATGGACAACCCCGCGACGATCCGAACTTCGAGGCGGGTCCGGCCGTTTGAGTCAGCCGGTTCGGCCTGCCGCGCTCCGCCGCCGCCCATGGCTGCTCTCGCGGGAACGGCCGACCAGTGTGTCGGCACGACTGCCAGGCGCTCGACGCGGGTTGGTCCCGGACATCGCCCTCAGCCGGGGTCAGTTCGTGGCCGGGACCAAGGTGCCGAAGGAGGCGGCGGCGATCTGCTGGATGTAGCGGATCTCGGTGCCGTCGAGGTTGGTCGGGTTGAGGGAGTAGACGATCTTGCGGGAGAGGTCACGGGTGGCGAACACACCGCTGGTGTAGCCGGGGCGGGAGCCGGTCTTGCCCCAGACCACGACACCGTTGGAGGCCTTCACCCTCATGATGCCCATGGTCATACAGGCACGGCCGGCGTCGGCCTCGGTGCGGCACTGGCTGCTGTGGAAGCTGGGGACGTCGGGGACGGTGAAGAGCTCGGCCTGCTGGGTCGGCGGGAGGAGACGGCCGCGGAAGAGAGCGGTCATGAAACGGTCGAGGTCGGCCGGGGTCGAGATCATGCCGCCCTCGGCCCAGGGCCAGGGGCTCTGCTCCGTGACATCCACCTGGTGCGGGGTGCCGTCCGAGGACGTCACCGTCAGGTAGCCGTGGGAGTGCGGGGCGGGCAGGCGCGGGTCGTCGGCGTCGGGGACCTGGGTGTCGTGCAGTCCGAGGGGCCCGGTGATCCGGGATCGCACCTCGTGGGCGAAAGTGTGCCCGGTGATCTTCTCGACCAGGAGGCCGGCGACGTAGTAGTTCATCCCGTTGTACTGCTGCGCGGTGCCCGGCGCGAACTGCATCTGCTGGCCTGTCATCAGGTCGATCACCTGCTGCGGCGTGAAGCTCTTGAGGCGGTTGGCGGCGAACCATGCCGGACTGCCGTCGCCGAAGTCGGGGCTGTCGGCACCGCGCGGCAGGCCGCTGGTGTGGTTGAGCAACTGGCCGATCGTGATGGGCGGGAGGCCGGCGGGAAGGACCCCCGGCAGGTACTGCTGGACCGGTTTGTCCAGGTCGATCCGGTGCTCGGCGGCGAGTTGGAGAACGATCGTGGCGGTGAAGACCTTGGAAATGCTGCCGATCCGGATGTGCGCGTCGGGCGGAACGCCCTGCCGTGTCTCCAGGTCACCCACGCCGGAGGTGCCCGACCAGTGACCCGCGCGACCGGTGATCCGCAGCAGCGCGCCGGTGACATCCGCGCTCGGCAGGCCACCGATGGCTGCCCGGAGTTCGGCCGGATCCAGCCCGGGCAGCGGCGTGGTGGACGCGGGCACCGGAGCCGCCGCGGCGGCGGAGGCCGGAGCGGCCGTACCGGCGGCCAGGGCGACGAGCACAGCGCCGGACGCCACCACGGTGTACCAACGGGGGCGAAAGCGGGAGGAGTTCATGAACGGTGAGCTGTTCACAGTGAAGGTTCTCCAAAGTGGTCGCGGTGGGACCGGCGGTCGAACGGCCCTGCCACGAGTCTCTTCCGAACCGGCAGCCCTGATCATCAGGGAACGTCCCTGAGCGAACCCTGACCGCACCCCGACAGCTGATGGGGGGTCAGGGAAGGCGCGGGCCGGCCGACAGGTCGGCCCGGTGTCCGCCTCCCACCGGATCACCCACGTGAGCACCCCCCTTGTTCTTTGCCATTCCTTGGTAAGATCCGGCCACTTGTGCGAGGGCACGGACCCTCGCGGGGGAGGGAATTTCACGTGGGCAGACACGCCCTGGGACGGGGCGGTCCGGCCGCCGTCGTCTCCTCACTCGTGGTCGCCGTCGTGGCCACGTCCGTCGTCGTCCTGTCGGAGGGCGGCGGCTCCGCGGAAGCGGCCGGAGCCAGGGCCGAGGCCGAGGCCGGAGCCGGGACCGACACCACCGCGATCACGCTGGTCGACCCCAGCTCCACCACACCGCGCACCGACCGCCCGTACGTCGCGGGCGCCACCGGCTTCCTGCACCGGCAGACCGGCAGGACCGGAATGTCGTGGACCGACTACGCGAGCGGGAGGACCGTCACCGTCGAGAACGCCGACGGTGTCTACACACCGGGCACCGGCTGCACGTCCATCGCCTCCGCGTGCCGTAGCGCCTGGTACGGCTCGGACAGCGACCTGGTCGCTCTGCCGACGACCGCCAACGACGCGTACGCCACCCTGTGGGATCCGGCGACGGCCACCTCGAAGAAGGTGAGCTGGAACGGGTCCGTCCAGTACGGGCAGGGCTACTACCGGGCCCTCGCCGGCGACACGATCGTCACCACCCAGGCCCTGATCGACAAAGCCGACGACGGCGAGTGGCGCACCCGCGAGGTCA
The DNA here is from genome assembly GCF_044753545.1 of Streptomyces sp. NPDC088350. Classification (NCBI taxonomy): domain Bacteria; kingdom Bacillati; phylum Actinomycetota; class Actinomycetes; order Kitasatosporales; family Streptomycetaceae; genus Streptomyces; species Streptomyces sp. NPDC088350. Next base: position 311,377 of record NZ_JBIVNL010000006.1, on the reverse strand, counting down.
CCGGTGACTGGACGGGCGTGGGGAGCGAGGACGTCCTCGCGGCGGACTCCGACGGTGTGCTCTGGTCGGTCGACGGCAGCAGGATCGGCTACATCGACATCGCCTCGGCCGTGAACACCTACGCGTTCACCGACGCCACCTACGCCTCGCACTACGTGATGAGCGAGGACCGTATCGGCTGGTACGAGTCCGGCGTCGCCGAGCTGCACCTGAAGTCCCGCACCGACCTCACCGCCGCCGAGCAGGTCGTCACGCTGCCCGCCGACCCCGGGGCCCTCGACGGCGATCCGGTCCTGGTCGGCGACTGGCTGCTGCTGCCGCTGTCCTCCCGCGCGCTCGGCTCCCAGCTGCTCGCGGTGAACGTCGACGATCCCTCCGTGCAGCAGACCCTGCTGGCGAGCGCCGGCGAGTACACGCTGGCGGCGGGTGACGGCAGCGCGCTGGTCACCGGCGGCACCGACGCCACCGACTGGTGGGTGCGGCGGGTCAGCCGGGCCGAGGACGGCTCGCTGAAGGTGGAGAAGGTCCAGCAGGCCCCGGCGGTGGAGAACGCCAAGACGGGCATCGCGCTCGGCCGCGGCAGCCTGCGGGTCGCCGAGGACGACCCGAAGTCCACCGACGACACCACCTCCGTACGCACCCTCACCACCGACGGCTCCGCCACGCTGACGGCGTCCGAGGCCACGGCCAGCCGCTCGACATACGACGCCCTCTGCCCGTACGAGGGCATCACGTGCTCGGCGCTGTGGGGGAACCTCGACGGCCAGGACGTCTACCTCGACGCGAACGGCGGCACCGACGAGGGCGAGAGCCCCGGCGACGACCGGCTGGTGGCGATCGGCGGGCACAACCTGGAATTCGGCGGCCAGGGCGGCCGTATCGTCGACGTCTCGGACGACTACGCCGTCTTCGACTCCGGCGGCACCAGCCCCGCGCAGTACGTCGGCGAGTTCGGCCAGGGGCAGAAGCTGAAGCGGTCCGTGCGCGCCGCCGCCCTGAACGGCTCCACCCTGTGGAGCGCCACCACCACCGCCGGCAAGCTGACCTCGTACGGCATCCCGCAGGAGAAGACGCTCGCCACGGTGACCGTCCCGGGCCTGGCCTGTGTGCCGAGTGAACTCCAGGCGGCGGGGCGCTGGTTGTACTGGGCCTGCGGGACGGACTCGGCGGGCGTGTACGACAGCAAGGCCGGTACGTCGACGGCGGTCACCCCCGGCGACGTGCTGCTCGGCGACGGCTTCACCGTCCGCCACGACCACGGTACGGGCACACTCGTCCTCACCGAGGCGGCCACCGGCACCACCCGCACGATCGCCTCGGACCTGCCCAACAAGGGCTCCGTGGACCGCCGTTACCGCTGGACGGTCGACGAGTACACCGGTCTGGTCGCCTGGTTCGACGACTACGAGCGCACCCACGTCACCACCACGGGCATCGCCCCGTCCGCCGTGACGGCGTTCGAGACGTCGGCCGGCAGCTATGTGGACCCGGGGACGTCCTTCGTGGGCACCTGGGTGCTGTCCCGCCCGGTCACCTCCTGGTCGCTCACCCTCACCTCCGTCCAGAGCGGCGCGAACGGCAAGGGCACCCGCACGTTCACCGGCGGCGCGACCCCCGCCTGGGTGACGGTGAACTGGAACGGCCGGACGGCAGGCGGGAGTTACTTCCCCAACGGCCCCTTCACCTGGACCCTGAAGGCGACCGGCCTCGGCACCGCCACGCCGAACACGGTGACCGGCGGCGAGGGCTTCGGGCAGCGCGGAGCCGCGGTGCGCCGCGACTTCGTCAGCCCCGACGGCCCGGACGGCCGCGGCGACCTGCTCACCCTGAACTCCTCGGGCGGCCTGACCTTCCACAGCGGCACCGGGACGGGGAAGCTCGGCGACAAGTACACGGGCACCGGCTGGCCCAGGACCATCACGGCGATCCCCTTCGGCGACCTCAGCGGCGACCGCTGCAACGACGTCCTCGTCCGCTACGGCGGCGGCGCGCTGCGCCTGTACAAGCCGGGCTGCGGGTCGGCGGTCAAGCCGTCGACGCCGTACACGACCCTCGGGACCGGCGGCTGGACGCAGTACAACGCGCTCACCTCGCCCGGCGACGTGAGCGGCGACGGACGCCCGGACCTGATCGCGCGGAACGCGTCCACCGGGACCGTCTACCTCTACAAGGGGACGAGCGCCGGCAAGCTCGCCGCCCGCGTCAAGCTCTACGACAACTGGAAGGGCTACAAGAAGATCGTCGGCACCGGTGACATCACCGGCGACGGCAGGCCCGACCTCCTGGCCCAGGACACGTCGAACAACGTCTACCGCTACGACGGCAAGGGCGACGGCACGTTCGCGGCGCGCGTCAAGGTGCTGTCGAACTGGGGCGGTTCGTACAACGCGGTCGTCGGGGTCGGCGACATCACGGACGACGGCAGGCCGGACCTGGTCTCCCGCGACACCAGCGGCAACGTGTGGCGCAACAGCGGGAACGGAAAGGGCTCGTTCGGTGCGCGGGTGAAGATCGCCAGCGGCTGGAGCGGCTACAAGGCCCTTTCCTAGACGGTGAGTTCGGCCGTTCAAGGCGCCCGTGGACCTGATGTCACCGGGCGCCTTCGCACGTCCCGCCTTGTACCGGCGCGCAGTTGACGCTCCTGGGCCGGCGTCCGGCCGAGTTCCTACGACAGGCGGAATGTCGTCGTGTCGCCGTTGGTCCGGGGGACGTACTGCTGCTTCCAGGTCCATCCGGCGTCGCCGCGCTTGTAGTGGAGTTCGACCGAGGAGTTCTTCTTCCACCAGAAGTTCCAACCCGTGGCGCAGGTGCCCGCGTTGACCTTCCAGACCGGTGAGTCGTCCCAGTCGTCGTACTGGTTGTAGCCCTTGACCCAGAACAGCTGGGTCACGTTGCCGTCGTTGCAGACCGTGATCTGTACGGCGGGGACCGTCGCCGCGCTGGCGGTCGTGGGGAGGGCCAGGCCGCCGAGGACGGTGCCCGCGGCGAGCGCCGCCACGGTGAACTTCCTTCTGAGGTCACGCATGTCGCTACTACCGTTCTGTTGTGGGGTGAGGAGATCGAGCGGGAGGGATCAGCCGAGCAGTCCCTTGGACCTCAGCCAGGTCCGCGCCGCCTCGGACGGGGGCTCGCCCGAATCGACGGCGGCGGCGAGCGTGGCCAACTGGGCTGTCGTGAGGGCCGGGTTGAGGCGGGCCAGGGCCTTTCTCGCGGCCAGGCCCGCGTCGGGGGCCTGGACCAGAGGGAAGACGTGCTCGGGCGGGACGACGCCCGCGGGGTCGGTCAGCACGACCAGTCCGTCCCGGGTGATGACGGGGTCCGTGCCGCGCAGGGCCAGGACGTCGGCGGTCGCCGAGGTGCCGGCGGGGGTGAGGGTGACGCCGTACGCCTCCTTCAGTGACGCGGGCGTCGGGACGTCCGGGGCGCCGGAGGCCGAGCCGCCGAGGGTGAGGTGGCCGCCGGCCTCGCGGAGGTCGGCGAGGCTGCGCAGGCCGTGGCGCCGGGCGGTGGTCCGGGTGACCGCGAGGACGACTCCCCGCTGGGCCACGGCCGGGGGGAGGGCGACGATCCCCATCGGGAGCGCCGTGCTCAGCGTCGCCGGCATGTTCCCGGGCAGGATCTGCCCGCCCGGGAACGTGCGCAGCAGGGTGCTCTCGTACGCGGGCGCCAGGCCCAGCTTCCCCGCCACCACGGCCTGTGCGGTGGCCGCGGGCGACGCGTAGACCGTGCTCGCCATCCGCACCGGTTGTCCGGCGTCGGTGAGGAGTTGGCCGTACAGGGCCGCCACCACACGACTCTCCGCCGAGGTGTCGGTGCCGATCAGCGTCGGCCCCTGACGGTCCGCGTAGGAGGTGTCGGATGCGGTCGTCGCGCCCGCCGCGCAGCCGGTCAGGAGGACCAGGGAGCAGACGGCGGCCACGACGAGGCCGAGCCCGGGACGGGAGCCGGGACGGGAGCCGGGACGGGGGCCGGAAGTAACACGGGGAGCGGGAGTCACGGAGCACCACATGCCGTCGTCCGGTCTCAGCAGTGGGCGGCGCGGTCGCCGGAGCTCATCTTGGCGTCCTTGAAGGTCACCGTGTCCCACTCCGGGTGGTCGCTGTTGGCGCCGGAGGACTGGTAGTTGTTGACGTACCAGATGTAGTGGCCGTAGTAGCGCTTGCCGAAGTGGATCTCGTACCAGCCCTTGGCCTGCTGCTTGGCGGTGCCGCGCTCGATCCAGCCCTTGTAACCGGCCGGTATGTTGAGCGTGTTGCTCTCGGTGTCGGTGTGCGAGGCCTCCCAGCTGTGGCTGTAGCTCGCGGAGATGCTGGCCGTGAACACCTTGAACCACTCGTAGCTCGCGCTGACCGTGATGCCGAAGGTGTTCGTGGAGCCGGTCGTGTCCGACCAGTCGATACGGTGCTGGTTGGTCTGGCTCGCGCAGTTGAACGCGGTGCTGCCGACCTGGTGCGTCGGACCCGTGTAGGTCCAGTAGTCGGTCGCGTGGAACTGGCACAGGTCCGCCCAGCCGCAGGCGTCCAGCAACTCCTTGGTGGTCGGGCTGTCGGCCGCGGTGGCCTGCGGAGCCGCCATCAGCGACGCCCCCAGGGCGAGGGCCGCGACGGCCCCCGCGGTACGGACCATGCGCTTGGGGAGAGCCGGCTTGCGGAGTGCGGGCTTGCGGAGTGCGAATGACATCGGGGTACTCCAGTGGGGGGGCCGACGGAGGGACCGTCGGCGCGAGACGGTGTGGGTTCCCGGGCGGCCGACGGGGTTGCCGTCAGCCGCCCGTCCGTTCCGCCCACCGGGGAGATGAGGCGGACCGGGCACGCCCTACTCTTGGGGGCCCCGATTTGTTGATCAATGCAGCTCAGAGGCGTAAACAAGCCGGATTCGGGTGCGGGGACAGGTAGTTGAACGCAGGGTTGACGGCGCGTTGCCCGGACCGTTCGGCGTCAGGGACCGCACACGCGCAGGTAGGGCACGCCGGGAAGGTAGGTCCGCCACTCGGCGGCGGTCAGCGTCCTTCCGGCGCGCGCGCAGAGGCGGGTGACGACCGCTGAGGGATCGACGGCGTACCGCTGGACGGGGACGTGAGCGCCACCGGCGTAGACGGAACCGCCGTCCGCCGCGAAGGCGAGGGAGAGGATCGCGTCACCCGGGGTGCCGAGGCTGCCGCCGAGGGACTGCCGCGCGTCGACGTCCCAGAGCCGGAGGGCGCCCGAGCCGTAGCCCACCGCGAGGGTACGGCCGTCGGGGCTGAAGGCGAGCGCGGTGACCCGCGAGCAGGCGGTGCAGTCGGCGGCGGAGCCAGGGGCGGGTGGGATGACGGCGGCCAGGGTGCGGATGCCGCGTCCGCGCCAGAGGGTGACGCCGCCGAAGCCGCCGCCGGTCGCCAGGTATCTTCCGTCGCGGCTGAGCGCGACGGCGTACGGGCCGTCCCCCTGGTCGAACGGCACGGTCACGCCGTAGGGCAGGTCGTCGGCCGGGCCGCGGTAACCGCCGACGAGCGCTGCCCTGGCCGCTCTGGCCAGGGCCCGCGGTCTGTCGCTTCCGGTACGGCGGACGGTGTCCCACACCTCGCCGTCGAGCGAGCCGGCGGGGGTGACCCGGGAGAGCAGCAGCTCCCGGCCTCCCGGGGTGAGCGCGAGGGAGCGGACCTCGGATCCGGCCGGCCCGACCGGGTCGAGCGAGGCCAGCGGCCGGTTGCCCGGCACGTCCCACACGACGAAACGGGGGGACCGGGCGGACCGGGGGCGCGGGGAGAGCAATGGTGGAGAGGAGGGTTGCGAGGGAGGGGCGCCGATGCCGTAGGCGAAAGCCCGGCCGTCGGGGCTGAACGCCATCAGGGGGCGACCGCTTCGCTGCTCGGCACTCGCTCCGGTTCCCTGTCTGCCGACGGGCACCGACGGCAGGGGTGGGTCCATGACCCGGCGGCCGGTCCTGGTGTCGCTGAGCCGGAAACGGTAACCGCCGCCGTAGCGCTCGGCGGTGGCCAGCAGGCGGCCGTCCGGGCTGAGCAGCAGGCCGGCCGGTGCCCGGTCGGACCACGGGGTGGTGAGCGGCACCGAGAGGTCGAGGGAGTGGACGGTGCCTCCCGCCAGGTAGCGCAGGGTCGGGTAGGCGGGATCCCAGGCGAGGGCGGTGACGGGTCCGTCGGCCGGCAGCCGGCGGAACACCGGCGCGGCCGGGGACGACAGTCGCCAGACCGTCACGTCGTCCGGTCCGACCGCCGCCAGAAACGTTCCGTCAGCGGTGAAGGCCAGGTGGCGGTCGGCCGGGCGGGCGATGTCGGCGAGCTGTCGCCCCGACGCGGTGTCCCAGACGCGTATCCCGGTGGCCGCGACCGCGGCGAGCCGCGTCCCGTCGCCGTCGAACGCGAGGGCCGAGGACGAGCACTCCGTAACCGGCGTGCTCTGCCAGCCTCCCGGCAGCACACGGTGCCGGACGGTGTCCCACAGCGTGAGCGGCCGGCCCGGTGCGCACACGGCCGCCAGCCGGGCGCCCGCACCCGGGACGACGGCGTCGGCCGTCGCCGTCTCGAACAGCAGCCGGTCGTCCGCCACGGCGCGCAGCCGGGTCGTCGAGTCCGGGCCGTGGACGACGTAACTGCCGCCGTCGGCACCGAAGCCGACGACCTGGCCGGCCACCGCACGCGGGCCGGAGAACTCCCCCGCCCCGGCGCGCAGCCGCCACAGCCGCCGCCCTCCGTCGTCGGCCAGGGCGAGGGTCCGACCGTCGGGGGCGACCGCGACCAGGGGGGTGGCCGAGACGTCCGGGGGGCCTGAGGTGTCCGACGTACCCGAGGCACCCGCAGCATTCGACACCCCCGAAGTCCCCGACACCCCCCGAAGCCCCGGTAGCCGCCCCCCGCCGGTGCGCCGGTGCGTGGTCACGTCCCAGGTTGTCCACCGGCCCGCGCCCACGGCGAGCAGTGTGCGGCCGGAGGCGGTGAGGAAGTCCCGTATGCCGTCGCCCTGTTGGGGGGCGGTGAAGACGTCCCGTTCGGGATCGGCCAGGGCGCCGAGCAGGGCCGCGCGGCTCTCGGGCAGCGGGGCGAGCCGCCAGGCGGCGACGCCGAGCAGTGCCGCGGTGCGGGGGTCGGTCGCCATCGCCGCGCCGGCCAGCGCGGCGGCGTGCCGGGCGGCGGCCCGGGTGCGCTCCAGGTCGGCCGAGCGGACGGCGTCCCAGGCCACCTCGCCGGTCAGCAGGGCGCCCGCCGTGACGAGGGAGAGGGCGAGGAGGAGCGCGCGTACGCGGCCCCTCGCGCGGTGGGCACTCCAGCGCTCCATGCGGTGGGCCACCCGGGAGGCGCTGAGGAAGGCCCGTTCCAGGCCGGTGAGATCGTCGTCGTCGCGGCCCCGGACGAACAGCACGTCGGCGACGGCGAGACGGACCCCCCGGTACAGGGAGCCGGCGTCACGGCCGTGCTCCTGCCAGCTGCGGGCGGCCTCACTGAGATGACGGTGTACGCGCAGCCGGTCGCGGTTGCCCTCGATCCAGCACTGCAGCCGGGGCCAGCCGGTGATCAGGGCCTCGTGGGCGAGTTCCGCGTTCTCCTCGTCCAGGGTGACCAACCGGGCGCGGGCGAGCCGTTCGAGGACGACGGGGACCTCGGGGTCCTGCCACTCGCGCAGTTCGGCACGGCGTACCGGGCGACGGGTGTCGGGGCCGCCCTCGCCCGGGGCGATCAGCGCGAGCAGGAGCCGCTGGGCGGTACCGGCCTGGTCGGGGGTCAGCCGGCCGTAGACCTCCTCGGCCGCCCGGGCGATCGCCCCGTGCACGCCGCCCGCCTCCTCGTACGCGGCGAGGGTGAGGACACCGCTGCGCCGTCTGCGCCAGGTCTCCCGCAGGGCCTGCGACAGCATGGGCAGTGCGCCGGGCCGGCCGGCGACCTCCTCGACGATCCGCTGGGTGAGCTCCCGCTCCACCCTGAGGCCCGCCGCCGTGGCCGGTCCGACGACCGCCTCCCGCAGTTCCGTGCGGGTCATCGGCCCCACGGTCAGCGCGGTGGTGCGCAGCGCCTCCGCCAGGCCGGGGTGCTCCGCGCAGCGGTGGGCGAAGTTGCGGCCCACCGTGATGACGACCCGCAGCCGGTGTGCCGGGTCCCGGGCGGCGAGCAGCTGGTCGACGAACCGCCAGCGGTCGGCGCGGTCCCTGCAGAGCGTGAAGACCTCCTCGAACTGGTCCACCACGACGAGGCGTTCGGGACCCTCCGGCCGCGGCAGGAGTAACCGCCCGTGGGTGGCCGCAGGCCGCGCGCCCGGCGTGATCATCCGGAGCCGGGCGTCACAGCCCGTCTCGTCGACCACGGTCTCCAGCCGGGGCATCAGCCCGGCCCGCAGCAGCGAGGACTTCCCGCTGCCGGACGCCCCGAACACCACCACGAACCGGTGCTCCAGCACCATGCGTACGGCGTCCTCGGCCAGCCGGTCCCGCCCGAAGAACAGGTTCCGGTCACCGTGTTCGAACCGCGCCAGCCCCTGGTACGGCGACTCCCCGTCCTCCCCGGCACCCGCCTTCGCCTCGTCGGCCGCGGCGCCCAGCCGCTTCTCCCATACGTCGGGATCGGCGCCGCACACCTGCGCGTACGCCCGCACCACCGTCACCGACGGCAGCCGCTCTCCCGAGGCCGCCCGCGACAGCGCGGCCACCGAGAGGCGGGCCCGCTCGGCCATCTCGCGGTACGACGGGGAGTCGGCCTCCCTGCGCAGGGACCTCAGCTCATGGGCGAAGCGCTGCACCGGCCCCTCGTCAGGATCCAGTGGCCGCTCCGGACGCCCACGCCGGCGCGTCACGGGTACTCCGGGAGAGGGCTTCGCGGCTTCACGGGCGATGTCATGGGCGATCGCTTTCGCAACGACAGGGCTGCTCAGGCGGATCGGCCTGAACAGTCGGACCGTTGGGCTGAGCTCCGCCGTCGACAGGAGCGCGTACGGCAGGCGGGAACCCCTGAAGGCACTCCGGACGCCGTCGGAGTGAGCCTCCCGTCGGCGAGTATGTCAGTACAGCTTGAAAGTGAGAAGACTTTCCTGGAATCCGAAATACGCAACAGCAACAGCAACAACCGCAACCGCAACCGCAGAGGAACATGGCTTCCGGCGGAACGCGATCAGCCCGCCCCGGCGTCTCACACAGGACTCGCGCGCTCCCGGCGGGTGACAGGAAGCCAAGAAACCTCATTCGGGCGAAAGGCACACCCGATGGCCGCACCCACCCCGCACGAGACACCGGACAACCTCCACGCCACAGCGGTTCCACCCGAGTTCGCCCGGCGGCTGCGGGACGAACTCCCCTCCGTGGCCGCCGAGGTGGAGGACGTGGTCCGAAGACAGGTACCCGAGTACGCGCAACCCGACAGCGCTCTGGGCGACCGGCTGCGCACCGGTGTCGTGCAGGCGCTGACCCTCTTCGTCGACCACGTCGCCGACGCGCGCGGCCAGACGGACGCGATCGCGACGACGTACTACGAACTGGGATGGAACACGGCCATGGCGGGCCGGAGCCTGGAGGCGCTGCAGTCCGCGCTGCGGGTCGGCGGTCTGCACGCCTGGCGCCGGCTGGGCCGCAGCGCGGAGGACCTGGGGCTGGACTCGGCCGTCGTGTCGGCGCTGGGCGAGGTCGCCTTCCATACCGTCCACGAGGTCGCGGAGGCCGCCGCGGCCGGCTACACGGAAGCGCGGGTACGCGACTCCGACGAGCTGGAGCGGCGTCGGCGGCGCCTGTTCGATCTGCTGGTCAGCGAGAAGCCGGCACCGCCGAACGCCGTCGAGGAGCTGGCGCACGGCGCGCGGTGGGCCGTACCGGAGCGGGTCGCCGTGGTGGTGCTCGCGGCCGGTCCCGACGGTCTCGGCGAGGAGCCGCCGACGCCGGCGGGGACCCTGGCCGACCTGGACGCCCGCCCCCCGCGGCTGCTGCTCTCCGACCCCGACGGCCCGGACGGCTCCCACGGCTCCGGCCGCTCCGCCCGCTTCGGTGACCGGGCGCTGGCCCTCGCGTTGCGCGGCCACACGGCGGCGCTCGGCCCGACCGTGCCGCTCGCCGAGGCCGCGCGGTCGCTGCGCTGGGCGACGCGCGCCCTCCACCTCGTGGAACGCGGCGTCCTGCCCCGGCAGGGGCTGCTCCGGTGCGCCGACCACCTCGCGACCCTGCTGCTGTACGGCGACGAACAACTCCTGGCCCACCTGGAGGCCCGTGCCCTCGGGCCGCTGGAGGCGGTGCCGGAACCGCAGCGCGCCCGGCTCCGGGAAACCCTGCTGGCCTGGCTGCTCGGCGGGAGCAACGTCCCCGACACGGCCGCCCGTCTGCACGTGCATCCACAGACCGTCCGCTACCGGCTGCGGCAGCTGGAGAAGCTCTTCGGCGACGCCCTGCACGACCCCGGCACCCGGCTGGACCTCGTGCTCGCCCTCCAGGCGGCCTCCGCACCGGCCGACTGAACTTCCGCAGCACTGAAACTCCGCAGCACCGAACTTCCGTGACAAGGAACGGGCCTGTCTTTGTGCCCAGGTGACAAGCACAAGCGGAATGCTCCCCTCACCTCGCCGCAAAGAGTGACGACATGTCCGTTGACCGTGCCCATAACACCCCATCGCGGGCGGCTCATAGGTTGGGAACACCCCTTGCACAGGTGCACCACGCTCCCCACAAGCGAAGGAACTTCCCTTGCAGAACCGTTCCCTTGACGCAGTGCCCCCGTCTGACGCAGCGCCCCCGTCCGACTCCGCGCACCGGCCCGGCCGGCACCGCCGCACGGGTGCCCGCCGCGCCCGATGGGCGGCGGCGACGGTCGCCGCGGCCGGGCTCACCGTCGGCGGCACCCTGTACGCGCAGGCCGCCACGGTGACCGCCGCCGCGGCGTCGTGCTCCGACGTCGACGTGTCCTTCGCCCGGGGCACCGGCGAGCTGCCCGGCGTCGGCATCGTCGGCTCGCCGTTCACCAAGGCCGTCGCCTCCGACCTGCCCGGCAGGACCGTGACGGTCTACGCCGTGGACTACGCCGCCGACTACGCCCAGAGCAGCGCCGGGGCGGGCGCGACGGACATGAGCAAGCACATCACCTCACTGGCCGCGCGGTGCCCGGACACGCTCTTCGTGATCGGCGGCTACTCCCAGGGCGCCAGCGTCACCGACATCGCCACCGGCATGAAGACCGGCCTCGGCTCCGGTACGGCGATACCGGCCTCGCTCGCCCCGCGCGTCGCCGCCGTCGTGACCTTCGGCAACCCGGTCCACCTCACCGGCCGGAGCATCGAGTCCGGCAGCCCGGCCTACGCGCCCAAGTGGGACGACTTCTGCGCCTCCGGCGACCCCGTCTGCGGCGGCGGCGCCAACGGTGCGGCCCACATCGCCTACCTGTCCAACGGCGACACGGAGGCGGGCGCGCAGTTCGCCGCCGAACACGTCCTCGCGCTCAAGAACTGACCCCCCTGGACCGTCGGCCCGGCAACCCCCCTGCCGGGCCGACACCCGTTTGCACGAGAACCGATCGTCTCGTCTTCATCTCATCCGACCCGCTATTGCACAGCTGTGACGGTGAGCGCACAGCTCCGTCATGCTCGGTGGGAAGACTCCTCTCATCGCGAGAGGCAGCGAGCCGAGCGGACCGGTACCGGTTCCGGGGACGGCGGGCCCTTCCCGCGAGACTCCCGTCGCAGCGTCATTCACATCCCTGGGGGAACCTCGATGTCCGCTCGTAACCGCCGGAGCACCGCAGTCGCCGTCACCGCGGGTGCCGCCGCACTGCTCACCCTGTGCGGCGCCGCCGCCACCGCGACGGCCGCTCCGTCCTCAGGCGGTGAGGCCAAGGGCAGCGCCGCGATGGTCGCCGCGGCCGTGTCCGGCCACACGGTCACCGTGCCCAGGGGGCTCACCCTCAGCAACGGCACCCGCCACGTCATCGTCAACGGCAGGTCCATCGACTTCGGCACCGTCGTCCGCGACCTGGCCTGGAACCCCAGCGGCAGCAAGGCCGCGTTCATCGACGGCCACGGCAACCTCGTCGTCTCCAACCCGGACGGCAGCCACCGCGTCACCGTCGCCGCCACCCCGGGCGGGCAGACCTGGTCCCACCCCACCTGGCAGGTGGCCGCGGCCGACCGTACGAACGGGATCCCCGCGAAGAACAACCTCATCTTCTCCGCCAAGATCCACGGCCACACCGTCCTGGAGAGCGTCAAGGCCACCAGCGACCACGGCAGGCCGGCCAGGATCAGCCTGAACGGCTACGCCGGAGACGCCCAGGTCCCCCAGACCGACAACACCTGGCCGAACGCCGGCGGCGGCTACGGCACGGCCGTCTACGAGAACACCCACACCGACGAGGTCTACATCCGCGACGACTACCTGCGGCAGCAGGGCGGCGCGCTGGCCAAGGGCTCCGAGCCCGCCCTCTCCCCCGACAACGAGGAAGTCGTCTTCGTCCGCTCCGTCCACGGACACGACCACCTCTTCGTCGAGGACTTCGGCGGCTCCACCACCACGATCAAGGACGTCACGCCCAGCGCCACCACCGACTACACCGAGCCGACCTGGTCGCCCAACGGCAGGACGATCGCCTTCCGCGCCCCCACCGGTACCTACACCCTCACGAAGACCGCCCACGGCTTCGGAAAGCCCGTCAAGGTCTCCTCGCATACCGGCCTGCCCGCCTACCGCGGCTGACCGCCGCCCAACCGGCCGCCGGAGCGGGCGAGTTCGGCCCGGAGCTCCGGCAGGTGCTCGTCGGCCGTGTCGTGCGGCAGGTACTCGACCACATCGAGAAAACGGAACAGGACCTGGGCCTTGGTGACGGCGAACTCGTAGTCGCCGTACCCCACCACGGCACCCATGTCCCCTCGAACGGCGCCCCGGACGACATGCGCGGTCATGTCGTCCGGGCTTTCCGCTGTCAGCCCCCGCCGCGCGTTGGGGCGGGCCAGATACGGGCAGACCATCGAGGCGTAGAGCATGCACGCGCGATGCCCCGGACCCTCCAGGGTCGCCGCCATGTTGCGGTACGGCCGCCCGGCGGCGAGCGCCTCACCGATCGCGGCACTCTCCGCCGCGCCCACCACCCGCCACACCGGCCCTCTGGGCATCAGCGTGTCGCAGACCGAGCACAGCCGCTGTCGCGCGCACTCGGCGCTGCGCCCGTAGTCGGTGAGCGCGAACTGGGGCTGGTCGCCCTCCCACGGGGTGATCGCGGGCACGGGATAGCCACGGCTGTCACGAGGCCTGGCCCCGACGGTCGCCGGCATGGGAACGGAGTCGAAACGCACACCCCATGGTGAACCAGACGGCCTCGCCACCGCCATGGTTGTCGGGATTCCAGGACGGTCGGGGACTTCCCGACCGGCCGCGCGGGGCCGGCGAGAGGCCGGTGGCGGGGGCCGGTGCCCCGTGCGTTGCGGTGACGTGTTCACGTCGGCCGCGGCCAAGGGCTCACTCACCGTCAGGACGCTGGACCGGAGCGGCAAAGCGGTCTACGCCCAGGTGGCGGTCCACAACACGCGGACGAACGACTTCCGCTTCATCGAGGGCAACAAGAAGACGTCGCTGCCCAACGGCAGTTACGAGCTCGCCACGTCCTTCACCGGCGGCAACGGCGACGACGGCGTCGTCGGCGGCCACAGCGTGAAGGTCTCCGGGGCCACGACGACCACGTTCGACGCCCGGAAGGGCCGCGCGGTCAAGGTCTCGATCAGTCCCGGCCCGGGCAGCGGATACGACCGCACGGTCAGCGCGGCCGTCTGCGCCACCGGCAACAGCCCGGCGACCATGAGCACGTCGCCAGGAACGAGGCGGGTGCCGGGTCGACCACGACCGTCCACCTGGGCATGCAGCGCCTCGGCACGGACGACGGCACGATCGGCCGGCTGTCGGACAGCGTGAAGTCCGTGCGCGCCTGGTACACCACCGACAACGGCGCCCACTGGCACGCCGTCACCGCGAAGCTGTCCGGCGGCAAGTGGTCCACCGCCGTGCCGACGGCCCGTCCGGGGAATCTCCCCGGACGGGCCGTCACTCGTCTACCGCGATTTCCTCCTCGCCGCATCCAATCCAAGGTCCCCGCGGGAACGGATTACGTCCGGACATGTCCCGACCGTGGAGGCCCTCGGTGAAAGAAGCAGTGCGTATCGGCAGGAACGAACCGGCGGGGCCCGCCCTGGAGGAGTTGGTGGGGCGGGTGGCTCTCGGGGACGAGGACGCGTTCGGCGGTGTCTACGACGCCGTGGCGGGGCCGGTGCTGGGGGTCGTGCGGGCCGTGCTGCGTGACCAGGCGCAGTCGGAGGAGGTGACCCAGGAGGTGCTGGTGGAGGTGTGGCGGACGGCGCCGCGGTACCGGTCCGACCGGGGTACGGCCATCAACTGGATCCTCACGCTCGCCCACCGGCGGGCCGTGGACCGGGTGCGTTCCGTGGACGCCGCGGCGGCCCGGGACCACAAGGCCGCGCTGCTGGACCGGATTCCCGAGTACGACGAGGTGGCCGAGCACGTCGAGGCACGGCTGGAGCGGGAACAGGTACGGCGTTGTCTGCGCACGCTGACCGAGCTCCAGCGCCAGTCCGTCACCCTCGCGTACTACCGCGGCCTGACCTACCGCGAGGTGGCGGAGGCGCTGGCGCTTCCGCTGGGGACCGTGAAGACCCGACTGCGCGACGGACTCATCCGGCTGCGCGACTGCCTGGGGGTGACCGCGTGACGACCATCGACCTGCACCGGCTGACGGGCGCCTACGCCCTGCACGCGCTGTCCGACGAGGAGAGCGCGGCGTTCGAGCGTCACCTGGCGGGCTGCGAGGCGTGCGCGCAGGAGGCCGCCGAGCTGACCGCGACCGCCGCCCGCCTGGGACTCGCCGTCTCCGCGACACCCGCTCCGGAACTGCGCGAACAGGTACTGCGCCGGATCACCACCGTCCGCCAGGAGACACCCGGCAGGGCGGCGCAGCCGCGTCCCGTCCTGGCCGGTCCGCGGGCCCGGGTGTTGTCCCGGTGGGCGCTCGCCGCCTGTCTCGCCGCGGCCACCGCGCTGGGCGGTACGGCCGTCTGGCAGCACCAGCGGGCCGAGGACGCCCGTACCGAGGCGCGCGCTGCCACGCGGGCGACGGACGAGATCGCCGCCGTGCTGGCCGCGCCGGACGCCAGGACCCGGGCCGCGGCTCTGACCGGCGGTGCCACCGGCACCGTCGTCGTCTCCCGGGGCCGGGGCAGGGCCGTGTTCGTCGTCTCCGGGATGGAGCGTCCGCCCGGCGGGAAGGTCTACCAGCTGTGGTTCGACGACGGCGGGACCATGCGGTCGGCCGGCCTGATGAACCCCGACCGCGGCGACCAGGCCGTCCTGCTCCGGGGCAGCGTCGACGGCGCGTCGGGCATGGGCATCACCGTCGAACCCACCGGCGGCTCGCGACACCCCACCTCCGCCCCGCTCGCCCTGCTGCCCTTCCCGGCCTGAGCGGCCTTCCGCGGATGCGCGGATGCGCCTTCCGTTTCTTTTTCCGGAGCCGAAGCGGGCGCGGATTGGTCGGAAAACGTAATTCATCCGATCGTGGAAACGACCAATCCGCAGGGCTTTCGGGGCCGGATTCCCCACGTGACCGAGAAAGAGCAGAAACCCGCCACAGCACTGCTGATCCTGCTTGGCGCGTTCAGCGGCCTGCTGGCGGGATGCGTCGCGCTGACGGTCGCCGAGGCGGTGGCGGGAGCGGTCCGTCCGCAGGCCGGGCCGGTCGTCGCGGTCGGCGGTGCGGCGATCGACCGGACGCCGGCCGCCGTGAAGGACTGGGCGATCCGTCATTTCGGCTCCGACGACAAACTGGTTCTGCAGCTCGGAATTCTCGCGGTCCTCGCGCTTTTCGCACTGGTGCTGGGAATTGTCGCCCTGCGATTCCGGCGCACCGGCGCGGCCGGTGTTCTGGTGTTCGGAGTCGTCGGCGCGATCGCGGCGACGAGCAGGCCCGACTCGACCGGTGTCACGGACGCGCTGCCCTCCGTGGCGGGCGCCGCCGCCGGAGCCGTACTCCTGTACGTCCTCGTGGGCCGACTCGTACCCCCGGCCCCCGCGCCCGGGGCACCGCCGTCCGGCGCGGGATGGGACCGGCGGGGCTTCGTGATCGCGGCCGGTGCCGCGGCCGTGGCGTCGGCGGGGGCCGGTCTGCTCGGCCGTTCGCTGAGCGGTGCCGGCGGACGGGACGCGGTCGCCTCCCGCCGGAACGTGGTGCTGCCCGCACCCGCCTCCCCCGCCCGGCCCGTACCCAGGGGCGCCGGCCTCCGCATCCCCGGCGTGAGCCCCTTCGTCACAGCCAACGGCGACTTCTACCGCGTCGACACCGCCCTGGTGGTGCCGAAGGTCGACGCCACGACCTGGCGGCTGCGCCTCCACGGCAAGGGCATCACCCGGCCGCTCGTCCTCTCCTACGACGACCTGCTGCGGCGGGAGTTGACCGAGCGGGACATCACCCTCACCTGTGTGTCGAACGAGGTCGGCGGCCCCTATGTGGGCAACGCCCGCTGGATCGGCGTACGGCTGGCGGACCTGCTGGCCGAGTGCGGGGTGAGGCCGCCGTCGAAGGGCGGGCCCGCCGACCAGCTGGTGGCGCGTTCCGTGGACGGGATGACCATCGGCAGTCCGGTCGAGGACGTGATGGACGGCCGCGACGCGCTGCTCGCCGTCGGCATGAACGGCGAACCGCTGCCCTTCGCGCACGGCTTCCCGGTCCGCATGGTGGTGCCCGGCCTGTACGGCTTCGTCTCCGCCTGCAAGTGGATCAAGGACATCGAACTCACCACCTTCGACTCCTACGACCCCTACTGGGTCAAGCGCGGCTGGGCGCGCCGGGCGCCGGTCAAGACGCAGTGCCGGATCGACACCCCCAAGCCGTTCGCCCGGCCCGGGGCCGGCACGGTCATGGTCGCCGGGGTCGCGTGGGCCCAGCACCGGGGCGTCGACAAGGTCGAGGTGCGGGTCGACGACGGGCCCTGGCAGGAGGCCCGGCTGGCGGCCGAGGACACCCGCGACACCTGGCGCCAGTGGTCCTTCCCCTGGCGGGCCACCAAGGGCGGCCACACCCTCACCGCGCGCGCCACCGACCGCACCGGCGCGCTCCAGACCGACAAACGCGCCCGCACCCTCCCCGACGGCGCGAGCGGATGGCACTCCGTGGTCGTCACCGTCGGCTGACCCCGAGCCGCCTTTCCCCAACTCCCCCCCATGAGCGCGGCTTCCGCCGCCGCACCGATCACCAGTCGATCACCAATCGATCAACAGGAGAACCACCATGAACACCCGTATCCGCCGTACCGCCCTCACCCTCGCCGCCGCGGCCGTGCTGCCGCTGGCCCTCAGCGCCTGCGGCAGCAGCGGCGGCGACTCGGCCAAGTCGGCGGACTCCTCCGCCAAGGCGTCGACGTCCGACAACGGCATGGGCGCCGCCGCCAGTGCCGCCTCGGCGGACCAGCCCTTCGGTACGGGCTGCGCGGCCGTGCCGAAGGACGGCGCCGGTTCCTTCGACGGCATGGCCCAGGACCCGGTGGCCACCGCCGCGTCCAACAACCCCGCGCTGTCCACCCTCGTGGCGGCGGTGAAGAAGGCCGGGCTCGTCGACACCCTCAACAACGCCCAGAACATCACGGTGTTCGCGCCGGCCAACGACGCCTTCGCCAAGATCCCGAAGGCCACCCTCGACAAGGTCCTCAACGACAAGGCCCAGCTGACGAAGATCCTGACCTACCACGTCGTAGGCCGGAAGCTGGCCCCGAAGGACCTGGAGAACGGCTCCTTCGCCACGCTCGAGAAGTCGAAGGTCACCACCTCCGGCTCGGGCGAGTCCTACACCGTCAACGACTCCGCCAAGGTCGTCTGCGGCAACGTGAAGACCGCCAACGCCGACGTCTACATCATCGACACCGTCCTGATGCCCACCAGCTGACGGACCATCACATTCGGGGCGCCACTTCGGTGGCGCCCCGAGGTTCGGCGCCTTCCTGCTCGTGGCCGCCCTGCGCGCGGTGACGGCGCACGCCGGTGTCGTTGTGGAACGACGACATCACGGACTACGCGGCGGCGCTGACGTACTACGCGATCCTGGCGGTGCTCCCGGCCATGCCGGCGACGGTGCTGGGGTTCGGTCTGATCAGCCCGGACACGGCCGAGGAGTTCATCAGCCACGTCACCGCCTACGCCCCGGCCGAGTCCGGTGCCGAACTGCACGCCGTGCTGTCCCACGCCCTGGCCGCGGACGGCACGGCGTGGCCGCTGCTCGTGACCGGGGCGGCCGGCGCGCTGTGGTCGGCCTCCAGCTGTCTCGCCGTCTTCCGCCGCGCCCTGCACCGTATGCACCGCGTCGAGGACCACCGCTCGACCTGGCGCAAGGCGCACCGCATCGTGCTGACCGCGCTGGTCCTGCTCGGTCTGCTCCTCGTCGGTTCGCTCACCCTGCTGCTGACCGGCCCGCTCGCGGAGGTCGTCGGCCGGACCCTCGGCATGGGCAGCACGGCGGCCTGGGCGTGGAGCCTGCTGCGCCGGCCGGTGCTGCTGTGCCTGGTCGCCCTCCTGGTCGTGGTCGTCTTCCACACCGGCCCGGCCGCCGCCCGCCGGCACGGGCACACCCTGCCCGGCGGCGCGCTCGCCGCCACGCTCTGGCCGGCCGTCTCCGCGGGCTTCTCGTCGTACGCCTCGACCCTCGGCGCCTACAGCAGGCTCTACGGCTCGCTCTCCGGCATCGTCGTCTTCCTGGTCTGGCTGTGGCTGTCGAACCTGGCGCTGCTGACGGGGGCGCAGTTCGCGGCGGAGGTGTCCAAGGACGCGGGCGGCGAGGGCGGCCGGGTGCGGTGCCGGAAGCGTCGGCGGCGCAGCACGGCGTGATCGCCTCCGCCGTGGAAGCCGACGGGTCGGCTCTCAGAGCACGGGGAAGTCCCCGGTGCCGTAGCACTCCTCGGGCAGGGGGTCCGGCATGCCGCCGGGGTCCAGGAGATGGGCGACCAGGGCCGCGGCGGTGTCGTGCCAGAGGTGGCGGCGGCGCAGCATCGCGTGGTCGCCGCCGCCGATGACGGCCATCCCGGCGCGGGCCGCCGTGCTCCGCGCCCGGCGTACGCAGTCGGCGGTCTCGGTGGGCGAGGTGACGTGGTCGCGGTCGCCGTGCAGGGCGACGATGTGCCGGCTGGCGGTCTGGTCGACCGGTTCGCCCGGTGGCCACCAGGGGGCGAGGGCGACCACACCGTGGACCTGCGGGTGACCGGCGGCGCGCAGGGCGGCTCGGGCGCCCATGGAGTGGCCGAGCAGCACGGTGGGCAGGGGGCCGGTCAGTTCGGCGAGTTGGTCCAGTGCGCGCAGGGTGTCCGGTACCGGGTCGGCGCGGTCGTCGTTCCAGCCGCGGAGGCGGTAGCGGACCCGGGCGATCAGGACGTCCTCGGGCGGCAGCGCGGCGGACACCGCCCGGGTGAGGGAACCCATCCGGAGCGCGGCGAGCTGCCAGGGCCGGGTGGGGCGGTGGCTGGTCGCCTGGCCGCCGTGCAGGAGCAGTACGGCCGCTCGTGGGCGGGGCGGGCGGTGCTGGAGGAGCAGCGCGTTTCCGGGTGACTCGGTCCTGTCCCACTGCACTCCGGTGCACCCCCTGTTCCGGCCCGCGCGTCCCGCCTCGCGCGGGTCATGGAGGCGATCCTCTCCCGGCGACCGGGTGCCCGTCATGTCGGCCCCCCGGTTCAGTCCCGTGGCGGGCGTGGGAAGAAGCCGCTCGTACGGGACACGTACTCGGCGTATCCGGGGCGGTCGGCCATGTGCCGTTCCAGCAGGCGTTTTCCGCTGCCCCGGGTCAGCAGCAGGCTCATCACCACCGGCGACACCACGGACACCGCTGCCGCCGCCGGGGAGTCGCAGGCGAGCAGGAACAGGCCCCACCAGACGCAGAAGTCGCCGAAGTAGTTGGGGTGCCGGGTCCATGACCACAGGCCCCGGTCCATGATCGTGCCCCGGTGGGCGGGATCGGCCCGGAAGCGGGCCAACTGGGCGTCCCCGACGGCCTCGAAGCCGATCCCGGCCGCCCACAGCGCGGTACCGGCCCAGGCGAGGGCGGACGGCGGACCGGGTACGTACTGCGCGGCCTGCACGGGCAGGGACACCAGCCAGACGAGCGCGCCCTGGAGGAGGTAGACCATGCGGAAGGCGTACGCGTTCCGGCTGCCCGGCGCCCTGGCCAGCATCGCCTCGTAGCGCGGGTCCTCGCCGTGGCCCCGGCCCCGGCGCGCGATGTGCACCGCGAGCCGCAGCCCCCAGGCCGCCGTCAGCACGGTCACCAGCAGGCGTCGTACGACATCGCCGTGGCCGGCGGAGACGGCGAGGGTCGTGGCGGCCACCGCCGTGAAGCCGATGCCCCAGGCGATGTCCACGATCCGGTGGACGCCCGCGCGTACCGCGACGGCGAAGGTGACGAGCATGACCGCGAGGGCCGCGGCGGCGGCCCAGGCGAGGTTGAGCGCGAAGGCGCTCCAGGGGAAGCCGTTCACGGCCGGTCCGATTCTTCGTGCTGCCGGGTGTCCTTGGTGAACAGGTACTGCTGTACGTCGAGGTAGCCGGCCCGGAACCCGGCCTCGCAGTAGGCGAGGTAGAAGGTCCACAGCCTGTGGAAGACCTCGTCGAAGCCGAGTGCCGTGACCTCGTCGGCGCGCGCGGTGAAGCGTTCGCGCCACAGGCGCAGGGTCTCGGCGTAGTGGGTGCCGTAGGAGTCGCGGCGGGCGAGCCGCAGCCGGGTGTGGTCGCGGGCGGTCTCCTCGATCGCCCGCGTCGAGGGGATGCGTCCGCCGGGGAAGACGTACTTGTGGATCCAGGTGAAGGTGTCGCGGCTCGCGAGCATCCGGTCGTGCGGCATGGTGATCGCCTGGAGCGCGACCCGGCCGTCCGGCGCCAGCCGTTCGTCCAGCGCGCGGAAGTACACCGGCCAGAACTCCACGCCGACCGCCTCGATCATCTCCACGCTGACGACGGCGTCGTACTCGCCGCGTGCCTCGCGGTAGTCGCGCAGTTCGACGGAGACGCGGTCCGCGAGTCCCGCCGCGCGCACCCTCTCCCTCGCCAGGTCCCGCTGTTCCCGGGAGAGGGTGAGCGAGGTGACCCGGGCGCCTCGGGCGGCGGCCCGCAGGGCGAGTTCGCCCCAGCCGGTGCCGATCTCCAGGAGGCGGGTGCCCTCGCCCACGTCGGCGAGGTCGAGCAGCCGGTCGATCTTGCGGTGCTGTGCCGCGGGGAGCCGGTCCCAGTCGGCGGGGAAGCCCCGGAAGACGGCGGAGGAGTAGGTGAGGGTGTCGTCGAGGAAGAGGGCGAACAGGTCGTTGGACAGGTCGTAGTGGCGGCTGATGTTGGCCCGCGAGCCGTCGGGGGTGTTGCGCTCGGCGTGCGGGTGGCGCGGCGCCCACAGGCGGCGCAGCCGTTGCAGCGGGGCCGGGATCAGCTCGGCCACGTGCCCGGCGAGGACGGTGAGGGCGGCCACCAGGTCGGGGGCGTCCCACTCGCCGGCCATGTAGGACTCCCCGAACCCGACGAGCCCGCTGGTGCCGAGCCGGGCGTGGAAGGCGGCGGGGTCGTGCACCTCGATCAGCGGGCCGCCCTTGCCGATGTCCGGCGCACCGGCGAAACGCGCCCGCAGGGGGAGCCGGGCGAGGGCTTTGCGGACGAGGGCCGCGGTGACGGCGGTACGGGGGCGGGAGGCGGGCGGGGTGGTGGTGATGTCGGGCCAGGGGGTGGGGGTGACGGGGTCGGTGGAGGGCGCGTGCCCGAAGGTGCCCTGGCTGCGGGCGGGGTGGGCATCCTGGGCCGTGTTCCCGCCGGGAGCGGTGTGCCCGTCGGGGCCCCGGCCGGGCTCTGCTGTCCTCATGTCGCTTTCTCCGGGGTGCGGTGTCCGGGGCGGGGCTGGACCGGCAGGCCCCGCAGGTACAGGCGGATGCCGTGGACACGGATCGCGGTCGACACGGCGAGGGTGGACCAGGGGTGGCGCAGGGCCAGCCGCAGCAGGGCCGCCGCGGTCGCCGGGCGGCGGGTGCCGCGTACCGTCGCGGTGAAGGCCCGGGTGCCCTCGCGGTCCAGGTGGACGGTCAGGTCCAGGCGGGGTCCCGGTCGCGGCAGCCGCATGCGGTAGCCGCCGTCGACGGGGAAGAACGGGGAGACGTAGAACTCCTTGTCGGTGCGGGCGGCGCCGGTCGCGTCCGGGCGCAGCAGGTAGCAGTGCCGGCCGCCGTACGTGTTGTGCACCTCCGCGACCACGCAGCGCGGTTCCCCGGCGGGGCCGTGACACCAGTACAGGGTGAGCGGGTTGAACACGTACCCGAAGACCCGGGCGTGGGTGAGCATCTCCACCCGGCCGCCGTCCAGGTCGACGCCGTGCTCGGCGAGGAAGCCGTCGAGGCCGGCCCGGATCGAGGGCAGGTCGCCGGTGAAGTGATCGCGGGGGTCGAAGCGGGCCAACGGGCGCAGCCGGCGCGGTAGTCGGGGCGGGTGGTCGGGGTCGATGAGCCACATGTAGGTGCGGTGGCGCAGGGCGTACCGGCGGGGGGTGGTGCGCACGTGGGTGATCGCGCAGGCGTAGAGGGCGGCGGCGGGTTCGGTGGTCACCAGCGCACCCCCAGCGCGGCGGCGGCCTCGACGCCGGAGCGGCAGCCGTCCTCGTGGAACCCCCAGCCGTGGTAGGCGCCCGCGAACACGCAGACGTCACCGGCCAGTTCGGGCAGGCGCTGCTGCGCGGCCACCGACTCCGGGGTGTAGACGGGGTGTTCGTAGACCATGCGGGCCAGCACCCGGCCGGGGTCGACGCGTTCCTCGCCGCCCAGGGTGACCACGAACGTCTCGGCGGCGTCGAGCCGTTGGAGCCGGTTCATGTCGTAACTGACCCGCACCTGGCCGGAGTCGGCCGTGCACGAGGGCATCGCGTAGTTCCAGGAGGCGCGGGCGCCGGGGGCGCGCGGCAGCAGGCTGGTGTCGGTGTGGAGCAGGGTGGTGTTGCGGGAGTAGCGGAACGCGCCCAGCACCTCCCTCTCCCGCTCGGTCGGGTCGGCGAGCAGGCGCAGCGCCTGGTCGGGGTGGACCGCGATCACGACCGCGTCGTACGACTCCGTGGTGCCGTCCCCGGCCGTCACGTCGGCCCCGTCGGCATGGCGTCGTACGGCGCGCACGGGTGTGCCGGTGCGGATGTCGCCGGTCTCGCCGAGCTGCTTGGCGATCCGGTCGACGTACGCGCGCGAACCGCCGGTGACCGTGCGCCACACCGGTGAGGAGCCCACCGACAGCAGCCCGTGGTGCTCCAGGAACCTGAACAGGTAGGCGGCCGGGTAGCGTTGGGCGGTGACGGCGTCGCAGGACCACACGGCCGACACCATCGGGGTCATGAAGTGGCCGCGGAAATAGGCGGAGTAGCCCTCCCGGTCCAGGAACTCCCCCAGTGTCAGGCCCTGTTCACCACCGCCTGCCAGCAGTCGCCGGGCCGCGCGGTGGAAGACGGGCACCTCCGCCAGCAGTCGCAGATAGGGGCCGCGCAGCAGGTTGCGGCGCTGCGCGAACAGTCCGGCCGGGCCGCGGGCACCGGCGTACTCGAGACCGCACCCCTCGCACCGCACCGACATGCTCATCTCCGACTCCTGCGTGGCGACGCCGAGTTCGTCGAAGAGCCGCAGCAGCCGCGGGTAGGTGCGCCGGTTGTGCACGATGAACCCGGAGTCGACGCGGTGCACCCGCCCGTCGTACGGCGACGTCAGCTCGTGGGTGTGCGCGTGGCCGCCGAGCCGGTCGTCGGCCTCGTACAGGGTGACGTGCCCGGCACCGCCCAGGACGTACGCGGCGGTCAGCCCCGCCACCCCGGAACCCACCACGGCCGTCCGCCGCCGGTGCGTGCCGTCCCTCGGCGTCCGCTCCATCGCTTCCCTCCTGTCCCGCCCCTCGTGATCGGGGCTCCGCGCGTAATCCGGAACAGGTCGGGCCTCGGATTGGCCCGGCGGGGGATCAGGCGGGCGGGAGGAGGGCGGATCGGTGCGCCGCCGCCGTGTCGGTGCCGGTCGTGCCGTAGCCGCCGGGCCGGTGCTCGACCGGGTCGAGGGAGGCGAGGAAGTCGCGGAAGGCCCGGTCGGTGCGGGCGGTGTCGCCGGTCGCGTCGAGGTCCATGAGGAGACCGCGGATGACGGCGAGGACGAGCGTCGCGAGCTCCGGCCGGCCGATGCCGCGCAGGCCGTCCTCCAGCGGCCCGAGCCAGTCGGTCGTCGCGGTGCGCCGGAAGTCGGGCCACAGCCGCTGCTCCGCGCTCTCGCGCAGCCGGCCGAACATCCGCAGGTACGGCTGCCCGTCCGGGCCGGTGATGGAGATCCAGGCGCGGTTCAGGGTCACCGTGTACGGCTCGTCGGGCCGTGTCCGCAGGAGGTCGCCGAAGGTGTCGAGCTGACGTTGCCGCGCGCGCCCCAGGACTGCCCGCAACAGGGCGTCGCGGGTGCCGAAGTGGTAGAGCAGCATGCGGGCCGAGGTGCCGGTGGCGGTGGCCAGCGGTTCCAGCCGGTCGGGGAGGCCGTGCGCGAGGGCGTGGTCGGCGCAGGCGTCGAGCAGCCGCTCCTTGATGTGCGGCTGCGGTCGTCGGCCCATGGCCGCACTTTTTCACGTAACGACTGCTACGTCTAACGTCGGTGGCAGGGCGGTCGAGCCGGACGGGACGGACGTGGAGGCAGCGATGAGGGTCGTGTTCGTGCATGGGGCGTGCGTACGGGACGGGTCGTGGTGGTGGCGGCGCACCGCCGGGCTGCTGCGGGAGCGGGGGGTGCCGAGCGTGGCCCCGGCGCTGCCGAGCTGCGGCGAGGCGGGCACCCCGGGCGGCGCGGGCGGGCCGGGGCTGGCCGAGGACGTCGCCGCCGTGCGGCAGGTGCTGCGGGACAGTGACGAGCCGACCGTCGTGGTCGCCCACAGCTACGGCGGCATCGTCACCGCGGAAGCCGCCGCGGGCATCGGGGCGGTGCGCCATCTGCTGCTGATCTCCAGCTATCTGCCCGAGGTCGGGCAGAGCCTGTCGGAGTTCGGGGACGGCGGCCCCGCCCCGTTCCTCGACATCGACCCCGACGCCGGTACGTTCGGGGTCCGCCCCGAGCTGCTCGTGGACACGTTCCTCCAGGACTGCGACCCCGGGGACCAGGCGCGGGCGGCGGACCACCTCGCCCGGCAGAGCGTGCGGGTGACCGGGGAGCCGGTCAAGGCCGCCGCCTGGCAGGAGGTGCCCTCGACGTACCTCGTCTGCGCTCAGGACCGGGGCACCCCGGCGCGGTCGCAGCGCGAGTTCGCCCGGCGGGCCGGCGGTGTCGTCGAACTCGACGCCGGGCACCACCCGTTCCTGTCCCGGCCCGCCGCCGTACGGGACCTGCTGCTGGGCCTGTGACGGCGGCGGCGGACGGGTCGGGCCCTAGATCCGGGGGCCGTGGGGACACGGCGGACGGGATCACCAGGGGACGACGCCGTCGTCCTCGAAGAAGGAACCGGTCGGGCCGCCGTCGAGCAGGGTGGCGAGCCGGATCGCCGTGGCCGCGCCCTGTTCGGGGGTGCGGGGGCCCTGGAAGCCGGTGAAGTCGGTCGCGACCAGGCCGGGGCAGGCGGCGTTGACCAGGATGTCCGTACCGGCGAACTGCCGTGCGTACTGCACGGTGACGGCGTTGAGGAACGTCTTCGACGGCGCGTAGGCCGCCATGACCGGGCCGATCCGGATGTCCGGGTCCGCCTGCCGGGTCAGGGAGCCGACGCCGCTGGAGATGTTGACGATGCGGGGCGATGCCGAGCGCCGCAGCAGGGGCAGCATCGCGTTGGTCACCCGGATGACACCGAGGACGTTGGTCTCCACGACCGTGCGGACCAGGCCGAGGTCGAGCGTGGTCGGGTCCTGTACCCAGTCCGGGCCCATGTCCCCCGAGATGCCGGCGTTGTTGACCAGGACGTCCAGGCGCCCGGCCTCGCGTTCGACCAGTGCCGCGGCGTCGGTGACGCTCCGGTCGCCGGTCACGTCCAGCGGCACCGCGAACGCGTCCACCCCGGCGGCGCGCAGCTTCTCCACGGCACTCTCGCGCCGGACCCGGTCGCGGGCTCCCACACCGACGCGGTACCCGAGGGCGCCCAGCCCGGCCGCGATCTCGTAGCCGATTCCCTTGTTCGCGCCGGTGACCAGCGCGGTCTTCGTTTCGCTCATGCCGTCGATGGTCGCCCGCGGACGAGCGGCGCGGCCAACACCGATACGGTGCCCTGTCATACCCGGCGGGTATCACCGAGGACTACGCTGGAGCCGTGGACACCTTGGAGACCCGCGAGTTGAGGTACTTCGTCGCCGTGGCCGAGGAACTGCACTTCGGCCGCGCCGCCGAACGCCTCGGCATGGCCCAGCCGCCGCTGTCCCGGGCGATCCAGCAGCTCGAACGGCGCCTGGGCGTCCGCCTGTTGGACCGCGACCGGCGCGGTGTCCGGCTGACCGGCGCCGGAGAAGTGCTGCTGCACGAGGGCCGCGCCGCCCTCGACGCGACCAGTGCCGCCGCCCGCCGCACGCGCCGCGCCGGCGGCACCGGCGGTGCAGGCGGCCCCCGCAGCCGCCTGGTCCTCGCGGTGAAGGCCGCCGCCTCCCACGAACTGCTGCAGAAGCTCCTCGACGCCTACGCCGCCGAGCCCGACGCCGCCGACATCGAGGTGCTGCCGTGCGGCATGTGCGAGCAGCCGGAGCTGCTGCGCGACGGCCGCGCCGACGTGGCGCTCATGCACGCCCCGTTCAACTCCCTCGCCGGGTTCGACAGCGAGGAACTGACGACCGAGGGCCAGATCGCCGTCCTGCCCGCCGACCACCCCCTCGCCCGGCGCCCGGCCCTGTCCCTGGCCGACGTCAGCGACCTCCCCGACCTCCCGCTCGCCCGCTGGCCCGACCACGGCACCTACCCGCCCGGCCCGGGCCCCGAGATCCACGGCCAGGCACAGCTGGCCCAGCTGATCGCCCTCGGCCGCACCCTGGCGATCTTCCCCGACTCCGCCCGGTCCTGGCTGTGGCCCGACCACACCGCCGTACCCCTGACCGACGCGCCCCCCGTCGTCACCCACATCGCCTGGCCGGCCCACAGCCGCTCCCCCGCCCTCGCCGGGTTGGTCCGCACGGCGACACGGCTGTGACCCGGTCCCGGACGTCGGTTCCTAGCGCGTGGGGACCGCGCGGTCGTAGACGTTGTCGGGGGTGACGATCTCGGTGATCGCCCGCGCGACCAGCGAGGACGGTTCCTGGCCGACGTAGGTGATGTCGGTGTTGAGCAGTACGACCAGGGTGGCCTTCTGGGAGGGGAGGTAGACGGTCACGCTCTCGTAGCCCGGGATGGAGCCGTTGTGGCCGATCCAGCCGCCGCTCTCGAAGATGCCGAGGCCGTAGTTCGTGCCGGGGTGGCCGGTCGGCAGCATCGTGAGGCGCTGCCTCTGGGTCTCCGGGCTGAGCAGTGTGCCGGTGGCCACGGTCTTCGCCCAGCTGTGCAGGTCGTGCAGGTCCGAGATCATCGCGCCGGCCGTCCAGGCCCAACTCGGCTTCCAGTCCGTGGAGTCGGCGACCTCGCCGCTCAGCGTCTGGTTGGTGTAGCCGCGCGGATGCGGCTCGGGGAACTCGCCGACGTTCGGGCCGTCGGGGAACAGCGTGTGGTCGAGGCGGGCCGGGCGCAGCACCCGCCGGTCGATGACGTCGGCGGCGCGGTGCCCGGTGACCTTCTCGATCACCAGGCCGAGGAGGATCAGGTTGCTGTTGTTGTACACGAACACCTTGCCCGGAGCGGAGGTGTTGGGGTGCTTGAAGCCGTACGCGAGGAGCTCGCGCGGGGTGAACAAGCGGTTCGGGTCGCTCAGCAGGTCGTGCGCGAAGTCCGGGTCGGAGCTGTACGGGAACAGGCCGCTGCGCATCTCGGCGAGGTGGCGCAGGGTGATGCGGCGGCCGTTCGGCACGCCGTGGACGTAGCGGGCGACCGGGTCGTCGAGGCGGATCCGCCCCTCGTCGACGAGTTCGAGCAGCGCGGTGACCGTGAAGGTCTTGGTCTCGCTGCCGATCCGCAGGTAGAGGTCGGTGCTCATGGGCTCGCCCGTGGCCTTGTCGGCGACGCCGGTCGCGCGGACGTAGCAGCCCTTGCCCGGCATCCACAGGCCGACGGTGACACCGGGGATGCCGGCCTGCTCGCGGACATCCGCGACGGCCTTGTCGAGGCGGGCGGTCAGGCCGCGGCCGAGGCCGTCCGCCGGGCACGCGTCGTGGTCGTAGTCGTGGTCGTGGTCGTGGTCGCGCCGGTCGGCACCGGCGGGGTGCGCGGCGGGGGCGGCCGTGGCGGAGGCGGTCGTCGGGGCCAGTACGGACGCGGCCAGCAGCACGGCCGCGAGCAGGCGTTTGGAGGGAGTGCGTCGCATGTCGGGGCGCTTCTTCCGGTTCGGGGGTGAGGCTGCCACGCCACCATCCGGAGTCCGGCGGGGGTTCCTCCCGCGCTACGCGTCCGTGCGAGTCCACTCGATCGGACCGACGGCGGCCCGCGCTGCGGGCCGAGGACTCCGTGGGCCGCCGCGGCCGTCCGGAGAGGGCGAGGGCTGCGGCGAGTTCGTCGGCTCACTGCGCCCGAATCGCGTCCGCGGGCGGTGTCCGCAGGGCCTGCCGGGTGGGGAGTTCGATGGTGAGGAAGGCCGTGAGGGTGACCGTGATCGCGAGGGCGGGGAGGAGCCAGACCGGGCCCGCCGGCCAGGGGCGGCCGAGGAAGCCCTGGCCGAGAAGGGCCAGCGGGATCGCGGAGAGCAGCAGGGCCGTGGTGAGTGCGGTGGCCGCCGTCATCGCGGCCTCGCGGCGCATCATCGCGCGGATCTGCCGGGGGGTGGTGCCGTTGAGGCGGAGGGCGCCCAGTTCGACCCTGCGCTGCGCGGTGGACGCGACCAGCTTGTTGGCGATGCTGAGCAGGAGATAGACGAGCAGCACGACGATGACGGCGAGGTTGATCCACACCTCGGGCGGGGCGTCCTTCAGGCCGCCGCTGGAAGGGGAGTCGGCGGGCGCGAGGCTCAGACCCGGGCGGGAGGCCGCGAGGGCGGTGAGGTTCTGCTCCGCCTTCGCCGTGCCGTCCGTGCGGATCAGGAGGGACTGGTCGAGAGCCCTCGTGGTGTGTCCGGCGGCCAGGTCGTGGGAGAGCACCACCGTACCGAAGCCGAGGCCCCGGCCGTACACGGCGACCACCCTGGCGTCGACGTGCGTGCCGTCGCCGAGGACCAGGCTCACCGTGCGGCCCACCGTCGCGGAGCGGGTACGGGCCACCTCACTGCTGACGGCGACGGTCGCACCGGTGAGCCGGTCCAGGCCGCCGTCCCGCACGTCGAGGTCGAGGACGCCCGCCGCGTCCGGAGTGAGGATCGACGCGGAGTCCGACTCGACCGCGGGGTCGCCGAACTGCCGGAACTGCCACACCACGGTGGTCGTGCCGACGGGCGCGGCGGCCCGTACGCCCTTCGTGTCCCGTACGGCGGTGAGCGTGCCGGTGGGCAGTCCGCCCAACTCCGTTGCGCTCAGGCGCAGTTGGGCGAGGGTGCCGGTGCTGGTGTCCTGCGCGGTGGCGGCCAGCACGGTCGTCTGGGTGAAGGTGTACGTCAGCACGAACACGACCGCCATGGCCAGGGTGGAGACGATCCCCGCGTTGCGCAGGGCGTAGGCGCGGAGGTTGGCCATCGCCAGCCAGGTCGGGGCCGAGGTGCCGGACCGGGTCGCCCGGGCCGCCGCACCGCCGATGCCCCGCACCAGCGCCGGTCCCGCCAGGGCCAGACCGATCGCCCCGAGGATGCCGGCGATGGATGTGGCCGTAGCGCCGATGACCGTGCGGGAGAAGAGCGGCAGGGCCGACATGACGGTCGCCACGACGATGACGGCCACGCCGATACGGGTCCGGGCCCGCGACGGGTCGCGCGGTTCGCTGCGCGACTCGGCGACCGCCTCGGTGGCCGGCATCCGCGAGGTGCGCCAGGCCGAGCAGCGGGCCGACGCCTGGACGGCGAGGAGCATGAGGACGATCGCCGCGAGCGCGGGCAACGGGCTGAAGGTGAGCGGGAGTTCGGCCGGGACGACCCCCCGGTCGGCGAGCAGTCCGCGGAACCGCCCGGCCAGTAGGTAGCCGAGGCCCACGCCCGGTGCCACGGCCACGGCCGCGACGACGGTGGACTGCGCGGCGGCCAGCCGGCGGATCTGCTTCGGGGTCGCGCCGACGGCCCGCATCAGCGCCAGGTCACGGCGCTGCCCGCCGATCGCCACGGCCAGCGCGCTCGCCATCACGAACCCGGTGATCAGCAGGATGATCCCGGACAGCGAACCGGCCAGGAGCACCAGCAGCGACCGCGACGCCCCGGCACCGGGCGCGGCCGTGTCGCCCCGCTCGGCCCCGGTGACGGTCAGCAGTCCGGTGCCCTTCAGCTTCGTACGCACCTCGGCGGCGACCCGCCGCTCGGCACCGGGCGCGGTGCGCAGGCCGACGAGATCGACGCGGTCCGGGTGACCCGCCAGTCCTGCGGCCGTCCTGTCCGCGAAGTAGACGCCCGCGCCCGGCGCGTCGACCACGGCCGAGACGCGATAGCCAGTGACGGGACGGGAGTTGACGACGACCTGAACCTTGTCGCCCGCCTTGATCCCGGCCGTGGCGGCGGTGGCGCTGTCCACGGCGATCTCGCCGGTACCGGTCGGCGCGCCGCCGGTGATGTGCGCGTCGGCCAGCAGTTTCGTCGAGGACCAGCCGTGCCCGGACACCAGCGGGTCCCCGGAGGCTACGACCCGACCGTGGGCGTCGACGAGGACGGCCGGGAAGCCGATGTCGCCGACGGCCGCGGTGACCCCGGGCAACTCGGCGATCTCACCGACCAGTTGGGCCGGGATCCGGCGACGTTCCGGGAGCGCGAGCGGCAGGTCGCCGGGCGGACGGAACTCCTGGTCGGCCGCGACGACGACGGACGCGCCGGCGAGCCGGCCGGCGGGGAGGTGGGAGCGGAGGCCGGACTCGGCAAGGACACCGGTGGCGGTGATGAGCGCCGCACCGCCGAGGACCGCGCAGGCCACGGCGATGAGCGCGGTGACGCGGTGCCCGACCATCTGTATCGCGAGACGGAACATGACTCAGACCTCTCCCAACGCGACCATGCGGCTTGCCAGTTCGGGGGCGGTCGGCGCCTTGAGGGCCTCGACCACCCGGCCGTCCGCCATCACCAGCACGTGGTGGGCGCGGGCGGCGGCGGCCGGGTCGTGGGTGACCATCACGACCGTCTGGTGGAGGTCGTTCACGAGGTCGCGCAGCAGGTCGAGGACCTCGTGGGCGCTGCGCAGGTCGAGCGCGCCGGTCGGTTCGTCGGCGAACACGACGGCCGGGCGGGCGACCAACGCCCTTACGACGGCGGCGCGTTGCTGCTGGCCGCCGGACAGCTCGGCCGGGCGGTGGGCCAGCCGGTCGGCCAGTCCGACCCGCGCCACCAGCGTGCGCAGCCAGTCGCGGTCGGGGGTGCGTCCCGCCAGCCGCAGCGGCAGGGTGATGTTGTCCTCGACGGAGAGGGAGGGGATGAGGTTGTAGGCCTGGAACACGAACCCGACGCGTTCCCGGCGCAGTTCGGTACGGCGGGTCTCGTTCAGCCCGGCGATCTCGTGCCCGTCGATGCGGACACTGCCCGAGGTCGGGGAGTCGAGTCCCGCGGCACAGTGCATCAGCGTGCTCTTGCCGGAGCCCGAGGGTCCCATCACGGCGAGGAAGGTGCCGCGTTCCACGGTCAACGACACGTCGTCCAGGGCGCGTACGCCTCCCGGGTAGGCCTTGCTGACGCCGTCCAGGGCGATGGCGGCTGTGGTGTTCGTGGCGGTGGCGGTGGTGTTCATCGACGGCCTCGCACGTTGCGTACGACGAGGGTGCCGGCGCACAGGACGGTGACCGCGCCGCACACCAGGTGCACCCAGGTGTCGGCGCCGCCGAAGGAGGCCGCCATGTTGGTGAGCGCGCTGGCCACCACGACGGTCCAGAGCAGCGTGCGGGCGATCTCGCCACGGGTGAGGCGGTCGGGTTCGGTGGGTGTCGTCGTGTTCGGCATGGGGGGCTTCTCCCGTGGTCCGGTGGGTTCGTCGGCGTTTCCGCTGTCGTCATCGACGCTATGGATCGGCACCCCTCGCGGCCGATCCCGCAGTCCGCCGGGTTCGGGGTACAGCAGGCTGTACTTCCCTGGTCCGGCCTGTCCCCCGGCCCGCGCGGAACTGCCTTACGGCATAGGGTCGTTCGCATGACAGCGAGCGCGAGTGAGGCGGGCGGTGACGTGGCGGCCGGTGACGTAGCGGCCGGTGACGTGGCGGTCCGGCGCGAGAGCCTCAAGGACATCGCCCTGCGGACCCTGAGCGCCGCCGGCCGGGCGATCGCCCAGCTCGCCTCGGGGCTCAACACCGCTGTGCTCGCCGGGCTGTTGCTGTTGTGGCTGGCCGTCACCGCCGTGACGAGCGTGGTCGGGGTGGGGCTGCTGACGGCACCCGTGCTGCTGCGCGCCCTGCACGCCCTCGCCGGCCGGGAACGTGCCCGGCTCGCCCGCCGGGGTCCCGAGGTCGCCGCTCCGGAGCCTCCGCCCACCCGGCTGCGGCCCGCCCTCGTCGACCCCACCACCCGGCGCGAACTGCGCTGGCTGGTCCGGCACGCCACCCTGGGGCTGCTGCTCGGGCTGCTCGGCATCCTGCTGCCGGTCACCGCCGTACGGGACACCGCGTTCCCGCTGTACTGGACGTTCCTGCCCGCGAACACGACCGCCACGTCCCTGGGCATCGGCAGCGCGCACACCTGGCCGGACGCCCTCGCCGTGGCGCTGCTGGGCATGAGCTGGATCGCCATCATCCTGGGACTGGGTCCCGGTATGGCGCGGCTCCAGGCAGGACCCGGTCGGCGCCTCCTGTCGGCCGGGCCCGACGCCGATCTCTCCCTGCGCGTCGCGGAGTTGACCGCCACCCGCGCCGCCGCGCTCGACGCCCACGCCACCGAACTACGGCGTATCGAGCGCTCGTTGCACGACGGCGCGCAGAACCGCCTCGTCTCCGTAGCCGTGTTGCTCGGCGCGGCCCGCCGCATGGTGGCCCGCGACCCGGCCGGCGCCGACGAGCTGCTCGAACGCGCCCAGTCCGCCGCCGAACAGGCGCTGGCCGAACTGCGCACGGTCGCGCGCGGCATCCTGCCGCCGGTGCTGGCCGACCGGGGTCTCGCGGGCGCGCTCTCCGGTCTCGCGGCGGACTGCGCGGTACCGTGCCGGGTCGACGTGGACGTACCCGAACGCTGCGCCGCCTCCGTCGAGGCCACCGCCTACTTCGTCGTCGCCGAGGCCCTGACCAACATCGCCAAGCACAGCGGCGCCGGGCACGCCACGGTCACGGCACGCGGCAGCGGCGGCCGGCTCGTGCTGCGCGTCGAGGACGACGGGCGGGGCGGCGCCGACGCGGAGGGCGGCTCCGGCCTGACCGGCATCCGCCGCCGTATCGCGGCGCACGACGGCGGCCTCACCCTGGCCAGCCCGCCCGGCGGCCCGACCGTCCTGACGGTGGATCTTCCCTGTGGTGCGTGAGCCGGGGATCGTGACGAGCAAAGAGAGTCCGAGATGCGGAACTTGAGCTGTGGAGCGTGACTGACATGCGGATCGTGATCGCCGAGGACGACCCGTTGCTGCGTGAGGGGCTGGCCCTGCTGCTGCGGGCCGAGGGGCTCGACGTGGTGGCCACCGCGGGCACCGCCGACGAGGCGCTGGACGCCATCGACGCGCACAAGCCGGACGTCGCCATCCTCGACGTACGGATGCCGCCGACCCACACCGACGAGGGGATCGTCGCGGCGGTCGAGGCCCGGCGCCGACGGCCCGACCTGGCCGTCCTCGTGCTGTCCGCCTACGTCGAGCAGAGCTTCGCCACCGAACTGCTCGGCGGCGGGGTGAGCGGCCTCGGCTATCTGCTGAAGGAACGGGTGGGCCGGGTCGAGGAGTTCCTCGACGCGCTACGGCGGGTCGCGGCCGGCGGCACCGCCATCGACCCGGAGGTCGTCGCCCAGCTCTTCACCCGCTCACGCCAGGACACCCGCCTGGAGCGGCTCAGCCCCCGCGAACGGGACGTACTCGCCCTGATGGCCGAGGGGTTGGGCAACTCCGCCATCGCCGGGAAGCTCGTCGTCACCGACGGCGCCGTCCACAAACACATCCGCAGCATCTTCGCCAAGCTCGACCTGTCCCCGACGGACCAGGTGGACCGTCGGGTCGCGGCGGTCCTGCGCTATCTGGAGGATCTGCGGCGACTGTCCTGAGGCCGTCGCGGGGCCGGGGTACAGCAGGCTGTACGGCGGACCGGCCCCCGCGCTGGATCGATCACCGCGTGCCGTCTTCCTAGGTTGGTGAGCACACCGAGCGCACCGCGATCCGGGTGTGCCGGACCACCAACTCCCAAGGGGACAGCCCATGATGACACTCCGTCACCTAACTGCCGCAGCCGCGCTGGCCGCCGTCGGACTCGGCCTCGCGACGCCCGCGGCGAGCGCCACGGAGTCGCGTCGCAGCACGCTTCAGGAGAGCGTGGACGCCATCCAGAAGACGGGCACCGTGGCCGTCGTGGCCCAGTCGACGGGTCCGGACGGACGGCGGTACGCCACCACCGGGCTTGCCGACAGGGCGACGGGGCGGGTGGCACGGGCGACCGACCGGTTCCGGATCGCCAGCAGCACGAAGGCGTTCGTCGCCACGGTGATGCTGCAACTGGTCGGTGAGGGAAGGGTGTCGCTGGACGACACCGTCGAACACTGGCTGCCCGGCGTGGTGGACGGCAACGGCAACGACGGAAACGCCGTCACCGTACGGCAGTTGCTGAACCACACCAGCGGGCTGTTCAACTACACCGCCGACTTCCCCGCGATCGCCACGGTGGCCGGTTTCGAGGCCGACCGGTACACCACGTGGACCCCGGAGCAGCTCGTGGGGATCGCGATGCGGCACGCGCCGGACTTCGCGCCCGGCACCAGGTGGGAGTACTCCAACACCAACTACATCCTCGCCGGAATGATCATCCGGAAGGCGACCGGCCACACCTGGCAGCAGGAGGTGACCCGGCGCGTCATCCGCCCACTGGGCCTGCGCGACACCTCCGCCCCCGACACCTCTTCCCGCATCCCCGGCCAACACCTGCACGGCTACTCGGACTTCGGCGGCACCGGCCCCACCATCGACGTCACCGACTTCAACCCGACGGCCGCCGGTTCGGCCGGCGCGATGATCAGCACGACCGGCGACCTGACCCGCTTCTTCTCCGCGCTGCTGGGCGGCAGGCTGCTGCGTCCGGCCCAGCTCGCCGAGATGAAGACGACCGTACGGGCCGCGTCCCTGGACCCCGTCTGGCCCGGCGCACGCTACGGCCTCGGCCTGATGGAGATCCCCCTGACCTGCGGCGGCGTCTACTACAGCCACGCGGGCGACCTGATGGGCTACACCACCCGTGACGGCGTCAGCGCGGACGGCCGCCGGACCGTGGTCCTGGAGGCGACGGGCGACGGCGCGTCCGACCTGTCCACGGAGGTGGCCCAGAACGCCCTGATCGACACGGAACTCTGCGCCGCCGGCGGGAAGTAGCGGAAGCGGCGGACGAGTTCGGCCGACGGTGTCGACGAACTCGGGCCGCCGGATGCGGAGGGGTGTCGGGCGTGCAGCGGGTGTCGGGCGTCCAGCGGGTGTCGGGCGTCCAGCGGGCGTCGGGCGTCCAGCGGGCGTCGGGCGGGCGTCGGGCGTCGGGTGTCGGGCGTCCAGCGGATCGTGCGGATCCCGGCCCCGTCGAGGGACGGAGAGAGCGCCGCCGGGGCAGCCGGCGGTCGGAGGATCTGGCGGCCTCTCTGCCTGACGCGTGACGCGTGATGCGTGATGCGCGGACGGGCGGACGGGCGGACGGGCGGACGGGCGGGGGGAGGAGGCTGAGGCCGCCCCCCGCCCTCCCGTGTCAGCCGATCTTGTCCGTGAAGCCCGTCGACAGGACCGTGTAGTGGGTGGCCTTGCCCTTGCTGGGTCCCGCGGTCCACGTGAAGGTGTACTCCAGGATCGCGCTGGTCTTCGGGTCGATGATCACCCGGCCGACGCTCCTGGCCTCCGCGAACTCCACCGCCGTACCGCCGCGCCCGGTGCTGTCCTTGACCTGGCCGAGCAGCTTGACGCCCTTCAGTCCGGCCATCGCCTTGAAGACCCCGGCGCGCAGTTTCGGGCCGGCCGGCGAGTCGGAGAGCAGGGTGGCCGCCTGGTCGAAGGGCGAGATGCTCTTGGGCCTCGGCGGAGTCTGCAACAGCGCGAGCAACTGCGCCGGGTCGGTGGTGAGTTGCTCCAGGCCCTTCCAGTCGAGGTCCTTCGGCCCGACCTGCCAGTCGGGCCGCTGCCCCTTCCGGTACGCCTTGCCGTTGTTGATGACGTAGTAGTCCATGGACTGCGAGAGGTACGCGTCCCCGACCGTCGTCCGAATCTTCCAGTACTTCCCGCTGGCGGCCGACTGGGTGGCGGCCACCGTGGAGATGTCGTCCAGGAAGACGGACGCGGTGTTCGCGCGGGCCCCGCTGTGGGTGCCGGTGCCCGCCGGGGCCGCGCCGGTGTTCGCGTACGTCACCACGCCGGTCGCCACCGCGGCCGTGGTCAGCAGCCCGATCAGGGCCCGGCGGCGCGCGGACCCGGCCCCGGACCCGGACCCGATCCCGAAGGACAGGCGCCGGATCGGCGTCACGGCGACGACACCGGACTTCGGCCCGTACGCCTGCGCTGCGGCCGTCGCTCCCGCGGTGGCCGTCGCCCCCTCTGTCGCCACGGCGGCCTCGACCTCCGCGAGCACCCTGGCCAGCGCCCGCTCCGACAACGGCTCGACGAGCCCCGCCGTCGCCAGTTGATCGGCGCCGGGGAAGTCCAGCAGTGCGCCTCGCTCGTTCATACCGTTCGCCTCCGTGTCGTCGTGCATGGTCATGCGAGGTCTCCTGTCGCGGTCAGGTTTCGTCCCGCCGGGCGGGGCATCGTGAGGCGGTCGCGCAGTCGGCCGCGGGCCCGGTGCAGCCGCGAACGGGCGGTGCCCGCCGGGATGCCCACGACGGCGGCGGCCTCGGTCGGGGTGAGCTGCTCCCAGCTGATCAGGAGCAGCAACTCCCGCTCCTCGGCAGGGAGTTCGGCCAGCGCCCGGCGCAGTGCGGGAGCCAGTGCGGCGGCGTCGAGCCGCTGGTCGACCACCTGCCAGGGGTCGATGACATCCGGTCCCGGCGCGGGTTCCGTGCGCCCCGCCCGCCGCAGGTACTGGGCGAGCACGTTGTGGGCCACCCCGAACAGCCAGCCCCGGGCCGAACCGCGCGCGGGGTCGAACGTGCGCCGGGCGGCGAACGCCTGCAACCAGGTCTCGGCGAGCAGATCCTCCGCCGCCGCGGGCAGGCGCCGGGCGAAGTAGCCGTACAGGGCAGACGAGTGTGCCGTCACGAGGGGCGTGAAGGCCGCCGCGTCGCCGTGCGCCGACCGCGTCAACTGGGCTTCGCTGTCGCCGTGTTCGGCACCGGCGCGGCTGTGGTCACTGCCGCTGTCGCGGCGGCGGAGGCCGCCACGGCGCCGATTCCCCGGTCCATCCGGTTCACCCTTTTCATTCGGTTTCACCGAATCTCCGTTTCCGACCGCCGGACGACGGTCTCACCCCGTACTTGTCATCGAACCCCGGATGCGTTCGGGACCACCGGACATCGATCGCTCCGTAGCTTCGTAGCGAGTGCCGTCACTTGTCGTGTCTCTCCGCCGCAGCAGGAAACCCCAGGCACGTGACCTGGGGTTTCCGCTCGCTGAGGACTGTCGGGAGGTAGCCGGGAGGTATCGGGGAATCACCGGTCGCGGACGGCCGCGTACACACCCCCGTCGACCAGGACGTCGATGCCGTTCAGGAAGCTCGCCTCGTCCGACAGCATGAAGGCGACGACGGCCGCGACCTCCTCCGACCGGCCGGTGCGGCCGAGCGGCGTGGCATCGATCAGCCGTTGCATCGACTCGTGCTTCGCCGCCTCCTGTTGGCCCTGCGGGGTGTCGATGATGCCGGGCGAGAGGGAGCAGACACGGGCGCCGACCGGTCCGAGCCGGACGGCCTCCTTGCGGGCGAAGCGGTGCACGCCGTGCTTGGCCCACGGGTAGGCGAGGGCCGTGTTCTCCAGGTCCGGGCCGACGGCGTCACGGATCCTCTCCAGGAAGTCCGGCCGCAGCGGGTCGTCCAGGATCGCGGCGACGTCCGGGGCGGGGTCGACCCCGGCGAGCAGCGGTGACATCGAGGCGAAGTACACGTGGGCGGTGCCCGCCGTGGCCAACGGGCGCAGCGCCTCGGCCAGCAGGGCGGTACCGACGAGGTCCACCTCGAAGATGCGCCGCCAGTCGGCCATCGTGGGCGAGATACCGG
The DNA here is from genome assembly GCF_044753545.1 of Streptomyces sp. NPDC088350. NCBI lineage: Bacteria > Bacillati > Actinomycetota > Actinomycetes > Kitasatosporales > Streptomycetaceae > Streptomyces > Streptomyces sp. NPDC088350. The sequence continues at coordinate 272,994 of NZ_JBIVNL010000006.1, read as the reverse complement.
CCGCGTGCGCCACGGCCCGCAGCGTGCCGAGTTCCGCGACCCGCGCGGCGAGCCGGGCGAGGCCTTCGCGGTCGGTGACGTCGAGGGCGAACGGCTCGGCGGTGGCCCGGAGCCGGGCCGCGTTGAGGTCCTTCGCGACCGCCGCCGCGCCCTCCTCGTCCCGGTCGACGAGCAGCAGCACGTCCACCATGTCGGCGAGCCGCCGCGCACACGCCTCTCCCATCCCGCGTCCGGCACCGGTGGCTATTCCTACGGTCGTCATGCTCGCTCCTCAAGGGGTGGAAGGGGGTTGGGGGTTGGGGGTTGGGGGTTGGGGGTTGGGGGAAGGGGGTTGGGGGTTGGGGGTTATTACGGGGGGGTGCGTTCGTGGGCTAACCGGCGTTCGACCAGGCGTGCTCCAAGGCCGACTTGGCCGCCCTGCTCACCAACTCGACCCGGAATCCCGTCTGTTCGCGGCTGCGCAGGAACGCGAAGAACAGGGTGCCGTCGGGGCCCTTGCGGGTGGCCTCGGTGACGTAGCCGTGGCGTTGGAGTTCGGCGGTGTCGGCGCCGACGTCGTCGGACCAGTAGCCGAAGTGATGGATGCCGGAGCCGGGCGTGGGCTCCCAGAAGGTGCCGGGCACCCGTCGGACGATCTCCAGCCGGGGCGCCGGTCCCTCCGAGCAGGCGTAGGCGCACCGGAAGTCGATGACGGCGTCGCCGTCCGGCAGGCTCACCTCCGTGGGCCCGCCCATCTCCGCGGACCACTCGAACCCGAACAACCGGGAGAGCTGGTCCTTCGTGGCGTCGAAGTCCTCGGCGACGATGCCGACGTGGAACTGGTCCTCGGGCCTCAGGATGCGGGTCATGGCGGCTCCTCGGTGCCGGACCGCGAAGGTGGGCGGTCCGTGGACAGGTGGGGGTCCGTGGACAGGTGGGCGGTCGCGCCACCAGGCGCATGACCAGGTGCACGACCATCACCTGCAGGAAACCGGGGAAACCTGACTTCTTCCGGACAGCCCGCCCCAGAGCCACAGAGCCACAGAGCCGCAGAAAGGCGAAGGGGATCGCCGTCACACCCCGGGCCGCCCGAACACGTAGCCGAAACCACGACGCGTATGGATCAGCGCGGGCTCCTCCGGATCGGCCTGATCCACCTTCTGCCGCAACCGCGACACCAGCTTCTCGATCGCCTCGGTGGCGCGGAAGTCGCTCCACACATGCCGGCTGATCTGCTCCTTGGACAGCACCTGCCCGGCGTTGACCAGCAGGTGGCGCAGCAGGCGGTACTCGGCGGGGCTGAGGTCGAGAGGCCTGGCGCCGCGCCGGGCCCGGCAGGTCACCTCGTCGAGCACCAGGTCGCCGTAGCGGGGCATTCCCGAGGACGGCTCGCTACGTCGGCCGCGCAGCAGGACCTCGACCCGGGCCAGGATCTCGGCGGACCGGAAGGGCCTGGTGACGTAGTCCTCGGCGCCTCCGCCGAGTTCGGGGAGCAGGGTGTGGAGGTAGTCGCAGGTGATGAGGAAGAGCACGGGCGGGCGGTGGTCCAGGACGAGGCGGCGCCCCCGCGCGAGGTTCTTGTTGTCCGGCAGGGTGGCGTCCCAGACGACCAGCCCGAACCGCCCCGCCCGCAGCCGGGCCACCCCTTCCACCGCCCCGCCGGCCACGGCGACGCGATGTCCCGCCGACTCCAACGTGGCGGTGAGCAGCGCCACGTCCTCGGGGTCGCTCGTGACGACCAGGACGTCCGGTTCGCCGATGTGAGCGTCCATGACCGGTCCCTTCGCGTGCCGGTCACCGCCCACCGGGACCGTGGCGCGTCATCGCGCACACCATCCACCGTAACAGCTACTTGCGTGACTCAAGTAAAACCTTCCACTCTCATCATGAGAGTGAACTTGCATAAAGAGAGCCGACCCTCTACCTTCATGAGAGTCAGCTCGCAGCAAGCGGAACAACCGACAAGGACCAACCATGACGACCCCTGCCTCCTCCCCCTCTTCCTCCTCCCCCTCTTCCTCCTCCTCCCCCTCTTCCTCCTCCACCCCGGCCACCCGCACCGTCGACCTCCCCGGCGGACTCTCCCTCACCATCGAGGAGTTCGGCGAGAACACCGAGGGCACGGGCGTCCTGGTCCTGCACGGCGGCGGCGGCCCGCGCACGGTGACCGGGATATCGGCGGCCCTGTCCGAGCACGTGTACGTCGTCAAGCCGACCCACCCCGGTTTCGACGGCACGGCCCGCCCCGAGCGCTTCGACAGCGTCGCCGACCTGGCCATCGCCTACCTGGACCTGCTCGACACCCTGGACCTCAAGGACGTCATGGTGATCGGCAACTCCGTCGGCGGCTGGATCGCCGCGGAGATGGCCCTGCGCGACAACCACGGCCGCATCGGCGCGCTGACGCTGCTGAACGCGGTCGGCATCCACGCCCACATGGTCGAGAACCGCGTCGTCGACCCGCGCGGCATGAACCCGGCCGACATCAGCCAACTCTCCTTCTCCAAGGCCGAGTTCCGCCCCGACTTCGCCTCGTTCACCGACGAGCAGCGCGCCGTGGGCGCCGCCAACCAGCAGACCCTCGCGGTCTACGGCGGCGACCACTTCACCTACGACCCGAAGCTCCGCGGCCGCCTCCACCGCGTGACCGTGCCCGTCCTGGTCGTCTGGGGCGAGGAGGACGGCATAGCCCCCCTCAAGTACGGCCGCGGCTACGCCGACTCGTTCCCCAACGGCCACTTCGCCCCGATCGCGGACGCGGCCCACTTCCCGCAGATCGAGCAGCTGGGCGCGACGCTCGGCGCGATCGGCGACTTCGTGAGCACGGTGGTCAAGCCGGACGCGGCGGTCTGACGGGGGGCGGTCGTAGGAAGGCCGGTTCCGTGCAGCCGTCCCACCACCCGTGAAAGCTGAGGGTGCGAGACCGTTCGCACCACGAGACGCACTCTGCGGACAAGGCCTGGGTCGAGGATCTGGGCCTTGTCCGCTGTGCGCCTGCCGATCCACTGACTTCACCGGACTCAGCACGCTGGGATGTACGAGTGACGACTTCGAAGAAGAACCCCGCGCACTACCCGAGCCCATGCGAACCCAGCCGAACCAGCGTGGGTGCAGACTCCCCAGCCCCTCCCCAACTCTCCACTCAACGCGATCCAGAACCGACAGCCACCGCATTGCGCTCGTGACCCTGTCAAAAGACAACTGGAGCCCCTCTCCTCCCCTGTACTGCGGGAGGGCAGGATCTTGACCATGAGGATTCTGGTCTTGGGGGGCACATGGTTCCTGGGCAAGTGCGTCGTCGAAGGAGCTCTGCGCCGTGGCTGGGATGTGACGACGTTCAGTCGTGGCCGGTCGGGTCGAGATGTCCCGGGGGTACGTGCGGTCCGCGGTGATCGTACGGAGGTGGCGGATCTCAACCGGCTCGCTGCCCAGGGCACTTGGGACGCGGTGATCGATACGTCGAGTTCCGAGTTTCCGCCGCGCGACGTGCGGCTGGCCGCGCAGGCTCTGCGCGATGCGGTAGCGAGGTGGGTGCACGTGTCCACCGTGTCGGTGTACGCGGGGTGGCCGCACCACAGGTTGACCGAGGAGTCCGAGGTGCTGGAGTGCCCGTCGGACGCGGACGAGTCCTTCGGCTACACCGGCGCGGACGGGTCGCCCACCAAGTACGGCTTCCAGAAGGCCGGCGGGGAGCGGGCGGTCGCCGAGGCGTTCGGCGACGGGGCGGTGTTCCTGCGGCCGGGGGTCATCCTCGGGCCTGGTGAGTACGTGGGCAGGCTGCCGTGGTGGCTGAACCGGGCCGACCGGGGCGGAACGGTACTGGCGCCGGCTCCGGCCGACCGGATCATCCAGCCGGTCGACGTACGCGATGTCGCGGCCTTCGCCCTGGACCAGGCGGCTGCCAGCACCGGCGGCGCCTACAACCTGGCCCATCCGGAGGGGATGGGGTTCGGGGACTTCCTGCTCGCCTGCCTTGCCGTCACCGAGTCGAAGGCTCACCCGGTGTGGGTGGAGCCCGAGGTGCTCATCGAGCACGAGGTCCGGCAGTGGACCGAGTTGCCCCTGTGGCGTACCCACGCAGGCGTGTGGTCGGTGGACTCCACCAAGGCGGTGGCGGCCGGGCTGCGGTGCCGGCCTCTGATCGAGACGATCACGGACACATGGGCCTGGCTGCGGGCCGACGGGCGCCCGGTGGATCACCCTCGCTGGGCGGAGCACGGAATCGCCCCTGAAAAGGAGGCCAAGATCCTCGCTGCACTGGCCTCCACATCCTGAGTCGGCTCATCCCTCCAGAACGGCCACCGCGCCGGCTCCCACACCCAGTTGGTGCTGAGCTGCGAGGCGGCTGAAGTGTTCCAGGCGCTCGCCCATTTCGTCAGCGAGGGGCGCCCGTCGGAACCGCTCGTCGGTCAGTGCCCGGCGGACGCGCGTGGTCCGGGTCAGCAGACCGGTGGCGCGCTGCTCACCGGGCACGATCCAGACACGTTCGAGAGCGTCGGCGGCGCCGTCGAGATCACCACGCAGGAGCCGGGCCGCGCGGCCAGGTCCGCGCCGCGGCTCGTACGTGCGCACCTGAAGGCAGCCGTAGGCGCACTGCTGTCACATCCGGCGGTAACAGGCCGCAAGGCGGTCGAGCGGTTCGGCAGGGAGATCGACTCGGATTCGTTTCCCAAGGACGACCAGCGTCTCAACGCCCACCTCCGCCACAGCTACATGAACCGCGGAACGAAGGCACTAAAAGAGAATCTGATCAAGGTTGTCTGCAAGGACACCCTCAAGCCGGATGCGGTGGGCTGAGGGGGTCGTAGGGAGGCCGGTTCCTGGCCGCTGTCCCTCCGCCCGTGAAAACCGAGGGCGCGAGGCTGGTCGCTGAGCACCATCTCGCCCCTCGTTCCGCAGACAAGGCCCAGGTCACGGGGAGCTGGGCCTTGTCTGCTGTGGATGACGATCAGCGGACTGCACCGGGATCAGGTCGTCCAGGCATCGGCCACCACGAAGGAAACGACCGTCCCACCGAAACGGCTGGGCCCGTGGTGCCAGGACTCGGCGATGGAGTCGACGAGAAGTAGTCCGCGCCCGTGCGCATCGTTGGCGTCGGGGCACCGCAGTCGCACGTTCGCGGGAAACCCCGGGTTGTGCACCTCCACCCGGAGAGAGGTGCCCTCACGGAACCACTCCACTCTGACGACCCACGGGTCCTCGGACCGGCCGTAGACGATGGCGTTGGTCACCAACTCCGAGATCATCAGCACGCAGTCATCGACCGAACAGGCAGGTTCGTACGGAGCGATGAACTTCCGGAACCAGCGCCGCGCAATCCCCACCGAGTCGGGTAAGGGATGCAGGTTCATCGCTCCGAGTCGTGGTGAGTCCTCAGAGGGATGGCGGTCGATCGTGCAGATCATCCGTGCTCACTCCTTGCCGTTGCCGTCGTCATCGAGGCACTGCCGTCTCGATGCAGCACACACACCCACAAGTGGCCTTAGCCACTTAATGGATAGTGGCATTGGCCACTTACGTCACGCAAGCGATTCACGAAGATGCTGAACCATCAGGTGAGCGGATACCCCTGCTCGAACGCCCAGCGGTGCGGCGGGTAGGTGGCTTCGGCGAACTCCAACGGCCGGTCCTGGAGGTCGAACACGACGTGGTGCACGATCAAGACAGCCGATTCCGGCTGTAGTTCGAGGTCCGCCGTCTCTTCTTCGGTCGCCTGCCGAGCGCACATGCGGTCTTCGGCGTAACTCCCCTGCCGCCCGGTCACGTTCTCGACGTACATCAAGGTGCCTTCTTGGATCCGTTCCGGCTCCAGGAGCTTGGGCGCCCGCTCCCCGACGTCCGGCGCGAACCATGAAGTGGACAGATTGATGGGCCCGTCCTGGTTGTTGGTCACGCGCCGACGGTGCACCGCCCGACGATCCTTCACCAGACCCAGCGCCTCAGCGACGTGATCCGGAGCCTTCAGCCAACCGGCCGAGGTAATCACCGCATACTCACCGGGGGTGTAAATCTTCCCGGTCTGCCGCGCCCGCCCGTACAACTCCCGTGCCCGCCGGTTGACTTCAAGGCTCCGTACATAGGTGCCCGACCCCTGCCGCTTCTCCACGAGCCCCTGATGGCTGAGCGCTTCCAATGACCGTGCGGCGGTCGGCCTGGACACCTTCCAGCTCGCCGCCAGTTGTCGCTCTGAGGGGACCTCGTCCCCCGGCCTCAGGTCGCCCCGAAGGATCTGATCGCGGATGTAGTGAGCGATCTGGAGATACTTCGGCTGCGCCTCTTCGATCTGGGGCATGCATACCCCTCCTCGTCCAAGTGGCTATGGCCTCTAGCCACTATAGGGTGAGTGGCCAGAGGCCGAACCCGTAATCTTGGGCACATGACGCGGTTGATCGTCGCAGCAGGAGGAGGGGGCGACGCAGTCGCTGCCGCAATGCTCGACGCAGCCCTGTACGGCGACCAGGACCGGGCGGTGATCCTCACGTACTCCTGGGACCGCCTGTTGGTCGACCCCACCCCAGGCCCTCGAAACCCCTCCGATTTCACAAGGCTCGAACCGCTCACTCCGTCTGTCTGGTCAGTGTCGGCCGAGGCCCGCCCGATCGCTCCAGCAGGATCCACCCTCCCGCGGCTTGCGGCAGAACTCCCGCACACCTTCGCACTCATCGACCCGCGCCACGGCGCCGAGGGCATCACCCGCCAACTCGAAGAGCTGGTACGCCACTTGGAACCGACATCGATCGACCTCCTGGACGTGGGCGGCGACATCCTCGCGCGAGGCGACGAACCAACACTCAAGAGCCCGCTCGCCGACGCCCTGACGCTGGCCGCGTGCTGCCAAGTGAACGCGCCCATCCGGCTCCTGGTCGCCGGCCCCGGTCTGGACGGCGAGCTCCCCATCGACAGGGTGCACAGCCTGCTTGGACCTCTCGTCCACACCTTCACCGAGAGGGACACGGAGCAGGTGGACCCCATCCTGGAGTGGCACCCCTCCGAGGCAACAGGAATGCTCGCCGCAACAGCGCGAGGAGTGCGAGGCATCTGCGAGGTACGGGACGCCGGACTCCCGATTCCGCTCACGGATGAGGGCCCGACCGTGCACGAGGTCGACCTGGACGACGCCCTGAGCCGCAACGAGCTGGCTCGCGCCATCCTGTCGACAACCACCCTGGACGAGGTCGAGACACTCAGCCGTGAAGTCTGTGGCTACTCGGAGATCGACTACGAACGCAACAAGGCCGCATGGCTCAAGGACCAGCCGGCGGAGACGCTCGACCCCACTACCGTGCTTTCCCAGCTCGACCAGTTCGAGAACATGGCCCGAAGCCGCGGTATCACTCACACGACGTTCCGTCACCTCACCGAGGTACTGGACCTTCCCGGCAGCCAGCGAGAAGCTCTGCGGTCCCTGCTCATGGAGACCAGGCCAGAGCAGTACGCGGCTCCGCTGTGGGATCTCATCACCATCGAAGCGGGGCCCCCGTCACCGTGAGCGTGTTCAGAAGTGACCTCGACTTGGCCGTGCAGGACGCCACCGGCACCGGGGCCGAAGCCGACGTTGCCCTGAACCTGATGACCGGCAACATCAGGCTGTCGATCCTCTGGACCCAAGAGATGCAACTCTCCCCGGACGACGCCGAGCAGGTAGCCCAGGCACTTCAGCGAGCAGCAACGGAATCCCGAAGCATGGCAGCAGCTTCGAAACCCGACAGCGCACCGGACTCACAACACCCATCAGACACCTGAGTTACAACCCTCCTTACGGGTTCAAGGCGGCTCGCTCCGCTCCCCGCGCGCGGCACGGGCGCAGAGCAATCAGACGCTTGGCGCGAGAGATAGGGGCGCGTCGTGGTTGGGACGGGCTGCTCCATGACTTCTTCATGGGGACCCCTACCGCTGAAGCGGAGCAGCTACCTAATACTCCAGCCGTAGATCGTGATCTTGCTGGTCGGGGCCAGCCGGGGGGAGCCTCAGCATCCTTAGGGGGGTAGCCCCCGGCACCGCCCTGAGGACAGCGCATTGCTACGTGAGGGGGAAAGCCGGATGGGGCGATCCCTCCTCTGCTGGTGGGATGGTTGCCGACCGTCGGCTCCGGGGGGCGACACAGTCGCGGGCCACAGCCTGAGCGGTCTCTGAAGGCGTGCAACCTGAACAGAGAAGGGGTCGTCATGCATGGGTTAAGAAGGCGTCGGCGAGGCATGCTCGTCCTGACCAGCCTGGCTACAGCCCTCGTCGCCGTATCGACCGCGCCCACGGCGGCGGCGAAGCCGCCGCCGGCCGATCTGCTCCAACGGCAGGTGGAGGCGATCCACGACACTGGGGCCGTGGGTGTGCACGCCGAGGTGACGTCACCGGACTCACGCGACAGCGCGTACGCCGGGACGGCCGCGATGAACACAAGGAGGCCGATGCCGCGGGACGGCAGGTTCCGGATCGGCAGTGCCACCAAGACCTTCACCGCCACGGTTGTGCTGCAACTCGTCGGTGAGGGGCGAATGTCCCTGGAGGACACCGTTGAGCAGTGGCTGCCGGGAGTGGTCCGGGGTAACGGCAACGACGGCGGCCAGATCACCGTGCGGCAGCTGCTGCAGCACACCAGCGGCATCCCTGATATCGGGCCGGAGATATCCGCGTTGAACAGCGCGGACGGCTATCGGGCCGAGCGGTTTCGCACGTACACCCCCGAGGAGCTGGTGGGTCTGGCGATGCGGCACCCTCCCAAGTTCTCCCCGGGCGCTGGCTGGTCCTACTCCAACACCAATTACATTCTCGCCGCGATGATCATCCACAAGGTCACCGGCCGGAGTTGGGCACGGGAGGTGAAGGACCTGATCATCCGCCCCCTGAACCTGAGGGACACCAGTACGCCCGGAGTCTTCCCGTCCATCCTGGGCCCGCACGCCGAGGGCTACGCCGCGTTCGGCACCGACACCGGCATCGACGTCACGGAGCTCAATTCGAGTATGGCCGTCGGCTCCGGCTCGATCATCAGCACCGCGCGCGACCTGAACCGGTTCTATGCCGCGTTGCTTGGCGGCCGTCTGCTGGCTCCGGCGCAGCTCGACGAGATGACGACCACCATGCCCGCGCCCGAGCTGGGCGTGAGGTATGGACTCGGTCTGGCCGAGATCCCGTTGCCCTGTGGCGGCAGCTACTTCGGCCACCGGGGCGAGCTCCTCGGCTATGTCACCTGGGGCGGCGCCACCCGAGACGGAGCCCGGACCGCCGTGGTGTACGTCACCCGTGACGGCGGCCAGGACACCCAGCAGGCCATGACCACACTCGTGGGTCAGGAACTGTGCCGGACGCGTTCTTAGTACTCCAGCCGTAGACATTGATCTTGCTGGTGGACCGACTACGGAAAGGCCGCGGCCACCGCTGATCATCGGTGTGTGAAGACTGAAGATCATGCAGTGGCCGCAGGTCACAGCGTAGACCCTGCCCGGTGGCAGGAAGGGTTTGAGGCCCTGATGGGCCGGATAGCGGGCCGGTTCGCGCGGGTTGAGCCCCGGCGCCGGGTGAGGGACTTGGTGCTGGGGCTGCTGTCGGACCTGCCGCGCAAGAACTGCTGGTCGATCGCCGAGTGGGCCGGGGAGGCGAGTCCGGAGGGCATGCAGCACCTGCTCGGCCGAGCCCGGTGGGATGCCGACCGCGTGCGTGATGACGTGCGTGAGTACGTGCTGGAGCATCTGCACGACGAGGATGCGGTGCTGGTGGTCGACGAGACCGGGGACGTGAAGAAGGGCACGCACACCGTCGGGGTCCAGCGCCAGTACACCGGAACTGCCGGGAGGATCGAAAACGCGCAGGTCGCCGTCTACCTCGTCTACGCAGGCCGCCGCGGGCACGCGGCGGTGGACCGCGAGTTGTACGTCCCGCGTTCGTGGACGTGCGACCCGGACCGCTGCCGGGCCGCGGGACTGGCCGAGGACACCGTCTTCGCCACCAAGCCGGAGCTGGCCGCCCGCATGATCGGCCGGTTCCTGGACGCCGGGCACCGCGTGAGCTGGGTCGCGGGAGACGAGGTCTACGGCGGCAACCCGAAGCTGCGGTCCGCGCTGGAAGAACGCCAGGTCGGCTACGTGCTCGCCGTCGCCTGCTCGGCCGAAGCGACCACCGGTGCCGGGAAGTTCCGCGCGGACGCCCTGGCCGCGAGGGTGCCGAAGCGAGCCTGGCAGAAGCTGTCGGCCGGGGCCGGCGCCAAGGGTCACCGCTTCTACGACTGGGCCGTCATCGACCTGGCCGAACCCCGGCCCGGCTGTCACCGGCTGCTGATCCGCCGCAACCGCACCACCGGTGAACGCGCCTACTACCGCTGCTGGTCGCCCGCCCCGGTGCCCCTGACCATGCTGGTCCGCGTCGCCGGGTCGAGATGGCGGGTGGAGGAGACTTTCCAGGCCGGAAAGGGCCTGGCCGGACTGGACGAGCACCAGGTCCGGCGCTTCACCTCATGGTCCCGCTGGGTCACCCTGGCCATGCTCGCTCACGCCTTCCTCGCCGTCGTCCGCGCCGACGAACACGCCCGCCATCCCGCTCCGGACGGGCTCGTCCCGCTCACCTGCAACGAGATCCAGCGACTGTTCACAGCATTCGTCCGACCCATGCGCGACGTGGCCCATCGGCTCGGCTGGTCCGCCTGGAGACGCCGTCACCAGGCCCGAGCCCAGGCCAGCCACTACCACCGACCAGCCGCGAATCAGACATGAAGATCACGATCTACGGCTGGAGTACTAATCCCTTGTGTCCGCATCCTCGAGATGGCGCTCCAGCGCTGCCAGTGACTCCAAGCGTAGAATTTCCGGCCCGATTTCATACCAGGAATTCTTCCGCTCAAGTTTCTCGCTAGCTATCGCTGTCGCTTCTGCACCCATGGCGACGACCTCAGCGACGGTCCCGACACCCGGTATGAGACCAAGCACAGAAAGTCCTCGACTCGTCGCGGTAAAGCTTCCCGAAATCCTGCTCTGCAAAACTCGGCTCTTCCAGGCACTCCTGATTGACTCAAATAGATCCAAAGGACCGGTGTCCGAATTATCCGCCGTCAGGACCTTTTGAAAGTTGCCCGCATAGTTTCGCACGAGAGAATTCGATTTGATACCAGAAAGGGATTTTACGTCAGGGCTCTTGAAGGTGAGACCCGTGACCGAAACATATTTTCTCAGTTCAGTCACTGCGCCAAGCGTGGCTGGTGATTCGGTGGCGGACTTCTGAATGCTCCCGACTCCTCCAAGTGACAGACCCAGGTCCGCCAGTACATCCAGTTCTATAAGGCGGAGAAGCATGGCGCGACGCCCGGGCGAAGAAATCACTGGCGCCTTGTATTCACCCAGGAGCAACATATCAGTCGCCACATCAACGACTACTTGCGTGCGAAGTCTTTTAGGCACATTTTTTAGGATATGCGAAATTCGCGCGTCTCTTGCTACATCCTCTGCAATTCCCGTCATCGCTTCCCTGCTTGCGCGAACTGGGTCCCAGTCAGCAAAAAGACCCAAGCCGGGGATTTCTACCGTTCGATAGTCAGGCGACATAACGGAGTCCGGGTATCGCGCGTCTGCCGCCGGGAGGATGATTTCATCGAAGATTACGGCACAAGCAAGGGCGACATCGAGATGTTCATCAAAATTCCCGTAGAGGTGCCTATAGTACGGATGTGCAGGTCGAGTTGGATGAGCCCAATCGTCTGAACTTTGCATCCACCAATGGAGGGCGCCGGAATACGGGTGCGACAAGATTACTCGCAACTCAACTCCCCGAGAGTCTGCACGTCGTTGCGTCTGATTATGCCAGGCTCCCAAGATCAAGATCTGCTTGATCTTCAACTCGCCTTCAAAGCGATCGAACTTGGCATATCACTGCCGCTCCCGGTCGCCCAGCAACGGGTGCCGCAGGCATGCCAGATCGAACCGAGGATACTGGGCTAAATAGCACTAAATCAGGTGAGGCAGTGTCGACACAGAACGGCCATACGACCAGGTCAGCGCCTTAGCAGGTTGAGGTCGGCAACGGTTTCAAGCCGATCACGCCCTTGCCGCCTGCACGGCTTATTCTGGTCGACGAGCGTAGCTGAGGCTGGTGGGGGTGCAGCGAGGCATACGCGTGCCTGGTGGGCCAGCGCACCCGCCATCGTGGCTGACTTTCGTCGGCTGAGGCTCAAACATTCCGAGACCCAACTCTGCGAGGGGGGTTCGAGGCGAAGGGAACGTGCCACTCGCCTGCCAGATCCTGCGGGAACGCACGGGGAATAGCGGCAACTTGCCCTGATTGCGACCAGGATTTCAGCGTCGCTCCAGCGCAGGTCAGCCCAGCAACCGCCACCAAGAGACCCAAGCTTCCCAAGGTGATGTGCACTGTGTCCCCGCCTTCCGAGTTGGGAAGCATCTGAGTCATGGATCCGGGTTGGGCAGCCATGCTTGGGGCTCTAGTGGGAGCTATCGCCACCAGCTGCGCAGGAGTGCTGACCTGGTGGTCACTTCGTTGGCAGCAACATGTGCAGGTCCAGGCCGAGCGGGACAGGTGGTTGCGAGAGAAGCAGCATGCCGCGTACGGCAACTTCCTTGATGCCACTCAAGGCGCTGTAGACGGGCTGGAATCGGTTGGCCGAGGCCTGACCGCCGCAACACCGGATCTCCCGAACCTCTACAACTGGCTAGGAGAAGAGGTCATCCCGCACGTGATCTCCGCGCGTCGCAGACTCGCCTCAGTCCAGATTGATGGGCCGGCGTCAGCAGAAGTCGCCGCCCGCAGGCTCCACAGATCGGTCAACGAGTGCATGATGACTGCCATGCAGGGACTCCACGCTCTTGCAGACGACGCAGAGAGTGCACGGTTCCCAGAGCTAAGAGACAGATTCAACGAGACACTGGGAGTCGTCCACTCTCGTCTCCGAGACTTCACGCAGGCCGCCCGGATAGTGATCCAAGAGACATGAAATCCGGGGCAGCCCCGCCTCAGTTTCCGTCTCATTCAGCACCGGTCGCCGACTCTCAAGCGGGACCAGACGGCCACACCCATCCAGCAGTCAGCCGCCCGTGAACCCAGGCGAACGGCCCTGTACGAAGCCCCGAGTGACACCACCACAGTTGGAAAGGGTGCTGGTCGAACACTCGGAGATGAGCGACGGGCGTAAAGCAAGTGCCGACGCACGCGACATGGTTGAGGATGCCGCCATGACCAACGACCTGATGGCGTTCTTCAAGGCGCGCCTGGACGAGGACGCCGACCTGGCCCGGCGCTGTGACGGGGCCGGATTCTCTGCGGAGTGGATCGCGCACGGGGCCACAGTCGACTTCGGCCGAGGGGACCTCACCAGCTTCCACACCGCGATCGCGCGGCACGTGGCTCTGCACGACCCTGCCCGCGTGCTGCGCGAAGTCGAGGCCAAGTGGCACGTGCTGAACCGGCACACGCTCAGTCCGGCCGAACGTGATCCCGAGCGACCGTGGGACGACCGTGACGACTGCCAGTTCGACGGTGACCTCTGGCCGTGCGACGACCTACTCGATCTCGCCCTGCCCTACCAGGAGCACCCCGACTTTCCCGAGCGCTACAAGTCGAACCGGGTAACCAATGGACGGAACGACCACACCACAGGCGCACCAGATAGGGCGGGGAACCACGGTGAAGACAACCGAGCCCGTCGAAGTCGTACGTCCACCGTTCGCCCTGGCCATCGCCAAGATCAGCCCGAAATGCCCGCAGCTTCCCAAGCTGAGAGTGCGAGTTCGATTCTCGTCACCCGCTCCACGGCGAACCCCCAGGTCATGGACCTGGGGGTTCGCCGTGGAGGTGTGGTGATCAAACGTGCTTGATCAGGGCAGCTTCACCACCGTGTAGTCGTCGCAATACCCCGCCGCCGACCCGGAGTTCTTGTAGCAGTACACCGACGCCGCCGTGTTGGAGACGCCCGTCGTGAAGAAGATCGGCTCCTGTGCGTACGTCGTCGTCGACGCGCGCAGGTACGTCTCCGTGCCGCCGAAGCTCTTCACTCCTACGGCCACCTCCTCACCGGCGGTGCCGACCTTCGCCCAGGCCGCCAGCAGGTAACTGCCGCCGGACGTCAGGCCGCTCACCGTCTGGATGGCGCCGCTGGCGCTCACGCCCGTCTGCAACGCGTACGTGCCGGTGCGGGAGTTGGACGCGGCCACGCTCGACGCCGTGCCCGTGCTCTGGGTCCACGGGGTCAGCGCGCCCGTCTCGAAGCCCGGGTTCGTGACCGCGTTCGTCGAAGACGACAACGGCTCCACCGCGAGGTCGTCGCAGTAACCCGCGCCCGTACCGCCCGCGTTCTTCCAGCAGTAGACCGTCGCCGACGTCGACGACGAACCCGTGGTGAAGAGGATCGCCGCCTGTGAGTACGACGTCGTGGCGATGTTCGTGTAGGTCTCCGTGCCGCCGAAGTTCTTCACGCCGATGGCCAGGGTCTCGCCGGCCGTCGCCACCTTCGCCCAGCCCGTCAGCAGGTAGGTCGTCGACGGGGTCAGGCCGGTCAGAGACTGGTTCGCGCCGCTGCCGCTCACCGCCGTCGTCAACGCGTCAGCTCCCGTACGGGAGTTGGCCGCCGTCACCGATGACGCCGTGCCGCTCGCCTGGGTCCAGGGGGACAGACTGCCCGTCTCGAAGCCCGCGTTGGAGAGGAGGTTGCCGCCGGTGCCGTTGTACGCGCCGATGTTGGGGGCCGCCGTAGCGGAGACCGCGTTGCCGTACGCGTCGGAGCCGCCGTTCGATGCGATTACCGCGCCTGCCCTGATCGCCGGTGACGACGGGTGGACCTGGTACGCGTTCTTGCCCGTGTAGGAGGAGGACGTGTTGGTGTTGCCCGCGTTGCGGAACTCCGGGTCCGACGTCACCTTCGCCGCGTCGGCCGGCTCGCGGGACGGGTGGTTGCCGTAGAAGAGGTTGTTGGAGTAGGTCGAAGTGCCGGTGGTGGTGAAGTAGTTGCCGGAGCCGTAGTTGAAGACGGCGTTGTTCTGGAAGGACAGGGCGCCGCTGATCGACGTGCCGGCGCGGGAGTACAGGATCGGGGTGCTCAGGCCGTCCCTGACCGAGAACGTGTTGTTGTAGAAGAGGGGGATGGCGGATGTGCTACCGCTCTGGTTTGGCACTCCGCCCACGAAGTGGAGGACTCCGCCGCCGTGGGTCTGGGTGCCGGACGCCGGGCAGCCGGAGTTGCTGCCGTCGTTCTCGCTGATGTTGTAGCGGACCACCGTGCCGTCGCTGGGGACCGTCGACGTCGGCTCGTTGGCGATGGTGAAGGGCGGCATCACCAGGAGGAAGCCGCCGAGGTTCTGGTGGCTGTAGTTGTACTGGAACGTGGTGTTGTGGTTGCCCCAGTCGACGTCGAAGCCGGTGCCGTCGGCGCCGTTGATGTGGCAGTAGACCTCGTTGTTCTGGACGACGGTGTTGCTGCTGCCGGACATCCAGATGCCGGCCGAGGCGCCGTTGCAGTACTGACCGGACGGCGGGCAGGTCGACTTGGCGCCGCCGTAGCCCGCCTTGTTGCCGTCGATCAGGGCGCCGTCGTTCTTGACGACCAGGATGTCGTCCGCGCCGTCGTACGTCATCGTGTTGTTGCGGATCACCGTGCCTGTGGTGAGGCCTGTGCCCTGGCCGTCCGCGTCCGGGGTCACCGCCACCGCTATGCGGTCCACATGGTCGAACGTGTTGTTCTCCACCACCACGTCGTTCCACGTGGAGACGGGGGTCGTGTGGTCGGTCTGGACGCCGACGCCCGCGTTCGTCGCGTACCAACCGCCGCCGTAGCCCGCGATGTTGTGGATGTACATGTCGTGCACGCGGATGTGGTTGAGGACGCCGCCCGAGCTGTTCTCGGCCAGGACGCCCGAACGGTACGCGGGGGACGAGGAGTTGTCGATCAGCTCCAGGCCGCCGATGTCCCAGTACTGCTGGTTCAGGAGGTGGATGACCGCGCCCGTCGCGCCCGCCGCGTCGATGACCGGCTTCGCGCCCGAACCGTACGACGTCATCGAGATGTTGCTGCCCGAGGATCCCGAACCGCCGGGCGTGAGCTGGCCGGTGCAGGTGGTGCCGGCCTTGAAGAGGATGCTGTCGCCCGCGGTGAACGTCGTGCTGTTGACGCCGGCGACCGAGTTCCAGGGGCTGGCGCTGGTGCCGGTGCCGTTGGTGGAGGCCGAGCAGTCGACGTAGTAACTCGTGCCCGCCGCCGCCGCGTTGGTCGCCGTGACGGGGACGAGCAGGGCGCCCGCCAGCGCGGCGAGCAGGGCGAGGATCCCCGGCCTTCGGCGGGTGGCGGAAAGTGGTCTGTCGGGAGAACCGAATCTGCGACGCTTCATTGCGCGCTCCTTGGATGGGTGGATGTGTCCCTTGCCGCTGCGTGCGGCGAGATTCCCCTCTTCACCAGGCGCGATGACCGGTTGCCGCCGGTGCGCCTGGAGCGTGTGGCGCTGTCCCGACGTCGGATGCGACGACGTCGGGGCAGCGCGGAACCAACAGCCCTGCCCTTTACCGGACTTGGGCTACCAGGACGCCAGCGAACCGTCCGCGTTGCGCCAGACCGGGTTGCGCCAGCGGTGGCCGCGTTCGGCGGCGGCGCGGACCTTGTCCTCGTCGACGGTGATGCCGAGGCCGGGGGCCGTCAGGCGGTGGATGTAGCCGTCCTGGACCTCGAACGGGGAGGCGTCCGCGAGGTAGCCGAGCAGGCCTCTGCTGTCGCCGTAGCCGATGCCCAGTGACTGTTCCTGGATGAGGAAGTTCGGTACGGCGAAGTCGAGTTGGAGGCTCGCCGCGAGGGCGATGGGGCCCAGTGGGCAGTGCGGGGCGACGAGCACGTCGTAGACCTCGGCCATCGCGGCGATACGGCGGGTCTCCGAAATGCCGCCCGCGTGGCTGATGTCGGGCTGGGCCACCGCGATGCCGGCGCCGAGGACCTCCCTGAAGTCCCAGCGGGAGAAGAGGCGTTCACCCGTGGCGATGGGGATGGAGGTGGCGCGGACCACGTCGCCCAGGTCGCGGGTGAACTCCGGGAGGACCGGCTCCTCGACGAACATCGGCAACAGCGGTTCCAGGTACGGGAGTACGCGCCTCGACATCGCCCCGCTGAAGCGGCCGTGGAAGTCCAGCGCCAGGTCGCGGTCCGGGCCGATGGCTTCGCGTACGGCGCTCACCCTGGCGACGATCGCGTCGATCGCGGCGGGGGTGGCGAGCGGCTCGAGTTGCGCGCAGGGGTTCATCTTTACGGCGGTCAGGCCCTTGGCGACCTGCCCGGCCGCCGACTCCGCGAGTTCCTCGGGACTCTCGCCGTAGAGCCAGCCGTAGATGCGGACGCGGTCGCGGACGTGGCCGCCGAGGAGTTGGTGCACGGGGACGCCGTGGGTCTTGCCCGCGATGTCCCACAGGGCCTGGTCGATGCCGGCGAGGGCGCTGCTGAGGACCGGGCCGCCGCGGTAGAAGCCGCCCTTGGCGAGCATCTGCCAGTGTTCCTCGATGCGGGCGGGGTCCTGGCCGGTCAGGTAGTCGAACATCTCCTCGACCGCCCTGGCCGTGGTGTGGGCCTTGCCCTCCACGATGGGCTCGCCCCAGCCGGATATGCCCTCGTCGGTGTCGACGCGCAGGAAGAGCCAGCGCGGTTCGACGAGGAACAGCTCGTATCCGGTGATTTTCATGCTGCGGACCTCCGGGTCCTACGGGTAGTACGGGTCCTACGGGTCCTACGGGTCCTACGGGTCCTACGGGTAGTACGGGTAGTACGGGTACGGAGAGGGGCAGGGGGGAGAGGGGAGAGGAACGGGAGAGGCGGATAGGAAGGCTGGGGGGCCTACTCCTGCGAGCTGATGCTGCGCCCGCCGTCCACGACCAGGTTCTGGCCGGTGATGAACGACGCGTCGTCCGAGCCGAGGAAGGCGACGGCGGCGGCGATGTCCTCGGGTTCGCCGAGCCTCCCGACCGGGGTCCGGGCCGCCGTCCGGACCCGGTACTCGTCCGGCGCGTCGGTCCACAGACCGGTGTCCACCGCCCCGGGCACGACCGCGTTGAACCTGATCCGGCCCGCGTACTCGACCGCCAACTGCCGTACCAGCGCGCTGACTCCACCCTTCGCCGCCGCGTACGCGGGGAACCCGCTGAAGCCGATCACCGCGTGCACGGAGCCCGTGACGACCACCGCGCCACCGGCCGCCGAGAGCAGCGGTACGGCGGCCCGGACGCCGTAGAAGACGGAGTCGAGGGCGAGGCGGAGGTGGTCGTGCCAGGAGGTGTCGTCGAGTTCGTGGATCGCGCCGGGGAGGTTGCGGCCGGCGTTGAGGTGCAGCAGGTCGAGGCGTCCGGTCCACTCCTCGGCCGTGCGGATCGCCTCCGGCCACGCCTCGGGGTGCGTGACGTCGAGCCCCAGGTGACGGGCTCGGCCGCCCTTGGCGCGGACCTCTGCGGCCACCTTCTCCGCACCCGCCGCGTCCACGTCCGTGACCAGCACGGACGCGCCCTCGTCGGCGAGCCGCCGGGCCGTGGCCGCCCCGATGCCGGAGGCGGCGGCGGTGAGGAGGGCGGTACGGCCGGTGAAGCGGGCGGGACGGTGGTCAGGGTGGCTGTCGGGGTGACTACCGGGGTTGCTCTCGGGGGTACTGCGGCTCATGGCGATCCTCTCGGCGTGACCGGCCCGTCCGGTCATCCGTCAATCGGTACTGTCCTGCGTTCCTCGGTGCTGTCCTGCTCCTCGGTACTGACCTGCGCCTCGGTACTGACCTGCGGTCCTCGGTACTGACCTGCTCCTCGGTGTGCTGTGTCCTTCGCCCCTCCGTCCGACCGGCGGCTCGGTCGTCCAGGGGAACGGGAACCCCTACTGATCAGCCCGTAGTACCCGGCCCCGCCGTAGACCCCCGCGACACCAGCCGCGGCTCGGTCGGTACGACCACGTCCCCCGGTGGCTTGCCCTGGATCTCCGCGACCAGGGCGTCCACCGCGGCGGTGCCCAGTTCGTGCAGGGGCATCGCGACCGTGGTCAGGGGCGGGGTGAGGTAGCCGGCGACGGGAAGGTCGTCGTTGCCGACCAGGGAGATGTCCTCGGGGATGCGCAGGCCGCGCTCGTGGATGGCCCGCATCGCCCCGATGGCCTGGGCCAGCGAGCTGGTGTACAACGCGGTGACCTGCGGTTTCCCTTCGGCGGGGGTGAGGAGTTCGCGGGCGGCGGACGCGCCGCCCTCCTCGGTGAAGTCGCCGGAGGCGACCGGCGCGGCGAGCAGTCCCAGTGCGGCGGCGTGCCGGAGGAACGCGTCCCGGCGGTCCTCACTGGGGGTGATCCCGGAGGGGCCGGCGATATGGCCGATCACCCGGTGACCGAGTGCGTGGAGGTGGTCGAGGGCGGTGACGCTGGAACGGGCCACGTCCATCGTGACGTTGCGGCCCGAGTCCTTGACGGCGCGGTTGAGGAAGACGTGCGGAACCGGGTTGCGGCTCAGGGTCTCCAGTAGGGGGTGGTGGGGGCGGGCGGAGGCGATCAGGAGGCCGTCCACGCGGCCCTCCTTGACCAGGTCGTTGAAGGTGTCGTCGGCCTCCTGGCCGTCGAAGTCCTCGGCGAGCAGGGAGAGATAGCCCAGTTCACGGGCGCGCTGGTAGGCGCCGCGGGAGATGGTGACGTAGGTCGGGTTGTTGAGGGCCGGCACCAGCAGGGCCAGGGCGTGGGTGCTGGCCCCGGCCAGGGCGCGGGCCCCGGAGTGGGGGCGGTAGCCCAGGGCGGCGGCGACCTCGTGGACGCGCTGTCTGGTCTCCGGCCGGACGGACAGGTCCTGCCGTCCGTTGAGCACCTTGGACACCGTCGCCTTGGAGACTCCCGCCTCCCGTGCGACGTCCACCAGCCTTGCCCGTACGGGCTGTTCAGCCACGCGAGTCCTCCCTGTCAACCACGCCGTCGACGACCCCTGCCGTCCTGCGAATCATGCCCTGCTGCCGGATTCGCCTGGGGTGTGGCGATCGGCGTGCGGTGTTGCGTTTGACCTCTTGACACCTTCTGGCGCCGCAACCTAGCGTTCGCCGAAGTCGTTGGTCAACCGGTTTCCTTGGATGGATTTCAGTGATATATCCATTCAGGCCCGGCATATCCGGCGATCCCCGCACGGCTGATGGGACTCGGCTGTCGCGGAGGATTACCGACTCTCCGTAGTAAACCCCTGCAAGCACGATGAAATCGGCATGCGCCGATGATGGGTGAGGTGTGCAATGAAGCGCTCCGGGAGACTGCTCGCGGTCGCCACCACGGTCGCCGCCCTGGCGGCGTCACTCGCCGCCTGCGGCGGCGGGTCCGGCTCGACCTCCGCGGACGGGACGGTCACGCTGCACGTCGAGGCGTGGAAGGGCGGCGGCGCCGAACCGGCGAACATCGCCGAGATCAACAAGGCGTTCGAGAAGGCTCATCCGAAGATCAAGATCGACTTCAAGTACACCACCGCGGACCCGACGTACACGCAGAAGCTCCAGCCCGAGCTGCTCGGCGGCAAGGCCGGCGACGTCATCATGGTCGACGCGGACAAGATGAAGAAGTGGGGCGCCTCCGGCTACCTCGCGGACCTCTCGAACGAGTCGTGGGTCAGCTCCATATCCTCGGCGGCGAAGCCGTTCACGCAGACCGGCGGCAAGACGCTGGCCATGCCGATGGAGCTGATCGGCATCGGTCTGTACGCCAACATGGACCTGCTGAAGAAGGCCGGGATCACCGAAGTCCCCGCCGACTGGCCGACGTTCCTCGCCGACCTCGCGAAGATCAAGAAGGCCGGGATCACGCCCATCGCGCTGCCCGACAAGTCCGCGTGGACCGGCAGTTCCATCTTCCAGGCGAGCGGTTCGACCACCGTCTACCAGAAGAACAAGCAGTGGGACGCCGACTTCCTCGCCGGCAAGGCCTCCTTCGACCCGGACTGGAAGGAGCCGCTCGACCAGCTCAAGACCCTCGGTGACAAGGGCTTCGTGAACTGGAAGAACGAACTCGGCGTCGACGAGTGGTCGCAGGGCCCGCAGGACTTCAGCGCCGGCAAGAGCGCCTTCTGGTACCAGGGTGCCTGGCAGGTCTCCAACATCAAGAAGGCCGGTTTCCCGGTCTCGTTCGCGCCCTGGCCGGGCGGCGCGGCGGGCACCAAGCCGAACGCGATGCTGTTCTCCGGCACCGCGTGGGGCGTCAACTCCCAGTCGCAGCACGCGGACGCGGCGAAGGAGTACGTGAAGTTCTGGTCGCAGAGCGCGAATCTGGCGAAGTACCTGGACGCCGAGCACGCCGAGTCCCCGTTCACCGGTGGCACCACGCCCGACTCGACGGAGACCACCGTCTTCAACACCGCCTTCAAGGAGGGCCGTTACCGGGTAATGCCCTCCAACACCTGGTACGGCGGCCAGGCGGAGACCGACACCGGCTCCAAGATCCAGTCGTTCCTGCTGGGCCAGTCCTCGGCGGCGAAGACGCTGAAGGACATCCAGACGGCGGCGTCCGCCAAGTAGCCGTACCGGTGGGGTAGTTGGGCCGTCCGGTCAGTCGAACACCGGCCGGGTGATCGAGCCGGCCGGCCCACCCCGTCCCACCCACTCTCCCCCAAGGGGCCTGTCGGCCAAGGAGGTTGATCCCCCGTGTTCCACCGACGGCGTGCCACCATGGCCGCCTTCCTGCTCCCGGCGATCGCCGTGTACGCGCTCTTCGTCCTGTATCCCCTGTTCAGGGGCGTGTACTTGAGCCTCACCGACAGTGTCGGCGGCCCGATCTCCCACTTCGTCGGCATGGACGAGTACAAGGCGATGGCGGACGACTCCCAGGTCTCCGCGGCCCTGTGGCACACGGTCCTCTACGCCGTCGTGGTCGTCGTCGTGCAGAACGGCCTCGGGCTGCTCTTCGCTTCGATGCTGTTCCGCCGCCCGAGGGTCCGAAAGGCCCTGAACGTCGTCCTGTTGACCCCCACGCTGATCTCGCCGCTGATGGCCGCGTTCATCTGGTCGTACCTCTTCGCGCCGAACGGCGGCCTCAACGCGCTGCTCGACGGGGTCGGTCTCGGCGGCCTCAAGCACGTCTGGCTCGGCGATCCCTCCACCGCGCTGTACTCCGTCGCCACCGTCAACATCTGGATGTTCACCGGCTACTCGTGCGCGATCTTCCTCGCCAGCTATCTGAGCATGCCGACCGAACTCCTGGAGGCCGCCGCCCTGGACGGCGCGAGCGGCTGGCGGCGGTTCCGCAGCGTCGAGTGGCCGCTGCTGGCGCCCGCGCTCACCGTCAACGTGACGCTCAGCCTGATCGGTTCGCTCAAGGTCTTCGAGTTCCCGCTCGTCCTGACCAACGGCGGCCCGGCCGGCGCCACCGACACCCTGACCCTGCTCGTGTACCGGAACATCTTCGGCGGCGGGAAGTTCGCCTACGGCGTCGCCGTCGCGGTGCTGCTCCTGGTGACCGTGGTCGTCCTGTCCAGCGCGACCAACTCCCTGCTCAGACTGCGCGAGCGGCGCGTATGACGACGTACGGACGCCCTCAAGTACGTACGCACGCGGGGCAGTTCCCCGTCGGCATCGTCGGTATCGCCGGAACCGTTGGAATCGGACGGACCACCCCATGACCTCACCCCTCTCCGCACCGGAGCTCAGCCGCCCCGCCGGGAAGCGCGACACGCCCCGGCCGCGCCCTCCGGCCCGCCCCCGCAACTCCGCCCCGTGGACCGCGCGCAGGCTCGGCGCCGCCTTCGGCACTGCGGTGCTCTGCCTCGGCACGGTCCTGTTCGTGCTGCCGTTCGTCTTCACGATCGTGACCTCGCTGCGTACGGCGGCGGACGTGGCGCGCTCCCCGCTGGGCGTGCCGCACTCGTTCACGCTGAAGAACTTCAGAGACGCCTTCAGCCAGATCCACTACGGCACCAGCACCCTCAACACCCTTCTGATCACCGGGCTTTCGTGCGTGCTCATCACGGTGCTCGGCGCGCTAGCGGGCTACCCGCTGGCCCGGATCACCGCGGGCTGGTCGACGGCGGTGTACCGCCTCTTCATCCTCGGCACGTCGATCCCCGTGTTCGTCGTGGTGGCACCGCTGTACCTGCTGATGCGCGACCTGAACCTGCTGGACACGTACGCGGGCGTCGTCTTCATCTACACCGCGCTCAACCTGCCGCTCGCCGTGTTCTTCTACACGAGCTTCATCCGCCAGGTCCCGACCGACCTGGAGGAGGCGGCGGCCCTCGACGGCTGCGGCGCGCTGCGCACGTTCTTCGTCATCATCCTGCCGCTGCTACGGCCGGTCACCAGCACCCTGTTGACCTTCATCTCCCTGCAGATCTGGAACGACCTGCTGGTCCCCCTCGTGTTCCTCCAGGACCCGGGCAAGCGCACGGTCATGGTGAACGCGTACTCCTTCATCGACCCGCACACCGTGCAGCCGACCACCCTTTTCCCGGCCGCCCTGCTGGGTGTGCTGCCCCTCTTCGTCATCTTCATCTTCTTCCAGCGCCAGATGGTCGCCGGAATGTCGGCGGGAGCGGTCAAGTGACGGACACTCAGATGACTCAACGGCCGCTGCCCACACCCCAGTTGACCCGCACCCGGGTCATGGCGATCCTCAGGTCGGCCGACGCCTCCGGGCTGCCCGTCGCGGCCCGTGCCCTCGCGGCCGGCGGGATCACCTGCCTGGAGGTCACCCTCACCACCGCCGGTGCGCTCGACGCCATCGCCCGTATCAAGGACGAACTCGGCGCCGTCAAGGACGAACTCGGCGCGGCGGTCTCGGTCGGCGCCGGTACGGTCCTCACGGCGGCCGACGTCCGGGACGCACTGGCCGCGGGCGCGGAGTTCCTGGTCGCCCCGAACGTGGAACCGGACGTCGTCCGCGCCGCAGCCGACCAGGGCATCCCCTTCTACCCGGGAGCCTGGACGGCGACGGAGGTGACCACGGCCTGGCGGGCCGGCGCGGCAGCGGTGAAACTCTTCCCGGCCTGCACCGGAGGCCCCGCCCATCTGCGCCAACTCCGCGCCCCGCTACCGGAGATACCGCTCATGGCGGTCGGAGGCGTAGACCTCGAAGCGGCCGGGCAGTACATCGCCGCGGGGGCACTCGCCGTGGGCGTCGGCTCCCCGCTGCTGCGCGACGCCGACCGGGACCCGACCCCGGAGGCGCTGAGCGCCCTCACGGCACGGGCACGCGCACTGCTGGCGACGGTCAGGCCCGGCACCGGGCCCGAGGAGACTCAACTGTGAACACCCGCAACCCCGTTGAGAGCGACGAGCCCTACCTCGTCACCGTGGGCGAGACCCTCGGCGTCCTGTCCGCCGCCGGCCCCGGCCCGCTCACCCTGGGCACCACCCTCCGCCTGGGCATCGCGGGCGCCGAGTCGAACGTGGCCATCGGCGTCAGCCGCCTGGGCGGCCGGGCCGCCTGGATCGGCCGCGTGAGCGAGGACGAACTGGGCGAGCTGGTGCTGCGCGAGCTGCGCGCCGAGGGCGTCACCGCCCTCGCGGTACGCGACCCGGCGCCGACCTCCCTCCTCCTCAAGGAGAAACGCACCAGCACGCACCACCGGATGCGCTACTACCGGACGGCGACGGCGGGCGTCCGTCTGGCCCCCGAGGACATCCCGGAGGAGGCGGTGGCCGGGGCGGCGATCCTCCACATCACCGGCATCACCCCGGCGTTGGGCGAGGGTCCGGCGCGGGCGGTCCGCCGGGCGGTGGACATCGCGCGCGGGGCCGGGGTGTTGGTCTCCCTCGACATCAACTTCCGTTCGCTGCTGTGGAACGAGGACGAGGCCCGTACGGCGGTGCTGCCCCTCCTGCGCGACAGCGACCTGGTGTTCGCGGGCCCGCACGAGGCCCGGCTCGCGGTGCCGGACCGCCACGAGCCCGAGGAACTCGCCAAGGGCATCTGCGAGTTGGGCCCGGCCGGCGCGGTGATCAAGCTGGGCGCGGAAGGCGCGTTCGCCCTCCTCGACGGCCGCCCCCACCGCCAACCGGCCCTGCCCGCCCGCGTCCACGACCCGGTCGGCGCCGGGGACGCCTTCGTCGCGGGCTACCTGGCCGAACTCCTCGCCGGCGCACCGGAGTCGGCCCGCCTCGACACGGCCGCCCGGCTCGGGGCGTTCGCGGTCGGCACGGAGGGCGACTGGGAGGGCCTGCCCCGCCGCGCCGAACTCCCCCTGCCGGACCACCACGACGACGTACTCCGCTGACCCACTCCGCTGAGGACTGAACGCCCCATGACACGCCCAACAACTCGCCCCATGACAAGCTCAACGTCAAGCTCCATAACAAGTGCCGGTGCCACAGGCCAAGTTGTCGTCCTGACGGGTTCGTACACACCGGACACGGGCGGCGAGGGCGTAGGCCTGACGGCGCTGCGTCTCACACCGGAGGACGGTCTGCGGGTGGTGGACGCGGTGGCGGCGAGCGGCGCCTCGTATCTCGCGGCGCACCCGACACTCCCCGTCGTCTACACGACGCACGAGTCGACACCGGGCGCGGTGAGCGCGTTCGCCCTACGGCAGGACGCGGCGCCCGTACCGCTGGGGGCACCCCTGACCAGCGGCGGAGCGAACCCGTGCCACGTATCCGTCCACCCGGGCGGCGACTACCTCCTCACCGCCAACTACGGCACGGACACACTCCCCGGCACGGTCGCGGTACACCGCCTGGACGGCGACGGCAGGCTCGCGGACCTGACGGACGTGGTCGAGCACAAGGGATCGGGCCCGGTGCCCGGCCGCCAGGAGGGCACCCACGCCCACCAGGTCGTCACCGACCCCGCCGGCCGCTACATCCTGGCCACCGACCTGGGCGCGGACACGGTGTTCACCTACCAACTGGACGCCACCACCGGCAAGTTGCAGCCGGTCGCCGCCTCCCGACTCCGCCCCGGCTCGGGCCCCCGCCACCTCGCCTTCACCCCGGCCGGCGACCTGGTCCTCAGCGCCGACGAACTCTCCTCCACGGTGACCTGCCACCGCTACGACGCGGAGACCGGCACCCTGCACGAACTGTCCCGGGCGCCCGCGACGGCCGTAGCGGACATCCCCAACCAGCCCGGCGGCATCGTCACGTCCGACTGCGGCCGCTACGTCTGGGTCACCAACCGGGGCGCGGACACGGTGGCGGCGTTCCGGATCGGCGGCACGGCCCTTGAGCCTCTCGGCGAGGTTCCGAGCGGGGGCAGCTGGCCTCGCGGGCTCGCTTCGGCGCCGGGGCAGTTGCTGGTGGCCAACCAACACAGCGGGACGGTCGCGGTGTTGGGGGTGCGGGGAGACGGGACGTTGGTGGAGGCGGGAGTGGTGGCCGGCGTGGCTTCGGTGGTGTGTGCGCTCACGGTCTGAGCGGACGCGTGCCGATCACGCCTGCGCCGCCGCCCGCGCGTGACCACCGGGGAACCCCGGTTCAGAGCGGAGGTCGTCCGGCAGGACGCGGAACACCTTGTGACTGCCGAGTGGACGTACGGCGCGGAAGTCGCGTCGGCCGAGGGTGAGGATCGCGTCCGTGTCGTAGTCGGCGGCCAGTGCCACGGTCACCGCGTCGGCGAGGTCGAGGACCAGCGCGCGGTGGCGGGCACGGACGGACTGGGCGGCACCCAGGTGGTCCTCCGTGATCTCCGGCATGACGACCCGGCCCCGGCCCATCCAGCGGATTCGGCACCGGCACCGGCGAATTCGGAATCGGCCCCGACTCCGGCACCGCTCTCACCCTCGCCCACCTCGCCCCCGCCCTGGCCCTCGCCGGACTCGGCATGGGCCTGGTGATGGGCCCGTTCTTCGACACGGTGCTCTCCGCCGTCGAACCCCACGAGACGGCTCCCCTCCGGCACCCTCACCGCCGTCCGGCAACTCGGCGGCGCGCTCGGCACCGCCGTACTCGGCACGGTCTTCTTCTCCGCCCACGCAGACGGGGGCACCACCCCGACCGGCGACACCACCGCCATGACGATCACCCTGTGCACCGGAATCGCCCTCCTGGCCACCGCCTTCCTCGCCGCCTTCCTCCTGCCCCGCCCCGCCGGCCGGTCAGCGGCGCAGCAGTCGCCCGGGGAGACGGTGCCCGAGAAGGCAGTGCGCCGGGACGAGCGTGAGCCAGAACCACAGCAGCGCGACCAGGCCGAGGCCGAGCAGGACCAGCCGGGTGACCACGGCCGTCTCGGTGGGCAGCGAGGTCAGGATGCGGCGGTGGTCGCGCCAGAACCCGGCGATGAGGGTGAAGGTGAGGGCGAAGGCGCCGAGGCCGGGCAGCGCGTCGTTCAGGGCCTTGTGGAACGCGGCGGCGTCCAGATGCCCCGGGACCGTGACATTGATGACGAGCAGTGTCATCGCGATGGCGTTCATGCCGTCGGACAGGGTGACCAGGCGCGTCACGCCCGGGGCGTCCTCGTGCGGGTCGGCGGTAGGTGTCTCTGTTCCTGCCGCTGGGTCCGTCGGCTCCGTCATGCCGACGACAGTGGGGCGTCGATCACACAGGTGACCTGACCGTCAGTCACATTACCGAAACGTAACCTACCGACGGGTATCACGAGTAACTTACCCACAGGTAAGTTCCAGGCGAACCACTCTCCGGACGGCCGCCCCACAGGAGGTTCGCCATGCCCGCACGCAAACGAAACCTGCTCGCCGCCGCGCTCACCGCCGCCTGCCTCGGCACCCAGGCCCTCGCCGTCACGACCGCCGCCCCCGCCGGCGCGTCGGACGAGGTCGTGTCCCGAGGCGTCACCATCCCCGCGTTCTACAACCCGCCCACCACCCTGCCCGCAGCCGACGGCACCCTCGTCCGCAGCGAGCCCCTCCCCCTCGCCCTGAGCCTGCCCGGCCTCGACGGCACGCTCCCCGGCACCGCGACCCGGCTGATGTACAAGTCCACCGACTCGAACGGTCAGCCCGTCGCCGTCACCGGCGCCTACATCGAACCGTCCGCCGACTGGTCCGGCACCGGCCCGCGCCCCCTCGTCGCGGTCGCCCCCGGCACGCTGGGACAGGGCGACCAGTGCTCGGCGTCCATGGGCCTGGAACACCCCCTCTCCCTCAACAGCCAGACGGTCTCGGTGGGTTACGAGGACCTGGCGATCTACCGCCTGCTCGCCGAGGGCGTCGCCGTGGTCGTCACCGACTACGTCGGCCTCGGCGCGACGGACCGGCTGCACACCTACGTCAACCGCATCGACGAGGCGCACGCGGTACTGGACGCCGTACGCGCCGCCCGTTCGGTCACGGGTGCCTCGGTCACCGCCGGCTCGCCGGTCGGGCTGTACGGCTACAGCCAGGGCGGCGGCGCGACCGCCGCAGCCGCCGAACTCCAGTCCTCCTACGCCCCCGACGTCACCCTGTCCGGCACCTACGCCGGAGCCCCGCCCGCAGACCTGACCTCGGTCACCCAGGCCATCGACGGCAGCGAACTCGCCGGTGCGCTGGGCTGGTCGCTCAACGGCTTCCTCCAGTCCGACCCGGCGCTGAAGCCCCTCGCCGAGGCGCACCTCAACGACGCCGGAAAGGCCGCGCTCACCGACCTGTCGACGATGTGCGTCGGCGACGCGCTCCTGGGCTACGGCTATACGCGGAGCACCAGTTGGACCACGGACGGCCAGTCCATCGGCGACATCATCGCCTCGACTCCCGCGCTGCGGGCCTTTCTCGACAGCCAGCGCATCGGCACGCTGAAACCGTCCGGGCCCGTCCGCCTGGCCACCGGCGTCAGCGACAACCTCGTCCCGCACGCGCAGGCCCGCCGGCTCGCCCTCGACTGGTGCGCGAAGGGCGCCGACGTCACCTACAAGGCGGTCGTCCTGCCCGGCGTCGGCAGCGCGCTCCTCAACCACTTCGCACCCCTGCTGACCGACCAGGGCGACGCCATCTCCTGGCTCACCGACCGCCTGGCCGGCAGGACGGCCGTCTCCAACTGCTGGACCATGCCGGTACAGCCCTGACGAAGGGACCAGCCTCCCCGGGAAGCGGATTCAGAGCGCGGTCCAGGTCACCGGGAGCGCGCTCAGTCCGTACACGATGTTGTCCCGGTGGTAGGTGAGCTGGTCCTCGGGCACGGCGAGGCGTAGTCCCGGCAGACGGCGGAGCAGGGTCGTGAGGACGGTCTGGAGTTCCACCCGGGCCAGGGTCTGGCCCAGGCACTGGTGGATGCCGTAGCCGAAGGCGACATGGCGGCGGGCGTCCCGGGTGAGGTCCAAGTCGTCTGCCGGGCCGAAGAGTTGCTCGTCGCGGTTGGCCGTGGACAGCATGCAGATGACGCCCTCGCCGGCCGGGATCGTCACCTCGCCCACCCGGACGGTCTCGGTCGCCGCGCGGCCCAGGCCCAGGTGGATGATCGTGAGGTGGCGCAGGAGTTCCTCGACGGCCCCTCGGATCAACTCCGGTTCCGCGCGCAGGAGTTCCGCCTGGCCTGGGCGGCGCAGCAGGGCGAGTACGCCGATGGCCGTCATGTTCGCGGTGGATTCGTGCCCGGTGACCAGGAGCAGGAAGCCGAGCGACGCCGTCTCCTGGGCGGTCAGGTCGTCGCGCGCGGCAAGCCTGCTGAGGATGTCGTCGGCCGGGTGCCGGCGCTTGCGCTCCGCCAACTCGGCCAGATAGCTCATGAGTTGGGCGTGCGCCCGCTCCGCCTCCGGTCGGGTGGTGCGGTTGTCGAGGAGGGTACGGCTGAGCGACTGGAACAGGTCGTGGTCCTCGTACGGCACTCCGAGCATCAGGCAGATGACCAGCGACGGGACCGGCAGGGCGAAGTCGGCGACCAGGTCGGCCGACGTACGCCCCTCGGTCATGCGGTCCACCGCCCGGTCGACGATGTCCTGGATGCCCGGGCGCAGTTCCTCGACGCGCTTGACCAGGAAGTCCCTGCTGACCATGCGGCGCAGCCGGGCGTGTTCGGGGTCGTCCATACGGATGAAACTCGGCTGGGCGGTGGCCAGTTCGCGCTGCCCGGCGGAGAGGAAGGGGAACCCCGGTGTGCGCGCGTCCGCGCTGAACCGGGCGTCGGACAGCACGGCCCGCACCTCGTCGTAGCCGGTGACCAGCCAGCACGCGGTGCCGTCCGGCAGCACGGCACGGGTGACGGGGGCCTCGCGGGCGGCGGCGGTGTAGGCGGGCGGCGGGCTGAAGGGGCAACTGCCGTAGGGGGCGGGGAGATCGAGGGTGGTGACGGTCACGGGTGGGGGGTCTCCTCGTGGTCGACGAGCGTGATGGCCCCGCTGGGGCACAGGTCCGCGGCGAAGCGCACCTCGTCGGCGTACCGCGCGTCCGGCTCCGGTACGAGCAGGGTGACCAGGCCGTCCCGCTCGCCCTGCTCGAACACCTCGGGCGCGGCACCGACGCACTGGCCCGCGCTGCAACAGCGTTCCCGGTCCAGGAGTACGACGAGAGAGGGCTGCCGGTCGGAGGGGGTGCGGAGGGTGTTGAGCGTGGCGCACATAGTGGCGGTCTGGCCGGCCAGGACCAGGAGTTCGACGAGTTGCCCGGGGCTCAGGACTCGGGCGAGGCGCCCCCAAAGCCCTTCGGTGACCGGGGAGTTGACGGCGAGCAGATCGGCCGCCGCCAGGAGGAGCCGGTCCTCCTCCGCCCAGGGGTGCGTGGCCGGGTCGGCCGCCGTCGCGTCGATCTCGGCCGCCGTCAGACCGGCGTCCGCGGCCCGTGCGCGGTGCCGCCCGTGGACGTAGGGCGCGTCGAGCCGGTGCGCCACGCGCAGGACGACCAGCTCGCGTCTGCGGTGGCCGAGGGTTCCCTCGTGGGTGAGGACCCGGGCGAGGGAGAGCCAGGCGTGGGCCAGGGCGGGGTGGTGGGCGAGGGTGCCGAAGAGGTTCTCCCGGCCGGGGCCGTCCTGGTGGGAGTCGGCGAGCAACGACCGCAGGGGCGGGGGCCATTCGGCGGGCGGAAGGGGCGGAATACGGGGGGTGCGCGTCGTGGTCATGGTGCTTTCACCTTCGTACGGTGCCGTGGGCCGGGGCGTTGTCGTGGTTCACCAGCGGCAGACGACCACTCCCGCGCTGGCCCCGCTCGCGAAGCCGAACATGCCCACCAGGTCGCCGCGTCGGAGGCGTCCGCTGTCGAGGGCGGCGGCCAGTTGCAGGGGGATGGTGTTGGTCGCCACGTTGCCGTGGGTGGGGAAGGTGGCCAGGACGCGGCTCGGGTCGACGCCGATCCACTCGCAGGCGACCTTGGTGAACGGCACCGACGGCTGGTGCACACAGACGAGGTCGAGGTCGTCGCCCTGGACGCCCAACTCCCTTAGCGCGCCCCGTACTTTGCGGGGCAGCCCGTCGAAGGAGCCCACCAACTCGGCGGAGTCGATGCGGAGATGGCCGAGGGTGCGGTGCTGTGCGTAGGGGTTGGGCAGGGTCGCCGCGCGCCAGCCCCAGGAGTTGGCGAAGAACCGGGAGCCGAGGATGCCGGGCCGCTCGCCCGCCTCCACCAGCAGGGCCGAGCCCATGTCGCCGGTGCTGAGGCTGGGCAGCGCGCTGAGCAGGTCGGCCGGGTCGTCCACCTGCCAGCGGCTCTCCCGGGTGCTGACCTCGGCGGTGGTCACCAGCACCCGGCGGTACTGGCCGCCCCGGATGAACGCGTCGGCGACCTCCAGGGCGTTGAGGACTCCGTTGCAGGCGTTCTTCAGGTCGAACACCGGGCAGCCCAGGCCCAGTTTGTCGGCGACGACATGGGCGGTGGCCGGTTCCTCCATGTCGGCGAGGATGCCGGCGTACAGCAGCAGGTCGACGCCGCCCGGATCGGTGCCGGTGTCCTCGAACAGGCGCCGGGCCGCGTGCACGGCCAGGTCGGAGGGCTGCTCCCGGTCGTCGGCCACGGTGCGCTCGGCGAGGCCGTACATGCGCTGGAGGACTCCCCGGGACAGCGGTACGGCGGGACTGGCCGCGCGGAACCGGTCCTCCACGGCGGTCACGGTCTGGCGTCCCTCGGGGATGTGGACGGTGGCGTGAACGATGGTGCTGTGAACGGTCATTGATCCCTCCTCGGTCGGTGCCGGCCTTTGTTCAGTCCGCGGGCGTCGACCCTCGGCCGTCAGTCCTTGGTCGTCAGTCCTTGGTCGTCAGTCCTCGGCCGTCAGTCCTTGGTCGTCAGTCCTTGGTCGTCAGTCCTCGGTGGTGAAGAGCAGCACCACGTTGTGGCCGCCGAATCCGAAGGAGTGGCTGACGGCGGCCCGGACGCGCTGCCTGCGGGGTGCGCCCGTCACGCAGTCCAGGTCGAAGGGGAGGTTGTCCGGGGTGAGGTTGGCGATCGGCGGCACGGTGGAGCGGTGCACGGTGAGGGCGGTGAGCGCCGCCTCGATCGCACCGGCGGCGCCGAGGCTGTGCCCGAGAACTCCCTTGGCGGCGGTGACAGTCGGCCGCCGCCGCAGCACCCGGCCGATCAACTCCGCCTCGGTCAGGTCGTTGAGGAGGGTCGAGGTCCCGTGGGCGTTGACGTGATCGACGTCCGCGGGGCCGAGCCCCGCCTCCGCGAGCGCCGACCGCAACGCGGCCTCCGCGTGAACTCCGCTGGGATCAGGGGCAGTCGGGTGATACGCGTCGGAGGTCTGACCGACCCCCGCGAGCCGGGCGTACCGCCGTTGTCCCCGGGCCCGCGCGTCCGCCTCCCGCTCCAGGACGAGGACGGCGGCGCCCTCGGAGATCACGAACCCGTCCCGGTCCGCCGCGAAGGGCCGCGAGGCCGCGCCGGGGTCGTCGACACGGTTCGACAGCGCGCCCATCCGCTGGAAGCCGGAGGTGATCACCGGGGTGACGGCCGCCTCCGCGCCGCCCGCCACCGCGATGTCGCACAGCCCGGCGAGCAGCAACTGCCGTGCGACGGCCAGGGCGCTGGCCCCGGAGGCGCAGGCGGTCTCGGTCGCCATGGACGGACCATGGGCACCGAGGTCCAACAGCACTTCCCCGGCGGCCATGTTGGAGATCAGCATGGGCACCAGCGCGGGCGAGACGAGGTCGGGGCCGCCCTGGTGGTGGCGGAGCGTCTGGTCCTCCAGATGTACGGCCCCGGCGAGACCCGAACCGATCACGACGGCGACCCGCGCGCCGTCCCACCCGGCGGGGTCGAGCCCGGCGTCGGCGACCGCCTCGCGCGCGGCGAGCACGGCGAGCTGGCTGAAGCGGCCCATGCGCCAGGCCTTGCCGCCGCCGATCCGGGCCTGTTCCGGGGTCATGACGGGGATACGGCAGGACAAGTCGACGGCGCAGCCCTTGAGTTCGGGGTCCGTGTCCGCGCAGGACCGCCCGCGCAGAACCCCCTCCCAGGTCTCCTCGCGGCCGACCCCGGCCGGGGTGATGAGCCCCAGGCCGGTGACGGAGACGGGCGCGTAGGGTGCCGGCATCACGCCCGCTTGGCGTTCAGCGCGGCGACGAGTCCACCCACGGTGCTGTTCTTGGCGGCCTCTTCCTCCGCCACGGGAACCCCCAGCTCCTCCTGGAGCGCCAGGGCGAGTTCGGCCAGCGCGAGCGAGTCCAGGTCGAGGCTCTCCAGGGTGGCCTCCGGCCGGATGCTCTCGGGACTGACCTCGAACTTCTCGGTGAGGACGGCGGTCACGGCGGTCTGCACGGGGGACATGGCGTTCCTTTCGACGGGCGCGACGAGCGCGGAAATCGGGGCGCTTGACCTGTTTCGAGCACGTCAAGCGCCGGTCGGGAAGCGGGCACGCCCGGGGACGGGCGAGATCTCAGACGATCGGGATCCGTACGGCCGGGTCGGCGACGGCAGCGTCCACCGCCAGGTCGGCGGCCTCGACGCGCGGCACCCCTGGCAGTTCCGGCCAGACCAGCACCGCCGAACCCCAGGTCAGCCCCGCGCCGAACGCCGTCAGCAACACCCGTTGCCCGGCGTGCAGTTCACCCCACGCGGCGGCGTCGGCGAGGGCCAGGGGGATGGACGCGGCGCCGGTGTTGCCGACCCGCTCGATGTTGGTGACGTGACGGTCGGCGGGTACCGGGATGCGGTCGCCGACGGCGGAGAGGATGCGGGCGTTGGCCTGGTGGGCGCAGAACCGGTCCACGTCCTCGGCGGCCCAGCCCGCGCGCTTGAGCACGGTCTGGGCGGACTGGGTCATACGGGTGACCGCGTGCTGGAACACCTCACGGCCCCGCATGCGGAAGTACCGGTCGTCCGGGGCGTACGCGTCGGAGCGGGCGCGCTCCAGGGCACCGCCGCCCGGCACCTGGATCAGATCCTCGCCCGAACCGTCGCTGCCGAGGTCGAGCGCCAGCACACTCCCCGGCTCCCCCCGCTCACCGCGCCGCAGGACGACCGCCGCCGCGCCGTCGCCGAAGAGGATTCCGGCGGAACGGTCCCGCGGGTCGAGCAGCGTCGAGTAGACCTCGGCGGTGACCAGCAGGACACGGTTGGCACACCCCGAGTTCAGGGCGCCGACGGCGGCGGCGAGGCCGTAGACGAAACCGCTGCACGCGGCGGACACGTCCCACGCGGCCGTTCCGCCCAGGCCGAGGCGGGTGGCGAGGCGGGGTGCCATGGCCGGCATCGGCCGGTCCGGTGTGGAGGTGGCGACGATCACCGCGTCCACGAGGGGACGGCCGGCGACCGCCAGCGCGCGGCGGGCCGCCTCCAGGGCGAGGTCGCCGGTGGCCACGCCCGGTGCCGCGCGGTGGCGTTCGCCGATGCCGGTGCGTCGGCGGACCCAGGCGTCGTCGACGCCCCACGCGGCGGGCAGGGCGTCGTTCGCCACCGCGTCCGGGGGGACGAAACCGGCGATGCTCTCGAGGACGGCCGTCTGCGGCGTCGTCAAGTGGGGGGCCGCGCTGGGCAGTCGGAGGGTCACACACGCCTCAATAGGAAGTGATCTTGGACGAGCGGGCACGACTGTAGATCGGATCAAGATCCGGTCGGGGGCGTGACGCGATCCGAACACTTGATCCGTTCCGGCCGATTTTCCGCAAAAGCCCAGCTCAGCGGCCACAGTGAGGAAACGTTACGTCTGTTATGTTGTCCACAGATCACCCGAAAGAGCCAGCGCCACGAGGCAGTCACGGACGTCCGTGACGCGGCACGTCGCCTCCGCGACCAGGGGTGCCGTGACGGCGTGGATGTCCTGCCCGGACGCGACGGCACGGCGGGTGCGCCCGTCCCGTGCCGCCACCACCTCGACGAAGAACCAACTCCCGCGCTGGTGGCGGCCGTTCGGGAGGCCTGCGACGCGGGCGCCCGGATCGTCCCGCTCTGTCGGTGAGGTCAGGGCGTGAGCTGCTGGTGCCCTATGACGGAGAGCAGTTCGAGCTTGCCCTGGCTCTCGGTGCCGGGGCGGGCGGTCATGACCACCAGGGTCTGGGCGCGGTTCTCGGTGAACAGGACCTGGGCGTCGACGTCGATCCGGCCGAGGGAGGGGTGCAGGATCGTCTTGCTCTCGCCGTAGCGCTGGGCGACCTCCTGGAGTTCCCACACGCGGACGAACTCCGGGCTGTGTTCGCGGAGTTCGGCCACGATCCGGACCGCCCGGGGGTCACCGCCGCCGGCCGTGAGCGCGGCGCGCAGCCGGGCCGCCTGGGTGCGGCTGTGCCGGGGGTGGTCCTCCTCCGGGTACACCAGCCGGTCGGCGGGGTCGGTGAACCAGCGGTAGTAGGCGCTGCGGGCCAGGCCGGTGTGGCGCGTCTGGTCGCCGAGGAGCGCGGTGGCGATCGGGTTCATGGCGAGGGTGTCGGCCATGTCGGTCAGCACGATCGCCGGGGTGTCGTCGTTCAGGCGCTCCAGGACCCGCAGCAGAGCCGGGCTGACGTGCTCGGAACGCCGGAAGCGGACCGGGGCGTGGTGACCGATGAGCGCGAAGAGGTGGTCGCGTTCGTCCGGGGTCAGCCGTAGCGCCCGCGCGAGGGCGGTGGTGATCTGCACGGAGGGCTGCGGGGCGCGCTGCTGCTCCAGACGGGCGTAGTAGTCCGTGGACATGCCGGCGAGCTGGGCGACCTCCTCGCGGCGCAGCCCCCGGGTCCGCCGGCGCGGGCCCTCGACCAGCCCGACGTCATGGGGCCGCAGCGTCTCGCGCCGCCGGCGCAGGAACTCCGCCAGCGCCTTCTTCTCCATGCCCGCCATCGCCCTCTCCCGTCCGTGACCTCCGGACAACCTTGGGGTCCCAGCCGGATTTGCCGACGTCGGCGAAGTGGCCCGCGTTGTCCCAGCCTTTGGCCGTGATCAGCGCCTCGCATTTGTTCCGCTGTGCTTCGGGGGACGACGCGGAGTCGTCCTCACGCTTCCTTGACTGTCGGATGTAGGACACTGCGCGCACATGGTCCAGATCAGGGGTCCAGTCGGGGCCCCGTTTGACGAGAGGTGTCATGTGCCCAGCGTAGTAAAAATCAACGTACTCACCGTTCCAGAAGAGCAGCGCGAGACGCTGGAGAAGCGGTTCGCGAACCGGGCCGGGACGGTGGACGGCTCGGACGGTTTCGAGTGGTTCGAGCTGCTCCGGCCCGTCGAGGGCACCGACACCTACCTCGTCTACACGCGCTGGCGTGCCGAGGAGGACTTCCAGAACTGGATGTCCGGGATGGGCCGGGCCGCCCACCGCGGCGGGCCGCAGGGAGGCGGCGCGGAGGGTTCCCCGCAGGGTGAGCGGCCGAAGCCCGCCGCGACGGACGCGACGCTGTGGACGTTCGAGGTGGTCCAGCAGGCCGGGCCCAGGCAGGACTAGGTCCTGACCGTCAGGTAGAGCCAGCCGCCCCACGTGCTCACGTTGGTGGTGTCCGTCGTACCGGCCACGTACTCGGTACGCACCCGGAACTTCTGGCCCACCGCGTTCGTGAGGCTCAGGTGGGTCACGCCGACGCTGCCCGGGGCCATGGAGAAGCAGCTGGACGTGGTGAGCGTGTGCCAGGCCCCGGCGTAGTACTCCTGGGCCTGGAACCGCATGCACTGCCCGGACTTGTCCGGCGTCACGGTGCCGGCCACCTGCGGCTTCACGGTGTGGTGGTAGACACGGTAGGTGACCGTGCCGTACTTGGTGCTGGTGTAGTAACTGCCCAGCGTCTCCGCGATGTCGACCTGCCCGTGCACGGCGTGGGTGGCGGTGGCCGGGGCGTAGCGGTAGTCGCCGGCGAAGGACGCCGTGAAGGTGGTGTTGCGGGTGACCTTGTACGTCGCCCTCAGGTTGCCCCCGCTGTCCACGGCGGCGGTCTTCACCAGCGTCTTCCTGCCGCCCGCGGGCGTCGCGTAGATCGACACCGTACGGCTGTTGTACGTCCTCCCGAGGTGGGCGGTGACAGTGGCCGTGGCGCCGTAGGTGTACGTGGACGTGTTGCTCGTGACGGAGACCGCCGTCGCGGCGCGGGACACCTGGACGATCGCCGACGCGGTGACCGGCTGGTGGGAGGCGTCGCCCGGGTAGGCGACCGTGTAGGTGTTGGCGCCGCCGGTGGACGGGGTGTCCTTGACGGTGATCTTCCCGTCCGTGCCCACGGGCACCGTCCACGTGACCGGCGTCGTCGTGTGCGCCGCGTCCGTGCGGGACACGGTGACCTTCTCGCCGGCGGTGTACGGGGTGTCGCCCAGGGTGCCGCCGAAGGTGAGGGCGGTGGCGCGGGTGGCGGTGGCCGGGGCCTTGAGGGTCAGGGCCGGGGTGTACGGGTCGACCTGCACGGTCGGGTCGTCGGCGGTCAGCCCGTGCGTGGTGTCGCCGGCGTAGTAGAGCTGGTAGGTGAACCGGCCGGCCACGCCCGGGGCGTCCGTGACGGTGAACTCGGTGGTCGCCGGGTCGACGGTGACCGACGGGAGCCGGACCGTCTCCTGGGTGTCCTCGTTGGTCCGGGACACGGCGACGGTGGTCCCCTGCGGGAGGCTCCCGAGACCGCCTTCGCTGATGAGCGTGCTCTTGAGCACGACCGAGCGCGGGGTCGCCGAGTCGATCTCCGGGGACGTCATACCCGTCGACAGCCGGTACACGTGCACCGCCAGGGTCGCGGTCGCGGGGCTGTGGGTGGCGTCTCCGGCATACGACACCTGGTACTCGGGCACGCTCGCTTCCTGCCGGGTGTCGGTGACGCTGAACGTGCCGTCGGCGCCGACCGTGACGTCAGGGAGCGCCACGCCGTCGCGGGTGACCTGGAGGGAGGCGCCGGCCGGCATGAACCCGAGCGTCGCCAGCGAGCCGGTGAAGGTGAACTGCGCGGTGGGATACGCGCGGTTCGGCGGGGTCAGGGTGAGGGTGGTGCCGGAGAGTTTCGGGGCGCTCAGCACGTCGAGGGAGTAGTCGCCGGCGGAGTGCTGGACGACCGCGTAGAGGGTGCTGCCGCCGACGCCCCACTCCAGACCGTCCGGGGCGAGTACGGTGCCGGAGGAGAAGGTGAAGTGCCTCTCCGCATGGATGGAACCGGCGTAGAGGTAGAGGCCCGCGGTGCTGCCGACGGCGAGCGTGCCGTCGGTGTCGACGGTGAGCGACGCGGGGCCCACGGAGCCGGTGTAGTAGACGGACGGGACGGCGCTCGCGAGGTCCGAGGTGCGGTACGCGTGAAGGGCCCGCGCCTGCGCGGCGGCGAGCAGCACCTCGGTGCCGTCGGACGTGACCTGGAACCCGGTCGCCGTACCGCCGTAGACGTCCGTGTCGGCCTTGGCCGTCGCCGTTCCGGAGGACACGTCGAAGGTGGCCACGTGGCTGAGGTCCTGCTGCGGCTCCTCGGCCGCGAGTACGCCGCCGCCGGCCGCGAGCACGGGCGCGACGGCCCAACTGGCCATGCCCGGCTGCGGTGTTGGGGCGGGATCGGCGGCGGCGGGGTCGACCGCCCCGATGCCACCTCCGCCGTCCGCGGTGTACCCGTACCAGACCTTCCCGCCCGCCGCCGCGACGGAGACGGGCGCGCTGCCGGTCCCGGTCGGGTAGCGCGCGGACTCGGTCAGCGTCGCCGTGTCGATCGCGGCGACCGCGTCGCCGTCGGCGAGGGCCGCGTACAGCGTGCCGCCGTCGGGGGACAACGCCAGGCCGGTGGCGCCCTGTTCGCCGGTGAGGGTGGTGACCGGGTTGCCCGCCAGGTCGGTCACCACGATGTCGGCCGAACCGGCGCCCTGGCTGAAGAAGAGGTGCTGGTGCGCGGTGTCGACCAGCAGGTGCGCGTAGTGGGACAGCGGCAGCGCGGCCGTGCTGTCGGCCCGGGCGGCGGGGCCGGTGAGGCCGACCGCCGCGGTGGTCAGCCCGGCGACGAGCGATATCGCCGCCGTGAGCGAGACCTGCTTGAGGCGCATGAAGCTCCTGTTGAAAGTGTGAACAGGCAGGTCGGACGATAACTCCCGCAGCGGGCCGCCCTCGTCATGGCCCGGCAAAAAGAAGGTCACAGGACTACGACGGCCCCCGCACGGCCGCCAGTTCGTGCAGGACGCGGGCCAGGTCCGCCGGTGCGGCGGCGAGGCGTACCGGGCGGCCCCCGTCGTCGAGTTCGGCGACGTCCCAGTGCCGGGGGACGGTCTCGCCGTCGCTGCCGTGCGCCCGCCGTACGTTCCTCACCGTGAGCCGCTCCACGGGGATCCGGCGCGCGGCGAACCGGCCGGGGCCGGGGGTCACGGCGGGCGGGCCGTCGCCGAGGGCGATGTGGGTGCCGTAGCCGTGCGGGTTGTAGTCGGTGTGGTCGAGGAAGCGGGCGGAGACGAACACCTCTCCCGTCAACTCGTCGTCCTCCGCGACCTGTTGGGGCGTTCGCGGCCGGGTCGCGCGCCAGGCCCGGGTGAGCAGGGCCAGGGTGACGAGCGTGCCCGCGGCTCCCCAGGCGATCGCCACGGGGGAGGAGAACAGGCTCGCGGGATACAGATAGCAGAGCGGCAGCAGCCACACGGCCGTACCGGCGAGGGCGACCGCGAACGGGCTTGCGGACGGCAGGACTTCGTCGGCGGGCAGCCGGCGTCCGCGCAGGCGCAGCAGGACCTGGGCGGCGGGGTAACCGGCGGCGAGGACGAAGAGGGCCGTGACGTCGGCGACGGCCCCGGCGCGGGTGATGCCGTCGCGCCACACGTAGTGCGTGCCGGAGACCGCCCTCACCTCGTCGCGCCAGACGGTCAGTTGGACCCGGTCGCCGGGCCGGAACCCCTCGCCCGCCTCGCGCGACACCGCGAGGCCGGCGAGGGGCCGGGCATCGGTGAAGTAGAGCCGGCTTTCCTTCCGGGGCTGGTTGACGTCGATCCGCTCGATCACGGCCGGCAGGGTGGACAGGCACTCCCGGACCTGCGCGGCGGGCGTCGCCGCGGTGCACGGCCTCGCCGCGTGCCACGCCCGCTCGGTGGCCACGGCCCCCGGGACGAACCACCCGGCCACGCCCGCGCACACAAGAAGCAGCAGACACAGGGCAGTTGATCCGGCACGACCGCGCCCGGCGGTGCGGCGGGTGACGACCACGAGATGGTCCGACGCCGGTTCTCCGTGGTGGCCGTGCAGCGCGCGGAGCGCGGTCAGCTTCTCCTGGAACTCCGGGTCGCGGGGAGACCGGGCGAAGGGGAGGGGCAGGAGCCGTTCCCGCCCGTCGCGCAGCAGGACGCCGACACGACAACTGTCCTGGCCCCGCGCGAAGTTGGACCGCCGCAGCCGTACCCGCACCTCGGCGACCTCGTCCCACGGCACGCTCCAGCGCCGCAGGAGCGTCCGGGACCGCAGACCGCGCGCGTCGGCGTCCACCCGGGCGGTGACCAGGCGGAGCGTCAGGAGGCCGATGAGCGCGAGCGACGCGGCGATCGCCGGCCACGGCGCGTACGGCCCGCGATACACCGCCCACCCCGCCGCCACGACCGCCCCCGCCGCCGCGCACGCGAACAAGAACCACAGGGCGCGTCGCGCGCCCGCACGCCAGGTCACCTCATGGACTTCGCTCACAGGACGACTGTGCCCGCACCCGGGCGGCAAGCGCTTGTGCGATCTCCGGCAGTGTTCCGGCCCGTCGGACTGCCCGGAAAAGGCAACGTGAGGCGGGGCGGGGACGGGGGTGGTGGTGCCGGGGGCGAACCGCGGGCAGGTCCGCACAGTTGCCCCACCGAAATGACATGACCCGTTCACCGAGTCTCCACATTCATAGCTCTGCGCCGAAAGAATCCGGCCATTGACTCACTCCGCGCGGCATCCGTCCGGAGTCGCGGGGCGATTCGTTTCCTTAGGTGGGGGGACACGTGGTGTCCGCGCAGGAGGGTTCCGGCAGACCGGAACCCCACAGACCCGTGCTCGATCCGCCGCCCAGGAGGCCACAGGCCGCCCGCGGGCTCGGTGACCGCGTCTTCCGCTACCAGTTGACGGCCACCGGGGTCGTCGTCCTCGGCATCATGGCGGCCGTAGGACTGTTCCTCCTCCTACGGGCCACCCAGGCGCTGCGCGCCACCGGCCCGTCGTTCCTGACGACGGCCCAATGGCAGCCGGACGTCCACAAGTTCGGCATCGCGGCCGTGCTCACCGGCACCCTGCTGATCGCCGCGGTCGCCGTCACGATCTCCGTACCACTCGCGGTCGGAACCGCGCTCTTCATCTCGGACGTGGCCCCGCGCGGCCTGCGCCGCACCCTGGTGAGCCTGGTGGACCTGATGGCGGCCGTCCCCTCGGTCGTCTACGGCCTCTGGGGCCTCTTCTTCCTCCAGGCGCACGTGATCGGCCTGTCGCGCTGGCTGTCCGACTGGTTCGGCTGGTTCCCGCTCTTCAAGGTCGACGGCACCCACCCGGGCGATCCGCTCGCCTCCGCGAGCGTCTACACCGCGTCCGCGTTCGTGGCCGGGATCGTGGTCGCGCTGATGGTCGCGCCCATCCAGTGCTCGGTGATGCGCGAGGTCTTCGCGCAGGCCCCGGCCGGCGAACGCGAGGGCGCCTACGCCCTCGGCGCCACCCGCTGGGGCATGATCCGCGCCGTCGTCCTGCCGTACGGCAAGGGCGGCATCATCGGCGGCACGATGCTGGGGCTCGGCCGGGCGATGGGCGAGACGATCGCCATCTACATGATCATCTCGCCGGTGTTCGTGATCCAGCCGCACATCCTCCAGACCGGCTCGAACTCGGTCTCCTCCCTCATCGCCCTCCACTACGGCGACGCCTCGTCCTTCGGCATGTCGGCGCTGATGGCGGCGGGCCTGGCGCTGTTCCTGCTCACCCTGGCGGTCAACTTCACCGCCTCCACGATCGCGGCCCGCTCGCGGTCCGGCGCGCAGAGCGAGGCATGAGATGACGGTCGTAGAAGAACGCGCGACGCCGGTCGAGACGGAGTCCGCCGCCGCCCGACTCCCCGACGTACCGCGGCGGATCGGCGGCCCCACCCGCTCCGGGGTGCTGGCGCTGTGCGGGGCCGCGGTGTCCGCGCTGTGCGTGAGCGTGCTCCTGTTCGGTGAACTGGCCCCCTTCTCCGGGGCGTTGGGCTTCGCCGTCACCTGGTACACCGTCTTCCTGGTCGTCTACGGCGTACTCACCGGCCTGGAGGAGAACGGCCAGGCGGTACGCGACCGGGTGATGACGGTGGTGCTGTGGACGGCGGCGGCCCTGCTGTTCTCCGCACTCACGCTGGTCGTCGGCTTCACCCTCTGGCGGGGCCGCGAGGCACTCACCTACCTCAACTTCTTCCACCAGGACATGCAGGCGGCAGGCCCCCTGGACCCGCTCGGGGTCGGCGGCATAGCCCACGCGATGGTCGGCACCCTCCTCATGATCACCATCGCGCTGCTGATCACCGTCCCCCTGGGGCTGGCCTGCGCGGTGTACCTCAACCAGATCCCCGGCCGCTTCTCCCGCTTCGTCCGCACCATCGTCGAGGCGATGACCGCGCTGCCCTCCATCGTGGCCGGCCTCATGGTCTACGCCATCTGGGTCCTCCAACTGGGCATGGAGAAATCAGGACTTGCGGCGGGCTTCGCGATCAGCGTGATGATGCTGCCGATCGTGATCAGGGCGGCGGACGTGGTCCTACGGCTGGTCCCCGGCACGCTCACCGAAGCGGCGGAGGCGCTGGGCGCACCGCGCTGGCGGACGGTCTGGCACGTAGTACTGCCAACGGCGCGCTCCGGCCTGGCGACCGCCGTCATCCTCGGCACGGCCCGCGGCATCGGCGAGACCTCGCCCGTACTCCTCACCGCGGGCTTCACGGCGGCCACGAACTACGACCCGCTGCACGGCCCGATGATCTCCCTCCCCCTGGCCGTCTTCAGCTTCGTCCGCTCCCCCGAGCCGGCGATGATCGCCCGCGGTTTCGGCGCGGCGGCGGTGCTGATGGCCCTGGTACTGGTCCTCTTCGTCATCGCCCGCGTCATCGGCGGCCGTGGCCCCGGCCAACAAACCCGCAGACAGGCCAGCCGCACCGCCCGCGCGTCCCGACGAGACACGACCCGCTTCGCCGAACTCCGGGCGCCGGGCCTGTCGTTGTTCGACACCCATCCCCATGAATCACCGGCAACCACGCCCACCCCAACATCCGAACCCCCCGCAGCCGCCGACGACGAACCCACCCCACAGGGACCGGCCGCACTCGCCGACGACGAACCCGCCCCACAGGGACCGGCCGCACCCGACGACGAACCCGCCACCAACAGCGCACGCAGTGGCGGCGAAGCCGACACGGAGAGCGCACACGCAAACCACGGAACACCCGCACCCGCCCACAGCGAACCCACCCCACAAGGACCACCCGCACCCACCCACGGCGAACCCGCCCCCGCCCCCGGAGAGACGACCGACTGATGCCCAGCCACCTCACCGCCCCTCTCCGCCGCCTACGGGCACTGGGAACCCTGGCCGGGGTCATCACCGCCCTGGCCGCCCTACTGGCAGGGCCACTCGCCGGGCCCGC
The DNA here is from genome assembly GCF_044753545.1 of Streptomyces sp. NPDC088350. NCBI lineage: Bacteria > Bacillati > Actinomycetota > Actinomycetes > Kitasatosporales > Streptomycetaceae > Streptomyces > Streptomyces sp. NPDC088350. Next base: position 229,352 of record NZ_JBIVNL010000006.1, on the reverse strand, counting down.
CGCCGCCGACAGCTACACCCCCATCGCCGGCGCCGGCTCCACCTGGGCGGAGAACGCCGTCGACGAATGGCGCCGCGCGGTCAACCAGTACGGCATGCGGATCAGCTACGCCGGCACCGGCTCCTCCGACGGCCGCCGCCAATTCCTCAGCGGCACAGTCGACTTCGCGGTGTCGGACATCCCGTTCCAGACCCACCCCACCGACGGCAGCGCGGCGGAGCGCCCCGGCTCGGGGTCGTACGCCTACATGCCGATCGTGGCCGGCGGCACCGTCTTCATGTACCACCTGACCGTCAACGGCAAGCGCGTCACCAACCTCCGCCTCTCCGGCGCCGTGGTCACCAAGATCTTCACCGGCGCCGTCAAGACGTGGGACGACCCGGTGATCAAGGCGGACAACCCGGGACTCCAGCTCCCGCACCGCACCATCGTCCCGGTCGTCCGCTCCGACGGCTCCGGCTCCACCGCCCAGTTCACGATGTGGATGGCCGCCCAGCACAAGCCGCTGTGGAACGCGTACTGCGCGAAGGTCGGCCGCTCCGGCGCCTGCGGGCAGACCTCGTACTACCCGACCGTCTCCGGGATGATCGCCCAGTCCGGCGACCTCGGCGTAGCCGGCTACATCGCCCAGAACTACGGCGAGGGCGCGATCGGTTACGTCAACTACTCCTACGCCCTCAACGCGCACTATCCGGTCGCCAAGGTCCTCAACCACGCGGGCTACTACACCGAGCCGACCCCGAAGAACGTCGCGGTCTCGCTGCTCAAGGCGAAGATCAACACGAACAAAAGCTCCGCCGACTACCTCACCCAGCAGCTCAACGGCGTCTACAACGACACCGACAAGCGCAACTACCCGCTCTCCAGCTACTCGTACATGATCCTGCCGCTGAAGGTGCAGGGCACGTTCACGAAGGACAAGGGCAAGACGCTGGGCGCCTTCTCCTACTACTTCATGTGCCAGGGCCAGCAACAGGCGCCGTCGCTCGGCTACTCACCACTGCCGATCAACCTGGTGCGGGCGGGCTTCGACCAGATCCGCCGCATCCCCGGTGTACGGGCCCAGAACATCAACATCAAGAACTGCAACAACCCGACGTTCACGACCGACGGCCGCAACAAGCTGGCGGAAACGGCGCCTTATCCATCCGCCTGCGACAGGCAGGGCGCGACGGCCTGCACGACAGGCAGCGGCGGCGCCAAGTCATCGTCAGGCAACGGAAGTTCGGGCGGCACCACGTCCGGCGGCGGCACGGGCGGCACCGCGACGGGCACCACCGGTGGCACAACGGGCGGCGGCTCCGGGCAGCCCTCCGTCGACCCAGACACCGGCCAGGCCCTGACCTCGGGCGGAACCGGCACCGGCGGCACCAGCACCGGCACCGGAACGGCCGCAGCGGCGGCGGACGGCACGATCGCCCTCGCCCAGCCGGTCGCGGTCTCCACCGAACACGGCTGGACCACCACCCAGACCCTGATGCTCCTGGCCGCCCTCCTGATCGTGGGCCTCCTCCTGCTCCCGTCGATCGCCTCCCGCCTGATCACGTCCCGCACCAACAACCGCGAGGACGAGGGGAGTTCACGATGACCACCATGTCGGACAACCCGCAGCCGCCGACGGCGATTCCGCCCCACGGGGGCCACCCGCACCCGACGACGAAGGCGTCACGGGCGGTGCGGGTGGGAAACACATCGGGGCCGAGGGCGAAGCCGAGGCTGTTGGTCCGCCTGATCGCCGGCGCAGCCATCGGCGCCCTCGCCGGTCTCGCCGTAGCCCAGTCCGCCCCACCCGCGACCGCCGCGCCGGCGAGTTCCGCCGTGACCGTCTCCGGCCGCGGTGAGTTCAAGGACATGAAGTTCACCGTCGACCAGACGACCCGCCTCACCAGCCAAGCGGTGACGGTGAGTTGGACGGGCGGCACTCCGACCACGTTCGCGGGCACGCAGTTCGACACCGACTTCGTACAGATCATGCAGTGCTGGGGCGACGACGACGGCACGGTCCCCGCCAACCCCGGCCCGGCCCGCACCCAGTGCCAGTACGGCGCCTCCCCGACCACCGACCGGAGCAGCTGGCCGGGCAACGGCCAGGACGACACCCGGCAGATCTTCTACAGCGCCGACCCCACCAACTACGGCCAGGACAACCGGTACGGCGCCGGCAACCCGAACGCCCCCGGCGAGGTCCCCTTCAAGTCGGTGGACGGCACCACGATCACCACCGGCACCCAGAACAACAAGTTCTTCAGCCGCAACACCACCAACGAGGTCGACTTCGCCCGCACCGGCGCCGACGGCACCGGCAAGGAGTTCTTCGAGGTCCAGACCGCCAACGAGGCGCCCCACCTCGGCTGCGGCGTGCCCGTCACCACCAACGGCGTCACCAGGCCCCGTTCGTGCTGGCTGGTGATCGTCCCGCAGGGCCATCTGGACCTGGACGGCAAGCCGTACGCGGACCAGAGCCAGGTCAACGCCGGCTCCCCGGTCTCCTCCACCAACTGGCAGAACCGGGTCGCGGTCAAGCTGGACTTCAACAGCGTGGGCACCAACTGCCCCCTGGGCGCCGACGAACGCCCCACCACCGGCAGCGAGTTGGCGGCGGACGCGATGACCAGCTGGCAGACGACGCTCTGCTCGGCCGGCAAGGTGTACAGCTACACCGAGTTCGGCGAACCGGACACCCGGTCCCGGCTGATCGCGGACGGTTCGACGGGTCTCGCGTTCACCACCCGCAGACTCGGGGCCGACCCGGGCACGACAGCGCCGTCGGGTACGACGACGTACGCGCCGGTCGCCGTCTCCGGAGCCGTCATCGGGTTCACGATCGAACGCAGATCGTCGTCCGGGGCACCGGCGTCCGAGGAGAGACTCGACGGCACCAAGATCGAGTCCATCAAGCTGAACGCCCGCCTGGTCGCCAAGCTGCTCACCGAGTCGTACCGCAGCTCCACCTGGGGTTCGGTCATCAGCGGCAAGGCGGCCAAGGGGTACGGCTGGGCGCGGACGAACCCGTCCGGGCTGGCCACGGACCCGGAGTTCGTCGCGCTGAACCCGGAGTTCGCCTATCTGTCGGTCGCCGAGACCCCGGCCACCGACACCGATCTGCTGACCTCGCTCGGCCACTCCGACACCGCCCGCGCGATCTGGCGGTGGATCCTCGCCGACAGGGACGCCCGGCAGTTCCTCGCCGGTGTCCCCGACGACGACGGCATGCGGGTCAACCCGTACTACAGCACCAACGCGGACCTGAACCCGTCCGGCACCGCCTTCGACCCGTCGAGCGCCGACGACTACCCGAAGAGCGACCCGTGGTGCACGATCCCGCCCGGCTCGGGCGCGCCCGCGACGAACAAGCAGTGCATGATCGACTTCCACCCCTATGTGGAGGACATGCACGCCGGCGCCCTGCACGCCCGCCGGGCGGACACCCTGTGGAAGTCCAGCTGGGACCCGCTGGCCACCCCGCCGGCGTACAAGAACTCCGGCCCGCAGATCGTCGGTTCGCGCTTCGTCATCACGATCACGGACGCGGCCTCCGCCGCCCGCTACGGCCTCCAGACCGCCCAGTTGAAGAACAGCGCGGGCACGTACGTCGCCCCGACCACGGCGGCCCTGACCGCGGCGGCGGCGACCGCCACCGGCTCCGGCGTCCCCGAGGTCACCCCGGCGAACGCCACGGCGAAGGGCGCGTACCCGCTGACCGAGCTGGTGTACGCGGCGGTGCGGCCCGGCAAGGTGAGCAAGGCCGCTCGCCAGGACTACGCGGCCCTGCTGCGGTACGCCTCCGGCGCCGGCCAGACCCAGGGGGCCGATCCGGGCCGGCTGCCCTACGGATACGCCCCGCTCTCCAAGAAGCTGCGCGACCAGGCCGGCAGGGCGGCCGACGCGCTCGTCGCCTACACCGGTCCGACGTCCGCGGGTGGGGGCGGCTCGGCCGCCGGGGGTACCTCCGCCTCGGCCGGCGGTGCGGCTGGCTCCGCCGGGGGCACTGGTGGGACGGCGGGCGGCGTCGGTACGGGTGCCGGTGGCGCGGGCGCGAGTGTCTCGCCGAGTGTGTCGGCGTCGTACGACGGGGGTCAGGCCGTCGCGACTACGGCGGCGGGTACGACGCCTGCCGATCCCGCGAGTCCGTTGCGCTATGCCGTGCCGGTTGGTGCGGCGCTCGGTGCGGTGGCCGGGGTTGGTGCGCCGTTCGCCGGCGGGCGGTTGTCAATGGGCTCCGCGCAGACGGCAGTTCGTCGGCTGCGGGCCCGTCGTGGCTGGTCGCGCAGTTCCCCGCGCCCCTAAAGGGGCGCTGCACCTAACGGAGTTGAGAACTCCCCATGAACCGCCGCCCGCCCCGAAAGGCAGTCGGGGCGGGCGGCTCGCACCACCCTCTCAGATTCAGCAGATCCATCCGATGGCACGTCACCTCGCACACCTTCTGGAGAACCGCAATGCGCAGAACGCGCCTCTCGGCGGCCATGGTCGCCGCCGCCGTGGTGTCCGGCACGCTGGCTCTGGCGAGCCCGGCGTCCGCCGACCCCACCCCCGCCGGAACCTTCCGCCAGCTCGTCGGTGTCGGCTCGGACACCACCCAGGACGTCACCAACGCCCTGGCCGGTGACACCGTCAACGGCACCAGCTACGCCACCACCGGCGTGAAGTCGGTGAACGGCGCGGGCATCGCGTCCTACGACGCGATCGAGCCGGGCACCGGTGCCACCGGCACGAAGATCACCACCCGTACCGGCGGCACGACCTTCCTGCGCCCGAACGGCTCCGGCGCCGGCCGCACCGCCCTGAGCCAGTCGCTCACCGGCGACCTGGACTCCTCCGGTGCCTCGGTCAAGGGCCAGGTCGACTTCGCCCGCTCCTCCGGCGGTCCCTCCAACTCCGGCACCGCGCTCACCTACATCCCGATGGCGCGTGACGCGGTCGGCGTCGCGGTCAAGGGCTCGGCCCTGGACACCCTGACCGTGAAGCAGCTGCACGACATCTACACCGGTTCGCTGACCGAGGTGAACGGCCAGACCGTGCACCCGAGGATCCCGCAACTGAGCTCCGGCACCCGCAAGTTCTTCCTGAACGCGATCGGCGTGACCAACGACGCCGTCGCCGCGAGCGTCACCGTCGTCCAGGAGAACCAGGCCGACTCGGTCCTCACCGAGGACGGCGCGCTCGTCCCGTTCTCCGTCGGTTCCTGGATCGCCCAGAACAACGGCGTCTCCCCCGACTACAGCAAGACGGCGGCAGCCGCCGGCGCTCACCTGGCCTCCGTGCAGCTGCCCGGCGACGACGGTGCCACCAGCCCGGTCACCACGGTGAACGGCAAGCTGACCCCGGTCAACGCCTACTACGAGAACTCGACGTTCGGCCGTGACGTCTACAACGTCGTGCCGAGCCGGGCGATCGACCCGACCAGCATCTTCTACGACAAGGACCTGTACGACGTCTTCGTCACCAGCGGCAGCCACACCGCGCAGCTGGCGTCGGACGCCGCCGAGTCCGTCATCGCCAAGTTCGGCTTCGTCAACGAGTCCTACAACGGCTCCGTCTCCCTCACCAAGCACGCCAAGCTCGGCGGCCTGGAGGAGGGCAACACGTTCGACGTCCACACGCCGAACGCGCCCGCCCTGAAGTCCACGCTCGGCGACGCGAGCCTCCGGCTCAGCTGGACCCCGAACAGCACCGTCCCGGCCATGCCGGTCACCGACTACCGGATCACGCTCTTCGACGCGGACGGCGCCGTCGTCGCGAGCAAGGACGTCGCGACCTCCACCACGTCGTACTCCTTCACCGGTCTCGCGACCGGCACCTACACCGCCACGGTCACCGCCAACAACGTCAACGGCCTGGGCGCCGCGGCCAGTTGGACCGGCGCCGTCAAGTACGCGAGCACCACCAAGGCGACCACCGCCACCACCGCGTACGGCACGACCCCGAAGGTCGCGGTCACCGTCACCGGCTCGCACGGTGTCGTCCCCAGCGGCAAGGTCACCGTCAAGGACGGCTCGACGGTCGTCGGCACCGGCACGCTGAACAGCGCCGGCAAGGTCACCGTCAACGTGTCGAACCACCTCACGGTCGCCACGCACAACCTGACCGTCTCCTACGCCGGGGCGAGCAAGCTCAACGCCTCCTCCGCGGCCGTCTCCCTGAAGATCACCAAGGCGACCCCGACGGTCACCAAGACCGCGCCCGCCTCGATCGGCCACACGGCCCGCGCGAAGGTCACCGTCAAGGTCACCGCGACCGGCACCACGCCGGCCGGCACCGTGCGGATCTACGAGGGCACCAAGCTCCTCGCCACCGGCACCCTGAGCGCCGGCAAGGTCACCATCACCCTGCCGAAGCTCGCCAAGGGCACACACACCCTGCACGCCTACTACGCGGGCTCGACGACGGTGAACACCAAGTCCGGTGCCAACTTCGTCATCAAGTCCACCTGATCCAGCCCCAGTTGACCGCTTGACCGCCTGACCGTTTGACCGACCTGCGGCCGGGGAGACCTCACCGTCTCCCCGGCGGCCCCTACGACGACGACAGCAAAGGAGGCGGGCCGCCGTGACCGTCGCCACCCCCGTCAGGCCCGCTCCGGCCGTGCCGCGCACGCTCGTCCGGAACGTGCGCGGCGTCACCGCCGTCCGCCACCTCGCCCGCGGCGGGCTGCTCAGCCTCGCCGCCCTCCTGCTCGGCATCACCGCGCAGCTGCTCGTGTTCAGCGGCGCGCAGGAACACTCCGCGCAGCACGCCTCGTTCGACGAGCTGCGGGGTCAACTCGCCCTGGGCACCGCCCCGGTGTCCCAGACCGACCAGCAGGGCAGACTCCTCGCGCCCGGCACCCCGGTCGCCCTGATCGACATCCCGGCCCTGGGCCTGAGCCAGGTCGTCCTGGAGGGCACCGACTCCACCGTCCTGACCGACGGCCCCGGCCACCGCCGTGACACCCCGCTGCCCGGCCAGTCCGGCACCAGCGTGCTGATGGGCCGCGCGGCGGCCTACGGCGGCCCGTTCGGGCGGCTGGCCGAGCTGCGCGCGGGCGTCACGTTCTCCGTGACCACCGGCCAGGGCAAGGCGACGTACCAGGTCGCCGACGTCCGCCGGGCCGGCGACCCGGCACCCGCCGCCCTCGCCTCCGGCAAGGGTCGGCTGGTCCTGGTCACCGCCACCGGCCCGCACTACATGCCCTCCGGCGTCCTCCGCGTCGACGCCGACCTGATCTCGACCGCCTTCCAGACCCCGGCGGCGGTGATCCGCTCCGGTACCCTGCCCGGCTCCGAGGAACCCCTCGCCCGCCCCGACGGCGTCCCGTGGCCCCTGGTGATGTGGCTCCAGGCGCTGCTGCTGGCCGCCGTAGCCGCCGTATGGGCCTGGCACCGCTGGGGCCGTCACCAGACGTGGATCGTCTTCGCCCCGCTCGTCGCGGTCCTGGGCCTCCAGGTCGCCACGCGCACCACCGAACTGCTGCCGAACCTGCTGTGAACCGAGGGAACCAGACATGACCGTGACCGACACCGCCGTTCTGCCCGTCGTCGACCCGACGGCCGCCCCCGCGACCCTCGAAGCCCGCGCCGTCTCGGCCTGGTTCGGCACCCACCAGGTGCTCGGCCAGGTGTCGCTGACCATGCCCGCGGGCCAGGTCAGCGCCCTCATCGGCCCGTCCGGCTGCGGCAAGTCGACGTTCCTGCGCACCCTCAACCGCATGCACGAGCTGATCCCGTCGGCGGCCTTCGGCGGCGAGGTGCTCTTCGAGGGCGAGGACATCTACGACGCCTCGTGGCGGCTGACCGACGCCCGCCGCCGTATCGGCATGGTCTTCCAGAAGCCGAACCCGTTCCCCGCGATGTCGATCTACGACAACGTGGTGGCCGGTCTGCGCCTGACCGGCACGCGGGTGGGCCGCCGCGAGAAGGACGAGCTGGTCGAGGAGTCCCTGTCCCGCGCGGGCCTGTGGAAGGAGGTCCGCGACCGGCTGCGGCAGCCCGGCGGCGCCCTGTCCGGCGGCCAGCAGCAGCGCCTGTGCATCGCCCGCGCGCTCGCCGTACGCCCCCGGGTCCTGCTCATGGACGAACCCTGCTCGGCGCTCGACCCCACCTCCACCCGCCGGGTCGAGGAGACCATCCACGAACTGGCCGGACAGGTCACCGTGGTGATCGTCACCCACAACATGCAGCAGGCCGCCCGCGTCTCCCAGCAGTGCGCGTTCTTCCTCGCCGAACAGGGCACCCCCGGCGGGATCGTGGAGGCCGGCGCCACCGACGACGTCTTCGGCTCCCCCCAGGACCAGCGCACGGCGGACTACGTGGCGGGCCGCTTCGGCTGAGCCTCACGTAGCGGGGGTTGTGGTGGATCGGCGGGCCAGTTGATGAATTCGCGTTGAATCACGGCTGACAGTTCGCGGTGATATGGCACGCGTGCGCGAGGACGCACAACCAAGCCCCCAGGGGGACGGTCAGACGCTGTGCCGGAACCCGAACTCCTCGGTTTCCGCCAACTCCCCATACGTTCCACGGAGGTTGTGCGATGTCCTCTCGTTCTCCCGGTCGCCTCATGGTCCTGGCCCTCGGCGCCGGCCTGGCCGCACCGCTGTTCCTCGCCGGCCCGGCGGGCGCGGCCACGGCCCCGGCCACCGCCGCGCTCGCCAACGGCGACAACGAGGTCCTGTACACGGCCGCCGCCGGCCAGACCAACAAGGCGGTCGTGACCGCGTCGACGACCGACCTCTCGACCATCACCTACGTCATCGACGACGTCGTCACGATCAAGCCGGGCGCCGGCTGCGCGTACGTCACCGCCGCGGACCACACCAAGGTCACCTGCACGGTCCCCACCTACGACAGCCAGGACCCGTACCCCACCCTGGAAGTGAAGCTCGGCGACGGCAACGACACCCTCAGCTACCACAACAAGACCGGCCAGGTGTACTACTTCGCCTCGATCGACCTGGGCGCCGGCAACGACAAGTCCACCGACGACGGCAGGGTCGACGGCAACTACGTCTCGGGCGGCACCGGCAACGACACCCTCACCCTCGGCGCGTACTCGATCGGCTGGGGGGAGAACGGCGACGACACCATCCACGCCGGCATCGGGACCATCGCCCAGGGCGGCAACGGCAACGACACCATCACCACCGTGGGCGACGCGGCCGACGGCGGCCCCGGCAACGACGTCATCACCGCCGGCGCGGGAAACCAGAGCCTGACCGGCGGCCCCGGCAACGACAGGATCAGCGGCGGCGCCGGCAACGACACCATCTACGGCGGCACCGGCAACGACGTCCTCTACGGCAACGCGGGCGCCGACACCATCTACGGCAACTCCGGCAACGACACCCTGTGGGGCGGCACCGGCAACGACACCCTGTCCGGCGGCCCGGGCCGGAACGCCGTCCACCAGAACTGACGCGGGACGGCGCCTGCCGGGAGGTACCGCACCCTCCCGGCAGCGGCCACGCACGGCAAACCCCTTTCCCACCTGTCACAGGCATGCCATACGCTGCACTCGGCAGCCGCGCCCCGCGCGTCACCGCGTCTCTCATCCGCGGTCACGTCCGGGTGTTGCGCGGCGCTATCGACTCCCGGTCCCTGGACCGGTTTTCCTTGTGGGGGGAACAGCAGGTGCGGATGCGCAGCATCTCGACCGCGACGGCGCTCGCGGTCCTTTTCGGTTCGGCGGCGCTCAGCGTCGTAGCGACGGGTACGGCCTCGGCGGCGACCGCCAACGTCACCTCGGCCGGCGGGCTGGTCGCGGACGGCGCCCTCAAGAGGGTGTTCGTGGGCGACAGTTCGGCCGGTACGGTCGCGGCCACCGACTACTCGGGCAACGTCCTCGCCTCGGTCGGCGGCATCAGCGGGGTCTCCGACCTGGCCGTGTCCGACGACGGGGCCACCGTGTACGCGGCGGCGCAGGGCAGCCACGAGATCGTGGCGATCGACGCGGCCACGCTCGACGTCAAGGCCCGCTATCCGGTCGCCACCGGCGTGGGCCCGCGCCATGTCGCCTTCACCGCGGGCAGGCTCTGGTTCACCTACGGCGACCAGTGGGACAGCAACGTCGGCTCGGTCGACCCGGCCGTGGACCCGGCGAGTGGCACCGACCCGGTGACGCTCGGCCAGAAGCCCGACGGCGTCTCGATCAACGACCCGGGCCTCCTCGACGCCGACCCGTCCACGCCCGGTGTGCTCGCCCTCGGCGAGACCGGCCTGTCCTCGGACTCGATGGCCGTCCTGGACGTTTCGACCGGTACCCCGCAGAAGGTCTCCTTCTACCAGGGCGACTACACGCTGAACAGCGGCATCGGCGACATCGACGTGGTGCCCGGCACCGCTCAGGTGCTGGTCAACGGCTATCTGCGGGACGCCTACGCGGACGGCGGGTTCACCGCGGCCGGCTCCTACCCCGCCGCCCAGCAGGCCGACATCGCCCAGGACGGCACGCTCGCGCAGGCCAACGGCAGCACGATCGCGACCTACCAGCCGAACGCCACCAAGCCCATCCGCAGCTACGACATCGGCGTCTACGGCACGGCCGACCTGACCTGGGCCCCGGACAACTCGCGCGTCTTCGCCCTCGTCGGGAAGTCCGGCGGCGGCTACACGCTCAAGTCGCTGACCGACCCGGAGAAGAACCTCCCGACCCTCACGGTCAACGCCCCCTCCTCCGCCACCCGCGCCAAGAAGCTCACCGTCACCGGCAAGCTCTCCGCGACGATCGCGCTGCCCGCCGGAGCGAAGCTCCAGGTCACGCGCACCGACCTGGAGTCCCCGAAGGGCAAGGCGCTGCCCGCCGTCACGGTGAAGGCGAACGGCACCTACTCCTTCACGGACACCCCGCCGGCCGGCGGCACGGTCACGTACAAGGTGAGCTACGCGGGCGACGCCGGGCACGCTGCGGTCAGCGCCTCCGACAAGGTCGCCGTGTCCCGCGCGGGCACGGCCCTGAGCCTGAACAACAACGGCAAGCTGTACGGGTACGGCGCCGACGTGAAGTTCACCGCGCACCTCGGCAAGACGTACAAGAACCGCACGGTCGCGATCTACTCGGACCCCTTCGGCGGCGACAAGCCGAAGAAGCTGGTCAAGACCGGCAAGGTCAACTCCAGCGGCAACATCACCGTCACCGTGGACATGACCCGCGACACCGCCGTCAGCGCGGTCTTCGCCGGTGACGCCCGCTACGCGTCCAAGACGGTGAAGGTCACGGCGTACGCCAGGGTCAAGGTCTCCACCGCGATCACCAAGCACTACAAGAAGGCGAAGATCGGCTCGACGTCGTACTACTGGTTCCACAAGAACTCGGCGCCGATCGTCACCACGACGATGACCTACTACCAGAACCGCCAGGAGCGGCTCGACCTGCAGGTCTACTACAACGGCACGTGGTACGACTCCGACTCGGAGTACTTCGGCCTGGGCACGAGCGGCAAGGTCTCCGTGAACCTCGGCGCCCCCGGCCAGTCCGGCATCAAGGCCCGCGTCCGGGCCGCGTACATCAACGGTTCGTCCGGTGACAACGTCAACTCGACGACGTACAGCGACTGGAAGTACCTCTACTTCTCCAACTAGCGCCCAGCCGACGCCCGGTTCGCGCCTGCTCAGCAGGCGCGAGTGCAGCCCCGCCACGACGACCACGGGTCCTCGGGCGGGGCTGTTCACGTCGGCGGGAACGCCGTGTCCAGTCCCGTCATGAGCTGCGCGTACGCCTGCTCAGCGGCTGTGACGGCAGCGGCGTACGCCTCGTCGGCGGTGCGGCCGGAGGCCATGGTCCGCCAGTTCTCCAGGGCGAGTTCCTGCTGTGCGGCGATCAGGTGGGTCGCGGCCAGGCGGCGGGTGAACGGGGTGGAGTCCCCGGAGGCGGGGAGGGCGCCGGCGAGCGCGTCGATCTCCTGGCCTGTGTAGCGCTGCACCAGGCCGGTCCTCAGGCTCGGTGTGCCGTACAGCAGGTCCATGAAACCGAGCACGTCGGGATGGTCGTTCAGCCCGGTGATCGGGTCGCGGGCGGCGAGGCGGGCCAGGAAGTGGGCGCGCAGGGCGGCCGTGGGGGTCTGCCCGGGAGGGCGGTCGCCGACGACCCGGGCCGCTTCGCCGAGGTGGTCGGCGAAGCGGTGCAGGACCAGGTCCTCCTTGGTCGGGAAGTACCGGAACAGCGTGGCCTTGGAGACCTCGGCCGCCGCCGCGACCTCGACGACGGACACCTCGTCGAAACCCTTCTCGCGGAACAGGCGCAGGGCTTCCTGCGCGATGAGGTTCCGCGTGCGTTCCTTCTTGCGCTCGCGCAGACCGGCGGGTTCGTCCATGCCGATCACTGTACCAGGCGAGTGAGACTCGGGATTGGATGAGGCCGGGGATTGAATGATGCTGGAAATCTTCTGAGACCTGGTTGCATTTTCTCTTCGTCCGGTGTTCACTGACTGTGACTGGTTGCGACGAAGACGAGGAGACCGCCATGAGCGACGACGACGTCCTGATCGTGGGCGCGGGGCCGACCGGCCTCACGCTCGCCATCGAGCTGGCCCGGCGCGGTGCGGGGGTGCGGATCGTGGACGCGGCCCGGACCCCGCACCGGGAATCCCGGGGCAAGGGCCTGCAGCCGCGCACCCTGGAGGTCCTGGAGGACCTCGGTGTCGCCGAGCGCGCCCTCGCCACCGGGACGACCCGCCTGCCGTTCCGCAAGTACTTCGACGGCACGCATGTGAACGACACGGACCCGTTCGCGGACGCGCTCCCCACACCCGACGCGCCGTACGAGCGAGGGGTCCTCATAGGGCAGTGGCAGGTGGAGGAGATCCTGCGCGAGCGGCTCGCGGAGCTGGGGGTCACCGTCCAACCCGGCACGGAGGTCACGGGATTCGAGCAGGACGCGGACGGTGTCACGGCCGTCCTCGCCGGGGGCGATCGGATCAGGGCCGGCCATCTCGTCGGCTGCGACGGCGGGCGCAGCCGGGTGCGCGGGGCGATGGGGGTGCGCTTCGACGGTACGGCCGACGAGGCGCAGTCGATGGTCGTCGGGGACGTGCGGGCCGAGGGGATCAGCCGGGACGTCTGGCACCAGTGGTTCACGCCGGACGGGGGCGTGATGCTGTGCCCCGTGCCCGGCACGGACTCCTTCCAGTTCCAGGCCGGTCCCGAACTCGACGCGAGCGGCGAGCCGTTGCCGCCGACACTGGAGAGTTTCCAGCGGATCTTCGACCGGCACGCGCGCGTGCCCGGCATCACGCTGACCGACCCGACCTGGCTCTCCGTCTGGCGGGTCAACGTCCGCATGGTCGACCGGATGCGCGCCGGCCGGGTCTTCCTGGCCGGGGACGCCGCCCACGTCCACCCGATCGCGGGCGGACTCGGCATGAACACCGGTATCCAGGACGCCTACAACCTGGGCTGGAAACTCGCCCTCGCGACCGCCGGGCAGGCAGGCCCCGGCCTCCTGGACACCTACGAGGAGGAGCGCCTCCCGGTGGCCGCCTGGACCCTGGGCATCTCCACCGATCTGTACGCCCGAGTGCGGGAAGCGGTCAAGGAACCGGGCACCGGCGTCGAGGCCGCCGCCCCGCCCCCGATGGGCACGGGTTACCGCTGGAGTTCCCTGGCCACCCCTTCCACCCCCGGCGGCACCGGTGACCCCGACGTCCTGCGCCCCGGCGACCGCGCGCCCGACGCCCCCTGCCTGGACGCCTCCGGCCGGCGCGTCCGGCTCTTCCAGGTGTACGCCGACCCACGCTTCACCCTGCTCGGCTTCGGCACCGAAGTCGCGGGCGCGGTGGGCAAGTTGGGGGCCGCATACGAGGGCCTGGTGCAGGCGTGCACGGTGGACGGCGACGAGGAAGGCCTGCGCGACCACGAGGGGCATGCCCGGCGGGCGTACGGCGTCACCGGACCGGCCCTCGTCCTGGTCCGCCCCGACAACCACATAGGACTGCTCACCACCGACCCCGCGGAGGTAGCGGCCTACCTGGGAAGGAATGTTCAGATATGGCCGCATTGATGGATGAGGAGTGATACTCGGAGTATGAGCACGGCAGCGTATGAACTACTGGCCGCGTCGTCGCACAACAGCCTCAACGTGGCCGCGGCCTTTCTCGGTGGCCTGGTGATCGCAGGCGCGCTGGTCTGGGCCATACATTTCGGTATGAAGGTCCGTGACCAGGAACTTCCCCGGCCGCTCCCCGAGGAGCAGCCCCACCTCCCCGCCACCGGCGCGATCCACGAGATGAGCGAGATGCGGGAGCCCGACGAGATGCCCGTCGCCTCGGAGGAGAAGGAGCGGCTGATGCCGTACCAGCTCCACCACTCCGGAAGCAGAACGGGAAAGGACCAGAGCCGACACCGCTGGCTGCCGGGAAGGAGCGGTTCCTTCGGCGGGGGCGGCATCGGGCACGTGTGACGTGCCCTGCGTGACCTGACCTGTGGGTACGCGGGGTTGGGTCAGACCTCCGCCGCCGGCAGCGTCACCTCGAACCGGCAGCCGCCCGACACGTTCCGTACGGCGGCCCGCCCCTGGTGCGCCTCCACGATGCCGCGCACGATCGCGAGCCCCAGCCCGGCCCCGGCCGGCGGGGTCCGCGCGTGCGTGCCGCGCCACCCGGTGTCGAAGACGCGCGGCAGATCCTCCTCCGGGATACCGCCGCAGCCGTCCGTCACCGACAGCACGACACCCTCGGTGGTCCGCTCGGCGGCGACGGCGACCGTGCCGTCGGCCGGTGTCCGCCGGATCGCGTTGACCAGCAGATTCCCCAGCACCCGGCTCATCTCCTTGCCGTCCACCTCGACCGGCACCGGTTCGATCAGCTCGCCGACCAGCCGTACGCCGTGCTCGCGCGCGAGCGGGTCGGCGCCGGCGAGGGCGTCGCCGATCAGGTCGTAGAGGGACATCCGGGAGCGGGTGAGGGCGAGGGCGCCGGCGTGGATGCGGGAGAGTTCGAAGAGGTCGCCGACCATGTCGTTGAGGCGCTCGACCTCGGTGCGGATCTGCCGGAGGTAGCGGTCGGGGTCGGCGGCGACGCCGTCCTCCAGGGCCTCGGACATCGCGCGGAGACCGGCGAGCGGGGTGCGCAGGTCGTGGGAGATCCAGGCGACGAGTTCACGCCTCGACGACTCCAACGCCCGTTCGCGGTCCCGGGATTCGGCGAGCTTGGCGCTGGTGGCCGCCAACTCGCGGCTCAGATCGGCGAGTTCGGCGGTGGCGGGGCGCTGCGGGGCGGAGAAGTCGCCGTCGTCGCCGAAGTCACGTGCGGCGCGGGCGAGTTCACGGCTCCGGGCGACGACCCAGCGGCCGAGCAGCAGCGCGGTGAGGAGGGAGACGACGGCGGCCATCGCGACCACCGTCGTGACCACGGACAGGTCATGCCGGGACAGGAACATGGCCTGCGCCACGGCCAGCGTCCCGGCGAGCATCGCGGTCACGGCGACGACGGCGACCACGAACACGGACGCGGTGAGCGACCGCCGGCGCAGCAACCACAACGCCCCCGCACCGACCACCCCCGCCGCGGCGGCCCCGAGAAAGGCGAACAGGGCGATGAGCAGCATGTCCCGCATGATCAGCCCTCCGCCGAAGGGCCGGCGACCTGGGCCGGTTCAAACCGATATCCCACTCCCCACACCGTCTGGATGAGCCGAGGCCGCCCCGGATCGTCCTCGACCTTGCCGCGCAGCCGCCGCACATGCACGGTGACGGTCGACAGATCACCGAAGTCCCACCCCCACACCTCGCGCATCAGATCCTCCCGCGCGTACACCCGCCCCGGATGCCGGAGGAAGAAGGTGAGGAGGTCGAACTCCCGGTGGGTGAGGGCGAGTTCGGCACCGTCCTTGGTGGCACGCCGGGCGCCGGGGTCGACGGCCAGCCCACCGGCCGCGAGCGGGGTCGGGGACCCCACGGGCGACCGGGACCGCCGCAACACCGACTCCACCCGCAGCACCAGCTCCCGCGGGCTGAACGGCTTGGTGACGTAGTCGTCGGCGCCGACCTCCAGCCCCAGGATCCGGTCGTCCTCGTCCCCACGGGCGGTCAGCATGATCACCGGCACGGGCCCGCGCCCGCGCATCCGCCGGCACACCTCCAGACCGTCCATCCCCGGCAGCATCAGATCGAGCACCACCAGATCGGGCCAGTGCGCATCGGCCCGCGCAAGCGCCTCCGGCCCGTCCCCGGCCCGCTCCACGACATACCCGGCCCGGTCGAGATACCCGGACACCACTTCGGCGACGGTCGGATCGTCGTCCACGACCAGCACCCGGGCCCCGACGGCCCCCTCCACTGCCCCGACCTTCTCGTACGACTGCTGCATACGGCCAGCGTCGCACCGCACCCGCCTCGATGTGACCCGACGAGGACTCCGGCGGTCAGACGTCCGCGTTCCGTAAGATCCAGCGGCTTCGGCGGAACCGTCCGCGGACCAACCTGACGACCGAAGAGAAACCCAGAAGAACCTGAACCTTGAACCTGCGGAAATCACAGCGCACCCGTCCACCGCCGCCGCGACCGGAAACGGGCCGTGACGGCTATGGACGGGCGCGGGGGCGATGACGCGCGTACGCGGCGCTCTACCGCCTCGCCCCGGACATCGAAGCCTCCGGGTCGTACACCGCCAGTGCCCAGATCACGAACACGTCGACCGCGATCATGATGACCGACCAGATCGGGGCGTACGGCAGGAACATGAACTGGAGGATCGCGCTGAGGCTCGCGAGGACGATGCCGCAGACGCGGGCCCAGCTCATGCCCCGGAGGATGCCCCAGCCGGTGACCGCGCCGACGGCGCCGACGCAGAGGAGGATGACGCCCCAGCCGGTGAGGTTGATGCTGTACACGTAGTCGCCGACGCGGGTGTACACGTCGTCCTTGGCGAGTGCGGAGATGCCCTGGAGGATGGCGATGACGCCGTTCATCAGCATCAGGACACCGGCGAACACGGCACCGCCGACCGCCAGACCACCGCCGGACGGGGGCGCGCCGTAGCCCCGCGTGCCAGGGGCGGCGCGGCCGGATTCGTTCCAGGCCGGGGGCTTCTCCTCGCCGCCGGTGGACGTCGAGTGCGGCTGCTGTGTCGAGTGCGGCTGCTGCGTCATGGCCGTGCCCCACCTCTCTGTGGTCTGCGGTCTGCCTTCGCTGCCTTGGTGCTTCGACCATCCGGCGGTGACACGTCCTCCACCAGGGGGGTTACGCCGTCCGGGTGACGCCGGCATGCGGGCGTCCGGCATCGGACCTTCACTGGAGGGACAGCCCAGGGCAGCACCGACTCACGGAGGCGACATGGCCGGGTACCGGACGCGCTGGAGGGGCGCCGTGGCGCTGACAGCGGGCGTAGCGCTGCTGGGCCTGACCGGTTGTTCCGGCGACAACAGCCCTTCCTCCGTCGCCGGCAAGGCCGCGTCCGCCGCCGCGTCCATCGGCGCGCAGGCCACGGGTGCGATCGCGTCGGCGACCGCCGAGGCCGGCCGCAGGCTCGACGAGGTGAAGAACGGCGTCGACGCCAAGGACGCCGTGAAACTCGGCACGCCTGCCACCGACTCGGCCGGGCGCAGCACCGTCGAGGTCACCGTCGACAACAGCGCCGGCTCGGCCAGGTCCTTCGCCGTACAGGTCGAGTTCAAGGACAAGGGCGGCAATCTGCTCGACACGGTGGTCGTCACCGTCTCCGACGTCCCGGCCGGCAAGTCCGCTACGGCGACGGCCCGCAGCAACCGCGACCTGTCGGGCGGGGTGCGGGCGGACGTCGGGGCGGCCCTGCGGTACTGACGGAAACCCGGAAGGGCCCGCAAGTCCCCTTTCTCCAAGGTGACTTGATCAGGCCATCCAGAAGAAGACGGCGGTCATCCGCTTCTCCTCCAGCGTGCTGCCGTGGTAACTGGTCGCGCTGTGCACGAGGTTGGCGTGGTAGAGCAGCAGGCTGTTGTACCTGTGCGGCACGCGCACGTCCTCCTCAAAGGCGTCGGGCGCGACGAAGCGCGTACCCAGGGCGTCGACGAGGTTGTTGTGCGGAGCCTGCACGACGTTGCCGCCGAGCCGTCCGCCCGGCAGATGCTGCCGGTAGAAACTGGTGCCGCAGTCCTTCGGCACGGAGGGGTTGAGATACAGCACGGCGGCGTACCGGCACAGCGCGCGCGAGTCGGTGTGCGGGCGGGGTTCACTCTCGCCCTCGCCCACGACCTGAATGCAGTTGTGGTTGAGCGTCCCGCCCCCGGGCGCCTTCTGCACCCACAACTCCTTGGCCCCGGTGGCCTGTTTGACCAGCCGCTCGATCCGCCCCAACTCGGACGGCTCCAGCCCCGGCATGGTACGCAGCCCCGGCCAGCTCTCCGACGTGTACGGATACCCCTTCACCCAGTCGTCCTTCGCGAGACACCGCTCCCGTACGGCGTCCACGTCGGGCAGGACGTCGTTCAGCACCCAGTAGTCGCGGCCCTTGGTGGGCTTGCGGTACGGGAGAACGGGGAGGGGGGCCTGGCGGGCCCGCTGCTGGGGGTGTGGGGGGAGTGGTGGCATGGGGCCGAACGTATAGCGGGGGTTCACCAATGCTGTGCCATACATCGGTCAACATTCCGTCAACGTAGGGTTGTTGACGTTCAAGGTCAGGGCGTCAGGGCGTCAGGCGTCAGGCCGTCAGACCGACTCCGGGGAGCCCTCCGAGCCGTCGGCCTCGTCGGCCTCGCCGGCGAACAGGTCCTCCGCGTGGTCGACCGTACCGGCGCGGTCGAGCCAGTCGTTGAGGCGGTCGAGGTCGGTGCAGGTGGTGATGCGCTCGCGGGTGTCGTCGGAGACGGGCACACCACGGACCTCCAGGACGCGGAGGATTCCCTTGACCTCGCCCTTGGCCTCACCTTCGAGGTAGGCCCTCTCCATGAGGTGACCTCGGCCGGGGAAGTAGTTGACGAAGCCCATGATGCTCCTCCATTTGTCTCCGGCGGGGGTCTCCCCGAGGGTGACGTCCAGGAATTGGTAGATGTAGTCGGAGGCCTCTGTGTCCACGCCCGTCAGGGCGTGGTCCAGTGCGTCCAGTATGGCGTCGCAGTCGCGGTTGTTGGCGTGTGTCAGGGCGGAGAACGCGGCCATCGCGGGATTCCTGGCCGCGGTCCTCGCGTCCGTGATCATCGGGAGGTTGTCCGGTCCGACGACGAGGGGGAACGTTCGCTGGACCGTCCAGCCGCGTGTACCGCAGTCGAACGGCCCGGCTGCCCACTTGGCCGTGGCCCGGTCGCGGCAGAGCACGAGCAGCAGGACCGGCAGTTTGTACTTCGACTGGAGGTAGGCGACGTAGTACGGCCAGCTCAACTCCTTCCTGTCGTCCCGCCGTTCCTGCGACTCGACGGCGAGCAGGAAGTCCTCGCCGTCCGACGGGCACACCCGCAGCGCCGTGTCGATGTGCCGTGCGATCGGCCGGGTCTCCGTCACGTCGGGGGTGATCGCGTACACCGCCGCCTTCTCGGGTAACGCGATGCCGAGTACGCCGAAGACGGGCGTCAGGATCTCGGGCCGCTCCTGGAAGATGCGGTGCATGCCCTCGTGAGCTGATGTGACCATGTGCGCAACCTAGGTGGATCAAGGGCCGAGCTGTCCGGCCGATTCGGGGACGTTCACTCTTTCGAGGGGCGGAGGAACGTTCAGGCCGCGCCGCCGAGTTCGCACCATACGTACTTGCCCTTCCTGCCGTTCCTGGACAGCGGCTGCCAGCCCCAGAGATCGGCGCAGGCCTTGACGAGGGCGAGACCGCGTCCGTCCTCCAGGTCGGTGATCGCGGTCAACTCGCTTGGGGGTTCAGGGGGTTCGGGGTTCGCGTCCCAGGCGCCGATACGGAGAGTGCTTGGCGACCAGGAGACACGCAGCGCGGCGGGACCGTCCGTGTGGCGTACGGCGTTGCTCACCAGCTCCGTTGCGAGGAGTTCGGCGGTGTCGACCAGGCCGATCAGTCCGTGCATCGTGAGGATCAGGCGGAGGGTGCGGCGGCTGACGGTGACGGCGCGGGGGTCCTGGGGATGTGGAGGGAGTACTCCCAGGGGGCCAGGTACTCGGTTTCGGGCATGCGTGAACTCCGTTCGGGTGGAGGGGAGTTGATGTGCGGGGGCGGTGGCAGTGCCGCAGCCGTCTTGGCAGGACGGAGCGGTGCGCTTCCGGTCACCCGGGGTTTCGCAGTGTGCGCGGCGCATCACTGACGGTAGGGCCACAATTTGGTACCGCGCAAGTCGTTGCCGTAATCTGCCCCTCGAACGAGGCGCTGCTGTAGCGCAGTTGCGTACGAGGAGGAACGACATGGCGCGCAGGAAGCAGCCCACGGCGCGTCAAGAGCGGCTGGGCGCGGAGCTGCGGAAACTGCGCGAGGCCGCAGGGATCAAAGGGCGTGACGCTGCGGCCCTGCTCGGAACGGACTCTGCTCAGATCAGCCAGATCGAGTTCGGCACAGCGGGGGTGAGCGAGGAGCGTGTACGACGCCTGGCCGCTCACTACTCGTGTACGGACAGCGAGTTGATCGATGAACTGGTAGCCATGGCGACCGACCGGACACACGGCTGGTGGGAGGAGTACCGGGGTCTACTGCCCACGCCTTTCCTCGACCTGGCCGAACTGGAGCACTACGCCACCTACCGGTGGGACGTGGACTTCCTCCATATTCCGGGACTTCTCCAGACTGAGGACTACGCCCGGGCGCTCTTCTCGTTCACCACACCCGACCTCCCCGAGAGCGAGCTCGACGCCTGCGTGAACCACCGCATGCGCCGGCGCCTAATCATCGAAGATCCCCGACCCACTCCCTACGAGACGGTGATCCACGAAGCGGCCCTCCGCATCAGAGTTGGCGGCCGGACGGCTTTCCGAAATCAGCTGACCCGCGTCCTGGAGCTGTCGGATACGGATCACATCACCGTGCGCGTCATCCCGTTCAGCCTCGACGACTTCGCCGGCGCCGGAAGCACGATGGTGTACGCGGGAGGTGCGGTGCCCCTCCTCGACACGGTCGTACGCGATGCACCGCACGGCACCACGTTCATCGACTCCACGGCCCAACTGGACCACTTTCGAAGGCTCTTCCGTAAAGTGAAAGCGGTGTCGCTCGACCCCGACCGGTCGCGTGACGTAGTCCATCAGTTGACCAAGGAACTGTGAGGCAAACGATGGCCATCCCCGACAACTGGCAGAAGTCTTCCTTCTCCGGCGGCGGCGAGGGCAACGCCTGCGTCGAACTGACCGCGACCCGCACGACAATTCGCCTCCGCGAAAGCGACACCCCCACCACCGAACTCACCACCAGCCCCAACCCCCTCGCCCAGCTCCTCCAGGCGATACACACCGGCACCCTCCAATCCCGCCCCTGACAAAGGAGCTGCGAGGCACACCATGAACCGCACCCTCAACTGGCAGAAGTCATCCTTCTCCGGAGGCGGCGAGGGCAACGACTGCGTGGAAATCGGCTGGCAGAAGTCGTCATTTTCGGGAGGGGCCGAAGGCAACGAGTGCGTCGAACTCGGTGCAGCCCTCCCTGGCGTGATCCACCTCCGCGAATCCGACACCCCCACCACCGAACTCACCACGAGCCCCGTCTCCCTCGCCCACCTCCTCCAAGCGATACGCACCGGCACCCTCCCCCAAGCCGCGTGACCCACGCCACACCCACCCCTGTCACATCCATACCGGGCCGTTCCGTCAGAACTGTGTACGCACCAGCCACGACACAGAACACGACAGAACAAAGGAGCCCCCATGGGTGCCCGACTGAACGCCTTCGCCAGTCCCGTCGCCGGCAAGGCCCTGAAGCACTTCGTCGCCGCGGGCAAGGTCATCGAGGACTCACCCCTCCCCGCCGCCACGCAGGAACTCGTGAAGATCCGGGCGAGTCAGATCAACGGGTGCGGGTTCTGCACCGACATGCACACCAAGGACGCGACCGCCGCCGGGGAGACCTCGGTGCGGCTCAATCTCGTCGCGGTGTGGCGTGAGGCCATCGTGTTCAGCGACGCGGAGCGCGCCGCGCTGGAGTTGGCGGAGGAGGGCACCCGGATCGCGGACGCGGCGGGCGGGGTCTCGGACGAGGTGTGGGCGAACGCGGCCAAGTACTACGACGAGGAACAGCTCATGGCCCTGGTCTCGCTGATCGCCCTCATCAACAGCTTCAACCGCATGAACGTCATGCTCACGATGCCCGCAGGCGACTACCAGCCGGGCCAGTTCACGTAGTTCGCAGTGCGGGCGCCAACCGGAGGCCCCACCCCTCACTTGTGACGCGCCCCACTCGGGCTTTACCAAAACAAAAGACTCTGCGCGCTCCCCCGATCCGTATTCCTGACTGTCCGTACCGCTGACGGGCGGTCCACGACACAGGAGGTACGGTGCGCTTTTCGCGGAACGCGACGGGAACGATGGTTGTCGGCGGTGCCCTCAGCCTGACCCTCGTCGCACTCGCCTATCCGGCGATGCTGGGTGTCAACACGGTCTCCAGCGCGCCCACACGTGTCATCGCCAACACACAGTGGGGGCCGCTGACCGAATCGGACCGCGACTTCGTGGTCAAGGTGCGCGCGGCCGGGCTGTGGGAGTACCCCGTCGGCCAGATCGGCCTGAAGAAGGGGGCGAGCCCGGCGGTCATCACCGCGAGCAAGCACCTCATCGACGGACACGCGGCGCTGGACTCCACCGTCCGCAAGATCGCCCCGATGCTCAACATCACGATCCCGAACCAGCCCAGCCCGCAGCAGCAGGGCTTCATCAACACGCTGAACGCGGACAGCGGCAAGCAGTTCGACACGGACTTCGCCAACATCCTGCGCGTCACGCACGGTTCGATCTTCAACACGATCGCGAAGATCCGCTCCACGACCGAGAACACCCTGGTGCGGGCCCTGGCCGACCAGGCCAACGCGACCGTCCTTGACCACATCACGGTGATGGAACAGACCGGACTGGTCAACTTCAGCCAGGTCCTCTTCCAGGAGACGACCCCGCCGAAGCTCCCGGCCACGGACCTGACCCCGCCGCCCCCGGCCGCGGGCCAGCCGGAGGTGGTGCTCACCCCGCCGGTGAACAGCACCACCCAACCGCCGGTCCTGCCGGGCGAGTCACCCTCCGGCAACACCGGGACCCCGACCGTCGGCTGAGTGTCGGCCGAGACCGGCCGAACCCCCGCTACAGGCCCAGCCACACCGTCGTATCCGGTGCCAGTGCTCCTGGTCCCAACTGCCTGTCGCCCGCCGCCGGTTCGCTGCTCAGCAGCACTTCCCCCGGCGGCAGGGCGACCGGCACGTCCGACAGGTTGGTGACACACCGCCAGCCGTCGGAACGCGCGAAGTGCAGCACACCGGGCGGGCTGTCCGCTGCCCAGGTCAGCGACTCCCCGTCGAGCAGCTTGCGGCGCAGGCGCAGCGCGGTGCGGTAGAACTCCAGGGTCGAGCCGTCCGTCCCGTCCTGTGCCTCCACGGCGTACGACGCGAAGCTCGCCGGCTGCGGCAGCCACGCCCCGCCCGGCCCGAAGCCGTACGACGGGCCGGTCCTCGTCCACGGGAGCGGTACCCGGCAGCCGTCGCGGCCCTTGTGGGTGTGGCCCTGTTGTTCCCAGATGGGGTCCTGGAGGACCTCGACGGGCAGGTCGGCGACCTCGGGGAGGCCGAGTTCCTCGCCCTGGTAGACGTACGACGAACCGGGCAGCGCCAGCATCAGCAGCGTCGCGGCACGGGCCCTGCGCAGGCCGGCCGCCGGGTCGACGGGCGGGGTGCGGCCGTCGGAGAGGAGCCAGCTGTCGGGGTCGGTGCCCGGAGGGAGCATCAGGCGGGAGGCGTGGCGTACGACGTCGTGGTTGGACAGCACCCAGGTGGCGGAGGCGCCTGCCGCGTGGGCCGTCGCGAGCGAGGTGGTGATCACCTCGCGCAGTTCGCCCGCGTCCCAACCTGCCTCCAGGTACTCGAAGTTGAAGGCCTGGCCGAGTTCGTCGGGGCGGGCGTAGAGGGCGCGGCGGGCGGACGGTACCCAGGCCTCGGCGACCGCCATGCGGGGCGGGGTGTAGGTGTCGAAGACCGTGCGCCGCCAGTCGCGGTAGATCTCGTGGACCTCGTCGCGGTCGTAGTAGGGGTGGCTGCCGGGCGGGAGGGAGTCGAGGACGGCCTCCGAGTTCGCCGCGAGGGGGCCGATGTCGCGCAGGGGCTCGCTGAGGTCCTTTACCAGCGCGTGGGCCACGTCGACGCGGAAGCCGTCGACGCCCCGGTCGGACCAGAAGCGGAGGGTGGTGCGGAAGTCGGCGCGGACCTCCTCGTTGTCCCAGTCCAGGTCGGGCTGTTCGGGGGTGAAGAGGTGCAAGTACCACTGGCCGTCGGGGAGTTGTTCCCACGCGCTGCCGCCGAAGACCGACTGCCAGTCGGTGGGCGGGAGTTGGCCGTTCTCGCCGCGCCCGTCGCGGAACACGTACCGGTCGCGGGCAGCGGAACCGGGCGGAGCGGCCAGCGCCTCCTGGAACCAACTGTGCAGCCGCGAGGTGTGGTTGGGCACGATGTCGACCATGACCTTCAGGCCCAGCCGGTGGGCCTCGGCGACCATCGCGTCGAAGTCGTCGAGGGTGCCCAGGCGTGGGTCGACGTCACGGTGGTCGGCGACGTCGTAGCCGCCGTCGGCGAGTTCGGAGGGGTAGAAGGGGCTGAGCCAGAGGGCGTCGACGCCCAGCGTGGCGAGGTGGCCGAGGCGCTCGGTGATGCCCCTGAGGTCGCCGAGCCCGTCACCGTCGGCGTCGGCGAAACTGCGCGGATAGACCTGGTAGACGACGGCTTGACGCCACCAGTTCGGGTCACGGGAGGACAGGTCGGGCACGTGGTCTCCTGGTGAATTCCCTCTGCTCCGAGGCAAGTTGACAGTCATCTTCCGGTGGACCCACGATGTGCACACGCTGTGGCGCATGTGACCAATGGGCCCGGTGTTCCTTCGCTCCCGCGCTTACGCGCTCCTCCACTCCTTGCACATGCCAGATGGGATCAGTATGTCCATAGCGAGTCGTGTCACCGTGCGTCGCCTGTTGGGGACGGGCGCCGCCTCCCTCGCCCTCGCCGCCGCCTCCGTCGGCGCCGCGTCCGGCGCCTGGGCCACCGGCGGCCACGGCGACGGCGGTGACGGCTGGGAGTCCGGTGGCCACTACCGGCCCGGCTCGGGCGCCGGTACGGTCACCGAGACCGAGGGCTGCCAGTTCTCGCTGAACGGCACGGACTTCTTCCCCTCCGTCAAGGTCGACGACCAGAACCTGAAGCCCACCGACGACGGCAAGGTCCACATCAAGGTCCGCACCATCGGTGACGCCTCCACCTGCACCGCCTCGCTGGCCTCGTACACCGCCCACGGCCCGACCTTCGCCACCTCGGGCAAGCAGGTCTTCGTCGACTTCGACACGGTGACCGTGAAGAAGGGCCAGACCGACTCGCTCGACATCTCGGTGCCGGACGAGGGCTGCTTCGCGCAGATCGACCTCTACCGGGGCGCGGTCAAGTTCGACGGCAACCCCGCCGCCGGCGACGGCTTCGTCCACGGCGACCTGCCCAAGGGCCCCGACCACCCGGTCATCAAGGACAAGCTGATCGCCGCCTGGAACGGCGGCACGAAGGACTGCACGACCACCGAGTCGCCGTCCCCGACCCCGTCCACCCCGGCATCGGTCCCCCCGCCGGCGTCGACGTCCACCCCGCCCGCCTCCGGGTCCTCCACCCCGACCCCGACCCCGAGCGCCTCCGAGTCGACCACGCCGTCCGACAACCCGACCCCGGTCACCTCCGGCTCCAGCAGCGCCCCGGCGGCACCCTCGCCCAACGGTGGCGGCGGCGACCTCGCGGAGACCGGCGGCGGCGGCAACACGGGCGCGATCGTCGGCGGCGCGGCGGCGCTGCTCGCGGGCGGCGCGGCGATCGTGGTGGCGACGCGACGCCGGCGGGCTTCGCACTCGTAGCCGACGGCAGGACAAGAACAAGACGCCGGACCGGGAGGAGATCCCGGCCCGGCGTCCGTCTCTCACCCCTCCACCGTCCCCAGCCACAGCTTCACGTACCGCTCCACATCCACGTCCAACCCCACGTCCACCAGGGCCTGTTCGCGCGCGCCGTCGTGGATCTCGGACTCGCCGTGGCGGGGGCGGCGGTCGACGATGGTCTGGCCGCGGGACGGGCCGGGGGCGAGGGAGACCTCGACCGGCAGGAGGCGGGTGGTGAGGCCGCCCGGGTCGGCGACCGCGCAGACCGCGCCCGCGTCGCCGAGGCCGCCGGTGGGGGTGGGGTCGCCGGAGGCGGCCGGGTCGCGGTGGGCGAGGAGGTCGCCGGCCAGCTTCAGGCGCGGCTCCGTGCTCTGCCGTAGACGCTGGACGTCGGCGGCGGGGACCTGGACCCGTTCGAACACGTCAAGGCCGTACATCGTGATCGGCACCCCGGCGGTGAGCAGGATCGCGGCGGCCTCCGGGTCGTGCCATACGTTGAACTCCGCGACCGGCGTGGCGTTCCCGACCGCCACCGCGCCGCCCATGAACACGATCCGCTCGATGTTGCGGGTGACCTCGGGGTACGTGCGCAGGAGCAGCGCGATGTTGGTCAGCGGTGCGGTCGGGATGAGGGTGACCGGGCGCGGCGAGGCGAGGATCTCGCGGCGCAGCAGGGTCACCGCGTCCACGCCGACAGGCGTACGGGTGGAGTCCGGCAGCCCCATGTCCCCCATGCCGTCCTGCCCGTGGACGTGCGCGGCCGAGCGGGCCGGTTCGATCAGCGGCCGGGCGGCGCCGCGCGCGACCGGGATGTCACCGGCACCGGCGTGGTCCAGGACGATCAGCGTGTTCCGTACGACCTGGTCGACGTCCGTGTTCCCGGCGACACAGGTGACCGCGCGCAGGTCCAGGCCCGGGTGGCGGACGGCGAACAGCAGCGCCAGGGCGTCGTCGACCCCCGTGTCGCAGTCGATGATCACGGGGATGGGCTGACCGGTCACGGCAGACTCCTCTCACAGGCGGTTCGGCGGATCAAGGGTGACCTTACGCATCCGCCCACAGTTCGGCGCCGCGCGCCTCGACCCGGGCGCCGACGCGGTGCAGGAGTTCGGCGGGCGGCAACGGCTCGACGCGGCGGCCGTCCCGCAGGCGTACGG
Source organism: Streptomyces sp. NPDC088350 (assembly GCF_044753545.1). Taxonomy (NCBI): domain Bacteria; kingdom Bacillati; phylum Actinomycetota; class Actinomycetes; order Kitasatosporales; family Streptomycetaceae; genus Streptomyces; species Streptomyces sp. NPDC088350. The sequence continues at coordinate 202,292 of NZ_JBIVNL010000006.1, read as the reverse complement.
CGACCAGGCCGGCGCCGGCCTCCCGTTCGCCGATCACCGCCTGGTACGGGACGAGTCGCGCCGCCCGGACCCGGGCGCCGAGGCTGCCCTCGGCGGACACCTCGGCACGCAGCCCCTGGGCGCGGGCCTGCTCGGCGAGGTCGTAGGCCTGCCGCTCCTGCGCCTCCGACACCGGGAGGACGACCAGCTGCACCGGCGCCAGCCACGCCGGGAACGCCCCGCCGTGCTCCTCCACGAGGTGCGCCACCGCCCGTTCCACACTGCCGATGACACTGCGGTGCACCATCACGGGCCGGTGTTTCGCGCCGTCGGCGCCGATGTAGTGCAGGTCGAAGCGTTCGGGCTGGTGGAAGTCGATCTGGACGGTGGAGAGGGTGGCCTCGCGGCCGGCCGCGTCCGCGATCTGGACGTCGATCTTCGGGCCGTAGAAGGCGGCTTCGCCCTCGGCGGACTCGTACACGACGCCTGAGCCGTCCAGCACCTCCCTCAGCATCTCGGTCGCCCGGCGCCAAAGAGCGGGATCCGCAACGTACTTGCCGCCCTCGCCCGGGAGGGAGAGCCGATAACGGGAGGCACGGATGCCGAGGTCGGCGTAGGCGCGGGCGATGAGGGCGAGGGCGGCGCGGGCCTCCTCGACGGCCTGGTCCAGGGTGCAGAAGATGTGGGCGTCGTTGAGCTGGATGGCACGGACGCGGGTCAGTCCGCCGAGGACACCGGAGAGTTCGGAACGGTACATGCCGCCCAACTCGGCGATACGGAGAGGCAGTTCGCGATAACTGTGGGACCGGGAACGGTAGATGAGGGCGTGATGGGGACAGAGACTGGGGCGCAGGACGACCTCCTCCGCGCCCAGTTCCATCGGCGGGAACATGTCGTCGCTGTAGTGCGACCAGTGCCCGGAGATCTCGTACAGCTCGCGCTTGCCGAGGACGGGCGAGTACACGTGCCGGTAACCGGCCGCGCACTCCAACCCCCTTACGTACTCCTCCAGTTCGTGCCGCACGGTCGCGCCGTCGGGCAGCCAGTACGGCAGTCCCGCGCCCATCAGGGGGTCGGTGTCGAAGAGGCCGAGTTCGCGGCCGAGACGTCGGTGGTCGTACATGGTGAACTCCTCGCGGGACAAAGGGCCGAGAGGCGAGCACCACGTGACGAAGCCCCGGGGCACTCGCCCCGGGGCTTCGACTTGGGTCAGCAGTCAGCGCGCCGGGACAGTCTCCGGCGTCGTCGTCCAGGCGGACGGGAACGGCTTGGCGCGCTTCATGCGGCGGACTGTAGCAGTCGTACGACGGACTCGGCCACGGATTTTCAGGCGCTCAGCTTCTTGAGCAGCTCGTCGGCGACCGGGGCGGAGGACGCCGGGTTCTGGCCGGTGACGAGGTTGCCGTCGACCACGACGTGCGGGGCCCACGGCTCGCCCTCCACGAAGTCGGCGCCGAGTTCCACGAGCCGGTCCTGGACCAGCCACAGCACCTTGTCGGCGAGGCCGGCCTGGGTCTCCTCCGCGTTGGTGAACCCGGTGAGCCGACGTCCGGCGAAGGCGTTCGTACCGTCCTCCTTGGTCGCCGGGAGCAGCGCGGCCGGCCCGTGGCAGACCACGCCGAGCGGCTTGCCGGAGGCCAGGGCCAGGGTGAGGAGCCGGCCGGAGTCGGCGTCCACGGCGAGGTCCTCCATCGGGCCGTGGCCGCCGGGGTAGTAGACGGCGGCGTAGTCGGCGAGGTCGACCTCGCTCAGCTTGACCGGGTGCTGGAACTCGGCGCTCGACGCGAGGACGCCCGCTACCCGGTCGGCGTTCTCCTGGCCGCCGTTGTAGTCGGGGGCGAGGCTGCCCCGGTCCACGGGCGGTACGACACCGCCGGGCGTCGCGACGACGACCTCGTGCCCGGCCGCCTTGAACGCCTCGTACGGGGTGACTGCCTCCTCGGCCCAGTAGCCGGTGGGGTGCCGGGTGCCGTCGGCCAGGGTGAGGTGATCGGCACCGGTCAGCACGAAGAGGATCTTCGACATGGGGGGTCTCCAGGGGGTCGGTGAACTGCTCTCGACAGTAGGCGGGACGGGGGCGGGGGGCCAATGCCGGATCGAGTGCGTGCCGTTGGTTTCCCGGGGGGCTACTGGTTTCCGGGGGCCCGGGGTTTCTGGTTTCGCGGTGACGTTGGGCTACGGGTTTCCTCGTGGCTCCCGGTTCCTGGTTTGGCCGTGGCGTCCGGCTCCGGGTTTGCCTACGGCGTCCGGTTGCTGGTTGGGCCATGGCACCCGGCCCCTGGTTTCCCATGACGTCCGGTTCCTGATTTCCCCATGACCCCCGGCTCCAGGTTTCCCTGTGCCGCCCGGCTCCGGGATTGCCGACGACACTCGGCCCTCGGTTTCCCGGGACACCCGGCCCGGGTTTCCCCGTGATGCCCGGCCCCTGGTTTCCCTGTGGCACCCGGCTCCCACTTTCCCCGGCGCACCCGGCCGCCCCGGCGCGGAGCCGTCTCTCACCCGGACGGACCGGCGCGCTGGTGGGCAGGCGCGGGCGATGGTGCCGTGGAAGCGAGCACGGCGAACCCGCGTCCGGGACTCCGGCACACCGACACCTCGGCACCTCTGCACCTCGACACCTCGACACCTCTGCACCTCGGTACTTCGGCACCTCGGTACTTCGGAACTCCACGTACGCGACACCCGCCCCGCCCCGCACACCCCGCACACCCCAGGAGGGACCCTCGATGACCCGCACCCCGGCCCGTGTCCTCCTCGCCTCCGCGCTGTCCGCGCTGTCCGCGGGCACGCTGCTGACCGCGGCCGGCTGTGCGAACGAAGCCGCGCTGCACAAGGTGACGAGCGCGCCCTCCCCCTCAGCCGTGCGAACCACCCCCGCCGCCCACGCTTCCCCGGCCGCCGCCCCCGTCCTGACCCCGGCCCAGGCACAGGCCGCGCTGATCACGGACACGGACCTGGGCGCCCCCTGGACCCCGACACAGGGCACGGCGACCTGGCACGACAGCCTGCTGAAAGCGAAGGCCGACGCCCCCGACTGCCAACGCCTCCTCGACGCCCTCTACGCCGACGAACTCCTCGGCACCCCCGCCGCCACCCAGGCGGTGATCGGCCTGGACAACACCGACGTCGGAGCCCAACTCCACTACCAGGTCGCCGCGTTCCCACCCGCCGACGTGGACCGCACCCTGGCCTGGCTGAAAACGCTCCCGCAGAAATGCGCCCAGTTCACGGCGACGACGACCCGCTCGGGCACCCAGACCGTGACGGTCACGGAGGCCAACCTCCCCAATGTCGGCGACGCCCGCCAGGGCCTCCACCTCACCCTCACCGGCACCACCCCCGAGGGCGACCAGTCCACCCTCACCCTCGACACCGCCGCCGTCCGCATCGGCGACGACACCATCACCCTCACCAACGGCGGCCTCGCGGACGTCCCCCCGGACGCGACCGGCCAGGCACTGGAGATCGGCGCGCAACGGCTCACGGATGTGCAGCGGCAGGGCCGGGTGCAGATCTAGGAGCCGACCGCCGGTCCGAGACGCAGGTCAGTGCTTCTCGTACGGATCCGCCGGCTGTGCCACCTGCTTGACGTCCGTCGCGTGGAGCAGCGGCGGCCACGCCCCGTCCGTGCCGAGCTTGCCTTTGGGGATCCACGTGCCGGTGACGGTGACCCAGGTGTCGGTCTGGGGAGCCCCATCGGCTTCGTCGCCCCGGATCTCGACCTTGCTGGTGGTCGCGTCGGCGGCGCAGCAGGTGACGAGGAGACGGGTGACGTACCAGGTGCCGTTGTCGCCGTGGGTCACGAAGCCGGTCATGCGAAGGGTGCGGCCCTTGAGGGAGTGACCGGTGTCGTAGATCGCCCGCGAGCTGTATTGGGCGACCGAGATGTCCAGCACCTTCCCGGCGGGGAGCGCCTGGAAAGTGCCCACGCCCTGCGCCGCACGCTCCGCCTCCTCGCGGGACGCGCTGTACGAGCCCAGCGCCGGGGGCGGGAAGAGGAGGAGGGCGAGGGCGGGGAGGGTGAGGAGCCAGGCGATGCGCGGACCGCCCGCATGCCCATGCCCATGCTCATGCCCATGGTCCTCGTGGTCCTCGTGATCGTGTTCCTCTTCTTCCTGGCGGTGCAGCGCCGCCCTGATCGCCGCCGCAACTCCCAGGAGGATCAACAGAGTTCCCGACACGATCAGGTACGGGCGCAGAGCCGGTTGCACGTACCGCAGATACAGATCGCTGAAGAGCGAGATCCGCACCACCGCCCCGCCCGTGAGCAGCAGCAGGACCGCCGAGCCGTAGCGCCTCACAGCAGCCACCACCCCACCAGCGTGCTGCTCGTCACGGCCACCAGCCAGGTCGTCGAGGAGAAGCGGAACGCGAAGGCACGGCCGAACGTGCCCGCCTGGAGCGCGATGAGTTTCAGGTCCACCATCGGGCCCACCACCATGAACGCCAGCTTCGCCGCCGGGGAGAACCCGCTCAGCGAGGCCGCGACGAACGCGTCCGCCTCGCTGCACACGCACAGCACCACCGCCAGCAGCGCGAGCAGGAGCAGCGACAGCCAAGAAGAACCCGTGAAGATGTCCAGGACCGAACGCGGTACGGCGATGTTGAAGGTCGCCGCCGCTGCCGCGCCCAGGACGAGGAAGCCGCCCGCGTGCAGGAAGTCGTGTTGCAGGCCGGCGACGAAGGCCTTCACGCCCACGGTCGAGTGGACCGCCCGCGTGCGCTCCGGGAGTCGTAGCCACTCCTCGCGGCCGAATCTCGCCCACAGCCAGCCCATCACCACCGCCGTCGCGAGGGACGCGAGAAGTCGGCCAAGGACCATCTTCGGCTGGCCCGGGAAGGCGATCGAAGTGGCCACCAGGACAACCGGGTTGATCGCCGGGGCCGAGAGCAGGAATGCCAGGGCTGCCGCCGGGGCGACACCCCGCCGCATCAGGCTGCTCGCCACCGGTACCGACGCGCACTCGCAGCCGGGGAGTACGACTCCGGCCGCGCCCGCGATCGGGACGGCGAGGGCCTGGTTGCGGGGGAGGAGCTTGGTGAACACCCGCTCGGGGACGAACGCGCCGATCGCCGCCGAGACGACCGTGCCCAGCAACAGGAACGGCACGCCCTGGACCGCGACCGCCGTGAAGACCGTCCACCAGGCGGCCACGGGCGGGGTGTAGAGGTCGAGGGCCAGCATCGGGCCGAGGACGGAGACGACGGTGGCGATGGCCAGGAGCGCGGCGCCGCCGAGTACCGCGTAGACCATGGCGCGTACGGCGAGGCGCAGGCCGTCGGCCACGGTCCGTTCGTTCTGCACGCGCCTGTCTCATCCCGTTTCGCACGACTACGACTCGTACGTCGCACGGTAACGGCCGGCGCTGTGCGGCACCCCGGGTTCGTCAAAGAGGAGGCTGTGCGGGGGCCGGGCCGAGGGTGGTCGTGCCGGGCGCCGTACGGTGCCCGAGGCCGGTGCGGTAGGCGTCGAGGGCCGCCTCCACCCGTCCGGTACGACGCAGCAGATCGCCGAGCATGCGGCACAGGTCGGCCAGGTCGCCGGCCGCGCCCGCGCGTTCCAGCAGGCTGAGGGCGCGGACGTAGTGCTCCTCGGCCGCGTCCGTGTCACGGGCGTCCTCGGCGATGATGCCGAGGAGGCGGTGGGCGGCGGCGGAGTGCAGGGCGCCGCGTTCGGAGCTGAGGTCGCTCAGGACGTCGTGGAGGAGGGCGGCGGCCTCGTCGGACTTGCCGCGTTTGTGCAGGACGTCGGCCAGTTCGACGGCGACCTGGCTGCTGTACAGCGCCGCGCGCTTCGCCGTCAGCATCGCCAGCGCCTGCCTCAACTCGACCTCGGCGCGCTCCAGTTCGCCGTCCTGGGCATAGACGTAGCCGCGCATCCAGTGACAGTTGGCGAGTTCGGTACGGAACTGGAGCTGCCGGTACAGATCGGCGGCTTTCGCGAGCGAGGCGTCCGCCTCGGCGACCTTGCCCTCCGCGATCAGGGTCCGCGCCACCGACCGGTGCATACGGGCGAGCAGCGCCGGGTCCGCCACCTGCGGCGCGAGCGCCAGCGCCAACTCCGCCGCCTGCGCTGCCCGCGCGTGCGCGCCCATGTCCATGTACGGCCCGATGGCACTCGCGTAGAGCAGCAGCAGCGCGTCGGGATCGTGCAGGCCGCCACGGTTCAGCTCGTCGAGCGTGGACTCCAACAGGTAGACGGCGTAACGGAGTTCACCGGTGAGGTAGTGCGCCACGGCACGGCCCCGGAGGGCGGGGACGCGGGCGGGGAGCGGTTCGTCGGCCAGGCGCTGTTCGGCGCGCTCGAAGTACAGGGTGGCGGCGGAGAGGTCACCGGTGTCGAGGCCGCACTCGCCGAGTCCGAGCAGCGCGATGGCCTCCTCGTCGGCCAGCCCGTGCGACTCGGCCTCCTCCAGCAGCTCGGCGTACAGCTCGGCGGCTTCCTCCGACTCCCCTGTCGCCAGGGTGCGTTGGGCGCCGGTCAGCCGCAGGCGCAGCTCGGTGGCGAGGTGGGCGGGGCGGCCGGTCGCCAACTCGTCGTAGGCGACGCCCAGTCGGTCGGCGAGGTGGCGCAGCGCGTCGTCGGAGGGGCGGACCCGGCCGGCCTCAAGGGTGGAGATGTACGCGGGCGTGTAGGCGGGCTCGGCCAACTGCCGCTGAGTCAGCCCACGTTCGTGCCGCAACTGCTGGACCCTGCGCCCGATGACTTCCGGGTCGTCCCGTCTCACCATGCATTAATCATGCCAGTAAGCCGAGTTACAGACTGGCGAGTAACTCAGTTACATCGAGAGTGAGTTGACGAAGTCCTCGAAGCGGCGACGGGAGACGGTGAGAACGGCTCCGCCGGGGTTCTTGGAGTCACGGATTGCGATGCAGGGGGTGGCTGCGGTGGCGACCTCGACGCACTCGCCGCCGTTGCTGCCGCTGAAGGACGACTTGCGCCACGTGACCGTGCCGATGGGGGCGCACTCGATGCAGTCACCGCCGTTGCTGCCGCTGTAGCTGGACTTACGCCACGTCTTCCGCCGGGTCTCCATAACGTTCCTCCATCACGCGCGCGATCAGGTCGGCTGAGTCCTCCACCGAGAGGGCGCAGGCCTGCAAGCGAGCGTATCCGACCGAACGCTCCCTGATGACTTCCGGGTTGGCGGTCATGTGTCCCTGGTCGTAGCCATCTGAGTAGTAGATGTCCGGGTCGTCGTCCAAGCGCAGGAGATTGAAGGAGCCCATCGTCGCGGCGTGCGCGCCAACAGTGAACGGCAGTACCTGAATGTTCACCCAGGGGTTCTCGCGGTAGCTCACCAGACGGGCCAGTTGCTTCCGCATGACCTCACGGCCGCCGATCTCGCGGTACAACACGGCCTCGTCGAGGACGACCCAGACAGCGGGCGGCTGCTTCTTCTCCAGGATGCGCTGGCGCTCCATGCGCGCCGCGACCATCTCCTCGATCTTTTCCGGGTAGTCGACGGCCAGTACCGCCGCCGCATACTCCGGCGTCTGGAGCAGGCCGTAGACCACCTGACACTGATAGGTGGAGATGAAGGCTGCCTTCGCCTCCATATCCGCGTACGCCTGGAACCAGTTGGGTAGCTGGCTCCGCAGAACCATGCCGATCATGCGGGTGAAAGACCCGTCGGTCATGAACGCGGCGTCGAGGCGCTCGGCGAAGTTCCGGGTCGGGACCTTCTGGGCCGTCTCGATCTGCCCGATGAGGGAGCCGGTGCAGTAGAGGATCTTGCCGAGGCCCTCCAGCGTGAGACCCGCCGCTTCCCTCAGTCGACGGCATTCATAGCCGAAGTAGTCCAACGGGGATGCGCTCGGGTCGAGTTGACGAACGTGGACCATGCGACAGCCACCTCCGAGTAGTTACGGCCTGTCGCCGACAGTAACCACCCGGCACCGCCCGGGTGATGAGAATCACGAATTCTCCATAACGCACGTAACGTATGGTGGAGAAATGTCCCCTTTGGCCAAGATCAGCAGCGCGTACGGGCCCCGCTTCGCGGAGTTCGCGTTCGAGCCTGCCTTCACGGCCACCGTGGACCAGCATGTGGCGGAGCTGCGGGAACGCCTGTCAGCTGGAGGGCCCGACCTCGTACCCCCGCCCCCGGACCACGCCGACCTCACGGACTACGCGCTCGGTTTCCTGGACGCGCTCGCGGAGCTGGACTGGCGGGAGCCGGTCGGGCACGACTACGCGGTGTGCAGGCTGACGGCCATCAGCTGGCTGGTGCACCGGCACGGGCTGCTTCCGGAGCAGCGCCGAGGTGACTGAAAACCGGTTTCCGTTGGCTCAACTCCCCCTGAAGCCCTTCCCGTTGCGCACTCCAACCCCTTAAGTTAGGCACACATTAAGCGTGCTTAACTCATCGCTGTCGTCGCAGTCGTTGCCGTCGCCGTTGTCGCTGTCACTGCCGTTGCGAGGTAGGTATGTCCGCGCGTTACGTCAGAGGATTCTGCGCCGCCGTCATCGCCGTGGCCGCCCTGGTCGGCGCGGCGGCGGCAAGCCCGGCCAAGGCGGCGGACCGCCCCCCGGGCGGGCACCACGCCGCTCACTCCGGCGGAAGCATCATGTCCTCGCGCGAGTAGAGCGGCAGCCCGCCGGTCTCGATCTTCCACTCCCCCAGTTCCGTCGCGATGGTGACGGTCCGGCCGTACGGCAGACGCAGACGGTTCTCGTACGCCGGGGAACCGCCCCGCCCGCCGATCTCCCACTGGTACGTCCATGTGCCGTCGCGCGGGTCGACGATCAGGTAGCGGGGGATGCCCATGGCCGGGTAGTCGCGGCTCTTGTCCTCGTAGTCGGTGCGGGGGTTCGACGGGGAGACGACCTCAACGGCCAGCAGGGGCATGGTGGCCTCGCCCGTAGCGACAACGAGGTCGGGGATCCGGAGCCTGCCGAGGACTTCGTCGCCGGTGTCGGAGGCCTCGAAGACACCGACACCGACCGGAACCTGCGGGGCGAGCTGATCACGTAGATCAGCGGCAGCGACCTGGTGCCGACGGCAGGGGCTCATCGTCATGAGGAACATCCCGTCGCTGATCTCCGGGTACGTGACACCCGGCGGCGGCGTGAAGCGCTCGCGCAGGTCACGCAGACGGTGGTAAACGGCACGCTCGGTCATACTGCATGGTAGCCACGGCCGATGTTCTCGGTTGTTCGACGAACGCGAGCCCGGCCCCAGCGGCCGAGCCCCGTCCGGCTCACCAGGTCACGCGGGTTCAGCACTTCCACGTGGACCAGTACAGCTCCCCCTTCAGCGAACCGTCCGACCAGGCGACGGGGGTGTCGATGTGGATGCCAGAGGAGCCCTGGCCCGGGTAGTACCAGTAGTAGTGGCCGTCGACCCGCTTGCCGTAGTGGACCTCCAGCCAGCCCACCGAGTGGCGGACGTACGGCGCGAACCAGTACGCGCCCTTGTAGCCGGGGCGGATCGTGTTGGTGATGGTGCTGCTCGCGGTGCGGGTGTTGCCGAGGGTCCAGGTCTCGGAGCTCGTCGAGCTGACGGACATGCCGGCCTCGATGGTGTCCGACAGGCCCGCGCTGACCTCGATGCTCTGGCCCTGCTCGTAGGAGTACGAGGTGTTCGTCGCGTAGCTGTAGTTCACGGCGTACGTGCCGTTGTCGGTGCCGCCGCAGTTCGCGACCACGTTGCTGGCCTGGTGCCGCTTGCCGAGCGCGGTCCAGGCGTTGACCTCGTGGTACTGGCACGAGTCGGGCTTCCGGCTGCCGCCCGCGTGGTTGCAGCTCGCCAGCACGTCGGGCTTGTCGTCGCCCCAGCCGGGGCTGGAGTTGGCGCTGGCGGTCCCCGTGGAGAAGGGGATGAGCACCAGGGCGAGAGCGGGCGCCAGCAGGGTCAGTCGGCGGCGGCCACGCGGGAACACCTTCATGGTCGTTCTCCTCGTCGATACGTCGGTCGGCGCCACCACCCGCGACGGGTGGCGACGCCTCCGATCGTCATCGCCGGGGAGTTGATCGGACAGTCCCGCCCACGGGGCGAATCAACTCCGGACCACTGCCCTCACCTGCGCGTATGCCGCCTTACCTGTCGGACGACCCCGACATGTCCCGGCGCGAGTCCATGCCCGTGTCCCGCCGGGTGTCCGTCCCCATGTCCGTGCGCTCCCGCACCGGCTGGTTGGTCATCGCGTCCTCGCGGCCCGCCTGGTACGCCGTGAGGCTGCCCTTCGCGTGGGTCGTCTCGCGCTCCGCCGTCGTCAGCATCCGCTCCCAGCGCTGGCGCATCGGCGCGATCATGCCGCCTCCGACACCGACGATCATGATGCCGGCGACGGTCCCGAGAGCCGCGTACAGCACCGGCTGGGTGACCGAGGTCGCGATGCCCGCCTGGCCGAGGGCCGCGATCACGCCCAGCGCCACGATGCAGGCCCAGACGAGGGTCGCGAGCATCCTGCCGTACGACATCGACGACAGGGCGCTGCCGACGATCCCGCGGACCGCGTTCGCGATGGCCATCGCGACGACGATCAGGACCACGGCGACGATGCCGCGCGGGAGCCAGGCGACGATGCCGTTGATCATCGTGCTGACCGGGTTGGCGCCGAAGACGCCGAGCGCGAGCTGGAGGGTGATCAGCATCAGCGCGTAGTACACGATCTTGCAGACGATGCCGGTCATGTCGTACGTGGAGTCCCGCAGCATCCTCGCTGTACCGGCCCGTTCGGAGAGTTTCTCCGAGCCGACCCTGCGCAGCACCCGGTCCAGGACGCGGGCGATCATCTTCGACACGAACCAGCCGATGGCCAGGACGACCAGGAAACCGACGAGCTTGGGCACGAACTGCGCGACCTTCGACCAGGCGTCGTTCAGCCCCTGGGTGAAGTTGATGGCGAGGGTGGATTCAGGGACAGCCATGAGCGGCACTTCCTTTGCTGGGTACTACCGGCCCCCTGTTACCGACAAGTGGAGCAGCGCCGCGGAGGCGTGGCCGCGTGGGCTGGGCCGTACGGGTGAAGGCCGCGAAGGCCGGTGGTCCTCAGCAGATGCGGCGGTACGGCGCGTCCGGCACATACGTCCGCCACTGCGCCCGCGTCAGCTCCGCGTCCCCCGTCCTCGCGCAGACCCGTGCCCGCGCCCGCTCCGGATCCACGGCGTACCGCTGGAGCGGGACGTGCGCGCTGCCCGCGAACACCGTGGTCCCGTCCGGGCTGAAGGCGAGCGACGTGATGGCCTCGCCCGGAGTCGTCAACGGGCCGCTGCTGAGCGGCTGTTGGGTCGCCACGTCCCAGAGCTGAAGGCTGCCCGCGTCACCGGCAACCGCCAGCGTGCCGCCGTCGGGGCTGAAGGCGAGGGCGGCGATGCCCTCCGGGGTGGTGCCGACGGGGGCGGGAAAGACGTTGCGCAGGATGCCGACGCGGTGGCCGATGGTTCCCCCCGCACCCCTGCCTCCGTCCCCGTGCCCGTGCCCGTCCCCCTCCCACAGGTCGACCCGGCCCGTCTGGTCGCCGACCGCCAGGGTGGAGCCGTCGGCGTTGAAGGCCAGGGCGCCGATCTCGTCGCCCTGCACGAGGTCGCGCGCGGTGGAACGGCCCGAGGGCAGTGCGGCCACGCGCCCCTCGCCGACCAGGAGCGCGCCGTCCGGGCGGACGGCGAGGTGGGAGCCGGTCACGCCGGTCAGGACGGAGGTCCGGCGCAGGCGCGTGAAGTCCCATGTCTCATCGGCGAGTTGGCCGACGGAGGTGTCCCGGACCGCGTGCAGGGTGTGGCCGCCGCCCGGGCCGAGAGCGAGCGAGACGACCGCCGCGCCGGGCAGGTCCAGCGAGGCCAGGGACCTCCCGTGCCGCACGTCCCACACCCCGAACCGCTGCGCCACCGCCTCCCGGCCCGGCGCCGAGACCCCGTACGCGAACCGGGTGCCATCCGGGCCGAAGGCCATCAGGGGGACGGTGTCGGCGGGGACGGTCGGCAGGGCGGGGTCGGTGGAGACGGGGACCGGGACGGGCGGGAAGGTGTGCAGGACACGGCCGTCGGAGGTGTCGTAGAGGCGGAAGAGATAGTGATCGCTGGTGCGCCGGGTGGTCGCGTAGGTGCGGCCGTCGGGGCTGAACCGGACGTCGTCCAGGGCGGTGGCCCGCCAGGCGGAGGTGACCGCCTCGCCGAGGTCGAGGGTGTGGACGGTGCCGCTCTCCAGATAGCGCAGGGTCCGGCCGTCGCGGTCCCAGACGAGGCCGCCGTAGAGGTGCTGGTTGTTGAGGGCGTGGCGGAAGACGGGGGCGCCGGGGTCCGTGAGCCGCCGGACGCGCAGCTCCGAACCGTCCTCCGTCGCCACGAAGGCGCCGTCCGGGCTGAACGACGCGGACCGCACCCCGGTGTCCTGGAGGTCGGCGACCCTGCGGCCCGTCGCGGTGTCCCAGACGCGCAGTCCGGTGCCGTCGACGGTGGCGGCGGCGAGGCGGTCGCCGGAGAGGGCGAGGAAGGGGGTGTCGGTGTCGCAGATGCGGTGATCCTGCTGCCAACTGCCTTGGAGGAAGCGGGAGTCGGCCGTGTTCCACAGGCGCAGGGTGTTGCCCGAGCAGGCCGCGACCGTACGACCGTCCCTGCTCACCGCGGTGAGCGTCACGTCGGGCGCCCGCACCTCGGACGTGACCCGGCCGTCGGCGACCGAGCGCAGCCGTACGCGGTCGCCCTCGGTGGTGAGGAGGGAGCGGCCGTCGCCGGTGAAGTGGACGCCGCCCACGTCGTGCAGCGCGGAACCGCCGCCGGTCCAGCTCCGGGTGACCGTGTTCCACAGCCGCAGCCCGCCGTCCCCGTCGGTGACCCCGAGGACACGCGCGGACGCGCCGACGCCGGTCACCGTGCCGGTGGGTATCCGGCCCGAGCCGATGGCACGGTGCGTGATCACGTCCCAGGTGCGCCAGGTATGGCCGCTACGGCTGCTACGGCCACTCGCGCTGAGCAGCGTACGGCCGCCGTCGGTGAGCACGCGCAGGGTGTCCTCGCCGGGCGCGGGATCGGCGAACGTGTCCGTCTCCGCCTGCGCGAGGGAACCGAGCAGGGCGCGACGCGACTCCGGCAACTCGGCCGTGCGCCAAGCCGCGACGCCCAGTTGCTGCGCGGTACGCGGATCGGTGGTCCGGAGCGCGTCGGCCACGTCGGCGACCCGCCGCGCCGCGCTCTGCGTACGCCGCCGCAGATCGTCGCTCCGCTCGTGCCACACCGCGACGGCCGCCACCACCGCCACCGCGAGCACGGCGGACAACGACACGGTCAGCGCGCGGTGCCTGCGACTGATCCGGGCGGCGGCTCGGCGCTCGGCGGCGCGGGCGTCGAGCGCGGCGGCGAGGAAGGCCCGCTCGGGGGTGGTGAGGAAGCCCCGCTCGGGGGTGGTGAGGGCGAGACCGGGGCTGGTCAGGGCGAGGTCGGGTCCGCCGCCCGCAGGACCGCCGACTGGCTCCCCGAACAACTCCTCCGCCCGCGCCAACCGCGTCCCCCGATACAGCGCCCCGGCATCCCGGTCGTGCTCCAGCCACGTACGCGCCGCGTCCGTCAGCATCCGGTGGTGGCGGAGCCGTTCCCGGTCCCGCTCGATCCAGTCGTGGAGGCGGGGCCAGCAGGTGATGAGGGCCTCGTGGGCCAGTTGCACGCCGTCCTCGTCGGCCGTCAGCAGCCTGGCCCGGGTCAGTCGTTCCAGCACCACCGGCACCTCGGGGTCGCCCCACTCCGCCAACTCGGCCCGGGTCAGCGGGCGGCGGGTGTCCGGGGTGCCCTGACCTGGGACGACCATGCGGAGGAGCAGGTGGCGGGCGGCAGCGGCCTCCGCCGGGGAGAGTCCTCCGTACACCTCCTCCGCCGTCGTCGCGATCGCGCCGCGTACTCCGCCGGCGGCCTCGTAACCGGCGAGGGTGAGCATCCGGCCCCTGCGGCGGCGCCAGGTCTCCAACAGGACGTGGGAGAGCATCGGCAGGCCGCCGGGTTCGCCGAGGACCTCCTCCACCAGGCGGGCGGTCAGGGTCCGCTCGACCAGGCAGCCGGCCGCCTGGGCCGGGCCGACCACCGCCTCCCGCAACTCCTCCGCCGTCATCGGACCGAGCAGCAGCGCGGCCCCGCGCAACGCGTCGGCCAGGCCCCGGTGTTCGGCGCAGCGGGCGTAGAAGTCGGCGCGGACGGAGACCAGCACCCGCAGCCGGGTGTCCGGGTCGCGGGCCGCCAGGAGCAGGTCGACGAAACGGGACCGTTCGCGCGCGTCCGAGCAGAGCGTGAAGACCTCCTCGAACTGGTCCACCACCACCCAGCTCTCCGGTTCCCCGGGGGCGGGGGTGAGCAGGTGCCCGTAGGTGGTGGCGGGGGTCGGCCCGGGGGTGAGGACGCGCAGTGTCGCGGGGCAGCCGCGTGCCGCGATCTCCTCCCGCAGCCGTGCGATCAGCCCGGCCCGCAGCAGGGACGACTTGCCGCTGCCCGAGGGACCGAACAACACCGCGAACCGGTGGTCGCAGACCAGCGCGTTGACCTCGGCGACCACCCGGTCCCGGCCGAAGAAGAGGTGCCGGTCGGCGGGTTCGAACCGGGCCAGCCCGCGATACGGCACCGGGCCGCCGGCGTCCTCGGGTTCCGCCGCGCGGACCCGGCTCGCCTCGGCCTCCGCCTCGGCCTCCTTCCAGCGCGGGCCCCACTCGGCCGGGTCGCCCCCGCAGGCCCGTACGTATCCCTCCACGACCGCGAGCGTCGGCAGCCGTTCGCCGGCCGCGGCCTGGGACAGGGTCGTCGCGGAGAAGCCCGCCGTCTTCGCCATCGTCCGGTACGAGGGTCCGCCGGCGGCGCGGCGCAGTTCCCGCAACGCGTGCGCGAGCCCCTGTACGGCACCGGCCCCCGGGTCGACCGGCCGCTCGGGACGCCCCATGCGCGTACCTCCGTACACCTGGCGAAAGCGACATCTGGAGCGATGACCATACGTAGGGGCGGGAAACGCCGGGGTTGCCCCGAGGTGAAGGACGGGTGACACCGGACGGCTCCTGTGCGCGGTCCCGGGTCGAACGCACTGGCCGGAGGCACCCCCGGCGACATTCCGGTCGCGGTGCACGGGCGCGGGCACGGAGCGAACCATCGCCGACCGCGGGCGTGTTCACCGCTCGCCCCACCGCCGACCGTGGGCGTGTTCACCACCCGGGCCGTGGACGTGTGATCGCCAGTTCGGCGAAATGCTGCCCTCCGTTTGACAGAAAGGCCTTTCCGGCGAGCTCTCCGTCTGCCAATCTCTGTCCGCACACCCCGGCTGTCATGTCCGGGGCGAGCGCGGACTTGGACCGTCGACTGGAGCCCCCCGATGTCCCGAACCAGAACCCACCGCCTCGGCCGGGCCGCAGCGGTCGTGGGCAGCGCCGCCGCCCTCACCGTCGCCCTGCCGTTCAGCGCCTCCGCGGGCGTGCTGCAGAACCTGCCCGAGAACGCCACCTCGTTCCAGAAGTACTTCGAGCCGGAGTACGACTACGACACGGACAGCTGCTACCCGGCAGCCGCCATCGACCCCTCCGGCAACCTCAACGGGGGCCTCAAGCCGACCGGCTCCATCACCGGCCAGTGCCGCTCCGGACACCTCGGCAACGCCAACACCTACTCGCGGGCCAAGTGCAACAACGGCTGGTGCGGGATCATCTACGCGAGCTACTTCGAGAAGGACGAGGCCTCCCCGGGCATCGGCCACCGCCACGACTGGGAGTCCATCGTCGTCTGGGCCAAGGTGGGCGCGGACACCCCGTCGTATCTGTCGGCCTCCGCGCACGGCGGCTTCGACACCGAGGCCGTCGCCGACGTCCCGATGGACGCCCAGCGGGTTCAGGTGGTCTACCACAAGGACGGCCTGAGCACCCATGCCTTCCGGTTCGCCAAGTGGGGCGAGACCCCGGAGAACGACACCGGCGCGTGGCACCAGGAGAACCTGCTCACCTTCGACAACCTGGCGACCAACCTGCACGACATCCTGAACGCCTCCGACTGGGGCAGCGCCAACTTCCCGCTCCAGGACTCCCGGTTCGACGACCAGCTCAACACCGCCAAGCCGAGCGGCATCACGTTCGACCCCTACGCCTGACGGGCGGCCGGGACCCAGTTCCGCGAATGTGACACTCCCGGTAGGAAGTGTCACATTCGCGGCGGCGGCAGCCAGGGCCTCCGGCACGGACTCACCGAGGCGGAAGGGGCCGGCAGCATCCGTCCCGCCGGGGCCCCGGCTCACCCGGCCCCGATACCCTGCCCCCCGTGACCTCTTCCGCCGCAGCCCGCACCGCGCTGGACCTCACCGCCGGCCTCCCGGTCCCCGGCCTGGAGGACTTCTACCGGGACCTGCACCGCCACCCCGAGCTGTCAGGACGCGAACACCGCACGGCCGCCAAGCTCGCCGAACACCTCACCAAGGCGGGCTACGACACCGTCGAGGGCATCGGCGGCACCGGGGTCGCCGGAGTGCTGCGCAACGGCGAGGGCCCGACCGTGCTGCTGCGCGCCGACATGGACGCGCTGCCGGTGCGGGAGGAGACCGGGCTGTCGTACGAGTCGTCGGTCCCCGG
Organism: Streptomyces sp. NPDC088350; assembly: GCF_044753545.1. Taxonomy (NCBI): domain Bacteria; kingdom Bacillati; phylum Actinomycetota; class Actinomycetes; order Kitasatosporales; family Streptomycetaceae; genus Streptomyces; species Streptomyces sp. NPDC088350. The sequence goes on along the minus strand of NZ_JBIVNL010000006.1, from coordinate 185,792 downwards.
CGTGATGCACGCCTGCGGGCACGACCTGCACGTGACCTGGCTGGCCGGTGCCGCCCGGGCGCTGGCAGACGGGCGGGACACCTGGTCGGGAACGCTGGTCCTGGTGGGCCAGCCCGCGGAGGAGACCGGTGAGGGCGCGGCGGCGATGGTGGCCGACGGCCTCTACGACCGCGTCCCGCGCCCGGACGTGCTGCTCGCCCAGCACGCGGCACCGGGACCCGCCGGGTTCTACCCGCACGTCCCCGGCCTGATCATGTCCTCCGCGACGGACATCGACATCGTGGTCCACGGACGCGGCGGCCACGGCTCCCGCCCCGAGACGACGGTCGACCCGGTCGTCACCGCCGCCTACCTCGTCACCCGCCTCCAGACGGTCGTGTCCCGGGAGATCGCGGCCCGCGACTCCGCCGTCCTGACCGTGGGCCGCATCGAGGCGGGCACCCGTCACAACATCATCCCGGCCGAGGCCCGGATCTCCCTCAACCTGCGCACCCAGTCCGCCGACGTACGGGACCGGATGATCGCCGCGATCCGCCGTATCGCGTCCGGCGAGTGCCTCGCCGCGGGCTGCCCGCGCGAGCCCGAGGTGACCATCGGCGTCAGCCTCCCCACGGTGGTCAACGACGCGGACACCGACCGCCGGATCGCCGCCGTGCACACCGAGGTCCTCGGCGCGGGCACGGTCTTCGACCCCGGCCCGGCGACGGGCAGCGAGGACTTCCCCCTCCTGGTCCCGGACGGGGTGCCGTACTCCTACTGGTTCGTGACGAGCACCTCGGCGGACGTGTGGGACGCGGCCCCCGGCACGGACCTGATGGAGAAGTTCCACGCGGTCCCCAGCAACCACAGCCCCCGGTTCGCACCGGACCTGTCGACCATCGCGCCCGGTGTACGGACCCTGGTCTCCGGCGCGTTGGAGATGCTGACGGTGAACTGACTAGCCGGGTACCTGGAGTTGCACGAGCTGCTTCCGTACATGGTCCAGGGCGCCCGCCCGACGCCCCGGCACCCGTCCCCTCAACTCGGCCAGCGCGAGCCCGAGTTCACGGGCGGGGACGGGATCATGGATCTGCCCCCACTGGTGATGAGCCCGGTCGACCGCCGCCTCGACAGCGGCCGTACCGGGCGCCTGCCCCACCGCCAGCCGCGCACCGGCCACCGCGAGCCACGCCCGGCAACTGCGCACCGGATCCCCGGCCAACATCGCGAGATCGGCCCGGACTTCGGTCCAGTGCAGCGCTTCCTCGGAACCCCGCCCATGCGCCCGCCCAGCGGCCTGCTCATGCTCGGCGGCGATCCCGTCGGCGTCGGCGTGACGGCCGTCCTGGGCAGCGGAGGCGACAGCGATGTGCGGGTCACCGTCGTGGCCCTGCGGCGCACTGGTCCGGCTTCGCCGCGCACCTTCCCGGCTCGGCGCCGCACTGTCCGGGCTTCGCGGCGCACCTTCCTGGCTTCGCCGCGCACCCTCCCGGCTCGGCGCCGCACTGTCCGGACTTCGCGGCGCACCTTCCTGGCTTCGCCGCCCACCCTCCCGGCTCGGCGCCACGCCTTTTCCACTCCGGCCGCCATCTTCCAGCCCGTCCGGCGTTTGAGGACGAGGCCCCTTCAGGGCCGACGGGGGGCTGGGGGCGGAGCCCCCAGGGACGCCCGCCCCCACCCCCGCCGCGGACAACACCACATCCGCGTACCCCTCCGCCCCCAGCCGCCCCAACGCCTGCTGATGCAACTCCTCCAACGGAGGCCGATACCCGCTCCGCAGAACCGTCGCCACCGCCTTCATGTACGACGGCACAGCCACCGCACGCCGAGGCGGCGGAGGCGCGATACGACCGTAAACCGCGTTCGTACGGCCCGAGTCGAGCGGATGGGCCCGCAGCCACTGCCAGGTCTCCGCGTCCGCGTGGAGATCGAGCAGCAGCGTCGTCGTGCCCGGCGCCCGCAGTCGCAACTCCTCGCGGACCCAGGCCCAGGGAAACGCGGTGTAGCGGACGGTCGCCGGAGTAGTCCGGGCCAGCGCCAGATGCGGAAGGTGCTGTTTGCGGTCGAGTTGGAGCTGCCCGGTGACGAACAAGGTGAGCGGCCCGGAGGCGGTGGCCGCGGCCCGCAACCGGGTCAGGACGGCCTGCGGCTCCAAGGGGTCGGCGAGTTCGACAACGTTGGCGGTCTCGGTGCCGGACAGGACACCCGGGGCGACGGCCGCGAGGACCGGCAGCACGGACGCCGCGTCCACCAGGCACCCCCTGCCCACCGGCGAGGCCGCGAGCAGCAACACCGTCCCAGGCATACGCCCTCCCCGATAGAACCGTCGATCACGGCGAACACAGCGATCACGTCGATCACTTCGTACCGCAGCACCGTAACCCCCGCCGAACCTCTGCTGCCGCAAAGGGTGATGTCACGACCGCCGTACCGCGAAGATCGTGGTGTCGTCGGCGAGATGTCCGCCGCAGTGGGCCAGCGTGCCGTCGCGGACGTGGGCGACGAGGCGGACGGGGTCGGCGGTGCGCGGATCGGCCAGGAGACCCTCGGAGACACGTTCCTTGAGGGGGTAGAAGACGCCCGCGCTGTCGCGCGCCTCGGTCACCCCGTCGGTGACGATGAGAAGGGTCTCGCCGGGCGCGAGGGGGATGCGGAGGGTCGGCGGCGGGCCGTCCATGCCGGCCAACTCGCCCAGCCCGAGCGGGAGTCCGTGCCCGGGCGGCAGGGACCGTACCCCGAACGGGCCTACGACCAGCGGGGGTTCGTGGTCGAAGTTGACGACCTCGACCGTGGTCGGGTCGCCGGCGGGGAAGCTCAGCAGCACGGCCGTGGCGAACCGGTCGACGTCCTCGCGGCCGAGGGCGGCGAGATGCAGCCCGTGCCGCAGTATGCGGACGTCGAGGCGCGCGGCGACGGTGGCGAGGTCCGGCTCGTGGTAGCCCGCCTCGCGGAACGTGCCCAGCAGCGCCGCCGCCGCTTCCACCGCGCCGAGGCCCTTGCCCTGGACGTCGCCGACGAGGGCGCGGGTGCCGTGCAGGCCGGGCTGGATGTCGTAGAAGTCGCCGCCGACGCGGGCGACGGCGTCCGCGGCGAGGTAGACGGCCGCGTGGTCGAGGCCGCCCCAGCCCGGTGGCAGCGGGCGCAGCAGGGTGCGGCGGGTGGTCTCGGCGACGTCCCGCATGTGCAGCATGCGGCGCTCGCCGCGCACCCGGACCGCGCAGGCCAGCACGGCGAGGGCGCCGCCGACGCCGACGAGGATGAAGTCGGGCAGGCCGGTCCGGTACTGGCGCGGCCAGGAGTGGTCGGCGAGGACGTAGGTGGCCAGGCCCAGCGCCGCGAACACGGCCGTGCCGCGCACCCCGCAGATCGCGGCGGCGATACCGGGCACGAGCACGATCCACGAGACGGTCCGGAACTCGCCGCCGGTGTACCAGTCGACGAGCAGGATGGTGACGAGGACCAGCAGCGGCGGCACCCAGGCGACACTGCGCCCGCCGACCCGCAGCAGCTGCTGGCGCCGGAGCGCGTCGGGGTCCCGCCAGGCGCCGGGCACCCCGTCGAGCGGGGAGCTGCCCGAGGCGCCGTAGCGCACCGGTCCGACTCCGCGCCCGCTCACAGCCGTCAGTATGCGCCGGACATCAGTACGCGACCGACATCCGGTCGCGCGGGTGGGCGTGCTGCTCCAGTTCGTCGACGAAGGCGACCGCGTAGTCCTCGGCGCTGACGAAGCTGCGGCCCTGGTCGTCGGTCATGAACCGGTCCCCGCCCACGCGGAAGCGGCCGGTGCGTCTGCCCGGGGCGATCTCGGCGGCGGGGGAGACGTAGGTCCAGTCGAGGTCGTCGAGGGTGCGGTAGTAGGCGAGGACGTCGCGGTGGGCGCGGGCCTCGGGGAGGTAGGCCTCGGGGAAGCCGGGCTGCTCGCTGAGCACCTGCCCGGAGGCCACCTCAAGCCCTCCCGCGCCCCCGACGACCATGAGCCGTTCGACACCGGCCGCGCGGACGCCCGCGACGAGCCCCTCGTTCAGGGCGAGGAAGGGGCCGCGCGGGTCGCCGCCGTCGCGCGGCGGTACGCAGGCGGAGGCGACCGCGTCGGCGCCGCGCGCCAGCTCGGCCACCTTCTCCCGGTCGGCCGCGTCGGCCGCCGCGGCGGTGACCCCGGGGACCGGCGACTGGCCGGAGCGGCTGACCGCCAGCACCTGGTGGCCGCGGGCCGAGGCCTCGGTGGCGATCCGGCTGCCGACCATGCCGGTGGCGCCGAAGAGTACGAGCTTCATGCGCCCCAGCGAAACACGCGGCAACCGAGGCCGCACCCCGACTTGCCACCGCCTCCGCCGGGGTGTGCATTGGTAGGCGGGGGCGAGAGAGAGGAGTGCTCTCATGGCTCAAGCGGCACCCACGCCCGGCGGAATGACCGGCCGGGCCGGCAGAGCGAAAGGCTCCGGCGGATTCACCGGCCCGAGCGGTCTGCCCGACATCTTCGACACCCGCGTCCACCGCGTGGCGAAGGTGGCGATCCCGGTCGTCCTGGGGCTCGTCTACGGCTACTGGGCAGCCGCCAACCGTCGCGGCGGCGGTGCCATCACGGGCTGGAACATCCTGTTCGGCTTCGTGACGGCGCTCGCGTTCATCGTGCTGTGCCTGGCGGTGGCACGGTTCGCCCCGCTGCTGAAGCGCGAACTGCACTCGCTGGTGAAGTCCGGCTTCGCGGGCGCGGCACTCGGCTTCCTGTACAGCCAGTCCGGCGAGAGTGTCCTGCGGTCCGCGGCCGTGGGGGTCGCGACCACGGCGGGCGTCTTCCTGGTGTTCTTCTACCGCTACTACACGCGCGAGGACGGAGAGGGCAACCGCATCCGCTGACGGACGCACGGCACAAGGGTGTGGGCCCCGGCACCAACTCGGTGCTGGGGCCCACCTCGTTCTTGTACTGCTACGGCGCCCAGTTCCAGATGCCGCCGCCGCTCGACGACCCGGAGGCGCTCCAGCTCCACGAACCCGAGACGCTCCACGACCCGGAGGCCGAGGTGCTCCAGGAGTTGGAGTTGTCGCTCCAGTTCGGGTCGTTGTTCCAGTTGGAGTTGCCGGAATTGGTGCTGCCGCCGTCCTTCCAGCCCGGACACGGGTCCGAGCAGGACGGCACCCACTGGCCGCCGGTGTCGACGAACGCGGCGCTGGCCCAGCCCTGGGCGCCGACGAGCCAGTACCAGTCGGGATTCCCGTTGACGCTCTGTCCCCTGACCACGCATTGGACGCGGTCCTGACTGCCCGGAGAGAGCGTGTCGACGGCGGGTGAGTGCGTGGTGGGCGACTGCCGCACGTTCAGATCCGTGCGGGAGACGATCGTGCCCCAGATCGGACTGCCGCCACCGCCACCACCGCCATGTCCTTCGGCGTACGTGGTCGGTGCTGCCATCGCCGTGGTGCCCGCCGCCGCGACGGCGAGGGTGCCACCGGTGAGCAGGGCCGCGGCCAGAGTCCGCAGGGCCGGAGTGGTGCGCATGTTCGGCCTCCTTCTCCCCGGTTCCAGGAAACACCCGTTCGGGTCAACCCTCCACCTGAGAGCGGAATGGCCAGTTCCGCCAAGGGTTCCGAGGTCAGGGCACCCGTTCGGCTTGACATCGCACCCGAATGCAGGAAACCGGCTGGCGCACCGCGCCCTCCGCGCCTGTCCTTGAGGAGTGCCCCCACGTCTCCGGAGCGCCCTGTCGGCCGTACTCGTCGCCCTCTCCTGCTTCCTGACGCCCTTCGGCGCGCTGGCGGCCTGGGCGGCGTACGACCTGACCGACTCCGGGCGCTACGTCACCGCGATGGCGCCGCTCGCCGCGGACCCGGACGTCCGGGACGTGATCGCGGACACCGTCGGCGCGGGCATCCTGCGCGAGGTCCATGTGGGCGGGATGCGGGGCACGATGGCGCCGTTCGTGCACGACGCGGTGCGCTCGTTCACGCAGACCGAGGCCTTCCGCCTGGCCTGGGACGAGGGCAACCGCGCGACCCACGACGCCGTCCTCCAGGCCCTGGAGGACGAGGACAGGGACGGCACGGTCACCGTAGACCTGGCCCCGCTGACCACCCACATCAAACGTCAACTGGCCCACGAACACGTGCCGTTGGCGAACCGTATCCCCGTCCAGCACACCGAGGTCGCGGTCCTCGCCGCCGGTGAACTGGGCCCGCTCCGGAAGGGGTTCCACGTGCTCGAAGTCGCCGGCTTCTGGCTCCCCGTCGCCGCCGCCGTCCTCGCCGTCACCGGCATCGCCGTCGCCGTGCGCCGCCGCCGCGCGATCACGGCGACCGCCCTCGGCACGGCCCTCGGCGGCGCCCTGCTCGGCCTCGCCCTCACGATCGGCCGCCACTTCACCGTCGCCGACCTCCCGGCGGAGGTCTCCCAGGCGGCGGGGGGCGCGATCTACGACGCCCTGACCGCGACCCTGCGCACGGTCGCGTGGCTGCTGCTGGGCGTGGGTCTGACGGTGGCCGGGGCGGCCTGGCTCACCCGGTACGCCCGCCCGGCACGGGAGTTCCTGCTGCTGCGCCTCCTGCGAGACCGGCGAGCGTCCGCAACGCCCGCCGCAGATCGGGCACAGCAGCCGACGCGAGCCCAAGCCTGACCGCGTCCGGCGTCCGCTTCGGATCCACCGCGAACGCGGTCCCGGGCGTGACGGCGATCCCGTGCGCCGCCGCGGCTGCCGTGAACGTGTCCGCCCGCCACGGCGCGGGCAACTCCCACCAGGCGTAATAGGCGAGCGGATCGGACCGCACGGCGAACCCGTCCAACTCCTCGGCGACGATCCGCTGCCGCCCCGCGGCGTCCACCCGCTTCGCGGCGACCAGCCGCTCCACCGTCCCGTCCGCCATCCACCGCACCCCGGCCTCCAACGCGAAGCGCCCCGCACTCCACCCGCCCGACCGGATCGCGGCGGCCACGGCCTCGACCCGCTCCTCGGGCACGACGAGAAACCCGACGGTGAGCCCCGGCGCGACCCGCTTGGACAGCCCGTCCACGACATGGACGAGCCCGGGGGCGTGGGCGGCGAGCGGCGCGGGGGAGTCCGGACGAAGAAACGCCCAGATCCGATCCTCGACGACGGCCAGCCCCAACTCCGTCACCACACCGGCGATGTCGACCCTCCGCGCCGCACTGGTCGTCACCGAGGTCGGATTGTGGAGCGTCGGCTGAAGATACAGCGCGGAGAGCGGAGCGGAGCGATGCGCGACGGCAACGGACTCCGGACACAGCCCCTCGTCGTCCACCTCCAACGCGACGAGAGTGATCCCGAGCCGCACCGCGATCTCCTTGACCAACGGATACGTCAACGGCTCCACCCCAACCCGCCCACCCGGCCGAACCAACGAGGCAAGAGCGGCAGCGATGCCCTGCCGGGCGTTGCCGGTGAAGAGGATGCGGTGGGGGGCGGGGGGCCAGGTGGCGGGGACGAGGCGGGTGAGCGTGGCGGGAGGCCGGGTGGCGGGGACGAGGGGGGTGAGCGTGGCGGGAGCGGCGGGTACGCGGGAAGTGGCAGGCACGCGGGGAGTGGCGGGCATACTGGGCACAGCGGGCGCGCCGGAAGCGCTGGGCGTACCGGGCACGCGGGGCACGCCGGGAGTAGCGGGCGCGCCGGGCGTGCCGGGCGCGGCCGGAGCGCCGGGCGCGGCAGAGCCGCCGGGCCCGGTGGAGCCGCCAGCGTCGGCGGAGCCGACGGATATGGCAGGGCCGCCTGACGTGGCGAAGCCTCCAGGCTCGGTGAAGCCGACGGGTGTGGCGGGGCCGCCAGGCCGGGTGAAACCGCCCGCCTCGGTCAAGCCACCGGATATGGCGGGGCCGCCCGACGCGGCGAAGCCTCCAGGCTCGGTGATGCCGCCGGCCTCGGCAGAGCCGCCAGGCCCCGTGAAGCCGACGGGTGTGGCGGAGCCGCCAGCCTCTGCGGAGCCGCCAGGCTCGGTCAAGCCGACGGATACGGCGGGGCCGACGGATGTGCCAAAACCCCCCGACCCGGCGAAGCCCCCGGATACGTCGGAACCCCCCGCCCCGGCAAGCACCGCCGCCGTCGCCTCGCGGGCCGCCGCCGTGCCGGTCGCCGGGGCCGGGTGCAGGGCCTCGGTCAGGACGTCGGGGCGGAGGAGGGGGGCGAGGGCGGGAGCCAGTAGCTCCGACTGGCCCGGCGCGGAAGGGTAGTTGAGCTCCAGGTTCACCCGTGCCGTCGTCGCCGCCTCGATCAGTGCCCGCCCGTTCGGCGCCGCCGCCGCGGCCCGGACGAAGGTGCCGCGTCCGACCTCGCCCACCACCAGTCCCCGGCGCACGAGTTCGGCGTACACCCGCCCGGCGGTGGACCCGGCGATCCCGCGTCGCCGGGCGAACACCCGTTGCGGGGGCAGCTGTTGGCCCGGCCGGAGACGCCCGGACGCGATGTCGTCCGCGACACGGTCGGCGATGCGCCGGTAGTCGGCCATGGCTTCCCCCCTGCCCCCTCTCCCCGGATTGCACCGAGGGCAAAGATCTTATTGCACCGAGGAGTCGGGCGGACCTAGGGTCGATCACATGGCACCCCATACTTCGCCCTATATCCCCCTTGTCCTCATCCACGGCCACCCCTTCGACCACACGATGTGGACCCCGCAGATCGAGGCGTTCTCCCCCGCCCGCCAGGTGATCGCCCCCGACCTGCGCGGCTACGGCCGCACCAGCCGCACCCCCACACCCTCCACCGTCACCCGCTTCTCGGACTTCGCCGCCGACATCGAGGCACTGCTGGACAAGTCGAGGGTGGAGACCTTCGTGCTGGCCGGGCTGTCGATGGGCGGCCAGATCGCGATGGACTGCTACGGCCGGTTCCCCGAGCGCGTCCGGGGTCTCGTCCTCGCCGACACCTTCCCCGCGGCGGACACCCCGGAGGCCGCCCGCGTCCGGAACACCACCGCCGACCGCCTCCTGCGCGAGGGCATGCGCGGCTACGCCGACGAGGTGCTGGAGAAGATGGTGGCACCGGACGCGGACCCTCGGGTCAAGGCCCACGTGCACGGCATGATGACGGCCACCGCCCCCGAGGCCGCCGCCGCAGCCCTGCGTGCCCGTGCCCAACGCCCCGACTACCGCGACCTGTTGACCAGGGTGACGGTCCCGGCCCTGGTGGTCGTCGGCGCCGACGACACCTACACCCCGGTCTCCGACGCGGAGGCGATGCACGCGGCGCTCCCCGACTCCACGCTCCACGTGATCGACGGCGCGGCCCATATGCCGAACCTCGAACGCCCGAAGGAGTTCAACGAGATCCTGGGGGAGTTCCTGGCCCGCGTGGGATGATTTGGGCGTCTACGTCCACTGGCGGAAGGTCACCTCTTGAGCGCCGCGACCTCCGAGTGGACCGCCGCCGACTTCGTGCCCGAGCGCCACCGCGCCCGCCGTTTCACGACCTGGTGCGCCGGACTCCTCTTCACCGGCGTGAGCGTGCTCGTCGGCTGTCGTGCGGCCGACACCGACGCCGTCACCCCCGTCCCCCAACTCCTCGCCTTCCTGCCCTGGTTGCTCGCCCCCACGGGACTCGGACTCCTCCTCGCCCTGCTCACCCGCTGGCGGCTCGGCCTGGTGTGGGGCGTCGCCCTGCTCGGCCTGCTGGCGTGGTTCATCGAGCCGTACGGCAAGAGCGGTGAACCGAGCGGACCGGCGGTCGCCGAGTTCCGGGTGCTGACCTCTAACGTCGAGTTCGGGCGGGGGACCGGCTCACTGGTCCCGGTGATCCGGCGGGAGCGGCCGGACGTGGTGTTCGTGGAGGAGTGCGAGTACACCTGCCAGGCCACGCTGCGGCGGGACTTCGGCACCCAGTTCCCGTATCGGCAGGCCGTCGTCGCCGCCGGCTCGCACGGCTCGGTCGTCCTCAGCCGCTTCCCCCTCAAGGGCACGAAGGGCGTCACCGGCACGATGGGCATGCCGGGTGCCGTGGCCGACGTCCAGGGCCACCCCGTACGGCTCCAACTCGCGCACCCCATGCCCCCGTTGCCGAACCAGCTCGGCCTGTGGCGCCGCGAACTGGGCCGCCTGCGCGCCTTCGCCGCCGCCGACCCCACCACCCCGACCGTCCTCGCCGGCGACTTCAACTCCTCCCAGGACCACGCGACTTTCCGCCGCATACTCGACACCGGCCTGCGCGACGCCGCCCGTATGGCCGGACACCCCCGCACCCCCAGCTGGCCGGTGGGGGCACCTCCCCCGCCCTTCAGGCAGTGGGGGAGGTTCGCCCCGGCCTTCGGTACCCAGATCGACCACGTCCTCCTCTCCCCCGACTTCTCCACGAACAGCGCCCGCTTCCTCGACCTCGCCCACACCGACCACCGCGCGCTCCTGGTCGACATCACGCTCCACCAGCACGAATAGCCCCGAGGGCTGCCCATAATGGGCACATGTCCCGCGAGTTCCCCATCGGCCTCACACCCCCCGACTGGCTGGTGAGGAACCTCCAACCACAGCAGGCCCCCCTCAACCGGCCGGCCATCGCCCGCGCCGCCGTGGCGATGGCCCTCCCGCTCGCCGTAGGCCTGGCCACCGGACACACCGCCTACGGCGCCCTCGCCTCCATGGGCGCCCTCTCCGGCGTCATCGGCGACACCGCCGACGCCTACCGCATGCGCATCCTCAACATCGCGATCCCCCAGCTCTTCGGCGCCGTAGGCGTCACGGTGGGCGCTGCGGTGTACGGCCACGGCTGGCTCGCGGTCACCGCCCTGACGGCCATCGCACTCGCCTCCGGGATGATCTCGACGATCGGCGCGGTGGCCTCCGTATCGGGCCTGCTCCTGCTCCTCAACTCGGTGATCGGCGCGGGACTTCCACTCCCCGGCGCCTGGTGGCTGGCCCCCGTACTGATGTCGGGCGGCGGCCTCCTGGTCCTCCTCCTGGCCCTGCTGGCCTGGCCGTTGCGCTCCGGCATCCCGGAACGGACGGCGGTCGCGAACACCTACCGCACCGTCGCCGACCTCCTCGCCACCTGCGGCGACGACCCGACAGCGACCTACGACGCGGCCCGCCAGACGGTCACCCAATCCCTCAACCAGTCCTACGACCTTGTCCTCGCCCGGCGCGCCCGCCACCACGGCCGCAGCCCCGAACTCACCCGCCTGCTCGCCCAGTTGAACGCCATCACGCCGGTGGTGGAGGCAGCCCCCGCGGTCCACCAATCGGGCAGACCCCTCCCCCCACAGATCCGCGAGACGGTCCGCCACCTCGCCCACGCCGTCGAGACCGGCTACACCGGCCCGATAGGGCTCGACCTCCCCGCCCCCACCGGCGAGACGACCCGCGCGATCGACCACGCCCTGCGCCACGCGGCGGAGGTGGTCACCGCCCCCGACGTCGACCCACGCGGCATCGACGACCGCCTGGGCCGCCCGGCCGCGCTCCGCATCCGAGCCACCCGGGCCGCCCGCAACGTCCTCCTCTCCTCCGGCTCCTGGCGCTACGGCCTGCGCCTGGCGGTCTGCATCGGCCTGGCGCAGGTGCTGGTGTCGACGGTCCCGGTACCGCGCTCGTACTGGGTCGCCCTCACCATCACGTTCGTCCTGAAGCCCGACTTCGGCTCGGTCTTCTCCCGGGCGCTGCTGCGCGCGCTGGGCACGGTGGCGGGACTGGTGATCGCGGCGGCGGTGCTGTCGGCGGTGCCAAGGGGCTGGTGGGACGTCCTGGTCCTGCTCCTCCTGGCCCCGCTGATCCCCGCGCTCACCCCCCGTGGCTACGGCTACCAGACGATGGCGATCACCCCGGTGATCCTGCTCCTGTCCGACGTCCTGAACCACCAGGGCACGGCCCTGCTGCTCCCCCGCCTGGTGGACTCGCTCATCGGCTGCGGGATCGCGCTGGTGGCGGGCTATCTGCTCTGGCCGGAGAGCTGGCACACACGGGTGGGCGACCGCCTGGCGGAGGCGGTGGCGGACACGGCGAGATATGTGGAGACGGCGTTCGGCACTTCAGACCCTTCCGACCCTTCTGACCCTTCCGAACCTTCTGGCCCATCCGACCCTTCCGAACCTTCTGGCCCTTCTGGCCCATCTGGCCCATCTGGGGCGAAGGGTGACCCGGCCGCCCGCGCCCGCATGCGCCGCCGCCTCTACCGCGACCTGTCCGTCATCCGCACCGAGTTCCAACGCGCCCTCACCGAACCCCCGCCCACCGGCCGCCTGGCCGCCGGCTGGCTCCCGCTCGTCGTCGCCGTGGAACGCATCGTCGACGCGACGACGGCGGCGAGGGTACGGGTGAAACACGGGGCACCGCCGCCGTCACCGGCCGAGGTGGCTCAAGTCTCGCTCCAACTGCGGGAGTTGTCGGAGGGCGTACGGGGGTCGGAGGTGCTGGTGGAGGTCCGTACGGATCTGACGGGCCCGGCGGAGAGTGTGCTGGAGCCGCTGCGGCAGGAGGTGGCGGCGGCACGGGCGATCGCTTCCCCGCACTGAGGTCACGTCGTGGCGTCACTCAGGTCACGGTGTTTCGTGAGCGGGCGGCGTGTCCGCCGCGAACGGGCAGGTGAACGGGTGAGCGAAGTGGTGGCCGAAACAGGGGGTGTTGACGAGACGCGTCCCACGCGCCTTGCCCCTGCCTAAGATCGCCATCCGAGGCCGCTAACCTTACGTGTCCGTCCTGGCCAGGGATTGACGGCTTCAACTCACGCGAAGGGTTGCGCACATGGGCATTCTCACTCTCCTGCGGAATGCGTTCGGCAGGTCACGCAAGGAGCGTGCCGCCGAGACAGAGGGTGCGGAACGCACTCCTTCGCAAGAGCAGCCGACCACGGTGACAGGGGAACCGGGCGCGAAGGTCCCGTCCCCCTCCACGGAACCCGACCTCGCCCCCACCCCCGCCCCCACGGCAACGGCCCAGGTCCCGGAACCCCGCACATCCTCCACGTCCACGTCCACGTTCGAGGACGACGAGCACGAGCTGGTGGCAGCGGCCTTCGACAACGTCGCGGTACCCAAGCCGACACCGACACCGTCGCTGGAGACCACGGACGTCACGGAGGCTGCGGGGGAGCGGGAGCCCGAGCCGGCGGCTGAGACTGTAGTCGAGCCGGTCGTCGAGACTGAGCCGCCCGCGATGGCTGAGCCGCTTGTCGAGCAGGTCGCGGAGACCGAGTCGCTTGTCGAGCCGACTGCGGAGGCCGAGCCGGAGACAGAGCCTGCGGCTGAGGTAACTCCGGCAGCGGAGACCGAGCCGATCGTCGAGCCGTCCGCAGAGGCCGAGCCGATCGTTGAACCGGTGGCGGAAAACAAGCCGGTCGCCGAGCCGGAGGCAGAGCCCGCGGCTGAGGTGACGCCGACGGCGGAGACCGAGCCGGTTGTCGAGCCGGAGGCGGAGGCCAAGGCAGTCGTCGAGCCGGACGCGGACGCCGAGCCCGCGGCTGAGGTGACCCCGCTGACGGAAGCCGAGCCCGTCGCCGAGCCGGAGGCAGACGCCGAGCCGGTCGCCGAGCCCGAAGCAAAGGCCGGGCCCACGGCCGAGGCGGACCCCGAGCCCGAGGCGGAGCCCGTCGCCGAGGTCACCCCCGAGGCGGAAGCCGAGCCCGTCGTAGAGCCGAAGGCAGCGGCCGAGGCGGAGCCCGTCGCGGAAGCGACCCCTGAGGCGGAGCCGACCACCGAGCCCGTGGCCGAGGTCGTACCGGAGCCGGAGGCTGAAGCCGAAGCGGAGCCCGCCACAGCCCCCGAACCCGTCGCCGAACCCGTCGCCGAACCGGTCGCCGAACCCGTCGCGGAGGTCACCCCCGAACCGGAGCCCGCAGCCGCTGAGGCACCGGAACCCGCGGCCGCAGCCGAGCCCGAACCCGTACTGGCAGCCGCAGCCGCAGCCACTGCCTCAGCGGCATCCAATGCTGTCGCCGCTGCTGCTGTCGCCGCAGCCGCCGACGGCGAGGACGCCCCACAGGGGCCACCCGCACCCGACGACGAAAGCGTCACGGGCGGTGCGGGTGGGGAAACGATCGAGGCCGAGGGCGCAGCCGAGGCCGTGGGGGCCGGTTCCGCCGCACTCGCCCTCTCCAAGGCCGACCTCACCGGTACCCGAGCGAAGCTCTACCTCGTCCTCGACCGCTCCGCGAGCATGCGCCCGTACTACAAGGACGGCTCCGCCCAGGCCCTCGCCGACCAGACCCTCGCCCTCGCGACCCACCTGGACCCCGACCCCACCCCCACCGTCCACGTCGTCTTCTTCTCCACGGAGGTCGACGGCACCACCGACCTCACCGACACCTCCCCCGAGAACGCGATCGACGACACCCACGCCGGCCTCGGCCGCATGGGCCGCACCAGCTACCACGCCGCCGTAGAAGCCGTACTCGCGCACTACGACAAGAACGCCACCCCCGGCACCCCCGCCCTCGTCGTCTTCCAGACGGACGGCGCCCCGGACGCGAAGACCCCGGCCACCCAGTCCCTCACGGACGCCGCGAAGTCGCACGCCTCGGTCTTCTTCTCGTTCGTCGCGTTCGGCGACCACGAGAACAAGGCGTTCGACTACCTCCGCAAGCTGAAGACCGACAACACGGCCTTCTTCCACGCGGGCCCGACCCCCCTGGAGCTCACGGACGCGGAGCTCTACGACGGCGTACTGATCGACTGGCGCCCGTAGCACCACCGCGCAGACGAACCCGTGCCGCCCGCTTCCCACCCCGTAAAACGGGAGGCGGGCGGCACACCCGTGTCGGCTACGATTTCAAGGTTCGCAAGACGCGTTCGCACCACACGGAACGCACCAGCCAGACCGACCTGGGAGCAGCCCCCCGATGGCTCGACACCTCATCACCAGCGCCCTTCCGTACATCAACGGAATCAAGCACCTGGGCAACATGGTGGGGTCCATGCTCCCGGCGGACGTGTACTCCCGCTACCTCCGCCAGCGCGGCCACGACGTCCTCTACATCTGCGCGACGGACGAACACGGCACCCCGGCGGAGCTGGCCGCGAAGGAGCAGGGCATCCCGGTCGCCGAGTTCTGCGCACAGGCGCACGACGCGCAGAAGGCGGTCTACGACGGCTTCGCGCTCGCCTTCGACTACTTCGGCCGCAGCTCCTCCCCCCAGAACAGGGAGATCACCCAGCACTTCGCCCGCCGCCTGAACGAGAACGGCTTCATCGAAGAGCGCGCGATCCGCCAGGTCTACAGCCCGACGGACGGCCGTTTCCTCCCGGACCGCTATGTCGAGGGCACCTGCCCCCACTGCGGCTACGACAAGGCCCGCGGCGACCAGTGCGAGAACTGCACCCGAGTCCTGGACCCCACCGACCTGATCAACCCGCGCAGCGCCATCTCCGGCTCGACGGACCTGGAGGTCCGCGAGACCAAGCACCTCTTCCTCCTCCAGTCGAAGCTCCAGCACGAGGTCGAGGAGTGGGTCGCCGCCCACGAGGAGGAGTGGCCGCAGCTCGCCTCGTCCATCGCCCGCAAGTGGCTCACCGAGGGCCTGCACGACCGCGCGATCACCCGCGACCTGGACTGGGGCGTCCCGGTCCCCGCCGACACCTGGCCGGAGCTGGCGGCGGACGGCAAGGTCTTCTACGTCTGGTTCGACGCCCCGATCGAGTACATCGGCGCGACGAAGGAATGGTCGGACGCGGCCCCCGAGGGCGAGACGCGCGACTGGAAGTCGTGGTGGTACGAGAGCGATGCGACCGTCCGCTACACGGAGTTCATGGCCAAGGACAACGTCCCGTTCCACACGGTGATGTTCCCGGCCACCGAACTCGGCATCCGCGAGCCCTGGAAGAAGGTCGACTACGTCAAGGCCTTCAACTGGCTGACGTACTACGGCGGAAAGTTCTCCACGTCCCAGAAGCGCGGCGTCTTCACCGACCAGGCCCTGGACATCCTCCCGGCGGACTACTGGCGCTACTTCCTGATCGCCAACGCCCCCGAGTCGGACGACTCGTCGTTCACCTGGGAGCACTTCACCGCCACGGTGAACAAGGACCTGGCCGACACCCTCGGCAACTTCGTCAACCGCGTCCTGTCCTTCTCCAAGAAGCGCTTCGGCGACGAGGTCCCGGCGGGCGCGGCGGCGGGCGAGCCGGAGACGAAGCTGGGCGAGCAGATCGCCGACCTGCTCGCCGAGTACGAGACCCAGATGGAGGCCCTCCAGTTCCGCAAGGCCGCGGCGGCGCTCCGCGCCCTGTGGTCGGCGGGCAACTCCTACCTGGAGGAGAAGGCCCCCTGGCTGGAGATCAAGACCGACCCGGAGGCAGCGGCCCTCACCCTGCGCACGGCGATGAACCTGATCCACCTCTACGCGGTGGTCTCGGAACCCTTCATCCCGTCGTCGTCGGCGGCCATGCGCCAGGCCTTCGCGTTGAAGGACGACACGGCGACGTGGGTGTCCGCGGACGAGGCGAAGTCCCTCACCACCGTCCCCGCAGGCACCCCCTTCACCGTCCCCCCGGTCCTCTTCGCGAAGCTCACGGACGAGGACCTGGAGACGTACAAGGAGCGGTTCGGCGGCCACCAGGGATGACCCGATGACGTACTACGTCACCACCCCCATCTACTACGTCAACGACGCCCCCCACCTCGGCCACGCCTACACCACCGTGGCCGCCGACGTCCTCGCCCGCTGGCACCGCCGGCGCGGGGAGGACGTCTGGTTCCTCACGGGCACGGACGAGCACGGCCAGAAGATCCTGCGCACGGCCGAGGCGAACGGCGTGCCCCCGCAGGAGTGGGCGGACCGCCTGGTCGAGAACTCCTGGAAGCCCCTCTGGGACCACCTGGCCATCTCGAACGACGACTTCCTCCGCACCACCGAGCGCCGCCACACGGACCGCGTCCAGGAGTTCGTACAGGACCTGCACGACAACGGCGAGATCTACAAGGGGAGTTACGAGGGCCCGTACTGCGTGCACTGCGAGGAGTACAAGCTCCCGGGCGAGCTGATCGAGGCGGAGGACGGCAGCGGGACTCCGCTGTGCGCCATCCACCGCCGCCCGGTCGAACTCCTCAAGGAGGAGAACTACTTCTTCAAGCTCAGCGGCTACGGCGACCGTCTCCTCGCCCACTACGACGCCCACCCGGACTTCGTCCAGCCCGCCTCGGCCCGCAACGAGGTCGTGAACTTCGTCCGCCGGGGCCTCCAGGACCTGTCGATCTCCCGCTCGACCTTCGACTGGGGGGTCAAGGTCCCCTGGGACGAGTCGCATGTGATCTACGTCTGGTTCGACGCCCTCCTCAACTACGCCACCGCCGTGGGCTACAACGAGAACCCGGCGAGGTTCGAGGCGACCTTCCCTGCCGACGTCCACCTGGTCGGCAAGGACATCCTCCGCTTCCACGCGGTGATCTGGCCGGCGATGCTCATGGCCAACGGCCTGCCGCTGCCGGGCCGGATCGCCGCCAACGGCTGGCTGCTGGTCGGCGGCGAGAAGATGTCCAAGTCGAACCTGACCGGCATCAGCCCCCAGACCCTGACCGCGCACTTCGGCGTGGACGCCTACCGCTGGTACTTCCTGCGCGCGATCGCCTTCGGCCAGGACGGTTCGTTCTCCTGGGAGGACTTCACCGCCCGCTACACCAGCGAACTCGCCAACGGCTACGGCAACTTGGCGTCCCGGGTGGCCGCGATGACGGTCAGGTACTTCGACGGCGCGCTGCCCGCACCGGGGGAGGAGACCGAGGCCGAGCGCTCACTCAAGTCGGCTCTGCTCACGGCGACTTCGGAGGCGGACCGCCGTATCGGCGACCAACTCGACTTCCAGGGCGGCATCCTGGCCGTCTTCGACTTCGTCCGCCAGGTCAACGGCTATCTGACCGACCAGGAACCCTGGAAGGTCGCCAGGACCGACTCCCCCGAGGCCCGCACCCGCCTGGCGACGATCCTCTACACGGCCGCGGACGCACTCCGAGCGATCGCGATCCTCCTCGAACCGGTCATGCCGGACACATCCCAACGCCTCTGGGACTCCCTGGGCGCCTCGACGTCCCTGGGCCCGCTACGGGACCAGCGCATCCGGCAGGCCTCCGACTGGGGCCGCCTCCCGCCCGGCTCCCCGGTGACGAAGGGCGCGGTCCTCTTTCCGCGCCTTGAGGACCGTACGGCTGAAGGCACGGCTCCTTGAGCAGAACTCATCCTTCGTCGCCGTGCCCCACTCCCCGATGCCCCGGGGGCAACTCGGCGGGGTCGTGCGGGCTCGCTGACCGACCCCGCCGTAGACGTGTTCGCGCCAACCCGTAAGGTTCCGCCATGGCAGTCCCCGAGGTCATTCCGATCGCCTACGAGCCGAATCAACGCAGCGGCGCCGTCGGCCGCTACGCGGACGGCCAGTTCCTGGCGTCGGTCACCTACGCGTTCCCCCAAGGCTTCCGTCCCGACGACGGCTGGGAGGAGCAGAAACGTCTCTACACGGTGCTCCACACCTTCGACTCCGCGGGCCGGTACCGCGACTCGGAGATCTGGTGCGCCGGCACCTGGGCCGAGCAGCAACGCGCCCCGCACGGCGACGACTCGGTCCTCTCGCAGGCCCGCATCCACCTGGCGAAGCTGCTCCGCGCCCTCCCCCGCCGCAGCTACACCGACATCGCGGTCCGCCCCTTCCAACGCACCGTCGACGGCGTGCTGTTCGGCCTGCTGGTCGAGGAGGACGAGGACGGCGGCTGGGCGGAGCTGTACCCGGACCGGCACGCCTTCGGGCCGCCGTGGGACGGCACGTACGACAGCTGAGCCGGCGTCGAGCCCGCAGTGCCGCCGTGACCGTCGCGGACCTGAACCGCGACGGGGCCCAGCGGCACCGTCGGTGTCTCCTCCAGTCGGTGTCTCCTCTAGGAGAGGACGCCGGCGCCCGTCGTGGTCGCGAGTTCCGTCGGCAGGTTCTTGGCGGTGGCCTCCAGGCCGGCCGTGAGGGTCGGCGTCCAATTGACCGTGGTCTTCAGCTTCTTGGAGTTCGCGGCGTTGTAGGCGGCGACGAGGTCGGTGGCCGTGCCGTTGACGAGGTTGCCGCTGCCCGCGATGGAGCCGGTTCCGTCGCCGCTGAACAGCTTGCCGAGCTTCTGGCTCGCGGACACCTTCCAGTAGTTGTTCTGGACGACGACCTGCGCCTTGGCACGGGAGTTGACGCTGTAGAGGAGCGTGTAACCGTTGAGGGCGGTCGTGTCGTAGTAGTTGTTGTAGATGTGGATCTGCCCGATCCGGGACAGCGGCGCCCGCTGGACGATCCCCTTCCACACGTTGTGGTGGATGGAGACGCGCAGCTTGCCGACGCTGTCGGTGTCGCTGCTGCCGATCAGCATCGTCTTGTCGTGGTTGGTGAACTGGTTGCGCTCGACGGTCACCAGGTCCGAGCCCTTGGTGATGTCGAGGTCGCCGTCGTGGATCTGGTACTGGCGGCCGTAGTACGCCGGGTCGGAGGTGTCGAGCCCCGGCGCGTCCGTGAACGTGTTGTGGTCCGCCCAGACGTGCGTGGCACCGCGCAGCGTCACGGCGTCGTACTGCGAGTTCCAGTTGCCGCTGTCGCCGTCCGTGGGGTCCCACTGCGGGAAGCAGTCCTGGGTGGCGGCGAAGGTCAGGTTGCGGACGATGACGTTGTCCACGCCCTGCACCTGGAGCATGCCGCCGGTGATCCCGGCCTTGGTGCCGGGCACGCCCACGACGGTCGTGTTGGCCGGCACCTTGAAGACGATGTTCTTCGCCTGCTTGACCTGCGCGGCGTGCCGCGCCTTCTCCTGCGTACCGGAGGGCAGCTTGGAGGTGCCGTAGGTGGAGGGGGCGTAGTCCTTGAGGTACGTGGACAGCGAATAGCCGGTCCCCGCCGAGTAGTCGGCGCAGGTCAGCTTCTTCCCGCTGTCGTCGGTGTTGGCGTCGATCGTGCCCTTGATCTTGACGATCCGCGGGGTGGTGTCACTCGTGGACCCCAGCGCCTTCACGAGCTGGGCGCGGGTGCTGACGGTGAAGGTGTGCGCGGCGTCGGCCTTCGCGCCACCGGTGGTACCGGTCCCGGACGACGCCCAGCCGTCCTTGGCGCCGAGCGTCTGGTGGAACAGGTCGACGGAGGCGGAGGTACTGGCGGCGTTCGCGCTGAGCACGAGGAACCCGGCACCGATGCCTGCGGCGGCTGCGGCAGCGGTGACGACGACCGTGCGGCGCTTGCGGAGGGAGCGGCGGTGGGACGGGGTAGGGACGGGAGAAGCGGTGGCCACGGGGGAGTCCTTCGGTGCGGTGAGGGGGTTACGACTCCTCAGTGGCCGTCAGGATCAAGAAGGTTGCCGCGAGACGCCAACTTTCTTGATCCTGCGCACAATTACGGCCTACGCCCTATGAGGATGCCGAAGCCGACGCGCTCGGCTGGGTGTCCGTGCTGTCGTGCGTCTCGTCCGGGGCGACGCCCATCGTCAGGTGGGCGCGGACACCCTTGGCGATGCGCTTCTTGTCGTACGCGAGGTAGAGCAGGCCGCCTTCGTGGCCGTTCTGCGGGTAGATCGTGTCCTCGGTGAGGGTGGTGCGGGTGGTGGTGTTGGTGGAGTACGGCTCCACCTTCGCCGAGGCCAGCACCGACTTCTCGTCGAAGAACAACTGGCCCGTGTGGCAGGTGTGTCCGCCCTCGTAACCGGCGTCCGTCCACTTGCCGTCGACGTGCACCTTGACGTGGATGTGCACGCAACGGCCCTGGTACCAGCCCGGGAACACCGTCTTGAAGGTGACGTAGCCGCGCTTGTCGGTCTTCCAGGTGCCGCGCAAGTACCGCTCGTCGTCGGTCGGTTCGGAGTGTCCGCCGCCGGTTCCGCCGGAGGGGGCACCGGACGGGGGTTCGCCGGTGGGGGTACCGGACGGTGTGTCGGTCGGCGTACCCGAGGGCGCGTCGGTAGGAGCACTTCCACCCCCACCACCTCCGCTGCCCATCGCCTCGTAACCGGAGTAGACGCCGAGGGCGGTGCAGTGCCAGATGTCGACGGCCGCGTTCCTGACCGGTTTGCAGGTCTCCGCGTCGATCACCTTGAGCGTGAGGGTCATGGGAATGCCCTCCTCGTCCTCGGTGATGTCCTGCCGGATCTTGTCGGCGTCGATGTAGTACGGCCCCTCGGTGGTCTCCGAGGTGAGTGTGTAACACGTCTCGGCACCGCTGGCCGTGCCCTTCGCGGACACGGGCGAGGCGGCCCCGTCCGCGAACGCACTCGCGGCGAGCCCACCCCCGACACCGACCGCGGCGACGGCCGCCCCACCCACGACGACGACCTTGCGGCGGGTCAAGTCCCGTTTGTGCGTGGGCGATTCGTTACGTGATCCGCTGTGCGGCTGTTCCGGCGACTGGTGCGCTGTTTCGTTTCCCGTCATGCCCGGACGGTAGGTAAGAGGCCTGTACGGAGTATGGGAGTGAGCTGTGCTTTCCCATGAAACCTGAAGTCGTCTCCTCAGCTTGAGCGGATGCGGTGGAGGAGGGTGGTGGGGGTGAGGGGGAGTATTCGGGTGGGGGTGTCGCTCTCACGGAAGAGCAACTTGGTTTGAGCGTGGGCGAGTTCGATGCAGTTGGCCCCGTCGTTCCCGTTGGAGAAGCTGGATTTCTGCCACTGGACTACGGCGGCGAGGCTGCTGGGGGCGACGTGAAGTACTCGGGCGGGGTCGTCGCTCTCCCGGAAGAGCAAGGCGCCGTGGCTCTGGGCCAGTTCCACACACTCATTGCCCGCCGCGCCACCGGAGAACGAGGACTTCTGCCACTGGATCACGTCTACAGCTCCTTCGCCAGACGATGAAGGTAGTCCCGGGACCGGGCCGGTTCGAGGGACACCGCTTCCACCTTACGAAAGAGCGTTCGCGTGGCTGGCAGCTGAGCCGGTGCATCCACGAACGCCGTGGCGAGGGCGGGTATCCCGATGCCCCGCGTCCAGCGCCGGCATGCGACCGCCCATGAACAGCAACTCCACGCATGAGCTGAGCAACACCGGGTGCCAAGCGGAGCCGCGTTACCTATGCTGATGAGGGCTCAGACGGGTGGGGGGCGATGGCGGCACCGGGGGAGATGAGGCCGGAAACGGCTTCGGTCCGCAACGAGTTCGCGCTGGAGCGGTATCGGTACATCCTTCAGCAGATACACGCGGTCAACGAGAACGCCCACCGCTTCCTGGCCCTCTACCAGACGCTCGCCACGGCACTGGTCACCGCGGCTCTCGCTCTCTTCGTCGGCTACCGCAAGTGGAGCGTGCCGCCCGCCACTGCCCGAGGCGGAGTCATCGGGCTACTGACCCTCGTCACCATGGTCGCCGCGTTCACCAGCACGCTCATCGTGGTGGGTGCCCTGGCCTGGCTCGACTTCCGTAACGAAGAGTGTGACATCACCGACGAGATGGTCGGCCCCGGCTTCCGGAAACGACCGCGTCCCGGCAACTTCCTTCGTTGGTACGAGACTTACGTGCTGCTCTTCATCCTCGTCTCGGTGATCACCATGTGGATGCTCGCCGCGTTCCTCCTCCTGCCGGCAATGAGGTGATCGTCCCCGGTGTCAGAGCACGACTACACCAGTACACCCCTGTGGCAGGACACCCTCGCCCCGCGTCCGAGCGGCGACGGCCAGGCCGAACAGCGCGAACGACTGCGGACGTCGTACGTCGAACTGCGTAGGAAGGCTGCTGTACTCCTCAAGGAGAACGAGCGCAGCATGCCCGACTTCACGGTGCACGACATCAGCCATGTCGATGCGCTGTGGGAGACGGCTGATCTCGTTTGCGGACGGCAGGTGACGTTGAATCCTGCCGAGGCGTATGTGCTGGGCTGTGCCTTCGTGCTGCACGATGCGGCGATGGGGGCGGCAGCGTACCGGACAAGTGTGCGCGACGCGCTGGGTGAGAAGCGGTGGCGGGACTTGGTATCGGTGGAGTACTACCACCGGAAGGGATGCTGGCCGGACCAGAGGGCGCTGAACGCGCCGCCCACCGAGATCGCCGATGCCTGTCGGGCAACCGCGATCCGTGAGACGCACGCTGAGCAGGCACGACGTCTGGTGGACCAGCCCTGGCGGTCCAGCACTGGGAACGAGATCTTCCTCATCGAGGAAGTCCAGTTGCGCGAGGTCTACGGCCCGCTGATCGGCGATCTGGCGGCCAGCCACTGGTGGCCGGTAAGCCGACTGGCAGGCGAATTCGGGCACACCATAGGCTCGTTGCCCTGGCAGCCCAGCGAGTGGACCATCGACCCGCTCAAACTGGCCTGCGTGCTCCGGCTGGCCGACGCGACACAAATCGACAGCCGCCGTGCTCCAACCCTGCTGTTTTCCCTACGCAGTCCGAGGGGCACGGCGCGCGAGCACTGGCGGTTCCAGGAACACATCAGCCGCCCGCATCTGCATGGCGATCGGGTGCGGTACACCTCGCTGCGCCCATTCTCCTCGCGGAACGCGACCTCCTGGTGGCTGGCTCTGGGCTATCTGCGCGATATCGATGCCGAGTTGAAGTCGGTTGATTCCCTGCTTCACGACCTCGGCCGGGAACGGCTCGCCGCACGTGCGGTCGCCGGAGTCGACTCTCCCGAGCGCTTCGCAGAACTCTTCCGTGTGCAGGGCTGGCGCCCCATCGACGCGACTGTCAAGGTCACCGACGTCCCCGCCCTGGTCAAGAGCCTGGGAGGGGAGCAGTTGTACGGCGACGAGCCCGAGGTTGCGGTCCGAGAACTGATCCAGAACGCCCAGGATGCTGTCCAGGCCCGCTGCTCCCTCCAACCCGGCTTCACAGACGGGCGCATCGAGGTACGGCTGACCGAGACCGGCGAAAACTGGTGCCTGGAGATCTGCGACAACGGCATCGGCATGGACGAGGAGACCCTCATCCACGGTCTGCTCGACTTCGGTACGAGCGGCTGGAGTTCACCGAAGATCCGCAACGCGCTCCCCGGACTCGCCGACGGCGGCTTCCAGCCTGGCGGCCGGTTCGGTATCGGCTTCTTCTCAGTCTTCCTGCTCGGCGACCGGGTCGAACTGACCACCCGCCGCTACGATTCCTCCACCCAGGACGCCCGCCGCCTCGCCTTCGACGGCCCTACCGCTCGCCCCCTGCTCACTCCGCTACCCACCGCAGACTGGGTCCCGGAGGGCACGACCGTGCGCGTCACGCTCAAGCGCAGTCCCAACGACGTGAAGGGTCTGCTCTACAGGACCGAGGACGACCGGCTCAGCCAACTGGTCCGGCGGCTGGCGCTGGAGAACGCGGTACCCATCCACAGCTGGGAGCCCGGCGCCGCGGCCCCGGACATCCTTGCCCCGTTCTCTCTCGCCGCCGGATCACCGGAGGAGGTCTTCGATCGCCTTTATCCGCCCGATCCCGACAACCGGCGCGTCGGAGAGGAGAAACAACGTCTCCAGTTGCGGGACGAGTTCATCGGGCGGGCCACCGAGCTGCTGGACGACAACGGACGGCGAATCGGACTGGCTACGCTCTGGAAGGACATGTACTACTTGTCCCGGCGCAACTTCCAGGGTGTCGTCACGGTGAACGGCCTGCTCGCCGACGAGTCGATCTCCTTCTCGGGATACCTCGCCGGCCGACCCAGCCGAGCCTCCCGCGATCGTGCAGGCCTCATCGCGAACCAGGATCAGGTCCGGCTGTGGATGCGTCGACAGGAGGAGCAGCTGCGTGGCAATGGGCAGTTCGGGGACGCAGTGCAACTGGAGCTAGCTCACACTCTCAACAACGCGTTCGGCGAACTCACCAGCGACATCGCGTTCGCCCTCACAGCGGAGGGCGTCCTTCGCCCGGCCGACGTAGTTGACTGGGCCGCTGGCAAGAACGAGGTCTTCATGGCCACCGGTCTGCCCCTGGCCTTGCGAAGCAGACCTCCGGAGGTTTACCACTACCTGTCCGGCCAGACGGTACGGCTACCCGACGACTGGATCATGATAAGCGTCTGGGTCCTCAACCCACCGCTGAACGAGGTCTTCCCAGACGTCGCAAACCGTGACCCCGCCTACGAGTACGCACGCAACGACACTGTTCTGACCTGGCAGAAGGAGTGGTGGCGACTGTCCGGCGGCCTCTACGGCGTCTTCCTGCGCGCCCTTTGCCAGACATGGGCGTGCACAGTCGAGTCCCTGCTCGCTCCCGTCGAGCAACGCAACTGGTCCGATGCCCGCCACCTCAACAAGGAGACCCCAGCCTCCATTTCGGGCTACCTCCTTACTCGACCGCCCACCTGAAGACACTGGAGGAGTGCTACAAGGGCAGCGGGGTTCAGCGGAAGTATTCGACCTGAGTCCTCGCTCTCGCGGAGCAGCAACGAGGCGTCACCGCAGGCAAGTTCCACGCACGAGTTGCCGTCAGCGCCACCGGAGAACGACGACTTCTGCCACTCGGTCACGACTCACAACTCCTTCAGCAGGTGGTGAATGAACTCCGTGGACCGAACCGGGTCCAGGGAAGCCTCCTCCACCCTACGGAAGAGCATTCGCATCGAGGCAAGTTGGGCAGCGGCATCAACGAAGGCTGAGCCGTACGGCATGTCCCTGTGGACGGTGTCCAGCGCCGGGACAGAGCCACCCGCATAGATAAGTGCCGTGCTCGCCCCACCGAAGCCATCCACATCAAAAGGAATCAGGCGGACGGTGACATTGGCACGCTCCACCAAGCTCAGAATCTCTTCGAGCTGAGCCCGAGCCACACGACGGTCGGCGACACGGGTGCGCAGCACGGACTCATGCAGAACCGCCGTGTACGGGACCGCCCCTTCTCGTGTAAGCACCAGTCGGCGGGACCCACGATGCTCCACCCTTGGCTCAAGCTCGCTCTCCGGAAGATCCGGACGCCAGTAGGCGAACACAGCTCGGGCGTAGTCCTCGGTCTGGAGCACTCCGGGAACATGCGCGGTGGCGATCTCCTGGATGAATGTGGCGTGGTGCTCCAGTTCGGCCAGGTCCAGGAAAGGAGGTGGCAATACACCTCGATACTGTTCCCACCATCCTCGCGTGCGATCCATCGCCATCGCCGCGAGAGCTTCGATCAACTCCATGTCGGTGCAGGCATAGTGAGCAGCCAGCCTGCGCACGCGTTCGCCGGTGATACCTGCGTTGCCTGCCTCGAACTGACTCATCTGCGCCGGGGCCACGCTCAGCAGCCCCGCCGCCTCTCGGGACGACAAGCCCGCCGTCTCCCGTAGTTTCCGCAGCTCAGCACCGAGGCGCAGCTGGCGAGCGGTCGGCTGAATCCTCGCGGGCATGCGGCTCCAAGTCTCCAACTGTGCGGTCTTAGAACGGTGTTGAACTTCCCCGATCGGGTGTCAGATTACTCGGACGACTTGCGGGCGACAAATATTTAGCCCTACCGTCAGTGACGCGACGCACACCCTGCGGAACGCCGGGACCCCGGAAGCGCACCGCCCCGCCATGCCATGTCGGCCGCGAGAAGCCACCGCCCGCCACCCCGCACCACACGCCAACTCCCAACTCCCCCTCCCTGACCAGGAGTCACGCATGCCCGAACCCGAAGAACCAGCCGCCCAAGTCGCCCCAGCCACCCCGGCCACCCCCTGGGAATACACCCTCACCGTCCCCCAAGACCTCCGCGCCGTCACCGTCAGCCGCCGCACCCTCCGCCTGATCCTCACGATGCACGGACTGATCGGCCTGGTCGACACCGCCGAACTCCTCGCAGCGGAACTGGTGAGCAACGCCGTACGCCACACGAAAGGCCCGGTAATCCTGCGGGTCTCCTGGAAACCCGGCACCCTCCGCGTCGGCGCCTGGGACGCGAACCCCGAACCCCCTCAGCCCCCAAGGGAGTTGGCCAAGCTCCTGGACCTGGAGGAGGGCCGGGGTCTGGGCCTGGTCAAGGCCTGCGCCGACCTGTGGGGCTGGCAGCCGCTGTCGAGGAACGGCAGCAAGGGCAAGTACGTCTGGTGCGAACTGACCACGGCCGCCTGAACGTTCCTTCGCCCCTCGAAAGGGTGAACCCCTCCCGATCGGCCGGACATCTCCGTCCTTGATCCACCTAGGTTGCGCGCATGGTCACATCCGACGTACCGAAAATCCGGAGCACAAGCATGAAGAAGGCCTACCTTGAAGGCCACGCCGAGGGCAGAGTCGAGAATCGCGCCTCGCTGATCCTGCGTGTGCTGGAGAAGCACGGCATCGACGTCCCCCACGACATCCGTGAACGCATCACCTCCTGCACCGACCTCGACACCCTCACCCTCTGGTTCGACCGTTCCCTGACCGCCTCCACGGCCGAAGACCTGTTCGTCGAGACCCCTGAGACCCCGGAGACCCCGGAGGCTCCCCAGCCCCAGCCCGGCACCGATCAGGTCTGACAACTCATCACGCCCCGCAGGGACTCTCTCCCGCTCCTACGCTGCCGAGTCCGCCAACGCGGGCTCACTCCCCAGCGCCGCGCGCGCCGCAGCGACATACGCCAGCCCCTCCCGCGCCGTGCGGGTCACCTGCGCGTACTCCGTCACCGTGCGTGCCATGGTCAGCTGGGCCGCGGCGGCCCGGTGGCATTCGACGGCATTCGTCAGCGCCAGCGTCACCGTCTCGCCGGCGCCCGCCCAGACCCTCGCCTCGGGGACCGTCAGGCTCGCGCCGAGCCGCAGCACCGAGCCGCTCGCCTCGACCTCGGCGTCAAGATCCGACAGGTCGGACCGCTTCCGGTCCCCCTGTGAGCGCCGCAGCGCGAACACCGCGGACCCCGCCCCCGCGATCAACAGCAATGCCAGCACAACGAATCCCATCGTTTCCTCCAGACCTCACGTGGTTCACGGGACGAGCCGATCCGACCCCTGCGCCCATGACACTCCCCGCCACTGTGGGAGACCGTCGATCCATCTGTGTGCTCGCCATGAGCCCTCCATGAGCCCCGGCAATCCATCCGGAATCAGTCCGGACTCCACCCGGGAAACTATGTAGACTCAATCTACGTAGAATTCAGCTACCTACACTCGCCACACCCTCGGCTACCTCGTCGCGGAGTTCCCGGAGGCCCCATGCCCGCCCCTTTCATCGGCCGCCACACCGAGCTGGCACTCCTCCGCAAGCGCCTCGCCCGCGTCTCGGCGGACGCCACCGGCGTCGCCGTGGCCATCCGAGGGCGACGGCAAGTGGGGAAGTCGCGGCTCGTGCAGCAGTTCTGCGACGGCGCCGAGGTGCCGTACGTCTTCTTCACCGCCACCAAGGGCGCCTCCCCCATCGAAGGGATCGCCGGCTTCGTCACGGAACTGCGGGAGTCGTCCCTGCCCGCCGCCCCCGAACTGGTACCGGCCACCGCCCCCACGAACTGGCCGGACGCCTTCCGGACGCTCGCCGCCGTCCTGCCCGCCTCACCCAGCATCGTGGTCCTCGACGAACTGCCCTGGCTCGCCGAGCAGGACCCCGTGTTCGACGGAGCGCTGCAGACCGCGTGGGACCGCTTGCTGGCCGGACGCCCGGTGCTTCTGCTGCTGCTCGGCAGTGATCTGCACATGATGGAGCGGTTCACGGCATACGACCGTCCCTTCTACGGACGCGCCGACAGTCTCGTGCTCGGGCCGCTCGACCCCGCCGAGACCGGAGACGTGCTGGGGCTGGACGCCGCAGACGCCCTCGACGCCCATCTCGTTTCGGGCGGCCTGCCGGGCATCCTGCGCGCCTGGCCGCACGGCACACCGGCGCTCGACTTCGTCAAGGACGAGTGTGCCGACCCCGCCTCCCCCCTCTTCGGAGTCCCGGAGGCGGCGCTCCTGGCCGAGTTCCCGGCACCCGACCAGGCACGCCGGGTCCTGGAGGCCGTGGGGAGCGGAGACCGTACGCACGCGAACATCGCCGCGACCGCGGGCAGTCAGAGCGGCGCACTGCCCTCCGGAATACTGTCCCCGCTGCTCAGACGGCTCACTGTCGAGAAGCGTGTGCTCGCCGCGGACTCGCCGTTGTCCACCAGCCCCGGCAAGCCCGCCCTCTATCGCGTGGCCGACAGCAATCTGCGGCTCTACCTGGCCGCTACCCGATCCGCGCAGGAGCTGTCCCGGCGCGGACGCCCCGACACCGCCTACCGGACCGTGCTCCGGCGCTGGACGGCCTGGCGGGGACGGGCCGTCGAGCCCCTGATCCGTGAGGCGCTGGAGCTGGCCGCGGCCGCTTCCGAGGACTTCCCCTGGCCCGACACGGAGGTCGTCGGCGGCTGGTGGAACCGGCGGTTCGCGCCGGAGATCGACCTGATCGGCGCGGACCGCACCCCCGTGGCCGGGTCCCTGTACTTCGCGGGCTCGGTGAAGTGGCTCGCCTCGCCCTTCGACCAGCAGGACCTGAACGCCCTGCGGACCGGTGCCGCCGAGGTTCCCGGGTTCGGTCCCGGCGGCACCGGCCTCGCGGTCGTGTCCCTCTCCGGCGTCACCCGCGCGGTGTCGGACGACGCCGTCGATCTGGTGTGGGGGGCGAAGGACGTGGTCGCGGCCTGGCGGCCGTAGCTACGACGGCGTGTACGGCTGGAGCTACGACGGCGTGAGCTGCGACGGCGTGAGCTGCGACTCTGTGGCGATGGCGGGACCTACGACGCCGTGGCCGACGGCGAAGCGGAAGCCGACGGGGCCGGTCCGCCGCCCCCGCCCTCCCCGTCGTTCGTCTCGTCCGGCGCCACCGCCAGCGTCAGATGCCCGTGTACGCCCCGCCCGATGTGCCGCCGGTCGTACCTGAGGTAGAGCAGGCCGCCCTCGTGGCCGTTCTGGGGATAGATGCCGTCCTCGGTGAGCGTCGTGCGGGTCGCCGTGTTGGAGACGTACGGCTCCAGTACCGCCGTCGCCAGGACCGACTTCTCGTCGAAGAACAGCTGGCCCGTGTGGCAGGTGTGGCCGCCCTCGTAGCCCGCGTCGGTCCACTCGCCGTCGACGTGGACCTTGACGTGGATGTGGACGCAGCGGCCCTGGTACCAGCCCGGGAAGACCGTCTTGAAGGTGACCTGGCCGTGGCGGTCCGTGTGCCAGGTGCCGCGCAGGAAGCGGTCGGCGTCGGTCGGTTCCTGGTGGCCTCCGCCGCCACCGGGCGGGCCGCCCGTGGGGGTGCCGGTCGGGGTGCCGGTCGGGGTGCCCGACGGCGGCGGGCCCGTGGGGGCCGGGCCGCCACCGCCACCGCTGCTCGCCTCGTAGCCCGAATAGATGCCCGTCGCGTTGCAGTGCCAGATGTCGACGGCCGCGTTCCGCAGCGGTCTGCACGTGTCCGCGTCGATCACCTTGAGGTCGAGGGTGAGCGGGATGCCCTCCTGGTCCTCCGTCACATCACGGCGGATCTTGTCGGCGTCGATGTAGTACGGGCCCTCGGTCAGCTCGGAGGTGAGCGTGTAGCACGCCTCCCCCGAGGCCGTCGGCGCCCCCTTCGGCGCATGCGGACCGCCGCCCTCCTGCGCCGAGGCGTCCACCGACAGCGCTCCGGCGACACCCACCGCCGTCACCGCCACGCCCCCGGCCACCAGGACCGTACGGCGCGCCAACTGTCCCCTGTCCTCGGGGACTTCAGAATCCATGGGGGGTACTTGGGAATCCGTCATGGCCCCGGACGCTAGGTCCGCCCGGCGTGTCATGAATATGAGAATGCGCTGTGAATCCTGTGCACAGGCGAAAGGGCTCGAAACCGATGCCGGTTCCGAGCCCCAACGTTCCAAGTCCCGCCAGTCGCGTACTACTTCGGCTGCGGTTTCCGCACCGACAGGTGCAGTTCGCGCAGTCGCGTCTCGTCCAGCTCCGTCGGCGCGCCCATCATCAGGTCCTGGGCGTTGCCGTTGAGCGGGAAGGAGATCGTCTCGCGGATGTTCGGCTCCTCCGCGAGCAGCATGACGATGCGGTCGACGCCGGGGGCGATCCCGCCGTGCGGCGGGGCGCCGAAGCGGAACGCGCGCAGCATGCCGGCGAACTGCTCCTCGACGGTCTCACGGTCGTAGCCCGCGATCTCGAAGGCCTTGAGCATGATGTCGGGCTCGTGGTTCCGGATCGCGCCGGAGGACAGCTCGACGCCGTTGCAGACGATGTCGTACTGCCAGCCCAGGATGTCCAGCGGGTCCTGGGTCTCCAGGGCCTCCAGGCCGCCCTGGGGCATCGAGAACGGGTTGTGCGAGAAGTCGATCTTCCCGGTCTCCTCGTCCTTCTCGTACATCGGGAAGTCGACGATCCAGCAGAAGCGGAAGACGCCTTCCTCGAAGTGACCGGCTCGCTTGGCGGCCTCGACTCGGACCGCGCCCATGATCTTCGAGACCTCTTCGAACTCGCCCGCGCCGAAGAACACCGCGTGGCCGGCCGCCAGCGACAGGCGCTTGGTCAGCTCCGCGACGTTCCCCTCCGTGAGGAACTTCGCGATCGGGCCCGTCAGCGAGCCGTCCTCGGTCACGCGGACCCAGGCCAGGCCCTTCGCACCGAGGGTGACCGCGAAGTCGCCGAGCTGGTCGAAGAACTTGCGGGACTGCGCCGCTACGTCCGGCACCGCCAGCGCGCGCACGTGCTTGCCGGCGAAGGCCTTGAACTCCGAGCCCTCGAACACGTCGGTGATGTCGACGAGTTCGAGCTTGGCGCGCAGGTCCGGCTTGTCGGAGCCGTACTTCACCATCGACTCGCGGAACGGGATGCGCGGGAACGGGGAGGTGACCGGCTGGCCGCCGCCGAACTCCTCGAACAGCTCCGTCATGAGCTTCTCGATCGGCTGGAAGACGTCTTCCTGCTCCACGAAGCTCATCTCGACGTCGAGCTGGTAGAACTCGCCCGGCGAGCGGTCCGCACGCGCGTCCTCGTCACGGAAGCAGGGCGCGATCTGGAAGTAGCGGTCGAAGCCGGAGATCATCAGCAGCTGCTTGAACTGCTGCGGCGCCTGCGGGAGGGCGTAGAACTTGCCCGGGTTCAGCCGGGACGGGACCACGAAGTCACGGGCGCCCTCGGGGGAGGTCGCGGACAGGATCGGGGTGGCCATCTCGTTGAAGCCGAGGGCGACCATCTTCGAGCGGATCGAGGCGATCACGGAGGACCGCAGCATGATGTTGCGGTGCATGCGCTCGCGGCGCAGGTCCAGGAAGCGGTACTCCAGGCGCCGCTCCTCGTTGACCCCGTCCTCGGTGTTGATCGTGAAGGGGAGCGGGGCGGCGGCGCCCAGCAGCTCGACCTCGCCGACCTCGACCTCGACCTCGCCGGTCGGCAGATCCGGGTTCACGTTGTCCGTGCCGCGGGAGACGACCTTGCCGTCGACGCGGACCGTCGACTCCTTGGTGACCTTGTCGAGGGCCTCGTACGCGGGCGTGCCGGGGCGGGCGACGAGCTGCGTGATGCCGTAGTGGTCGCGCAGATCGATGAACAGGATGCCGCCCAGGTCTCGGCGATTGTGCAGCCAGCCGCTCAGCCGGACGTCGGTGCCGACGTCAGAGGCGCGGAGCTCGCCGCAGGTGTGGGACCTGTACCGATGCATCGTCGTTCATCCAGCCTTCGCGGATCGGGGAGTGTTTCACGTGAAACGTCCGGGGCCGGAGCCCGGACCTCCCAAGGGTACCGGCCACCCATAGATCGCCTCCCCACCATTAACCCGGGACTCCATGGGTGGCACTTATCGATCTCCTCTTCTTAGAGTGGGGCAATGCGCACTGGTGAGCCCCTGCCCGCCGTGGGGGAGGTACTCGCCGCCCTCGCGACCGGTCTGTGGCATTGGGACACCGCTACGGAGCTGGTCACGGTGGACGCCGAGGCCGCACGGCTGCTCGGGCTGCCCGCCGAGCCGACCACCCTCACGGAGGCCCAGGCCCGGGCCCGACTCCACCCCGTCGACTGGAACGAGATCGCCGGGGTCGTCGGCCTGGCCGTCGCCGAGGGCACCCTCGCCGAGGTACGGATCCGGATCATGGACGAGCGGGGCCGGGTGATCCGTGTCGTTCGCAGCCGCTCCAAACCGTCGTACGACGCCCAGAAGCGGTCGTTCGAGCTGATCGGCACCCTTCAGGAGGTCACCGAGCCCACGCCGGGCACACCCGCCGGGCGGACGGCGGTCACCGGTGACTGGCGGCGCTCGCGGGAGGCGTTCCTGCTGGACGCGGGCCGGGCGCTGGCGGAGGCGCGGTCCACGGCGGAGGTGCTGCGGGTCGCGGCGGGCCTGTCGATGCCGGGCTTCTCACCGGACGGCCTCGCCGTGTTCGGCGTATCGGGCGACCGGCTCACGATCATCGGCCATCACGGCCACCAGCCGGGCGACGAGGACCCGTTCTCGCACATGTCGCTGGTGACGGACTACCCGGCCGCCGAGGTCGTACGAACGGGCCGTGCCGTCTATCTGTCCACCCCGGAGCAGTACAAGGCCCGCTACCCGGTCACCTGGCCGCTCGCCCAGCGCTTCCACCGGCAGTCCTGGGCGTTCCTGCCGCTGACCGTCGCCGGACGCACCATGGGCGCCTGGATGGCCGGCTTCACCTACCCGGTCGCCTTCACACCGGACGAGCGGTCCGTCCTCACCACGGTCGCCCGGATGCTCGCGCAGGCCCTGTCCCGGGCCGGTGTCGCCGAGTCCGAGCGGGAACTGACCGACGGACTCCAGCGCTCGATGCTGCCCACGCTGGGCCCGGAGATCCCGGGCATGAGCGTCGCCGCCCGCTACATACCGACCGGCGGCGGGCTCCAGGTCGGCGGCGACTGGTACGACATGATCCCGCTGCCTGGGGGCACCCCCTCTGGGGGAGGCCGCATCGCGCTCGTCATCGGTGACGTGCAGGGCCACGACGTGCGCGCCGCCGGACTGATGGGCCAGCTCCGGATCGCCCTGCGCGCCTACGCCTCCGAAGGTCATCGCCCCGACGCGGTGCTCTCGCGGGCCTCCCGTTTCCTGCACGGCATCACCAACGGCGGCGCGGAGATGACCGACCCGCGCTTCGCGACCTGCCTGTACGTCGAGGCCGACCCGGCGACCGGTGTCCTGGAGATCGCCCGCGCCGGCCACCCCGATCCCGCGATACGCATGGCGGACGGGACGGTGCTGACGCGGCCCACGGCGGGCGGACTGCCGCTCGGCATCGACCCGGACGCCGACTATCCGACGACCACGCTCGCCCTGGAGCCCGGCGAGACCATGCTGATCTGCACCGACGGGCTGATCGAGACCGGCGGCCACGACCTGGAGACGGGCTGGCTGCGCATCCGGACCATCCTGGAGGAGCACAAGGGCGACCTGGAGGAACTGGCCGACGCGCTCGTCCAGGCCGTCCACGGGCCCTCCTCGCACCACACCACCGGCCCACTCGCGGACCGCCGCGAGGACGACATCGCCGTACTCCTGCTGTCCCGGGAGGGCGAGAGCTGCGGCTGCGGCGATACGACGACCATGGCACCGAGGATCCGCCGTACGGTGCTCACCGTCGCGCAGGCCGAGCCCGAGCGGATCGCGGTGGCCCGGCAGCAGCTGCGCGAACTCCTCCACGACTGGACCGGCGCCGACCAGGTCGACTCCGCGGTCCTGCTCGTCTCCGAGATGCTCACCAACGTCCTCGTGCACACCGACGCCGACGCCCTGCTGACCGCCGAGGTGTCCGGCGAACCCGGCAAGCGGCGGATGCGGGTCGAGGTCACGGACGCCGGCGACGACCTCCCGCACAAGCGGCACCCCGGCGAACTGGCGTCCTCCGGGCGGGGGTTGCTCCTGATCGAACTGCTCGCGGAGACCTGGGGCGTGGACCCGAGGGGCGAGGGCAAGAGCATCTGGTTCGAGCTCTACGAGTCCGACGGCGCCGGGGACGGTGTGGGTGATGCCCCGGAGTTCGGCTCCTGGGACGCGTAACGCTCCCGCAGTTCGTGCACGACACCGAAGACGGCGGCGGTCAGCGGCACCGCGAGGAGCATGCCGAGGATTCCGGCCACCGAGGCTCCCGCGGTGATCGCGATCATCACGACCGCCGGGTGCATCTGCACGGTCCGGCTCTGGATCATCGGCTGGAGGACGTGGCCTTCCAGCACCTGCACGGCGAGTACGACCCCAAGAGCCCACAGGGCGACGACGACACCCCGGTCGGCGAGCGCGACCAGCACCGCGACGGCGCCGGAGAGGAAGGCGCCGAGGTAGGGGATGTAGGCCCCGACGAACACGAGCGCGGCCAGGCCGAACGCCCCCGGTACGTCCAGCACGAGCAGGCCGACACCGATGCAGAGGGCGTCGATGAGGGCGATGACGGTCGTCCCGCGCATGAAGCCCTCGACGCCCTCGAAGGCACGGCGGGCCATGGCCTCGACGAGGTCGGCGGTGCCGTGCGGGGCGAGCGAGCGCAGCAGTCCCGTGGCCAGGTGGGAGTCGCG
Organism: Streptomyces sp. NPDC088350; assembly: GCF_044753545.1. Lineage (NCBI taxonomy): Bacteria > Bacillati > Actinomycetota > Actinomycetes > Kitasatosporales > Streptomycetaceae > Streptomyces > Streptomyces sp. NPDC088350. Next base: position 150,630 of record NZ_JBIVNL010000006.1, on the reverse strand, counting down.
CAGGAAGAAGAAGACGAGCAGCAGGGCCAGGACGGCCATGGCGATGGTCTCGCCGACGACGCTGACCCCGCTGATGACGTTCGAGGCGGCCGTCCCGCCGAACTTGGAGAGCAGTTCCCTGGCGTTGGAGGCGAGGTCGTCCAGCGAGGTCCCGGCGGCTCCGAAATGCCCGGAGACGGAGTTCGCCGCGTCCTTGAGGGAGGCCACGATCTGGTCCCCGGTGTCGATCAGCGCGGCCACGACGATGTACACGGCCCCGCCGACCACGGCGACGACCGCGACACAGGTGATCCCGGCGGCCATGGACCGGTTGACCTTGGCCTTCACCAGCCGCCGGTACAGCGGCCCGAGCAGCGCGGTGCCGAGCAGCGCCAGCAGCACGGGCGTCACGGCGGTCCGCAGCTCGGCGCAGAGCCGGATACCGACGTAGCCGACCCCTGAGACGAGCAGAAGGACGGCGCACCAGGCGGCGAGCCGTCGTACGGGATCGGGGAGGAGCTGCACGGTCCCAGCCGAACACGCATCGGGTGGGCCGTCCCGCCGGGACGACCCACCCGGGTGACGGCGGGTCAGGCCTGCGGCTGGCAGGCGGCCCCTCCCCCGGACTTCCTCACATCCCTACGGCAGATACTGCCGCGCACGTCGGCGTAGAGGCGGGCTCCCGCGATCTTCGGATGGAACGACGTCCTGGCGGGCTTGGGTGATTCGGCGTCCGCCTGGGATCGTCCGTTTTCCACGATGCCGTTCACATGCTTGAGATCGTAGCTGTGTCGATCGTCGATGGATCAACCGCATATTGACTCAGCGCATTTTCGGACGGCCGGGTCCCCGTTCCGTGAATGTGACACTCCCGGTGGGAAGTGTCACATTCGCGGCGACAGCGTCCAGGCGAGGACGGGGCCTTCTGTATGTCCGCTCTTCCGAATATCCGCTCTTCCGAGCCTTACAGCCCGCCCTCGGACATCCCGTGCACGGCCGGGATGGTCCCAAGGCGGCCCTTCTGGAAGTCCTCGAAGGCCTGCTGGAGTTCCTCGCGGGTGTTCATGACGAACGGGCCGTAGTGCGCCATCGGCTCGCGGATCGGCCGGCCGCCGAGGATGACGACCTCCAGGTCCGGAGTGTTCCCGTCCTGCTGCTCGTCCGCGCGGACACTCAGCGAGGAGCCGGCGCCGAAGACGGCCGTCTGCCCCAGGTGGATCGGGCGGCGGTCGGCGCCGACGGAGCCCTTGCCCGCCATGACGTAGACAAGGCCGTTGAAGTCCTCGCGCCACGGCAGGTTCAGTTCCGCACCCGGTGCCACCGTCGCGTGCACCATCGTGATCGGCGTGTGCGTGACGCCGGGGCCCTGGTGGCCGTCCAGCTCACCCGCGATCACGCGCAGCAGCGCGCCGCCGTCCGGAGTCGTCAGCAACTGCACCTGACCACCGCGGATGTCCTGGTAGCGCGGGGGCATCATCTTGTCCTTGGCCGGGAGGTTCACCCACAGCTGGAGGCCGTGGAAGAGACCGCCGGACATGACGAGCTGCTCCGGCGGCGCCTCGATGTGCAGCAGGCCCGCGCCCGCCGTCATCCACTGGGTGTCGCCGTTGGTGATGGTGCCGCCACCGCCGTTGGAGTCCTGGTGGTCGAAGATCCCGTCGATGATGTACGTGACGGTCTCGAAGCCGCGGTGCGGGTGCCAGGGGGTGCCCTTGGGCTCGCCCGGCGCGTACTCCACCTCGCCCATCTGGTCCATCATGATGAACGGGTCGAGGTGGCGGTAGTTGATCCCGGCGAACGCGCGGCGCACCGGGAAGCCCTCACCCTCGAAACCGCTCGGCGCGGTCGTGACGGCGAGCACGGGACGTGCCACGGCGTCGGCCGGCGCGGCCACGCGGGGCAGGGTCAGCGGGTTCTCTACGGTCACTGCAGGCATGTCGGGACCTCCTTGTGCGTCGAGTTTAGTTGAGCATTGAACTTTCTGCTACCCCACAACAGAAGAAGCCCGGAGGGCATTCCCTCCGGACTTCCGCCTGACCCGCCCGCACAGCGGACACATCAGGGGCTCACAGTGCGGCGCCCCGAGCCTCCCACAGCTCCGGGAAGAACCGTTCGCCGGTACGCGCCCGCAGATACGCGGCCCCCGAACTGCCCGCCGTACCCCGACCCGCGCCGATCTGCCGCTCCACGACGCGGACGTGCCGGGTCCGCCACAGCGCCCACCCCTCGTCGTGGCCGAGCAGCCCGTCCACCAGCGCGCCGAGCGGTCCCTCCCCGCGCAGGGCCCCGGCCCGGCCCGCGCGCGGGAGGCCCGCCAGCACCGCGAGGAACCCGTCCCACAGCGTCGGCTCCAGCAGCCGCCGGTCCAGCCGGGCCCGCTCCGCGTCCGTCAGCCAGCGCATCGAGCGGGCGCGGTCCCGGCGGGCCGAGAGCGCCTCTATCTCGTGGAACTGCGCGGACTGCCCGCCGCTGGCCGTGCCGAGCGCGCCCCGGAACGCCTCGAAGTCGTGCGGCGCCATGGTGTCCAGCAGCTCCAGCGCGTCGAGCAGCGCCCGCTCGATCTCGCGGCAGCGGCGCAGCCGGCGCACCGCCACCGCGCTGTCGCCGGCCAGCATCCGGTCGCGGGCGTCCGTGAGTTCGACCAGCAGTTGCTTGAACCACAGCTCGTGCACCTGGTGCACGGTGATGAACAGATGCTCGTCGTGCGCCGCCTCGGCCCGCGGCAGCTGCTGGCCGAGCAGCTGCGGCAGCCGCAGGTAAGCGCCGTAGGTGAGGGGGGTCGTGGTGGTCGGGTTCACGGTGTCTCCTCGCGGCCGTCGCCCAGCCCGTGCGCGGTGAAGTGCTCGCGTGCGCCCGGGAGTTCGAAGACGCCCACGGCCGCGCAGAGCCGGAGCGTGGAGCGGGCGGTGTCGTTCAGGCGGCGGGTGTCCGGGCCCGCCGCGCAGCAGTCGTCGGCGACCCGGCGGGCGGTGGCCGGGTCGAGGCCGGCCAGCCGCAGGGAGGCGCGGACGGGGGCGAGGTCCCAGGTCAGGGCGGCCCGGATCAGTGCGGGCAGGGCGTGGGCGGACGCGATGCGGTCGGCGGTGGACAGGTGGGTCCACACCTCCTTGAAGAGGGCGGAGAAGAAACGGTGGTGGCGGCCCTCGTCGCGGGCGTGGTCGCGCAGCAGGTCGCGGACGACGCGGACCACGGTCGGGTCGCCGGGCACCTCGTTCAGTACGGCGGTGATCAGCGTCTCGAACACCACCGCCTGGAGGAGTCCGGCGAGGGCGGGCGCGCCGGGCAGTGCGCGGTGCGCGGACGCCCGTAACCGCGCGACGAAGCCGCCGTAGTCCTCGTCCGGTATCGCGATGCCGGTCACGGCGGCGATCTGGTCGGCCAGGTCGAGGCTGTAGAGGGCGTGGTAGCCCTCGTCGCAGTAGACCTTGAAGGCGTCCGGGCGCAGCGCGGCGGGCAGGTCGAGCCCGGTGCGGCCGTTGGCCACGGCCTCGGCGGCGGTGTTGACGACCCGGGTTTCGAGGTGGGTGGTCGACAGCAGGAACTGGTAGAGGTGCCGCACGGTCAGCTCGCGCACCCGCTCGGGCGGCAGTTCCCGTAGGGCCTCGTGGGCGGCGTACGGGACCAGGGCGGCCGGGAAGAAGACCCGGCCGCGCTCGGTCTCCTCGTGGAACATGCGGCGCACGCCGGTGCGGACGCCCGCCTGCTCATACCAGCGGTCGAGCGGGCCCGGTGGTGTGTCGTGGGTCGTCATGGGGTGCTCCCTTCTCGGCCTTCTGGGCCTTCTCGGCCTTCTCGGTGAGCAGGCGGCCGAGCCTGGTCAGGGCCTCCTCCACGAGGGCCGCGTCCAGCGAGTGGCAGACGCGGAACCAGCCGGGGCGGGGGGCGTGGAAGGCCTCGCCGGGCAGGATGCTGACGCGGGTGCGGTCGAGGATCTCCCGCCACAGCGCGCGTTCGCCGGCGAAGCCGGGGCGGGGCAGCCAGCCGCCGAGGTCGGCCCAGACCGAGCAGCCCGCCTGCGCGGGGGCGTACGGGATGCCGAAGGCGTCGAGCAGGGCGGCGGCGCGGGCGTACGAGGCGCCGAGGCGGCGGCGGTTCTCGGCGAGGAACGCGTGCACGCGGGCGGGGTCGGCGAGGAGGTCGGTGAGATGGGCCTGGGTGTGGGTGGAGACGGGTGCGAAGTAGGCGAGGGCGCGGGCGGCGGCACGGATCTCCGGGTCCGTGGTGTGCAGGACGCCCGCCTTGAAACCGGGCAGCCCGAAGTCCTTCGCGAACCCCCACACGGTGTGCACGCGCGCGTGCCCGGCAAGTGCCCGCATGCTCGTGAAGGGGCGCGGCCCGAACACCGAGCCCGCGTAGATCTCGTCCGCCACGACGTCCACGCCGTGGTGGGCCGCGACCTCCGCCAACTCCCGCAGCCGCGCGGGCGGATGGACCTCTCCGGTCGGGTTGGCCGGGGACGCCAGCGCCACGGCCCGTACGTCCACGCCGTCACGGCGGGCCTCGGCCAGCGTCCGGTCCACGGCGCGTACGGAGAGCCCGTGGCCGTCCTCCGCGTCCGGCGGGGCGGGCAGCAGCCGGGCGCCCGAGCGGCCCCCGAGGTCCGTGGCGAAGGCTCCGTAGCAGGGCGTGGGCACGACGATCGCCTCGCCCGGGTCGCACAGCGCGGTGGCGACGACGTCGAGGGCGGCGGTCGCCCCGGCCACGACGACCAGGTCCTCGGGGTCGACCGGCCGGTCACCGAGATCCGTGAGGTGCCGCGCGATGTGCGCACGCAGGTCGGGGGTGCCGTACAGGGGCGCGTATCGGGTGTCCCGCGCCGTCAGCGGACGGGGCGGCGGCCCGGTGTGCAGGTCCTGCACCAGCCGGTTCTCCGCGGTACCGAGATTGAGCCAGCCGTCGGGCCGCAGCCGGGGGTGGTACGGCGACGCCTCCGCCCGGAAATGCGCCTCCGCGATGGCGGGCGAACCGTCGACCAGCCGGGCGGCCTGCCGGGAGACCGGGGTCATGGGCCGACTCCGGTGCTGGGGCGGGCGGCGCGGGAGAGGACCGGGTCATCACTCCCCGAGGACCGGGTCATCGCTCCGCCCCGGCACCCTCCGGCACTCCCCCCAGCAACCCCGGCCGTACCCCCAGCCCCATCGACGCGTCGATCACCGCGCCGTGCAGGAGGCCGGCGTCGGGGCCGGTCAGGCGCCAGACCAGGTCGGCGATCTCGTCGGGGTGGATCAGGCGGCCCCGGGGGAGCGTGGCTCGCAGGGCCGCGCGTTCCGGTGGGGTGAGGCCGGCCAGGGTGCTGGCCTCGAACATGGGGGTCTCCACCGCGCCGGGGCAGACGGCGACGACGTCGACGGGGTCGTGGACCAGCTCGGCGGCCAGGTGCCGGGTGAGATAGGCGAGCGCGGCCTTGCTCATGCCGTCCGCGATCCGGAAGCCGGGGAACTGGGCGACGCCCCCGCCGACACTGGCGATGTTGACGATCGTGCCGCGCCCGCGCGCCCGCATGCCCGGCAGCAGCTGTTCACTGAGCCAGAGCGGTCCTACGGCGTTGATCTGCAGGAACGCCGCGTCCTGCGCGTGGCCGGGCCCGGGGACGTAGCGCTCGACGGTCTTCGAGCCGACCGCCGCGTTGTTGACGAGTACGTCGACCGGTCCGGGCAGTTCCGCGACCAGCCGCTCGTGGTCGGCCCACTCGCCCTGGCGGAACTCGAAGGCCCGCGCCGGGTGCCGGCAGCTGTCGGCCAGCTCGGCGACCAGCCGGGCCGCGCGCTCCCGCCCCGAGTGATACGTGAACCAGACGTGGTCGCCACCGCGCGCGAACCGCCGCACGCAGGCCCGCCCGATCCCCGCCGAACCACCCGTGATCAGTACGTTCCGTATGTTCTGTGCGTTCCGTGTCGCCGCCATGCGGGCCCCCGTCGGTGTGCCGCGTCCGCTGTCGTCCGGACCCGCACACTTCCAGCCATCCGGGGCACGCCCCGCGCAACACCGGGAACTCCGCCGACTTCTCGTCGGATCGGGCCCCGGACTTCAGCAACTAGGCCGGCCGCTCAGCCGTACATCCTGCGCATCGCGAACTCCACCATCTGCTCGACCGCCTTCGCGTCGAACACCATCCGGTGCTCGCCCTCCATGTCGACGACGAAGCCGTAGCCCGTCGGCAGCAGGTCGATGACCTCGGCGCCGGTGATGACGAAGTACTTGGACTCCTTGCCGGCGTAGCGGCGCAGTTCCTTCAGCGAGGTGAACATGGGGATCACCGGCTGCTGGGTGTTGTGGAGGGCGAGGAAGCCGGGGTTGTCGCCGCGCGGGCAGTACACCTTGGACGTCGCGAAGACCTGCTGGAAGTCCTCCGCGGCCATCTGCCCGGTGGTGAAGGCGCGCACCGCGTCCGCGAGCGAGGGCGGGGACGGCTCGGGGTAGAGCGGTGGCTGCTGGCCGTAGCCGCCCACGCCACCGGCCATCTGCTGCTGGGGCGGGACGTACCCCTGCTGAGCGCCCACGTTCTGGTCGTAGCCGTACATGCGAGCAAGAGTACTGAGTCACAGATGGAGGGCTTGGGGTTGCTTCTTATTACCGACGGGTAGCATCATCGTAGCTACTGCTTAGTACGAGTGAGTACGAGTCTCGTTCTCCATATCTTTCTACGGAGTCGTCGCCATGGGGCACTACAAGTCGAATCTCCGCGACATCGAGTTCAACCTCTTCGAGGTCCTCGGGCGCGACAAGCTGTACGGGACCGGTCCGTTCGCGGAGATGGACACGGACACCGCGAAGAGCGTCCTGGAGGAGCTGACCCGGCTCGCGGAGAACGAGCTGGCGGAGTCCTTCGCCGACGCCGACCGCAACCCGCCGGTCTTCGACCCGGAGACGAACACCGCGCCGGTACCCGCCTCCTTCAAGAAGAGCTACAAGGCCTTCATGGAGTCGGAGTACTGGCGGCTGGGGCTCCCCGAGGCCATCGGCGGTACGACGGCTCCGCCCTCCCTCATCTGGTCGTACGCGGAGCTGATCCTCGGCGCCAACCCGGCCGTGTGGATGTACTCCTCCGGGCCGGCCTTCGCCGGGATCCTCTACGACGAGGGCAACGACGTACAGAAGAAGATCGCGCGGCTCGCGGTGGAGCGGACCTGGGGTTCGACCATGGTGCTGACCGAGCCCGACGCGGGTTCCGATGTCGGCGCGGGCCGGACGAAGGCGGTCCAGCAGGAGGACGGCTCCTGGCACATCGAGGGCGTCAAGCGCTTCATCACGTCCGGTGAGCACGACATGGAGGAGAACATCCTCCACTACGTGCTCGCGCGGCCGGAGGGCCACGGGCCGGGCACCAAGGGGCTGTCCCTCTTCCTCGTGCCGAAGTTCCTCTTCGACGTCGAGACCGGCGAGCTGGGCGAGCGCAACGGCGTCTACGCCACGAACGTCGAGCACAAGATGGGCCTCAAGGCCTCCAACACCTGCGAGATGACCTTCGGCGACCGCCACCCCGCCAAGGGCTGGCTGATCGGCGACAAGCACGACGGCATCCGCCAGATGTTCCGGATCATCGAGTTCGCCCGCATGATGGTCGGCACGAAGGCCATCTCGACGCTGTCGACCGGCTACCTCAACGCCCTCGAGTACGCCAAGGAGCGCGTCCAGGGTCCCGACCTCGCGCAGTTCATGGACAAGAGCGCGCCGAAGGTCACCATCACGCACCACCCGGACGTGCGCCGCTCGCTGATCACGCAGAAGGCGTACGCCGAGGGCATGCGCGCCCTCGTGCTGTACACCGCGTCGGTCCAGGACGCGATCGCCGTCAAGGAGGCCGAGGGCGAGGACGCGTCCACCGAGCACGCGCTCAACGACCTGCTCCTGCCGATCGTGAAGGGCTACGGCTCCGAGAAGGGCTACGAGCAGCTCGCCCAGTCGCTGCAGACCTTCGGCGGCTCCGGGTTCCTCCAGGAGTACCCGATCGAGCAGTACATCCGCGACGCCAAGATCGACACCCTGTACGAGGGCACCACCGCGATCCAGGGCCAGGACTTCTTCTTCCGGAAGATCGTCCGCAACCAGGGCGCCGCCCTCAACTCCCTCGCCGAGGACATCAAGAAGTTCCTGGCGCTGGGCACCGGCGGCGAGGACCTCGGGGGCGCCCGTGAGCACCTCGCCAAGGCGGCCGTGGAGCTGGAGGCGATCGTCGGCCTGATGCTGACCGACCTCGCGGCGACCGAAGAGGACGTCAAGAACATCTACAAGGTGGGCCTCAACACCACCCGGCTGCTGCTCGCCTCCGGTGACGTCGTCGTCGGCTACCTGCTCCTCAAGGGCGCCGCGATCGCCACCGAGAAACTGGAGACCGCCTCCGCCAAGGACCGCGCGTTCTACACCGGCAAGATCGCGGCTGCGAAGTTCTTCGCGGCCAACGTTCTGCCGGGCGTGACCCTGGCCCGCAAGGTGGCCGAGGGCGTAGAACTGGACCTGATGGAGCTGGACGAGGCAGCCTTCTAGGCGACCGCGAACACGTTCCAGGACAACACAGGTACAGCTTCGCGAATCCCCACATCGCCCTTGTGAGGGCCCGCTCCCACCCCCGGGAGCGGGCCCTCGTACGTCGTTAAGGTGAACCCCATGAGCGCACCCTCCCGCTTCGACCGCGGCCACACCGACGATCTGATGTCCTTCCTGGCAGCGAGTCCCACGCCGTACCACGCCGTGGCGAACAGCGCCGAGCGGCTGGAGAAGGCCGGATTCAGGCAGGTCGCCGAGACGGACGCCTGGGAGGGGACGACCGGCGGCAAGTACGTGCTGCGCGGTGGCGCGATCGTGGCCTGGTTCGTCCCCGAAGGTGCGGCCCCCCACACCCCCTTCCGTATCGTCGGCGCGCACACCGACTCCCCGAACCTGCGGGTCAAGCCGCGCCCCGACACCGGCGCGCACGGCTGGCGCCAGGTCGCCGTCGAGATCTACGGCGGGCCGCTGCTCAACTCCTGGCTCGACCGGGACCTCGGCCTCGCCGGCCGGCTGACCCTGCGGGACGGCTCGACCCGCCTGGTGAACGTGGACCGGCCGCTGCTCAGAGTGCCCCAACTCGCCATCCACCTGGACCGTTCCGTGTCGACGGAGGGGCTCAAGCTGGACAAGCAGCGCCATCTCCAGCCGATCTGGGGCCTGGGCGACGACGTCCGCGACGGCGACCTGATCGCCTTCCTGGAGGAGGAGTCGGGGCTCGCGCCGGGCGAGGTCACCGGCTGGGACCTGATGACGCACTCCGTGGAGGCGCCCGCCTACCTGGGCCGCGACCAGGAGCTGGCCGCCGGTCCGCGCATGGACAACCTGCTGTCCCTGCACGCCGGCGTCGCCGCGCTCGCCGCCGTCGCCGCCCGCGAGAACGTGCCGTACATCCCCGTACTGGCCGGCTTCGACCACGAGGAGAACGGCTCGCAGTCCGACACCGGCGCGGACGGGCCGCTGCTCGGCGGGATCCTGGAGCGGTCGGTGTTCGCGCGCGGCGGGTCGTACGAGGACCGGGCGCGGGCCTTCGCCGGGACCGTCTGTCTGTCCTCCGACACAGGTCACGCGGTGCACCCCAACTACGCGGAGCGGCACGATCCGACGCACCACCCGCGGGTCAACGGCGGGCCGATCCTCAAGGTCAACGTCAACAACCGCTACGCCACGGACGGTTCGGGCCGCTCGGTGTTCGCCGCGGCCTGCGAGAAGGCCGGCGTGCCCTTCCAGTCCTTCGTGTCCAACAACGCCATGCCGTGCGGCACGACGATCGGCCCGATCACCGCGGCCCGGCACGGCATCAAGACCGTCGACATCGGTGTGGCGATCCTCTCCATGCACAGCGCCCGCGAACTCTGCGGCGACCGCGACCCGTTCCTGCTGGCCAACGCGCTGGTGGCGTTTCTGGAGGGCTGACAACTCCCTTGTGACGCACGGGAGTTGTCGGGACACGGCACCCGATCACCCCCTTCGGCGGTGGATTGGGGGGCGTAAAACGCACACGTACCGAATCACCCGCACAGGACATCCACAGACAACCGTGAGCAATCCGTGACGCCAGTCGCATTGTGCGGTTGTGTGAACCTCGTGAAGACTCTGTGCTGTTGAGGGTCCGGGGAGAGGCAGCCCCGGGCCCGTCTCACGATCTTCACAGGGGGGCCGCTGCCGTGCTCGAACCACGGCTGGTGGTACTGATCCCGGCCCACAACGAAGCGGACCGCATCGGTGCCGCCATCGAGGGCCTGTGGCGGCAGACCCGCAAGCCCGACCTGATCGTCGTCGTCACCGACAACTGCACCGACGACACCGCCGCCGTAGCCGCCTCGCACGGCGCCGAGGTCTTCGCCACCCGCGGCAACACCCACAAGAAGGCCGGCGCCCTCAACCAGGCCATCGACTGGGTCCTGCCCCACCTCGACGAACGCGACCTCCTCCTCGTCCAGGACGCGGACACCGTCCTCAACCCCTGGTTCAGCGAGACCGCCGTGGCCACCTTCAACCGCAAGGTCGGCGCCGTAGGAGGAGTCTTCTACGGCGAACCGGGCGGCGGACTCCTCGGCCTGCTCCAGCGCATGGAGTTCCAGCGCTACGCCTGGGAGCTGAACCGCACCGGCGGCAAGGCCCAGGTCCTCACCGGCACCGGCACCATGTTCCGCGCCCGCGTCCTGCGCGAGGTCCGTGACGCCCGGCACTCGGGACTGATCGGCGGCGGCACCGGCTACTACAGCCTCGCCTCCCTCACCGAGGACGACGAGATGACCAAGGCGGTCAAGACCCTCGGCTACCGCGCCATGTCCCCGGCGGGCTGCGCGGTCACCACCGAGGTCATGACCAGCCTCCCCAAACTCTGGCACCAACGCCTCCGCTGGCAGCGCGGCGCCCTGGAGAACCTCCGCGACTACGGCTGGACCAGGGTCACCGCCCGCTACTTCCTCCAGCAGTTCCTGATGGGCTTCGGCGCCCTGTCCTTCCTCGTCTACCTGACCTTCATGGCCACGTACACGACGGTCTACGGCTTCCCCGGCCTCTCCCCGTTCTGGACCGCCATCGGCCTGATCTTCGTGGTCGAGAAGACCGTCTCCGTCCGCCGCGCGGGCCCCCTCGCGGTCCTGGTCGCCGCGCTGATGATCCCCGAGATGCTCTACGACCTCTTCCAGCACGCCGTCTACTTCACCTCGCTGTGGGGGCTGGCCCGCCGCAGCGAGGAGAAGTGGGTGGCCACCTAGCCCACCCCTCACATCACCTCTCACATCACCTCTCACATCACTTCACGTCCGCAAGGAGAAACGTTTATGTACGGAAGAGTTGTCGGCGCCGGAACGACCGGCGCCGGGGGCGCCACGCTGGCCGCGACGGGGCTGTGGCTGAACAGCATGGCGATGATGGTGGCGGCGACGACGCTGGTGGCGGCGGGGATGGCGCTGTACAAGCTGGCGCCGCGGGCGCGTCGCCGATAGGGCGTTGCCGGTGGTCCCCCGTTTCAGGCGTTCTGGCTGTGCTGTTCGTTCAGGTCGTCCATGCCGGCCAGCACGAGGGGGAGACGGTCCGCCGCGCCCTCGGTGAGGCGGACCGGGACACCCCAGTCCTGCTGGTGGACATGGCAGGCGGGGTATGCGTTGGCCGGGTCGTCGAGGACCGGGTGCTCCACGCCGTACCGCTCGACCGCGTCGACGACCGCCTGATGCTCCGCCTCGTGCACGAACTTCGGGGAGTGCACCCCGATGATCACCACCGTGTCCCGGTGCTTCTCCTCCAACTCCCGCGGCTCGTCCAGAACATGCAGGCAGTTGATGCAGCAGAAAGTCCAGAAGTCTACGACGACGCACTTACCCTCGTAGGTCCGCAAAGGAGAGATTTTCGCCGCCCGTGTTCAGCCAGCCGCTCTTGCCGGTGAGCTGGGGGGGCGTGGACGCGGGCGCGTCGGAGAGTCGGGGACGGGAATGCGTCGGTCATGGATCAGAGAGTGCCACCCGCGACTGACAGTCACCCCAGGGGACCTTCACGTCGCGAGATGCCCCACGAAGATCCCGACGAGGATCCGGTCGTCCTGCTCGGGGATCGGCAGGGAGAAGTGCACTCGGTCGCGGTCCCAGAGGCGTTTGCCGTGCCAGTCGCAGCGGTAGGTGCCGCCGCCGTGGTCGACGTTCCGTTGCTCCCATGCCTTGGCGTTCTTCTTCGTGTTGGCGCTCTCGGGAGAGATGTCCAGACCCAGCGCGTCAAACCTGCGCATGACCTGGCTCAGATCGCCGCCGCAGTCGGTCAGTGTCCGGGTGAAGTGATCGTTGAGTGCACCGAGGAGCTTGACCAGCCAGGGCAGGACCTCCGCGTACGAGCCCTTGAAGTGGTGCAGGTTCAGGGAGTCGGCGAAGAGCAGCCGAGGGAAGGCGCCCTCGGTGAAGTCGAGGAAGTGGTCGGCCGGGACGGGTTCGTGGGTGAGTACGCCTCGCCAGAAGCCCGGGGCGTCCTGCGGTTTCCGCAGGACGTGCGTCCTCACCTCGTCGTGGCCCGCCTCCGTCGTCCGTGTGACGGTGAGCCATCCGGACGGCCAGTCCGGTTCATTGGCGTACGGCGCGAGGAGACAGGACATGGCCCGGCCGCCCGCCGCCCTGGCCAGAGCGTGTGCCGTGCCCCAGGACGGCTCGCGCCAGGGGCCGTCGGCCACGCGGACCGGCTGGGGCAGATCCGCCTCGCCGGGTTCCACTCGCCTGCACTTGCCCAGCAGCTTCTGCAGACGGACCCGCTTGTCGCGGGGCAGTCCGCCGTCCGGTGAGTACAGGACGTCGAACAGTGCGACGGACGGGCGGCATTCGGTTTCGTACGCGGGTTCCATGAGAGCTGCCGTGCGGCCATCCGCCAACGGCTCCAATAACTCCGCGAGCAGGTCGAGGGCGTCCGCAAGATCCGAGTCCGTCAACTCCCGCCAGTCGAAGCATTCCTCACCGACGACGACGCGGTAGTCATCGTCGGCCGTGGCATCACCTGTCACGCCGAGCACGAGCGAGCCTCCCCAGGTCGGTCTCGATCTGGTCGAAGAAACCACTCGGCCAGTGGCTGAGCTCGCCCTTGTCGTTGATGGCGATGGGCAGAGTGCGGTCGTGGTCGAAGTAGTGCGTGACCATGTCCTTCGCGGGGATCGAGCCGTCCTGCGCGACTGCGAGGCGAGCGCCATTGAGGACGTGGTCGCTGTGCGTCTCCACGAGCACCTGTACCCCGCTGCCCGCCACGCGCGCGAGGAAGCGGCCCAGCCGGGACTGTCCCGCCGGGTGCAGATGGGCCTCGGGATTCTCCACGATCAGCAGGTCGCCCGGCTCGGTAAGCAGACCGCCGACGATGACAGGAAGCGCGTAAGAGACGCCGAAGCCGGTGTTGGCGGGACGGATCTCCTCCCCGATGAGGCCCGTCTCGCCGAAGCGGATCGTCCCGGCCATGATGCCCGCGGCCAAGCGGGCGGTGATGCGCAGCGGCCGGATGATCTCCGATGCCCATGCCTCGGCCTGGGACCTCAGCTGCGGACCGGCGCCCTCCGGGTGATGCAGCGAGCCCCGCACCTCCCCGCGAGGGCTGCGGGGGCTGATCGCACGGGTCTCGCGCAGCGCAAGCACCTGTGCCGTGAACTCACCGCGCACGCCGACACCGATCCGGTCGGGTTCGTCGGCGGACAGGGCCAGGGTGTCGCGCGGGCCGAGGCGTTCCGCGCACAGATAGGTGAAGGCGGGGTCGGCGACGCCCGGTCCGATACCGGGTACGACCGCCACCGGGAGTCGCCGTACGTCCAGGTGCAGGGCTTGGTCGGCATCGGGCAGGCCGAAGCCGAACACCCAGGACTCACCGCCCGGTCCGCCGAGCCGTACCGTGATCTCAGTCGCGCCGGACGTCCAGTTGAGTACGTCGCGAGCCTCTCCGAGGGCCAGACCGAGCGGCCCGTTCAGGCGGACCGTGCCACCCGCCGTACCGCCGCCCGACATGGCCGCCAGCCGTGCCAGCAGCAGGGACTGGATCACGGTGCTCTTGCCGCCGCCGTTCACTCCGGTGAGGACGGTCAGCGGGCGCAGTTCGAACGACTCCGACTCGAAGCGTTTGAAACCCCGGATGTCCAGGGAGGTGATCACCGGCCGACTCCCGCGTCCGCGACGGCGGCCTTGAAGCGGTAGTCGACGCGGTACCGGTCGGCGGTGGAGGAGGTGATGGCGTTGAGGTAGGTGACATCGACGGTCATCCGCTCGCGCGCGGCCTGCACGATCGCCTTGCGGCGCGCACGCAGATCGTCGGTGGTGAGGGCGGGATCGGCCAGGGCCAGCGACCAGCTCTCGAACATGGCACGGTTGATCGGACGGCGGTAGTCCTCGCCCTGTGGCCACTTGCGGAAGGCGTGTTCTCCGAACACGAGGTAGGCATGGGTCATCGCACGGTCGAAGGCGGCCTCCAGCGCCGCCATCCGCTCGTTCCCGACCTGCTTCGGGTCGTCGAGCAGTTCGGTGGCGTCCATGAGGAACAGTTCCATCATGGGCCGCTCCAGATAGGCCTCGATGCCCTTCAGCCAGAACGCGGCGAAGCGCAGCGCCATCTCCCGGTCGTTCATCCGGATGTGGTTGGTCAGGCGGCCCCCGGTGGCCTTGGCGAAGGCGTCCGTGTGGGTCATCCGGTGCAGGACGTCCCTGCTGCGCGGGCTGCTCATGCAGTGCCGGATCTCCTGCGCGTTCAACGGGGTCCCGCCGGTGTTGATCCGTTTGAAGATCTCGTACGTCACTCCGCGCGGGGTCGTCGGGTCGATCACGTTGACGATCAGCTGGGTGTTGTTGATCCGCCTCTGGAAGGGCACGGGGAGATCGGTGAAACGCAGGTCCTTCAGGTCGTTCAGATGCTCCAGCTTCCCGAGCGCGAAGCCGTTCTCACCGCCCCGGACGAACGCGTGCAGCGTGGAGAGCCGTTGCAGGCCGTCGACGACCCGGAACGACCCGTCCGCGTCCTCCGCGAAGTAGAAGGCCGGCAGCGGGATCTGAAGCAGCAGCGACTCGACGAGCAGGGACTTCTGGTCGGCGCGCCAGACCTGTAGCCGTTGGAAGTCCGGAGCGAGTTCGATGGAGCCCTCGTCGATCTGGTCGAGGATGTTGCGCAGCGAGAACTGGCTGGTGTTCACCCGGATCTGATCGGGGTTCCACGGCCGTTGGATCTGCTCGCTGTCCTCACCCGGGTCCTCGACCTCGATGCCCGTGGCATGTCCGTCGAACACGTCCTCCACCACGTCCGGAGTCGTCTGCGCGCCATCGATTGCCATGCGGTTCATCCTAGGGGCGGCCGATCGAGGGGGTGGGAGCGTTACCCCGATCTCCCCCGCCGTGCTTCGGCGGTACGTGGCGCCGGCCGGCGGCGATGCCGAGGACCTCCGTCAGGGACTCGACCAGGCGGCGGGCGATCCAGCGAAGTTCGTCGGCCGTCAGAGGTGCGTCGTCGTCCACCATCGGCCGGGCGAGGCCCAGGATGACGGCTGCTGTTTCGAGTTGCCGGCGTCGCTGGTCGGAAGGCTGCGGCTGGTCGGTCATGGTGATGCCGGGCGTCGTACGGGCAGGTCTGCGACCGGCTCTGCGGGCAGGTCGAACCACACCGCCTTGCCCTCCGGGTGCGGTTGCCCGCCGTACGGGATGTCCGGGCCGTGCCCCCAGCGGCCTGCGGTGAGGGCGTCCACCAGGTAAAGACCCCGGCCGCCGCCTCGCTCATCCGGTTCAGGCGTCGTCAACTCCCTTATCACCGGTGGGTTCTCGTCCCCGTCGTACACCACGACCCGCAGCCGCCCCTCTTCCACGGCCAGCCACAGCACCGTGCCGTCACCGCCCTTCGCGTGGACGCAGGCGTTGGTGACGAGTTCCGAGGTGCAGAGGATCGCGTCGTCGACCAGGGTGCGGTCCAGCTCCAGCGTGCGCAGGACGGTGGCGACGAAGTCGCGGGCGATGTGGGGGGAGGTTTCGAGGGGTGGACAGATGAGGGTGTACGAGGGCATGGGGTATCAACTCCGGTGGGGCGAGGGTGGTTTGAGCGAGCCCGGCTCGTTCGGGCGGTGGGCGTGCGGGAGTTGCGGATGGGTGACCGTTTGGGCACCCTCCGTGAGTACAGTGACGACAGTAGCCTGAAACGTTGAGTCGTCTCAACGTTTCAGGCAAACTCGGCGTCGACTCACTAGGAGGACAGATGTCCGCACGGCCCGTCCCAACTGCCCGCCAGGCCCGGCTGGGGGCAGAACTGCGCAAGCTGCGCGAGGCGGCGGGCGTCCCGAACCGGCAGGCTGCCGCGCAACTCGACACCAGCCCAACCCAGATCAGCCACATCGAGTCCGGTCGGTTCGGTCTCAGCGAGGAACGACTGCGCAGAATGGCCGAGTTCTACGACTGTGACGATCCCGCACTCGTGGACGCCCTTGTCAAGATGGCGGAGTACCGAACCGGCAACTGGTGGGACGAGTACCGAGGTGTGATGCCCCGCCAGGCTCTTGATCTGGCCGAGCTGGAACACGATGCCACGTACGTCCACGCGTTCGAAATGGTCCACATCCCCGGAGTCCTCCAGACCGAGGACCACGTACGCGCTGCCTCACTGTTCGTGGACCCGGGTCTTCCCAAGGAGGAGCTGGAGACCCGCGTCTCTTTCCGCATGCGCCGACAGCAGGTGCTGGAGTCGGGCACGCCCTACGACATCGTCGTCCACGAAGCAGCACTGCGGATGTGTGTCGGGGGATCCAAGGTTGCCCGCACCCAGCTCGGACACCTCCTCCACGCAGCCGACAGAGAGACAGTCATCCTTCGCGTCATCCCGTTCAGCCCCGAAGGCTTCGCCGGGGCGGGTCTTCCCATGCAGTACTTTGGCGGGGTCGTCCCCCAACTCGACACCGTGCAGATCGACACGTCGCATGGCGCCGAGTTCATCGACGCAACGGCTCGGCTGAATCGCTGCCGAACCCGCTTCGAGAGCATCGACAGCGCAGCACTACCGCACGATGCTTCTCTTGACCTCGTCCAGCGCATCGCCCAGGAACTCTGAAGGAACACCCGTGCCCGAACCCCTCCACTGGCAGAAGTCGTCGTTCTCCACAGGCGACGCCGATAACAACTGCCTGGAGATAGCCGCCGCCCTCACCACCCTCCACCTCCGCGAGAGCGACGACCCCGCCACGCTCCTCGTACCCACCCCCACCGCCCTGAACGCCATGCTCACCGCGCTGAAGGATCAGTTCAAGGTGTGACCCGTCGTCGCGTCCACGTGCGCCGGGATCTCCTCATGCTGGTCGCCCACCGTGAGCGTGCCGGTGGGTTCGAGGAGGAGGATCTCGGTGGGGACCGGGGCATACGGCTTGTGTTCCGTGCCGCGGGGGACCGTGAAGACGGAGCCCTTGGGGAGGACGACCGTGCGCTCCCCCGCCAACCCGCGGAGCGCGATGTGCAGTTCGCCGTCCAGGACCAGGAAGAACTCGTCGGTGTGGTCGTGGGTGTGCCAGAGGTGTTCGCCCTCGACCTTGGCGACGCGGACGTCGTAGTCGTTGACCGTGGTGACGATGCGAGGGCTCCACTGGTCGGTGAAGGAGGCGAGGGCGGCAGAGAGCGCGATGGGTTCCATGAGGTCAGCGTGCGGGGTGTCGTACCCGGCATGCGAGTGCTAGGAATCGCACATGCCGCAAGGATCCTCTCAGCGCCCGCCCACCCGTCCGCACCGGGTCGCCGTGATCGTCGACGAGGGCACCAACCCCTTCGAGGTCGGTGTCGCCACCGAGCTGTTCGGACTGCCCCGGCCCGAACTCGGGCTGTCCGGGCCGCTGTACGAGGTGCTGGTGTGCACGCCCGCGCGTGAGGTGCGGATGAACCACGGGTTCTTCGCCCTCACCGGTGCACACGGTCTCGACGCGGTGGACTCGGCGGACACCCTCGTCGTACCGGGGCGGCCCGACAACGTCGTACCGCGCGGTGGTGACGTCCTCGACGCCATCCGGCGTGCCCACGCGCGCGGGGCCCGTGTCATGAGCCTGTGCACCGGGAGCTTCGCCCTCGCGGAGGCCGGGCTGCTGGACGGGCGCCGGGCCACCACCCATTGGATGTGGGCCGACACCTTCCGCACCCTGCACCCGCGCGTGCGGCTCGAACCGCACGTTCTCTTCGTGGACGACGGCGACATCCTCACCGCCGCCGGCAGCGCCGCCGCGCTCGACCTCGGGCTGCATGTCATACGGCGGGACCACGGCGCCGAGATCGCCAACGCGGTGTCCAGGAGGCTGGTCTTCGCGGCTCATCGGGACGGCGGGCAAAGGCAGTTCGTGGAGCGGCCGTTGCCCGATGTGCCCGACGAGTCGCTCGCGCCGTTGCTCGCGTGGGCGCAGGAGCGGCTGGGCGAGCCCTTGGCAGTGGCCGAGCTGGCCGCCCGCGCGGCCGTCTCCCCCGCGACCCTGCACCGGCGCTTCCGGGCGCAGCTCGGGACGACGCCGTTGGCCTGGCTGACCGGGGAGCGGGTGGCGCTGGCGTGCCGGCTCATCGAGCGCGGGGAGGAACGGCTCGACGTGGTCGCCGCGCGGTGCGGTCTCGGCACCGGGGCGAACCTGCGGGCGCGGCTCCGGCGGGAGACCGGATTGAGCCCGTCGGCCTATCGGCGGCGTTTCGGACCGGCTGCCGGGGAAGCCGTAATGTCATGAGATTCCTCGTACGCGATCGGATCCTCGGCTTCGGTGAGGATTACTGGATCGAGGACCAGAACGGCAACAAGGTGTTCCTGGTCGACGGCAAGGCCATGCGCATCAGGGACACGTTCGAGCTGAAGGACACGCACGGGCGCGTGCTCATCGACATCCACAAGAAGATGCTCGCCCTGCGCGACACGATGGTCATCGAACGGGACGGTGAGCCCCTGGCGACCATCAGACGCAAGCGCTTCTCCCTGCTGCGCAACCACTATCGGGTGTCCCTGGTGGACGGCACCGAACTCGACGTCAGCGGCAAGATCCTCGACCGCGAGTTCGGCGTCGACTACGACGGTGAGCTGCTCGCGCAGATCTCCCGACGCTGGCTGCACATCCGGGAGACGTACGGCGTCGACATCGTCCGGGAGGACGCGGACGCGGCACTGCTGATCGCGGTGGCGGTGTGCGTGATCCACCTGGCGGAGAAGGAGCGGGAGGACTAGCCCACGTCCTGGTCGGCGGCTGCGCGGGCTCGGGTCCGGCGGCGTTCTTTAACGCGGTCCCCGAAGTGGCCGCCCACGACGAACAGCGCGCCGAAAACCGCGCTCGCCGTCCAGCCGGGAGGGGCGTCCTGCATCCTGCCCACGAGCCAGACGAGCACCGTCGCACGGCCCCACGCGATGAGCAGGTCGGTGAGCACGGCCCGGGGGCCGGCGGCCGCCCCGGAGCCGCACTTCGGTGCGGCCGGTGTCCGCCCGGTTCTGCCGCTCAGCTCGCCCGCCCCGGCCGCTCCAGCCCCAGCACCCGGTCCTTCAGCGCCGGGAACTGTTCCCGTGTCGCGGACACCTTCGCCGGGTCGAAGTCCACCGTGAGGATCTCCTCGCCCGCGCCCGCCTCCGCGAGGACCTCGCCCCAGGGATCGACCACGATCGAGTGACCGGCCTGGGGAACTCCGGCGTGTGTACCGGCCGTTCCGCATGCGAGGACGAACGACTGGTTCTCCACGGCGCGGGCCTGGGCGAGGAGGGTCCAGTGGGAGCGGCGGCGTTCGGGCCAGCCGGCGGAGAGGACGAGGGTCTCGGCGCCGGCGTCGACGAGGCCGCGGAAGAGTTCGGGGAAACGGAGGTCGTAGCAGGTGGCAAGACCGAGGGTCGTCGCGGGCAGGGCGACCGTCACCAGTTCGGCGCCCGCGCCCATCAGTACGGCCTCGCCCTTGTCGAAGCCGAAGCGGTGGATCTTGCGGTAGGCGGCGGCCAGTTCACCGGAGGGGGAGAAGACGAGGGACGTGTTGTAGAGGGTGCCTTCAGGGGACCGTTCCGGGATCGAGCCCGCGTGCAGCCAGACGCCCGCGTCGCTCGCCGCCTTGGCCATCGCCTCGTAGGTCGGCCCCTCCAGCGGCTCGGCCTCGCTGTCGAACAGCTCGTAGGCGAACGCGCCCGTGGTCCACAGTTCCGGCAGGACGACGAGGTCGGCGCCGGTCTGCTCGCGGACGAGGGACGCCATCCGGACCCGGCGGGAATCAACCGATTCGCCCTCTTCTACGGCGATCTGGATGAGAGAGGCGCGCACACTACCACCGTCCTGGCATTCGAGCCGTTCACACGGGCCTACGATCGTCACACGAAAGCACTGCCGGGGTGCCTCACAGCAGCGTAACTTAGCGTTTCAAGACACCCGCCGACAGCCACCTCCCGCTGGCAACGCCGCCCGCCACCCGACCTGTACCGACCGCCGAGGGGTCCCGTTCCGTGAGTCTGCATCCCACTCTCCAGCCCTACGCCGACGCCTGGACCCACTCCATCGAAGCGATATCCGAGCTGGTGACCCCGCTCGTGGAGGGAGAGTGGAACCGGCGAACGCCGTGCCCCGGCTGGTCGGTGCGTGACGTGGTCTCCCATGTCATCGGGCTGGACAACGAGATGCTCGGCGACCCGCGCCCCATCCACACCCTCCCGCGCGACCTCTACCACGTCACCAACGAGCACCAGCGGTACATGGAGATGCAGGTCGACGTGCGCCGCCACCACACGGCGCCGGAGATGACGTCGGAGCTGGAGTACACGATCATCCGCCGCAACCGGCAGCTGCGGAACGAGTCGCGGGACCCCGGCAGGATGGTGCGCGGCCATGTCAGCACCGAGATCACGCTTGAGGAGTCCATGCGCACCCACGCGTTCAACGTGTGGGTGCACGAGCAGGACCTCCGCGCCGCCCTCGGCCGCCCCGGAAACCTCGACTCGCCCGGCGCGCACGTCGCCCGTGACGTGCTGCTCGCCGCGCTCCCGAAGGTGGTCGCCGACGACGCGGGCGCACCGCGCAGTTCGGCGGTCGTCTTCGACGTGCACGGTCCGATCGAGTTCCTCCGTACGATCCGCGTCGACATCCAGGGCCGCGGCACCCTCGAAACGGCCCCGGCGCTCGGCCCCGCCGCCACCCTGATCCTCGACTGGGAGACGTACGTCCGGCTGGCCTGCGGACGCGTCCCCCTCGACTCGGTGACGGACCGCGTGAAGGCGGACGGCGATCCGGAGCTGGCGGCGTCGATACTGCGGAACTTCACGGTCACGAAGTGACACGCCCCAGCCCAAGTCGGTCACCGGGGGCGCAAATTCGTTGTCGGTGGTCGGCCGTCCGCGGCTAGCCTCCGCCGCATGTCTGATGTGACGTCCACCAAAACCGAGAACGCCGAGAACGCCGAGCCCGACGACGGTCCGCCCCGCCTCACCCGGCTCACCTTCCACGGTCCCCTCTCCGAGGAGCGCGCGACCCGGATCGTACGGCGGCTGGCCGGTGCGGCGCCCCGGACGGTGCTCGATCTGGGCTGCGGCTGGGGCGAGTTGATGCTCCGGGTGCTGACCGCCGTACCGGAAGCGCGGGGTGTCGGTGTCGATGTGAACGCGCGGGATCTGGACCGCGGGCGGCGCGACGCCGAGGCCCGGGGGCTCGCGGAACGGGTCGCGTTCGTCGAGGAGTCGGCCGTGGGGACGGCGCGCGGGCCTGCCGATGTGGTGCTGTGTCTGAGCGCGAGCCATGCCCTCAGCGCCGAGGAGCCTCCCCGGCACATCGCCGGAGCCCTGCGGGAACTGCGGCGGCTCGTCGCCGACGGGGGACGGGTGCTGCTCGGTGAGGGGTTCTGGCAACGCCCGCCGACTCCGGCCGAGCTGTCCGGCATGTGGCCCGAGGCGCGTGCCGACGAGTACTACGACCTGGCGACGCTCGTCGATCTCGCGGTGGCGGCCGGGTTCCGTCCCGAGTGGGTCGAGACGGCGAACGCGGACGAGTGGGAGGAGTTCGAGGCGGGGTACCAGGCGGACACGGAGGTGTGGCTCGCCGCGCACGGCGACCATCCGCTGGCCGAGGCGACCCGCGAGCGCCTCGACCGGCACCGGGCCCAGTGGATGAGCTACCGGGGCGTGTTGGGGATCGCCTACCTCACCCTCGTACCGGCGTGAGAAGTCGGTGAGAAGGGGCGGGTGGGCAGCACCGGCACGAACCACCCGTCACCCGCTCCACCCCGGCAGGGCTACGCCGGCACGTGCACCGTCTCCACCCGGCTCGCCACCAGCCGTTCGCGCTCGCGGCGGGCCGCGCGGCTGCGGAGCCGGAGGATCTGGCTGACGCCGATCGCCTGGAGGACGAAGACCACCGAGAAGGCGATCGAGTAGTTGTCGTCGGTCGCGTCAAGGAGGACGCCGACCGCGAACAGGGTCGTCATCGAGGCAGTGAAACCGCCCATGTTGGTGATTCCGGAGGCGGTGCCCTGACGCTCCGGCGGGTTGGCCGGGCGGGCGAAGTCGAAGCCGAGCATCGAGGCGGGACCGCAGGAACCGAGCACGGTGCACAGGACGATCAGCAGCCACATCGGCGCGTGCTCGCCGGGGTAGACGAGGACGACCGCCCAGACGAACGCCGTCACGCCGACCGTGCCCAGCGCGAGCGGGAGCCGCGCCGCGTGGTGCCGGGCGACGATCTGGCCGTAGACCAGGCCGACCAGCATGTTGGACAGGACGACGAGGGTGAGGAGTTCGCCGGCGGTGGCGCGGGACAGGCCCTGGGCCTGGACCAGGAAGGGCAGGCCCCACAGGAGCAGGAACACCATCGCGGGGAACTGGGTGGTGAAGTGCACCCAGAGGCCGAGGCGGGTGCCCGGTTCGCGCCAGGAGGCGGCGATCTGGCGGCGGACGTAGGCCGCGCCCCGGTGCGGGAAGGGTTCCGGTTCGTGGCCGTCCGGGTGGTCCTTCAGGAAGAGCAGCAGCAGAACGAGGACGACGACCCCGGCGAGCGCGCTGCCCGCGAAGGCGGCCGTCCAGCCGATGCCGTGCAGCAGGCGGGCGATCACCAGCGTGGAGACGAGATTTCCGGCCATTCCCGCGAGGCCGGCGAGCTGCGCGACCATCGGCCCGCGCCGCGCCGGGAACCAGCGGGTGCCGAGCCGCAGCACGCTGATGAACGTCATCGCGTCGCCGCAGCCGAGCAGCGCGCGGGAGGCGAGGGCGGTGCCGTAGGAGGGGGAGAAGGCGAAGCCGAGCTGGCCGGCGGTGAAGAGCACCACCCCGATGGTCAGCACCTTCTTGGTGCCGAGGCTGTCGACGAGCAGGCCGACGGGTATCTGCATGCCCGCGTAGACCAGCAGTTGGAGGATCGAGAACGTCGACAGCGCCGAGGCGTTGACGTGGAACCGCTCGGCCGCGTCGAGGCCGGCGACCCCGAGGGACGTACGGAAGATGACCGCGACGAAGTAGACCGAGACGCCGATGCCCCACACGGCGACGGCACGGCGGCCACCGGGCGGATCACCGGGCAGGGACAGCGCGGAAGCGGAACTCGAACTGCTACTGCTACTGCTACTGCTACTGCTCATCGGACCTCGCCCCGGGCCAAGTGGGAGAACCAGTCGACGTGCTGGTGCACGATCCCGGCGGCGGCGTCGGCGTCGCCGGTGCGCAGCGCGTCGAGGATCGCCTCGTGCTCGGTGAGCGTCTTGGCGATGCGGTCGGGGTGCGCGTGCATGATGGCGACGCCCATCCGCAGCTGCCGGTCGCGGAGTTGGTCGTAGAGCCGGGAGAGGATCTCGTTGCCGCCGCTGCGGACGATCTCGGCGTGGAAGCAGCGGTCGGTGACGGCGGCGCCGGCCAGGTCCCCGGCGGCGGCCTGCTCCTTCTGTCGCGCGAGGAGTTCTTCGAGGCGGGCGATCAGCGTCGGTGACGCCGGTACGACCTTGCGGACCGCGTGCTGCTCGACCAGCATCCGGGTCTCCACCACGTCCGCGATCTCCTGCGAGGAGACGGGCAGGACGAGGGCGCCCTTCTTCGGGTAGAGCCTGATCAGCCCCTCGACCTGGAGCCGCAGCAGCGCCTCGCGCACGGGTGTCCGTGACACCCCGACCGCCTCGGCCAACTCGCCCTCGGTGAGCAGGGTTCCGCCTTCGTAACGCCGGTCCAGGACCCCCTGTTTCACGTGGGCGTAGACCCGGTCGGCGGCGGGTGGCTGCTTGACGGTGAGGGGGGAGGAGTCGGGACCGACAGCAGACGGAGACAGGGAAGCGGAAGGGGACGGGGACGGCATGAGGACATGATAGATACAACACGTACGCATGAGGGCGGCCGTCCAGGATGCGGACGCCGCACCCGAGGCATATGCGCGGCGCGTTTCACACATTCGGGGAACCCGGCCCAGCAACCGCACAACCTTCTGTGCTACTTACGTGTCACACACGTGCGGCCCTTTCTTTCCCCCCTCCAACTGGGCCGCTCCTCAGGGGCATTCAACGTATTCGGGGTACCTCAGTTGATTACTGCCATTACCGGCATCAAGGGCAGCCGCTTCCGCAGAGCCGCCGCGGTCACCGTGACCGCAGGCGCCGTGCTCGCGACGGGCGCCCTGACCGCGGCACCCGCGCAGGCCGTCACGCAGCCGACGATCGTGGCCGCGGGCGGCTTTGTGATGAACAACGCCACCGGCAAGTCGCTCTACACGAAGGCCGCGGACACCAAGCGGTCGACGGGCTCCACCACGAAGATCATGACCGCGAAGGTCGTGCTCTCCCAGTCGAACCTCAACCTCGACGCCAAGGTCACCATCGCCAAGGCGTACAGCGACTACATCGTCGCCAACACCGCCTCCTCCGCCCACCTGATCGTCGGCGACAAGGTCACCGTCCGCCAGCTCCTCTACGGCCTGATGCTGCCGTCGGGCTGCGACGCGGCCTACGCCCTGGCCGACAAGTTCGGCACGGGTACGACCCGGGCCGCGCGCGTGAAGTCGTTCATCGCGAAGATGAACTCGACCGCGAAGACGCTCGGCATGACGAACACGAAGTTCGACTCGTTCGACGGCATCGGCAACGGCAACAACTACTCGACGCCGCGCGACCTGACGAAGCTCGCCAGCAACGTGATGAAGAACGCCACGTTCAAGACGGTCGTCAAGACGAAGTCGTACACCGCCAAGACGATCACCAAGACCGGCAGCATCCGCACGATGGCTGCCTGGACCAACACGAACACCCTGCTCAGCAGCTACAGCGGCACGATCGGCGTGAAGACCGGCTCCGGCCCCGAGGCCAAGTACTGCCTCGTCTTCGCCGCCACCCGCAACGGCAAGACGGTCATCGGCACGGTCCTCGCGTCGACGTCGGTCACGCAGCGCGCGACGGACGCGACGAAGCTGCTGAACTACGGCTTCGCGACGATCTGACACACCGACACGTTCTTCGGGGGCCTGCCGCATGCCAGCGGCGGGTCCCTTTGTCGTAGCCCTTCGTCGTAGCTAGGACCCGCGTTTCCGAGTCGCGACGAACGTGATGCCGATCCCCGCCGCTCCGTACAGGAGGAACAGCGCGCCCTCGCGGCCCAGGCTCCGGCGCTTCACTTCCTGGGCGAACTTCAGCTGTTCGTACGTACTCGTGCCGGTCGAGCGGCCGGTGGCGGTGTCGTAGGAGAGCGCGCAACGGTCGCCCTTGCGCATGGGCCCCGGCGAGCTCTCGCCCTCCGCGTCCAGATGGAGCCCCGGACAGTCAGGAGCGCCGTTGGCCGCGCCGGCCCGCAACAGCGACAAGGCTCCCCACAGCAGCGGCAACACGAACAGCACGAGTAACACGCCTCGGAATCTCATCGAGTCACCCTGGTGAGCGCGACGAACGCGGCCCAGGTGGCGGGGGTGAGCCGAAGTATCGGCCCGTCCATGTCCTTCGAGTCACGGACGGCGATGGTGGTGGGGATGTTGCGGGCGACTTCGACGCATTCGCCGTGCGCGTCGCCGCTGCTGTACGTGGACTTCGTGAACTCGAACTCGGACAAGGGACCTACATCTCCTTACGGACACTGTCGATGAGGCTGAGGGAGTCCTGCTGCGTCAGCGCCAACCGTGTGATGCGGCTGAAGACCTCGTTGTGACGCGCGGCGTCGGCTTCGCTCTCGAGCCAGACCTTCGTCGAGAAAGTATCCGCCTGTACGAGGTCCAAGGCGCCCGGCTCCGCGAAGGAGACCACGGTGAAGGCACTGGTCATACCGGGATGAGCGCCTGCGGTGAACGGGACCACCTGTACTCGTACGTTGGGCGACTGGGCCGCTCCGAGGAGATGGTCCAACTGGGCCCGCATGATGTCCCGTCCACCGACCAACTGTCGCAACACCCCCTCGTGCAGCACCGCCCACAGTCGCAGGGGGTGTTCGCCGGCCAGCCGCGCCTGACGGGCGATCCTCGCCTCGACGAAGGGGCCGATCTCGTCGGGGTTCTCCCAGGTTCCGTTGCCCACCGCAAGGGCGCGGACGTAGTCCGGTGTCTGCAACAGGCCCGGGATGAAGGTCAATTGCCACATCCGGAGTTCTGTGGCGATGTCCTCCAGAGCCACGTACTCCATCTGCTCCTTCAGCTGGGGGTACTGATTCCACCAGCCCTGGACCTTGCGACGGTCCCGGTCCGCCTTCGCGAGGGCCAGAAGCTTGCGGATCACCGTCTCGTCGGTCTCGCCGTACAGATGACACAGCGCTCTGACATCGGGATCACGCAACGGCACCTGCCCGCGCTCGATCTTGGCCACCTTCGTGACGGACGCCGTCAGCGCCTCGGCGGCGTGCGGCTGGCGCAGATCACACGCCTCCCGCATCCGTAGCAGCTCCCCACCGAGTCGACGCCCCAACACGGTCGTGATCGTCTTCCCCCGGTTGGGGTCCCTGCCTGCCATATCGCGTTCCCTCCCACTGAGTCGCCCCAGTCTGAGACCCGGAACCGAGCAACCACAACTCGGGGACAGCAAGCTTTCTGTCCGATTGGGTTGCTGGCTCACCTTCACAGCGGCTACCGTCAGTGCACAACAAGCCACCCAGCGGCACCAGTTGGGGAAGTGCACCGCGCTGCCCACACCCGGCACAGCACGGCAGAGCCACCCCACCTGACCTCTGTCCCCCATCGCACAAGGAGGTGCGCCCCGGTGACCGACTCCTGTCCTCCCGGACTCCCCAAGCCCAACGGCCCCTACGACCACTACGACGCCGTCACCTACACCCCGTACCCGAGCAACATCCCCCGCGCCCGCAGACACGTCGCCCACCTCACGGCCGCCTGGGGCCACCCCCACTCCGCCGCCGACGCGGCCCTGCTGGCAAGCGAGTTGTGCACGAACGCGTTACTGCACGGGTGCCTCCGCGACCGCCTCTTCCGCGTCGAGACGTCCCTCACCGGCAACGCCCTGCGCGTGGCGGTCACCGACCCGAGGGGCGAGCGACTCCCGTGGCCCCAAACCTCCACCCCCGACGACCAGTTCGGCCGGGGCCTGCTCATCGTCCGTACGCTGGCCGCCCGTTGGTCCGTGGAGAGGCTCACGGTCGGCAAGACGGTCTGGGCGGAGTTGGACATCGTGGGGCCTTGAACGGCCTGGCTCCGGGGCCACTGCGAATCGTAGGATTATTGCAACAGCAAGTGACGTGTGATGCCGACGCGACGGGGGCGGGGATACGGCATGGCAGTGCCCGGAACCGGTACGAACCAGGGCGGCGGCCCCGACCTGCGCGTGACCTCCGCCGACCTCACCAAACTCGCCGGCGACCTCGACGACATGCAGGACCACCTCGACAGGCAGGTCAGACGCATGGACGCGATCGTCGACCGCGTCGAAGCCGGCTGGCGCGGCCCGGCGGCGACGGCGTACCGCGAGTTCCACCGCGCGGCGACCGAGGACGCCGTACGCATCCGCGAAGTGATGAAGCTGCTGGAGCAGGCCGTCCGGATGAGCCGGGACGGCTTCTCCGCGAACGACATCGAGGTGCTGGAGCACATGCGGAGGATCCAGGTCGACATCGGCAGCGAGGTCGACAGGCTGTCGACGCCGAACGTGGAGGCGACGGGCGATACGCCGCCGCCACCGCGCAGCAGCCTCGACTCCTTCTGATCCTTCGATCCTTCCGATGCTTCTGAATGCAAGCCGTCAAATGCCCATCACGCACCCATAGTTGCCGACCAATATCCAGGGGGATCATGTCGACCGGGGCTTCCGCCGACGACCACATAACCGTCTCCTTCGCCACGCTCCACGACCTCACCGCCGAGCTGGAGGACATCCTCAAGCAGCTCAACGGCAAGCTCGACGACCTCTACGACCGCGCCGAACCGGTCGTCCTGTCGTGGAAGGGCGAAGCCCGCGAGGTCTTCGTCGAGAAGCTGGACGAGTGGGACCGCTCCGCGCAGGACCTGCAGGCCGCGCAGAAGTGGCTGCACGCGTACGTCACGACCGGTCACGCGAACTACTCGGCGGCTCATCGGGCGGTGCTGCGGGGCTGGGGAGCGGCCTGATGAGCACCCCGACGTCTCCGGCGAACGGGAAGATCGACGTCACTCCGACCGTCCTGTACGGCGTCTCGACGGGCGTAGCAGGCCAGCAGGACCCTCTTGACCGTGGCATCAAGTCGTTCCTCGACGAACTGGCCCGGTACCCGGACGGCGGCGGGAGGGGCACGGCGATGAAGGACTTCACGACCGCCTACCTGAAAGTCGCCGAGCGCTTTCTCGAGGTCTGGGCGAAGTCCGTGGTGAGCGTGGGGGGAGCCGCTGTCGGCTTCACGTCCACTGCCAACAACTACGCGGCGGCCGACGCGGCCACCCACCCTTCGCCGACAGGACA
Organism: Streptomyces sp. NPDC088350; assembly: GCF_044753545.1. NCBI lineage: Bacteria > Bacillati > Actinomycetota > Actinomycetes > Kitasatosporales > Streptomycetaceae > Streptomyces > Streptomyces sp. NPDC088350. The sequence continues at coordinate 121,900 of NZ_JBIVNL010000006.1, read as the reverse complement.
GCCGACGCATCGGCCGAACCCGCATGTCATCGACAAAGCCCCCGCCTACGGCCCGGTCACCGATTTCAAGTGGGGAGACATCGACGCGGGCCAGGACTTGATGCAGGAGGCCCTCGAAGGTCTGGAAGCCGTGGTCCTGGCTGTCATGCGTCCCCTGCTGGAGCACGAGTGCCGTTGGGGCAAAGCGGCGACGATCCTGCCGTTGCCCAATCATCTGCGCCTGTACTCGATCTCCCAGGCATGGCGCATGCCCCAGACCACGCTCGGCATGGTGGACGGGACGCTGACGGGCCTCGTCGGCAGCATCACCGACCAGACCGACCAGGACTGGTACGACGCGATGCGGACGTTCTGCAGCACGTTGTGGGGGACGTCCGCCTGGGGCCAGAACCGCGAAGGTTACGACTGGGCCAACGACGACGCGAAGAAGAGAGGGACCAGCCACCCCGTCTTTGCCGTTCTCTTCGATACGTGCGATGCCATGGTCGATGCGATCTACAACGTCGCGAAGGCGGCCGAGGACGTCCGGGACGATCTGCACCGGATCTACCGCCAAGCCGTTGTCGACAGTCTCAAGCAACTCGATCCGCGAGATCTGGACATCACAGACGCCAAAAGCCTGGTGAAGGGGTTGTGGGAAGCAGGAAAGGGCTTGGTCGCGGACGTCTCGGTGGGGATCGTGCTGAACATCGACGAGGGCGCCCTGAACGACGCCGTGTCGGCCTACGAGAACCGCCTTCATCGACAGGCCGGCGAAATCAAAGCGTTGCTGCCGGCACTGGATGAGGCGTACACGAGCATACCGACCTTCAACGCCGAAACGGCGAGAGCCGAGGCGTTCGGCGCACGGGCATTGACAGGTTTCAAGGGAAATCCTCTGTATACAGTGCCAGGGGACAGCGAAGCCAATCATGCGTACCCGCTCGACCTGGCGAACCAGGAGGGCATACACGGCAGTCACATCATCGACAAGCACGTGGGTAAGACCGATGCCCAGCTCGCGCAGCGGCTCAGGGATCAGCCGACGATCGACGCCGCCTCCACTTTCTCGGACCTTCCCGCCGCCCAAAAATATACACAGAACGCGATGGAATATGTCGGACCACCTGCAAATTCAGGACAGCAGAATGCGGGCGTGAACAATCAGGAGAAGATCCAGAAGTGGCTTTCCAGGCCACGATCCGATGCCTCTATTTTGACTCTTGATCCGGTCGAGTACAATTCTGTGACCGGGCGTACCATTATAGCTGGCAACCCGCATGCAAGTGCGGCGCAGGATACACATACAGTGAAGGTCGTACTCAAGTACAAGAATGGCCTCCACCCACCCTATGTGGCCTACACATCCATGCCGACGCTTCCATAAGACCACCATGGGAGGATCTGTGACGAGGAAGAATCCGGACCTGCCCGGATGCCAGCAAGGATATTTCGACGAACTCCAATCCTTTGCCGCAGTTGATTCCCGCGGGGAAGCGGACTGGCAGAAAACTGTCGTAGAAATGGTTCGCGGAACCCGTGCACTCCGAGGTGTCGACCGCACGACATTGCTTGACAGCCTTTTGGAGGTTTCCTATGAGGGAGCTCTGGATCTGGCCAGACTGATTTCTGGCGGATCTCTTCTGTACGGTCCCAGCGAATCCGTCCGAACATTGGACACGGAGCGAGACGACTGCTTGCGCGAAACCTTGGGAACTGCCGGGAAAAATGCCCGGTTCTTCACCAATCACGGGCACGCGGAAGATGGCGACCAGGCCGATTTTCTGGTGTCGTCGTTTCACGTCAACTCGCTTGCCGATACAACGATCGACGTCTGCCTCATCGGAGTTTCTGACGAAAATGTCCTGGTTCTCTGGCGTTTCGAGGATGACTAGACACCCCTGGCCACGCCCGAAACCACGAGGACCGGCGTCGCGATGTACAGGCCGTGAAGACTGAGAGCGAGCAACGAATGCGGACCCGTTCTGCCAGCTACCCCGACCACGAAACCGCCCAATGGGCCACCCAACAGGTCGTCACCGCCAACGAGCAGGTCATCCACCGCTGGCTGGCCCAGGCCTCACGCCCCCGCCTGACCATCGAGGCGACGTGGCCGTCCCGCCCCGAACCGGTCGGACGGGTCCTGCTCCAGGCGATGATGCTGGCCGGACGGGACCCCGTCGACGTCCGCGCGGCCCGGGTGATCCTGAAACGGGACGAATCCCGGCCGCACGGCTTCGCCGTCCACGCCACGTTCCCCGTGTACCTGTAGCAACTACCTGTAGCGACCCGATCCGTAGAGGCTGATCCCCGTGCCCCTGAGCCCCCTCGAACACGACCGCCGCTACGGCGAGTCGGACCAGGTGATCCGCGCCTACGCCGGACAGCCGGCGGACGACACCCCGGACAAGGCGAGCGAGGCACTGGTCGCCTACCTCCGCCACACCTGGCACAGCCGACCGTGGGCCCTCGCCGTCGCCGAACGCCAACTTCGCGAGTACGCCGACAACCCTCCCGGCCGACTCCGCCTGCGCCTCGGCGAGTTCTACGCCGTCCCGGACGTAGGGCTCCCCGAGGGCGAGATCCAGCAATGGCTGTACTGCCTCGCCGACCACATCAAACACAGCGTCGAGGAAGGCGAGGTCCCGCCCCCGACCACCCCCGCCACCCACTGGGAATGGCACGCCCGCTTCCCGGAACTCGGCCAGTTCCTGGGCGGTTGGTTCTCGCAGGACATGCCGGACGAGTTCGACGACCACGACGCGGCGATCGACGACTACAGGACCTCGACCGACCCGCAGTTGGCCGCCCGCCTCGTCGGCGAACTCCACGAACTCCTCGCCCTGGACCTCGACGAGTCCGACTACGCCCTCGCCGTCGCCGAGTTGGGCATGGAGGTCGACCCACCGCCGCCGTACTCACCGAGCGGCTGGCTCGCCCTGGTCGCCGACCGGCTGACCGCGCCGCGTGCCGACTACGGGCCCCCGTCGGGCAGCGCCGCGAAGTAGCCCAGCGTGCCGATGAGTTGACGCCCTACCCACTTCGGCGGTCCCGTGCAGTGGATTCGGGTGATCTTCCCCCGCAATTATGAACATCCTTGTATCAGCTGGCATATTCATTCGCCTCCGCCCTACGTTCCCCGGCGGAGGTGGTTCACATGAACGAACCCAGCAAACCACCCGATTCCGCCGAACAGCACGAGGCGCTCGACGTCAACGACTTCGTCTACGCGGCTACCGGGGCCCGCGTCCGAAGGCTGACCATGCCGGACGGAAGCCACTGGTTTCCGGCGGTGGACGTCTGCAAGGAGTTGGGGTACACCACGCCCCGGAAGGCGCTGATCGACCACGTTCCGGAGGAGCATCGAGACAATCTTGAGACAGTGACTGGAAGTCACTGTCTCAGCATTCCCGCAGGTAGGACCTGGCGCCGAGACTTGCAACTCATCGATCTCCAAGGCCTGATCCTGCTCGTCAACGCCTGTACGAAACCCGCCTGCGCCCCCTTCAAGCAGTGGGTCGCCGAGGTGATCGAGACCGTTCAGCGGGAGGGGTCCTACACCTTGGAAGAGGCGGAGGTGCAGCCCGCCGACCCCGGAGCCCCCATCGCGTACGCGATGCCCGAGCAGGTCGCCGAGGCCATCGTCCGACTGGAGGCGCACAACCTTCAGGTGGACGGGGAACTCGCGGTCGCGCAGCGAGAATCGCTGGCGTTGCAAAGGGAGATGCTCGCCGCGCAGCGTGCGACGCTCGTCGCGCAGGAGGCCATCGCCCAGGCCATGGGACGCATCGCGGACCGGCTCGACGTGCTCGCTCTCGACCGTCCTGCGGTCGTCGACACCCCCGCCCTTCAGCCCACCACGGAGTCCGTGCTGGCCGACTGGCGGCAACGGCTGTCCGTCACGGAGGACGTGTGGACGGTGGCCGTGGTGATCGCACCGGTGCTGGTCGAGGAGGGCGAACTGCGTGAGCCGCTCGAATCGATCGCATCGCGTACGGGGCTGACCGTACGCCGCGTCAACGAGTGTCTCCGCCTGCTGCGCCAGCACGCCTGCATCCGCTCGCGCGGCGGGGCGGAGGACGGGGCGCCGGTGTACGTGCTCAACCGGTCCTGAGACCGGCCTGAACACTCCGGAACAGCGGAGGGGGCGGCCGCAAAGCGAAGTTGCGGCCGTCCCCTCCAGGCGTCCTAGGCTACCGAATCGGCGGACATCACGCCCAGGTGATCAACCGCTTCGGCTGCTCCAGAATCGCCGCCACATCCGCCAGCACCTTCGACCCCAACTCCCCGTCCACCAACCGGTGATCGAAGGACAGGGCCAGCGTCGTCACCTGGCGCGGCTTCACCTTGCCCTTGTGGACCCACGGCCGGAGTCTGATCGTGCCGACCGCGAGGATCGCGGACTCGCCGGGGTTGAGGATCGGTGTGCCGGTGTCGATGCCGAAGACGCCGACGTTGGTGATGGTGACCGTGCCGCCCTGCATCGCCGCCGGGGACGTCTTGCCGTCCCGGGCGGTCGACACCAACTCGCCCAGCGCCTGAGCCAGTTGGGGCAGGGTCTTCGCGTGGGCGTCCTTGATGTTCGGCACGATCAGGCCGCGCGGGGTCGCCGCCGCGATGCCGAGGTTGACGTAGTGCTTGAGGACGATCTCCTGGGCGGCATCGTCCCAGGACGCGTTGACGTCCGGGTTGCGCTTGATGGCGACCAGCAGGGCCTTGGCGATCAGCAGGAGCGGGTTGACCCGCAGGCCCTGCATCCCGTACTCGTCGGACCGCTTCAGTTCCTCGACCAGCTTCATCGTCCGCGTCACGTCCACCGTCACGAACTCCGTGACATGCGGCGCCGTGAACGCCGAGCCGACCATCGCCGCGGCCGTCGCCTTGCGGACACCCTTCACCGGGATACGGGTTTCCCGGGTGGTGTCGTATGCCACGGGGGCCGGCGCAAGGGCGACGGGCTCAGGGGCCTGTGCCGGTGCGGGCGCCACCGCCGCGTGCACGTCCTCTCGCGTGATCACGCCGTCCGGGCCCGACGGAGTCACCGTCGCCAGGTCCACGCCCAGGTCCTTCGCCAGCTTGCGCACCGGCGGCTTCGCCAGCGGGCGTGGCTGTACGACCGTCCCACTGGCGTGCCCGTTCAGCTCCGCCTGTACGGCGGTTACCGCCGCCGACGCCTCCTGGGCCGGGATCTCCGCGCCCTTGCGGGGACGGCGCTTCGTGGCGGACGTGGAGACGCCGTAGCCCACCAGCACCGGGGTGCGGGCCGGGGGCTTCGCCTCCTCCGGTACGGGAGCGGCCGGGGTCTCCTCGGGAGCCGCACCGCCCCCGGCAACCGCCACCGCGATGATGGACGTGCCCACCGCCACCGTCGTCCCCTCGGGGAAGCGGAGTTCGCGGACCACGCCGTCGTACGGGATGGGGAGTTCCACCGCCGCCTTCGCCGTCTCCACCTCGCAGACGACCTGGCCGTCGGTGACGGTGTCGCCGGGCTGGACGTACCACTTGAGGATCTCGGCCTCGGTGAGGCCCTCGCCCACGTCCGGCATCTTGAACTCGCGTACGGACGCCTCAGCTTCAGTCATCGTCGTCACGACCCTCTCCCTCAGTACGCCAGAGCGCGGTCGACGGCGTCGAGCACCCGGTCCAGGCTCGGCAGGTACTCCTCCTCCAGGCGGGCCGGCGGGTACGGGGCGTGATAGCCGCCCACGCGCAGCACCGGGGCCTCCAGATGGTAGAAGCAACGCTCCGTGATGCGGGCCGCGATCTCGCCGCCGGAGCCGAAGAACACCGGCGCCTCGTGGACCACGACCAGGCGGCGGGTCTTCTCGACCGAGGCCTGGATCGCGTCGAAGTCCAGCGGGGACACCGAGCGCAGGTCCAGGATCTCCAGCGACCTGCCCTCCTCGGCCGCCGCGTCGGCGACCTCCTGGCAGAGCTTCACCATCGGGCCGTAGGCGGCGAGGGTGAGGTCCGTGCCCTCGCGGACCACGCGGGCCCTGTGGAGGGGGTCGGGGATGGCCTCCGTGTTGACGTCGCCCTTGTCCCAGTAGCGGCGCTTGGGCTCGAAGAAGATCACCGGGTCGTCGCTCTGGATGGCCTGCTGCATCATCCAGTAGGCGTCCGACGAGTTCGAGGGGGTCACGATCTTCAGGCCCGGCACGTGCGCGAACAGGGCTTCCGGGGACTCCGAGTGGTGTTCCACGGCGCCGATGCCGCCGCCGTAGGGGATGCGTACGACGACGGGCATCTTGACCTTGCCCAGGGAGCGCGCGTGCATCTTGGCGAGCTGGGTGACGATCTGGTCGTAGGCCGGGAAGACGAAGCCGTCGAACTGGATCTCCACGACCGGGCGGTAGCCGCGGAGGGCCAGGCCGATGGCCGTGCCGACGATGCCCGATTCGGCGAGCGGGGTGTCGACCACCCTGCGCTCGCCGAAGTCCTTCTGGAGGCCGTCCGTGACGCGGAAGACGCCGCCGAGCTTGCCGACGTCCTCGCCCATGATGAGGACCTTGGGGTCGGACTCCAGGGCGGCGCGCAGCGATTCGTTGATCGCCCTGCCCAGCGGCAGGTTCTTGAAGACCGCGGTCTCCGCCATGTCACTTACCCCCTTCTGCGTCCGCGAACGACGCCTGGTAGGCGGCGAACTGGGCCCTCTCCTCGTCGACGAGCGCGTGCCCGTCCGCGTACACGTGCTCGAAGATGGCGAACCGGTCCGGGTCCGGCATGGCACGGACCGCTTCGCGCACTCGTCTGCCCAACGCCTCGCTCTCCGTCTCGAGTTCCGCGAAAAATCCCTCATCCGCGTGGTTTGAGGCCTCCAGGTACCTGTGCAGGCGCAGGATCGGGTCCTTCGCCTCCCACGACTCGCGCTCCTCGTCGGCCCGGTACTTCGTCGGGTCGTCGGAGGTGGTGTGCGCGCCCATGCGGTACGTGTACGCCTCGACGAGCGTGGGGCCCTCGCCGTTGCGGGCCCGCTCCAGCGCCCACTTGGTGACGGCGAGGCAGGCCAGCACGTCGTTGCCGTCGACGCGGACGCCCGGGAAGCCGTAGCCCTGCGCGCGCTGGTAGAGCGGGACGCGGGTCTGCTTCTCGGTGGGCTCGGAGATGGCCCACTGGTTGTTCTGGCAGAAGAACACCACCGGGGCGTTGTAGACCGCGGAGAAGGTGAACGATTCCGCCACGTCGCCCTGGCTGGAGGCGCCGTCCCCGAAGTACGCGATGACGGCGCTGTCGGCGCCGTCCATGGTCACGCCCATCGCGTAGCCCGTGGCGTGCAGGGTCTGCGAGCCGATGACGATCGTGTACAGGTGGAAGTTGTTCGTGTTGGGGTCCCAGCCGCCGTGGTTGACGCCCCGGAACATGCCCAGCAGGTTGGTCGGGTCGACCCCGCGGCACCAGGCGACGCCGTGCTCGCGGTAGGTCGGGAAGACGTAGTCGTCCTCGCGGGTGGCCCGCCCGGAGCCGATCTGTGCGGCCTCCTGGCCGAGCAGCGAGGCCCACAGGCCCAGCTCGCCCTGGCGCTGCAGGGCGGTGGCCTCGGCGTCGAAGCGGCGGGTGAGCACCATGTCGCGGTACAGGCCGCGGAGCTCTTCGGGGGTGATGCCGGCGACGTACTTGTCGTACGGGGCGGTCTTGGCGTTCTTGACGCGCTTGCCCTCGGGCGTCAGCAGCTGGACGAGGTCGGGGTCGGCGCCCTTGGCCTTGCTTCCGGCGCTGCGTCGCGGCTTGCGCGGGGCAGTGCTCTCCACGGTCACGTGTGCTCCTCCGTCGGTCCGGCTCCCCGGGTTCGCCGGGTGCCAGTGCGGCTCACCTGCGCCCCACGGACGCACAGGGTGGGTGCGGTTCGTCGGGAGCAGGCGTGACAGGTGCCCCGGCGAGCGCCCTGCAACAGGCACGTTACCCAGTGCTCCACAATTCTGTGAAACCCCTCCTGACCTGCGATTTTGCTTGGATTTCCAAGTAAATCGGCAAAGTCGGGAACAAGTCCTGGTCACAGCCTTGCAGGGGGCCGGAACAACGGCACGTTATCCCGCGCACCTCGGGCACGGGAAGAGCCCGTATGTGAGACTTACCGCGTGCCCGGAGACGGAAAAATCAGCGTATTTCTCCTCGACGACCATGAAGTGGTCCGCCGGGGTGTCCACGAGATGCTCTCGGTGGAGGACGACATCGAGGTGGTCGGCGAGGCCGGTACGGCGGCCGACGCACTGGTGCGGATCCCGGCCGTACGCCCCGATGTCGCGATTCTCGACGTACGGCTCCCGGACGGCAGCGGGGTCGAGGTGTGCCGCGAGATCCGCGCCCTGGACGACTCGGTGAAGTGCCTGATGCTGACCTCGTTCGCGGACGACGAGGCTCTCTTCGACGCGATCATGGCGGGCGCCTCCGGGTACGTCCTGAAGGCCATCCGGGGCAACGAACTGCTCAGTGCCGTACGGGACGTGGCCGCCGGGAAGTCGCTGCTCGACCCGGTGGCGACCGCCCGGGTGCTGGAGCGGCTGCGCAACGGCGGCGCCCGCCAGGACGACAAGTTCGACGCGCTCACCGACCAGGAGCGCAGGATCCTCGATCTGATCGGGGAGGGGCTCACCAACAGGGCGATCGGCGAACGGCTGCACCTCGCGGAGAAGACCATCAAGAACTACGTGTCGAGTCTGCTGTCCAAACTCGGCATGGAGCGGCGCTCGCAGGCGGCGGCCTATGTGGCCCGGAGACAGGCACAGAGACAGGTCGAGCAGCAGCGGCATTAGGGACCAAAGACCCTCCTCCAGGAGGCCGTGTACGCCCACAGTGGTCACATGCCCGAGGACGCACAGCTCGCCGTCGACCTGCTCTCCCGTACCGACCACGGCCGGGTGGCCACGACCTTGCGGGCGCTGCCCTTTCTGGCCTTCGCCGGCCACATCGTCCAGGACGGCCGGCTGCTCCTGCGCATGCCCCGGAACCACGGCCATCACCACGCGTGCGTGGGCAGCGTCGTCGCGTACGGCGCCGACAACCTGGACTCGGCCGGGCCGGACGAGGCCCTGTGGTCCGTACAGGTGATCGGCAGGTGCGAGCCGTACGAGCCGACGGCGGACCAGGTCGAACGTTTCGGCCCGACCCGGGACCCGATGGTGTACCTGCGCATCGAACCGCGGCTCAGCACCGTGCACGCGACGGACGGCAGCCTGGAACGGCACTTCGGGCCCACCCTGTGACCGAAAGCGACCACCGACGACCGATCGGTAACTTTCTGTGACAAACCGCAGCTCACGGGCCCGCCCTGTGCCCTAGCATCGGCCGCGTGCCGCGCTTACGTGTACCACCCCCCATGCCCCACGCGCCCCCTCTGAGCGCCCTCCTCCGCCAGTACGCCGCCGGGTCCGCCGTCACCTGCGAACCCGTCGAACAGGGCCTCCTGAACCGCGGCTACCGGCTCCGCACCACCCGGGGCCGCTACTTCCTCAAGCACCACTTCGACCCCGAGACCGCCGACCCGGCGGCGATCGCGCGCCAGCACACCGCGACCCGGCGCCTGGCCGACCTGGGCGTCCCCGTGGCCCCGCCGCTGCCGGGCCGCGACGGCCGTACGGTCGCCGTCGTGGGCGGTCACGCCTACGCCCTGCACCCCTGGATCGACGGCCGCCACCGCCACGGCGGCCAGCTGACCACCGGCCAGTGCGGGCGGCTGGGGGCGCTGCTGGGGGTCGTCCACGCGAGTCTGGAGCGGGTGATGCCGGGGCGGCGGGAGGAGTGCGGACCTGATGCGGGGCGCGCCGACGGGGCGCACACGGCCGACCGCGCGCCGGTCGCACACCGGGGTGCCGACCCCGCCGACACCTTCGCCCTCATCGACGACCTGCTCGGCCACGTCCGCCGGCACCGGCCCGCCGACGCCTTCGACGAACTGGCCCGGCGCCGGCTGCTGGAGCGCCGGGAACTGCTGGAACGGCACGCGGACCGGCGTCCGCCGCGCGGTGCCTCCGTGGGGTGGGTGCACGGCGACTTCCACCCGTTCAACCTGCTCTACAAGGGCGACGCCCCCGCCGCGATCGTCGACTGGGACCGGCTCGGCGTACAGCCCCGCGCCGAGGAGGCCGTACGCGCCGCCGCGATCTTCTTCGTACGGCCCGACGGGGTCCTGGACCTGGCGAAGGTGCGGGCGTACGCGCACGCGTACCGGCGTACGGCGCGCGCCGCCCCCTCCGAACTCGCCGCCGCGGTGCACCGGGTGTGGTGGGAGCGGCTCAACGACTTCTGGATGCTGCGCTGGCACTACGAACGCGGCGACACCCGCGCGGACCCGCAGTTCCCGGCGGCGTCGGCGCTCGCCGTGTGGTGGACCCGGGAGTACGACGCCGTGTGCGAGGCCTTCGCGGAATGAGCCCCCTGGGGGCACCGGAAAACGGCACGCGCGCGTGGACCCCTGTTACGGGGCGCACGCGCGCGTGAATCCGTTGCGGGGCCGGGCCCGGTCAGCCGCCGCCCAGCGTGCCGGCGACAGCGCCGGTACCACCGTCGGTACCGGGGTCACCGGTGTTCGACGGGTTCGCCGAGACCGTCGCGGACGGGGTGGTCGACGGCGTCTCGGAGACCGTCGCGGACGGGGTGCTCGACGGCTTCTCGGTGGCCGACTCGGACGGCGTGTACGAGGGCGTGTGCGACGGCGTGTAGTTCGAACCGGAGCTCGTGCCGCTGTCGTCCGTGTTCGTGTCGGACGGCGAGGCGGTCGTGTCGTCGCTCGGTGTCGCGCTGGACTGGTCGTTCGTGGCGGACTGCGAGGTGGTCGGCGACTGGGTGGTGCCCGAACCGCCGGTGCCGTTGCCGGTTTTGTTCATCGCCAGCGCGACACCCGCCGCGATGGCGATCACCGCGAGGACGGCCAGGATCCACAGCTTGCCCCGGCCGCTGCCGTGGTTGCCGTGCCCCTCGAAGCCGCCGTCGTCGCCGTTGCCGTAGCCGCCCGGCAGGATCGGCTGCGGGATCTGCGTGGTGCCGGAGGAGTCCTGGGGCATCACGGTCGTGCCGGCGAAGCCTCCGGGCGGGGTCCCCTGCGCGTTGGCCACGGTCACGGGGCCGGTGTTCCAGGTGCCGGTGTGGCCGCCCTGGTCGTAGAGCATCTGCAGGCCGTACTGGACCAGCCCGCGCATCTCCTCGGCCGTCTGGAAGCGGTCGTCCGGGTCCTTGGCGAGGGAGCGCATGACGAGGCCGTCGAGCTCCGGCGGGCAGACGCCGTTCGACGTCCGGGACGGCGGGACCGGGATGTCCTGGACGTGCTGGTAGACCACCGACAGCGGGGTCTCGCCGGTGAACGGGGGCCGCAGCGCGAGGAGTTCGTAGAGGAGGCAGCCCGTCGCGTACAGGTCGGAGCGGTGGTCGACGGCCTTGCCGAGCGCCTGCTCCGGGGAGAGGTACTGGGGCGTGCCCATGACCATGCCGGTCTGCGTCATCGTCGTGGACGCCCCGTGCAGGGCGCGCGCGATGCCGAAGTCCATGACCTTGACGGCGCCGTTGTGCGTGATGATCACGTTCGCGGGCTTGATGTCGCGGTGCACGATGCCGTGCTGGTGCGAGTAGGCGAGCGCCTCAAGGACCCCGGAGACGATGATCAGGGCCTGCTCGGGCCCCGGCGCCTCGGCGTTCAGGAGGAGGTCCCGGATCGTCCGGCCCTCGACGATCTCCATCACGATGTACGGCACGGACTGGCCGCCGGTGCCGTAGCCGCCCGTGGACACCGTGTCCTCGCCGGAGTCGTACACGGCGACGATCGCGTGGTGGTTGAGGCCGGCCACGGACTGGGCCTCGCGCGTGAAGCGGGCCTTCGACGTCGGGTCCTCGGCCAGGTCGGAGCGGAGCAGCTTGACCGCGACCGTGCGCCCGAGCCGGACGTCCTCGGCCGCGAAAACCTCGGCCATACCGCCCCGGCCCAGTCTGTGGGTCAGCCGGTACCGGCCGTCGCCGACCAGTCCGCCGTTACCCCACAGCTCCGGTGCGTCCGACATTCCGCCGCCAGCCGTCTCGGGGTCGGACGGGCCCTGAGCGTGCTGCTGTGCCATCAGTCCTCGCCGTCGTTTCTGCCCGCGGTGCGCGCGGTGTTGTCACGGTCTCCGTCGGCCACGCTACAGGCTCAGCGCAAGCCGCCGTTCCGGGATGAGTGCCGGAATCGTCCGGAGACGGACCGGTCATCAAATCGGTACCACGTGGCGTCGTGCAAATTCTGTGTACCGCCGGTACAGCACCTGTAACGCTTCCACGACTCTTCTTTCGCGTACGGTCACGGAACGGGCACCGCGCTTGACGTGTCAGTGCCCTCCGGCAGACTTGGCCGGGAATGGCATTCGATCACCGAGCCGGCGCCGATGGGGGACACGGAACATGAGCCAGGACGGCCCACAGGGCCGGTATACGGGGCGGGCCCTGGCCGGCGGTCGCTACCAGCTGCGCGATCTGCTCGGTGAGGGCGGCATGGCCTCCGTACACCTCGCGTACGACTCGGTGCTCGACCGTCAGGTCGCGATCAAGACACTCCACACCGAACTCGGCCGCGAGCAGGCCTTCCGCGAGCGCTTCCGCCGCGAGGCCCAGGCCGTGGCCAAGCTCACGCACACCAACATCGTCTCGGTCTTCGACACCGGCGAGGACGCCCTCGACGGCACGACGATGCCGTACATCGTCATGGAGTACGTCGAGGGCCGCCCGCTCGGCTCCGTACTCGACGAGGACGTACGGCAGTTCGGCGCGATGCCCGCCGACAAGGCGCTGAAGATCACCGCGGACGTGCTGGCCGCGCTGGACATCAGCCACGAGATGGGCCTGGTGCACCGGGACATCAAGCCGGGCAACGTGATGATGACCAAGCGCGCCGTCGTCAAGGTCATGGACTTCGGCATCGCCCGCGCCATGCAGTCCGGTGTCACCTCGATGACGCAGACCGGCATGGTCGTCGGCACCCCGCAGTACCTCTCGCCGGAGCAGGCCCTCGGCCGGGGCGTGGACGCGCGCAGCGACCTGTACTCGGTCGGCATCATGCTGTTCCAGCTGGTCACCGGGCGGCTGCCGTTCGACGCGGACTCGCCGCTGGCCATCGCGTACGCGCATGTGCAGGAGGAGCCGGTCGCGCCCTCCTCGATCAACCGTTCCCTGCCGCCGGCGGTGGACGCGCTGGTCGCCCGCGCGCTGAAGAAGAACCCGAACGAGCGCTTTCCCAACGCCGAGGCCATGCGCGACGAGTGTCTGCGGGTCGCGTCCTCGCTCCACGCGGCGGCCCCGAGCATCGTCCCGGGCACACCCGTACAGAGCGGCGCCGGCGTCGGCTCCGCGGTGTTCCCGCCGGTCGACCAGGCGACCCCGGCACCCACCGGCCCCGTCCACACGCCGTACCAGCCGGGCCCCTACGGCTCCGCTCCGGCGCCCTCGCCCGCGTACGGCTATCCGCAGCAGCCGGGCTACCAGACGCCGGCCTCGGTCGGGTTCGGACAGCCCGGCATCTCGACCCCGCCGCCGTACAACCTGACCCCGCAGCACCCGACGCCGGCCTCCGGGGGAGGCGGCGGCAGGAGCAACAAACCGGTGATCATCGGCTCGGTCGTCGTGGCCGTTGTCGCGGTCGGCGCGCTGATCGTCGCCCTGTCGCTGAACAACGGCGGCAATAACGACGCGAAGGGCGGCGGAGGCAGCAGCGCCGGCACGAGCGCCTCGACGACGGCGGTGGAGGGCCACCGCGCCGGCGACACGTCGAAGACGATCAAGACGACCGCGTGCACGGAGCCCGACGAGTCGTACAACGACCCCACCAAGATCCAGATCCCGGACTTCCAGTTCAAGTACATCGACTCGGTCAAGTCCTGCCTGCAGGCCGCGGGCTGGAAGGTGAAGGTCAAGAGCGAGGACGAGAACACCTACGGCCAGGGCACGGTCATGGACCAGTTCCCGGCGGCCGGCACGGACGTGGACCCCAAGAGCGTGCCCGAGATCCAGCTGGGTGTGTCGACGGGCAACCCGTCCTGAACCCGTCCCGACCCGTCCTGATCTCAGCCATGTGGAAGGGCCCGGCAGCATCGGCTGCCGGGCCCTTGTGACGTAGGGGGTTCCGCCCCCGTCGGTCGCGGGTCTACAGGGTCGCGGGTCTACAGGTACGGGTGGTCGCAAGTCCTACGGGCCAGTCCTACAGGCGAGTCCTAAGGCAAGTCCTAAGGCGAGTCCTACAGGCGAGTCCTACAGGTACGGGCCGCCCACGCGACCGCCGCCCGGCTGACCGTCGTCGCCGCCGTCGCCGACGCCCGGCGGCAACGCCCGGCGCATCTGCTCCAGCTGCGCCCGCGCGGCCATCTGCTGGGCGAACAGCGTGGTCTGGATCCCGTGGAACAGACCCTCAAGCCAGCCCACCAACTGGGCCTGCGCGATTCGCAGTTCCGCGTCGCTCGGGATCGCCTCGTCCGTGAACGGCAACGACAGCCGCTCCAACTCATCCACCAGCTCCGGCGCCAGACCGTCCTCCAGCTCCTTCACCGAGCTGGCGTGGATCTCCTTGAGCCGCACTCGGCTCGCCTCGTCGAGGGGAGCAGCACGCACCTCCTCCAGGAGCTGCTTGATCATGCTGCCGATCCGCATGACCTTTGCGGGCTGTTCGACCATCTCCGTCACCGGAATCTCGCGGGAGTCCTCGTCCCCGGTCCCACCGAGCGCCATCCCGTCCTGGCCCACGACCAGGATCTGAGGCTTCTCCGGTGACCTTTCGTTCCTCGGCATCTCCATGCGGCCATTCTCTCGCACCCGTACACCTCACCTCCCTGGTGCCCCCCTCCAAGGGTGATCCACCGTTTCCGGTTGGCCGAACCCGGAATGCCGGAAAGACCGGCCGATGTGACGCTTGTTCCGTCGATCTTGCCGCCTCGGCTCGGGAGGGGGTCACGGACATGACTCCATGGCTGCGCACATCGCCCTCGCTGCTACGGGCGACCGGACTACTGCTGGTTTTGGGCACGGGTACGGTCGTGGGGCCGTGCGGGGGTGTCCTCGCGTATGGCGCGGGGGCGGGAGTGGGGATGGGAACAGGGGTTCCTGGGGCCGGCATCGTGGTCGGGGCGGGGGCGGGGGCGGGGGTTCCTGGGGCCGGCATCGTGGTCAGGGCGGGGGCGGGGGCAGGGGTTCCTGGGGCCGGCATCGTGGTCAGGGCGGGGGCGGGGGCAGGGGTTCCTGGGGCCGGCATCGTGGTCAGGGCGGGGGCGGGGGCGGGGGCAGGGGTTCCTGGGGCCGCCACCGCCGTGGCCAGAACGGCTGCTTTCGCACCGGGCGCGGGACGGGGATTCGGCTCGGGCTCGGTTTCTGGCTCGGGCTCGGGCTCGGGCTCGGGCTCGGGCTCGGCTTCTGGCTCGGGCTCCGGCTCCGGCTCGGCTTCTGGCTCGCGCTCGGTTCCTGGCTCTGGCTCGGGATCCGGCTCGGGATCCATCTCCGGCTCGCGCTCTGGCACGGGAGCCGTCTTCGGCTCCGGTCTCGGGCTGCGTTTCGGCTCGGGCCCTGGTTCCGGCTCGGGATCCGGCTCGGGCTCGGGCTCCGGCTCCGGCTCCGATGTCGACCATCTCCCCGCACATCCCTCTGCGCATCCCCCGGCCCACGCACCCGGCCCCGGCCGCGGCCCCGACCTCGGTGAGGCCCTCGCCCTCGCCCCCGCGCCCGCCTCCGCCGATCCGTCCCGGGCGGGGAGCCAGGCGGGCGAGGGTCGGGAACGGCCGGGACGGACAGCGGAGCCCACCGCAGACGAGAGCCAGGACGAAAACGTGGGCAACGGCGAGGACACCGCCGGGCCGGATGCGGACGAAGGCGACGGCGGTGACCGTTCGGACAGTCCCGCTCCCACCGTCTCCGCGTCGCCCCAGGCAGCGGGGCTCGTGCCGTCCACGCCGCCGCTCCAGCCCGCGCACCGGACCGTCGCCCGCGCCGAGGGCACCGCCGAGCCCGTGCTGCGGATCCTGCCGCTGGGCAGCGGCCTGATCCTGATCGGGCTCGGCCTAGGCCTTGCCTTCATCGGCCTCCGCGTACGACGCAGCTAGCGGACGCCGCGTCCGGGTCCGGGTCTGAGTCCAGGTCCAGGTCCAGGTCCAGGTCCAGGTCAAGGTCGAGGGCCAAGGCCAGGTCCAGGGCCAAGGCCAGGTCCAGGGCCGACGGCAGCCGACCGGCCCCTACGACGGCCGGTCCGGGCCTACGGTGCGACGAGCAGCACCTTCCCGATGTGCCCGCTGTCCTCGACCACCTGGTGCGCGGCCCCCGCCTCGCTCATCGGCAGCTCCCGGTCGACGACCGGCCGGATGTGACCGGCCTCGATCAACGGCCACACGTGTTCGCGTACGGCGGCGACGATGGCCGCCTTCTCGCCGAGCGGACGGGCCCGCAGCGAGGTCGCGCTGATCGCGGCCCGCTTGCCGAGGAGGGCGGCGATGTTCAGCTCGGCCTTGATTCCGCCCTGCAGCCCGATGATCGCGAGCCGCCCGTTGACGGCGAGGGCCTGGACGTTGCGGTCCAGGTACTTGGCGCCCATGTTGTCGAGGATGACGTCGGCACCCGCACCGCCGGTGGCCTGCGCGATCTCGGCGACGAAGTCCTGCTCGCGGTAGTTGATGAGGATGTCGGCGCCCAACTCGGCGCAGTAGTCGAGCTTCTCCTTGGTGCCGGCCGTGACGGCGACCTTCGCACCGACGGCCTTGGCGAGCTGGATCGCCATGGTGCCGATACCGCTGGAACCGCCGTGCACGAGGAGTGTCTCGGCGGGGCGGAGGTGGGCGACCATGAACACGTTCGACCAGACCGTGCAGACCACCTCGGGCAGCGCCGCCGCCTGCATGAGGTCGATACCGGTGGGCACGGGCAACAGTTGCCCGGCAGGAACGGCGACCTTCTCGGCATAACCGCCGCCCGCGAGCAGCGCGCACACCTCGTCGCCGACCGACCATCCGGAGACCCCGGGGCCGATCTCGGTGATCCGGCCGGAGCATTCGAGGCCGGGGTAGCGGGACGCGCCGGGCGGCGGGTCGTAGAAGCCCTGGCGCTGCATGATGTCGGCCCGGTTGACGGCGCTGGCCACCACCTCGACCAGGACCTCGCCCTCGCCGGCGACCGGATCGGGGACCTCGTCCCACACCAGCTCCTCGGGCCCACCAGGTTCGGAAATCGTGATCGCATGCATGAGCCCGACGCTACTCCTTGTCGTACGGCCGACCTCAGAGGTGTGTCACTGCGGCAACGGTCGAAGGTACGTCACTCCGGCAACGGCCGGTTGTCCGGCGCTACTTGTGTGCCCGGCGAGACCCGCACGATGGTGATGAGCCGGTCCGTCAGCTGGAGCGTCCCGATGGCCGGGTCGTCGTAGCCGAGCACCCGGTGCCCGCGTACGACGCTCACCACAAGGTCGTCCGTCTCGCGCGGTGTCCTGCCCACCTCGGCCTTTATGACGGGCCGCTCGGTCATGTCGAGGCCGCTGCCCTGCTGGATGAGGTCCTCCATGACCATGCCGGCGGCGGGGCTGAGCACGGACAGGCCGAGGAGGCGGCCGGCCGCGCTGGCGCTGGTGATGACGGCATCGGCGCCGGACTGCTTGAGGAGCGGCGCGTTCTCCTCCTCGCGGACCGCGGCGACGATCTTCGCGCCGCGGTTGAGCTGCCGGGCCGTGAGGGTCACCAGCACGGCGGTGTCGTCGCGTTGCGTCGCGATGATGATCTGCCGCGCCTTGTGCACCTCGGCCCGCTTCAGGACCTCGCTGCGGGTGGCGTCCCCGACGACGCCGACGTACCCGTCACTGCTCGCGGCCTCGATCGCCTTCGCACTGGGGTCGACGACGACGACCTGTTCCTTCTTCAGTCCCGTCGCGCACACGGTCTGGATCGCGGACCGCCCCTTCGTGCCGAAGCCGACGACGACGGTGTGATCCCGCAACGCGGACCTCCGGCGGTTTAAGACACCCGTAAATCTACGACATGCCTGCGTGCAGTGCTTCTGGCCTAACTCGATGTCAGCCAGAAGCACTGCACGCCTAAAACGGGAGCGAGGGATCGGCGCAGCCAACCGTAATGCTCACGGTGAACTTTTTAGTTGCCGGATGGTTGGGTGATGACGATCCGCCAGATCACCGAATTGGCCGCTGAGAACTTCCACGCCAGTTCGTGCATCTTGGCGCGAGGTATCTCGGCGGTGAACACGCCGCTCCCGTCACCGCAATCAGACCCGATGAGGGACTTTCCAGCGGCGATTACGTTGAACTTGGAGGGACCGGCGCATGTCCACATCACCGTTATGGATGAGGCTTTCCCCGCTGACGCCGGAAGCGTGACACCGCCCGCACCATGCCCCGACCCCGTGTACAGCGTCTTCGACCCGACAGGGAGTGACGACTGGACCGGATTGGGAAGGCGGTCCGGGCTCGTCGGGGTCTGCGCCGGAGAGGGGGTCGCGTCGGACCCCGTCGTTGGTTTCGCCGGTGACGACGTCGACCCGTGGGTGGCGGTCGCATGGGAGTGAGAGCCGCCGGAACAGGCCGATACCAGGGCCAGGGCCGACAGGGATGCGGCCAGCAGGGAGCGCTTCATCAGGTCGTCCTCAGCTCACGAGTGGGCGATGTAGGGCGAGAGCGCCGGGAGCTTGGCGGTCCCGTGGTTCGAGACGATCCACTTGCAGCCACCGTTGTAAGAACCGCGCTCCCAGTTGAAGGAGTAGCCCTTCGAACCAAGGGCAAGCCATCCATCCGCCTGGTTCGCCGGAACCTTCCACGCCCCACCGAGGGTGACGGTGGTGGTCTTGGCGTAGGAGATCGAGCCGCTGATGGTCTCCTCGGCGGACGCGATGAGGATCCCCTCGCTGAACTTGGCCGCATACGAGATGGTGCCGGTCCAGGTATGCCCCTGTGCCACCGAGACCGAAAGAAGGATGCCGGACTGCCCGCTGACAGTCTTGGTCTTGTCACCGACGAATGTGCTCTTGACTTTGGAGAAGGAGAAGCCCGGGTCGGGCGGGCAGCCATCCGGGTGGACCGTAGCGTCAACGTCGGCGTCGGCCGGCGCCTGAGGTATCGGGTTCCCGTCTTGGTCGGCGTTGTCGGCATTGACCGTGGTCGGGGTGTCCACTGCAAAGGCAGTGCCCGCTCCTCCTACTCCTACAGCGAGAAAGGCGGTCAGTACAGCGGCTGTGCATGCGCGAGTCAGCGTGGCGTTCATTGGTTCCCTCCGTTTCGCCCCCTCTGGGAGCGACATGGACAGAACAATCATCGAATACCTAGGTGATCGTCAAGAAAAATCGAACATTCTGAGCGAGACTTGAGCTTGGCGATTGACTCGGGGCTACTTTTCACAGCACGCCCCCTTGCGGGTAAGTAAGAAAAATCCCCCACACATTCGGCATAAATCGACCACACACGCGTGGATATATCGCCTTTTCTATTCCCTCTTTACCTGATCAAGGAAATCCAAGGATTGATTCTTGGTTATCTGATGATCGCTACACACTCGATCGTGGCCTAGGCCGCGTCCCTAAACTCTGGGACATACCCGAGGTGGTCGTGGCCCATGTGCGCGATCGGGCGGGGCTCGCTGCGGGGACGGTGCCACAGGCAGACTCCGAGCGGAGTGAGGAGCGCTACCGGACGGCCGTAGGTGAACGACGCTTGGAGCTGAGGTACGGGCCGGGCGAGGCCCGCGCGGTCGCGGAGGCGGCAATGCGGGCGGCGGCGCCGGTGAAGGCCCATACCGCTGACCTGGTGAACATGGCGCTGGACAACGTGCTGCTCTTCGGCGACTACGACACCGCCACCCTCCACATCCCGCCCGGCCCGTATGACAGCGAGCTTCGCCGAGGGGGGCCTTTCAGGCTGCGTGGGGGCGCAGGCGTGCGGCACTGCGTCCCAGTCGGATAGCTCCGGCCAGCGGGATCACCATGGCGATCAGGAATATGCCGATGAGTTCCTCGGCACCGAGGCCGCCGGCGAGAACGAACAGGGCGGCAGCCGCGGGGATCACCAGTAGAGGTGAGAAGGCGCAGAGGATGCCCAGGCGCTTGTCCCGCCTGGTCCATGCTGGAGAGCGCCAGATCCGCACGGAGGCAAGGACGGCCACTACGAGGCCGATGCCGAGGACCTCGAAGAACGGGGCAGCCAAAACCATCATGCCCAGGGTCAGAGTGGTGCGCGCGCTGCTCTGCGGCTGCAGCGGGGTGACGCCGGGTTCTTCGGCGATCGCGGCGGCGGCAATCTCCCGCGGGGTGCCGAGCTGGTCCAGAGCCTGCTGGACCGCCGCGTCATCGGCACCCTGCGGCAGCACAGACTCGATGTGCTCTCGCAGGTCCGCCAACAAGTCACGGCGCCGGTCGCCGGACAACACTGCTGCCTCCCGGTCGACCGAGGCCAGGTAAGCGCGAACCAGCGGGTGGGTCAGGGCGTCGCTCATGATTCAGCTCCAGAAACGAGAAAACGGTCAACAGCATCACGGAAACTGGGCCAGTGCCCGGAGAACTCCGCCAGGGCTTGTCGGCCCTCGTCGGTCAGTTCGTAGTACCTGCGGGACGGGCCACTGGCCGACTCCACCAGGTACGTGGCCGCCAGGCCACTTCTGCGCAGACGAGACAGCAGCGGATACAACGTCCCCTGGCTGGTCGCCATGACCGGCGTATCCGCAAGAGCCTCCAGCAGCTCCACCCCATAGCGTGGCTTGTCAGACAGCAACGCCAGGACGCAGTACTCCAGCACGCCCTTGCGCAGCTGGCTCACACCGCGGGCCTCCACGTGATTGCTTGCTTTGCCAGCTACCATGCAATGCATACTACGTGGCGTGTCAACCCCGGTCCAGAACTGGCGACCTCGCGTAATCCGACCTCGGTCAACTGGCGGACCTGGGGCGGTGGTGTCCTTGTGGCCGCCGAGCATGCCCGGCGGCCGAGGAACAGCCAGCGGGCGTCGGCGTTGGTGGCGGTCATGGTGTTCGGGTGCTGGCCGAGGTGGGCCAGCAGCAGCGAGGCAAGGGGCTCAGGGGCGGGTGAGGGCGGGTCACTGAGGCAGACGAGGGCCTCGCCGTTTCCCTGGAGGACATCGCCGGTGGTGAGCCGGGTGATCCGAGTGAGCGGCTACGCGGCCGAATCTTCTATGCAGCGTGGTTCACCACATCGGCCCGGACCATGCCCCTCCGGCCAGGCACCTTGTGGTACATCCACCAAACCATTGACTCCAGCGATTCAAGCGCCATTCCTCCCGCGTGCGTTCGGTGAGGACTTCGAGGGTGGTGCCGACCAGGACGATCAGGAACAGCACGCGCAGTGGCGTGACGACAAGGATGTTGGTGAGCCGGGCGCCGTCGCTGACCGGGGTGATGTCGCCGTAGCCGGTGGTCGAGAGGGTGACCGTGGCGTAGTACAGCGCGTCGAGGAAGTCGACCGAGCCGTCCGAGTTGTCGTTGTAGCCCTCGTGGTCGGCGTAGACGATCAGCGCGGTGGCGACGAGCAGGCACAGGGCGACGGACAGCCGTTTGGCGACCTGTTGGAAGGGGTGCTCGACCACTTTCTTCGGGAGTTTCACCCGATGGGTCACGAGATGTTCGTCCGCCTGGCGGGCGATCGCATCATGGCCCGATTGTTTCACGTGAAACACACCCCGATCCCGGCGACCGCCCAGGGCAGATCGATGAGTTCCGCCTGCTGCCCCTGCCGCGCCCCACCCGGCGGTACGACCGCCAGCGCGTCGGCCGCCGCGATCCCGCGCAGCATGGCCGGACCGTTGTAGTGCAGCGGGACGGCACAGTCACCGCGCAGCACTGCGGGGACGAGCCGGGTGTCGTACGGGTGCCCGTGCACCGCGTCCTGGAGGGGCAGCGTGTACGGCTCCGGGGCGGGGTGTGCCGACAGGGTCCGCAGCAGCGGTTCGGCGAGGGTGAACAGGCCGGAGATCGCGGCGAGCGGGTTGCCAGGCAGGCCGACGAGATGCTGGTCGTCCTTGATGCGGGCCAGCAGCATGGGGTGACCGGGGCGGACCTTGACGCTGTCGACGAGGAGTTCGGCGCCGATGCCGCGCAGGGTGGGGTGGACGTGGTCGACCGGTCCTGAGGCGGTGCCGCCGGTGGTGACGATGAGGTCGGCGGTGCTGCCTGTGATGGCCTTGTGCAGCGCCTTCGCGTCGTCGCCGAGCCGGCGGACCGCGATGACCTCGGCGCCGAGTGCCCGCAGCCAGGAGGGCAGCATCGGACCGAGCGCGTCCCGGATGAACCCGTCGCGGGGCAGCCCCTCGGTGAGCAACTCGTCGCCCAGGATGAGGACTTCGACGCGGGGGCGGGGTACGGCGGTGAGCGTGTCGTATCCGGCGGCTGCGGCGAGGCCCAGCACCGCGGGGGTCACCAGGGTGCCGCCCGGCAGCAGATGGTCGCCGGTTCGGCACTCCTGGCCACGGGGCCGGATGTCCTGGCCGTGTCCGACGTCCCGGGCCGCATGGAGCCGGCCCTTGTCGTCGGTACGGCCGTGTTCGCTGCGGATGACGGCGGTGGCGTCGGCGGGGACCCGGGCACCGGTCGCGATCCTTACGGCCTCGCCGTCGCTGAGCGGCTCGGACCGCGAGTGCCCGGCGAGCACCCCTTCCTCGCGTACGTCCCAGGGGCCGGGCCCCGCGACCGCCCAGCCGTCCATCGCGGAGGTGTCGAACGAGGGCAGGTCGCTCAGGGCGACGAGCGGCGCGGCCAGGACCAGGCCGAGCGCGGAGTCGAGGGCCACGGAGACGGGGGCGCGGTGGCCGCCGGAGCGGGCGGCGCGTCCGGCGATGGCACGGGCCTCGGGCCAGGGGGTGGCCCGGTGCTGGGAGTCCGGTCTGCGAGGTGCGCCGGGGGTTTGAGGCGTGCCCTGCGACGGGTGCGGGGGCTCGGCCGGGTCGCCGGTGCTGCCTTCGTTCACGAGGGCGAGTACCTCCTCGACGTCGAGGTCCTCGGCGTCCTGGGCGTGCTCGCCGGCGTGAATGCCGCGCGCGGTCATCCGGCGGCGTCCGGACCCGGGGTGTCCGACGAGGTCTGCGACATGGCGTCGGACGTGGCTTCCGGCTTCGCTTCGGACTTCGCTTCGGACTTCGCCTCGGACTTCGCCTCGGACTTCGCCTCGGGGGTGGCCTCCTCGGCCCAGCGCAGTGCGAGGGCCACGGCCTTGCGGGCCGCCTCGGCGACAGCCTCCGGGCCGCCCTTGCCCTGCGCCGCCGCGTAACCGACCAGGAAGGTGGTCAGCGGTGCGGCGGGCCTGGCCACTCCGTGGGCGGCGTCGCGGGCGAGGTCGAGCAGGATGCCGGTGTCGACGTCCAGGTCGATGCCCAGTTCGTCCTTGACTGCGGAAATCCATTCATCCAACACGTGCCCATGCTCCCTGATGCGTGCCCTGGCGGTGGCGAGGTCGTCCCAGGTGTCGCAGTCGAAGGACGCGACGGGGTCGGGGACGCGGGTGAGATCGAGCGCGGCGGTCAGCCGACGCAGGGGCAGCCCGGTGAGGGTGCCGTGCTCCGAGATGAGTGCGGTCAGTTCGCGGCGGAGTGCCGGTGCCCGGTACGCGGCCACGAGCGGCTGGTCGCGTCCGTCGGCGTCGGTGAGCAGTACCCCTTCGGCCTCGCCGGCCCGCAGGGCGGTCAACAGCCGCCGTACGGTGGCCACTTCGAGGAACGGCAGGTCGGCGGAGAGGACCACGACGGCGTCGGCGGTGGTGTGGCGCAGGCCCGCGTCGAGTGCGGCGACCGGGCCCGCGCCGGGCGGGTCCTCGCGGGCCCAGCGCACCGGGCGGGAGGTGGTCCTGGGGTCGGCCACCACGACCGTGGTCCCTGCGTCGGCGCAGGCGGTGAGCACCCGGTCGAGCAGGGCCCGGCCGCCCACGCGCAGACCGGGTTTGTCGGCACCGCCGAGCCGCCGGGCGGCACCGCCCGCGAGCACCACGGCGTCGTAGGCGACGGCGGGCGCGGCGTCGGGGGGCTCGTACGCGGTCACCCCCCGAGTATGCGTCCCGCCCTGATCACAGGGAACTTGTGCGCGCCGCCGTGATCACAGGTTGCGCAGCAGCACCGCCGGCTGTTCCGCACAGTCCGCCACATACCGCAGGAAACCGCCCGCAGTGCCGCCGTCGCACACCCGGTGGTCGAAGGTGAGCGACAGCTGGACGACCTGGCGCACCGCCAACTCGCCCTCGTGCACCCACGGCTTGGGGACGATGCGCCCGACGCCGAGCATGGCCGCCTCGGGGTGGTTGATGATCGGCGTGGAACCGTCGACGCCGAACACCCCGTAGTTGTTGAGCGTGAAGGTCCCGCCGGTGAGGTCCGCGGGCGTCAGTGTCCCGGTCCGGGCCGCGTCGGTCAGCCGCGCGAACTCCGCGCTCAGCGTCTCCGTGTCGCGCGCGTGCGCGTCCTTGACGACGGGTACGACGAGCCCGCGCTCGGTCTGCGCGGCGAAGCCGAGGTGGACCCGGTCGAACCGGACGACCTCCCGCGCGTCCATGTCCACGCTGGAGTTGAGGTCGGGGAACCGGGTCAGCGCGGCCGTGCAGATCCTGGCGAGCAGTGCCAGTACGGAGATCTTGGGTCCACCGGCGGCGTTCATGGCCGCGCGGGTGCGCATCAGTTCCGTCGCGTCGGCGTCCACCCAGCAGGTCGCGTCGGGGATCTCCCGGCGACTGCGGGAGAGCTTGTCGGCCACGGCTCCCCGGATGCCGCGGAGGGGGGTGCGGGTCCCATCGGGCTTGGTGGGGACCGTGGCCGGGGGCAGGAGGGTCGCTTCCTGGGCGATCGCCTCCTGGGCCGCCGCCGCGCGGAGCGCCTGCTCGACGTCCGCCCGCAGGATCAGCCCGTCCCGTCCGGAACCCGTCAACTCCCGCAGTTCCAGGCCGTTCTCCCGCGCGAGCCGTCGTACGAGAGGCGAGATCACGGGTACGGGGCCGTCGCCGCGGCCGGCGTCCTGAGCAGCGGGCGCGTCCGCCACCGACGTCACGACACCCGGCCCCATCCGCCGTACCCTGCGCCGCCGCGCCGGAGGGGCCCCGGTGCCGTAGCCCACCAGCACGTTCCCCGAGCCCTCGGTCTCCACGTCGGTGTCAGCGGCCGGTGCCCCCACCGCCACCGTCAACAGCGGGGCGCCTACGGGCAGTTCGGTGCCCTCCTCGCCGAAGCGGGCCGTGACGACGCCGCCGTAGGGACACGGGACCTCGACCATCGCCTTGGCCGTTTCGACCTCGACGACCGGCTGGTCGATGGCGACGACGTCGCCGACCTGGACCAGCCAGCGCACGATCTCCGCCTCGGTGAGGCCCTCGCCGAGGTCGGGGAGCTTGAACTCCAGGCTGTACATGTCAGAAGCGCGTGCCATCAGTTCTCGGCCTCCCACTGAAGCCGGCCCACGGCGTCCAGGATCCGGTCGACGCCGGGCAGGTGGTGCCGCTCCAGCATCGGCGGCGGATACGGGATGTCGAACCCCGCGACGCGCAGCACCGGTGCCTCCAGGTGGTGGAAGCAGCGCTCCGTGACACGGGCCGCGATCTCCCCGCCCGGGCCGCCGTATCCGCCCGACTCGTGGACGACTAGCGCGCGGCCGGTCCGCCATACGGACGCGCAGACCGTCTCGTCGTCGAAGGGCACCAGGGAGCGCAGGTCGACGACTTCGAGGTCCCAGCCCTCGGCGCGGGCCGCCTCGGCGGCTTCGAGGCAGACGGGGAGGGAGGGGCCGTAGGTGATGAGTGTCGCGCTGCTGCCCGGGCGGCGGACCACGGCACGGCCTATGGGTTCAACGGGTGTGGGCTCGTCGGGGTTCCAGCAGTCCTTGGACCAGTACAGGCGCTTGGGCTCCAGGAAGACGACCGGGTCGTCGGAGGCGATCGCGGCGCGCAGCAGGCCGTAGGCGTCGGCGACCGTGGCGGGGGTGACGACGTGCAGGCCCGGGGTCGCCATGTAGTACGCCTCGGAGGAGTCGCTGTGGTGTTCGACGCCGCCGATGCCGCCGCCGTAGGGGACGCGGACGGTGATCGGGAGGGGCATGGCGCCGCGGGTGCGGTTGCGCATGCGGGAGACGTGGCTGATCAGCTGCTCGAACGCCGGGTAGGCGAACGCGTCGAACTGCATCTCGACGACCGGTCGCAGGCCGTACATCGCCATGCCGACGGCCGTGCCGAGGATGCCGGCCTCGGCGAGGGGGGTGTCGGTGCAGCGGTCCTCGCCGAACTCCTTGGCGAGGCCGTCGGTGACCCGGAAGACCCCGCCGAGGGTGCCGACGTCCTCGCCCATGACGTGCACGGTGGGGTCGGCGGCCATCGCGTCGCGGAGCGCGCGCGTGAGGGCCTGCGCCATGGTGGCGGGCTTGAGGGCGACGGTGGTCATGAGTGCGTCCCCTCCCGCTCGGCCGCCAGCTCCGCCGCCAACTGGTCGCGCTGTTCGCGCAGTTGGGGGGTGGGTTCGGCGTACACATCGGTGAACAGGTCCATGGGGTCGAGCACCGGGTCCTGGTTCATGTGGGCGCGCAGCTCGGCCGCCATGGTGTCGGCGGCGTCGCGGGCGGCCCGGATGCCGTCCTCGTCGATGAGCCCGCGCTCGGTCAGCTCGTGCTCCAGGAGGGCGATCGGGTCGTGGGCGCGCCAGGCCTCGACCTCGGTGTCGCCGCGGTAGCGGGTCGCGTCGTCGGCGTTGGTGTGGGCCTCGATGCGGTAGGTGATGGCCTCGACGAGCGTGGGACCGCCGCCCTCGCGCGCGTGCCGTACGGCGTCGGCGAGAACCTCGTGCACGGCGACCGCGTCGTTGCCGTCGACCAGGCGGCCGGGCATGCCGTAGCCGACGGCCTTGTGGGCCAGCGACGGGGCCGCGGTCTGCTTGGCGAGCGGGACGGAGATCGCGAAGCCGTTGTTCTGGACGAGGAAGACGACCGGGGCCTGCCAGACGGCGGCGAAGTTCAGGGCCTCGTGGAAGTCGCCCTCGCTGGTGCCGCCGTCGCCGACCATGGCGAGCGCGACCACGTCGTCGCCCTTGAGGCGGGCCGCGTGGGCGAGGCCCACGGCGTGCGGCAGCTGGGTGGCGAGGGGGGTGCACAGCGGGGCGACGCGGTGCTCGCGCGGGTCGTAGCCGGTGTGCCAGTCGCCGCGCAGCAGGGTGAGGGCCTGCACGGGGTCGAGGCCGCGGGCGACGGCGGCGAGCGTGTCGCGGTAGCTGGGGAAGAGCCAGTCCTGCTCCCGGAGGACCAGCGCGGCGGCGACTTCGCAGGCCTCCTGGCCGGTGCTGGAGGGGTACACGGCGAGCCGGCCCTGCTTGGTGAGGGCGGTGGCCTGCGCGTTGTACCGGCGGCCGGACACCAGCTGGGCGTACAGCCGACGCAGCAGCTCGGGGTCGGCCTGTGCGGCAGCCGCGGTGCCGAGCACGCGGTACGGCGCGGTGTCGGGCAGCAGCGGCGCGGGGTCCGTGCGCGGCTGCCAGGCGGGCGGCGGTGTGGGCCGGTACGCGCCCCGCTGCTCCATGACCGTCATGACGGCACCTCCTCGTGGGAGTGGCTCGGAGAGGCGCGTCGAAGGTGCGGCGCCTCCCTACCGATTGTTCGGTCGTCGGCACATTTTGGCTACAGGCACCTCCAGGCTGTGGACAAACGGTTCTCCACAACCTCAAATGAACGCAGTACGTCCATGGTAAGGAGGCATGGGGACATGGCACCTGAACAAATGGCCGAAGGCCCGGACGCGGGCAGCGCCCCGTCGGCCCCGCGTCCGCTCGACGCCATTGATCAGGACATCCTCCAGATGCTCCAGGCGGACGGCCGCGCGTCGATAAGGTCGGTCGCCGAACGGGTGCATGTCTCCCGCGCCAACGCCTACGCGCGCATCAACCGGCTCATCGAGGACGGCGTCATCCGCGGCTTCGGCGCCCGGGTCGACCATGAACGCGCGGGTCAGGGCACGTCCGCCTACATCACTCTGAAGATCGTGCAGAACTCCTGGCGCACGGTCCGCGAGCAGCTGCGACTGCTCCCGGGCGCCTCGCACATCGCGCTGGTGGGCGGCGACTTCGACGTCCTGCTGCTGGTGCACACACCGGACAACCGCGCGCTGCGCGAGCTGGTCCTCACCCGGCTCCAGGCGATCCCCGAGGTGCTCAGCTCGCGCACGCTGCTGGTGTT
Organism: Streptomyces sp. NPDC088350; assembly: GCF_044753545.1. Lineage (NCBI taxonomy): Bacteria > Bacillati > Actinomycetota > Actinomycetes > Kitasatosporales > Streptomycetaceae > Streptomyces > Streptomyces sp. NPDC088350. The sequence goes on along the minus strand of NZ_JBIVNL010000006.1, from coordinate 93,821 downwards.
CGAGGAGGAGGACCTGGAGCCCCAGAGCTGACCTAGTGGGCCTGGTTGCGCAGTCCGGAGAACACCAACTGGGCCACCGCGTCGGTCACTTCGCGCTCGCCCATGCCCCGCGCGTCGGGCCGGTACCACTCCACGATGGAGTTGATCATCCCGAAGACGAGCCGGGTCGCGAGCCGTACCTCCACGTCACCGCGCAGGTCGCCGTCGGCCGCCGCGGCCTTCAGCAGGTCGGCCACCCTGTGGTCGAAGTCCCGCCGCCGCTCCAGGGCCCACCGCTCGGTGTCGGTGTTGCCGCGCACCCTCAGCAACAGGGTCACATACGGCAGTTCGGAGGTCAGCACCTCGACCATCCGCCGTACGACGTACTCCAGCCGCTCGACGGCGCGCCCCACGCGCGCGTGCTCCTCGTCGAGGATCCCGAAGAGGCCGTCCAGGGCGCGGCTGACGGCGCGGCGCAGCAGCTCCTCCTTGCCGGTCACGTGGTGGTAGATCGACGACTTGGAGATACCGGCCGCCTTGGCGAGGTGCTCCATGGAGGTGCCGTCGTAGCCGCGCTCGATGAAGACCTGGACGGCGACGTTGAGCAGGGTCTCCGGGGTGTACGTGTCGCGCTTGGCGGTGGTCATGGGGTGCCCTCCCGCTTCTCGGTGGCGTACGCGTGGCGGTAGAGCGCGAGGGACGGGGCGTACCGTCCCGACGGATCACGCAGGTGCAGGTCGTCCAGGAGGTCGTAGGCCCAGCTGCGGCCGAGCCTGCGGCTCCATTCGAACGGACCCAGAGGGTAGTTGACACCGAGGCGCATCGCGGTGTCGATGTCCTCCTCGGTGGCGACGCCCTTGGCGACGGCGTCGTGCGCGAGGTCGACGATCCGGGCCACCGTGCGGGCGACGATCATCCCGGGGACGTCCCCGACGACGCTGACGTTCTTGCCGAGTGCCTGGAAGAGGCCGATCGCCTCGGTGAGGGTCTGCGACGCGGTGTCCTGGGAGGCGGACAGGGCGATGCGGCCGGCCCTGCGGTAGTCGAGGGCGAGGTCGAAGTAGACGACGTCCCGGAACTCGACGGAGGTCTGTCCGTCGGCGAGCGCCAGCTGGCCGCCGCCGGGCAGCACCATCCGGGTGCCGTGGTCCTCTTCCTCCTCGCGGACGACGATGCCCGCCTCGCGGATCAGCGCGACCAGCTCGGCGGCGGGGCCCAGGTCGCCCTCGACGACGACGTAGGCGGGCGCCTGTTCCGGTTCCGCGGTGTGCGGTTCGGGCTGCTCGGCGTCGTCCCCGTGGTCGTACCAGCCGTGCCCGGTCTTGCGGCCGAGGCGGCCGGACTCGACGAGGCGGCGCTGGGCGAGCGAGGGCGTGAAGCGGACGTCCTGGAAGAAGGACTGCCACACGGAGCGCGTGACGGACTCGTTGACGTCCTGGCCGATGAGGTCGGTCAGTTCGAAGGCGCCCATCCTGAAGCCGCCGGACTCGCGCAGGACGGCGTCGATGGTGGCCGGGTCGGCGGCCTGTGCCTCGTAGACCGCGAAGGCCTCGGCGTAGAAGGGCCGGGCGATGCGGTTGACGATGAAGCCCGGGGTGTCGGCGCAGGCGACCGGGGTCTTGCCCCAGGCGCGGGACATCTCGTACGCGCGCGTGGCCGACGTGACGTCGGTGGCGAACCCGGAGACGACCTCGACGAGCGGCAGCAGGGGTGCCGGGTTGAAGAAGTGCAGGCCGACGAACCGGCCGGGGTTGCGCAGGGCGCCGCCGATGGCCGTCACCGACAGGGACGAGGTGTTGGTGGCGAGCAGACAGTCCTCGCCGACGATGTCCTCCAGGTCGCGCATCAGCTGCTGCTTGACGTCCAGTTGCTCCAGGACGGCCTCGACGACCAGGGTGCAGTCCGCCAGGTCGGTCAGGGCCTCGGCGGGCAGGAGACGGGCGCGTGCGGCGTCCCGGTCTGCGGCGGTGAGCCGGTCCTTCTCGACGAGCCGGTCGAGCCGGGCGCAGATCGCGGCTGTCGCTTCCCCGGCCCGTCCCGGTACGGCGTCGTACAGCCGTACGACATGGCCGGCGGTCAGCGCGACCTGGGCGATGCCCTGGCCCATGGTGCCGGTGCCGACGACGGCCACGGGGCTGCTGAGGTCGAGTGCTGTCATGTGCGCGATCCTCCCGCACGGGGTTTTCCACAGATGCGGCGGACCCCCTTGTCCCGACCGATCGTTCGGTTACTCTAACTCTGACCGCCTGTTTCCGCCCCTGATCCCTTCCCTGTTCCTGCCCAGGTCATGAGCTCGCAGACGAGTTCTTGAGATGAGGAGTTGGTCCCGCATGGCCGCCGAACCGACCGCGCACGAACTGATCGCCCGGCACCGGCCCACACTCGACCAAGCGCTGGAAGCCATCCACACGCGCGCGTACTGGTCCCCGCACCCCGAACACCCGAAGGCCTACGGCGAGCACGGCAGCCTGGACGCGGCGGCGGGCAAGGCGGCCTTCGACGCCCTCCTGGGCACCCGCCTCGACCTCGGCCAGCCCGGCACGGACGACTGGGTGGGCGGCGAAGTCTCGCCGTACGGCGTCGAGTTGGGGGTGACGTACCCGCACGCGGACCTCGACGTCCTGCTGCCGGCCATGCGCGCCGGGCAGCGGGCGTGGCGCGACGCGGGCGCCGAGACGCGTGCCGTGGTCTGTATCGAGATCCTCAAGCGGATCAGCGACCGGACGCACGAGTTCGCGCACGCGGTCATGCACACCAGCGGCCAGGCCTTCATGATGGCGTTCCAGGCGGGCGGCCCGCACGCCCAGGACCGCGGCCTGGAGGCGGTGGCGTACGCGTACGCCGAGCAGGTCCGCACGCCCTCCGTCGCGGAGTGGACCAAGCCCCAGGGCAAGCGCGACCCGCTCGTGATGAACAAGGAGTTCACGCCGGTACCGCGCGGGACCGCCCTGGTCATCGGCTGCAACACCTTCCCGACGTGGAACGGCTATCCGGGCCTGTTCGCCTCCCTGGCCACCGGCAACGCGGTCCTGGTGAAGCCCCACCCGCGCGCGGTGCTGCCGCTCGCGCTCACCGTGCGGATCGCGCGCGAGGTCCTCACCGAGGCGGGCTTCGACCCGAACCTGGTGGCGCTGGCCGCCGAGCGTCCCGGCGAGGGCATCGCCAAGACGCTCGCCACCCGCCCCGAGATCCGGATCATCGACTACACGGGCTCGACGGGCTTCGGCGACTGGCTGGAGGCCAACGCCCGCCAGGCGCAGGTCTACACGGAGAAGGCCGGCGTCAACACGGTCGTCGTGGAGTCCACCGACGATTACAAGGGGATGCTGTCCAACCTGGCGTTCTCCCTGTCCCTCTACAGCGGCCAGATGTGCACCACCCCGCAGAACCTGCTGATCCCCCGCGACGGCATCACCACCGACCAGGGCCCCAAGTCCTTCGACGAGGTGGTCGCCGACCTCGCGCGGTCCGTGGACGGTCTCCTCGGCGACGACGCGCGCGCGAACGGTCTGCTCGGCGCGCTCGTCAACCCGGACGTGAAGGCACGCCTGGAGGCAGCCGCCGGGCTCGGTGAAGTCGCCCTCGCCTCACGGGAGATCACCAACCCGGAGTTCCCGGACGCGGTCGTCCGGACCCCGGTGATCGTGAAGCTGGACGGTGCCAAGCCGGACGACGAGGCCGCCTACATGAGCGAGTGCTTCGGGCCGGTCTCCTTCGCCGTCGCGGTCGACTCCGTCGGGGACGCGGTGGAGTTGTTGCGGCGGACGGTGCGGGAGAAGGGGGCGATGACTGTTGGGGCGTACACCACGGACGACGAGGTCGAGAAGGCCGTCGAGGAGGTCTGTCTGGAGGAGGCGGCCCAGTTGTCGCTGAATCTGACGGGTGGGGTGTTCGTCAATCAGACGGCCGCGTTCTCGGACTTCCACGGGTCTGGGGGCAACCCTGCGGCCAACGCTGCGCTGTGTGATGGGGCGTTTGTCGCGAATCGGTTCCGGGTTGTTGAGGTTCGTCGGGACGCCTAAGAGCTCGAGGGTGCGGCTGTTATGCGGCCAAAGGTCCATCGTGGCTTGTCGCGCAGTTCCCCGCGCCCCTAACGGGGCGCTGTAGTGCTCCAGTGATAGAGAGTCATCGCCACACTGGTCGCCAGGTTGTAGCTGGAGACCTGGGGGCGCATCGGCAGGGACACCAAGTGGTCGGTGCGGGCGCGGAGTTCGGTGGACAGTCCGCTGCGTTCGGAGCCGAAGGCGAGGACGGCGTCGTCCGGGAGTTTCAGCGCCCGGATGTCGTCGCCCTCCGGGTCGAGGGCGAACAACGGGCCGGGAGGGAGTTCTTCTACGGTCAGGCGCTCCACGGCTGTCGCGTAGTGCAGGCCCGCCCCGGCGCGCACGACCGTGGGGTGCCAGGGGTCGAGCGTGCCGGTGGTGACCACGCCGGTCGCGCCGAAACCGGCGGCGAGGCGGATCACGGCTCCCGCGTTGCCCAGGTTGCGCGGGTTGTCGAGGACCACGACGGGTGTGGTGCGGGGGGTGTGCGCGAGCTTCTGGAGGTTGGCCTCGCGCGCGGGGCGTACGGCCAGGGCGGCCACGCCTGTCGGGTGGGGGCGCGGCACGAAGGAGCGGTACGTGTCCTCCGGGACCTCCGTCAGCAGCGCGTCCAGGGTGTCCCGTACGTCCGGGGCGAGGTCGGCGGCGAGGGCGAGGGCCGCCCCCCGGTCCGTGGTGACCGCCAGCGGGACCTCGGCCCCGAAGCGCAGCGCGTGCTTGAGGGCGTGGAAGCCGTCGAGCAGCACGGAGGTGTCGGCGAGCCGGTGCCAGGCGGCTGCGGCGGGGTCGGTCATGCCGTGAAGCCTACGTGGCTGGGCTCGGGGTTCTCCGGGGCGCGCGGCTCCCCCGGATCCCCGTCCGGCACCGTAGGGCCGCCCCGCGCGAACAACCGTCCACGCGCGCGTGCCGCCCATCCGCCGAGTCGCCGCAGGAACGACGTCGGCAGGAAGACGGAGTCCGTCGCGATCATGGCCAGGGAGAAGAACGGCAGCCCCAGGAGCACGGCGATCACGGCGTGCTCGGTCATCATCGCGGCCAGCAGGACGTTCTTGACGCGCCGGTTGAAGAGCGTGAACGGGAAGGCGACCTGCACGATCACGGTCCCGTAGGTCACGAGCATGACCATCGTGCCGTTGCCGGCCAGGACGTTCGCGAGGGCGGGCCAGGGCGAGAAGTAGTCGAGGTGGAGCGGGTAGTAGACGGCGGTGCCGTCCTGCCAGCGGGAACCCTGGATCTTGTACCAGCCGGCCGTCGCGTAGATCAGACAGGCCTCGCTCGCGATCACGAACAGGGCGCCGTTGTGGATCACGTTCGCGACGACGTCGAGCAGCACCCGGGGCTCGTACGACTTCGCGTGGCGCCCGACCACCCACCACAGGGCCTGCGCCAGCCAGACGGCCCACAGGAGCGCGGGCACGAACCAGTCGCTGTCGAACCGGCCGGCCGCGGTCACCGCGACCAGCGCCGCACCGAGGACCACCCACAGGACGGGCCCGACCCGGTCGGGAATCCGCTCCCCACGCGCGCGTGCCTCCCGCGTGCGCGCGGCCCGGCGTGCGTCGAGGGACCAGACCTGACCGCAGCGGGTGAACACCAGGTACAGGGACATCAGGTGCAGGACGTTGTCGCCGCCGTCGCCCATGAAGACGCTGCGGTTCTGCAGCGAGAGCACGCCGACCATGAACAGCACGGACATCGTGCGGGTGCGCCAGCCCAGCAGGAGCAGGACGCTCGCCACTACGGCCAGCGCGTACACCGTCTCGAACCAGAACTGCCCGTCCGACCACATCAGGGCCGTGAACGCGCCGTTGTCCGCGATCAGCTGCCGGGCCAGGTCCCAGCTCCACGGCCCGTCGGGGCCGTACAGCTCCTGGCGGTGGGGCAGTTCGCGGAGCAGGAACAGCAGCCAGGTCGCGGCGAAGCCGATCCGGATGACGGCGCTCTGGTAGGGGCCGAAGGCCGACTCGGTGGCGCGGGCTATGCCGCGCGACACGGACAGGGCGAAACCGTTCACCGGACGCCTCCCGCGGCCTCGTCGGCCGGGACCGGCCACCAGGGCAGCAGGCGGTACTGGGGGGTGGTCGACACCTGCTCGTCACTCCACTCGGGCGGGGGCACGTTGGTGGTGCGGGAGCGGACCTGGACACGCTGGACGACGCCGCCCGGCCCGGCCGCGTCGTCCCGGCCGAGGCGCAGCACGACGATGCGCCGCAGATACGTCTCCGCGAGCGTGCCGCGCAGGCCCACCGGGTGGTTGTCGGCGTCGTGCGTGGCGGTGAGGAAGTCCCAGGCGCGGCGCAGTTCGTTCTGCTCGGTGTGGCTCGGCAGCAGGTTGCCGTCGATGGCCGCGCCGTCCTCGGCCGACAGGTCGTACCAGCCGGTCGTACGGGTCGAGCCGGCCGCGGTACGGACATCGGCGCGCACCTGGACCTCGATGTTCTGCTGCAAGGGGTTCGGCGCGAACAGCTTCCAGTTCTGCTCGAACTCCGGGTAGATCCACTCGTCGATCGCCTTGCCGTGCTGCTTCGTCACCGTGTTCGACGGCGCGACATGCAGGAACACCATCCCGAGATGCACGAGCGCGGCCACCGCGACGACCGCGACCGCCAGCGCGGCAACGACCTGATAGCGCAGGGACAGCGCGGCGACTCCGACACGGGCGTCCGCGAGACCGTGGGGCGGCTGGGGCGGTGCCTCGGGCTCGGGGGGAGGCGGGTGCGGTGGCTGCTGGGCGGGCACGTGCGGTCCCTCGGGGGCGGCAGGCACCTGCGGCTCCTCCTCGGGGGCGTTCGAGCGTCCGTCGTTCGCGTCCATTCCTCCCCGTTCCCGATTCCCGTCCGATTCCCGTCCGGCTTCCGGCCGCCCCGCGTCGCACGGAACGGTACTCAGGCGCGGGCCCCGAGCACAGTCCCGTGGCGCACAGCCACGCATGGTGTCCACAACGACTGTCCGCAGGTTATCCACAGCCGTTGACGTCCCGCCTCGGTGCAGATCACCATGAAACGAATGAACCCGACGATCAACAGACAGGGAGCGGCCGATCGACCGTTCCCTTCTTCTAGAACCTGTTCTATCTTGACGCCCCGTCAGATCTCTGCCGGATCAGGTCGTGCGAGAGGGAAGTGACCGTGGACTTCACCTTCAGCGAGGAGCAGCAAGCGGCGGCCGAGGCTGCGGCGGGGGTGTTCGCCGATGTCGCGCCGGACGGCGTGCCCAGCCCGGCGGACACCACGGGCGCCGTCGCCGACGACTTCGACCGCGCGCTGTGGGCCAGACTCGCCGAGGCGGACCTGCTGAGCCTGCTGCTCGACGAGGCGTACGGCGGAGCGGGCCTGGACGCCATAGCCCTGTGCCTGGTGCTGCGGGAGTCCGCGAAGGTGCTGGCCAGGGTGCCGCTCCTGGAGAGCAGCGCGGCGGCGGCGACCGTACAGGCCTACGGCGGCGAGGAGTTGAGGTCCGCCCTGCTCACCCGGGCGGGCCGCGGCGACCTCGTGCTGACCGTCGCCGCGCACGGCCGTACCGGGCACGACCCGGCCGAACTCGCCGTGACGGCACGGCGGGACGGTGACCGATGGGTGCTGGACGGGGTGCAGACCGCGGTGCCGTGGGCGTACAACGCGGACCTGGTCGTCGTACCGGCGCACACGGACGCCGACCGGACCGTCCTCGCGCTGGTCGCCCCGGACCGCGAAGGCGTCGTCCTCGCCGAGCAGATATCCACCACGGGCGAGCGGCTCGCCGAACTGCGCCTGGAATCCGTGCCGATCGCGAGGGTCGACGTCATCGATGCCGACGGTGCCTGGGAGTGGCTGCGCGACCTGCTGACCGCCGGCACCTGCGCGCTGTCCCTCGGGCTCGGCACCGCCGTCCTGCGCATGACCAGTGAATACACCGGCAAGCGCGAGCAGTTCGGGTTTCCCGTGGCGACCTTCCAGGCCGTCGCCGTGCAGGCCGCCGACCGCTACATCGACCTGCGCGCGATGGAGGCCACCCTCTGGCAGGCCGCGTGGCGGATCGCCTCGGCCGCACCGGGCGCGCTGCCCGCCGCCGCGGACCTGGCGGTGGCCAAGATCTGGGCGGCGGAGGGGGTACGACGGATCGTGCAGACCGCGCAGCATCTGCACGGCGGGTTCGGCGCCGACACCGACTATCCCCTGCACCGGTACCACGCCTGGGCCAAGCACCTGGAGCTGTCGCTCGGCCCGGCGGCGGCACACGAGGAGGCGTTGGGGGATCTGCTGGCGGCCCATCCGCTGGGCTAGGCACTCACAAAACCAGGGCCCCGAAAAGAAGCCCTGAGCCCTCCAACGCCTACAGCACGAAGCCCGGCTGGCCCTCGTCCGTCACGACGGGTCGGCCCGCGGCGGCCCACACCTGCATGCCGCCGTCGACGTTCACGGCGTCGATGCCCTGCTGGGCCAGGTACATCGTGACCTGGGCCGAACGCGCGCCGGAGCGGCAGATCACGTGGACCCGGCCGTCCTGCGGCGCCGCCTCGGTCAACTCTCCGTACCGGGCCACGAATTCACTGATGGGGATGTGCAGCGCCCCCGTGGCGTGACCCGCCTGCCACTCGTCGTCCTCGCGCACGTCCAGCAGGAAGTCGCCGTCCTTGAGGTCTCCGACCTCGACCGTGGGCACACCAGCTCCGAAACTCATGCCCCGACGCTACCCGACGTGCCTTCCGACGCGTCCGGCTGCCCGAGCAGGGCCGCCAGCTCGGCCTCCCGCTCGGCGACCTGGGCGAGCAACTGCTCGGCGATCTCGTCGAGGAGACGGTCGGGGTCGTCCGGGGCGATCCGGAGCATGGAGCCGATGGCGCCCTCCTCCAGTTCCCGGGCGACGATGGTGAGGAGTTCCTTGCGGTGGGCGAGCCATTCCAGGCGGGCGTACAGCTCCTCGCTGGGGCTCGGGCCGCGCTCCGCCGGGGCCGGTCCCGCGGCCCACTCCTCGGCCAGCTCACGCAGCAGAGGTGCGTCGCCCCTGCTGTAGGCGGCGTTGACCCGGGTGATGAACTCCTCGCGCCGCTTGCGCTCGTCCTCGTCCTGCGCCAGGTCGGGGTGGGCCTTGCGGGCCAGCTCGCGGTAGAGCTTGCGGGCCTCCTCGCTGGGGCGCACCCGCTGCGGGGGCCGTACCGGCTGGTCCGTGAGCATCGCGGCGGCCTCCGGGAACAGGCCGTCGCCGTCCATCCAGCCGTGGAACAGCTCCTCGACCGCGGGCATCGGCATCACCCGGGCCCGGGCCTCGTCCGCCCTGCGGATGTCCTCGGGGTCGCCGGTGCGCGCGGCGACGACCTCGGCGATCCGGGCGTCCAGCTCGTCGAGCCGGGTGTACATCGGGCCGAGTTTCTGGTGGTGCAGCCGGGAGAAGTTCTCGACCTCGATGCGGAAGGTGTCCACCGCGATCTCGTACTCGATCAACGCCTGCTCGGCGGCCCGTACGGCCCGGTCCAGCCGCTCCTCGGGCCGGGGCGCGGCAGGCTCGCCGCCGTCACCGACGGCACCACCGCCCACCTCCGCTCCGGCGGACGGCACCTCGGCGCCCGCCTGCTCCGGCGCCGGTTCACTGGCGGGCGCGGACTGGGACTGCTCAGCTTCCGGGGTCGTCACCCGACCAGCGTAGGCCACGGCCCGACCGGCGACGGGGCATCGCCTGTGCGGGGCCTTCCGAACGGCGGGTGACCTCACCGGCGAGGGGAGCGGAGGCGAGCGCCCGTCCCCACATCCACGCACCCCGGAGAGGCCGTCCCCGACGCACCGCGGGCGCATGGTCATCCAACAGCCCGATCCGTCGTAGCCGGGTGCGAACGGGACCGCGACCGGCGCCTCGAACTCCTCGCCCCCGCAGGGGCCGCAGCGCCCGCACCGGACGTCGGCGTGCACCAAGAGCGCTAAGGCACCAAGACACCAGGAACACCAGCTCCCCGCACCGCTCGGCTCCCTCGGCCCCCTCGGACCCCGCCGGAACGACCCCACCCGGCGCCCGTCGGCAGCCCCTGTCCGGACCGGCAACCCCTGTCCGAACACCCCCGGAGAAACGACTCCGACGACACCGGCCGCCTACACCCCCATCTCCGCCGCGATCCGCCCCGCCCGCACCGCCCCCACCAACTCCGCGTGGTCCGCCTCGGTCCGGTCCGCGTAGGCGACGGCGAACGTCGCTATCGCCTCGTCCAGTTCGTCCTTCCTGCCGCAGTAGCCGGCGACCAGGCGCGGGTCGGCGCTGTGGGCGTGGGCGCGGGCCAGGAGGGCGCCGGTCATACGGCCGTAGTCGTCGATCTGGTCGGCGGCGAGGGCGGCCGGGTCGACGCTGCCCTTGCGGTTGCGGAACTGCCGTACCTGGAACGGCAGTCCGTCGACCGTCGTCCAGCCGAGCAGGATGTCGCTGACGACCTGCATCCGCTTCTGCCCGAGCACCACCCGGCGCCCCTCGTGCGCGACGGACGGCGCGTCGAACCCGGCGCTCAGCAGATGCGGCACCAGCGCCGAGGGCCGGGCCTCCTTCACCTGGAGGACCAGCGGCTCGCCGCGATGGTCCAGCAGCAGCACGACGTACGACCGCGTGCCCACGCTGCCCGTGCCGACGACACGGAAGGCGACGTCGTGCACCGTGTGCCGGGCGAGCAGCGGGAGGCGGTCCTCGGAGAGCGTGTCGAGATACGCCTCCAGTGACGCCGCCACCGCCGCGGCCTCCTCGTCCGGGATCCGGCGCAGCACCGGCGAGGCGTCGACGAAGCGGCGCCCGCCGTCCTCCGCGAGCTCGGTCGCCCGGGCCGCGAACCGCCCGCTGGTGTTGCCCCGCGCCTTCTCGGAGACCCGCTCCAGTGTGCCGAGCAGGTCACGGGCGTCGGCGTGGGAGACCAACTCCTCGTCCGCGATGGCGTTCCACGCGTCCAGCACCGGGAGTTTCGCCAGCAGCCGCATGGTCCGACGGTAGGAGCCCACCGCGCCGTGCGCCGCCGTACGACAGGTGTCCTCGTCGGCGCCGGCTTCCCGGCCCGCGAGCACCAGCGAGGCGGCGAGCCGCTTGAGGTCCCACTCCCAGGGGCCGTGCACGGTCTCGTCGAAGTCGTTCAGGTCGATGACCAGACCGCCGCGCGCGTCCCCGTACAGGCCGAAGTTGGCCGCGTGGGCGTCGCCGCAGATCTGGGCGCCGATCCGGGTCATGGGGGTGCGGGCCAGGTCGTAGGCCATGAGGCCGGCCGAACCGCGCAGGAACGCGAAGGGGGTGGCCGCCATCCTGCCCACCCGTATCGGGGTGAGCCCGGGGATACGGCCGCGGCCGGACTCCTCGACCGCGGTCACCGCGTCGGGGCGGGAGCCGTCCGGGTCGAACGCGGCGTGTGCGCCGCGCGGGACGCTCTCCCGCAGCGCCTTCCCCTCTTCCTTGGGCGACCCCTCCACGGGCCACGTGGCGAAGCCCCGCACTCCGGGCAGCCTGCGCCCCACACCGATACCGACCTCGGTCATACCGACCGCCTCCCCCGTACACCCGCACGCGCGAACATCAACTCGCGACGACGGTACAGGCGGTGGCGAAAACGCGTCAGGCCCTGTGGACAACTCCGCGCCTGTGGAAAGCCCGTGACGTTCGCCGCCGGGCTAACAGCCGCCCGACTGCCACCCCTCGGGCAGATGCACCTTGGCCCAGTCGCCGAGTTCGCGAAGCGCCGGGGCCAGGGCCTTGCCCGCGTCCGTGAGCCGGTAGGAGACCCGCAGCGGGGGCCCCTCGTCGACCTCGCGGACGAGCAGCCCGGCGGCGCCGAGTTCCGTGAGCCGGTCGGAGAGCATGCGTTCGCTGATGCCCGGGATCGCCCGGCGCAGGTCGGAGAAGTGCAGGGGCTGTCCCATCAGGACGGCCACGATCGGCCCGGTCCAGCGCTTTCCGAACAGCTGGAAGACACGGCTGATGCCCTTGTCGACCTGCCCGCACGTCTCCGCGCCGTGATCCTGCTCGACCGTCATGTGCTTCAGGATACTGCCCTCCCGTATAGGGATGAAAAAAAGTAAGCACCTGTGTTATTCATAGTTGAGTACGAAAGTTCAGCTACTAATCCGGGCGTGGCGACCTTGCCGCGCCCAGCTCGCGCTCGTCCCCTCTTGGAGACCCCCATGGCCACGCTCCTGCACATCGACTCGTCCGTGTTCCCCACCGGCGCCTCCGCCTCCCGCGCCGTGACCGACGCCTTCCGCACATCCTGGGAGGAACAGCACCCGGAGGGCACGGTGATCCACCGCGACCTCTCCGCGAACCCCGTCCCGCACATCACCGCCGACGCCCACACCGCCGGTTTCGCCGACCCGGCCACGCACACCCCCGCGCAGGCGGCCGTGTTCGCCGAGCGCGTGAAGCTCATCGAGGAGCTGGAGCAGGCGGACGCGGTGCTGATCGGCGCCCCGATGTACAACTTCTCGATCCCGTCGACCCTGAAGGCCTGGCTGGACAACGTGATCCTCATGGGCCGCACCGCCGGCACCGAGGACTCGAAGATCAAGGGCACCCCGGTCACCGTGATCGCCAGCCGCGGCGGCGCCTACGGACCCGGTACCCCGCGCGAGGGCTTCGAGTACGTGCAGAACTATCTCCGCGCGGTCCTCGCCGACACCCTCGCCGTGGACCTCGAGTTCATCGTCCCGGAGCTGACCATGGCCCCGCAGAACCCGGCGATGGCCGACCTGGTCCCCCTCTACGAGGCGTCCCGCGAGCGCGCCCTCGACGACGCGGCCACCAAGGCCAAGGAACTGGCGGAACGCCTCGCCGCCTGAGGCAGGCCCGGACCCGTGGTGCAGCCAATCCCCGGGGAGAGTGCCAGGCCTGCTGGGATCCTGTCCATTTCCGGCATGACACCCCGCCTGAGTGAACCTGCGACAACATGGCCCACGAGGGCGAGTGGAGTTTGCACCGTGGGTTGATCACTCTCGGCTGGGATCAGGGCAGAGGCTGGGCGTCGGCAGCGTCTTCCGGGCGTCGGTAGCCGATTTCCTGGAGCATCCAGGCGTTGCCGTCGGGGTCGGCGAAGTCGGCGAGGCTGGCGTAGTCACGCCGTTCGGGGTCGGGCCCCGGCGCCCACTCGCCTTGCCAGGTGTCGACCGGTGACTTGTGCCGGATACCGCCGACCTTGACGCCGCGTTCGGTGAGTTCGCGGTGGGCGGCTTGGATGTCGGTGACGGCCAGGTAGATGGCGCGCGCTGATCCGGGTGGCGTGTCGGTGAGCCCGATACCGATCTGAACCGAGCAGGCCGAGCCCGGCGGTGTCAGCTGTACCACGCGGAAGTCGTCGACCGGGTGGTAGTCGACGTCGAGGACGAAGCCTGCCTTCCGCGTGTAGAACTCCGAGGCCTGGTCGACGTCGCTCACGGACAGGGTGACGACTTCGAGTTTGTAGTCCATCAGGCACCCACCAGGCCGCGGTAGGCGGAGGCGTCCATCAGGACCGCGATGTGTTCGTCCACCATCGAAGGGTCGATCTCGGTCTCGAACATCCACGCCCGGCCGTAGGGGTCGGTGTTGACGAGTTCGGGTGTGCGGCCGAGGTCGTCATTGCTGGCGCTGACCGTGCCGGTGACGGGAGCGATCAGATCGCTGACGCTCTTGACCGACTCGACGTCGCCGCAGGCTTGCCCTGCCTGCACGGCTTCGCCGGGCCTGGGCAGAGTCACGTCGATCACGTCGCCGAGAGCCTGCTGGGCGAAGTCGGTGACTCCCACGCGGGCCACACGGGTGGCCGGGTCCAGGCGGACCCAGAGGTGGTCCTGGCTGTATCGCAGGTCACTTGGAATGCCGGGCATTGTTCCTCCGCTTGCTGATGGTCATGCGATGTCCCACGGGGGCTCGGCCACAGCCCGCTACATGTCCAGGACGATGTCGGTGCTGCCCGGACGGGCGCAGCAGATGAGGACCTCGCCGTCGGGCGGGGGATCCAGTGGGGCCGGGGAGTAGGTGATGTCGCCGGACAGGAGTGGCGTCGTGCAGGTGTGGCAGACGCCGGTGCGGCAGCTCCAGCGGGTGGGTACGTCGCAGGCGTCGGCGAGTTCGAGCAGGCTGCCGTTGCTGTCGGCGAACGGTACGGCGATGCCGCTGCGGGCGAAGGTCACCAGGGGGCCGGTTCCGGGTGGGCCCGGGGGCTGGTGAGGTGCTCGGGCGGGATGGTCTGTGAGGCCGGGGTTGATGGCGCCCAGGGCGCCGAACAACTCGGTGTGGATGTGCGCCGGGTCGACGCCGGTCTGGGAGAGGGCCTCCCGCATGTCGGCCATGAAGGAGGCGGGGCCGCAAAGGTAGGCGGTCGCGTCGGCCGGGAGGGACAGCGCGATGAGCCTGTCCTTCGTGAGACGCCCTGGGGTGGCGTGGGCGCGCTGCCGTTCCTCGGGTGTGGCCGCGCTGTAGAACACGTGCTCGTGCGCGTTCGGCAGTGAGGTGAGCAGGTCGTGTGCCTCGGCGGCGAGGGGGTGTTCCCGGGGACCGCGGGCACCGTGGATCCACCAGACCTCACGCTTGCTGCCCTGCGCGGCCAGCTCGTGCAGCATGGACAGCACCGGCGTGAGGCCGATACCGGCGGAGACGAGGAGGACCGGTCCGCTGCCCTCGGCGTACACGAAGTCGCCCCGGGGCGCGGCGACTTGGAGGACGGCGCCGGGCCGTAGCCGCGTGGTCAGGTAGCCGCTCGCGGTGCCGTGGGGTTCGTGTTTGACGCTGATCCGGTAGGTGCCGGTGTCGGGTGCGGCGGACAGGGAGTAGCTGCGCACGGGGGCGGGGCCGGCCGTGGCGGGGACGCGCAGGGTCAGGTACTGGCCGGCGCGGGCGGCCGGGAGCGGGGTGCCGTCCGGGGCGGTCAGGCGGATCGAGGTGACCGTCGTGCTCTCGGGGACCACGTCCGTCACCCGCAGCGGACGGAAACCGGCCCACGCCGGGCGGTCGGCGGGTTGCGTACTGTCGGCGAGCAGTTCGCGGAACGACCCTTGCCAGCCGGGGCTCAGCGCGGGCACGTCCAGGGCGAGGCGGAGCTTGGCAGGGTCACGGTCGGGCAGGTAGAGCAGCGCGTCGGTGTCGGCCACGCTCAGGGCGCCGGGTCCGGTCGCGGTCCGGACGATCCGGTCGCCGGCCTGGATGAGCCCCTCGCGAATGACCCGCATGTAGAAGCCGGGACGGCCGTGGCTGACCAGCAGGGCGGGCAGCTCGGGTTCGCCGAAGCGCAGGCCGACGCGGTAGCAGGTGACGCGTGGCTGGGTGACCTCGAACTCGGCCTCGCCGATGCGGTACCGGTCGCCGATGCAGACATCGTCGTCGGACAGGCCGTCGACGGTGAGGTTCTCGCCGAACTGGCCGTAGCCGAGGTCGTCGCGGCCGAAGTGCCGCTGCCAGTGCCGGTACGACTGGATCTGGTAGACGAGTACGGCCCGCTGCTCGCCGCCGTGGCCCGCGGTGTCGCCCTGGCCGTCGCCGTCGATGTTGAGCCGCCGGACCATCGCCGGGCCCTGCACCGGGTACTTCCACACACCGGTGTGCACGGTCCCGCCCTGCCAGGGAACGTCCTTCGGCATGCCGACATTCACCGAGACCAGAGATGGCATCGGTTGCTCCTCTCCATGGCGATGGCCTTTCTCGCGGGCGGTCCCGTACCGGTCAGGGCTGGCTGAGGGGGTTCACTTCTTCGAGCGTGAGGTTGCGGTCGACGCCGTGCGACACCACGGTCTGGCCGGGTTCCAGCCGCAGCCGGACGCCGTCGAGACATACCTCGACCCGGTCCGGTTCGAAGGACACCAGCCCGGAGATGCTTCGGACTTCGGTCCAGGCGTCCTCGTACGACCAGGCCGCTCGGTGGGTGCCGGCGATGTCGTAGTAGCTGGCCAGGCCTTTGTAGGGGCAGAACGTCTGGCCTTCGACGGGTACCAGCGCGGAGGCGTCGACATCGGCGCGCGGGACGTACCAGCGGGGTGCGAACCCGGACTCGTACAGGACCAGGGGGCGTACGGTGTCGGCGATGTCCTGGTCGCCGCTGCGGACGACGAGGTGGCGGCTGGTCCTGCGGATGTCGATGCGGTGGTAGTTGTCGGCGGCGTGTCCGACGATCCGCTCGTCCTCTTCGTAGAAGGCGTCCATCGCTCGCCAGGCGAAGGCGACTCGTCCCTTCAGTTCGCCGGCGTGGTCGGCCAGGTCGGTGTGCTGCCAGGCCGCGCGCTGTTTGCTCTGTGTCCCGGCGTGGACGGTGTACCAGGACGTCCGCCCGAGGTCGCGGTGGCTGGTGCTGTGTTCGCTCGGCTGCAGGACGTCGGCGGCGATGTCGCCGAGAGGGAAGTAGGCCACCGGGTAGCGGCCGGGTTCGTGCAGCAGTACGACGTCCTCGCTGTCGGCGATCCATGTGTCACCGAACCGGACGCGCATCCGCCGGCGCAGCGGCTCGGCGAACAGCATCCGTTCGGGCAGCGGATCGGGGACCAGGAACCGACCCACCCCTCCCGGGGCGAGCGGTCCTTGCTGCCAGGAAAGTCCCATCGTTTCGTTCCTTTCGGTTCGGTCCGGGGGTTGAGGCGGCACAGGTGCGAGATCAGGTGAGCGGCTCACCGCCGTCGATGTGGAGGGTCACGCCGGTCAGGAACGGGCTGGTCATGGCGAACAGGACACCGTTCGCGATGTCGTTGGCGGTGCCGATGCGCCGTGCGGGGTTACGGGCACTGATGTCGGCGAAGTAGTCCGCCTTGCCCTGCTCGCCGAGTGCGTCCCAGGCGCCGGTGTCGATCACCCCGGGGGAGATGGCGTTGACCCTGATCGGAGCCAACTCCAGGGCGAGGGAGCGGGCCAGGGTGTCCGCGGCGCCGTTGGTGATGGCCACGGCCATGGTTCCGACCACGATCTTTGTGGCAGCCACGCCGGAGAAGAGGGTGAAGGACCCGGTCTCGCTCATACGGGGTCCCAGGTGCTTGGCCAGCATGAGCGGGCCGATCACCTTGGTGTCGAACGCGAGCCTGACCGCGTCCCGGTCCAGGTCGGCGAGGCGGCCACGAGCACGGGCCGAGGCGGTCGACACGACGTGGTCAACGGTGCCGAGCCGTTCACCGAGGGCGGCGATGGCGGCTTCGTCGGTGAGGTCGACGGTCTCGGTGCTGATCCCGGGTTCGCCGGCGTAGACGGCGGCGAGGGCGTGCTGATCGCGGCCGGCGGCGATGACCCGGGCTCCCGCGTCCCGGGCTGCGAAGGCGACAGCGCGCGCGATCCCGCCACCACGTCCGACGACGAGCACGGTCTCGTTCTTCAGGGGTCCGGTCATGTCAGCACCTTTTCGAGGAATCGGTCGACGCGGCCCGCCGCGGCGTCGAGATGGTTTCGGGCAGGAAGTGGCCGCCGCCCCAGCCCGAGACGGCGGGCGGAGACACCTGGCTGTTGCGCGGGTGGAGTTAGCGGCCGCGGGTACAGCGGGAGGTTGCCGACACAGTCGGCGACCGGCCGTCGCTGCACCGCGTTGTTGCTGGGCAGGGCCACCGAGGCGAAGTCGTGGGACCCGACGTCGGGGCCCGCCGGGCGCTGCTCCGGCGCACCGGGCAGGTATGCCGTCGCATGGCCTTCGGCCCGCCGGACGGGCGTGCGTCCTGGTGGAACGGCCGCTGGTCACGGACGGATTCGTAGCGGTCGTGGTTTGCCGTCATTTCTCCTCCCTTCGCGCCCCGCCCCACGCGACTGTCGCGTCTCTTCCGCAGCCTGCCGCTGTCGGGGCACCGGCCGCATCCGCCACTGGCTGGCCATCGCCGCCGGTGCGTCGGCCACGGGGAACCCGCAGGCCGGCAGGGAAGACCAACGGAGCCGTGGAACGCTGTCCCGGGGCAACCGCCGTACCGTGCGGTGCTACTCAGCCGTCTCCTCGCGCACCCGCTGGTAGTGACGTCGTGCCTTCATCCGGTTGCCGCACACCGCCATCGAGCACCAGCGCGCCTTGTTCGGCTTACTGCGGTCAAGGAGGAACAACCGGCATGCGGGGTTGGCGCACGGCCTGAGCCGACCGGGCTTGTTCTGATGCAGCGCGTTCCACGTCAGTACCGCTTGTACGGCCGCTCGACGCTCCGGTGGTGCCTGAAGGTCCCAGACCAGGCCCTCATCGTCGACGCCGGGGCTGTAGACGACGCCGTCAAGGAGTTCGGACAAGGCGCCGGCGTCGTAGTCGCCGCGGACCACGGCCTGCAGGACTTCGCGGGCCCGCAGGAGATGGCCTCGCTCCTCTTCGGTTCCGCTGCACCCCTGCGCACGCTGCCACGCTTCCGCTCCGGGTGCATTGAGCAGGTCCTGTACCGCGCCGCCTACCACTGGGGTGGTGTTGAGCAGTTCCAGCAGGGTGTCTTCCTGCTCCTGGTCGATCACCATCGGAACTCCGTAACTAGTAAATCCAGTTTTACCGGTTATGGCGAAGGAGGCGGAGCCGTCCCACAAGGTCGCCATAACCACTGTAGCCCACTTTGAAGGTTAGGTACGTGTCGTGCTCCGCGATGGTGATACTCGACCTGGAAGCGGATGACGACCGTTCAGTCGGCGGGGCCGATGGGCAGGACGCGGTCGAGCTGGCTGCGTGAGGTGATGCCGAGCTTCGTGAAGACCTTGCGCAGGTGGTACTGAACGGTGCGCGCGCTGATGAACAGGCGGGTGCCGATCTCGGGGTTCGACAGGCCGTCGCGGGCCATCCTGGCGATCTGGGCCTCCTGGGCGGTCAGTTCCTCGAACCGGGCCGGGGCGGCGCGCTGGTGGGCGGTTCCGCCGGCGGCCCTCAGCTCACGGGCGGCACGCTCGGCGAACGCCGCCATGCCCATGGCCTCCAACATGCCGTGGGCCGTGCGCAGTTGCTCGCGTGCGTCGTTGCGGCGGCGTTCCCGGCGCAGCCATTCGCCGTACACCAGGTGCGCCCGGGCGAGATCGACACGCAGGCGGGTCTTGCTGAAGCGGGCGATCGCGTCGCGGTACAGACGTTCGGCTGTCGCACCTTCGCTCAGCAGGGCGTGCGACCGGGCCGCGGCCCCCAGGACCCAGTTGGTTCCGCTGGCATCGGCCATCTCGGAGAGCCGGCGACAGGCGTCGGTCGCGGCCTCGGGCATCTCGCAGCGTGCGGCGGCCTCGGCCAACTCGACCAGGGGCCAGCACATCCCGGCGGGATCCTTGTGGTACGCGGTGGCACGCAGCCCCGCGGCCAGAGCCTTGTCGTAGTGGCCGAGGCCGTTGTTGAGGGCGGCGCTCGCCCACTCGGTATAGGTGATCCCGATACCCTCGCCGCGCGTGGTCACATCCTCCAGGGTGGCGTCGATCAGGGCGGATCCGCCGGTCTCGTCACCGCGCAGCGCGGCCAGACCGAGGGCCGCGTAGGACGCCAGGCCGCTCCCGGTCGCTTCCTTGACCGCCTGCAGTTCGTCGGTCAGTAGCGCCGCGCCCGGCAGGTCACCGGCGAACAGCAGCATGTAGACACGTGCGGTGAGGGCCAGCGGAAGCTCGCTGAGCGTGCCGGTCTCGCGCGCCGTCCGGACGTACCGGGCCGAGAGCGTCTCCCAACTGTCGTCGTCCCAGAGCCGGATGGCCGTGATGCACGCCAGGTACATGCGGTGCAGTTCCTCTTCGGTGGACATTCCGGCTCCGAAATCGGCCAGTGCCCTGCGCAGGGCCGGTACTCCGGCGGCGTATCCGACATGAAGGGTCGCGGCCGTGCCGTCGAGAAGGAGATCCGGAGCCCGCGGGGCCCGCCGCGGCGGAGGTGCCGTGACGGCGGCCTCGGCCACCTCCGACACATCGCCGCCGGGACCGGCCAGTCGCCCCGCGAAGATCGCGCCGAGCAGCGCGTCCAGGTAGGCGGCGCGGGAGAGGTCCGCGTCGATGGGCCGCAGCCGCTCGGCCGCCTTCACCAGCAGTGCCGGAGCGTCACCGCCCCGGCTGGTGATGAACGCGAGCTGGGCTCGCATCATGTCGACACTTGCCTGCTGGACGTCACTGAGCTGCCCGGCTTCGGCCATGGCCAGCATGTCCCGCGCCACGTCGAGAGCGCCCGCCTGGATCGTGGCCTGCGCGGCGTCCAGCGCCCGACCGGCCCGTTGTGCCGGGTCGAGCGTGAGAATCGCCGACTGCTTCAGGAAGGCGGCTGCCGCGGCCAGGCCGCCGCGTGCCCGGGCCCGCCCGGCCGAGCGTTCGAGCTCGGCGGCTACGTCCTCGTCCGGCCCGGGGGCGGCCTGCGCGCGGTGCCAGGCGCGCCGGTCGGGATCGAGCTGCCGGTCGGTGACTTCGGCCAGCGCCCGATGCGCTTCCCGTCTGTTCTGCGCCGACGCCGAGCGGTAGGCCGCCGAGCGGGCCAGCGGGTGGCGGAACCTCACCCGGGGGCCGATTTCGACCAGGCCGGTTTCGGCAGCCGGCCCGGCCGCGTCGGCGTCGATCCCGAGTCGGCCTGCCGCCCGCCACACCAGCGCCGGGTCACCGGACGGGTCGGCCGCCGCGATCAGCATCAGCCGCCGGGTCTGTTCCGGAAGGACGCCGACGCGATGCAGGAAACTTTCTTCGATGCTGCCGGAGAGTGGTACCAGGGCCGGGAATCCGAACCCGCCGGCCAGCTTTCCGGGCGTCAGTCCCCGTGTCAGTTCCAGCAGGGCCAGTGGATTTCCCCGCGCCTCGAAGACGATCTGGTCCCGAACCCGCGTATCGATCGGTCCGGCGTGCACCGCGTCCAGCAGCGCCCGCGCATCAGCCTCGGGCAGCCCGCCGACGGCCAACTCCGGCACCCCCGCCAGGTCGCCGCCGACGACACGGGCGGCGAAGACCAGGCCGATCGACTCCGCGCCCAGGCGACGGGCGACGAACGCGAGGACCTGTGCCGACGCCTGGTCAAGCCACTGCTGATCGTCGATCAGGCAGATGAGGGGCTGCTGCTCCGCGATCTCGGACAGCAGGCCGAGCACCGCCAGACCGACCAGGAACCGGTCCGGAGCCGACCCTTCGCTCATGCCGAACGCGGTCCGTAGCGCATCGCGCTGCGGCACCGGCAGATGGCCGAGGCGGTCCAGCAGGGGTGCGCACAGCTGATGCAGCCCGGCGAAGGCGAGCTCCATCTCCGACTGGACACCCGCGGCGCGTACGACCCGGCACCCGAGCGCCCGCACGGTCAGGTACTCCAGCAGTGCCGTCTTGCCGATACCCGGTTCGCCGTGCAGGACCAGCGCCCGGCTCCCCCCGGAGCGAACGTCCCCGATCAACCGGTCGAGTCCCCCGCACTCGGCGTGGCGGCCCGTCAGCTCCGCCGCGCGTCTCCAAGCCGGCGGATCCGCAGGTGCATGCACAACTCCAGATTACTCGCGTGCCCCGGCGCACTGGCGGCGGAGGCCAGCCAGTGGCGGATGCGGTCACCGTCCCGTCAGCCGCACCCTTCAACCGAGCCCCGCACCATGACCTGCGGCAGTCATCTGCGGCTTCACGGCCGCCGGGACATCCATTCCCTAACCGTTAAGAACTCCTTGACAGGTTACTTGCGCAGATGGTTGAGTTCTAACCATCAAACATCGAATGACAGGTTAGATATGGGGCGGCTGTCCACAGCCTCCGACCACGACCGACCCGCACCCAGGGAGCGAACCGATGCAGCCGACAAGCGCGACCGCGGCACTGGTGGACGACATGGGCACGGGAATGGACAGGGGCGCGGGCATGGACATGAGTGCGGGCAGGATGTCGATGTCCAGCACGACCACCAGTCCGCTGCGCGCGTTCCTGCGGACCGAGTCGGGCAGCGCCCGGGTCCTCGTCGCGGCGGTCGTCGCGGCCCTCGTCTGGGCCAATGTCGCCGCCGCCGGGTACGAGACTTTCTGGTCGTGGGTGTTCACGGTTCGGTTCGGTCCGCTGTCG
Source organism: Streptomyces sp. NPDC088350 (assembly GCF_044753545.1). Lineage (NCBI taxonomy): Bacteria > Bacillati > Actinomycetota > Actinomycetes > Kitasatosporales > Streptomycetaceae > Streptomyces > Streptomyces sp. NPDC088350. Next base: position 71,955 of record NZ_JBIVNL010000006.1, on the reverse strand, counting down.
GCCGGCCTTGACCTGCGTACCTGGGTGAACAGCGGGCTGATGACGTTGTTCTTCCTGGTCGTCGGTCTGGAGGCGCGACGCGAGTTCGATCTGGGTGAGCTGCGCGAACACCGCCGGCTGACACTGCCGGCCGCGGCCGGGCTGACCGCCATGGCCGTCCCCGTGCTGATCTACCTCGCCGTCAACCACTCCGGTGCGGGTGCGCACGGCTGGGGTGCGGCGATGTCGACGGACACCGCCCTGGCACTGGGCGTCTTCTCGGTGGTCGGCCGAGGCGTGCCCGAACGCGTCCGGACGTTTCTGCTCACCGTGTTCGTCGTCGACGACCTCGTCGCCCTGGTGGTCATCGCCGTTGTCTACAGCAGTCACCTCAAGTTCCCCGCGCTCGCCGTCGCGATCACGGCGTACGCCTTCCTCCTGCTGAGCAGGCGACTGCAGTACCGATGGCGCAAGCCCGTCTTCACCCTTCTCGCCGTGACGATGTGGGCCGCCCTGCTGGCCGGCGGCATCGACCCGGTGGTGGCCGGGCTCGCCATCGGTTTGGCGACCTCGGCCTACGTCCCGAGAAGGGATGCCCTGGAAGAGGCGACGACGCTGGTCCGCCTCTTCCGGGAGCAGCCGTCCCCGGAACTGGCAAGGTCGGCCACACGAGGGCTGACCGGCACGCTGTCGGCCAACGCACGCCTCCAGCACACGTACCACCGGGTGACCAGCTACCTGATCGTGCCGCTGTTCGCGCTGGCCAACGCGGGGATCGTCATCACCCCGCACGTACTCGCCCTGTCGGTCACCGCACCGATCGCCGTGGGGATCTTCCTCGCCTACGTGGTGGGCAAGCCCCTGGCGGTGGTCGGCGCGTCGTGGTCCATCGGCCGCGTCAGCCGTGGCGCCCTGCGCCCCCAGGTCGGCTGGGCCGGTGTACTGGGCAGCGGCACGATCTCCGGCATCGGATTCACCGTCTCGCTGCTGATAGCGGGGCTGGCCTTCACGGGCACCGCGCTGGAGGAGGCGAAACTCGGCGTGCTCGCCGCGGCGCTCGGCGCCTCCGTACTGAGCCTGACCGTCTACTGGCTCATCGGACTGCTGCCCGCCCCGGTCCGCACGCGTGCCCTGCTGGGCACCACACCCGAACTCAGTGACCTGGTCGCTCCCGTGGACCCGACGTGGGACCACATCCACGGACCCGCAGACGCCGCAGTCACGGTCGTCGAGTACGGGGACTTCGAGTGCCCGTGGACACAGATGGTCGCGCCGACAGCACGCAAGCTGCTCGCCGAGAACCCCGACATCCGCTACGTATGGCGGCACTTGCCCCTGCACGACGTGCACCCCTACGCGCAGCTCGCCGCGGAAGCCGCGGAGGCCGCAGCCGCCCAAGGCGCGTTCTGGCAGATGCACGACCTGCTGCTGACCCACCAGGACGACCTTCGGTTCGACGACCTGATCACCTACGCCACCACGCTGGGCCTGGACGTGGAGCGGTTCCGCGACGATCTCGTCCGGCATCCGTACACCGCACGGGTGCACCGGGACATCGACTCGGCAGACCGCAGCGGCGTGGCGGGGACCCCGACATTCTTCATCAACGACCGGCGTCACGACGGACCACAGGACCCCGCGACGCTGACCAGGGTCATCGGCGAGGCACGGGCTCACGCGTCCGTCGAGGACCCCGGTCCCACTGAACCGGAACCAGAACGTCAGCGGAATGCCGGTGATCAGTACCTGGCCCCTCCGAGCCGCATCACGGGTTAGGCCACCGATGGTGAATCGGAAACGCAACCACACAGAACAGCCATGGAGGCCCGAGATGAGCAGCGTCGTCCACCACCGCACCACCACCGTCAACAACCTGGAGGTCTTCTACCGGGAGGCGGGAGACCCGCAGGCCCCCGTCCTCGTGCTGCTGCACGGCTTCCCGAGCAGCTCGCACATGTTCCGCAATCTGATCCCGGCGCTCGCCGACCACTACCGGGTGATCGCCCCTGACTACATAGGCTTCGGGCAGTCCGCCATGCCGACACCGGAGGCGTTCCCCTACACCTTCGACGCCCTCACCGAGATCACGGCCGGTCTGCTGGAACAGCTCGGTGTGGACCGGTTCGCGATGTACGTCCAGGACTACGGCGCCCCCGTCGGGTGGCGTCTGGCACTCAGCGATCCGCAGCGGATCAGGGCCATCGTCACCCAGAACGGCAACGCCTACGTCGACGGCTTCGTCAAGCCCTTCTGGGACGGCCTGTTCGCCTACGCACAGGCTCCGGGTCCCCGGACGGAAGAGCCCGTACGCGGTGCGCTGACCGCGGACGTCACCCGCTGGCAGTACGTGAACGGCGTAGCCGACCCCAGCCTGGTCAGCCCGGACAACTGGGTCCACGACCAGGCCCTGCTGGACCGCCCCGGCAACGACGAGATCCAGCTCAAGCTGTTCCGGGACTATCCCACCAACGTCGATCTCTACCCGGCCGTCCAGCGGTACTTCCGCGAGTCCCAGGTTCCGCTCCTGGCCGTGTGGGGCGCCAATGACGAGATCTTCGGGCCCGACGGCGCGCGGGCGTTCCAGCACGATCTGCCCGACGCCGAGATCCACCTGGTCGAGTCCGGGCACTTCGCGCTGGAAAGCCACCTCGACGTCATCGCCGACCACATCCGCGACTTCCTCGGCCGCGTCCTGGGCTGACCGCGTCCGCTCCGTCGATCCGCATCACCTGCGGGGAAGGAAACGCAAGACATGCGATCCACACCTACGGCCCTGTCCGCGGACGTTCTCGTCCTCGGCTTCGGCAAGGGCGGCAAGACAGCCGCGCACGTGCTCACCGACACCGGGAAGCGCGTCGTCCTCGTCGAGCAGTCCGAGAACATGTACGGCGGCACCTGTCCCAACGTGGGCTGCGTCCCGACGAAGATGCTGGTCCACTACTCCAACGCGAAGCGTCTGGAGGACGACGCGCCGGAGTTCTTCGCGAACTCCGTCGCCGGAGTCCGCGCGCTGACCGCAGCCTTCCGCGCCGGCAACTTCGAGGCACTCGACGGCAAGGACACCGCGACCGTCATCACCGGCGCCGCGAGGTTCCTGGACGCCCACACCGTGGGCGTCGGTGAAGGCGAGGACCGGATCACGATCTCCGCGCCGACCATCCTGATCAACACCGGCTCCGAGCCGATCATCCCCGCGATCCCAGGACTGGCGGACAGCAGGCATCTGGTGACCAGCACCGACCTGATCCAGAAGGACCGCCTGCCCAGTCGCCTTGCCGTCGTCGGCGGCGGCTACCTCGGCCTCGAATTCGCTTCGATCTACCGGCACTTCGGCTCCCGGGTAACAGTGCTTGAGGCAGCCGAGCGCCTGTTGCCGCGCGAGGACGACGACATCGCCCGGGCCGCCACCGGAATCCTCGCCGGAGACGGCGTCCAGATCGTCACCGGGGCCGAGGTCGTCGAAGTCCGTGACAACGGGACCACCTCCACCATCCGCTACGAGAAGGACGGACAGAGCCTGACCGTCGAAGCGGAGGCGGTGCTCCCGGCCACAGGACGGCGCGCCGCGACCTCGGACCTCGGCCTCGATGCCGCCGGCGTTCGCACGACCGCGAGCGGTGCGATCGAGGTCGATGAGTACCTGCGCACCAGCCGGCCGCACATCTTCGCTCTCGGTGACGTCAACGGCGGCGAGCAGTTCACCTACATCTCTCTCGACGACTCCCGCATCGTGCTCGACCAACTGCTCGGCGAGGGCAAGCGCACCACCTCCGACCGTGTCGCCGTACCGCACACCCTGTTCATCACGCCGCCACTCGCAACCGTCGGTCTCACCGAGACACAGGCGCGCGCTCTGGGCCACAACATCAAGGTCTCCCGCGAGAACGTCGCCGATATCGTCGCGATGCCCCGTGCCTACACCGTCGAGGAGACACGCGGGCTGATGAAGTTCGTCGTCGACGCCGACACCGACCTCATCCTCGGCGCCGCGCTGTTGACCATCGACGCGCAGGAGATCATCAACACCGTCGCGCTCGCCATCCGTCACCACATCACGGCGACCGAGCTGCGCGACTCCATCTACACCCACCCCAGCTCCACCGAAGCCTTCAACGAGGTGTTCGACAAAGTCCTGCCTGAGTAGCGCGAGATGGAGGACAGGGTCCAGGGCCCGGATCGAACGCCACTGCGCATGCATCCACGGCGGGGACGAGTCCACACCTTGACCACTGACCCGCCCGCCGGGTCCCCGACCACCCCGACGGGCGCTCCTTCCCCACATCCCGACAGGAGCAGCGACAGGAGCGACGATGAACAGCATCGGATTCCACGAGGGCGAACTGAGGATCCAGCGCCGGGCCGGAGTCGAACACGAAGCAGCGCGTCTGGAAGGCATGCTCAGACCACCGCGGCTGACAGGCGGGGCAGCGGCGTTCCTGGCTCAGCGCGATCTGGCCGTGCTGACGGCTCGGGACCGTGCCGGCCGGCTGTGGACCTCCCCGCTGCTCGGCGCCCCCGGGTTCCTCGAAGGCCGGGAGAACGCCTTGCGGGTGCACAGCTCCCCGACGGAAGGCGATCCGCTCCAGGCTCTTCCCCCCGACCAGGAAGTCGGCCTGCTGACCATCGACTTCGCCATCCGGCGACGCTTCCGCGTCAACGGCACCCTCAGCCGGGCCGACCACCACGGTCTGCTGATCGACGTCGAGCAAGCCTTCGGGAACTGCCCCTCCTACATCCAGCAGAGGGCAACCCGCCCGAGCCCCGGTGCCGCACGCGTCGAGGCGTCAGCGGGCGTCGCACCATGGACGGGGGCCTTCACACCGCAGCAGGCCGAGGTCATCGCGGGGGCCGACACGTTCTTCCTCGGAACCACCCACCCTGCGCGGGGCGTCGACACCTCCCACAAGGGGGGATTCCCGGGCTTCGTCCGGACCGACGGCCCCGACCTGTGGTGGCCCGACTACGCCGGCAACAACATGTTCAACAGCATGGGCAACATAGCCGTCGATCCCACGACCGCGCTGCTGTTCATCGACTTCGCCGACGGAGCGGCCCTGCACCTGTCCGGAACGGCCGAGTTGGAGTGGGCCACCCCCGGCGCTCCCGGTGACGACGACGGCACCGGCCGGCGTGTCCGCTTCCACCCCGAATGCGCCGGCACCACGAGGCTTGCCCTGACAAGCGACCGCGATGTGACCTACTCACCGCACAATCCCGCCTTGCACCAGTGATCGTCCACGCGACCGCTCTCAGGCTTCTGCGGTGACGGCGTCGCGGTGGCGCCGGGCGGCTGCGGGGAAGAGCCCGAAGGCCCGGCGGCCGAGCTTGTCGACCTCTTCCGGCGTAAGAACACCGGAGCTCCGGAGCGCCTGGATGTTGGCTCCCATGCTGCGTTCATTCGAACACGGGACTCCGGCGTCGGCGCCGTAGACGAAGTGGTCGCGGGCCACCATGGTGACCGCCGCGGCCAGATTGGCGTCCGTTCCGGTCGCGGCGGTGTCGAGGTAGAGCCTCGCCAGGTCGGTGCGGATGTCTTCGGCTGTCAGGCCCAGCGGGTTGGGCACCCACGGTTCCGCCCCCAGCAGCCCGAGACGGCCGGAGAGCGCGGGCAGCGACCCGCCGCAGTGGGCGAGCACGACCGTGAGCCGCGGGTACCGGCGGAAGAACCCGGTGTAGAGGAGGTCCACGACGGCCCGGGTGGTCTCTAAGGCCACCTCCACGAGCGCGGCGGGCTGCCGCAGCGGCGGGGCGATGTCGGTGCTCGGATGAATGAACAGGACCGCCTCGCGCCGGTCGAGTTCCTCCCACACGGGCACGAGACGCGGATCCCCGAGCGCGACACCGGAGCGCCGAGTGGTGAGCAGGTAGCCGTCAGGATGTGTTTCCGCATCACCTCGCTCGATCTCGCTGAGCGCCGCCTCCGGGTCGTCGGTGGGCAGGCCGGCGAGCAGCCCGAAGCGGCCGGGGTGGTCCGCGACGAGTTGAGCGCCGTAGTCGTTCCAGGCACGCAGTTCCGGAAGTGCGGGAGCGAGCGGTACGGGACTCAGCATCTGCGTGGCGATGCCCAGCCGGTCCATGACGGCGAGCGCCGCCTCGGGGGTCCAGTGGTACGGCTCGGGCGCGAGGAAGCACACGTCCCTCAACCCGCGCCACTGGGTCTCGCGAGCCCCTGCCGTGGTCGGGGGGCTGAAGTGTGCGTGGATGTCGGCCCAGCCGTTGGCCATGCCCATGATGCGGCCTTCCCTCAGAACTTCTTGCACTTGAGTGCAACATAAGTGATCGCTGCACTCAGGTGCAACAATGTCCGGATGGGACAGACAGGGGATGCGAGGGAAGACGGGAGGACGCGCAACGGGCGGGCCACCCGGGAGCGCGTCTACGAGGCGGCGATCAAGGTGTTCGTCTCTCGCGGCTTCGACAGCGCCACGATGGACGAGATCGCGGCACAGGCCGGGGTGGCTCGGCGTACCGCGTTCAACCACTTCCCCGCGAAGACGGACATCGCCGCCGAATGGGCGGTCCGCCGCGGCGAGATGGCCTTCGCCCTGGTCCGCACAGCGGACCGATCCGACGGGTCGGCGGCGGACCGGGTGCGGGCGTATTTCCACGAACTGGCCCTGATGACAGAGCGCGACTGGGACGAGACCCGGCAGATGACGACCGGATGGCTGCGCGGATACGGCGTACCGCACCACCGCTCGTGGCTCGCCGGAGAACTGCGCGACTGGGTGCGCGACTGGCTCCAGGAACCACCGAGTGACGGATTCACCGAGGGGCTCCCCGACCCCGCCCTCGCGACCGACGTGCTCTACGACGTCTTCCAGGGCGCGCTCCTGCGGCGACTGCCGCAGCCGAAACTGGCGCACGGAGAGTTCTCGACCGAGGCGGACGCAGCCATCGGGCTCGTGCTGGCCGGCATGGCGGGCATGGCGGGCAAAGCAGCGGGGCGAACGCGTCCCAGGTCCGGGAGATGAGGGTCCGCCTGCAATGGGCCAGTTGAGGCCCTGCACCACATCCGACATCCGAGACGCCACCTACGGCGAGGACGCCTCCCAGCCCGGCGGACCCGGTCAAGGTCTGCCACCAGAACGCCATCACCGTCAGCCCGGAAGCCGGCGCCAAGCAGTGGCAGGCCCTGGAGTACTGCGGCCCGGACTGACAGAAGGTCTATCGCCGGCCGGCTGGACACCCACCGGCCACCCGGTGCCAACCGCCCGAACGGCCCGGCACCACCCCAGCACCCCCCGGAAAACAACCCCGAGCACACGAAGCAGGGCCCCGACCGTGAGATACCTCACCGCCGGGGCCCTGCCACGTCCCCGTCCGGGTCGTAGCCCGGCACACCAACGAGAAACGGACTCTCACCGTGACTTCCGTCACTGGTGAGAGCCCGTTTCGTCGGTTTCTCGTTGTGGGGAACCGACGGAACTTGCCGGTCAGGGCCTATGCACCCCTACAAGAAGATCGTTTCCCGCGCTGTAACGTCGGTTTTCCCACCGCCCAGGCCAGAGGCCGGGACAGAGCTTCAGCTTGTGATTTATCCGGTGCGGCGTGGTTTGGTGCCGACCTTGTGGTGAGCCGGTCGGCGGTAGGACTCACCGGTGGCCAGGAGCAGGCCCACCTCGTAGCGGTTCGCGGGGCGGCGATTCTTCGAGCCGGGCGGGCGCCCGGGGCCGGGCCGGGTGGGTTTCGGCACTGCGGCTGGCGTTGAGGTTCTGCCGTGCAGGTGTCGGAACCCGCGCCGTACCCGGGTGGGGGTGAGCCTGTTCGGTTCGGCTGGCTTCTCCCACGGCCGTCGCAAGTCGGTTGCCAGAGAGCGGGCGAGGCGGAGCTGGGTGTAGGCGGTGACGATCAGCCAGGTCCAACGGTCCGCCGCTTCGGCTTCTCGCAGTCTCGGAGCGGTCCAGCCGAATGTCTGCTTGATCATCCTGAAGAAATGCTCGATGTCGAACCTGCGCAGGAATGCCTGCCAGGCCAGATCGGTCTCCGCAGGGCCGGCTGCGGGCCGTGACCACCACAGCCACAGCGGCTTGGGGTCGCCGCCGCTGGGCAAGTGGTCGACCTGGAGGCGGATGACGGTGCCCTCGATGACCGGGAGCTGGCCGGGGTGGTCCCGCCAGGCGGCGCGCCCTTGCAGCTCGGGATGGAGCCGGTCCCAGCTCTGGGCATGCGCGGTGCCGTAGCGAGTGGTCTCGGACTTCGTCTCCGCGTCCGGGGCGCCCCAGGTCCGGCTGTCCTTGAAGATGAACTCGCTCCCGTGCTTGGGCGGCCGCCCGCCAGCAGGGTTGGCCAGAGCGAACTCCGCACGGGTCGGCGCCGGGCGGCGCATCACCCGGTCCGAGCGCAGACGTCCCAGAATCTCCACGGGCAGGTCGCGCAGCAGGTAGGCCAGCCGCATCGTGTCGTAGCCTGCGTCGGCCACGATCAACACCGACGGTTCGCCCGGGCTCCACTGGTCGGCGGCGATCAGGTGTTCGACCAGGTCCCTCAGCTGCGCGGCGGTGACGGCGGCGAGGTCGTCGCCCGGCCGCAGCCGCACCGCGTCCAGCGGGGCGACCCACGAGGTCCGGCCCGATTCCAGGGCAACGACCCACGAGTAGGGCCAGCCCGGGATCATCTGGTGCTTGGCGTCGCCGCGGCCGTAGGTGTGGCAGAACGAGCGGGCGTCGCTCGTGGCAGCATCAGGCCGAAGCCACGGCGAGACGTCCACCGCCAGCACCAGACGGCCGCCGGCAGCACGCGGCAGCGGCAGGCCGACCAGCGCGGTCCGCAGCCGCTCGACATCGAGGCAGCCTCGGTTCAGGGCGCCGTACAGGGCACCGTGCCCGGGCCGGTGCTCAGGTGCGAGCGCCAGGCCGACCAGGGTCTTCACCGGGCCGTCGGTGCACAGCACCGCGTCGGTGAGCTCGAACAGCGCGTCGCGCCGCCCGGTCAGGCAGTCGTAGAAGACCCCCCGGAAGCGTGACAGTTCCGCGAACGGCTCGCACGGCACGCCTTGTTCCACCACACTCATCACTACGGCCTTCGCGTCAAGTCCTGTTCCTCTTAGTCGAGTTCAGGATCAAGCGAAGGCCGTGCCGCTGTCCCGGGAACACCCGGACGAGTGATCACCAGGTCCGCCCGTTCGAGGCCGCTGGATAAATCACAAGTTCAGGGGTGGTGTCGGATCCGGGAGGGGTCGAGGATCTCCAGCCGGTAGGCCGTACGGCAATCGACCGACGTCCCGCAGGTGACAGGGGGACACGACGGCCATGGCGCGTGTCCCTCCGCGACGCAGAGAGGGCCGTCACCGTGGGCATCACAGGCCTGGCGGCAGCTCCGTCCACGCTCATGGCCGACGACCAACTGCAGTACAGCCGTTCGGACGTCGTGGATCCCGATTGCTCGGCGGTGTTCGACTGACCCACCGGTAGAGCCGGGAATACACCTCGCCTCCACTGAGTTCATCTGTCATCATCAGTGTTCAGCAGAAGAACACTCTCAATGATCTCGGAGGTCGCATGCCCACCGTCGTACTCCACCTGCCCGGCGATCTGCTCACCAAGCTCGCCGAAGCAGGTGCGGACGGCACCGTCGAGCTCACCCTCAACGTCAGCACAGGCGACGAACCCGTGGCGCCGGTCGAGACACCGCGGCCGACCGGCCCGCTCGCACCCCTGCTGCATGCAGGGCTCCTGACTCCCGGCACCCGACTCCACCTTCACCAGCCGCGCGCCAACCGCACGGCGACGGCAACGGTCCATGCTGACGGCACTCTGACGGTCGAGGGCAAGCTGACGCCGTTCCGGTCGCCGTCGAAGGCCGCGTTCGCGGTGACGCAGAGTCAGGCGAACGGCTGGATCACGTGGCGTCTGACCGACGGTCGCACCCTGAACGACCTGCGCGACGAGCTCGACCAGAGCGAAGCCTGACCCCTGGAGAGCTTCGCCGCAATGTCCCACCAGACCGCCCGGCCTACGCCGGAGCCCCTCGCTTTCATGGACGAGTCGGAGTCCGACCGGAAAGCGGATCCCGACACCTACCTCCTGGCCGTGACCCTGGTCCAACCACAGACCCTGGATCCCACCCGCGCCACCATGCTGTCCCTACGGGCTCCCGGCCAGCGCAAACTGCACTGGCACAGCGAGTCCTCCCGGCGTCGCGCGTTCGTCATCGAGCGCATCGCTGCACTCGACGCCCAGCACCTGATTGTCGTACGGGACGGCCGCCCAGGCGAAGCGTCCGAGCGTCGTCGTCGCAAGTGCCTCGCGCGCACGGCGTGGGAGCTAGACCTGCGCGGGGTGACGCGGCTCATCGCCGAGAGCCGGGAGGCCAGGCAGAACGGACGCGACATGAAGACGATCGCCTACCTGCGTTCAAACGGCACGATCGGGTCCGCCCTGCGGTTGTTCCACGAGCCCGGCCCGCGCGAGCCGTTGCTGTGGGCTGCCGATTCCGTGGCCGGCGCCTACGTCGCGGCACGCACTGGCACGCCGGGCTACTTCGACACCGTCCGGCATGCGGTCGAGGTCATACGCTTCACCGCCGACGACGGCTGACCGCAGGGTGAGGAAGGCGCGAGCCCGGGACCCCGCCGTCCGGCGGGAACTTCCCGGGCTCACTTCCGGCCACTCCGCGGAGCACCGGCTCCGCTGCCATTGTGGAACACCTCCGCCGTGCAAGGCGAGTGCGGGTCAGTACCTCATCAGCCCCTCGGTCACCCTTCGGATCGGAGCCGGTGCAAGGTTTCGCCTATCTATGGCTCCATGACCGCAGTGCGCACACGTCCCAGGTGAAACGGCGCAGCCTCGCCTGCTCGACAAACGTGGCGGTGTCACCGTAGGAGATGTTCAAGTGCCGTCCGAGGACGACGATGGCCACGCTCCCCGCGCCGGCGGCCTTCAGGGTCGCCGCGGCGGACTGGGCATGGTGGCCGGTGGTCCAGGTGTCGTCGATGAGTAGAACGTTCTCGCCCCAGAGTGCCGCTGAGGTGTAGCGCGCGGGTGATGCGGTACGGCCGAGGGTGAGCGCGTCCGGTGCCGATGTGAGCAGGTCGTGGTGGCGGCCGCTGGTGGCGCCGACCATGTCCGCGACCATGGTGCGCAGGGGATGGTCCGCACGGCCGCTGGTGCTGGGCACGGTGGTGACGACGTCGAAGGCTGGTACGGCGCAGTGGTCCGCCATGCAGGGTTCGTGCAGGGCGAGGAAACGCCACAGGACGGCGGCCAGGCCCATGCGGAAGTACCGCTGCTGAGGGCCTGCGGCGTTCTTGTAGCGCCATAGTTCGTTGGCGTACTGCTCGCCCTTGAGGGCCAGGCTCACCGGAACCACGGCGTCGGCGACGCCCGGGCCGAGGATGCTGTTGGCCTGCTGGCACTGCCAGCAGGTCGGATAGCCGACCTTCGCCGGGCCTCGGCAGATCTGGCAGACGCCCGGGCCGGGCAGCAGGGGGTGGACGAGGAAGTTGGCGTAGTGGTCGGACAGCCCGACGACGGTTGCCACCCGGGTCCGCCTGTTACGCCCAGGTGAGCTCGCCCGTGGCGGGGACGAGAGAGTCGAGTTCGTTAAAGACGTCGTCAGGGCCGTCGATGACGGTTGTGTTGGGCCTGGTCGCGTACTCCCGTGCCCATTCGTGGGTCATGAGAGAGCGCATGAGGAAGACCCGTCGACCGTGCTCCAGGGCGAGGCGGGCCTGCATACGGGCCCCGCTGCGATACGCCGCCTCGACCACCACGGTGGCGAGACTGTAGCCGCTCATCACAGCGTTACGCATGGGGAACGAGACCTTCGAGGGCGGAGCGTCCGGCCAGAACTGGGAGACCAGCAGCCCGCGCTCGGCGATCTCCTGCTGGAGCCGTGCGTTCTGCGCCGGGTAGGAGCGCCGCAGGCCGGTGCCGATGACGGCGACGGTCCGGCCGCCGACTGCGAGAGCGGTTCCGTGCGCGGCGGTGTCGATGCCGGCGGCGAGGCCGCTGACCACTGTGACGCCGCGCTCGGCGAGCCCTCCCGCGATGGCCCGGGCGTGGGCGATGCCCTCCGGAGTCGGAGTGCGAGTGCCGACGACCGCGACCCGGAGATCGTCGCTGACGGGGGTACCGCGCAGGAACAGGAAGGGCGGTCGCTGGTGGACCAGCCTCAGATACAGCGGATAGTCATCGTCCAGGATGGTGACCAGCCGCATGCCTTCCCGCTCCCAGGCAGCGATCTCGGCGGCTACGGGCTCCAGCTCTGTGGCGGGTTCTGTGTCGAAGAGGGCGCCCTGCCCAAAGGCATCGAGCGCGTTCTCCAGTACGTCGCGCGCGCTTCCGACTGTCTCGATCTGGTCGGTGAGTTCGGACCAGGGGCGATCACCGCGTCGCAGGAGTGCGACGAGGGCAGCTCGCTCCAGTTCCTGGTCCATGTCGCAAGTATAGGAAGAGCGTCTGGGCCAGGCAGCGGAACGTGAGGGGGATCCGAGAACTTCTGCCTGGTACTGAGGGTTTTGGCCTGGAACCGGTCTGACAGACGCGAGGCGCAGCCCGGCCTATAACCTGGGCAGGTCGTGGCTGGCAGACGTCAGGGGTGGGATGAGCGCCGAGCGGGAACGCCGGGCTGCGGTGGTCGAATACTGGCGGGCAGTGGAGCTGTTCAGTCCGCAGAAGGTTCCGACTGTGTCGTCGCGGGAGCGGGTCTACGAGGTAGCGGCTGACCGCGCTTTGCCCTGGGAGGACGGTCACCCCGTACGGAGTCTTCCGCTGGATCCCGGGTATGTCTGGCAGCACATCGTCTACGGCGGCTGCTTCGCCCTTGCGGACGTCCGCGACGCCCTGCTGGAGGTCTTCGGCCGGGACGAGGAGGACGTGGACGGGCGGATGGACGGCGATACCGCCCTGTTCGCGCTGACGGTCACCAATGACGGGCGACTGCTGCTGGACTCCCCGGTGTTCTCCGCGTGCGGCTGGGCAACCGGCCGGGCACTGAGTCCCGGGCCGGGCGGCGGGCGGTGGCTGGACGGCTTCGAGGAGGATGTACAACCGTGGCTGGCCCGGGCCGCCGAACTCGGAGAACCGCCTGTACCGGAGACGCCCCGCACAACGGACAGTGCCGAGCCGTTGACCGGCACTGTGCTGCCAGCAGCCACCGACGACGTGAACGGCACGGCGGTACCGCAGGCCGACAGCGAGGAGGGCGAGGAGCAGGCCGGGACGTCGGTGGGTTCCCGGCGCATCAGCGCCAAGGATCTCATCGGTTTCACCCGCGACCTGGCGGCCCGCTGGGGTGTCGAAGACGCGCTGCGCCCCTTTGGACTGCGGATCCGAACGATCGCGGTGCGGGAGGACCGGGCGGAGGACAGCGATCAGCAGGACTTTCTGAACAGCTTCATCGCCGACGACCTGAAGCGCGTGGCCACGGCACTACCCGCGACCGACCCCAGCGCACCGCTTGCGGCGTATCTGACCCCGGACGCGGAGCTGAACACTGCCCGGCGCATTGATCTGCGTGTGCGGCCCGAAGAGGCGCTGGCCGGGGTGGAGCCCCGGGCCACCCCACTGGGCCGCTGGCCTGCGGAGAGCGCGCACCCACTGGCGCTGAGCCAGCAGTTCGCCGTGAACTCCATCAAGGCCGAACTCGTGGGTGGGGGTGGTCTGTTCGCCGTCAACGGGCCACCGGGTACCGGCAAGACCACCATGCTCCGAGACAGCATCGCCGACCTCGTCGTGGAGCGGGCGGTGCGGCTGGCCGGGCTGCAACTGCCATCGGCCGCGTTCTCGCCGACCGTCCACCGGTGGAAGAGTGGCGAATACACCCGCACCGTCACCGAGCTGCTGCCGGAGTTCACCGGCTTCGAGATGGTGGTGGCGTCGGCGAACAACGGAGCGGTGGAGAACATCTCCACCGAGATCCCGGCCCGCGACGCGCTGGGCGCGCAGTGGCGCGAGGACGCCGACTACTTCGCCGAGCAGGCCACCCGGCTACTGAAGGGCGTCCCGGCATGGGGCGCCGTCGCCGCCCGGCTGGGCAGCAAGAAGAACCGCATCGAGTTCGTCAACCGCTTCTGGCACGGCAAGGAGAAAGGCACCGACCAGAACGCGCCCGCTACGGCTCACCGTGCCCGCCCCGGTGCCTGGAGCGACAGCGGCCAAGGGCTGTCCCAGTTGCTGCGTACGTACTCCACGACACCGCAGACCGGTGTGTGGCGCGAGGCCAGGGACCGCTTCCAGACCGCACTGGCCGAGGTACGGCGGCTTCGGGACGAACGGGACGCCGCAGCCGCCGCCCTCCGCGCCCTGCCTGCCGCCCGGACGGCCGTCGAAACCGCGCAGTCGGCCGTCACCGAGGCCGCCGACGCGCTCGCAATACGCCGGGAGGCAGTGTCAGCGGCCGAACAGGCGCTGGCCCTGGCGCGGCAGACCTGCGACAGCGCCGAGGGACGGCGCCGGGAACATGCCGGCCGCCGTCCCGGCTTCTGGATCATCCTGTGCACCTTCGGCCGAGCCGCCCGCGACTGGCACACCGAGGACCAGGCCCTGGCCGTGCGGGAACGAGACGCTCAGGCCGCATGGCAGGAAACCGACTCGGCCGCCCAACGCGCGCGGGCAGCCGCCGACCGGGCCGACATCGAACTCAGCGAACGGCGGCAGAACCTCACGCGCGCAGTTGAGCACATGCAGGCCCTGGACCGTACGGTGTCCGAGGCCCGGACCGCCTGGGGCGCGCACGTCCCGCAAGACACCTGGCTCACGGACGACAGCACCCGGGAGCTGGCCGCCCCCTGGGCCGATCCTCAGATCACCCGTGCCCGCTCCGAGCTGTTCTTCGCCGCGCTCGACCTGCACCAGGCGTTCCTGCGCTGCACCGCCAAGACCATGCGGGCCAATCTCATGGCCGCCATGGACGTGGTCACCGGCGGCGCGCCCGCCACGCTCGGCGAGCCTGCCCGACGCGCCGCCTGGCAGAGCCTGTTCCTGGTCGTCCCCGTGGTGTCGACGACCTTCGCCTCCCTGGACCGCGTGTTCGCCGGGGTCGGCCGCGGGGCGCTGGGCTGGCTGTTCATCGACGAAGCCGGACAGGCCACTCCCCAGATGG
Organism: Streptomyces sp. NPDC088350; assembly: GCF_044753545.1. Lineage (NCBI taxonomy): Bacteria > Bacillati > Actinomycetota > Actinomycetes > Kitasatosporales > Streptomycetaceae > Streptomyces > Streptomyces sp. NPDC088350. The sequence goes on along the minus strand of NZ_JBIVNL010000006.1, from coordinate 56,931 downwards.
CCGTGGGCGCGATGTGGCGCGCCCAGCACACCGTGGTGGTCGGCGACCCCCTGCAGTTGGAGCCGGTCGTGTCCCTGCCCTGGACCGCCCAGCAGGCGCTCCGGCGCGACTACGGCATCGCCGAGGAATGGGTGCCGGGCCGCACCTCCGTCCAGCAACTGGCTGACCGCGGCAACCGCTTCGGCACCACACTGCCCGCCGAACTGCCCGACGGCTCGACCGAGGTCTGGGTCGGCGCGCCACTGCGCGTACACCGCCGCTGCGACAACCCCATGTTCACCATCAGCAACACCATCGCCTACGACGGCCTCATGGTCAACGGCACCCCTGATCGCGGCCCCTACAGCTACCGGCCCGCCAGCTCCTGGGTGGACGTCGTCTCCGCTCAGGCCGAAGGCCACTGGATCCCGGAGGAGGGCCGGGCACTGCGCCAGATCCTGGAACGCCTCGCCGCCACCGCCGGCATCGATCCCGCCAAGCACGTGTACGTCATCAGCCCCTTCCGCGCCGTCGTCGCCGGCGCCCGGCAGGTGTGCCGCGGCCTGCTCCCCATGGACCGGGTCGGCACCGTCCACACCACCCAGGGGAAGGAAGCCGACGTCGTCATCCTGGTCCTCGGCACGGATCCCGCCCGCCCTGGTGCCCGCGCCTGGGCGGCCTCCCGCCCCAACCTCCTCAACGTCGCCGTCAGCCGCGCCAAACGCCGCCTCTTCGTCATCGGCAACCGCGACGCCTGGCGCGACCAACGCCACTTCACCACCCTCGCCGCCGAACTGCCCCACCATGCCTGGCCCCCTGCCAGCACGTGACCGCTTCCGCCGCTGCCTGGGCGTGGGCCCCGGCCCACTGCTGATCGTCTTCAGCTCGACCTGGGCACCGCGTTCCCTCAGCGGGTGGCGGCAGACCCTGATCACCGCTGACTGCATCCTGGGCGACTGCTCCACCGCGTCGCTGGGTAGCCCACTGCATGCCTGCCGTCACCAAGGAGCAGGAATCCCGAAGTCGAACAAACACTCTAGGTGATAATGTCGTCACGCTCGGAGCTGAGCCTTCATCAGATGCTGGCACCTGGAGGGGACATGGCGAAGAAGTGGGAAGCCGATCCCGAAGCGTCCTTCGCGCGACGGCTGGGCAAGTCGTCTCTTGAGCTGGGGCAGACTTCCGGTAATACCGGCTGCCCTGACATGTGGGAGTTAGACAACGGCGATGTCGCGGTCATCGGTGCGGATCTGACCGCTTCCTACGAGGGGCGGCTTCCTGACGACGTACGGGTCGATCCCGGAGAGCGGCTGGTCATCATCCCCCGGGCGACGATCCTCGCGGCCAAGGCAGACATCCCGGATGCGTAGTCCGCTGCACGGTGCGGTGGGAGAGCTTATGGCGCTCAAGGACTACTACGCCGACTTCGAGAAGTACTTCTGGCAGTGCGGCGACCTCGGATTCTGGAAGCTTGAGCGGCAGCAGACATTCAAAGAACCCGGCTACGACAGCTGGGAGGCATTCTGGCGTGGCGACTGGGACGAGTCCCTGAGCTTGCTGGAAGCGGGCCGCGCGGACATGGCGGAGTACCACCGCAAAGTCGAGCAGAACGGCTTCGTGGCCCGTCGAGCTCGGGTGGTCGAGGAACCGCTCAGCGACTACCTGCAGTGGGAGCTCCACGCCCTGCGCATCCGGGACCAGTGCGGGGGCCCCATCCATGTCACCGACGCGGAGCGGGTGGCCCCATACGAGCAGGACGGCCCGCTGCCTGAGATCTCCACTCTCGGAAACCAGGTGATGTACCAGGCGCTCTACGACGAGCAGGGCATCCTGGTAGCTGCGCGTAAGTTCGTCGACCGCCAGCTCGTCCTGCGTTGCCGGGAGCTCATCGTGAGCGTCTACAACGCCGGTGAGCCATTGGCACACTGGTTCGACGGGCATGTAGCGCCCCTTCCGCCCCCGCAGCGCCAAACGCCGAGATGAGAGAAGACATCCCGGGACACGTCAACCGGTTCGACGGCTCGGCTTCGGCGCACACTGTCGTGCAGGCTGGCGAGGTCAGTGGCGGGGTGCATTTTCATCACCAGGTGCCGCTGCCCGCGCCTGTCATCGTGCCGCATCAGTTACGCAGCTCCGTACGTCACTTCGTCAACAGGTCCGAGGAACGGGCCCGCCTCAGCAGTCTTGTGGCGGACCGCCATGACGAGCCGCACGCGGTGCGCGTAGCAGCCATCACCGGGACTGCCGGAGTCGGCAAGACCTCATTGGCACTGTGCTGGGCGCACAGCATCCGGTCGCATTTCCCAGGCGGTGAGCTCTACGCCAATCTGCGGGGCTACACCGCGGGCTCCCCTGCTACACCGCAGGAAGTACTGGGCCGCTTCCTGGAGGACCTCGGCGTCCCCGCCATGCATGTACCAGCCGAACCGGAGCGCCGGGAGACGATGTTCCGGTCGCTGCTCGCCGAGCGCCGCATGCTGCTCGTACTCGACAATGCCGCGGACAGCTCGCAGGTCCGCCCGCTGCTGCCCGCCACCTCCGGTTGCCTCGTCGTGGTGACCAGCCGGGATGACCTGTCCGGCCTGGTCCGCCAGGAGGGCGCACTGCGCCTGGACATCACAACATTCCAAACGACGGACGCCGTAGAACTGCTGCGTGCCGCCACCGCCGATTACCGGACCAGCGACCATCGGGGAGACTTGGCGACGCTGGCCCGACTGTGCGCGGGACTGCCTTTGGCGCTATGTATCGCCGCCGAACGCGCGGCGGGCTGGCCATCCATGCCGCTCGGCGAGCTGATCGACGACCTGCGCGACGAATCGGCCCGGTGGAGCGTTCTGACAGCCGAGGCCGAGGAGGGGTCCAACGCAATGCGCAGCGTTTTCGAGTGGTCTTACCGAGCGCTGTCCGACCCCGCGGCCCGGCTGTTTCGACGGCTCGGCCTGCACCCTGGCAACGAGTTCGGCCTGCCCGCCGCCGTGAGCCTCGCCGGAAGCGATCCAGCCCATGTGCGGGGCCTGTTGGACACACTGGTGCGAGCCCATCTGCTGGAGCGGCGCCCGGGCGGTCGCTACGAGTTCCATGACCTGCTGCGGGCTTATGCAGCAGAGCAGGTCCGGCGGGAGGAGAGCGAGACGGAGCGGGCAGAGATCCTCAGGAGCTGTCTTGGTTGGTACCTCCACACCGCGTACGCGGCACAGTGCGCCATGGCGCCGTTCGACCGCTACGACCTGGACGACCGGATCCCCGCGCCCGCCACGGCCCTCCACTTCGAGAACTACCAGTCAGCGTTCGACTGGTACCGCGCGGAGAGCGCCAACCTCGTCACCGCCACTCGTACCGCCGCCGATGCCGGATTCCCGGAGATCGCGTGGCGATTGGCCGTGGTGTTGCGGGCCGTCTACATGCACCAGAACGCCTTCGACGACTGGGAGGCGACTGCCCGGATCGGCATCGAGGCCGCAGCACGCACCGGAGAGCAGCACGGTGAGGCGGAGGCGCTCGAATCTTTGGGGAAGGCTGCCTTCCAGGCATTGCGGCTTGATGAGGCGGAGGAGCATCACCGCGCCTCGCTCGCCCTTCGCCGACGTATCGGCGACCGCCGTGGCATGGCGGTGTCGGCCAACGCTCTCGGCCTGCTCGGACTGCGTCGGCGACGACTCGATGAGGCCAGGGCGCACCTCACGGACGGCGCCGAGATCTTCTGTGAACTCGGCGACCACCGATGGACGGCATTGGTGCGGAGCAACCTCGCGGAGACGCTGTGCGACCTCGGCCGGGGTGAGGAGGCCTGGACCCTCATCGAGCAGGTGCTGGCCGATTTCCGCGAACTCGGTGACCGCGCGTGCGAGGGCAATGCTCTATGCCTGCTGAGCTGGGCACAGCGCACATCAGGCGAGGCCGAAGCGGCTGCCCGCTCGATCCGCGCCGCCCTGTCGATTGCTGATGACGAGAACAACCAGGTGTGGCAGGGGCATTGGTTGGCCGAGTCGGCACGAGTCGAGCGAGCCCGCGGGAATCCTGAAGAATCCCTCCGCCTCTTCCAGAAGTCGGCCGCCATTCAACAGAAGCTCGGCGACGCATCCCGGGAAGCCACCGCACTGGACGGAGCGGGCGAAGCGTGCCAGTCGCTGGCACGCTTCGAAGAAGCAGCAGAGCTGCACCGCCGCGCTGCGGATACCTACCGCCAACTGGACTCCCCCTGGCAGCTCACCCGTGCCCAGGTACATCTGGCCGACGCGCTGACGTCTTTGGGCGATCACGAATCGGCGCGCGCCGCCCGAGAGGAAGCGCTGCACCTGCTCGGTTCGTTCGACGACCCCAGAGCAATCGCGCTGGCAGAGAAAGTGTCACGGTGCCTGAGTAATGACGACGGCTAGTCGCCAGCTGCTACGGGCTCGGAAGCCGTGATCCATACGGGCGCGTCGGCGCAGTCCAGACGGATTCCGTTGACCGGGGTGAGGCTGGTCCGCAGGACCTTCAAGCGATGGCCGTTGACCGTTGCCGTAGGGCCGAGGCTCGGGCCCATGAAATGGAATGTCCGCACCTGGTTGTGGACTTGACGCGCGGTCATTGTGGTGTCGACTGCGAAGAACTCCGGTTCCAGCAACCCCGCATAACTGATGCCGCTGGCAGACTGCGGTTCGCCTGCCGAAGGGTCTCGCACCCGGTCCAGGGCAATGCTCAGCTGTTCGCGCAGCACTGGGGACAGATCAGTCCACAGGCTCCGGGGAGTCACATCGTCCGGCAGCGGAACGCCGCCTTGCTGGGCCAGCACCGGGCCGGTGTCGAAGGCTTCATCCATACGGTGAACTGTCACGCCCAGGTCCGCGTCGCCATTGCGGATCGCCCAGAGTACTGGGGCCGGGCCGCGGTATTTGGGCAGCAGCGAGGAGTGAATGTTGAGCACGCCGTAGCGCGGGATCTGCAGCACGGCTCGTGGCAGCCGCCACGAGAATCCATAGCAGACGAGCAGGTCAAGGCCGTATCCGCGTAACGAGGCACCCAGCCCTTCCGAACTGCCCGGCAGCAGCAGGTCAACGCCCGCTGGCAGCGCTGCGGTGATCTCTCCTGCGACACGCGCCGCACCCTCGTCCGTGGGCTTACGGGGCCGCATCGAACGGGAGAACGCGTAGACGACCGGTGCATGGCCCGCTACGGCACACGTTTCGTGCAGAGCAGCGAACTCTCCCGTGCCGAAGGAGATCAAGCCGATACGCATGCCGCTCGCCATGGGCAGGAGCCTAGTGGGATGTTCCCCGCTTACGAGCTGCACTTCGACCTTTACCCCCGGTTACGTGCTCCCCTCAGCGGTGCTCAGGCGCGGCGTGGTGTCTTACGGTATGGGCAGCTACAGAGCACGGGGACTACAGGAGAGAGGTTGCGGAGCGGCTTGCAAAACGGTATAGGCATCATCGCCGCGAGCCGCGAGCCGCGAGCCGCGAGCCGCGAGCCGCGAGCCGCGAGCCGCGAGCCGCGAGCCGCGAGCCGCGAGCCGCGAGCCGCGAGCCGCGAGCCG
>NZ_JBIVNL010000006.1:0-51334 GCF_044753545.1 Streptomyces sp. NPDC088350 | reverse complement strand
CGAGCGTGCTTATGCGTCTTATTCGTCGCTGACCGGCGGCGGGCCACCCGTAATCGTTCGGGGTGGCCGTGAACGCTAACGTGGGCCCACCCCTCCGTGTCCCCGTGGGACACGATCCCCAGCGGTGGAGGACCTTCCGCAGCGAGAAGACACTCGTCGTGGCGGCCCGTACCGTCACTTCGACGGTACGGGTGCTGGAATCGCTCCCGGCCCTATTGCGCAACGACAGCAGGGTCACCGTCGTCTTCGCCTACGACCCCACCTCCGCCTTCAACGACGGAGTCCTCGACCTTCTCAGCGATGCCGGCTGCCGGATCATGCCCTGGTCGCAGTTGAGCACCATCACGCCCGACCTCATCATCACCGCCAGCGAGAACGTCGACGTGCCCGAGGGCGACTGCCCCGTACTCGTCCTGCCGCACGGCATAGGCTTCCAGAAACTCGTACCGGATTCCCGCGCCTCAGAGACCCGCCTGTCCGGTGCTGTTCCGGACTCCCTCCTCGAAACCGGACGGGCCTGGATCGCCGTCTCGCACCCGGACCAGGAGAAGCAGCTGCTCGCCGCGCATCCGAAGGCGGACGGCCGCACGCTGCTCATCGGAGACCCCTGCTTCGACGAACTGTCCGCGAGTCTCCCGGACGCCGCTTCCTTCAAACGCTCGCTGGGTGTTGCCGACGGTCAGCGCCTGGTCGTCCTCAGCTCCACCTGGGGTCCGACGTCGCTCCTCGGCCGGGATCCAGAACTGCCCGCGCGCGTGCTCGCCGAGTTGCCGTGCGACGAGTACCGGGTCGCCGCGATCGTCCACCCCAACGTGTGGTCGGCGCACGGCTCTTGGCAGATCCGTTCCGTACTGGCCGGCGCGCTGGAAGCAGGGCTGCTGCTGATGCCGACGGTCCACGCCTGGCGGTCGGCGCTGGTCGCAGCCGACGCCGTCATAGGGGACCACGGCTCCGTGACGCTGTACGGGGCAGCGCTGGGCAAGCCGGTGCTCCTCGCCGCGTTCGGCGACGACGCGGTGCAAGGGACGGCGATCGCCAGGCTCGGACAGGCCGCGCCCCGCCTCGATATACGCGGTGACCTGCACCGGCAGGTCGACTCGGCAATCACGGGCCACGTCCCCGATCGCTATGCGGGGATCGCGCAGGCCGCCTTCGTTCAGACAGGCCAGGCATCCGCCCGGCTGCGTACCGCCGTGTACCGCCTTCTGGAGCTGGCCGAACCCGGCTCGGCCCCACCACGTGCGCGTACGCTGCCCCGCCCGAACACGCCGACCGCCACCGTCACCTCGTGGACTGTGGAAAGCACTGCCACACCCGACAAGGGCGGGCAGTGGACAGTCACCGTCCGCCGCCGTCCCGCGGCCGTTGCCGGCGCCCACGGTGAGGGGACCGACGCATATCTGCATCTCGCGTGCCACGAGGAGGAGCAGGACCACCAGTTGACCGAGAGCGCTTCGGTGCTGCTGTGCCATAGCCCCGCGCCAACCACGGTCAGCGCCCTCCGCTGGATCCGGAACACGTTGAGCCGCTTCCCCGGCTGCCGACTTGCCGCTACGGCGCTGGGAAGGGGCTGCTTCCTGGTGGGGCTGAACGACGGACGGATCGTGGAGGCAACGATCACCGGCCCCGCCGTCGACCCTGGACTGCCCGCCGCCGCGGTCTACACGTGCCTGCGCGAGGACCTACCCCTGGACGGCGTCTTCGTGACCCTGCGCATCGACGGTGTCCGGGAGGAAGACATCGGCCTCCGCCTACGGAACTCCCTGCCGGACACCGCCGATCCGGAGCGCTGAAACACGCCCCTCACACCGCGCCGCCCAGACGGTCGAGGCGTTCCCGGAGTTTCTCCGCCTCCGGGCCGCCGCCCGCCTCGTAGATCTCGTGGGCCCGGACGAGTTGCTCCCGTACGGTCTCCTGAGCGCCGCCGCTCCGCTCCGTAATGTCGGCGAGCAGGACCAGGACTTGCGCCTCGTAGTGACTCGCCTTCTCCGCCCGCAACGCGTTAGCCGCCTCGCCCAGTACGCGCATCGCCGCGTCCGGGTCCCCCTTGTGGTCGTGGACGGCACCGATGGCAGCCAGCGCGCGGGCCGCCATCCGCTTGTCGTCGCGGGCCAGCAGGTCCTGATGGGCCTGGCGCAACGTGTCCAGGGCCTGGTCGTGGCGGCCTGCGGCATCCTGCGCGCAGCCCAGGAAGTACGTGGCGATGGCCACCCCTCGCCATTCCCCGGCCTCGATGTTGAGCTCGACGGACCGCCGGTACGCCTCCATGGCGCGGACTGCGTCGACGCGGTCCCAGTAGCGTCCGAAGAACTCCTGCACGGAAGCCTTCAGCGCGGCGTGCGCCGACACCTCGGCACAGGCGACCGCCTTCTCCAGCTCCGCACGCGCCCGGTCGTACTCCCCGAGGTCCATGAGCGGCCGCGACAGCAGGCTGCGCAACCGGGCCTCCGCGGCCGGCACCATGGCCTCGGCCGCCGCAGCCGCTCCCAGCTCCAATGACTCCTTCCAGTCCCCCAGGTACCTGCGGTGCAGGAACAGGACCGTGAAGCCCTCCGCCAGCTGCCATACGTGTTTGTGGAGACCGAGCCCGGACGCCTCTCGCAGTACGGCCAGGATGCCGGCGCGCTCGGCCTCCAGCCAGGCCAGCGGATCCGGTCCGCCCTCCGCCGCGAAAGGGTCCGACGCATCTCGCAGGAGGCCGGTCAGATTCCCGATCCTCAACCGGTCCGCCCTGACAGCCCGGTCGGCGAACGCGGTGAGAGCCAGGTAGTGGGTGGCCACCCGTTCCACCACAGCCTGCCGACCGCCCTCCGGCTCCACCTCAGATGCCTCAGCCGCACGCTCGCGTGCGTGCAGGCGTACGAGATCATGGAAGCGAAAGCGATCGTCCTCCGTCACATCGACGAGGCTGGACTCCTCTAGGACATCCAGCAACGCTTCCGCCTCCGCCACGTCCAGGCACGCGGCGACGGCAACCATACCGGCGTCGAATGTACGCCCCGGGAGCCAGCCGAGGGCCCGGTACAGCCGAGCCGCGTCGGGCGGGAGCGCACGGTAGGTGAGATCGAGTACGGCGGACACCGAATGTTCCCCTCGCAGAGACAGCCCTCGCAGGCGGCGGGTCTCATCGGCGAGTTCCTCGGCCAGCCGGCTCATCGTGAGCCGCTTGCCGGTCCGTAGGCGGGCCGCCACCAGTTGCAGCGCCTTCGGCAGGCCGGCGCAGAACCCAACGAGCCGTTCGGCAGCGCCCCGCTCCGCCTCGACGGCCTCCTCACCACACCGCTGCGCCAGTAACCTCAGTCCATTGGCCATGTCCAATGGTTCGAGGGGCAGCGGGTGTGCCCCTTCCAGAGCCACCAGCTCACCCAGCTTGCCGTTACTGGTGACCAGCAACGCGCTGCCCAGCCCCTTCGGCACCAGGGGCAGCACTTGACCGGGCTGGTTCACATCGTCGAGAACGACGAGAATACGGCGGTCCGCGGTCCGGGAGCGGTAGTGCGCGGTCAGCTCCTCAAGGGACTCCGACATGAACGTGTCGTGCACCCCGAGAGCTCTCAGGCACATCACCAGGGCCGCCGACACATCACCACCCACCCGGCGGCGCAGTGCCGCGTAGTCGATGAAGATCTGCCCGTCCGGGAACCGGTCACGGGCCGTGGCAGCCCACCGACAGGCCAGCGTGGTCTTGCCGACGCCTGGAAGACCAGAGATCACGACGAATCCGATGACGGAGGATCCGCGCGGGACAACGCACAGGTCTGAGTCGAGAGACGAGAGTTCTTGCGTGTGGTTGACGTACTCCACGGTCGGCGGCGGCACCTGATCGGGACGGAGGTACGGACCGTCGGCCACCACCGTGTTGAACGTGATGCCACCGTGGATCTCCCCGGCCTGGACGACTGGCCCGTCGACGTTCCCGGACAGTTCGTTCCTGATGTACGGATCCCCCTGACCATCCCCGGAACTCTCGCTCATCACACCGCTCCCGCGGACGGCCCGGGCGGAACCGACCCCGAGCCACCGAAGGTCAGGCCAGAGAAGTTCTGCCCCTGGACGACCGGGCCGTTCTGCACGCCCCCGCTGATGCTGTTGTGCACGGAAACAGAGGGGGTGCTCCCGGCACTCGGATCCAACTCCGCGAGCAGGAGCCGGAGTTCTTCAGCAGCCTCGGGGTCGGCCAGGAGGACACGACGCAGCCGCGTCCTCCATACGGCCTCGATGTCGGCCCCGGAGAGTTCGTCCTGCGCCGCATGAGCCGCCATCAGCTCCTGCTGGGACAGCTGAAGTTCTTCCCCAGCTGAGCTCTCGTCGCCGCCACGTGCAAAGAATCGAGCGACTCGATCCCTCGCCTGTGCCCAGGTCTCCGACACCATGAGCCCGACCAGCGTTGTCGCTCCGGACGCCGCCAGCGCCGCCAACTCAGCTTCCACAAAACCCCCTTGGGCACGACCTTCAAGACCTCGCTGATGCAACCGTAGAGAGCCCGCTGATGCTTTGGTAGCCCGGCCACTGCAAACGAGCTCTCGGAAGCCCGGCCGAACGGTGTTCGAGCTCCCCGGACTCCGCGCCGGGCCGGTTCGGAGCAGGTCACGCCATCACAACAGCGTCGACGACCGCAGCACTGCCTGCCACAAGTCCCCGCTTCTGGCGCGGCCCCTCACGTCTGCTGCGTCCGTCGAAGTGAACAGACTCACTCACATCCGAGCGGCTTCAGCGGGCCGCGAGCGGGGTCCATCAGCGCGGTGAAGTGATCAACGACCCGGCCAACAAGCGCCCGGTTGTGAAGGACTAGCCCGATCTCCAGGTTGTCGGCGAACGCACGGTCGGTGAGATTGGCGCTACCCAGCAGTATGACCTCGCGGTCAGCTGCGATAATTTTTGCGTGCAGTGCTGCCCTGCCACCTCCGGTACGGCTACGACCTTCATCTGGCCAGTGCCAAAGGCGTGCCGAGGGACCAAGGCCCTCGAAGGCATTCACAGCAGAAGTCGATGTCTCCAGCACGAGATCGAGACGAACCCCGCGCCCAGCCGCCAGCTTGAGCTCCTGGACGATCTCCTTCACACCGTACGCGGCAAAGCTCACCACAAGGAGATTGGCCCGAGCATGGCGGATGACTTCGACAGCCACGCTGCTCGTCGACCGTACTGGTACGGCCCGCGAGGTGGGGCCACTCACCACGAGGTCCAGGTGTTGCTCCGCGCGCAGGTAATCAAACTGACTTGCCGCAGTCTCCAGTGCAAGCGCCAGCGCGGACCCGGACAGCTCTGGGGCGTTCTGCCTCCACAGGCTGACAAGTGCGTCGGCCCGAGCGGCAAGACCGGCACCTGGGTGCGCTGCGAGCAGTCTGGCTACCGTCGTCGGGCCCGGCCCTTCGAGCGACTGCAATACACGTGCCCACGCCCGTCGATGCACGGGCGGGAGGAAGCGGCCCAACTCAGCAAGCTGAGCCGCCAGGGGATCCGTGTCAGCGTCAACGACGACGTGATCGGAACTCACGAAGCGAAGAATCCGAACGTGCCACCCGCCAGGGTCTCCACGAGCATGGCCCGGTCCAAGAAGTGGTTGCCCTTTTCGCACGAAGTCTCGGCTGCGAAGAGGCAAGCGTGACAGGCCGCTCCGTGGAGTCGACTGTGCACTGTGGGGTCGTGTTCCGCGCACAGCGGGTCTGAACTACACAACCGGGCTGCATCCAGTGCTTGCGAGAGAAGCGGGCCAAGCCTCCCCTGCTGCCCGAGCGTCACCAATCCACCGAGCGTTCCTTCACTGTCGGGGGCGGCGGTGTACAGCAGCACGCCGGCCATGGGGTTGTCCCCGGACCGTGCGTAGATCCGTTCGCCTATCCCGGAGGCCCCGTAGCCGCACTCCAGGGCGAATTCTCGGATGAGCATGTGCGAGAAGGAGTGGAGTAGCACATAACGGGCTCCCGGCCATTGCGGGTCGACGGAACGGTTGGCGCACCATTGCGCATAGGCACCGCGCAGATCGCTCTCCCGCCTCCTTACTTCGGGCAGTCGCTCCCAGGCTGCGATGCGCTTCTCGTCGAAGCGCAGGAACACTCCCTCTCCCCTTAGTTCGGCGCATGGCACCCAGGCCGGCGGTTCAACAGAGAGAGGCGCGAGCCGGTCGGCATCGTTATCGTCCTGGGGGCGCCACTCCGGCGCGTCGATGCGCGTGAACCCGGTAAGCGCTGCGACTTCCCGAAGCCTTTGGACGAGAACCACCTGTTTCAACCAGCCACTCGCGGCGAGAGGGACGGGCTCCGGCTTCGTTGTGAAATCGGGCAGTTGGCTGCGGGTTCGCTTTGTGAACGCTTCCCACTCCGGTGTCGCGAGATCCAGCTCGTCGATATCCTCGGCGTCGCCCTGCTGATGCGATGCCTGCCGGTCGGCCTCGCTGCGAATGGCTTTCCAGACCTCACCGACGCCAAAGGGCTCGAGCTGCGGCCAGCACACCTGAGTGGGAAGCAGCATGAGCGCAGCTTCCGCAGGAACATGGGCGAGGAGGCTGAGCATCTTCCAGTTATCCCGGATGGCCTGTTCAAGCGGCTCCTCCGCCTTGGGCAGGCTGAAGACGCTGAGCTGTGCCGCGAACCAACTATTCGTAGCTCCTAGTGCCAGAGTTCGCACGGTCTGCCCACACCCCTGGAACGTGTCCAGGTGGGGATGGCGCCCGCGACATCCGGGAAGTTCGGATTCGCCGCGCATCCCGATCGCCTCGGCCATGGTGCGGCTGCTGTCGCATGAGCACGTGACGAAGATGTTCGCAGCTTCGCCGGTGGTGCCCCGCTCCTGGAGCTTGAGTGTGTGCTCACCAATCGGCTCTACGCCTCGGTGGACGAAGTAGGACCATGGGAAATCGTCGAGGTGGCCCTCGGCGCATGCGATGAGGAAGCGAGCGGGGACTGCGGACGGACGATTCCCGCCGCTTCCTCGACACGAGTGCACGTAGCGGATCTTCTCGGGCGAGTACGTGTGCGGGAGCAGTTCGAAGAGTCCAGAGTTCGCTGGGGCGAGACGGTTGCACCGTCCGTCGGAACAGCGGAGCCACCGCGGAAAGAGCGTGACAGGTACGCCCACCCGAGCCCATGCACCGTAGACATCCGTGGTTTCCGGCGCGTAAGGCGGGGTCCGTAGGGTCTGCACCTGCTGCCCGAGCCGACGCTTGGTGGCTGCAAGCAGGCGATCCTCCGTAAGGATCTTGGTGTTCTCCAGATTCCAGTGATCGAGGCCCATCACCATGACAGACAGGTTCGGCAGATCGGCGACCGATCCGATCCCGTAGGTATGCAGAAGTTGACTCGGGCGGAGTTCGCCGACACGTAGCGGCTGGGCAGAGGCGGTGGTCACGGCTCAGTTCTCCTCGTCGGCAATGGCTCCGCCGAGCTGTTGCGGATGTGAGGTCTCCGGGTCGTCCACTCGAGGCTGGAAGGCAGGCTCCTCTGTCTCTTCACCACTCGGACCAGTATGGAGAATGAGCCGGATCCCCGGTTCCACCTCTCGCAGCGAAGTCGGACAGCTCATCGCACGCCAGGGGCCACCGTCCGGTTCGTGAAGCAAGCCGATCATGTCGTCTTGGATCCGGTACGGCTTGCGGTAGCCCAGGACGGTCGCGGGCTGCTTGCGCATACGGTCCCAGTGGTCGAGGCGGCTGTCGAGCTGGCGTCGAACCTCGTCACCGACGGGCCGGGCGGCAGCGACATCACGCGCTCGTCGGCTGAGGTAGCCCGATACGTGGTCGGACAGCTTGCCGCGAGTGTCGAACTGCTGCGCGCCCGTGTTGCCGTTGTACTGCTGCTCCAGGTTGCGGACCAGCGCGACGAGGACACCCGAAAGCCCACGGTCCACCGCGCGGTCAGCGAAGGGAGTGACAGACAGGGCCTCAACGTGACGGTAGATCGTGGCGTGGAACGACTCGAACGTCTCGTAGTGGGAGAGATCTCGGGGGCGAACCCAGTTGAGCACGGTGAAGACCAGGCCTGGAGAGGCACGGCCTACTCGGCTTGTCGCCTGGATGTACTCGGCCGTTGACTTGGGCTGGTTGGTGACCACCATGACACCGAGACGGGACACGTCCACGCCCACGGCGATCATGTTGGTGGCAAGGAGCACATCGATTGGTCGGCGCGAGGTGGTCCCGCCGCTCTTCTTCGGGCTTCGCGGCCGGAACGTGAGGTCCAACTGTTCCAGGACCTCGGGGATGTCGTCCGATGACATGCGCGAGGTGAGTTCGCGCAGTAGAGGGTCGTAGCGCTTGGCCAGGCCGCGCTGATCTGCACGGCCGAGTCGGGTGGTGACATCGTCCTCGACCAGCCGACGCATGCCGCCGAGGTCTCGCAGGCTGTTGAAGTACCCCACCAGCGTCATGTAGGGGTCGGTGATCTCGTTCTGGCCGTACTTCTCGTGAATGAGCTGGGCGGCTCCCAGTACAGCGACATAGATACGGATCAGCGTCGATTTCGTGCGCACGCCCTGCGCGCAGATCCCCACGTACCTGCGTCCGGGGACACCGGTGATGGCAGGTCGGTTCTCCGTTGCTTCCTGATCCTGAGTTTCACGCTGGCGAGCGAAGAAGTTGTCACTCGCCTCTAGCCCGGGTGGCGGGAAGACCTCGGTCCGACGGTTGAACAGCGAATGGATCTGGCGATCCGCTCGGCGGACCGTTGCCGTCGAAGCAATCACCTTGGGGCGCACTGACTTGCCTGGCGCGATCTCCCACGTAGAGAGTTTGTCGACCGCCGACTCGTAGAGGCCCACCAGGGATCCCAATGGCCCGGAGATCAGGTGCAGCTCATCCTGGATGATCAGATCCGGTGGCCGCACCCGCAAGGCCGGGGTGGTCGAAGCAGAAGGGTGCACACCCTTCGCGTCGTGGCTGGGCTTCTCCCACTCTGCGGAGGCCAGATCCTTGGTGACGTACCCATGCCGACTGCAACGCTGTGTCACCTGACCGAAGAGGGCCTGTGTCTCCCCCTTCCAGGGGAGCTGCGCGAACTTGTCGACCGTGGCGATGATGACGCTCGGCAGAAGTCGGTAGATCTCCTCATCCACGACGAGGACGGGCAGTCCTTGGCCCCCCGAACTGCTGTCGGACATCGCCCCGAATGGGCAGCCGAACAGTTCCGGGCAGGTGATAACGGTTCGACGGGTGGTCAGATCCACACTGACGTCGCGGCCGGGCACAATCTGACTGCCGCACCAGGGACAACTGGTGAGCTGATGCGGAGATCCCTGCGCCCGCGCCGGACGCCCCTGGGAACGACGGAGACTGGTCAGCCAGTCGTCGGCCTGATCCGTCCGGTTCGGCGTCACGCCGCTACCGACCCACAGGCCGAGCCGGAAGGGCTGCTCCCCCCAGACACCGGTGTCCTGACGACGCAGGACCTCGCAGGCGCAGATGAGTGCGGCTGCACGCTGGAACTGTTGGATCGTCAGTAGACGGAGGGTGTAGCGCATGAGCACTGCGACCCCGTTGCGGGCATCGATCCCGCCAAGGTCCGGCCGCAGACGACGGATTGCCAAGGTGAAGGCGGTCAGGCCCAGATACGCCTCGGTCTTTCCACCACCGGTCGGGAACCACAGGAGGTCGGCGATCGCACTGGTTGCTTCCTCCGCGCGTTCGGGGTGCCCCGGGTCCGCCAGGGCGGGGAGGTTAAGAAGCACGAACGCCAACTGGAAGGGACGCCAGCTGCGGTTCTTGGGGAGGTCCACGGCGGAGACAGCGGATTCCAGGTCAATATTGTCGTTCCGCCGACGGATCGCAGCGGCCATGCTGTGGACACGCTGATCGCGCATCGCCCTGTTAGCGAAGCGAAACGCCTCCAGTGCTGGCCCTGTCGTCAGAAGGTTGATGCCATCTTCGATCCGGCTCGCAGCCCGTGTGGCCCGTCGAAGATTGTCCCGAGCGTCTGCTGCGAATCCTTCGAGACGCTGCTCCGGATCATCGATCCGGGCTTCGCACCGACCGATCCAGGCTCGGTACCCGTCGACCAAGGGCATCAGAGCGCTTCGGAGCTGATTCGGCGTGAGCTCCGCCAACTCCTTCATGTCGAGTACAAGACCAGCGAGTTCCGGCAGATCGGAGTCTGCGGGGTGGGTGTAGCTCGGGACGTCCGTGAAGGGGACCTCGTACGCGGGTGCCGCGACAGTCCGGATCGCGGAGGCGCGGAGCCGATCATGCCGGGCAGGCACAGCATGTACGCCGGTACCGTGCCCGACCGCGAACTCGGGATGGAATCGGTAGGCCATGGCCAGCGCCCGCTGCTCTCCCTGATCGGAGGGATCACCACCTCCCGAGACCTGTGACCGTCGTGGCTTGAAGGGTGCCTCACCCTCAGTCCCATGGACCTCCAGTTCAGCCTGGAAGATCCAGTTCTTGGGCCCCGGCGTATCCAACTGGGCGTTCACCAAGAAAAGCGAGATCAGCCAGTCGCCCTGGAAACGCCGAGTCCGGCCGCGAACCATGATCTGCGGCTGCTCCGAGTTGAGCGACTGCGGCAGAATCTCACCTTCACTGATCTTGATCGCGGAAGTGCCAAGTACCGGAGTCCGGCGCCACACCGAGGCGGCCCGCTCGTGCTCGGGCGCCGGCACGCGCTCATAGCGGGCCCAGGAGGCCGCGACGGTCAGTTCGGTGGCGTCTCCGTCCAGGCAGATCGTGAAGCCGATGGCCGAGGGCTGAAGGCTGGGGACATTTGGAGCGTCCGGCTCCCGATCTCCCTCTTCGAGTGCCTGAGGCTCAGCATCAGCCAACGCATCGAGCTGGTCGGGCTCCACGGTCGAACCGTTGGGTGCGAGCCGGCCGATCACATACTGATCGACTGGGCTGTCGCTCAGCTCCTCGTTCTGATCCCCGATCGGCCCGAGTAGATCCCGCACGACAAGCTGCTCCAGCTCACTGCGGATCTCCTGCGGACGGGGCAGCGTCAGCACGTCCGAGGTCCCCGCCGCTGCCGAGCTGCTGGGGGACTGCGTCTCAAAGCTCTCCTGGGCCACGCACTCAACCCTAACTACCAGCGCAGACAACACGCTGCCGATTGCCGAACGTACAGTCGCGGACAGCGGGCAGGGAAGCCTTTGCCCCCGGCTGAAACCCGCCGTGCCCCGGACTCCTCTCACGCTGGATGGGTAGCGTGGGACATGACACCACCGGAGATGGGGAGTAGCACGAGTGCACGGTGGGGCCGGCGAGGCAACGAACAGCGGGACGTTCCACGGACTCCCGCACCAGCCATCACCAGCGATAACCGGGCACAGCGCTGCCGAGCAGTTTCTTTCGGGCCTGCCCATGGGCGATCAAGGGCACCAGGGAGACTTCGGTGAGATGTTCGTCGAAGCGCTCGCCGTGGCCGCAAACCTTGACATCCAGAAGCCGGGCCGACGCGACCGCATCGGCCTGGACTGGACGATCAACTACCCGGGCCGCGGGGGAACCATCGGCTTTCCGGCCATCAACGCCCAAGTGAAGAGCTGGTCCAAGCCCAAGGGCAACGACGCCGAGTTCAGGTACCCACTCGAAATCAAGAACTTCAATATGCTCGCCGGCCCGGCGTATCAGATCCCCCGGTTCCTCTTCTTAGTAGTGGTGCCGACCGATCCGTCCGACTGGATCGATGTCGACAAGACCAGGCTCCTCCTCCGGCACGCTGCCTACTGGGCCTGTTTCCACGGCGATGAACCGATTCTGGACGAGAACCGGCAGAGCAGCACACACACTGTGCCAGTCCCACGCGCCAATCTTCTGAGCGTCGAATCACTGCACGGGCTCTTCGCGCCCTCGTTCAGGAACATGCTGGTGGCGAAGTGAGTCTCTCCCAAGATCGTATCGCCCAGGTCACGTCCTTGGAGCCGCACGCCGTTCTCCGCTATCTCAGCGCACACGGATGGACATTCGCCCAGAACTACGGCAGTGGACAGATCTGGCAGTTCACCCCTCCGGACAGCGCTGACACCCGCCCCTTTCAGGTGTTGGTGCCACTCGACGCTGAGCTCCGGGACTACCCAGAGCGAATGGCGGAGCTGCTCGACACCCTTGGCACCGTGGAGGACCGACGTCCTAGCGAGATCCTTCGCGGCCTGTTCATGCCTTCATCGGACACGCAGTACCTGCGCTTGCAGCCCCTCGGACCGCCAGGCACCGCGCCCTTGCTCGACGTTGTCCCAGCACTCATCGGCTTGCAGGAGCTGATGCTCTCCGCCGCCACGTCAGCTCTCTCACTTCAACCACAGTCTGTACAGCCACCCGTTCGACCGAGCCAGGCCAGGAACTTCGTCGGCGGCGTACGCCTCGGGCAAACGCAGGTCGGCAGCTACATCATCGCGGTACAGACAGCGCTTCCCCAGCCCGAGCCACAGCAGTTGAGCATCTTCGACACTCCCTCGACCAACCCCGCTGAGCCCTTCGAACGGAAGGTGTCACGCACCCTGTATGCGGGCATCCTCTGCGCTCGCGATGCCGCAGAGCATGCGTTGAAGACCAACGACCTCAGCTACTTCGAGCGCTTCGCACCGACTGGCCTGTCCGCGAACCTGTGCGAAGCCCTCGTAAAGATCGGGGGCAAGGAAGGACAGAGCTTCGATCTCCAATTCAATTGGTCTCCCGACTATCCCATCGGCCTCGAAACCCATCCACTCACCTTTCGGCGAAGGTCACTTGAGGTGCTGGCTGATGGCGCAAAGGATCTACGTGCCCGCCTCGGCGAGCGCGACGTCAGGGTGAGAGGAACGGTCGTACGACTGCACCGTGAGGCCTCAGAGGGGCCCGGCGAAGTCACCATCTCCGGATACACCCTCGGTGACGAGTACCAGCGCAACCGCCGCTACCGGATGCTCCTGGCGGCCGAACCCTATTCCGAGGCCAACCGCGCCCACGAACAGGGACACGAGGTGCAGGTCCTCGGCGACGTCGAGATGAGCGGCAACCGTGCCCATATCCGGTCGGTCCACCAGTTCCAGGTCGTCGACGTCGACTGATGACACCAATGCCGACTACGCCGCAGCCTTATGGCAGTGGCTGCAAGGTGCTGAGGCAGTGACAGCACGTCGTGCGGGGGATCCGGACCCTGGCAAAGCCCGGATGACTTCATGGATTCGCTCATCGGCCACGGCGGCATACCCGGCCGTCGTCGCAGGTGAGGCGTGTCGCATCAATCTTTGAGTGAGCAGAAGATCCCTGCCGGAGGCTCGGTAGACAGCTGTCCCGAAGCGATGACGGAGTTGGTGATATCGCATCTTGATACCGATCCTGGCTGCCGTCGTCGCAACGGAGCGGGAGACACGTTCCGGACGGGCACCCGGCCAGAAACGTCCTTCCACGGACCTGTCCAGCGCTTTGAGTACAACTGGTGGAACCGGGACAATGTCTGTGCGACCGCCCTTGCCTGTCACTCGTATGACTACCTCGCCGTCCTCCCCATCGACCAGATCCTCGGCTTCCAGCTTCGCCGTCTCATGGGCACGTAACCCGCAGAACGCACCAAGGAGAACCCAGGCCCGGTTGCGCCCGGTTGTCACCTTGACCAGCTTGTTCAGCTCTGTGTCAGGCAAGGGATTCGGGATCGAACGGGGTGCCGGCGGCTTCCGGATGCCCTCGATCAGGCTGACACCCAACCACTTGCCGAAGGCCCCAAGGTGGTTGAGATACGTCCGCCGCGACCACGGCTTCAGCGGGCGCGACGCAAAATACGCCACCACATGGACGTTCCGCAGGTCCTCCGGCTCTACCCCGGCCTGCCGCGCGATGGACCTGACGCACACGGCCCGTGCCCTGATTGTGTTCGGCGAATACCCATCGGCGCGCTGCGCCTCTATGAACTTGTCGACGGCCATGAGCGGGTACGTCACCATCCGTCTGATGGCGTACGCAAAGCGCCACGAGAATGTCCGTAACTCACCTAAAGTCGGCCAACTTTAACCGCATGTCCCATGCCGGTTGGTAGCCAACCGAGGACAGTCGTTCCAAGGGTCAAATGTCCTTGGGAGGGGTTTCGTGCTTCAGTCCGAGCAAGCACAAGCCCTGATCGAACGTGACGTCCGCAACAGGGACGTGCTCTTTCCTTTCCTCAATGGTGAGGACCTCAACTCCCGACCGGACTGCTCGGCGAGCCGCTGGGTGATCAACTTCCACGACTGGACGGAGGAGCGCGCTCGCAGCTACCCCGAAGTGTTCGCCATCGTCGAACGCGACGTGAAGCCGGTACGCATGACGAACAACCGCAAGGTCTATCGGGACTACTGGTGGCAGTACGGCGAGAAGCGACCGGCGATGCTACGAGCTATTGCTGACCTCGACCATGTCCTGGTGGTAGCTCTCGTGAGCAGGACAGTTATGCCTGCGAGCGTGTCCAGCAAGCAGGTACTTTCACACAAGTTGGGAGTATTTGCTCTCGACGGCACTGATCATCTCGCGCTTCTCTCCAGCTCGGCTCACTCAAGCTGGGCGTGGCGCAACTCGTCGACCATGAAGGCGGACCTCAACTACTCGCCGTCCGACGTCTATGAGACGTTGCCTCGCCCTGAGAGCAGTCTCGAAATGACGACCGCGGGGCAAGCTCTCGACACGGTACGCAGCAGGATCATGCGAGATCGGCAAATCGGCCTAACGAAGCTCTACAATTTGGTTCATGATGAATCCATCGCAGACGCTGACGTTCAGAGCCTTCGATCTCTCCATGAAAACGTCGACCAGGCGGTTATGTCTGCTTACGGCTGGCAGGATCTCGATATTGATCACGGATTTCATCAAACTCGCCAAGGAATTCGTTACACAATCAGCCCAATGGCTCGGGTTGAAGTTCTTGACCGTCTACTAGAGATCAACCACGACCGACACGTTTCCGAGAGCGCGATCCAGCAAGGGGAAACGAACCTGCGAAATCACCAGACAGCTGCCCGTATTGGCGAGGTGCTGTTCTGATGGGCGGGTCAGAACAGTAACCCATCTGCCGAAATCT
The DNA here is from genome assembly GCF_044753545.1 of Streptomyces sp. NPDC088350. Lineage (NCBI taxonomy): Bacteria > Bacillati > Actinomycetota > Actinomycetes > Kitasatosporales > Streptomycetaceae > Streptomyces > Streptomyces sp. NPDC088350. The sequence goes on along the minus strand of NZ_JBIVNL010000006.1, from coordinate 36,386 downwards.
GCTCGCCTGGCTGTGAGGCCTTCCCGTCTTCACCGGGCGCTCGAAGCGATGATCTTTCCCGTACGACTGGTTGTGCTGCTGCCACCCTCACTCCACCATGGGCCTCCTCTAGGGCATGTCGTTGATGATTGAGCTCGAGGAGGCGATCAAGAATGTCAACCTGCATAGCAGGGTCAATGGTATATCGCTCACCCTGCCGTGTTTGATGGAATCCGCAGGAAGGGTCGATATCCTCCCAGCCGTAAGCACTCGTTACTGCTCGATCGATCTCGCTGTGAAAATCCCTCAGCCTCGAGATGTCACTGTCGATAACGGTCGCACTATGGACCAGATTGTAGAGCTTCGTCAATCCAATTTGCCGGTCATTCATAATTTCTCTGCGTGCCACTTCAAGGATTCGCCCGGCCGTTTCCATGCCGGCCGTGTTCTCTGGTAGCGGCAACGTTTCATAGACGTCTGACGGCGTGTAGCGGAGATCGCCCTTCAAGCTGGATGCGCGCGTGATAGCCCAAGTGTAGTGAATAGAGCTACTGAGCATGGAAAACAGGGAAGCTTCACTGCTTGCAAAGACCACCGTCTGCTCACTCATCACTTGGCCAGCAGACGTGAAGACCGGCAATCCCGTCTTACTCACGCGAGCTACCACCAGGACTCGGTCTAGCCCAGCGATTGCTTCATACATGTCGAGTGTTGGCCTTGTGAACCGCCACCAGATCTCTCGGCGACGACGATCGTTGTTCTTTGCCCGCTCTGGCTTCACGTCGCGTTCGACGATGGCGAACACTTCGGGGTAGCTGCGAGCGCGCTCCTCCGTCCAGTCGTGGAAGTTGATCACCCAGCGGCTCGCCGAGCAGTCCGGTCGGGAGTTGAGGTCCTCACCATTGAGGAAAGGAAAGAGCACGTCCCTGTTGCGGACGTCACGTTCGATCAGGGCTTGTGCTTGCTCGGACTGAAGCACGAAACCCCTCCCAAGGACATTTGACCCTTGGAACGACTGTCCTCGGTTGGCTACCAACCGATACGGATTCCCCGACACACGCGACTGCGCATCCAGCGACGGAGTAATCCCCCGGACGGCAAGATCGTCCAACACGTACTGCTCTCGCTCCGTGGTCCGCCCGATCCAGAGCAGCGACACTTCAAGCGCTGCTGCACCCGGCCACGGCTGTGACTTGACTGCCCGGTACACCGTCCATCCCTGCGCCACCGCCTGGTCGAGGCCCACCTCGCGTGTGTCTCCCTGCGCGATCGTGTTCGTGGCGATGATGCCGGTACGCCGGTTCGGAGCCAGGCTCAAATTTCGTAGCAGGAAGTACGCGCACAGGTCGGCGCTTCCGCGAGCGCCCTTGCCGATCTTGTCGACAAGGTATTCGCGATAGTCGGTACCGAGGTTGCCCGTAAGCTTCTGACCACCGATGAACGGCGGGTTGCCGATCACCGCGTCGAAGCTCCGGCCGCCTTCGACGCCCAGCAACTCCGGGAAGTCCAAGGGCCAGTGCAGTGGCCGAATCGGTACCTCGCGGGGACCCTTCAGCCAGCCGTCAACAAGCGTCCGGGCCTCGTCGTACGCCTCCTCGTCTCCAAGAATCGCGTTCTGGACCATCTCGGAGATGGCAGTCAACCGGTCGTCGTAGACCTCCTCCTTCACCGCAGCCGACGCGGAACGGAACACAGCGCGGTTTCCTCCCACGTTCCGCTTCCCGGTGACGTCTTCGACCTCGGACTCCTCCAGCACTTGCGCCGAGAGCGCCGCGCCCACAACCGCGTCCGCCGCCAGTCGGAGCCGGCCTGTCAGCTTCTCGGCCTCATGCAGCTTTTCGGCCTTTGTGTTGGCATCGCGGATATCGAGTACCGGCATCACCTCGATCTCCCGGCGCAACTCGGCAGCACGAGACAGAAGAGGGCCGGTCAGCTCGTCGATGGCGCCGGTGATGCGCGCGTTGATGAGGTGACCGCGTCCGGGGTCGAGATGGAATGAACTGATCTGGTCCGCCGACAGCGTCCCCACCAGCGAGTCGCCGCAGCGCAACGCATGATCGAGGAACGAGAAGGGCCGTCCCTTCGCCAGAGTCACCAACCACAGAGACAGTTTGGCAAGCTCCACCGCCATCTCGTCACGATCGACTCCGTGAAGGCAACGATCCGCGACCAGCCTTCGGGCATCAAGGAGCAGTTCGTCACGGTCAGCCTCAGCCGCGTACTCGGCAACATCATCCGGCAGCCCATCGCGTTCCCACGCCTCCACAACCCGCTCGGCGACATACCGGCAGGCGGAGACCAGGAAAGCACCTGACCCCATGGCCGGGTCGAGGATCTTCAGCTCCAGCAGTTCTCTCGCCGACTTGGCGTGCCACACACCGTCGTGGGAGACACCTTCCGCGGGCCCTGGGGCGTAGCACAGCGGCGCCAGCGTGTGTTCGACGATCTCTTCAGCGAGACGGCGTGGTGTGTAGTGCGTACCGGTGGCTCGACGGTCGCCGACCTGGGTGACGATCACCGCATCGGTGGGGAATACCGTCGGCTGGTCACGGAGGTCCATCCGTAGCAGTCCATAAAAGCCGGCCACCCGCGTCGCCAGCGCTTCGTCGTTGTCGCAGGCCGCATGAAGTGCTGCGTGCTGATCGAGGCTCGGCTGCGTCGTGAGGGCCTTGGCGATCTGCTTGAGCGTCGCTCCAGTCCGCTCTTTGAGCTCGTCCTCCAGAGTCCCCGCCTCCTGCCAGTTCTCCAGGTCGACGAGCTTGATCTCGGGCTCGAACTTGCCGAAGAGTCCCAGGTAGGGCTCCGTAACCTTGAGACAGGAGTACTCCAGCAGGCCTTCGTAGACGTGGCCGATCTGCTCGACATCGAGTCCCTTGTAGGAGAGCCTCTCGGCCCCCTTCCCCTTCCGGCGAAGCGTCAGCAACGAGTCGAGGATCTGATAGACGACACGGTCCGTTACCTTGGCCCGGGTCAGCCAGAAGAACCGGTCCGGGTCGAACAAGGAACCGCCGTAGGCGGGGATTCGCAGATCGGGGTGGCGTGAACCGCCATGCAGAGCAGCGAAGATCGACAGTAGCCGGGGCCAAGCCGCTTCACGACGGTCGCCGACCTCGTCGCCATGCTTGGTGCGCTCGATCTCCAGTAGGTCGTACAGCGCCGAGACCGCGTAGGAGTCATGGTAAAGCTCGTCGTCGATCGGCAGGAGCCGCTGCTCCTCCGCGTAGAGGAGGAAGACGAGCCGCATCATCACGGTCAGCGCAGCCCGGTAGACGTCCCGGGGTGCAACGGCATCGAGGACCTCTCCTCGATTCTCCCGGTCCAGCCGGGACAGTTCACCAACGAGCAGCTCTACCGCCGCGCGAACCTGTTTGCCCAGCGTGTCGGTAACTTCTGCCTGCGCTTCGGCGCTGCGAGCGAAGAGCGCGGCCAGGCTGTCCGTGTACTTGCCTTCGTTGGTCTTCGGCGCCTGGTACGCCCGCCTAGCGTTCAGCAACGTGGTGAAACTGCGCAGTAGAAGTGGCTCCTCCAACCACAGGTCTGCATCGAACACCGCGATCGTTGTCGGCTCCTGAGGCCGTGCATGCAGCAGTGCCCACTGGCGACCATTCGTCAGAAGCGCCACCGGAACATCGCGGCGTCGGCAGAGCTCGGCGGCCTGCTCGGTGAGCGCCTGTCGGTCCTTGCCCTCCGCCTTGTCCAGGCGCTCGGCCCAAGGACGCCGGTAGACGAGTACACGCTCAGCGAGACCACCGGAGCCGGGGCCCATCAGTACGGCATCCGGCAGGATGCGTCCTGAGACATCGCCGACAGTACTGGTTCCGAGATCGCCGGGCAGCGCAGCACCATGGCGAAGGACTTGCCCGCGGTAACCGAGGAGCTCTTCCAGGATCAGCTGCTGCCATGCGGGGCCGAGCAGGTCCGTGTCCCCCTGGACCTCGGCCCATGCCTGGCGGATCCGCTGGACGGTCTCGGCCGGCACCGTGTCGAGACCCTGCGGAAGCGCCTCGACCAGGACCGGTAGAGCAATGAAGGGGCCGTCGGGCCGGAGGAGCTTCAGCCATTCCTCGTGCTGCTCGACCGGCTTTTGCGCGATCTGCTTGAGTACGCACACAGGGGCCTTCTTGGCGGTCGGCGGCATCAGCGGTCACCTCGGGCGAGTGCGGACGGGACGAGGAAGGTCACAGCAACAGGGAACCAACGCGGGGTCGGGTCGGCGTATCGACGACGAAGGGCGCTGGTCTCCTGTTCGATGAGGTCAGGAATAGCCTTCAGGCGCGCCCGGAGGGCGTCGTGGTCCTTGCGGAGTTGGTTGCGCTGTTCTACTTCGAAGAGTGATGCCTGTTCCCAGTGAGTGTGGTCCTCCAGAGCTTGTCCGATGGACTTCTCGAGCTCTCGAAGGACTTGCTCGACGCCCTTGACCTCTTCGTCGCAGCGCTTCTTGAGCACGGCCTGCAGGGATCGGGCCCGCTGGTTGGAACGGGTCTCCAGAGCGCGGGAGAGCCGGTCCTCAAGGTTCGGCCACAGCTCGGTGAGGCGTTGGAGGACGGTCTCGTCCGGCAGTTCGTCGACTGCTGCGTGGAGCCACGCGTCTACGTCGTCCTGCTTGGCGGCTTCCAGCCTTCCCTCGACGATGCTGCCGCCTGCGGCGACGATCTCCTCGTGGAGTCGCATGCCGCCGTCTCCCGAGATGACGACACGGCCATGCGCGACAATCGCTGGCGCTCGCAGAAGATCACCAGGGACCACTTTCGCGGTGACCCTGCTCAGTTTGGCGGCGGCTCCGCCGGCCCAGAGTTCGGCACGCAGCAGGCGCAGACACATCTGCACGAGTCGGTGTCCGAGATGCATCAGTACGACGTCTGTCCGCCCAGCGGAGACGGCCTCCTGGTCGAAGGTCACCGGTCGTTCCTGCTTGGTCATCGGGTGCCGCAGCCCGTCATTGCGTGCCTGCCCCCAGACACCCGGCAGGTCGGGCAGGCGGAAGCAGCGAGCGGTGACGCCTTCCGGTGCCGGCACCTCCTTCAGGTCCTTCCGGTGAGCGAGGCGGAGGGCCGTACGTACCACTCGCTCGACCGTGCCGGGGGTCAGGTTCAGTTCGGTACGGCTGCCGGAGAGCTCACTGACGAGGCGCTCGAGGTCGCGTGCAAGGTCACGTTCGATCTTGAGGGTCGCACGCCCTGAACGCTTGCTGATCTCGGCGTCCGCGGTTTGCCAGTCAGCCCGTCGGCCGAGCATTTTCTGCTCAACCTGTGCGGCGATCACTTCTCCTGCGCTGCCGAGGTCCTCTCGGATCTGGTCGACCTTGCGAGCGGCAACGGCCAGGAAGTGGAGTTCATCCTCCAGCGTTCCTGTCGTGAACGCGCCCTCCTCGACCACGTCGGTGCTGATCTCGTCGAACAGGCCACCTCTCACGCGTTGCGATGTCGGCGCCTTCTCTGGCCGGATCTTGCTGCCCTGCCATCCGGTGGGGACGAAATGGAAGATCTCCACGGCCGGGGCGTTCTGGCCATGGCGGTCGATGCGGCCGTTGCGCTGCTCCAGACGATTGGGGTTCCAGGGGATCTCCCAGTGCAGGAGCCGATGGCAGTACGACTGGAGGTTGATGCCCTCGCTAGCAGCATCGGTGGCCAGCAGGATGCGGATCGGCGAGAGTTCAGGAGATTCGCGAAACACGGACTTGATGTGCTCCCGTTGCTCCTCGTCCTGGCCGCCGAACAGCATGGCGATTCGCTCCACAGGCACTCCTGCCGCAAGGAGTCGCTCGTGCAGCCAGCGCTGGGTGTCCCGGTATTCCGTGAAGATGATGACGCGCTCGTCGGTCCACTCCTCGCGTGGACCCTGCGGGCAGACGACCGGGTCGAGCCACAGGCGGAGGGCATCGAACTTGGCGTCGGTGCGGTCCTGCGCGATGCGTGCCCAGTCCCGGAGCCGAGTGAGCAGGCCGTGTTCCTCGCTGGTGAGTGGAGCGGAGAGGCTGCGCGCTGCGGTGAGCGCCTCGGTCGCGGCTTCGCCGTACGACTCGTCGTCCTCGGCTGTTTCGTCGAGTCGGTCAACGAGCGGCTTGAGGATCTTGACCCGTGAATCCCGTGTGGAAGCGTCGAGCTGACGGCCGGCCTGTCCCGAGGAATTGCCTTCGGATCTGGCCGTCATGGTCGCCAGGTGAGTGTCGATGGTCTCTGCAAACGCCTTGGGCGATGAGAGGAAACGCTTCCTGAGCAGCGAGGTGACGAAATCAGCAGCGGTGCGCTGGGCAACGGCGCCAGGCTGGTTGCCGGCGCCTCCTTGTCCGCGCCGACTCGCGGCATAGGCGGTGAGGTCGGCGTAGGCATCGCGCGTCTGAGCGTTGTACTCCACCTCCAGGGCACGCAGCTCCCGCTTCGGGAACCGCGCGGTGCCGTCCCAGTTGGGTGGCAGCTCCCGCTTGAGACGCCGAACCATGATGCGGGCAAGTTGTTCCTGAGAAGGCGGAACGCCACGGGCGAAACGCTGATCGTCGAGGAGTTCAAGCAATGCGGTGAAGGACTCCAGATAGCCGTTGTGCGGGGTCGCAGACAGGAAGAGGCGGTGCTCGCAGTGCGGAGCCAGCGTGCGGATCGCCGTGGTGCGCTGCGAGTCAACGGCGTACTTGCCGTTGCCTGACGGAGCACATGTGTGGATCTCATCGACGACAAGGAGGTCGAAAGCGCGGGGGTATTCAGGTACGGCAGGCAGTACGTCACGCAGCAGGCGCATAGGGCGTTCCCGCTTGAGCCAGTCCACGCTGACGATCAGGCGGGGGTAGTGCGTCCAGGGGTTGGTGTAGAGGCCCCGGGACCGGCGGAGCTCACGGAGCAGCTCACTGTTAACAATCTTGAAGTCGAGGCCGAACTTGTCTCGCATCTCATCCCGCCACTGCACCGTGAGGTTGGCAGGACAGACGATGAGCATCGTGCGGGCACGGTGGCGCAGCATTAGTTCCTGCATGACCAGACCGGCTTCGATGGTCTTGCCGAGGCCAACATCGTCGGCGATGAGCAGGTTGGTTCGAGGCATCGACAAGGCTCTGACTACTGGGTCGAGCTGGTAGTCCTCGACCTTGATTCCGGAGCGGAAGGGGGCTTGGAGCGCGGTCTTGTCGGCCGAGGCGATGGCGCCCCAGCGGACCGCGTCAAGGAAGGCGTCCAAGCGGTCCGGATCGTCGAAGCGAGGAACGCTGTCATCTCCGACCGGCTGCGGACTCGGGAGAGCGTGCCGATCGTGAGTGACGGCCTGCTGTTCGAGCTCCCATACCACTCGGAGCTCCTCGTCGCCGGCGTCATCCTCAATCGAGACCAACGTGACCAGATGCTGAGGCGTCGCATCGAAGCCCCGAGTGGGGTCGTCCGCGACAACGCTGGAACGAGACACCTCGGTGGCGACCCACTGACGGTTGCGAACAGTCACGGACTGACCTGGCGCCGGGGCCTCCCCGGAAGTTCCGGTCGGACGGCGCTTGCGGCCCCGGGTTGGACCGGCCTCGCGCAGCCCGGACTCAGCCACTGCTTCGGTCACTTCCGCCACCCTCGTGTTCGTGGAATTCGGCGTCTTGTCGCCTTCCTCCAAGTCTAGGCAGGCTGAAGGTATCGAGAGGCGAAAGTGAGCCGCTCTATCGCGGCCACCAGGCTGATCGTCTGGCCGCTCGCGGGCCCGCCGGGGAGGGCCCGATGTGACTCTCCGCGATCCGCGACGCCTTCTCCCTCCGGGCAGTGGCCTGAAACCCCCTCCACCCATCTGACCAGCTGATCAGCAACTCACGCACAGCCGGAGAACCTCACCAGGGGCAGATCTCGGCGACGCCTGCACCGCCTGCGCCCGCCACCACATGACGCTCTGCCCTCTTGCTCGGGTTGGCCCAGCGCTGAGGCACAACCTGACGCCCGATGCGGTGAGGTGAGAGGACGCGGAAGAGCCAACGCATACGGACTCACTCCGCGGGTGCGCCGCTCCAAGGCGTCTTCCTCATCGAGGGCCTCGACGGTTGCTGGTGCCTGGACTGGGAATGCCCCCAGGTGCGGCTGACGTGGACGTTCGGGCCCACGCAAGGTGCACCGACTCATACACGCCGCATCCGGCCCGGCAGCCGAAGCGTCCCGCCGGAGGGGCCATGAGACCGTCATCCCTCATGGCTCCCGTGCGGTCCGTCCGGCGGTCAGCCGGGCGGTCGGATCCGCCGCGCTGCCGCCGCCGTGACCTCATCGGGAGTGAACGTGCGGAGCAGGGTGTTGAGTGAGCAATCCAGCCGCGCCCGGCGTGCGGACCGATCGCGGGCGAGAGCCTGGGCGATGGCCTCCCGCAGATGTTCCTCCGGGGTCTGTCCCGTGGCAGCTGCCTGAGCGCGGATCCGTTCCCATGTCTGCTCGGTCATCGGGATGCTCATCAGGTACTGCCCGTCCGGCCCGGGAAACACGCTGCAGAGTACGTCGATGGGCAGTGCGTCCTCCAACCGTTGCCAGATCTTCCTCATCGCCCTGGGTTCGTTCTTCGCGGACACGAGAACCACCAGGCGTGTACGGTCCTCAGAGGCCGCCAGGAGCAGACGACTTCCCTGTTGCGCCGCCTTCAGCTCGACGGTCCCAACGGCGCGGGTCAGGGTGATCTCGATGGCGTGCAGGGTCACTTTCTGGTCTCCTTCATGGCGATAGGCACAGTGGATCTCACTCAAGTGAGATCTCTCCGTCGGGCAGCCATCCCTCCCAGTAGCCGTCCATGAGCAGTGGCAGCGTGTCTGGCTCCACCCACACACCTGCGTCCCGCAGTTCGGCCGTACTCCACCAGCGAGCGCCGGTCCCCAGCACGGTGCGCACTTCCCGCTGCCAGGCTCCGGTGGCCGGTCGCGCCAGGACGACGTACTCGACACAGCCCCGCTCACCAACAGCCGGAAGGACTCCGACGACCGGCGCGATCCGCGAACCGGTCAGGCCGAACTGCCGCCGTAGGTAGCGCGCTGCGGCCCGACGGTAGGGCTCGCCCGCTCGCACCGGTACGGCCGGCACCGACCAGAAGCCGACGGGTCCGCATCCGGCGGGCCGCAGCAGAAAGCGCCGTGCGACCGGGTCGATGACGACGGGACGGACACGTGCGGCTGGCGCGGGGTCGGGATACGTCACATTTAAGACTCTGCCAAGATGTTATTGGAATTGCATCCCGGTGCGTTCCATACGGGTGTCGTAGGTCAGGATCCGCCCGGTGCCGTCCCGCGAACCAGATGGGACGCACGCGCGTCCGACTCCGCGTCCGGTTCCCTGGACTCGAGGCCTGGCTGAGCCGCGGCGCCCGGCAGCCGAACGGGAAACCGGAGATCGGGATCCGACTATTGCCGCCCCGTTCGCTACCGTGTACGCGTCCCACCTGGGGTCCCGCCTCCCTCATCGGGCAGGACGGGGTTTTCCTCGCGGCTGCTGACTGAACTCCCCTTCGACGAATACCTGGTTGGGGCGATTCGCCATCCCAACGTGTGGTCAGGGCACGGGTCCTGGCAGCTCCGCACCCTCCGGGCCGCCGCGCTGGATGCGGGTCTACTGCTGATGCCGCCCGTGCACGCCTGGCGACCGGCGCTCGTAGCCGCCGACATCGTGGTGGGGGACCACCGTTCGCAGACACACCGCCCAGTCGACGGTCACTGTGTGCCACTACCCCTAGATCGCCACCGCAGCCGTGTCCTCGGCCGGGCGCCCGCCCGAGGACTCCCGCTCGTTCGCCCACCTCGCCGCGCTCTCGGACGAGGAGCGCGACCGGTGTCTGACCGAGAGTGCCTCCGTACTGCTGTGCTGTGAGCCCGCCCTGGCCACCGTCACGGCCCTGAGCTGGATCCGCGATGCGCTGGACAGGTGGCCCGGAAGCCTTCTGGCTTCGTGCACCGTGGACGGAGGGGCAGTCTGGTGGGGCTCGGGGACGGACGGGGCAGGGAGGACGCGGCGACCGGCCCGGGCCTGACTGCCGCGGTCGTCTATGCCTGTCTACGCGCCTGGCCGATGGACGGCGCCATGGCGACGCTGCACATCGGCGAGGTACGAGACGAGGGCATCGTGCTGCGTCTGCGTCCCTCCCTCCGCTGGATCAGGGAGCACTGGCCCGACCAGCCTTTGCGCCACAGCAGCGCGAGGCTCTGAACTGCTCTACCGCCGAGCGGCGCGCCTCGTCGAGTCGCCCTTTGTCCTCAGTCTTCACCGGGCGTCGTCCAGTCGCCGTACGCGCTCCCGCAGTGCTCCCGCCGAGGGGCTGCCCGCCGCTTCGTGGATGTCGGCGGCGCGCGCAAGCCAGTCCCGTACGGAAGCCTGCTCCTCGCCCCCCATCCGTTCGGCGATGTCAGCGAGGATGGCCAGGGCCTGGGCCTCGTAGTAGGTCGCCTCCTGCTCCCGCAGAAGGTGCGCCGCCTCGCGCAGCGCGTGGACCGCGACCACGGAATCGCCCAGGTGGTCGTGGACGACACCGATCGCCGCCAGTGCCCGCGCGGCCATCCTCCGGTCGTCCAGGTCCGACAGTTCCGCGTGCGCCCCACGCAGAGTCGACAGCGCCTGGCGATGGGCACCGCGTGCGTCCTGTGCGCACCCCAGGAAGTACCGCGCAATGGCGGCGCCACGGCGTTCGCCCGCGTGGACGTTGAGACTGACGGACCGCGCGTACGCCGCCACCGCCTGCTCAGGGTCGAAGCGGTCTCCGTACCGGCCGAGGAACTCCTGCACGGAGGCGCTCAGGAGAGGGTGGCCGGCGACCTCTGCGCAGGCGGCGGCCTTCCGGAGTTCATCGTGGGCCCGTTGGTGCTCGCCCAGGTCCATCAGCGGGCGCGAGAGCAGGCTGCGCAGCCGCGCCTCGGCGGCCGGGGCCACGGCGGCCGAGGCGGCTTCCGCGCCCAACTCCAGCGACTCCCTCCAGGCCCCCAGATACCTGCGGTGCAGGAACAGAGCCGTAAAAGCCTCCGCCAGCTGCCAGGCGGGGGTGTGTAGTTCGAGCCGGACTGCGGTTCGCAGGACCGCCAGGATGTTGGCCCGCTCGGCATCCAGCCACTCCAGTGGAGAGGCGGCGCCGGCGGAGGAGAACGGATTGTGGACGTACGGCAGAAACCCTGACAGGTCGGCGATGCGCAGCCGGTCCTCACGCAGTGCCCGGTCAGCGAACGCAGTGAGGACGAGATAGTGGGTGGCCACACGCTCCGCGAGGGCGACTTCCTCGGTCTCCGCCTCTTCCTCGACCGCGCGCTCCCAGGCGTGCAGGCGTACGAGGTCGTGCATGCGGTACCTGTCGTCTTCCAGGCGGAGGAGGAGGTTGGCGTCCTCCAGTACGTCGAGGAGGCGCCTGGCGTCGGTCGCGTCGAGGTCTCCTGCGACCGCGGCGGTTCCCGCGTCGAAGGTGCGGCCGGGCAGCCAGCCCAGAAGGCGGTAGAACCGTGCGGCATCAGCATCGAGCAGCCGGTAGGCGGAGCCGAGAACGGTGGACACGGAGCGCTCTCCTCGTGGGTTTCCAGGCAGTCGCAGAGCCATGCCGCCCAGCCGTCCAGTCTCGTCCTCCAGTTCCGCGGCCAGCGAGGCCATGCTCGTCCTGCGGTCGGTGAGGAGTCTGCCCGTCACGATCTGGAGCGCGACGGGCAGCCCGCCGCACAGCTGCACGAGTCGCTCGGCGGCCGGGCGGTCGGCGTCGACGGCCTCCTGCCCGCAGCGGTCGGCCAGAAGCGCCAGTCCGTCCTCCGCGTCCAGCGGTTCCAGGGGCAGCCGTCGGGCACCGTCCAGGGCCAGTTCGGCGAGGCTGCCGTGGCTGGTGACCAGCACCGCGCTGCCCGGTCCTTTGGGGATCAGCGGTCTGACCTGTGCGGGCTGGGTCACGTCGTCGAGCACGAGCAGGAGGCGGAGCCCCGCCGTGGCCGAGCGGAACACTGCGGCACGCTCGGCGAGCGAGCCGGGGATGAACTCCTCGCTCACGCCCAGGGACCTCAGGCACATGGCCACCGCTTCGGACACGTCCCCGCCGGCCAGGTCACGCAACGCGGCGAAGTCCACGTAGAGCTGGCCGTCGGGGAACCGGTCCCGCGCTCTCTGCGACCATCGGCAGACCGTCGCGGTCTTGCCGACACCGGGAAGCCCGTCCACGGCACCGATCCTGACGGGCGCGGCCCCTTCTGACCCGAACCAGTCGTCCAGGGCGCGGATGTCGTTCGTGCGGCTGACGAACCGGAAGGTCAGAGCCGGTACTTGGTCCGGCTTGGCCCAGGGTTCGCGGGCGGGCTGTGCCTGGACCTGGAAGGTGATGCCGCCGTGAACCTGCGATCCCTGGAAGGCCGGTCCGTAGGTGACGCTCCCGCTGACAGACATGCGCGGGCCCAGCTCGGCCACAAGGTCCCGCAGCTCCCGCGCGGCGCCGGGATCCGTCCGCAGGATCTCCTCCAGCCGCAGCCGCCAGGCCTCTTCGGCGCGCGCCACGACGGTGTCGTCCCCCACCGCGCGGGCGCCTCCCACCGCCTCGCTCGCCGCCTGCAGTTCCTCCTCGGCGGCTTCCGCGGAGCCTGCCGAGCCCTCGCGCCGGGTGAGGAACCGGGCCAGCCTCGTCTTCGCCTGTTCCCAGGACTCCGACACCATCAGCCCCACCAGCGTCGTCGCCCCCGACGCGGCGAGCGCCGCCAACTCGCTCTCCACAAAACCCCCTTCAGGCCTACACCGGCACTGAGAACCTGGCACCACCGTAGAGAGACCCGCCAGGGTTGGACAGTCGGGTTCACGCGAACGAACCGTCTGGCCGCTGCACTTCTCACTCCAGGGTGATCTTCACATCCGGTAGTCGGCCTTCCCTATACCCGTCGATGAGACCAGGCAGTGCCACAGATTCGCCAGCGACGTCCGCCAGACGCAGTCAGGCAGTCGACCACCAACAAGCGCCCGAGCCGAAAAGGGCAGCGTGCACCACACCGCCGTATGCCATTGGAATGGCGCGCGGACTGTTCCATACGGGCACCACCGGGCAGGATCGTCCTCGTAGAGCCTGGTGCAAATGCGGAATGCCTGGACACCTGCCCGGCCCCGGTGAGGCCATGCGGGGCCGGGCGGACAGCGAGGGATGAATGAACACTACGTGGCCCGACCGGCTGGGAATCGGCGACCGGATCCGGTTCGACGGGCGGGCGTGCACGGTCACCGAACTGTACGGTCGCCGCCTCACGGTGACGGACACGTTCGGTGACGCCCAACGAGTGGACGTGGCAGAACTGTTGCTGAGCCACGGCTTCGCGCTGCTCGAACTCAAGCATCCGCCCGACGGGAGCCGGCCCAAGCCCACTGGGGACACCATGAACCGGGCACGGTGGTGGGAGTTGCACATCGTCGAGGTGCTCACGGGCCTGCCTCCGACCGCCCCGCCGGACACGCGCCCCCACCCCGCCTACGACCCCGTACTGCACACCCTGGGGGAGCGAGAGGCAGCGAAGGCTGAGGAACTCACCCGTCAAGGGGTGCGAGGTGCCTCGGCCCGCTCGATCCAGCGCAAGCGACAGCGATACGAAGTCGAAGGCCTGGCAGGCCTGACCGACGGCCGTGCCGAGCGGCGCGAGGAAATCGGCGCCCGGTGGGACCCGCGCATTCTCAGCGCGATCCGGCAAGCGGCACGCCCCGGAGTCGACGGCAGGAAGCTCAGCGTCGAAGAGGTCCGACGCCGGGTGAGCAGAATCTTCGAATCCGAAACGGAAACCGGGCAGGGGAAGCTGGCTCTCCCATCGCGGTCCGCGTTCCACCGGCTGTACACCGAGATGGAAACCGCTGGGCTGCTGGCGGGTTCCGCCAGATGGCCGGGGCGCCAAGTCGTCCTGGAATCAGTCCTGTTACCGCAGTTGCCAGGACAGGGACACCACACCAACGGGGACAGACGACTACTCTTCGCCGTGGACGCGGACACCCGTGTCGTACTGACCGCGGTGGTACAGGAACAGACCCACCCAGTGGACAGTGCGTCCCTGCTCGCCCGCATGTGGCTGCCTGGGGATCTGAAGGCCGGCTGGCCGTCCGCGCAGCCTGCCACACCTTCTCAGATCTCCCTCGTGGAGGCCCTCCCGCCACTCGTCCGACCGCAGACCCTGCTTCTCGACCGGTCTCGCGGTCCGCACCTGCGCGGGCTGACGGAGGTCTGCCGTCGCCACGAGGTTCAGATCCAGCGTTCGGGCAACGCCCTCCCCCAGGTCCGACACTTCATCGAGCGCATGGGCGTACACCTTGGCCGGCGCTTCGCCGACTACTTGTGCTCAGCAGCCGGTGACGCGGCGCGAACCGCAGGATGGCCGACGGTCATGCTGCAGGAGCTCCTGGACTCATGGCTGCTTACTGTGTGGCCCCACGAGGAACTTCCCACCGAGAAAGGGGCCTCCACGGTACTGGGCGGCGTCCCGGCCGGCCTGCGCAGATACGCGGGACTGATCGCCCGGACGGGCTGGATCCTCACGCCTCCCTCACCCCAGGCCTACGTCGCGCTCCTACGCTCCGAGCACCGGAGAGTGCGGGCCTCCGGTGTGTACGTGCAGGGACGCAGGTTCGACGGGCCCGGGCTGGACAAGCTCCGCAGCGCTACCCCTTCGTCCCGGAAGTCCCCGGCATGCCAGGTCCGCTACGACCCGTACGACACCCGGCGCGTGTGGGTGCGCACGCCCGACCAGCGGTGGCTCGCCGTCCCTGCAGCCACCCCGGCACCGGCACCACCACTGCCCCGGAGCGAAGCCCCCACAAACCCCGCCGTCCGCTCCGCCCCCCGAGCTTCCCCATCCAGCGGCTTCATCATCGCCGACACCTTCTCCCCTCCCGCCCTCATCCCCACACAGGCATCCCCACAGCCTCCGCCGGCCGACGCACCCGACGACGTCCGGGTGACCTACCACGCCCAACTCCCGCTGCACACACCCGACGTTGTGGCCGCGATCCAACGGGCCGAGGAGCTGATCCTGCTCAACCAGCACGCCACAGGCGCCCGGCACGGCCTGCTGGTGTGCGGCGAACCCGGAACCGGCAAGTCGACGGTCCTCCAGGAACTCGCGCGGCGCCACACCACCCGGGCCCGAACCCGGTACGAGCCGGACAACATCCCGGCCGTCCACGTCGCCCTCCCCCCGCTCGCCACCCCCCGCATGTTCCTGGTCGAACTGGCCCGCAGTACCGGAGCGCCGTTCCATGCCCGGGCCACGACTGCGGACCTCACCCACCGGGTACACAACCACCTGCTCGCCACCGGCACCGGGCTCGTCCTCGTCGACGACCTCAACTTCCGCTACAACAAGCCGAGTTCGACCGTCCTGATGGCCGAGACCATGAACTATCTGTGCGACCAGGTACCTGCCACGTTCGTGTTCGCCGGCCGTCTGCCCGCCACCCCGGAGATGCACAGCCGCCTTCTGCCTCTGACGCTTCGCCGGCTACCGCCAGGTCCCACCTGGCTCGAAGTCGTCGCCCAGGCAGAGAAGGCCCTGCGTCTCCGAAACCATCCCCCAGGCGCACTGCCCGACCTGGTCGACCACCTCCATGAACTCACCGCCGGAACCGCTCTCCGTCTGGGCTATCTCGTACGCAGTGGGGCCATCCGCGCCATCCGCGACGGCACGGAACGCATCACTGCCAGCCTGCTCGACGACCTGTCCGCCCCCTGGCAGCGAGCTGACGGAGAGCCATGCATGGACAACTACAACGGGACAACGTGACAGAGCCCCACGCATCAGCCATCTAAAGCGAGATGAACAGAGCCGCCCCTCATCGCCACCTTCAGGATTTCCGCAAACACATTCGAGCTGACCCATGTAATTCACACAACCGAACTAAATAAATGCACCTAATCGGGCATCGCCGCTGGCCGAGACGGATGCTTCGCCGAAGGCATAGCGGCAGAGCACGGCGCGGCTCTACCGTGCTTCTATGGCCCACCCGCCGACCTTTGATGAAAAAGCCAGCATTTTCATCAACGAGACAGAGCTTCTCCATGCCCCTTTCGACAAGGTACTTCGGAGATACGACGAGCTGGCCGAAGGCCTTGAGACCTTTCTGCACGAAGTCCAGCAGAAACGAGCAGCAATCGCCTCACTACGAGACGAGAGCCACACCCTGTTCCCCGCCCTCCGCGCCATGCAACAGCGCGCACGCGAGCTGGGCCTCCTGCAGACCTCGACGGATCCGGCCGCCCATCTGTGGGTGGCCTCCGACGAGGAGGTAGCCCCTCAGCCCTTGGACACGCAGACGCCACTTGCCGATCCGGCCGATGACCCCGCCCCCACGGCCCGGGAATCGGCCGCGCCCGCCTCCCCGGCAGACAGTGCGGTCCCTGAGGTGGTCGTGGTCCGTGGAGCCCGAATGAAGGAGATCCTCACTGCGGTGGGCTCCCGCCCCGACGTGGAGTGGGGAAGCGGCGACGTCGCCGAACTTCTCGGCATCAGCCGTTCCGACCGGTCGGGCCGTCGCGCGCTGCGGGCGAACCTGCACGCGCTCACCGAGCGTGGCGCACTGGAACGCATCACCGTCGAGGGCGACTCCCGCACCTACTACAAAGCCCGGATGAACTGGAGTTTCGTCTGATCTCGGATCGCCCACCAAAAACAGGAACCCATCACCGCGAGACCACTCGCGCATTTTTGACCGTCGCCGCGTAACGCGATCCGGGGTGCGACCCGGATCTACGGCGACGGTCAGGCCTGCGGCCGTTTCCGACGTTACCCGGCATCGCCCGGGACCGTCCGGCATTCGGCCATTTCTTCCTGCCCTCTTTCCCGAGGAGCCGAATGCCCATGCGAATTCACACCCCGCCCTTCGGTGGATTGCCCGGATTCCTCCCGGGCCACAGGTCCACGTCGAAGGCCTTCTCCAGGCTCGCGATCGTCAAGAGGTCGCACCACACCTCGCCGCCTAGCACCTTCATGATGGTCAGCCGGGCGACGCCACTGCGCCGCGAGACCTCGGCGATCGACCAGCCGTGCGCGTCGATCGCCCTGCGCAGCCGCGCGGCGACTTCCTGGGCGACCTTCGCCCCATGGTGGTCATCTAGCACGGCGTGCGGCCAGTCGCCGGTGAGCCGGTACGCGGCGGGGCTGCGGCTTCGCTTGTCTCCTTGTGACACAGCGAAGAGTGTCGCCCATCCGGACCTCCTGACATGACAACGGCCGTTATCTCCCCCAACTGTAATTGGAATGGCACCCCAGCCGGGGTCCTTTCCTGGTGGAGAGTCACGATGGACGCGATCGAGCGGTACCGGCCCCGACTTCCGGCCCCCGTCTGGGAACGCATCGGGCCCGACTGCCGCCGCGCCGTGGCCCAGGCCAAGCCGTCCACGCCCAAGGAAGCCCGTGACTGGCTCGGCGCGTTGGCGTATGCCGCCACCCATGCGTATGGGTGCGGCCAGCCCACGAAGGCCGAGCATCTGCTCGCGCCCGAAGCGATCGAGTGGTACATCGCCACAGGCGCGCAGCACCTGCCCGACGCCTCCCGCGGCAACCGCCGGGGACGCCTCAACAAGCTCCGGCGTGCCCTGCTCGGCCCCGACCTGATCACCGGCGACCCTGCCGCGTATTCCGGCTCGGACCCTTCCCGCCCCTACTCCCGCACCGAGCAGTCCGCGCTGTATGCCGCCGCCCGCGCCCAGCCCACCGACGAGCTGCGCCACGGAAGCCTGCTCCTGCTCGCCCTCGGCCTGGGCTGTGGCCTGGATTCACCGGAGATCATCCCGCTGCGTACTCACGATGTCCGTACAGCGGCCAACGGGGCTGTCGCCGTCGCCATCCGCGGCAGCCGCGCCCGTCTCGTGCTGTGTCGCAACGCATGGGCACCGGTCCTGACCGAGGCCGCCGCCTGGGCCTCCCGCCCGGAACAAGCCCGCTACCTCTTCCGACCCCACAGCCACGCCCGCGGCACGAACACCGTCACCAACTTTCTTGCCCGCACGAAGAAGTCACCCGGCACACCGGCCCTGGTGATGGGTCGGGCCCGTGCCACCTGGCTCGTCGACGCCATCGAAGCCCGCATGTACCTGCCCACCCTGATGGCCGCCGCTGGCCTGACGACGCTCCGCTCGATCGACCGAGTCCTGCCCTACGTCCGCAACCTGCCCCCGGACCAGGCCGCGGCTGCGCTCAGGGAGCTGTGATGACCAGCCAGCTCGCGCGCCACGCGTGCATAGGCAAGTACCGCTCCCGGCGCCACCCCGTCGATGACGAGCACGTGCGGGAGCTGCTCGCTGACCTCGATGAGACCGGCATCGTCCCCATCGTCGAGGAACTGGTTGCCCGGTCGACCGGGCACCCTCGCCACCTGAGTGTCCGTGGCCTGTTCGCCGGCATGTTCCTGGCATCCGAACTCGGCGACGGAAGCGTCGTCTTCACTCAGGTCGCCAATCTGCTCGGGTTCTGTCTTAGCGACGCCATGCGCGGTGAACTCGGCATCCACCGCTACCCGGACAACGACCGCGGATTCGAGGCCATGTACGGCGTCGTCCGCCGCCTCTTCAAAGCCATCCTGACGGAAGTCGATCCCTCTCCGCTCCCAAAGAACAAGCGCCTCGACCTCACCGACGTCGCCGGTCTCCTGGCCGAGGCAGACCATGACGCCCTGGCCGATCGCCGCGATCTCATGCTCGATCTCGCCAACAAGATCCTGGGCATGTCGCTGCTCGACGCTCTGAACTCCTCGGAGACAGCGACGGGTCCGCCTGCGTCGATGCCACCGTCATCGGCACCTACTCCAAGGGCCTGTCCCCGGACAGCCCCACCACCGCCACCGACCCAGAGGCCGGATGGTACGTCCGCAACGCCAAACACCAGGACCCCCTCGCCCTCGATGACACGGCATCCGAACCACCCACGTCCGCAAAGGGCGGCAAAACAGCGACGAAGGGGAAGAAGAAGCAGAAACAGGTAAAGAAGAAGCTCTACGGCTACGACCTCACCCTGATCGTCGCCACGGACCCCGCCCACGACGGCGCACCCCTGCCCGACGGAGCCGCCGACCCCGACGTCGTCCCCGCCCTCGTCCTGGCCATGTCCGTCGACAAGCCCGGCAACCGCCCCGGCGAAGTCGCCATCGAAGCCCTCCGCCGCATCGACCCACGCCATCCACGCAGCTATCTCGCTGGCGACCGTCTCTACAACAAACAGCAGCGGGACAAGTTCCAGCTCCCCATCTGTGCCATGGGCTACCAGCCCGTCTACGACTACGCCCTGGACCAGCTCGGTGTAAAAGATCACTTCGCCGGAGCCGAACTCATCGAGGGAAACTGGTACTGCCCCTCCATGCCTCAGCCCCTCAAGGACGCCACCAAGGACCTCGCCGCCGGGAGAATCGACAAGCAGACCTGGATCGACCGGATCCGTGAACGCACGACTTACCTGTTCATGGCCAAGGAACGCACCGATGCCGAGGGCCACCGGCGCCTCATGTGCCCCGCCGAAGCACGCCGCACTCAATGCACCCTCAAGCCCTACACCCTCGGCCGCGGGATCCACCTGCCCCTCATCGACCCAGACCTCGGCCCTGTCGACGCGTTCAAGTGCTGCGACCAGCGCACCATCACCCTCCCACCCGAAGCCGGCGCCAACCTCTGGCAACCCCTCCAGTACGGCACCGCGGAATGGCAGCGCGTCTACTTCCGGCTCCGCAACGCCATTGAAGGCATGAACGGCTTCGCCAAAGACCCCCTCCGCGAGCGCATCGAGCCCGGCGGCACCCGCCGCATCCGTGGCATCGCCGCCCAGACGATCCTCGTCGCCTTCCAGCTCGCCCACGCCAACCGGAGAAAACTCACCAGTTGGGCCGACGCCATCGCCCTCCACGGCGACCGCCCCAAACGCCGCCCCACCCGACGCCGAAAGACCAAACCCATCGGCGCTTGGACCCCCAAGGGCTACGTCACCACAGCCTGAGAGACTCATCACACCTCGGGCACGACAACCTGACCATCTGAACACCGCACCACGACCGCCGTAGGCTCCCCGCCGACGGCGGTCCTCGTGCTGTCTCCGAGGCCTCTGACCAGGCCGAATCACAGCTCTAGCCTGACCCGGAAAACCGAAACGGGATGATCGTTTTCACGATCATCCCGTTTCGTCGGTACTGCTAGGACACTTTCGTCGGTGTCCCGTTGTGCGCGAGGGGGGAGTTGAACCCCCACGCCCTTTCGGGCACTGGAACCTGAATCCAGCGCGTCTGCCTATTCCGCCACCCGCGCATTGGGTGTGTCTTCAGGCCCTTCCCCCAGGGGGCTGGCGCCTTCCGACATGCAGAAGATTAGCACGGTGCCCGGGGTGGATTCACATCCCTTATCCGCACCCCGTGACCTGGCCCGGGGTCGCCCGGGGACCCCCCAGGAACCCCCAGGAGCCCCCTCCGAACACCCCGCACCCCCCGCTACGTATCAACGTGGGCCGGTTCACGTATCAACCTCGTACCGGTAACCGCCATCTCCCCAGGAGGCGGGCAAGGTCCACAGTCAGGTGCGGGACACTTGTCTGCGGCCCCCTCTACGATCCTGGGCAGGAGTAGTGACAGGAGTAGTGCAGTAAGGAGTTCGACCGGGCCGACAAGGGGGAACCAGCCGATTTACCGGCGCGTGGATACGATCAGTAAGCAGTACCAAGGCAGCCGGCACGGCAACCAGTGCGGCGACGACGGAGGAGGTGCCCCATGGGAGTCCTGAAGAAGTTCGAGCAACGCCTCGAAGGTCTGGTCAACGGCACCTTCGCCAAGGTGTTCAAGTCCGAGGTCCAGCCCGTCGAGATCGCCGGCGCGCTCCAGCGGGAGTGCGACAACAACGCGACGATCTGGAACCGCGACCGGACCGTCGTACCCAACGACTTCATCGTGGAGCTGAGCACGCCGGACTTCGAGCGGCTCAGCCCCTACTCCGGCCAGCTCGGCGACGAACTCGCCGGCATGGTCCGCGACTACGCCAAGCAGCAGCGCTACACGTTCATGGGGACCATCAAGGTCCACCTGGAGAAGGCGGACGACCTCGACACCGGTCTGTACCGCGTGCGCAGCCGTACGCTCGCCTCCTCCACCAACCAGCAGGCTCCCGGGACCCCCGCTCCGGCGGCACCCCCGGCGGCAGGCCGGCCCGGCGGCTACGGCTATCCGCCCGCCGGCCCCACGAGCGCCCCGCCGCCCATGCCGGCCGCACCGCCGCCCGGTGGCCGCGGCTCGGCGCCGTACCTCCAGCCCGCGCCCACCGCCCCGGCGGCCGGCGCGCGGATGCGGTACTGGGTGGAGATCAACGGCGCCCGCCATCAGATCTCCCGCGCGACGCTGGTGATGGGCCGCAGCACCGAAGCCGACGTGCGGATCGACGACCCCGGCGTATCCCGCCGGCACTGTGAGATCCGGACCGGAACGCCCTCGACGATCCAGGATCTCGGATCCACCAACGGCATCGTGGTGGACGGGCAGCACACCACCCGCGCTACGCTCCGCGACGGCTCGCGGATCGTCGTGGGCAGCACCACCATCATTTACCGGCAAGCCGAAGGGTGAAGCGGGGGCAATGTCAGAGCTGACCCTCACGGTCATGCGGCTGGGTTTCCTGGCCGTACTGTGGCTGTTCGTGATCGTGGCCGTGCAGGTCATCCGCAGCGACCTGTTCGGAACGCGTGTCACTCAGCGCGGCTCGCGACGGGAAGCCGGACGACCGCAGCAACAGGCCGCCCGGCAGGCGGCGCCTCCGCAGCAGCGCCAGCAGCAGTCGGGCGGGGGCGGCCGGCGGGGCCGTAACGCCCCCACCAAACTCGTCGTCAGTGAGGGAATCCTCACGGGTACGACCGTCGCGCTCCAGGGCCAGACCATCACCCTGGGCCGGGCGCACGATTCGACGATCGTGCTGGACGACGACTACGCCTCCAGCCGCCATGCCAGGATCTACCCGGACCGCGACGGCCAGTGGATCGTCGAGGACCTCGGATCCACCAACGGCACGTACCTGGACCGGTCCCGGCTGACGACCCCCACACCGATTCCGCTGGGCGCGCCGATCCGCATCGGCAAGACCGTCATCGAGCTGCGGAAGTAGTCACCACGTCATGAATGAGCGCGAGCGGAGCGAGCACGCAGCGGCGGACCGCCTGGCGGACCCCGGCGCGCTCCCGACCGGAGGGTGGGCACCGTGCGGATGTACCCGGAGCCGACGGGCGAGGTGCGCATGAGTCTGTCACTGCGCTTCGCCGCCGGATCGCACAAA
Organism: Streptomyces sp. NPDC088350; assembly: GCF_044753545.1. Classification (NCBI taxonomy): domain Bacteria; kingdom Bacillati; phylum Actinomycetota; class Actinomycetes; order Kitasatosporales; family Streptomycetaceae; genus Streptomyces; species Streptomyces sp. NPDC088350. Next base: position 14,231 of record NZ_JBIVNL010000006.1, on the reverse strand, counting down.
GGCATGATCCGCGAGGGCAACGAGGACTCCGGCTACGCCGGTCCACGCCTCCTCGCGATCGCCGACGGGATGGGCGGCCAGGCCGCCGGTGAGGTCGCCTCCTCCGAGGTGATCTCCACCATCGTCTCGCTCGACGACGACGTGCCGGGCTCCGACATCCTCACCTCGCTCGGCACCGCCGTGCAGCGGGCCAACGACCAGCTGCGGATGATGGTCGAGGAGGACCCCCAGCTGGAGGGCATGGGCACCACGCTCACCGCCCTGCTGTGGACCGGGCAGCGGCTCGGCCTCGTCCATGTCGGCGACTCCCGCGCCTACTTGCTGCGCGACGGGGTGCTGACCCAGATCACCCAGGACCACACCTGGGTGCAGCGGCTGGTCGACGAGGGCCGGATCACCGAGGAAGAGGCCACCACCCACCCGCAGCGCGCCCTCCTCATGCGCGCGCTCGGCAGCGGCGACCACGTCGAGCCCGACCTGTCGATCCGTGAGGTCCGCGCCGGCGACCGGTACCTGATCTGCTCCGACGGGCTGTCCGGAGTCGTCTCCCACCAGACGATGGAGGACACCCTCGCCAGCTACCAGGGCCCCCAGGAGACCGTGCAGGAGCTGATCCAGCTCGCCCTGCGCGGCGGCGGCCCCGACAACATCACGGTGATCATCGCCGACGTCCTCGACCTCGACACCGGCGACACCCTCGCCGCGCAGCTGTCGGACACCCCGGTGATCGTCGGCGCGGTCGCCGAGAACCAGCTCCACCTGCACGACAACGGCATCATGCAGACCCCGGCAGGACGCGCCTCCGGGCTCGGCCGCCAGGTGCCCGGACAGAACGGCGGGGGCGGCGAGTTCGGCCCGCCCGGCTCCGGCGACACCACCGGTTACATCCCCGCGGGCAGCTTCGGGGACTACACCGACGACGACTTCGTAAAGCCCTCCAAGGGCCGCAAGTGGCTGAAGAGATCCTTCTACACGGTGCTCACGCTCGCCGTCATCGGCGGCAGCCTGTACGGCGGCTGGCGCTGGACGCAGACGCAGTACTTCGTCGGCGCCAACGGCCAACACGTCGCGCTGTACCGGGGCATCAGCCAGGACCTCGCCTGGGTCTCGCTGTCGAAGGTGGAGAAGGACCACCCCGACATCGAACTCAAGTACCTGCCGCCCTACCAGCAGAAGCAGGTCAAGGCGACGATCGCCGAGGGCGGTCTCCAGGACGCCCAGAAGAAGATCGCCGACCTGGCGGTGCAGGCCTCCGCGTGCAAGAAGGAGTCCGAGCGCCAGAGTGCCGCGACCAAGCCCAGTGGCACCACGGGAACCACCAGCACCTCGCTCACGTCCAAGGCCACGCCGAAGCCGTCTCCTTCGACGACGGCTTCGACGTCCCCGTCCCCGACCAAGTCTGCGACTCCCAGCCCCGGTCCCAGCCTCTCGGAGGAAGAGCAGCAGGTCGTCTCGCAGTGCAGCAAGTAATAGGCAAGCCGTGAGAGGCCCCGTCACACGATGAGCAGTTCTACGAACACGCCGGCGCACCATACGTCCACGATCGGCTCCATCGGCGCACCGAGCAGACGCAACACCGAGTTGGCGCTCCTGCTCTTCGCGGTCGTCATCCCGGTCTTCGCCTACGCCAACGTGGGCCTGGCCATCGACGACAAAGTGCCGTCCGGCCTGCTGAGCTACGGCCTGGGCCTCGGCCTGCTGGCCGGCGTCGGACATCTGGCCGTACGCAAGTTCGCGCCGTACGCGGACCCGCTGCTGCTGCCCCTGGCCACGCTGCTCAACGGCCTCGGGCTCGTCGTCATCTGGCGGCTGGACCAGTCGAAACTGCTGCAGTCCATCAACCAGGCGGGCAACGCGGCGCCCCGGCAGCTGCTGTACACCGCGATGGGCATCGGACTGTTCTCCGTCGTGCTGATCTTCCTCAAGGACCACCGCGCCCTGCAGCGCTACACCTACATCTCCATGGTGGGCGCGCTCGTCCTGCTGCTGCTGCCGCTCGTGCCGGGTCTCGGCGCCAACATCTACGGCGCGAAGATCTGGATCTCGGTCGGCGGATTCTCCATCCAGCCCGGTGAGTTCGCGAAGATCGTCCTGGCGATCTTCTTCGCCGGCTACCTGATGGTGAAGCGCGACGCGCTCGCGCTGGCCAGCCGCCGCTTCATGGGCCTGTATCTGCCGCGTGGCCGCGACCTCGGCCCGATCCTGGTCGTCTGGTTCATCTCGATCCTGATCCTGGTCTTCGAGACGGACCTCGGCACCTCGCTGCTGTTCTTCGGAATGTTCATCATCATGCTGTACGTCGCCACCGAGCGGACCAGCTGGATCGTCTTCGGTCTGCTGATGTCGGCGGCCGGCGCGGTCGGCGTGGCCAGCTTCGAACCGCACGTCCAGCAGCGTGTGCAGGCCTGGCTCAACCCGATGAAGGAGTACACGCTCAGCAAGACCGTCGCCGGCCACTCCGCGCAGTCGATGGAGGCCCTGTGGGCCTTCGGCTCCGGCGGCACGCTCGGCACCGGTCTCGGCCAGGGCCACTCCGACCTCATCCGGTTCGCCGCCAACTCCGACTTCATCCTGGCCACCTTCGGCGAGGAACTGGGCCTGGCCGGCATCATGGCGATCCTGATCATCTACGGCCTGATCGTGGAGCGCGGTGTCCGTACCGCCCTCGCGGCCCGCGACCCGTTCGGCAAGCTCCTCGCGATCGGCCTCTCCGGCGCCATGGCCCTCCAGGTCTTCGTGGTCGCGGGCGGCGTGATGGGCCTGATCCCGCTGACTGGTATGACGATGCCCTTCGTGGCGTACGGCGGTTCCTCCGTCATCGCCAACTGGGCGCTCATCGGCATCCTGATCCGCATCAGCGACACCGCCCGCCGCCCGGCGCCCGCGCCCGCCCCGAACCCCGACGCCGAGATGACCCAGGTGGTCCGCCCGTCATGAACAAGCCCCTGCGCCGGATCGCGCTCTTCTGCGGCCTCCTGGTCCTCACCCTGCTGCTGCGCGACAACTGGCTCCAGTACGTCAAGGCCGACGGCCTCAAGGACGATCCGAAGAACCGCCGTGTCACCATCGCGCGCTACTCCACCCCGCGCGGCGACATCATCGTCGACGGCAACCCGATCACCGGTTCCACCGAGACCAGCACGTCCGGGCTGAACGACCTGAAGTACAAGCGCACCTACAAGAACGGCGCGATGTGGGCGCCGGTCACGGGATACGCCTCGCAGGCCTTCGGCGCCAACCAGCTGGAGTCCATCGAGGACGGCATCCTCTCCGGCACCGACGACCGGCTCTTCTTCCGCAACACCCTGGACATGATCACGGGCAAGGAGAAGTCGGGCGGCAACGTCGTCACCACCCTCAACCAGGCCGCGCAGAAGGCCGCGTGGAGCGGTCTGAAGAACCAGGGCGGCAAGGGCGCGGTCGTCGCCCTCGACCCGTCCACCGGCAAGATCCTGGCGCTGGCGTCCTACCCGTCGTACGACCCGTCGACGTTCGCCGGGAACTCCACCACCACGGACTCCCAGGCCTGGCAGAAGCTCCAGAAGAAGTACGACCCGAACGACCCGATGCTCAACCGGGCGCTGCGCGAGACCTATCCGCCGGGCTCCACCTTCAAGGTGGTCACCGCGTCCGCCGCCCTGGAGAACAACCTGTACTCGTCGGCCGACACGGCGACCGACTCGCCGCTGCCCTACATCATGAAGGGCACCACGACCGAGCTGAAGAACGAGGGCAACATCCCCTGCAAGAACGCGACCCTGCGGGAAGCGCTGCGGGTCTCCTGCAACAGCGTGTTCGGCAAGATCGGCGCCGACCTGGGCAACGCCAAGATGCTGGCCGAGGCGAAGAAGTTCGGCTTCGACGCCGAGCAGTTCACGCCGGTCCGCTCCAGCGCCTCGGTCTTCTCCGACAACATGAACTCCTCGCAGACCGCGCTGTCCTCGATCGGCCAGTTCAACACCGCGGCGACCCCGCTGCAGATGGCCATGGTCGCCTCCGCGGTCGCCAACGACGGCAAGCTGATGAAGCCGTACATGGTCGACAAGCTCCAGTCGTCGAACCTCGACACCATCGCGCAGACCGAGCCGCAGCAGCTGAGCCAGCCGCTGTCGTCGAAGAACGCGCAGATCCTGCAGTCGATGATGGAGACGGTCGTCGAGAAGGGCACCGGCACGAACGCCAAGATCAGCGGCGTCACCGTCGGCGGCAAGACCGGCACCGCCCAGCACGGCGTCGCCAACAGCGAGAACCCGTACGCCTGGTTCCTCTCCTACGCCAAGCTCCCCGACGGCAGCTCGCCGGTGGCCGTGGCCGTGGTCGTCGAGGACTCCAGCGCCAACCGTGACGACATCTCCGGCGGCGGCCTCGCGGCCCCCATCGCGAAGAGCGTGATGGAGGCGGTCATCAACAGCAAGAAGTGACCCCGATCACGTCCCCTTCACATCGGTGCACGTTGGGATACCGGTCCTGTATCGGGTGACGGGCTTGGCCAGGTCACACAGAGCCGGCCGGGTACGGTAGGCCCGGACGGCTAGCCTCCGACCGCACATCCGTGCGGATCGGGACCGACGGAGAGGGCTGGTAGGGAACTATGGAAGAGCCGCGTCGCCTCGGCGGCCGGTACGAGCTGGGCCAGGTGCTCGGCCGTGGTGGCATGGCGGAGGTCTACCTCGCCCATGACACACGCCTCGGCCGCACGGTGGCGGTGAAGACGCTGCGCGTCGACCTTGCGCGCGACCCTTCCTTCCAGGCCCGGTTCCGCCGGGAGGCCCAGTCGGCCGCCTCGCTCAACCATCCCGCGATCGTCGCGGTCTACGACACGGGCGAGGACTACGTCGACGGGGTCTCGATCCCGTACATCGTCATGGAGTACGTCGACGGTTCCACCCTCCGTGAGCTGCTCCACAGTGGCCGCAAGCTGCTGCCGGAGCGGGCCATGGAGATGACCATCGGCATCCTCCAGGCCCTGGAGTACTCGCACCGCAACGGCATCGTCCACCGCGACATCAAGCCGGCCAACGTCATGCTGACGCGCACCGGCCAGGTCAAGGTGATGGACTTCGGCATCGCCCGCGCGATGGGCGACTCCGGCATGACGATGACGCAGACGTCCGCGGTCATCGGCACCGCCCAGTACCTCTCCCCGGAGCAGGCGAAGGGCGAGCAGGTCGACGCCCGCTCGGACCTCTACTCGACGGGCTGCCTCCTCTACGAGCTGCTGACGGTACGGCCGCCCTTCGTGGGCGACTCCCCGGTCGCGGTGGCGTACCAGCACGTACGCGAAGAAGCGCAGCCGCCGTCGGTCTTCGACCCCGAGATCACGCCCGAGATGGACGCGATCGTCCTCAGGGCCCTGGTCAAGGACCCCAACTACCGCTACCAGTCCGCCGACGACATGCGCCTGGACATCGAGGCCTGCCTCGACGGCCAGCCGGTCGCGGCGACGGCGGCACTGGGTTCGGTCGGCTACGGCGGTTACGGCGACGACCAGGCGACCACGGCGCTGCGCTCGGACGCCGGCGCCACCACGATGCTGCCGCCCATGAACCCGGACGACGGCGGCTTCGGCTACGACGACCGTCCCGACCGGCGCCGCCAGCAGAAGAAGAAGTCGAACACGTCGACGATCCTGCTGGTCGTGGCGGCGGTACTGGTGCTGGTGGGCGCGATCCTGATCGGGAAGTGGGCGTTCAGCGGGAACAGCGCGGCCAACGACACCGTCAACACACCGAACTTCGTCGGGCAGACCCAGTCCACCGCCAACACCATGGCGGGCAACATCGGCCTGAAGCTGTCCTTCACGTCGAAGACCTGCGAGAACCAGCCCAAGGGCAAGATCTGCTCGCAGGACCCGGCTCCGACCACCTCGGTCAAGAAGGACTCCACCGTCAACCTGGTCGTCTCGACCGGCGCCCCGAAGGTCGTCGTACCGAGTGTCGTCGGCCAGAACATCGACGAGGCCACGACGACGCTCGAGGGCGACAAGTACAAGTTCGTCGTGAAGACGCAGCAGAAGGTGTCAGGGGAGGACCCGGGGACCGTCCTGGACCAGACCCCGGCCCTCGGCGCGGAGGTCCAGAAGGGCACCACGATCACCCTGACCGTCGCCAAGGCCCAGGCGAAGTCCACGGTCCCGGACGTCACCGGCCAGAGCTGTGACGATGCCAAGGCGCAGATGACCGCCAACAACCTCGTCGGCAACTGCACCCAGGTCGACACCAACGACTCCAACCTCGTCGGCAAGGTCGTCTCGACCAACCCGCAGGCCAACACCCAGGTCGACAAGAACTCCACGGTCAACATCCAGATCGGGAAGTCGACGCAGGTCCAGGTCCCGAGCGTCGTCACGCAGACAGTGAAGAACGCCAAGCAGATCCTGCAGCAGAACGGCTTCACCAACATCCAGTTCGCCGACGGCAGCGACCAGAGCGACAACGCGATCGTGACCGGGATCGACCCGGGCGCGGGCAACACGGTCGACCCCAGCAACACGACGATCACCCTCACCACCGTGAGTGTCGGAAACGGCAACAACAACGGCGGGAACAACAACGGCGGCACCAACTTCTTCGGCGGCAACTCCGGATAGCGGCACCCCCGTACGAACGACGGAGCCCCGGCACCCTGAGAAGGGGGCCGGGGCTCCGTCGTGCCAGTGCCAGTGGTCTCAGCGCAGTTCCTTCGGCGGTGTCCGCGCGCTGTCCACCTTGTCGACGCGGACCAGTTCGCCCCACACCACATACCGGTACCGGGACGTGTACACCGGCGTGCAAGTCGTCAGCGTGATGTAGTGGCCGGCCTTCTTCTTGCCGGATTCCTTGGGGACCTGGGCGAGGACCTTGACGTTGTACTTCGAGGTCTCCGGAAGGATGTCGTAGACCTTGTAGACGTACCACTCGTCCTTCGTCTCGAAGACGATCGGGTCGCCCTTCTTGAGCTTGTCGATGTTGTGGAACTTGGCGCCGTGGCCGTCCCGGTGGGCGGCGAGGGTGAAGTTGCCGGTCTTGCCGGTGGTGGGGAGGGCGGCCTTGACGGGGTCGGTGTAGTAGCCGGCGACGCCGTCGTTCAGGACGCTCGTCCCGGTGCCCTTCTCGACCAGTACCTCGCCGTTCTTCATGGCGGGCACGTGCAGGAAGCCGATGCCGTCCTTGGTGTCGAGCGCGCCGGGGCCGGTGTCCTTGTCCTTGGACCAGTTGTTCCGGACCTTGTCGCCCTGTCTGTCGGCCGTGCGGTCGGCGACGACGTTGGTCCACCACAGGGAGTAGACGACGAACAGGCCGAGGATCAGGCCCGCCGTGATGAGGAGTTCACCGAAGACGCTGACCGCGGTCGCGACCGGACCGGTGCCGCGGGGGCGGTCCGGCGGTGACGCGGGCGTGTCGGTCTGCTCTTCGGTGTCGTCGGTGGTCGCTGCCACGTTCATCTGCCCCTACTCGAAGAGCGCATCCGGCTTGCCCTTGCTGCGCGGCCGTTCCTCGACCATCTTGCCCCAGACGATCAGCCGGTACTTGCTGGTGAACTCCGGCGTACAGGTCGTCAGCGTGATGTAGCGGCCGGGTTTCGTGAACCCGGAGCCCTTGGGGATGGGGTCGATGACGCTGGTGTTGCTCGGCGACGTCACGGGCAGCGTCTTCGTCATCTTGTAGACGTAGTACATCTCCTGGGTCTCGACGACGACCTCGTCGCCGGGCTTGAGCTGGTTGATGTACCGGAACGGTTCGCCGTGGGTGTTGCGGTGCGCCGCGAGCGCGAAGTTGCCGGTCTTCGCGTCCGGCATCGCGGTCTTCAGGGAGCCCTCGCTGTAGTGCCCGACCATGCCCTTGTCGAGCACCTTCTTGTTGCTGACGCCCTCGGCGATCGGCGCCACCACGTCCAGCTTGGGAATGTGCAGGATGGCGAAGCCCTGCCCCGGCGAGAACTCTCCCGGAGCGCGCTTCCCGCTCGCCCAGTCGTTCTGCAGCTGGCTCGTCTCGCTGCCGGCCTGCGCGTGCGCCCGGACGTTCGTCCACCACAGCTGGTAGGTGACGAACAGCAGCATCAGGACGCCGGTGGTGATGAACACCTCGCCGATCGCCCGGCTCGCGAGCACCGCGGCACCCGGCTTGTTCGCCCGCGCCCGCCGCCGCGCCTCGACACGCGAAACGGGCGAGCCGGTCGAGCCGGGCGACCCAGGCGCGCCGACGCCCGATTCCGGGGTCTCGACGGTCTCCTCGGGCGCGCCGGTGCCCCCATGACGCCCGTGACGGCCCTTGGCGGCCTTTCTGCGGGCCGCACGGCCACCGGCGGGGGTTCCTGTGGCGGAGGAGGCGGACGAGGCGTCAGAGGCCGGTATGGACCGCCCGTGGCCGCGCCGCTCGGGCGGCGGCTCCGGTATCCGCAGCGCCATGGTCTCTTCGTCGATCGGACCGTACGGCACCCCGGACGCGCCCTGGGCCGACGCGTCGTACCACTCCTCGAACCCGCCCGGCTCCCCGTACGGCTGCTCCCCGTACGAGGCCTCGGACTCGCGCTCGGGGCGCAGCGCGGTCACGCCGTGGCCCTGCCCACCACCGGGGCGAGCCCCGCCGACCTCGCCACGGCACCCTGGTCGCCGCACTCCACCAGCCAGTTCGCCAGCATCCGGTGGCCGTGCTCGGTGAGCACCGACTCCGGGTGGAACTGGACGCCCTCGACGGGCAGTTCGCGGTGGCGCAGGCCCATGATGATGCCGTCGTGCGTCCGGGCGGTGACTTCCAGTTCGGCCGGGACCGTCGCCGGCTCGGCCGCCAGGGAGTGGTAGCGGGTCGCCATGAAGGGCGAGGGCAGTCCGGCGAAGACGCCGCGGCCCTCGTGCTCGACGAGCGAGGTCTTGCCGTGCAGCAGCTCGGGGGCGCGGTCCACGACACCGCCGTAGGCCACCTGCATCGACTGCATGCCTAGGCAGACGCCGAAGACGGGCACGCCGGTCGAGGCGCAGTGCCGCACCATCTCGATGCAGACGCCGGCCTCCTCGGGGGTGCCCGGTCCTGGCGAGAGGAGGACGCCGTCGAAGCCGTCCTGGGCGTGCGCCGTCGACACCTCGTCGTTGCGCAGCACCTCGCACTCGGCGCCCAGCTGGTACAGGTACTGGACCAGGTTGAAGACGAAGCTGTCGTAGTTGTCGACGACGAGAATCCGTGCACTCACTGGTTGTTCACCGTCACATCGTTGAAGGGCAGCAGCGGTTCGGCCCACGGGAAGACGTACTGGAAGAGGATGTAGACCACGGTCAGGGCAAGGACGAGCGAAATGATCGCCTTGATCCAGGCGTTGCCCGGCAGATGCCGCCAGATCCAGCCGTACATGCCGTCCCTTCCGTCGCGCCACGGCACCAGACTCACGCCGTACGCCACCAGACTAACGGCGCAGCGCGGCTGGTCTCCCGGCCTCCACAGGCTGTGTGGAGTCGAGATGTGCCCAGACGATCAGCCGGTGGCTGTGCCCCCACTCCGGATCGCACGTGGTCAGCGTGAGATAGCGGCCCGAGGCCGTGTACCCGGACTTACGTGGCACAGGATCGATCACCTCAATGTCGGTGGGAACGGTTTTGTAAGGCCCTTTGTCGATCCGATACGTGAACCAGGTCGTCCCGTCCGTCAGCACCACCGCGTCACCCCTGCGGAGCTCGGGAAAGTCCACGAACGGGTCGCCGTACGTCCGCCGGTGCCCGGCCACCGCGAAGTTCCCGACCTGCCCGAGCTGCGCGGTGCCGGCGTAGTGCCCGAGCCCCTTCTTGAGGGTGTCCACGGCGGTGTCCTCAAGGACGGGCTTGTTCCACGTGAAACCAAGCCGCGGGATGTACATGATCGCGAAAGGCTTGCCGTCCTTGTAGGCGGCCGGTTTCGCCGGGGCGGCGGGCGAGGGGGCCCGGGACGCCTTCGGGTGCGCGGTCTGCCGCGACCACTGGCTCTGCAACTGGTGGATCTGGTCGCTCATCGTGTGGTCGGCCTTCACACCGGTCCAGAAGAGCACGTAGACCACGAAGAGGACGATCAGGGTGCCTACGGTGATGCAGAGTTCGCTGACGCTCCTGACGATCACGCGCACCGGCAACTCCTGTACGGCCGCCTACTCCACTGGCTTCGCGTAGTGCAGATCCACTGTGCCCGAGTACCCGGGAAGAGTCACCGTCCCGTCGTCGGTCACTTTCCAGCCGAGCCCGTAGACGTCGACGTACACCATGTAGTTCTGGATCGCCTTGGACGCCGCCAGCGCCCGATGCATCTTCTCCGGGTCACCCACGGCGGTGATCTTGTACGGCGGTGAGTAGACCCGGCCCTGGAGGATCAGGGTGTTGCCCACGCAGCGCACGGCGCTGGTCGCGATCAGCCGCTGGTCCATCACCTTGATGCCCTTGGCACCGCCCTGCCACAGGGCGTTCACCACGGCCTGGAGGTCCTGCTGGTGGATGACCAGGTAGTCGGGCTGCGGCTCGGGGTAGCCGGGGAGCTTGGCGGTGGCGTTGGGCGGGGCGTCGTTGAGGGTGACCGTGAGGGCCTTGCCCTTGAGCTGCTGCGCGCCCGCGGTCCGCTCCAGCGCCGAGAGCTTCTTGCCGTCGGCGCCCGTGCCGGTGTCGTCCTCCTTGCGGAGCGCGTCGACCTCGTCGCGCAGGACTCCGTTGGCATCCTCCAGCCGGCCGTTCTTCTGGCTGCGGTTCTGGATGAGGTCGGACAGCTTCAGGAGGGAGGCGTCCGTGCGGATGTTGGTGCCCTTGGCCGTGTTGAAACTGGTGAAGAAGATGAGCCCCGCGAGGGCGAAGACGGCCACCGTGAGAATCCGTACGGGACGGAAACGGCGGATACGGGCGGGACTGGTACCCGTCCCGGGGGAGTCGGCAGAATTGCTCAACGTACCCTTATCTCCTTCGGCGCCGCGGAAGCACTACGCTAACGGACGCCCGGGGGAGCACTCAGTGTCCCCTTGTACGCTGCCCCGGAGCCCGCCCCAGTTCCCTGCGCGGCCACGCAGCGCATCGACAGGAGAGACCCTCGTGCCGAAGTCACGTATCCGCAAGAAGGCCGACTACACGCCGCCGCCGGCGAAAGCGGCGACCGCCATCAAGTTGAACAGCCGTGCCTGGGTCGCACCGGTGATGCTGGCCATGTTCGTCCTCGGCCTGGCCTGGATCGTCGTCTTCTACGTCACCGACGGCTCCTTGCCCATCGACAGTCTGGACAACTGGAACATCGTGGTGGGCTTCGGCTTCATCGCCGCCGGGTTCGGCGTCTCCACGCAGTGGAAGTAGCGGCCACACCCCGGTGAACTCAGCTCTGCCCACGGCTTTCCGCTGAGTTATCCACAGGCCAGGGAAGTATCCACAGCGGGCCTGGGGAAAAAGAACGACGATCTGTGGATAACCCACCGGGTGTTGACGCTGGTGTGACTGACACACTGGCAACCGCAAGCCTGTTCGCCCCCTGCCTGACCTGCACAAATACGGGTCGGTGACAGGGGGCACAGCTGTTCCCGCACGGTATGCACAAGATCCGGCACGCGCTGTGGACAACGGTTTGGTATCAGCTGAGCTGAGCCGTCCTGATCAGCGTCAACACCACGACGACGACCAGTACGAGGGCACAGGTGCCGTACTGGATCAGGGCTCGGCGCTCCCGCGGGGCGTGGACCATCGCGTAGCCGACCACGACACCGGCGACGAGACCGCCGATGTGGGCCTGCCAGGCGATGTTGCCCCAGCCGAAGGTGAAGATGAGGTTGATCACCAGCAGGGCGAGGATCGGGCGCATGTCGTACCGCAGCCGGCGCATCAGCACGGCGGTCGCACCGAAGAGGCCGAAGATGGCACCGGACGCACCGAGCGAGGATTCGGTCGGCGAGGCCAGCAGATACGTCAGCGCGCTGCCGGCCAGGCCGGAAACGAAGTAGAGCGCGAGGTACCTCACACGACCGAGCGCGGCCTCCAAGGGGCCTCCGAGCCACCAGAGGCTCAGCATGTTGAAGCCGATGTGCCACACGGCCTGGTGCGCGAACATCGCGGTCACCAAGCGGTACCACTCGCCGTCCGCGACGCCCATCGTGGCCTTGTAGGGCGCCGGCGGCCACTCGCCGACGAGGACGAGGTGGTCGAGGAGCGACGGGCGCACCTGGACGGCGATGAACACCGCCACGTTGATGCCGATCAGGATCTTGGTGAGCAGCCGCGGATCCGCCACCACCGTGCCACCGGCGATCGTGCGGGGCTGGGCCGCCGTCGGGGCGTGCCCGGTACCGGAGCCGTTGCGGACGCAGTCGGGGCACTGGAAGCCGACGGAGGCGCTGACCATGCACTCGGGGCAGATCGGGCGCTCGCAGCGGGTGCAGCGGACGCCGGTCTCCCGGTCCGGGTGGCGGTAACAGACCGGCAGACTGTGGGCATCCTGGGGCCGCTGCTCCTCCGGGCCCTGCGGGCTGCCTGGCGCCTGGTCCATGGGGTCCCCTCAATCCTTCGTACGCAATGCACCGCCCCGCCCATCCTTACGGATGAGCGGGGCGTTTGGTTCCCGGCGGTAAGAGCTGCCGGAGTGGCCCTAGCGGGTCTCGATGACGACCGACTCGATGACCACGTCCTGGAGCGGACGGTCGGTGCGCGCGTTGGTCTTCGTGGTCGCGATGGTGTCCACGACCTTCTGGCTCGCCGCGTCGGTGACCTCACCGAAGATGGTGTGCTTGCGGGTCAGCCAGGCCGTCGGGGAGACGGTGACGAAGAACTGCGAGCCGTTGGTGCCCGGACCGGCGTTGGCCATGGCCAGCAGGTAGGGCTTGTCGAAGCGGAGGTCCGGGTGGAACTCGTCCTCGAACTGGTAGCCGGGGCCGCCGGTGCCGTTGCCCAGCGGGTCTCCGCCCTGAATCATGAAACCGCTGATCACCCGGTGGAAGACCGTGCCGTCGTAGAGCTTGTCCGTGGACTTCTCACCGGTCGCCGGGTTGGTCCACTCACGCTCGCCCTTGGCGAGCTCGACGAAGTTCTGGACCGTCTTGGGCGCCTCGTTCGGCAGAAGCCGGACTTCGATGTCGCCGAGGTTGGTCTTCAGGGTGGCGTAAAGCTGCTCAGCCACGATCTGCCTTCCGTTGTCTTCCTGTGACTCCCAGATCCTCGCACGCTCGACGGGCTGCGTCGCCCGACGGCCTCCTCTGGGGGCTTTTCCACAGGATTCGCTTGCAGAAAACCGTTCGAGTGGGTCCGGGACAGGGGCATGAAGCGGGGATCCGTGGCATTGTCGACGACAAGCTGCCGTTCCCCCGTATTCATCCGTTATTGCCCGTGATCGTGACCCGGATGCCCGCCCTCACATGCCCCGTCCCCATCTGGCAGGCATGATCCGTAATGGGGTGGATAGACGAAGAACCGTACGCCACCGAGGAGGAGGAACCCGTGACCCGCATCGACAGCGTGCGCTCCGCGACCGGATCGGCGAAGGACAGCGTGCTGCACGCCGCGGAAGTGGTGGCGCCCTACGCCGACACGGCCAAGGACAAGGCCGCGTACTACGCCCACGAGGCCCGCGTACGGCTCGCGCCCAAGGTGTCGCTGGCCGCCGACCAGGCCCGCGTCCAGTACGACGCCCATGTCGTCCCGCGCCTGGAGCAGGCCCGTACGCATGTACCGCCGAAGGTCGACCAGGCCGCCCAGGAGGCGGCCGTCCGTACCCGCAAGGCCGCGCAGCAGGCCGCCGAGTACTCCCGGCCGAGGATCGAGCAGGCGGTGGCCGCCGCCGGACCGGTCAGGGACGAGGCCGCCGCGCGCGGTGCGGCGGCGCTCGCCGCGCTGCGCGGCCAGGTCTCGGCCAAGGACATCCAGAAGCTGGTCCACAGGCACGAGCGGCGCGCGAGGGCCGGCCGTCTCGCGAAGGGGCTGGCGGTACTGGGCGTCCTCGCGGGCGGCGCTTTCGCCGCCTGGAAGTGGTGGGACAAGCAGGCGAACCCCGACTGGCTGGTCGAGCCGCCCGCCGCGACCGAGGTGCCCGAGACCGGGCGGCTCTCCGCGGTGGACGGCAGCCCGGAGGCCGTGCTCGACCCCGAGGTCGAGGCCAAGCAGGCCGAGGACGAGGCCGCCGAGAGCGACGACCACCGCTGACGTCCGACGCACCGTCAACATCGCCGTGGGGGGGGGGGGGGGGCGGGGGGGGGCCCCCCCCCCCGGGGGGGGGGGGGGGCCCGGGACCACGGCGGGCGCGGGGGGCGGGCGACCCCCTGATTTTAGGCAGCTGCCCGCGGTG